>CAWAVD010000012.1:0-239552 GCA_963785375.1 Sulfurovaceae bacterium
CGTTAAGAATAAGGTTCTCTTTTTTAGATGTAGTCAATGCTTCAACGGTTCTTGCATAGTCAAGAAGTGGTGTTGAAGGAAAATTAGCTGCAGCATAATCCATCAAACCTTTCACACGTAAGTCAGGATTTTTAAGAGATTTAATTCTGTGACCGATTCCTGGAATTGGTACACCCTCACCTTTCATATAGTTCAAGAACTCTTTAGGTGTCATGTTATTGTCATCAGCGTATTTGAAGTACTGTGCAGCACCATCAATAGCACCACCGAATCTTGGTCCAATCGTAAGAAGACCAGTTACAAGTGATTCAACCACTGATTTACCTGCTCTTGCAGTTACTTTTGCATTGTGTGCACCCGATACTGCAGGACCATGATCAGCAACCGTTTTCATTACAGTCTCGATAAAGTCTGTCGCCCATTTTGGATACTGTTTTTTAAACCATAGAAGTGATACAACATCACCGATACCTTTACCAGTATCTGGTGTTGCTACTGATGAGATTGGGAATCCAGCATATGTAGCTTCATCACCTCTGTCATCAGAAATAGTACAGATGAACTGCTTGCTTCTTCTTACTTTAGGTACTACATTGATCTCTGGCTCAGGAATAGCTGGAATGTTAAGAGATTCAAATACTTCTCTGATCTTTGCAGGAAGGTCATTGAATGTTGCAGGTACATGAATACCAGCTTCTGCCATCGCCTTATTCTTTGATTCAGCTGTTTCACGCTCAGCATTTGCAGATGCACCAGCATGACCGAATTGAACACCTGAATCATAATATTTAGCGATCGTACCGATACACCATGCAATAATTGGTTTTGTGATCTTTCCAGATTTTACAGCATCGATCACTTTGTACTCTTCAGTACCACCAACTTCACCAAGAAGGATCATATATTTAACATTTGGATTCTCTTCCATTCTAAGAAGGTTATCGATAAATACTGAACCAACAAATCTGTCTCCACCGATCGCTACACCTTCTGCAATACCATCAGCATTGATAGCAATGATATTTGAAAGCTCGTTGAAAAGACCACCTGATCTTGTTACAAGACCACATGAACCCGCTCTATGAAGTTTAGAATTAACAATGTTTTCAATCGTACCACCAACATTCGCGATTTTGAATGCACCAGGAACGATACCACCAACTGTAGCAGGCCCAATAACAATAACACCAGCTTCACGTGCAGCTTGATTCATTCCACGTGCAAGTCTTTCAGGAATACCTTCTGCTGTGATCATGATAGTCTTAAATCCACCGATCTCCAATGCTTCCATTGTTACATCATATGCTGTTCTGAATGATGCAAAGTTCAAAAGTACGTCAGCTTGAGGCTGAGCAGCTTTTGCTTCTGCAGTACTTTTATAAGTAGGAATCATAACCTCATCTGCACCGTAAAAGAATTTCTCGAATTTTCCAGATGCAGTTGGAGCAACGATAGCTGCTACTGAAGGTTTCTCTCTTTTAATTGTGTAATCATAGTCTAACATTCTTTGGATTGCTGTTTTATTGTTGTTCCAAAAAATAGCTTGTGTATCTCTAGTAAATAATTGTGCCATCTTCTCTCCTTATGCCTCTACTGCCATTCTAACGATATCAGTTACGTGTGTCTCTGGTCCGTATACATCAATCCATAGACCAAGTCTATCCGCTGCTTCTTTAATATCTTTAAGACCTTTTTCGTAGTTTGGTCCACCACGTCTAACATAGATCTTTACACCCACTTCTTTCAGCTTATCTGCATACTCTTCAAATGCCTGAATAATACCTGTAAATGTTTTAGCAACATCTGTAAAGTTAGCGATCGCTCCACCAATGATAAGGATCTTATCTCTACCCTGTGCATCTTTTTCTCTTGTCATAAGATCAAAAAGTGTTTCTGCATAGAATTTAGTCTCACCTGTTGTTGGTCCACCTGAGTACTCACCATAGTTCGCAAGATCTTCAATACCAGCAAGGTCAGCAATAGTGTCAGCATAAACAACTGAAGCACCACCACCGGCAACCATTGTCCAGATTCTAGCTTCTGGTTTAAGTAATGTCAATTTAAGTGAAGCACCCGTTTTAGCATCTGCTTCTTCAACAGCTTCAATACTTCTGGAGATTTCTCTTCCATACCAAATGCAGTTGGATATTCAACATCACCCCACTGATCTACCATCATAAATCCAGCAGTATCATCTAGTTTTGCAACCATATCGAGAAGTTCGATCTTATTACCTTGCATTACAAATGGGTTAATTTCAAGATATGCAAAGTTTAATTCTCTATATGCTTTAAAGAAACCAATTGCAAAATTAGCAAATGCTTCCTTATCTTTATCAGCAACATCAGCAGGAACATTTGCTCTGATTCTTTCAGCGATCTCTTCTTCAGTGTCAGTGATCTTAAATGCAACTTCAGTGACTTTTTCTTCCCAACCTTCTTCAACTTCCATTCCACCTTCAGCAGACATATAAAGCATATCATCATCACCTACACATGTAGCAGAGATATAATACTCTTCCTCTTGCGCATGCGGTGTAAATGGCTCAACAATAAAGTGAGTTAACATATCAACTGATGGTTCACCTGTTGGTGTATCACCGTCAAATGAGAAATAAACTGATTGCTCAGTACTTGACTTTTCATCGATCCAGCTAATTGCTTTTGCCAATGAAACATCACCTGGTTTAGCATCTTTAAAAAGTACTAAATTATTTTTACCTCTTTTACCAAAAAGCATATCTGGTTTTGCAACCAATGCTTTTTCGTTTAACCATGTGTTTGTTTTTGCAGCTTCTGCTAGTTTTGATCCATTTTGGACCATTACTGTTTCATATGCATAAGTAAAATCTGGGAAATACTTATCCCAATGTTTTGCTAGAATTGACTTTGCGTCATACTCTCTAATCGCCTTTTGAGCCATCGAGTTCTCCTTTAGTTTAGTTCTTATGAGTCTAGCATTAGATAGATTTGACTTTTGTAAAAGTAATAAAAACTATAAGTATAAAGTAAATATTGTGTATTTTAGAAACAGTTTTTGAGAATTTAAACTGCTTACTCAGGACAAGGAAGAATATCATAATATCTGAGTTGATAACGTTCTCTTCCATGTGCCCCATCGTAACACTCTATACCTTGAGATTTTAATTCTTTTGCCAAATTGTACGGTTTATATATACGATGTGCAAAATGTGCTTTGGGATCCTTTAAAACCAAATATAATAATTTATGTCCTACTATGAGAAAAACACTTAAGGCTAGAAATGACATGACAACAATAAAGCCACGTTTATACACTTTTTGAAACTGTGGTAAACGAACCCCTATTGCATTATTGAATACATCTAACATCAGCACAATAGCAATCATAACATAAGGAGCGAAATCTGTAATATGAACACGCTGCCTAATAGATAGAAGTAAAGAAAAGATAAGTGCAGTAAATGAAATGTACCAAATGAGTGTTTTTTTTCCTCTAAGCAATATCCGATACATGGCGAAGAAAAAATAGAGAAACAGTAAAGGTGAAAAAACAGTAGCATACAACCCGAATATCTCGACAAAATGTCCTGAAGGGCTTCCTCCTATCTCTATACCTTTAGCCAAATAAATAAATGCAAAAGAAAAGAAAGAGACATAACAAACAATTTTTTCTCTTTATACGTTACAGCATAAAATAAAACTGCCACAAAGAAAATAACAGATGCTTCATGAATAAAAAAAAGTGCGAGCATAATAGGAGGGAGTAAAAGGTAATGACCTTTTTCATGCAGTAAGACAAAAAGTAACACCAATGGTAATACTATAATAGCGATATTTACCAGGGTAGTGGCAGTAAGTATTCCAGGTAAACACATAAAAATAAGTGTAGAAAGATAAACATCTTTATCTTTTTGTGAAATGCCTTCTACTTAGTTCGTAGTAAAGTCCAATACTCAAAAAACCAAATAAAAGAAAAAAAGCTCTAAAGCCTATAAAGCCCATTCCAAAGCTATCACCCCACCTCATCAGCATACTTGTAATATCATTCGAAGTATAAAGTATCTTTGCCTCATGTGCAGTAATGGGAGTCGTTGCAGCGAGATACAAAACAGCTATAGCATAGAAAAGAAATGCTAAAAGGAAATGCTGTTTTTTCATTATCAAAGACTTATAATTTCAAAAAATTCTCTAACATTTCATGTCCATATTCACTCATAATAGACTCAGGATGGAACTGAACACCATAAAGAGGTTTGTCTTTGATCTGAAGTGACATAATCTCACCATCATCTTTACTATGTGATGTAGCAATGATACAATCCGGTAAAGTCTCCTTTTTTACAGTTAAAGAATGATATCGCGTAGCTCTAAACTCAGAGGGTAATGATTTAAAAATAGGGGTTTCAGCATCTACTACAATTTGTGACGTTTTTCCATGCATCATATTTTTAGCTCTTATTACATCTCCACCAAAAGCCTGAGCAATACTCTGATGTCCTAAACAGATACCAAAAATAGGTATAGTATCTGCAAATTCTCTAATCACATCTAGTGTCACACCTGCATCATCCGGAGTGGAAGGTCCAGGAGAGAGGATGATCTTTTCAGGCTTTAATGCCTTTATCTCATCAATAGTCAATTCATCATTGCGTATGACCTTTAAATCTGCACCGAGCTCTCTACAATACTGTACTACATTATAAGTAAAACTATCGTAGTTGTCTATCATTAATACCATTTTAAATCTTCCTCTTTATATCTACTGTCCAAAAAAACTCTATCCAAGTATCAGCTTCCTGTACATACCAATTAGGGGCTATTCTAGCACTTTTCTTATAAAAAAGTGAAGCCGTTTTAAAGCTAACAGTCGGATATGTTTCATGCAATACCTGTAAAACTTCAACTAACGTATCACCACTATCAACGATATCATCCACAATAAGTACATTTTTAGCATCATTTAACTCTGGAATATTAAAAACCTTAATACTCTCTAACTTTGTTGTATCTTCATACCCAATTGTATTAATGCTATAGACTTCTCGGATATCATAATATTCCCCAAGCAAGTGAGATAAACAAAGTCCTCCTCTGGCAATGGAGACAATAGTATCAAACTCCCAATCTATCTTCTCTGTCAACCTTTTTATATCCGATGCAAAATCTTCATAAGCATAATACCGTTTTTCCATGTTAGTAAACTTTTAGCTCATTATATAAACTATCGCGCTCTATAGGTTGAAAACCAGAGTTTTTAATGAGTGCAACAAAATCATTAAGATCCATGCCATGAGAACTTGCTGCACCTGCTGCTGCCTGTATAGACTCTTTTTCTATTGTACCATCCAGATCGTCACAACCAAATTCTTGGGCAATAAGTGCAAGGTTGACTGATGCCGTTACCCAATATGCTTTAATGTGTGGAATATTATCTAACATGATACGGCTAATGGCATAGGTTTTGAGTATCTCCTGCCCTGTAGGAAAATCTTTAACTTTTAAAAAGTTGTTGTCTCTTTGATACACGAGAGGGATAAAAGCATTAAATCCGCCTGTCTTATCTTGTAAGTCACGCAGTCTGATCATATGGTCTATGCGATGCGCACGTGTCTCTACATGCCCAAACAACATAGTGGCATTACTCTCTTTACCACGCTCATGCCATTTTTGATGAATCTCTATCCATTGATCAGAAGTCACTTTTCCTTTACACAGATATTCACGTACTTCTTCATCAAATATTTCAGCCCCGCCCCCAGGCATAGAGTCAACACCATTATCTATCATCATATCTATAACTTCATCGTAGCTATGTCCATATTCTCTAGTTAAAAAGTCTATCTCTGCTGCGGTCATTGCTTTAATGTGTATATCAGGGAACTGCTCTTTGATCTTTCTAAATGCACCCATATACCACTCTACTCCATCATTTGGATTATGTGCTGAGACAATATGCATCTCTTTTGCACCATTCTTGACTGAGTTCTTCACAATGTTTAATATCTCTTCATGTGTCATAGTATATTGGTTTGGATTTTTTCTACTTGCAGAATAGGCACAAAATTTACAGATATCCGCACACACATTCGTAGGGTTTATATGCCGGTTTATATTAAAGTAGCTTTTGTTACCAAATTTTTCTCTACGAATTTCATCAGCAAGTTCACCAAGAGTATAGAGATCTAAGTCATAAAGTGCTTCACCCTCTTCCTGAGTAAGTCTCTCTTTATTACGTACTTTTTGTATTAAATCCATTCTGAGTACATCCATAGTTATTTTTGGGTATTATACCAATATAAGATTATGGAGAGTATATTGAATACCGTTATATCCCAAATAGAAGAATTACTTTACAATAATGCAGCCGATTTTGAGATCTCAAAAGTACTCAAAAAAGATATTAAAATCTATTTTGATACTCTTGAAGAAACATTTGCAACTTCTGGAGGAAAAGATTTTCTTGTGAAGCATACTAAAAAAATAGACAGTATCCTAAAACTAGTCTATAAAGTTGCTGCTCGGGATATGTTTGGAGATTACCTACCTATGAAAAACTCCATTCCGATTGCACTTGTTGCATTGGGAAGTTATGGCAGAGAACAACTTTGTGTACATTCCGATATTGACCTTATGATCGTCTATAAAGATGTGCCTGGATACAATGCAAAAGAGATGATAGAAAAAATGCTTTATATCCTCTGGGATACTGGTTTAAAACTGGGGCATAGAGTACATACGATTGACGATCTATTTGGTGTGTCAAAAACCGATATAACGATCAAAACAGCGCTCATTGAATCTCGCATGATTGAAGGCTCATCTTTTATATGGACGGAAACACAGAATGCCATCACACAAATACGTCATGACAATATCAAGGAATTCATACGGCTTAAACTAAAAGAGCAAGAAGAAAAGCATCTTAAGTTTCCACTTACCATGGAACCCAACCTGAAAGAAGGTGTCGGTGGTTTTCGTGATGCAAACCTTGTTTTCTGGATAGGAAAAATATTTTTCAATGTAGATAATATCAAAAATCTTCCTGCAACTATTGTAGATGAAAAAGAATACAAAACCTTTCGTATAGCATTAGAGTTTTTGTTTCGTGTACGTTCTGCTATCCATCTTATTGCCAAAAAAAAGGAGGATAAATTACGTCTTGATCTCATACCTAGTGTAGCAGCACTGCTTGGATATGAGAATAGCCCAAAAGGGCATATGCGTTTTGCTAAAAAAGTAACAAGCAGTCTTAAAACAATCAGGCTATACAGTATGATCTGGCTTGATACACTCACTAAAGATTATTATAAGCAGAATGATACCAATAAAAATTATATCTATCCTCGAAAAGATACGAAAAATTTTAATGACCTCCTTATTCAATTAAGGGTTCATGCGGATGAATCTTTTTATGCTCATCCTACACTCCTTCAACAATTGATTGCCATCAAGAGGCCTGAACGACTCAATAAAACACTCTATAAAACTATTCGAACACTTTTTTATAAACGACATACTTATTCTATTTTCAAGACACTTTCATACGCTAAACTTTTAAGATATACAATCCCTCCTATTAAACAAGTAGTCGATCTTCCCCAATTTGATGGTTATCATCAGTATGCTGTAGATATACATTCACTCAGATGTCTCTACCATTTGGAACATATAGAAGATGATTTTATACTAAGACTTTGGAAAGCACTCTCTAATGATGAGAAAGCTATGCTTAAACTGGTTGTATTTTTACATGATGCAGGAAAAGGCCGTAAGCGGGATCATCATTTTGTAGGTGTCTCTCTTTTTAAGATTTTTGCTGGTAAATTAGAGATAGAGGATTCACTCATTAAAATGGGTGAAACACTGATTATGTATCACACCCTTATGAGTAAGGTTGCTCAAAGAGAAGATATATATAACGAAAGTGTTATACTCTCCTTTGCCTCACATTTTAAAACGAAAAAACTCTTAAATATGATTTATATCCTCACGTATGCAGATATGAATGGTGTGGGTCCAGGTATCTATAATTCATTTAATGCAAAGCTTCTAAAAATACTTTATAAGTCGTCATTAAATGTTCTAGACCAAACTACTATTATAGATGAAACTGAAAAACGTTTAAAAAAAGAATTAACCTTAAAACGAAATTCGGAATTTCTGAAACTTAGTAGAATCAAACAAAAAAAGATTTTGCAGATTCCTTCCAATCTTCTCTTTTTACGTTATGATGTAAAACATATACTAGCCATCACAAAAAAAGCATTTGAAACAAAACATTATAATTTTATGATCTCAAATGAAAAACATTTGACCATTGAGATAATTCGCAAGGATGATTTTAATGTAAGTTACCTTCTGACAAAACTTTCAAATCTAGATGTAGTGAATATGGATATTTGTAAACTCTTTGATGATCTTAAATATTTTAAAATAGATTTTTCTCAAACAGTTAATACTGAAGAGTTAGGTTTCATTGAAGAGATGATTCACAATGCATTTAAAACAACCAGTAAACATACTGTACAGATACCTCATATAGATACATCTGAAATTCAAATAGACTGTGAACACTCCAAAACCTATGCTTCTATGTATTTAAACTGTAAAGACCAAAAAGGTTTACTTGCTTATATTATCAATATCTTTGATGAGATGGGGATTGACATCGCTACAGCAAAAATACATACACTTAAAAGCCGTGTAAGAGACTTGTTCCTCATCGAAAAGAATGGAAAGTTTTGTCATAATGTTGATACTATTATAGATAAACTTACAGGAAATAAATAAATGTGTGGAATTGTTGGATATATAGGACCCAAAGAGAAGAAAGAGATATTGCTCGAAGGCTTACAAGAACTTGAATATCGAGGATATGATTCTGCAGGTATTGCAGTTATTGAGGGAGATAAACTATATGACTATAAGGCCATAGGTAAATTAGAAAATTTACGTAATAAAACCAAAGACTACAAAAGTGAAGGTTTTGGTATTTCTATTGGGCACACTAGATGGGCCACACATGGTAAGCCGACAGAACTCAATGCACATCCACACTTAGGGGCATACTCTTATGTCGTACATAATGGTATCATTGAAAATTATCAGGAGTTAAAAACTGAACTGGAAAATGAAGGTGTAAAGTTCCTTAGCCAGACAGATACCGAAACCATCGTACACCTTTTTGAAAAATATTACAATACATCCAATGAAGCATTTTCTGCCTTTGAAAAGACGATCAAAAGACTCGATGGTGCCTATGCAACCCTACTTATCACTGAAGCAGCCCCTGATACTATTTTCTTTGCAAAAAATGGCTCTCCTATGCTCATAGGGTTTGATGATGACGAGATCTATTTTGCCTCTTCTGATACTCCTGTCATAGGTAAAGCAAAAGAGGTCTATTATCTTGAAGATGGTGAGTTTGGTTATGTTCAAAAAGGTAAACTGCATCTGTTCAACAAAGATGGAGCTACAAATTTCACGACACAAACACTCTCTGCAGATAAGATACTTGCACAAAAAGACGGATACCGATTCTTTATGGAAAAAGAAATCTATGAACAGAGTCGTGTCATGAGTGAAACAATGATGGGCCGTGTACTTGATAACTCAATTGCTTTTGATGAACTTGATGAAAACTTCTTTAAAGGAATCTCTTCCATAAAGATCTGTGCCTGTGGTACAAGTTACCACTCTGCACTAGCTTCAGCCTATCTCTTTGAACGTATTGCAAAAGTGAGATGTGATATAGAGATAGCTTCTGAATTTAGATATAAAGAACCTTTACTGACAAAAGATACCCTCTTCATTACCATATCACAAAGTGGTGAAACAGCAGATACACTTGAAGCGCTTAAAATGGCGAAACGTGGAGGACTGAGAAGTCTGAGTATCTGTAATGTAGATAACTCTTCTATCGTACGTGAAAGTGATGCGGCCATCTTAACAAGAGCCGGTATAGAAAAAGGGGTCGCCAGTACCAAAGCATTTGCAACACAGACTATGGTACTTTGGATGCTAGCTCTTTATGTCGGTCAAGAAAAAAATACTGTCGTAAAAGAAGTACTTAAGACCGAGATAGCAGCTATGTTACATACACCTAAAGCTCTGGTCGTTACTGATGCATTACATGCAAAACTACATAGACTCTCTAAACGCTATCTACATGGACATGGTTTTTTCTTCATCGGAAGAGATATATTCTTCCCTCTTGCACTTGAAGGTGCATTAAAACTCAAAGAGATAAGCTATATGCATGCAGAAGGGTATCCTGCAGGTGAGATGAAACACGGGCCTATTGCTCTGGCTGACAGTGAACTTTTCACCATTGCATTGATGCCAAAAACGATGCACTATGATAAGATTAAATCAAATGTGGAAGAACTGAGCGCTAGAGATGCCACCATCTGTGCTATCTCACCAGAACCATTTGATCTTGCAGATGACTTCATACAAACAAAGTATAATTCACACCCTATGTTAGAATTTTTTGAAATGATGGTAGTAACCCAGCTGCTTGCACTTGAAATTTCTGTAAGACTTGGAAATGATGTAGATATGCCTAGAAACTTGGCTAAATCTGTGACAGTAGAATAAATTTTTATATATCAGGGAATACGTTGAAAAAAATCATTATTACTCTCAGCAGTTTGATCGTTATTGGTCTAGGTTTGTATCTTGCTTCTGGACCTTTCATTACTATCCATGGTATTAAATCTTCTATCAAAGAAAAAGACAGCGATAGACTTTCAACCTATATTGAATTTGATCTACTGAAGAAAAACCTGAAGGAACAATTCAATACCGAAATGCTTCAGATAACTTCAGCGGATCCAGACAAAAATCCATTAGGGATGATGGTAGCTGGATTTGCATCCCAAGTAGTCGATGGCCTACTCGATGTTTATTTGACTCCATCTTCCATAGCACTTCTACTAGAAGGGGAAAAGCCTGATCAATATAAGTCATACAATCCTCAAAAACCAGCAAAGGAAAAAGCTGCAGAACCTTTGGAAGAGTACAAAGTAAAATTCGTTTCTCATGATAGATTTTATGTCTACACCAAAGGTAGACATGACCAAGAGATAAAAATCATTTTACAAAGATTTGGATTAGACTGGAAAATAACCAATATTATTTTTGATGGTATCTATTCACAACATGATTGAATATACAAAAGAATAATAATGCTTATTTCATGGGATGAGATACCCCAAGTCGATATGGACTTTATGAATGAAGTTCACAAAGAAGATGTGGATATCATTAACAACATTTTTGAACAAATTTTAGCCTATGATGGTAGTGAAGAGAGTGCCAAAATAATAGATGAACTCTACAGCGATTGGATAGAGCATACAGTGAACCATTTCAAAAATGAAGAGATCAAAATGCAGGAGATGCGTTTTCCACCTTATCTAGCACACAAAGGTGAACACGATAGAGCCCTGCAGGAAATGCGTGATTTATTTTCACATTGGCAACAACATAGAGATATAAAGGCCCTAAAGGTCTATTTTATAGAAATTTTACCTACCTGGCTACAAACACATATCTCTACAATGGATACTGTGACTGCCCGTTTTTTTGCTACAGGTCAATCACCTTGTGGCGGAGGTGTATGTTAACATTATACTTTCCGCTCTCAATTCCTAAACTATGGTTTAGGTGAGGATTTTAGGAAATATATTACTTCTCATCAACAAACATATGATTTGCTTTTGTGACACCCCTATCATAAGTACAAAATGTATCTGTTGCTTCAGGTGTTTTACTGTGTATTTTAATATTCGTAATGACTTCAAGAGCACCTGCATCGTAACATGCTTGTTGTGCTCTTTTTACAACCTCTAAAAGATGATCTAATTCGCCTTTCATCGTTGTTTCCATAGCGCTTACCTGGTAAGGAACATTTGCATTTTTTACTACTTTAATGGCTTCATCTACCACTTCAAAATTATTGCCTTCTTTGACTCTTGGAATCACTTGAAATGCTAAATATACCTCTTTTAGTGGTTTTTGTGTATTACTCATTTTTACCCTTTATTATTTTTCTTCCATCAAATTTAGTATTACGAGTTGTTGTTTAAAAACCACTCTTGAACTAGTTCTTTATAAAGTATTTTGTAAGCACTCAATTTATCTTCATTACTCTTTTCAGTTTTAAAATAATATTCTAATAAATATTGTTCCTCTATGGATTTTAGTTTAAACTCTACACAAACACATGCTAAGTCAAAATATCTATCATTGACGCCTGCATATTCCCAGTCTATGAACTTAACCTCATCTGAAAAGAGTATGTTTTTAGGATTTAGATCATTGTGACACAAAACTAATTCTCTATCATATTGAGCGATTATATTTAATGCTTGATTGACTTCATCAGATTCATTTTTAATCTTTATTTCGATAGGTTTTGATTTCAATTCAATACTGTGTATTCTTCTTAATGTATCTGCTAAAAGTTTGTAGTCATTTCGAGTAAGTTTGTCTTTATGCACACCTTCTAAAAATGCTGAAATCATCATACTATTATCTACATCAAATGCAAGTAATTCAGAAGTGATACCTGCATTAAATGCAAGTGTATGTACCTTGTACTCCTGCTCTCTGTTTATATCTGTACGTAAAAAATTTCGAACTATATATTTTTTTTGATCCGCTACAACAAAATAATTTTCATTACAAAAACCTTGTGTTTCGACTGCTTCCCACGAAGTCACAACTTTATCTTTAAAAAAAGGATGTTTTTGTAATTGATCGATCATTGTTCCACAAGTTGTTGGTTTTGGACTTTATAGACTCTATCCGCAATACGCTCACAATCTTGAATCTCATGTGTGACCATGATAGTGTGCAAATTATTTTCATTCGTGATCTTTTTGACCAGATCTAGCATTTCAATTCTTGTTTCTGCATCCAGACCTGTAAAGGGTTCATCAAGAAGTAAAATGGGTTCACGTCTGATCAATACACGTGCAAGTCCAACACGTTGTTGTTGTCCCCCTGAGAGTGATGAAACTAAAGTATGTTCATACTTTTGGAGCCCAACTTCTTCAAGTATCGCTTTGACTTTTTTTAACTCTTCTTCAGTGCTTTTGAGTGTTTTACTTACCCCTAAAAGTATATTTTTTTGTACCGATAAATGTTCAAAAAGATTATGGTTTTGAAATAAGATCGTAATAGGTCTTTTTTCAACACTTTCAGACGTTAATTCATTTTCATCTAACTTTATACTACCCCTTTCTGCATGCAAAAATCCTGCTATAAGATCAAGTAGAGTTGACTTTCCACTTCCGCTTTGCCCGAGTATTGCGACTATTTCTTTAGGTTTCACAGACATAGAATATGTATACATAGCCTCTACATTTTTATGCTGATACGTTAAATTAGTGATGTTTAGCAACTCTACTCCTAAATAGTCTTGGTAACAAAATAAATACACTTAATGTGATGGCCAAAAGGATCAGTGCAACCCCTGCAGCATCACTTGTACGGTAAGAACCCATAAGCTGATACAAGTACCAAGGAAGTGTTAAAAAGTCATCTGATCCAAACAGTGCTATGATACCCAAATCCCCCAATGAAAAACAAAAGGACAATGCGAACACATAGCCAAGTGATGATTTTAAGTAAGGGTACTCACAATAGATCCATCTTTGAATAGTACTAAGATTCAATGAAAAAACAAGCTTATCATATCTTTGTGCTGTTTTTTGCATCGCAGGAGCCAATACAGAAAGTGCAAAAGGCAAGGACATAAGAATGTTCGCGGTCAATAGAGCTACAGTAGACCAGACAACAAGTGGTGCTTCATACTTTTGAGACAAAAGAAAAAATCCCAGTCCCATGATCAATGAAGGAATAGCAAGATATAGGTTTCCAGAAAAAGACACGATCATATTTAACAATTTTGAAAAACTATTATCAGATAAACGGTACTTCAAAGTAAAATTTCTTTTTGTATCACTTAGAACAATCGCAAAGAGTACGGTCAATATACTTGAAACAGTCGCAAGAGAAATACTTGTAAAAAAAGACTTGATGAACAATGGCTCCGTTACTATCCTGCTAAACTCTGCACCTATACCATCAACGGCAATCGCAAACAAAGGCAACATAAAGAACAGGCTAAACAGAGCTATGATCCCTATTTGCAATCGTTTTATATGTTTTGGCTCAGACCAAGGTATGACAAGTGTAGTTGTTTTTATATTGCCAATGTTGCTTCTAAAATTGGATGAAAAGAGTACAAGCAAACTCGTCACACCCAGTTGGATAAGTGCCAGTTTCAATGCCATGCTAATGTCAAAATCAAGTTTTACTGCTTCATAGATAGCCACTTCTAAAGTGTTATATGCCGGGGATCCTCCCAAAACCAAAACTATAGCAAAGGAAGTAAAGCATAAGAGAAATATAGTTGAAGCAATACTCAATAATGTCGTACGTAAAGCTGGCCATTCTACATAGATAAATCTTTCAAGTGTTGTAAAATTCAAACTTTTTGCAAGTTTGTATTTCTCTTTAGGGATAGATTCAAAAACATGCAATAATGATCTCGAAGCAAACGAAGCATTTAAATAGACATGCGCTAACAATATACCCGCTAACCCATAAAGATAAGACCCAAAAGAGTGGTCAAACAAATAGATACTCAATTGGTTTACCCAGCCATTACGTCCAAGAACAGCAATGATTCCAAATACAACAATAAGTGTTGGTAACACCAAAGAGGAAGAAAACAGTGCTACCAGTAAAGAACGGCCTTTAAAGTTTGACTGATGTGCCAAACTCCAAGCTAAAGACATACCTACCAATACCGATATCATTGTAGATAAAAATGCTTGGTAGAGTGTAAATTTGAGTAGTGAAAACACTCTAGCATCAAGTTGTGTGACCGATGCATCGTCTTGTGAGAAAAAAAGTATAAAAAATAGTATAAAGGCAAACCCTAATAACAAGAGGGATACAAACCCTCCAGGTAGTAGTGAAAACTTCAATCTTTTAACTTCTTTTAGCATATTTATCTTTCCAATGCTTCAAGCCATTCGTTGATAATTGCTTTTCTATTGGTTTCTACTGTTTTTCCATCAAGTAAGATCATTTTTGATGGCTGAGTAAGTGTTTCAAACGCTTTAGGTAAACCTTTTTTTGTTTTTACAACAGGATAGGCCCAATTTGCAGTGGGAATGATGTTTGCAAATGTGTCACTATGCATAAAACGTAAAAATTTCTTTGCAAGATCTTTATTCTTAGAAGATTTAAGCATAGCCGCAACTTCTATCTGTCCATAATGTCCTTCATTAAAACGCGCACTTTTAAAGTTCGTCCTATTTTCATCTATGATGTGATAGGCAGGTGAGGTCGTATAAGACAAAACCATATCTGCCTCACCTTTCAAAAAGAGACCATAAGACTCTGACCAGCCTTTCGTGATAGTTAATATATGAGGTGAAAGTCTTCTCCAATACTCGCCTGCTTTCTCTTTATATACCTCTTTAACCCATAGAAGCAAGCTGAGCCCAGGTGTAGATGATCGAGGATCCTGGATAACAATTTTAAAATCTTCTGGCATTGAAGTAAGTGCTTCAAATGACGTTGGAGGATTTTTCACCTTATTTTCATCATAGACAAAAGCGACATAACTATAGTCATAAGGTACAAAATTAGCATCTGTATAGGGGACAGGCAAGTCTAAATTGGAAATGTTTAGATCATGTGCTGCGAAAAGTCCGGTTTTATTGGCAGCTTGGGCTATGTTGGTATCTAATCCCAACAATATATCTGCTTTGGTATTTTTACCTTCAAGCTGTATCTTACGCAAAGCTCCTATGGAACTGGACATACCTACAAACTTTACATTGCAGTTATGTTCTTTTTCAAATGCTTCTTTTATCTTAGGGCCTGGGCCCCAAGAGACAGCAAAAGCGTCATAAGTGTAGATGGTAATTGTAGGTTTTTCACTTGAAAAAGTAGTGACTGTAAAGAGTAATGCAAATAGTAATGTTTTAATCATAAAAGATTATACCCCATAAATACCCTGTCTATTATTACCTACAAGTTTGAGCACAAAAATAGAATCTGGAATATCTGTAAAAACTGCGAACATCTCTTTTTCCAAAAGTGCCATGATAGTTTTGTAATCTCCATGCACCTGTGTGCTGAGTTCATTACGAACGACCTCAACACTTTGCTCTTTTTCAAGCTCAGCGATAAATGCTAAAATAGGTGCTTCAAATTCTCTTTGAAGCGGATACATACTGATGTCTACAGATATTTCCATCATGTACTCCTGATTAAAAATCATACGAGAGTGTCAACCCTGCTGTTCTTGGTGCACCAAGCTGTGTGTAGAGCTCTGTTGCGTAAAACTTGGATGGATTATTTCCGAAGCTTCCAAATCCGCGTACATAGTATTCTTCATCTGCAATATTTCTAACCCAAACACTTGCACTAAAACTACCATCTGTATACTCAAGGCTGGAGTTTACAAGTGCATATGAATCAGATTTTTCATTGTGTCTATTAGAGAAATAGTAAGACCCTTTACCTTCAACATTAGCTTTAAATGTCCATGCGTCCATAAAGTAATAATCAAACCCTACATTGTACTGATATTCTGGTGAGTTTGCTGGTGTACGTCCAGTTACATCCACTGCAGTTGGGTTAGGATCCTCATACTCATCAAATTCAGCTTTGAGTAAACCTATACTACTATAGAGATGTAAAGCATCATTAGGATAATAATCGATCTGTGACTCCAGTCCATAATAAGTACCTTCAGCAGCATTTGCCAAATAATCAATGAATTCTGTACTTCCATCAGGACGTGTCTGTACCACTGAACTTTTTACCTGCTGATCTTTTCTTTTTCCGTAAAAGAAGTTTAGTCTACTCTTCACTGTATTATTTAAATGGCTGGAGTTGAGACCTGCATCTATATTCCATAAATTTTCAGTCTCATACTCTCTTGCCTCAGGGGTCAATCTGTAATCAGAATTTACCCCTCCAGGCTTATAACCTTTTGAAAGTGTCACATAGTAGAGACGGTCCACTTCAGATTGATAATTTAATCCAAGTTTACCACCGCTTAAAAATTCATCCGTATCTATATTTACATTATCAGAATCACTATATGTCGCATCCCATTGCTCAAGTCTCAAACCGGCAACCATCGTAAGTTTATCTGTAAAATGTGTATCTAACTGACCATAAATAGCTGCATTTTTAGTATCGTATGAACTCATGAACGGTGCTGAAAGATAGGTATAATTACGTGTCATATCTTCAGAATAATCTTTATAATAGACACCCATTGTCCAATCTGTACTTCCATCAAAGATACGACCCGCTTCATCAGAAACCAATCTTACATCTATATCTGCTTGCTCCCTGTCTCTTAAATATTGGTCAAAAGAGCTGTATGACCATGCAGGATCAAACTCACCCACATAAGACCAATCTTCATCATAACTGTATTCCATATCTGATTTACTATAACTCAGACTTGAGACCAAATGCATTTTAGAATTAACCTGATAGGTTGATTTAAGAGCAAATGCATCTGTTTTTTGCGTATCCTTTCCTGGTTCGTCAGAGTGAGATTGTCTTGTATTATCAAGTGTCCAGGCATCATATCCATTCTTTACATTCACATGCATTAAAGTAAGATCTAGTTTATGATTGTCTGAAGCGAACCAGCGAAACTTTGCTTTTGCACTCATTTCATCTATATTATTAGTATCATCACGATTTATTTGGTTACCATCACTATCAATATGTCTATTAGTCATATACCCATCACTGCTATTTTTATAAATAGAAAATCTTGATAGTAATTTATCTTCAACAATTGGTGCATTAAGCGTAAGTCCGAAAGCTTTGGTATTATAGTTTCCTACCGTAGCTTCAATGTGTCCACCTAGCTCTTCCATTGGGTCATTACTTTCAATGTTAACCACACCAGCAAGACCATTGGCACCAAAAGTAGTTCCCTGCGGTCCTCTAAGTACTTCGATCTGTTTCAAATCATACATGGTCACACCCAACGTAGATTGTGAAAAGTCGATACCATCTACAATTATCCCTACAGAAGGGTTGATAGGTGTAATAAATTGACTTCTCTCTCCAATACCACGTATTTGAATATATTTTGCTTTAGAGGCACCCGAAGAGAAGTTTACATTTGGTTCAGAAGCAACGACTTCTGCAAATGCTTGTGTCGATTTATCATAAATGTCTGCTTCAGAAATCAAACTTACAGAACCAGAAACCTTTGAAAGGTTTTGTTCTCTAAAGTCAGCACTTACAACGATAGGATCAAGTGTTGTCTCTTCTGCAAATGCAGATGTGTTCAATAATGCATAAGCTGCAATCATAGAACCAGTTAAAAGTTTTGTTTTCATTTTATTTCCCTTAAAATTATAAATGTAAAAGGGAGAGAAAAAGTAGATAAAAATGATAAGTAACTTATCAAAGTAGATTATATACGATTCTCTTCCCTACGCTGGTATTATCCAGTTCAAGTTCGACGGGTCAAGCTTTGCAGCTATCTCAGCTTAAATCTTAAAAGATATAGCACCCCGAGAGATTGATAAGTACTTATACAAGAAATAAGCTATCATAATCCTTAAATGAGCATAGAGAAGTCATATATTAATTAAACTGATGCCAAAAAGGCGTACCGACAGTAGGTGTAGAAGGTGAAGCAAATTCACGCTCTTTCATCACTCCTGCTTCATACCCCAAACGTCCAGCCTCGACAGCCAATCTAAAAGCATCTGCCATTTTTACAGGATCCTGCGCCAAGGCTATGGCTGAGTTAAGCAGAACGCCATCATACCCTAGCTCCATTGCCTGTGATGCATGAGATGGTTTTCCTATACCCGCATCAACAACCAGTTGCAGATCTGGAAACTGCTTGCGAATGGCTATAAGGTTGTCCGGATTCATGAGTCCTTTTCCAGAACCTATCATGGAACCCCATGGCATGATGATCTTACACCCCACATCTGCCAAACGCTTTGCCACTACCAGATCATCTGTGGTGTAAGGAAACACTTCAAATCCTTCTTTTACAAGGACCTCAGCTGCCTTTACCGTTTCAAATGGGTCTGGCTGTAAATTGTACTGATCACCTATGACTTCAAGTTTTACCCAGTTCGTACCAAAAACCTCTCTAGCCATCTGTGCTGTAGTGATAGCCTCTTTGGCAGAGTGTGAACCTGCTGTATTGGGTAAAACTTCTATCCCTAATGATTTGATGATATCCCAAAATGGATTACCTCCACCTTCACCAGCCGCTTGTCTTCTTAGTGATACTGTAACAATTTGTGCACCTGAAATTCTAATAGCATCTTCCATATTGGCTGGACTTGGATACAGTGCAGAACCTATGAGCAGTCTACTGCTTAACGTTTTCCCACCTATCCGCCATGTATTATTACCCTCTATGTGTTTAGTCATTTTATCCACCTTGTACGGGAGCCAAAATGTCTATTGTATCTCCCTCTTTTATAATTGTCTCATCATACTTGGCAATGGGAACAAAAGTCATATTGACAGCGACTGCAAAACCTTTGACCTTATATTCAAGTGCCTCGATCATCTGACTTACATTTAAATTTTTATCAAGCTCTTTTATTTCGCCATTTACTGATACTTTAATCATTTGTTCACCCCTCCATTTAACGCTTCTTCCACAACAGCTGGTGCTAATAGATAACCATGTCGGTATAGTCCATTAATACGTGTCATCTTTGTTCCATGTTCAACCTTTGGTAAATTGTCTCTAAGTGATGGACGACAATTTGTAAGCATGTTGACAATACGTGCTTCCGCAAACCCTGAGTGCATACTATAAACTGCGGAAAGTAACTCTAAACTTGAACGAACAGACATAGGACTTTTATCTTCACTCTCAATCTCAGTCGCACCGATAACGTACCGATTATTCGGACGTGGGACAATATAGATTTTATAGCGTGGATGTAGCATACGCGTAGGTCTGGTTATTTTGACTTCTGGAGCATCAAGCCAGAATACTTCTCCACGTACACCACGTAAGCCATCAATTTCTTCTTGCGCTCCAAGTCCTCGTGCATCAAATACCCAATCATATGTTTTACTCTCATCACCTACTGTAATCGTGCCCTCTGAGACATGAGTCACCTTAGTCTCTTCACACCAGGTCACCTCTGGATGTGCAAGTAAATAATCACTTGAAGCTTTCATGAAACGCTGTGCATCCACCTGCCCTTCATGTGGTATAAAGAAAGCTTTAGCATGCTGATCTAGATCTGGTTCAAGTTGTGTCAATTCCTGTCTGTCTAGAAGCTTTATTTCTGATGCTTCCTCTACTTTGGACTTTAACGTATCTATAAAATGATCTAGCTCATTATAATCTTGAGGGTGTGCCGTAATAATACTCCCCTTTTGCTGGTATGCATCTGCAATACCAATCTGTTCTAACAGATTAGGCCAAAGCGCAATAGAGCGATTTCCATGATCAAAAATGACAGATTCTGCACTTTCTAATTCAGCAAAGACAGCCAACATACCAGCTGCAGTGATGCCTGCAGCTTTATCTCCGTAGGCTGTATCTTCATCAAAGAGTGTCACTGTATACCCACTCTGTAGTAGATTAAGTGCTAACACCCTACCTACTAAACCAGCACCTGCAATACCTATATTCATGTTTTTACTTTTCTTCTATCTTATCTGCTTCAACATAGACTTCTGAACCCATCTCTTTAAACTTCATAGACATTTCATTCATCCCTTGTTTCTTAGCACTCTCTACATCTGTACCTAAACTGTCTGCATATTCACGTACATCTGCAGAAATTTTCATAGAACAGAACTTTGGTCCACACATAGAACAGAAGTGCGCCACTTTTGCTGCTTCCATAGGAAGTGTCGCATCATGGTAATCACGTGCACGTTCAGGATCAAGACCGATATTGAATTGATCTACCCATCTGAACTCAAATCTTGCTTTACTCATCGCATCATCTCTGGCACGTGCACCAGGGTGTCCTTTCGCCACATCCGCAGCATGTGCAGCGATCTTATAGGTAATCAGTCCCTCTTTTACATCTTCTCTATTTGGAAGTCCCAAGTGCTCTTTAGGTGTCACATAACAAAGCATCGCACATCCGTACCAACCGATCATCGCTGCACCGATCCCTGACGTGAAGTGGTCATACCCTGGTGCAATATCTGTAGTTAGGGGGCCAAGTGTATAGAAAGGTGCTTCATGGCACCACTCAAGCTGCTTCTCCATGTTCTCTTTAATCATGTGCATTGGGACGTGTCCTGGACCTTCAATGATCGTTTGTACGTCATGCTTCCAAGCGATTTGTGTTAATCGTCCCAGCTCTTTAAGTTCAGCAAACTGTGCTTCATCGTTTGCATCCGCCCCAGACCCTGGACGTAACCCATCACCAAGTGAGAATGTTACATCATACGTTTTCATGATCTCACAGATATCTTCAAAGTGTGTATTCAAGAAGTTCTCTTGGTGGTGATGTATCATCCATTTTGCCATGATTGCTCCACCACGAGAAACGATACCCGTTACACGCTTCGTTGTCATCGGTACATGATGCAGTAAAAGTCCTGCGTGAATTGTAAAATAGTCTACTCCTTGTTCTGCCTGCTCGATAAGTGTATCACGGAATACTTCCCATGTCAGGTCTTCAGCAATACCGTTTACTTTCTCAAGTGCTTGATAGATTGGTACCGTCCCGATAGGCACTGGAGAATTGCGAAGGATCCAGTCACGGGTCGTGTGAATGTTTTTACCTGTTGAGAGGTCCATCACTGTATCTCCACCCCAACGTGTTGACCATACCATCTTCTCTACCTCTTCAGCAATACTTGATGTCGTTGCTGAGTTACCGATATTTGCATTGACTTTTACAAGAAAGTTACGCCCGATGATCATAGGTTCAACTTCCGGGTGGTTGATATTACAAGGGATAACTGCACGACCGGCTGCAACCTCTTGACGTACAAACTCAGGTGTGATCACCTCTGGCAGGTTTGCACCAAAATTTTCACCTTTAAGTCTTGCTTCTCTCTCTTCATCTTGAAGGTACATTTCATTCATCGCTCTGTCTTGGTTTTCACGGATGGCAATGAACTCCATCTCCGGTGTAATGATTCCTTGTCTTGCATACCAGAGCTGAGAGACATTTTTGCCTTTTTTTGCACGAAGCGGCGTACGTACAAGGCCTTTTGCTCCTGCTGTTACAAAGTCAAGTTGTTCATCAGTGCTGTAACCATTGTCTTCAGGCGCCATTATGCGTCCTTCATACTCTTCTACATCACCACGCCCAACAATCCACTCTTTACGGATAGCAGGTATTCCTTCACCTACATCAATATCCACACTCGGGTCTGTATAGGGACCAGATGTATCATAAACTCTTAGTTTTGATTCATCACCTAAAGTGATCTCACGTACTGGTACTCTTATATCTTTATGTATGTCACCCTGTAAATATACTTTCTGTGAAGCCGGAAACGGATCACGAGTAAGTAACTCATTTGATGTTGTCAATGTATCTTTATATGGTTTTGTCATTGTATTCCCTTAAAATTTATATTTTTCGGGAAGAGGTGTAGAAATTTAGTAGTTATAAATAAAAGAGACCGACAGGCATCTTATTTATAGTTAAAATTATATACAAGTCTCTTCCTTACGCTGGTATTGTCCAGTTCAAGTTCGACGGGTCAAGCAATTGCTATCTCAGCTATGCATCAGATATGTTTTCCATAAATGATCAAAGCTCCCCGAGAGGTTGAAATCGTAATATAGTTTAAAAAGTATAAAAGTAAACTTAATGTTATGTTTAAAGTGATGAAGGAAAGTGAAAAGTCAACTACGTAAAGCTAGTTTTTTGATGAGTTATGTTTTTTACAAAATGAAAAGGATTTTGTAAAGTTGACAGAGGCTGGATTCTATCCAACCCCTGAAGAAGATCAAGTTTTACTTAGAAAGTGTAAGTTACACCTACGTTAATAGAATCAACTGTAACATCATTATTAGTACCATCAAATGATGAATCATCAAAAAGGTTTGTATAGTCTGCAAATACACCGATATTTTCAGTTACTGCATAATTTGCACCTATACCCCATTGGAATCCATTATCTGACTCTGAAGCAGCACCATTATCATATGTAGTCTCTCCATATCCAAGCAATCCGTAAACTGAAGCAGCCCCGATTGGGTACATTGGTTTTACATAGATAGCAGCATTTTCAAGACAATCAGTAAGACCAGCATATCTAGCCTCTACACCAATATATTGGTTGAAGTTATATCCTGCCAATAAAAGTGTTGCATCTCCATCATGCTCTCCTGCAATTTCTGCATCCAAATTCATATAAGAATAACCTGCACCTACATAGAAAGAACCTGGAGTTGATTCAGATACTTCTGGTACTGTAATTTGTGGTTCTACTGGAGAGATATCTCCACCTGCAAATGCGAATGTATTCATTGCCAATACAGCAATAATTGATAGTGTAACTTTTTTCATTTTGTTCCTTGTTTTTTTTGAAATATTAAAAAATCTGCGGATTATACTCCTATTGATATAGAAAGTCAATAGTAAAATGAAAGTTTTTTTTATTATTTTTTTTATTGAAAAAAAAGATCTGTTCTTAGCAAAAAAAAGGAAAATAATACCTATTCTTCGGTCTTCATTTCTACAAGTTCAGCTAAAAGTTCTTCTATCTCTTCTTCTTCCAGTTCATTACGCCCAAGCTCTTCGATAATAGCAAAACATTCAGTACGCATCTCTCTCATCTCTTCTAAATCTTCTTTTTGTTCTTTTGAAGCAGACTTTGCTTTGTCTATAGCACTAAAAAGTTCGTCAATAGCTACTTCCAAATCTGGAATAATTTCAAGTTCTAAAAGGTTTTTAAGTTTTTCTGCAGATGTCATTGTGTTTTCCATATATTTATTTTAATGTATTGTATCTAAAAAGAAGAAGAGTCATATAATACTAAGGTGAATATTCACCTTAGTATTTAAAATTTATAATCGATCCCGAGTGTCACCGATCTACCTTGAAGCGGTGCAGTCTCTTTAAGGAAAGAGATGTGGTTTCTTGCCACGACATCGGTCAGGTTATTTGCTTTGAGCCAAAGATCAAGTGAACCTTCTGCCATCTGATAGTGATACTTTGTTGAAAAGTTCAACATATTGTATCCTTCAGTCATTGTTTCATTTTCTGCATCATTACGGCTTTCATCGACCCATTTGTAGGTCAACTCACTGTGCCATGCCATATGGTCATGTTCGATACAGAACGTCGCATTGTAAGGAGCCATTCTTGGGATATACCCTCCGCTGTCCAATTCCCCCTTCAAGAGGTTGAGTTGAGCTGAGAACGTCAGTAGATGAAGCCCGTATGTTCTTTTATATGTCTCTTCAATACCCATACCGTAAATGGTGGCAGCTTCACCTAAGATTTGATAAACCGGACTTAGGTGGAATGGATCATATACAGGATTACCATTCTCATCTACAAGTGGCGCTTGATAGATATAGTTGTCAAAATCATAATAGTAGAAACTTACTCTGGATGTAAGATCATCGTTATGTTTATAGACTGCATCTATATCAAGGTTGATCGACTGTTCTTTATCAAGATCTCTATTACCAATAATATAACTCTCTGTCGCATGATGGAAACCGTTCCAGAAGAGTTCCTGTGCAGATGGAAGTCTTTCCATGTAGGCTATAGAGGCTTGTGTTTCAAGTTTTTCACTCCAGCTATGCCACCATCCCAAAGAGAGACTGAATGCCACATCTTCCTCTTCACTGTAATAGTCAGGATCAAGGCTATCATGCATCAACCATGTCTCTTGGATGTTCACAGGATCGGGTGTAAGTTTTCTAGCTACGATATTGGCAGCCAGACTGATCTCGTCCGTATCACTCAGATAGTGCTTGATGTTAGGTGCCAAAAGGATCTTTTTTTCTTCTGTATTTGGCATCGGATGTCCATGGGAAAAAGGGATCCCCGCAACATTATAATAATTTAAAAGAGACTGCCCATCTTCAGCATCGGTTCTAATAGCATCTTCAAACACTTCACAGTTACCATGTTCATGACACACTTTGAGTTCATTACCTATCCACTCAAGTCGGAAACTGAGATCCGTTTTTTCTGAGACCTGATAATCAAACTCACTGCTTAGGCTGTGCTGCTGCTGATCAAATTGCCCATCATAACTACCGTCTTCAAGTTCATAGTGATTGTAATCACTGTATTGATACTCAGTGACCACATTTTTTAAATCCCCGATCGATTCACTGTGCAGTACAACACCATAGCGTTTCTGTTCCATGAGAATTTCCGTACGCTCCGAAGTTGAGTTGGGTATACCATACTCTTTATCCATCGTATCGGCATAGAGCTTGATAGTATGTACCGGTGATATCTTCCAGCCCAATACCCCATGAAGCTGTTCACTAAATGTATCAGAATCAGGTACAATCACTCCATCAGTGTGGTACGCATCTGCATCATTACGATAGTAGTCCAGGTTAACTGAGTAATCCTCTGAAGCATAGGCACTCTTGATACTTGTCATTCCGAAACCCGTATCGGAATTGGTCGACAAAGATGCATCCAAAGAAACCCCTTCCTTAGGAAGTTTCGCTTCATGTTCTTCTCCTAATGCGCGTACCACACCACCACTGTAAGAACCATACAGTAGAGATGCCGGTCCTTTGACCATCTCTATACGTTCTGCTATTCTGGCATTAAGTCCTACTGCATGGTCTTGGCTCATCGCTGAGAGGTCATTGAGCATAATACCTCCCTGTGCGATACCTACACGGTACCCTTCCATACCACGTACAGTAGGTCTTCCAACTGCAGGACCGTAGCTTGCACTATCAACCCCCAGTTGATCAGAAAGGTAATCCCCCAGTGTCTGACCTGACGAGTGGTTTGCCAACGTATCTGTATCATGTGATGTGGTATAAGAGACCTGATCCTCCTGCTGGTGAATACTATGTGCTTCTACATTGATCTGTTCAAGCTCTACCTCATCTGCTAGTAATCCAGTACTTACAAGTGCCAGACAGGCACTCACAGATAAATATTTTTTAGTGGTCATGGTCATGATCATGTTCCCCTTCTCCAATCGCTACTAGACTTGTCGGTGTAAACCCAGCCGGCATAATATCATTAATCTCAACAGTACTATGCACATGAAAATCTGTACCATATGGTGAATCCTCTTCACCTTCATGCTTATCTACCATATAAAGCTTTTGTGTTTGTGCTGAGAAGATTGCCACGCCATGATCTCCGACTTGTAATATGTCACTCTCAGTCTCTGAACAACTTGTCACACCATCAAGCAAAAAGTGTATACCATCTTGCTCTAACTCATGTGTCGTAGCATTCTCTTCAAATACATACACATAACCATCTGTTGTCAATGCAATGTGTGGTGCACCATGTTCTTCATGTTCCTCTTCTTCATCTCCCTCTTCCTCATGCTCTTCATGTTCACCAACGACAATGAAGTTACATAAGTCACCTGTTGCGCTCACATTGAAAAGTGCCTCTTCAAGTTCTTCTCTGACCTCTTCTCTCTCCAATAAATGTGCACTTAGCGAGTTAAGCACATCTTGTTTAGCATCATTTATATTTGCTGGAGAAAACTCATCAGCACTGTGTGCCGCAAATTCAGATTCGTTTGTCTCTTCGTTGGTATGAAAATGCCCGATATAATGAAAATTCTCATATGTTACATTGCCATCAATCGCAATATTATAATCAACATCATTAAGCATAACTACTTTTTGCTCTTCTGTCTCATTGCCATCATCATCTACCATGTGGTGTGTCCATACAACCAGTTTACCATTTTTACCCGTCATATCGTAGTTTTCACCTTCAATATTCAGTTCTTCAACTTCTTCATGTGCAGCCTCATAACTATACTGCTCTGAAGTTGCATTATCAAACATTATAAATGTTAATTCTACCGAATGCTCATCTGCATGATCATCATCTCTACCATCATATGAGCCTCCTCCGCCACATCCTGCTAGAAGTATTGCAGCAGCAGCAACTGCACTTGCCATTAATATTTTTTTCATCTTTTATACCTTGTTTAATTTATATATTTTTTTCGATTTTTTTAATTAGGAAAAAGAGGTTGGCGGTGCAGTAGAATCAAATCCTAGAGGTATAAGTGCCATATCGCATTGACAGTGTATTACCGTCTCTATGTGTTCTGGCTTTTGAACTTGTTTATAATCAAAGCGTTCAGCCACAAAAACCTGTTTTTGAGCTTCTCTTCTTGTTTGTATTCCCAGATATTCATTCACTTCAACCACAGGTGTATGATTTTGGGCATGATTGATCTCTCCAGCTTGATGACAGACTTTACACTCAGTCAATTCATCGATATTATGGTGCTGGATATGGTCCGATCTACTCTGAAATGACCACATCAAAAGAGCGATCAACATCAAGTTAAATGATAGTTTTAATCTCATATTACATCACTCCTTTCATCTTAGTTTTGTTCAAATCCATCAAACTGTTTCTATACAGGATGGACACTTTCCGTTGACAATGACAGTGCTCACTTCATAACCCGGAAGTATGATACTCACATCTTTGATACACTCGACCCTGTTACACGCTACACATACAAAATGAGCATGTGGCTTGTGCTTTATCTCAAAGTATCTCTTTTTATCATTTGATTCAAAAGCATTCAATACACCCTCTTCTTCAAACTTAGAAATATTTCTATAAAAAGTCGCTTTATCCATAGAGATATCACTTTTGATCTCTTCATAACATAAAGGCCTGTCCGCTGCTTTTAATATCTCTAAGAGCTTTACTCTTGCAGTCGTAAGCTTGATATTTTTGTCTTTGATCAGTTCGTCTATTTTCATGGCGGGAGTATAACTGAAGTTTTATTAAATGCGACTAAGTTGCACTTAATAAAACTTCAAATAAAATTCCAGAAGTGCAACTTGGTCGCAAGCCACTCCTCTTGCTTCTGGTTGCTCTAAAATTTTATCAACTTAACAACAAATCAGATAATCTAAATATAAAGCAGAACATATGGACACTATAACAAAAAACACACTAGTAGCTATCTCCCTCTTAACCGAAGATGAAGCCGGAAACATTTTAGAAGAGAATGAAGAGATCATGTATCTTCATGGTGCATATGGTCAAATATTTCAAAAACTTGAAGAGGAACTGGAGGGGAAAAAGCTAGGTGATCGTTTTAACCTTTTACTTACTCCTGAAGAGGCTTTCGGTATATATGATGAATCTTTGGTAACAAAAGAGCCACTGAATGAATTTCCTGATGATATCGCTTTAGGAGTGGAGTTCGAATCTGAAAATGAAGATACTATATGGGTCGTTGAACATATAGAAAATGGCTACGCTATTCTTAATGCAAATCATGAACTGGCAGGGATACCGATAAGAGTATCCGGAGAAGTTCTTCAACTTGAACAGCTTTCAGATGAAGGTGTTCAAGAGGTTCTCAATATAAAACACGCCCATTAATACCCTTCATCTCTCTCTAGCAAGCTAGAATATATCCAGCTTGCTGCCCCTTCTACTATTTTTTATCGTTCTCCTCTACCTCTACAGGACCATGATCATCACAATGGTCACCATGCTGATAATGAAGTCTTCCGTCGACGATATAATCAACATGGTCTCCATGAGGGACAGCTTCATGCCCACACCCCGGTCCATGCACATGTCCGTCTTCATGTTTTACGGGTTTACACTGATCGGGATTTTTCTCATTTACTTCTAAGCTATGCTCATCATAATGGTCTCCATGTTTATGGTGCAAATGACCATCATGCAAATAGTCGGTATGATCCCCGTGTTTGATCTTCGTATGTCCGCAACTTTCGCCATGCTCATGATCATGATGTTCATGTGTTTTGCATTTATCATTTGCCATCGTTCACTCCTTTATGTATATTATGAATAATATAACATAAACGATCATTTATTCTCAAAGCGTCTCTATTTTATAGAATACCCACATTATATCTAGTAATAAATTGCAAAGAATTATATAATAGCATTAAAATCGGAATCGATGAAAGGCTACTTGTAATTCAGTATGACAAAAATAATTTTACTTCTCTCTTTACTGTTTCATTTTAGCTATGGATGTGCAACATGTCTACTCATGACTCCATCCGTGGAACTGGATGTCAAGCTACATATAGAAGAAAAAAATCTTCAGAAGATTCATTTTTCATGGAACTTTTCAGAAGAATTTACAAATGAGTTAGTACTACAATATGATAAAAATAAGAATCGAGAGCTTGACAAAGAAGAACTGTCGTCTATTCTGCAAGCCAAGCTTGATTATCTCGAGCCAAAACAAATGCTCACTTCTATACACTATGCTGATGAGAATGCTTCAGAATCTATACCTCTACAAGCAACTTTTAAAAACTTCTCTATAAATACGGTAAAGAACGCTTTGGTTTTCTCGTATGATGCCAAACTTGAAAAAGTGCTTATGAACAACGATAGTTTATCGATCTCACTTGTGGATGATGAATCCTTTTTTACCTTTAAAATGAGAGAACTTGAGGTAAACAAATGTGATTTTGCATATTCAAAACACCTCTATTCGCATATAGCATCCATACTCTTTCAAGACAAATCACTTATACACGAAATCTCTAAGCCGGAAATTCTGCAGGATATGAAAACACCTGCCGTTCTTGTAGAAGAAGTTGAGGAGGTTGAGGGTAACGTAGAGACTATTCAAGAGAATTATTTAAAAATAACGATGGAAAAGATCAAATCTCTTTTTGAGTCTATTAAAGATGAAAAAAATCCAATGACCTATCTTTTCTTGCTCTTTTTTGCCTTTGGATACGGTGTCATACATGCTATGGGACCTGGTCATGGGAAAACACTTGTTGCAAGCTACTTCCTCTCCAATGACAGATCCTACTCAAAAGCTTTGTTTATCTCCCTTGCCATAGGTGTAGTACATACATTCTCAGCCTTTATCTTGACCCTTGTGATCTATTTTCTTGTCAATACACTTTTAGCACAATTTCTAGATGATACAGTCTATTATACTACTAAGATCTCTGCACTTATCATCATTACTATAGCCCTCTATTTGATCTATAAAAAATATCTACTCTATAGACAAGCAGAAGAGGAAAAAAAAGAACCACAGTTTAAATTTAGCTCCTCCCCTGTTCATCTTTCTACTTGCGGCTGTGCATCATGTAAAGTAGATAAAAACTCTACAGATGCTGCACTGATAATCTCTGCAGGGATCATACCATGTCCTGGAACCACTACACTCTTTATTTTTGCGATCTCTACAGGCCTCTACTATGCTGGATTTATCTCTGCCTTGGTTATGAGCCTGGGAATGAGTACAGTAATCTTTATCTCAGCACTTTTAAGTACTGTTATACGAAAAAAGGTACTCAAGTCCAGTGATACGTTAAAAAAATATTTAGAGTTTTTAAGTTTAACGCTTATTCTCATTTTAGGTGGTGTTTTACTCTTTGTCTGATGCCTAGATTAATTAATAAAAATAGATCTTTACAATGGGATTTAAAAATGCAGAAGATATGAAAGTAACAAAAAAAGAGATATTAAACTTCTTTACCACACAATACAAATATATGCTTGAAAAAAATTTTGACAACTATGTAGAAAACTTTAAGCAGTTTATAACTAGAGCTCAAGTACGTCAAGAGAAGAAATAAACATAAAGTTCTTTTTATTAAATTAAGTAAATAATGTTTCGCAGTAATTAGCGTTAGATTTATTCTGAATTTTAATAGTTTAGTTTGCTATAGATTTTAGTTAATGGTGTAAGTAGATAGAGGGAGCATACATTTTAGTATGTGACCGAACGAAACGAAGCCGTTCGGTATAAAGATATTAGTGAAATAAATCTATTAATGGCAGCCACATCCTGTTCCACAGCTTTCACCTTCTGCTTTTGCAGGTTCAGCTTTAGGTTTAGCTGCAGCTCCTGCACCCGTACTACATGCACTTACACCTGGAGGTGTTGTAGGCTGTACACCAGAGTTATCTGCTAAACCTTCAGCCTCTACCTTGTCGATAAATGCAATAAGATTTGTTGCAGCTTCCTGATAACGTTTAGCTGTTTCAGAATCTGGTTTATGATACGTTACTGGCATACCCGTATCTCCACCTACTCTAATTGCAGGTTCTATCGGTATACGAGCAATAACATTAGTATCGTATTCTTTTGCTACAGGTTCTGTTGTACCCATACCAAAGATATCAGACTCAGTCTCACATGAAGGACATATAAATCCACTCATATTCTCAACAATACCCGCAGTCGGGATATGCAGTTTTTGGAACATGTTTAATGAACGTCTACTGTCATCAAGAGAAACTTCCTGTGGTGTCGTTACTGTAATACCTGCAGTTACAGGTACTGACTGTGCAAGTGAAAGCTGAGCATCACCAGTTCCTGGAGGCATATCTATCACTAGTACATCCAGTTCAGACCAGAGGATGTCTCTTAAGAATTGCTCGATTGCTTTCATGATCATAGAACCTCTCCAGATCAGTGCAGCACCTTCTTCCATCAATGCACCCATAGACATAATCTCTACACCATATGCTTTCAATGGAATTACTTTATTTCCTTGAATTTCTGGTTTTTGACCATCAACACCCATCATCCGAGGAATGTTTGGTCCATAGATATCTGCATCGAGAAGACCTACTTTTTTACCCTGCATTGCCATAGCGACTGCAAGGTTCACTGAAGTAGTTGATTTACCAACTCCTCCTTTACCTGAACTCACCATTACAAAGCTCTTAACGTGAGGAGCGATATTTTTACCGCTTACTGAGTTAGACATTTGTTTAGGTGCCTGCGGGGCAGTGATATTAATGTTTACATCTGTAAATCCAAGTTTATTGAGTTCAGTTGTTGCCTCAGATCTAATTTGTGCTTTTACTTCATCCGCTGATGAAGTAATATCGATAGTCAAGCCAATCGTTGCGCCATTAATGGTAATGTCCTTAACAAAACCAAATGTTACGATATCTTTCGTAAAGCCCGGATACGTTACGTTTTTCAACGCTTCTAATACATTTTCTTGTGTCATATTAATTATTCCTAACTTAATTTTTATTTCGTTAATGATATAGAAGTTATACCACCTAAATCTTAAATTAGATTGAAAATTTCTAGCTATTCCACAAATAGGAGTAAATTTATCCTATTACAGAATAAATAAAGTAATCTATGACTATAATACGTTACTATTTGATACACGCTATATTTGATATAGATACATAGGAAGAAACTTGTCAAACACAACTTTGATACTTCTAGGGGCAGGCAGTTCCTCAAGATTTAAAACTAACATGAAAAAGCAGTGGCTCTATACGGGAGAGACCCCTCTATGGCTTCATGTGACTGAGCACTTTGAGAAAAGTGCCAGTTTTGACCAGATTATCATTGTATCTACAGCGGATGAAATAAATCTTATGAAAAACTTTGCATCCTACACCTATATAGAAGGTGGAAACAGTAGACAGGCTTCACTTAAAAATGCGCTTCAGAAAGTAACTTCAGAATATGTACTGGTGAGTGATATCGCAAGATGCTGTATCCCTTCAGATATGATAGCACGCATCATAGAAGCTAAAGAAAAAGCCACCTGTATAGTACCTGTACTTCCTGTAGTGGATACACTTTACCTAGATAATACACCCATCGACAGAGACAAAGTAAAGATCATTCAAACCCCACAACTCTCTGTTACAAAAATGCTCAAAAAGGCACTTGAAACTGACACAATATTTACAGATGACAGTTCTGCCATTGCTTCTTTAGGAGAAAAGGTACATTTTGTAGAAGGGTCTGTGCATGCACATAAGCTCACAACCATAGAGGATCTTAAAAAACTCTCTTGTATTCAAGCACCTTCGGCTAAAACACTTACCGGTTTTGGTATAGATATACATCCTTTTGAAAAAAACAAAGAGATGTTCTTATGTGGCGTCAAGATAGATGTTGACTATGGCTTTAAAGCACACAGTGATGGAGATGTTGCCATCCATGCACTGATAGATGCACTTTTAGGTGCTGCAGGCATGGGTGACATTGGTGAACTTTATCCTGATACAGAAGAAGCTTATGCTGGAGCAGATTCTAAAGTGTTGCTTCAGGATACAGTCAAAAAAATTGAGTCTTTTGGATATATCATAGGCAATATAGACCTGACTATCATGGCTGAAGCACCAAAACTATTACCTTATAAAGAGTCTATGAGAGATACACTTGCATCGATCCTTGGTATTAGAAAAAACCTTGTGAACATCAAAGCCACGACTGCTGAAAAGCTTGGATTTATAGGAAGAAAAGAAGGTGTGGCCGTTCACGCCGTAGCAAATTTAACTTATTTGAATTGGAAAAACATATGAAAATAATCATTGTAGAAAATGAACTTTATTTGGCGCAAAGTATTGCCTCTAAACTAAATGAAAATGGATATGAGACTGAAATCTACAGTTCGATCAAGGAGGCTATGAAGAGTCAAGGTGATGTCTATCTGCTTTCAACAAACTTACCTGGACAAAATACTTCACCCCTTATTAAACAGTTTCAAGATAAAATTATTATTTTGATGGTGAATTATATCAATAATGATACGGTTGGTGAACCTCTTAAACTTGGTGCGAAAGACTATATTGTTAAACCATTTATGCTAGAAGATCTTTTACGTAAGATCGAGCACTATAAAGAATACCAGTCCCTTAAACAACAAACCTCTTTATATCAGGAATATATGCAAAATCTTCTGCAGGATATTGAAACAAACTTTGATATAGCCGAGATCACTACACCGCTTGTAATAGAAACAAACTACCAAAGACTGGTTGACAAGATTGTTTTTGAATATGCAATACAAACAAATACCCTACTCACATTTGTCCCGCTGAATGATAAAAACTGGAAAAAGAAAATACAAAATTGCAGTCCAAGTACCCTGTTCTACATTACAGAGATCCATCAACTCAAGAAAACAGATAAAGAAGCCCTGCTGGATATGTTAAAAGAGTATAATTTCATCTTGTGCAGCACAACAAATCTAGAGTCTGATTTCGAAACGATAACACTGAACACAGATTCTAAGCTCTACGATCAAAATGAGATCTTGACCATTGATGATTATGTCAAATTTATCGTCAATAGTTTTCAATACAAATTTCCAGATACAGAACTCTCCAAAAAATTAGGTATCTCAAGAAAAAGTTTATGGGAAAAAAGGAAAAAGTATGGCACTCTTCAAAAAGAAATAAATCTCTCTATATTGATACAGAGGCATTATCAACTTTAGCTTTAGTAAAAGCGGGGCTTATCTCTCCTGTAGAAAAACTGATGAATAAAAAAGAAGCTCAACATGTTGATGAGACCAAAATGTACAAAGGTGTACCATTCCCATTTTCGTTTATTCTTGCGCCTCAAGGTAACAAAAATCATCAAACTTTAAAAAGTATACAAAAAGATGACATTGTTTCTCTCATAAATAACGGAAAAATAGTTGGAGAGCTCATCGTAGAAGAGACATTTGATGTTGACCCAATACAACGTCTTCATAATATATATGGTACTGCAGACAAGACACATCCAGGTGTTAGAAATACAATTTTGAGACTTGGTAAAATAGCTGTTTCTGGTGAATATACTGTCTCCTACCCACTGATAGAAGACAACATGAAACGTATCAAAAATATGATCAGAAAGACCGGTGCAAAACATATCTCATCCATGATGCTTGCAGCCAATCCTTTAAACCGCGCACATGAAAGAATGATACGTGAAACTATCAGTAACTCTGACCTTCTTGTGATTTTTTTACGTAAACCTTTTACCACTGAGGGACTTCGTTATGATATACGACATAATGCCCTAAATACTTTTGTTGATAACTTTTTGCCACGCAATAAAGTACTTATCATTCCTTTTGAAAACACCTATATCTTTGCAGGATACAATGAACTCATCCTGGATGCCCTTTTAGCGAAGAATTATGGGTGCAGCCAACTTGTTATCGGTAAAAACCATGGTGGGTTAGGTTTATATTATGATAAAAATCGTTTAAGCTCTGTCTTTGACCGTTGTCATGATATTAATATTGATATCAAAACCATTGATGAGTATGTCTATTGCGATACATGTAAAACACTTGTAAGTACACAAACCTGTCCTCATGGACAGCACCATCATGTACATTATGATTCAGAATCCATCATGAAACTAATATTGGCAGGCCTCATTCCTCCGTCTATCTTGGTCAGAAAAGAAGTTTCAGCAAATATTCTAGCAGCACTTTTACCAGAAAGATTTGAAAACCTGCAAGAGATGCACTACTCCCTAATGCCTGGTTCAGGGTTATTGGAACAACAAAGTGAAGAGCAATTTTATCTGAAACTCATTGAACTGTACCAAACATCTTCACTGACATAAAATAAGGGATCTTATGACAATTCAAAAACTTTTTTTAACATTTTTTGGTGCTGGGCTTAGCCCGAAAGCACCTGGTACAGCAGGCACACTGGCTTCACTACCTGTAGGATTAGCTATACTTTACTACTTTGGCACGGAAACACTTTTTATGCTTACACTAGCCATTACCATCATAGGTATCTTTGAAGTAAATAAATATGAACAAGCTACAGGGATCCATGATCATCAACAAATTGTCATAGACGAAGCAGCCGGTATGTGGCTTAGCCTTATGATCGCTTATGAAACAGCTACTACTATGAACTACCCTTATGCCATACTCTTAGCTATTGTATTAAGCTTTGGGACATTTCGTCTTTTTGACATCTGGAAACCTTCAACTATAGGCTGGATTGACAGAGAACTTAAAGGTGGTCTTGGCGTAATGCTGGATGATGTATTGGCAGGCATAGCCGGTGGATTTTTGAGTGCTATAGTACTTATGGGGATTGAAAGACTTTTTTAAAATATCTAGCTGATTATATATCAATAAAGTTTACCTTGAGCATGATTAAGTTTTTGAAATTAAAACTATTAGTTATGAAAAAAGAATATTTAGGATTAGAAATTAAGTATTAAGTCGTATATTACATCCCAGAAGAATCAAAAATATCTGCCAAGCCAATAGGCTTGTCAGAAAGTATGTTTAAAATTTGTAAGATACACCGACGTTATAAGTATCGATAGTGTCTTCTGAATTAAGATTATTCGCATTACTGTCATCCTGATAAATACTTACATAATCAGCAAACACTGCAAACATCTTCATCAAAAGCTGTGAAAGAATAGGCAAGACCCAGACCCCATGAGAAACCATCTTGATCATCAATCGCTACATTTGACGTATCATAGTCAATTGATCCATAACCTAGTAGACCATAAATATCAGTCCCTAGTGACATACATTTCTCTCACCGGATACATAGGTTTAGCATAAATTCCCCATAAGTCTGCACTTGTGTCCTGTGTACGAAGATCTGTTACTATGGTTTCTTCAAAACCATGCCAGTATCTACCTTCAAGTGCTATATATTGGTTAAATTTATAACCAAGCTTGAAGCATAACCGCATCAAAATTATCATCTACAGCATCAGTTTGATCTAAAGTCAGTAGTGAATATGCAACACCGGCATAAAAATTTCCTGCCATTGGTGCCGGCTCAACTACCGGTGCGACTGGTGCAATATCCCCTCCCGCAACTGCAAATGAACTCAATCCCAATACCGCAACTGTTGATAAAACTATTTTTTTCATAAAACTTCCCTTTATTTTGTTTATATACAGTATATCATATAATATTTCTTAATGTCAAGGCAGTTTTCTTAAAAAAAGAACAAACTCAATTTTTGCATATAAAACCCAACTTTTTCTACCTATAAACTCCCAACACGGTGGTAGACAAAGCGCTTAAAGAAGTATTGGAATAATGTTAGATGATCTGGTTGCAAAGCTATACTCAACGACATAAAATCTTTTTCTAGAAAACTAAACTAAACATTTTGTACCCATCCCCAATAAATAAAAAATAAAAATACTTTATATTTATGAGGTTTATATGTCTTAAAAAATATTTTATTTATAACAATTACTAGTGACGACAATAATGTATCAATTCTTTCCATAAGAAAGGATGGTTCAGCTGTACTTGAGCATAAACGAGGTGCCAATATCTATGAAAACATCCAAAGCGAACTATTTAACAAATCTTTTCTACTCTTTGATACAAATCCAAAGCAAGAAACCATGAGAATAAGCTTTGATGCCGTCTTCAATCTGATATCCGATGCTGATACCCATAAAATAAGACTTTTAAGGGCGGAGGCTATGTAAAATGGGCTTCCATATGATATTCTATTTTTTAATAAACCATCAGATATCAGAAAAACAACACGAGATATGATTTATCAACTGCTCCAAGGTATCATAAAACTTCACATACCTAAAACTGTAAAAATACAACCCACATCTCCATCTGATATCTATAGTATCATAGAAAAAGAGGATTTTAAGTTCCCTGTTATTTTCCGTAAAGCCGGTGACCATGGTGGTGTCAGTACTATATTAATAAAAAATAAAGATGAGCAATTTTATCCCTTTCCTCTTAGTGGACAAGACTACTATCTAACCCAGTTTGTTGATTATGCAGAAGATGGAATATATAAAAGTATCGGCTTACTGTTGTAAATGGAAAAGTGTTTTTCCGTCATGTTTACTTTGGTAAAGATTGGATGCTTCACAATAGAAGTCAACTAGATAATACTAAAACTAAAACAATGTCGATTGCAAAACAATTTTCCAGAGAGATCCAATCACATATTCAACCTGCAATCACTGAAATTCATCGTCGATTGGGTCTGAACTATTTTGGTATCGATTGCAATATAGACAAGGACATGAATCTATTAATTTTTGAGATCAATGCGAATATAAATATTTTTGGTGATTCTGAGAATAGTAATTTTTTAAAACATATTCAAAAAGCAAAAAATGAATTGATAAATATGTTTACATCTGTATAATACGTTAATTATTTTTTTATATAATCTGTTATGCTACTTGAATGTATTGTAAACCGTGCAACCATCAAAATGGCCACCTTCACAACCCTTTTTAAATAGCATAATTGCCTTTTTCATATCAACTTTGACTCCATGCCCCTTACCGTATAAAAGACCGAGACGTGTACAAGCACGTGCAAAGCCTGCATTACAGGATACTGTATAAAATTGACGTGCTTTTTCATAATCTTTATTCACACCTTTTCCAGCATTATAAATAAACCCTAGCTCATAACAGCTTATTGCGCTTCCCTCTTTACAAGCTGTTTCATAAAGTTTAGAAGTAATATTTTCATCCTTCTTCATTTCCTTAAATATATTTTCACTCTTTATATTTTTATATGCAGCATTAAGATCTACAAAAATACAGATGATTCCAATCATTATAAATACTTTTTTCATTTGATTCCTTTTTTAAAAATAAATTATTTTTTAATTGTGGAGGTGGTATAGGCAACTTGATTATATTATGTATAATATAATACTCGCGTTTTCTATCTTTTATGCTTAACCTCCAAATCTTATTCTTAAAAATATCAATAAAAAAAGTGACCATTAATGCATATTATATTGAGGATCCTGCGATAAAGTGAGTTCACGCCTTCTTAAACACTAAATAAAGAGGTAGAAAACACTGAGTCTATCTTCATAATAAGAATGTAGGTAGGAGGTATCATACTCAGAGGATCTCAATCAATAAGTGTCTAAAGAATGTTGATCAGAAGAATCGTGAAGATTTATTTTTTATTTATAATAATATGATAAATACTTTTAGATATCAGTTTAATGTAAATCTGAGAAGTCAATATAATTTATGATGATAATCTCTTGAGATACTTTTAAGATTTTACGAAGTTTTTAACCGCTAATTCTAACAATAAATGCAATTTCCGAAATGTAGTGTGAAAGTGAGGGTTAATCAAATGTCGGTTATCCTTTTCACCACAAAAGAGGAAATAACAATTAACCCAGAAAGAAAGATACCATATTTGGGCTTCACTGAAGCGTGGAGTTACACAAAAAGAGATTGCAGAAACTATTGGTGTACATCCATCCACAATCTGTAGAGAAATTCAACGTAATAAAGACTCAAGTACAGAGGAATATCATTACGCTTTTGCTCAGACCAAAGTACAAAGAAGGCAACAAAATAAAGCTAAATACTCCGTTTTTACATCTAAAATAAAAACCTACATCAAAATCAAACTAAAAGAAGACTGGTCACCAGAACAGATAGCAGGAAGAATGAAGATGGATATTGGTTTATGTATCTGCCACAAAACGATCTATCGTTATATCTATTAGAATAAATCATGAGGCGGAAGGCTCTATACCTATCTTCGCCATAAGAACAAAAAGTATCACAGCAGAAGCAACAGCTATCAGCGCAGGGGTATCATTGTAGACAGGATATCCATAGATAAACGCCCAAAGATCGTAGAGAAGAAGAACCGTATAGGTGACTTTGAGATAGACACGGTCATAGGCAGACATCACATAGGTGCATTGGTCACTGTTGTGGACAAAAAATCAACGTTCACACACATCAAGAAAGTGGAATCCAAACATGCCAAAGAAGTTACGAGTGCTCTACTTGAGATGCTGCTATTTCTTAAGCCTGTCACTAAAACCATTACCAGTGATAACGGTAAAAAATTTGCCTTTCACAAAGAGGTATCCCAAGCACTCTATACAAGCTTCTATTATGCACATCCCTATTCTTCATGGGAGAGAGGCTTGAATGAACATACCAATGGATTGATCAGACAATACTTACCCAAGAAAACAGATTTTACACAGGTATCTAAGGAGGAAATCATTACCATACAGGACAAAGTTAAACCATAGACCTAAAAAAGTACTGGATTACAGGACACCGTATGAAGTATTTTTTACAGAATTTACGAAGATTTTAGCTGCTTAATCGAGGTGAAATTGCATTAGCGATTAGAATTGGCGAACTGATAAATTGAGGTACTATTACATTAATGACTAGAATCATTGATTATATTGTTTATATTTAATAAAGAAAAAAATTATACATTCCAAATGATATCTTGGAAAAAATTAAAAGATTGGAGAAAAATCTCCAATCTTTAATAATAAAGACACTCATACTAATATCGTATAAGTATCAAATCTTGTAAACTTATGGAGCTTCATTTGCTGATGCAATCAAACCTTCATTTTGTGTATCATCAACATCACTTACAAAAACTTGTCCAGTTTGAGTTCTAATCACATCAAGGGCATCAACATCAGCTGCAGGACCTGTAAATGTTAGAGTAATAATTTTCCCTGTTGTGTCAAGTTCAAATCTAGCATTTGTTACATGATCTGCAAGATCATTTGTACCACCATTACTATATTCAAACCACTGGTTAATTAAGGCTGTATCTCCATTCGCTTCAGATCTAACTGATCCAACAGTTGTAAAGAAATCATCACCTGGATTCGTACCATCACCAGTACCAGTTCTTACTGCTTGATTAAATGTCCATGTAATAGTTTGTACAGTAGTATTATCATCACTATCTATAAAACCAGCGTTATTTACTGTAACTTCGAAATCACCAATAGCTGAGATCATAGCAAATCCAATAACTTCACGATTTGAAATGTCAAGATCAGGATAACCAGGTGTACTCATATCAATAGCAATATTATCTGGACCTACATCTTGATCTTTTTGGTACCAAGTTAACCATGAATTACCATTTAGATCTTCAATTGTATTAGTGTAAAGTCTAGCATGCTTATAATCTCCAGCTGCTAGAGCGTACTCATCTGCTTCATCATACTGATGTTGTTCACTAAACACAGAAGCATCTAGAGAGAATGGTGTACGGTCAAATGCTGACGTAGCGATTGTCAATATAGTACCTGTTGAATCAAGTGACCAGTCAGTAGGGTTATCTTGATATCTTGCTACGCTGTTCTCAATTCTTACAATTGGACCGAAATCTAACTCAGGACCTGTAACATTTGTTGAAAGCTCAAGGCTGATAGGCTCATTGAATGTGATCACTGCGTTCTCACCATCAAAGATAGCTCTAGTTACAAATGGAGGCATACCATCCAATACTTTAACATATGCATGATCAGCAGCATTACCAGCTAAATCTTTTATACCGTTGAAGCTCATAATTGCATCTGACTCAACATTTGCCAATCTCAATACATCGCTTGTTTCAAATACAACCAAGTCTCTAGATACATTATGATCAGCATCATCTTTTCCAATGTTATTTGCTACTGTATATCCAGATACTGATGCACCCGAAAACTCAGGAGTTACACCTGTCAAATCAACATTTTCTGAGAATGATACACCAACATTTCTAGTAAGCATTGTTGCGAATATATCCCAGTCTGTTGCATCATATATTTTGTCTGCCACAGTATAGTTATTGTCAGCAATATTATGAATATAAAGCTCTTGCTCTAAAGTTTCATCAGCGGCTACAAACTGGTTAGCTTCTAAGATGTTGTTTCCGCTTCCATCCAAGTTATCAAGAAGACCCGGAGTAATATAAAGTGCTGGAAGACCCATGCCTGACTGTACTCCATATACATTTGCTAATTCACCACCTTCACCAAATGGTACTATTTGACTAATACCATCAGCAACTGTTCCACCAATATATGAGTTTTGAAGTACTGTAGTTGGAGCTACGTTATCTTGTAACACAACTGTACCTGCTGTTCCTGGAATACATAAGTCATTTACAGGAGTGATTACAACTTGATCACCATGTTTTAATTCATCACCAATTATGTCAAATGCATCACCAACAAGAACAATATCAATCTCATCACCTTCAGCAAATCCACTTACTAGATATTTTGAAGTACCTGCTACATCGTTAATACAAGAACCTTCAGTTACTATATAACCTAGATCTTTATTACCAGTATCACAGTTTATACCTTTTGGAACAGTTACTTCATAAACAGTTGCTTTTCCTGCAGTAAATTTAATTCTTGCAGCATCTGTATATACAAAGTCCATATGAGGACCTGAATTACCTGTCAATGCTTGTTTCAACTCAGTCAATCTCCACATTGGTTCAAAAGCTCCACTTACATTGTTAAATTGTAATGTAGCGAATGTAGAATCCAGTGGTCCAGATGGATGACCAGGTAAATCAATATCAAGTGTATCTGGGGCAATGTTATTGAATGCATTACTATACATTTCAAGATCAGAAACGTCAGAATCAACTGTTCTTACCACATCTGTATCAAGTTCCATTTGAGCTATTGCAGAAGGACCTTCAGCATCAAGTTTAAGCTCTTGATATGCCATAAAGTCAAATTCAAATGCTCTACCATTCACATCACAACTTAGGTATCTAAGACTTGCATCTTGACATATACCATCAACACATTCACCTGCTTCCAAATCAATCCATGGTGAGTAAGTACCTTCATCAGCTGCTTCAGGATTCCACTGATTATTACGGAATGATAATGGATTCCCTGCAAGGTCTCTCATGTTAGTGTCTCTAAAGAGAAGTACTGCAAAACGCTGTCCGTCGACTAGATCATTTGTTAATGTTACAGTCAATTTATTCCCAGTAAGGTCAACACTTGAAACATCCAAGAACCCAGTATTGCCGCCATCTTTATTTTTTGAAACAACCATTACGTTCTGAGCAAGATCATCTCCCACAACTGCTTCAGTAAACATGATTTCAATTGTATCTGTTACTGTTCTTTGAAGCATCAATACACCTCTATTACCTTGTCCAGGAATGTCCGTACCAGCCATACCATATTGATTAAGTACAGTTGCAACCAATGGATCAATCTCATCACCGTTGATAATTGGTGATACCATTACGTTTCCAAGATTTGCCATATAGTCATTAGCTGCATATCCTTGATATACATATGTACTGAAGTTTCCGTTAATTAAATTTTCATCATCAATAGAACCGAAATCTGTATTATCAGCTATATTATCAGTTGAACCAAATATTCTATACCCTTCTACTATCAAATCATACTCAGAACTAGTAAGAAGATTGTTAAATGTCACCATACCATTTGCATCAGTAGTATCCAATTACAGAATTTACACCAGTGATATAGTTACGTTCAGGTATGCTACCATCAACAGGCTTCACCATAATTTACACTAGAATATACAGCAATTACTTTAGTACCTTCAGGAACTGGAGTACCATTAGATTGCATACCAATAAATGCTTTTACGTTTGCTGCTTTATGCGTTAACATAGCAGTACCAACTTGTGAATTGACAGTAAGCTTTGAGAGTTAGCAACGACTAGAACCGTGTTATCTCCTGAACCATTACTACTGTCAATCATTCGCATCAGCTACATGAACCATTTCTGGTTGTACACGAACAACTACATTGTTCATATCTGAATCAGCTGGAGCTTCGATAGAAACAAGTAGACATGAATCATCACAATCATCATTATTTGGACCAGTAATTGTATTATCACCACCTATCTCATTTAATACATAAGCACTTATATCAACATTATCAATATAGTATTGACCACCGCTATCAGTTGTTGTTGATTTATTACCGATAGTAACTTTTGCACCTAAACAAATTGACCTCTGTCATCAACTACTAAACCTTGAATTGGTGCAGTATATTTCGCCTGCTCATTTTGGTTTACAGTAGTGTTTTGTCCATTACTTTCAGACATGTTGTTAGTATCAGAACTACAACCTGTAAAACCTGTCATTAATACCGCTGCTGTTGCAACAGATATCATTGAATTTCTAATCATCATATTTTCTCCTTGTTTTTTTAGAATTTGCAAATTCTTTTGGGCTTACATTAAGTACATATGAAATACTAAAATGCCAAATTGCATCTTCCTCGTGCTATATTATAAACTATATAACCTTAATTATATCCCTGCATCATGCTCAAAATTTAACCATTTTCAATAATTTCATATATATAAATATGATTTTATATATGAATATAGAATTATAAGAATGGATTACCTTAAAATTATCGCAATCATATTATACTTTATGGATGTCACATTTATGTCACACTTTCGAGATTAGAACATATATTGATTGTAAGTAAAAATGGGTCTTGTTCTAGTACTGGATGATATGCTAACACGGATAAAAAATTTTAAAGCCTATTCGCTCAGGCTATCTTCTTTTCACTATACTCTTTCACTCTCTATTGGGAAAGGATTCAAAGAACATTCTTATGACAGCTGCAAGCATGACCAGATACGCGACAAATCTTGTCAGACCTGCGATCAAAGATTCATAAGCTAAAAGTCCCATTGCACTGAGCATATAGTTAAAATCATGAATCGCATCTACCCCTAAAAACGATTTATGTGCGGGAAGTATGAGACCTTCATGGGCGGTAGAGAGATACCAGGCTGTGTATTGGAGTGAGAATCCCACAAAAAAGAGTGCTATCAAAGCAGCAAATAGATGACCCTTTCTATAATAATAGTAGGCGATCAATCCTGGAAAAAGTAACTGGAACGATCGTTCCATTGGCCACAGTAAGAAACTCCGGACAATGTAATATATAGCAGATACCATGTCCTGCTTCATGCACAATACCCAAGGTCTGATTGGCTACGAAGAAATACAGGGTGAATATCATCTGTAATACAGAGTCACTCTTTTGATAACTTGGCTCCCAGGGTGCATAATGGGAGAAAAGAAGCAGAAACACCACAAAGATAACCAAGGTCACTCTCTTTGCAAGTAACGATGGTTCAGTTGTATCCTTGTCCCCATTACCCAAATGCAAATATTTAAAAAGATTTCTTTTAGGCATCGATCAAAGACTTCAATATACGTTTGATAATCTCTTCATACGCTTCAAGTTCCCCTACCTCCAAAGCTTTACCTGAACGAAATTTCTTATGGTATTTTTCCAAAGCATTTCTTGAGGTATCATCCAGCCATTTTTCTTTAAATGTCTGATCCATCTCTATATCAAACACTTCTCTCTTTGCATGTGATATTTGGGCTACTTTCACTGTATGATATACAGCACGTCCCAGCAAAATATAAGGGAAATTTCTATTTTCCATAGGACCCATCTCTAGGTAACGTTTACCCATAGTCTGTCCTAGAACCTTCACTTCTGAAAGTTCATTAAAACCAAAATATGCACCTGTGCCGCCTACCAAAGCACCTATAGCACCGCCCAAAAGAAGTGTATGACCCGCCAAAAGCAGATCGATCCCTGCACCAGTGACTGCTCCGGAAGTTGCACCTGTAATGATAAGTTCTTTACGTGTCAGTCCAAATACAGAAGCTGTCTGCTCAGAGAAAAGATCCATTCCTTCAAATGTCAGATCTTTCTCTTCTTTCTGTAAATGCCCATGGTTCCAAACTTCTTCTATACTCTTCTGTGCAGAAACTTCCAGGTCACGTAAATGGTCTTTATAGTTACTTTCTATCTGCTCTTTCTCTTTTTCACTTGCCTCTTGCGTATAGAAATAGAGTTTTTCAACCATACTAACAGAATCATACACCAGTCTTGACACAAATGCTGCACTTCGTTCAATCATCTGTTCATTGTACTGCTTGAGAAGTTTTATCGATGCCTTGACAGGAGCTATCCACTCCTCTTTAAGCTGTGCGATACTCTCCAATATACTCAAATGCTGTTCAAGACTTGCCTCCATAGGATTAAATGTCCGTACCATTCTAAAGTATTGTTCAAGGGCTACTTTCCATTCTTCACTATAGTCCGAATCATCAATATGGTTGATCAAAGCCATAGAAGGCTGACCGGTCCATCGAAGTATCTCCATTTCTGTCTCGTATTCTTCGCCATAAGGTTGTGAACCGTCTACTACATAGATAATCCCTGCACCTTCCATAATGGGTTCAAGCAGTTCTATTTCATCATTAAATCGTTCATCATCTCTATATTCATCGATAAATGCCTGTACCACTTCATGTTTTTTATGTGCAGGAACATCATGTTTTTCAAGCCATGCAAGAACCCTTCTTGCTCTTTGAAAGCCAGGTGTATCAAAAAGTTCATATAAGACTTTCCCATCCACACTTAGAGGGAAGCTGCGTTTTTTAGTTGTGGTCCCAGGAGTATCTGATATCTGTACAGAGTCATCAAGGGCAAGTGCCGATACTATAGAACTCTTTCCTTTGTTGGGATGTCCTACCACTGCAAATTTAGGGTGTGCGGATGTCATCTTTTTAACCACACTTTCATATTTTTCAATAATGAGAGTTTGTTTTCCCACACATCTATCTCTTTATCAGTGATATAATAATGATTTTCCATAGTACCGATAGGCATCACAATCACTTTATCTACTTTGTCGGACAAGTCACTTAAATAATCTACAAAATCCATCGTTGGAGGCTCCCATCCCTTCACAAACAGAAGCACTTCACCATGACTTTTGGAGATCACTTCGGCATCTTCATCAAAACTGTTTGATCCCCCAACTTCGAAATGTCTAGGTGCAATAACCTGCATACTGTCAGCCAATAACAAAAGTTCATTATTTGGTATAGCCCATCCATGTATGACATCATAAGAAGCATCTAGTGTATTGACTATTTGTTCATAACTTTTGTCATTAGGGATAAATGTGCTCTCTCTTTGATTGGCATGTGTAGAGATGATAGGTTCATTGATCTCTCTGAGTAATCTATTTGTCCCCTTCAATGTTAAAAGAGATTCTCTGATGGCACTGTTATATCCAATAGAGGCAAGGATAAACATCATGATACGTAAAAAAATAGCATAAAATAACGTGGAAAAAGCCAAAAATTTCCACCATTCTCCAAGCTGAGAAGCACGTGCGATCATCTCTTCATTCAATCTCTCACCCAGTCTAAAGTATTGGCTCTGTTCAATAAGTTCCAATGAAGGTACAGCAGAGGGTACGATCTCTCTCCATGGATATGCCAATGTAGTTAAAAAATCATGAAGTGATTTAGGGGAAATGTGCAGTGTGGTACTCCAGGCAAATGCAATATCTTTGGTCACAACCACACCTAAAAGCGCTAACAATACACCAAATGAAAAAAATAAAACGACTATTTGTGAACGTCTGATGATGACCCAGTTTGCGAGAAGAGGGTTGACCTGAAATGATTTGATTTTATCTTCTATCTTGGCAGGCAAAAGACCCAGTATCTTCTCCATCCAAAAAGCTGGAGAAAGGTGTATCAAGACACTCTCCGCACTATTGGCTCGTAACATAGCCAATAGTGTAAACACCATCGTCACAAGGGGGAAGAAAATAACCACGGCTATAAAATAGATAACATTTACTGGTTCATGTCCACTATAGGAAAGTAATCCTATACCGGCTAGAAGCCCAAATGCAAATGCCATAAGTACAAGTGCAAAGGTCACGCGATATAAATAAGAAGAGAATATTTCGCTTAGCAATGGTCTTTCCAACCTATGATTATGTTCTTCTATCCACACTAAAAGCTGTTCAATAGGTTTATTTTTCAACATCACATGTGTTAAGCCGAAAGCACGGTTCTCTTCTCTCGTAGAAGGATTTACTTCCAATAGTTCGTAAAGGTTTACATAGGGCTTGATATTCATCTATTATTTTTTCTCAGGACAACCATAAATAATACATCGCAACTGCTCTTTGTAAGCTTCATGATCATAACTCTCAACGCGTGAAACGCCCTCTTCATAGGCTGTTTTTGCTACGGCAGATGCAACCCATATCAATGCTTCTTTATTAAAAGGTAAAGGGATGATATGCTCTTTCCCATACTCTATAATGTCTTTATTATATGCAGCCTTAACGTAATCAGGTACGGGTTCTTTAGCTAAAGCGGCAAGCGCTTGGGCAGCTGCCATCTTCATACCTTCAGTAATTTTTTTTGCATGTACATCCAATGCACCTCTAAATATAAAAGGGAAGCCTAATACATTATTAATCTGGTTTGGATAGTCAGAACGTCCTGTACCTACGATCGCATCACTACGTACTTCGTTGACCTCAGATGGTAAAATCTCAGGTACAGGATTTGCCAACGCAAAGATGATAGGCTCAGGCGCCATTTTAGCTACCATCTCTTTGCTCAATGCACCTGCAACACTCAAACCTAAAAACATATCGGCATCTTCAATTACATCATCCAATGTCTTGGCATCTGTTTCTACTGCGAACGGTGCTTTATATTCATTTAAATCCGTTCGAGTTGTACTGATTACTCCTCTACTGTCACACATAATAATATTTTTAGCACCTAAACTCTTATACATTTTTGCACATGAAATACCTGCTGCCCCTGCACCACTTACAACAATTTTAATCTCGTCCACTTTTTTACCAGTAAGCTCAAGCACATTCATCAATCCTGCTGTGGTAATAATTGCTGTTCCATGTTGATCATCATGGAATACAGGAATATCCAATACCTCTTGTAACTGTTTCTCTATCTCAAAACACTGAGGAGCCTTGATATCTTCAAGGTTGATACCTCCAAAAGTAGGAGAAATCGCTTTGCATGTAGTAACTATCTCATCTATGCTATGTACATTTAATTCTATATCAAAAGCATCTACATTTGCAAACTTTTTGAAAAGTACAGACTTTCCTTCCATCACTGGTTTTGATGCAAGAGGTCCAATATTTCCAAGTCCAAGAACTGCAGTACCATCAGAGATGACAGCAACTAAATTTGAACGATTAGTATATTTAAAAGAGAGATTTTCATCTTTTGCAATTTCAAGACAGGGAATAGCTACACCAGGAGTGTAGGCAAGTGAAAGTTCGTGTTGCGTCTCACAAGGTTTAGTAAGCTCGATGCCTATCTTTCCTTGCTTATGATAGTTTAATACTTCTTCTTTACTTATTTCAGACATTTTCCACCTTACAATTTTAAGATAAAATATTATACTGCAAGTATGATAAGGGTAACTCTAATTATTCTGGAAAATACTCTTCAATAATTTGAGGAAAGAGTTTCATTGTTTTTCTAGCTTTGTCAATTTTCGGTTGGAATACCTCTGCAGAGTTTGGAAACTTTGTCATACACTCTGTATATATTGCAATTTTATCTTCCATATGTGTTTCCAGTGCATCAAGTACAGCCTGCATATTTTCTCTACTTGTTGCAAACTTCATGAGAAGTTCAAACATACGTTTACGTGGGTGAATAGCCATAGAGTCACCCGCTGCAAGAGCGATATCTTTGATATCCCATCTTGAAATGTAAATACCACTTACATGCGGAGCGATAAGCTTTGCATAGAGTGCTTCTGTATAAGAAGGGTAATCTTTAAGATCTACTTCTTCATCAGCAGCACATTGTCCATCAGGACCAAATGCCGGTTTACCATTAAAGTTTTTCTCATTAAAGTTTTCAAATTCTTTTCTTAAGTCGTTTATATCTCTCATTTTTTATCTCCTATTAGTACCGGAATATCATCTATATTAATTTGTGCATCAAACCATCTATTTGCAATCAGCATCATTTTTGTGACAAAAATGATTTGATCATCCAAAAACTCAGGCCTGTCATAAAGTGCTTTTGCTTCATCGTCCAGACAAAACCCTTTGACTTTTCCATCAGTCACTTCCACAAAGTCAACACGTTCTTCTCTTTGGGCACAACTGTTCAAACTTTCACAATATGGTATAGCCTTGGTACCAAACTCTCTTTCAATCATCATTTGTGTAACTTTCGACTCGCCGACATTCTTCATTGTAAAATCAAAATGTTCATCTGTAATATTCAATGCGATAGCTGTTGCATTAATACCATTACGTTTCATGATCTTATTAAAATATTTTCTCATATAGCCTGTTTGAGCATTATGTCCCAATATAGTGCAAAGTCCTGTATCAGGTTTTATTTCATGTGGTTCCATTACTCTTCTTCCCCTCTCATACGTATAGCATTATCATGTAAGAACATCGCTTCTTCTTCTTCAACCCTACAACGTGGACAAGTTTGTTCTCCACCTGTATAGGTAAAGTTATTACCACATTCATTACAACGCTTAATGTTAAAGGTTGCAAGCGTTCTTTGCGTAGGTTCAAAAAACTCTTTAATCTCAAATCCACTTTGCAGATGTATTGCATCTGGTTCACATACATCATGACACAAATGGCATTTTACGCAAAGCATTGCATCGAAATGTATGAGTGAGAACTTACCATCAGATGAAAGTGCCCCAGTAGGACAGATGCGATAACATATCTGACAATTGGTACAATTCTCATCCACAAACTTTTGAGAAACAAAACTCACTTCCTCTTCAGGTAGTACTTCAAAAACATCTGGGATGTCTGCACGCTTCAATGTTGTAAAAAGTATCTTACGTTTATTTGGCAGATTTTTATCTTTTATCTTAGAGATGACAGAAGCATCTACTTCAAATTGCTGTAGTTCATCTTCGTCTACAGCATCATCAAATGCTTTTTTGTGTTTTACCACACCCTCTAATGAAGCATTACCTAAAAATGAACGTCTTGAAGTCACTTCTTCATCATTATGTTCTTCAGTATTTTCACTTTTTGATCCTTTTTGAGCAGTATGGTTGGTCTTGATTTGCTTCGCAGAAAAGCTTGATAAAATAAAATTCGCCTCATCGATTCGCTCTTCAATGTGTTCAAAAAGTAAAGAGTCTACATCGTAAGAACTTAAATCTATCGTAATCATCTCATCACTAGCCAAAGCAAGAGAGATCAGATGTTCGACACTCAATACAGAGATACAAGGCACGTTGATCTTAGGAGAGATCAACCTTACTTTTGATTCTAGAAATGTAAAGAAAAACTCTGTAGTTGAAAAGTCTGAGAGTGCAAAAGCTTCCGTAGGACAGATACCAACACATGCTGCTGCTTCCACACCTGTAGACTTACTAAAACTAGGAAGATTATCTACCAGACTTATTGAATCCGGACAAATATCTACACACTTAGTACACTCAGAAAATTTACTCGTTGCTCTGACACAAGCACCCACATCAAAATGTAAACCCATAAACTACGCTTCATCCCCACAGTGTGTTGATAATGCATCATTTACATACTCAAAATCACTGAGTAAGAACTCTAAAGCAAGCTCAGCACCATCATGATACAAAGGGGTACGTGACTCTCGTTTTGCATTGATAAGGAAAAGTGGTGCCCACTCTAAAAGATGTTCTTTCAAAAATGCACGCTGTACCTGAAGCAGTTCACAAATCCCATCTTTATCATCAGCTGCCAACGCTTTTTGCAATGCAACACATAACATATACATAAACTCCAACTCAACACCTATATGATCAGCACTTACTACTCTGGCAGTATCTAGTTCAACACGGAAATCCAAGTCATTATAAAGTTCAACGATAGGATTATCTCCACCACTTTCGATCATTTGATCATCTCTTGTGTAGAAACTCTCATATGGTACCAGGTGCATTAAAAAGAGATTTGTAAAATCGACATTATAGTATTGCTCTATAAGATCTGCATTTGAAAGTTCCTTACGTTTAGCCCAATCTCTGTAATTTGGGAAAAAAGATAAAATTCTTTCATCTTTTTCAATATTTTCTAAAAATGTCTCATCTACTTCTACAAGCATCAATCTTGAGATCAAAGCATAAATTGCTATACGGTTTTCTATCTCTTGTTTCATCAAATCCATATTAGGTACATCTACTTTCATGTTAAATATTTTGGCACTATACCACTTTCAAGATAAATAAGTAATAAGAAAATTAATTATCTGGGAAATTGTATAATGTAGACACTCCCAAGCAAATGCTCAGGAGTGTGTCAGCAAGAATAAACTTACTTAATTTTTACTGCATATGCTTTGTCAGACAATGGCACAGCAGGACGTTTAATGTGTTGAGGACGTCTAAGTGTATCTGTACTGTCAAGAGGACGCGTTAATTTATCTCTCCAAGCTTGATATACTTTCATGTTGTTCTCATAGTTCACATAAATGTCACCAATTTGATCATCTTTACCTGCAAGTTCCATTACAACTTTTTGATGCCATGCGTGGTTACCTGCAATAGGGTCTGGATGTGTCGGAGCTACAGCATTTTGCCATGAACCAGAAAGACCATCCCACCAAATATTGTCAAGGTCTTTATTGTACTCTTTAAACTGCCATGAGTTTTTGTTCTCATCCATACCGTCTACGATACCTTGTGTTGGCTTGAGTGTACCCTCTTTACCATCCATAGTCATCTCATACAATGGAGCACCAAGACCCATAACACCTAATTTATGTTCAAATCCAGGGATATCCACTGCATTTTTAAGTTTCCATCTACCTGCGTGGTGTGAACATGCAAGTACACCAGGCATAGTAGCTTCAGTTGGTACAGCCATTGCAATAAAATAACCTGACTCAAGATCGGATACAGTATCCTGGATCGTTACTTTCACTGCATCTCCTCTTTTAATACCAAGTCTTTTAGCATCTTCAGTATAGATCCATACTGGGTTATGGTTTTGAGAAATCTCCATAAGGTGCTTAGAGTTTACAGAACGCGTATGAATATTGTATGGTAATCTAAATACCGTATTCAGCGCAAACTCATTCTCTTTTTGCATAAAGTCATGGTGTACTTGAGTAACAACATGTGTCATTTTCTTTCTATCTTCCGCATTAGTTGGGTAAATAGGTATAGCATACTCAGGCCACTTCCACTCTTTAAACCATTCACAGTAGAAGTCAAGCTTTTTACTAAGTGTATGGAAACCTTGTACGAATTCACCATCAACCTCAATACCGATCGCTGTTTCTTTACCATGACTATCTGTAGCTGTCAAGATACCAAACTCATCTTTTGTTACTTCACTTTCATGATAGTGATGACCATGTGCAACGTAAGTATCACCAACTTTTTTCAGTGGTCTCTCTTGAGGTTTATAAATGTTATCTTCTTCTAACCAAGTACCTCTGTCTCTCATCATCTCATAATTTGGATACTTAGAGTCAGGGTAAGCCGCTTTTGCAGCTTTTTTAAGGTTAGGCAACTTGTCAAATGCAGCCTGATACCACTCTGGTATAGTCACAGCTCTAGTTGGATCTTCCTTAGAAGCCCAATGTTTTTTAACACCCAAACTACCATCAGGATCCACATAATGAACCATGATATTTGCCCAGAACTCAACCTCTTCCCATACTTCACCAAGTCCAGCTTTAATATGCGCTTCTAGTGTAGCTCTTGTTGGATCTTTTGGCTTCCAACCCATTTTTTCTAATGCAACTCTAAGTGCAGGGTTACGGAAACTTAGCCATCTTTTTGGTTCCGTTGCTTCAGAGTGTTGGTCATGTCTTTCACCAGCAAGTCCTACAGGTAGAATAAAGTCACAATACCAGTTTGTCTCTGACCATGTTGGTGAGAGATTAAATGACATTTCGATCTTATCTTCTCTTTTCAGTGCTTCAATCCATCTGAATCCATCTGGGTTGATCCACACTGGGTTATACATACGAGGAATCCATACAGCCAGCTTCTCAGGTACTTTCAGTCCTTTGCTGTTCCACTTCTCTCTCCACTCATCGTCCATAAGAAGGTGAGGCATCATATGACTCATCTCATATGAACTTAATGGATACTCTGGTGGCCATGCAATCTCATTCCATACATCAACTTTCGCAGGTCTTGTACCAGCTTGAGTAGCAGCATCACCTTTACCATTAACTGAAATAACATGCCAGTGGTGTAAACCAACTCCACCTTTGTCACCAGCCATTGCACCACGAAGAACAAATGGTAAGAATGCAGATCTAGCGATCATCCATCCACCTTTGTGACCAATTGGTCCTGCTCTCCAAATATATGTTGCAACTCTTGCACCTGCATCGATGAACATATCATAAAGTTTTTCTACGATACGTTTTTCAATACGACACTCTTCAGCAACAAAATCAAGTGTATAAGGACTATACATTTCAGAGATCATTTCGATGAACTCTTCATAAGTATCACCTGCAGGAATAGATTTAATATATCCTTTTTCAAGAAGTACATTCAAGTATTCTCTGTCTTTCATAAGATGTTCCCAGTTTACCCAGTTTTTCACAAATTTGTGATTTACTAGATCTTCTCCATTTACACCCTTCTCATTGAGGATTCTGTTTGCAAGATAGAGATAAAGTGCTGTCTCTGTTCCTGGCCAGCATGGTACCCATAGGTCTGCCATACCAGCAGAGTTAGAAAGTCTTGGATCCATTACAACAAGCTTAGCACCTTTTTTACGTGCATCAGCAATACGACCTGCTGCTTGTTGGAAATAGTGACCTGCATCTGCTGCATGTGATGACTGTAGGAAGATCAACTTCGCATTTGACCAATCCGGAGAGTTTCTATCATCGTTTGACCATTGGATTGTACCCTGTCTAGCACCTGCAGAACAGATGTTTGTATGCGAATCATATCCGTCAATCCCCATTGAGTGAGGTACACGGTGACCAAAACCATTTTCATTTGGACGACCAACGTGATACATGATCGATTTTTTAGAGATTTCATCACCAACTTTAAGTGTATCGTGCATTTTTTGCCCGATCTCTTTCATTGCTTCATCCCAAGTTGTTCTAACCCATTTACCTTCACCTCTTTTTGAACCTGGAGCTCTTTTAAGTGGGAAAGGAATTCTATCTGGATCGTACATTTGTGACTGAGTCGCATACCCTTTGGCACAGTTTCTACCACGGCTACCTGCATGAAGCGGGTTACCCATGTATTTACGTACGGCTAACTGTCCGCCAGCTTTATATGTTGAAAGGTCAACCCATGCAGTTAATCCACATGATGCTTCACAGTTTGAACATGATGTAGGTACAAGCATATATTCAGTTGCTTTTATCCCATCAGGATTGTCTTCACTCTGAACACCATTTCTAACTGTACCACCTCTTTTCCAATCATCACCATCCAACTCAGTAAAGCTATCCCACTCTTCAAGTGGTGGATAGAATGATAGTGTTTTAGGTGTTGGTGTAAATTTCGTTTCTGCCATTACTGGCGTGTCAGCTACAGTTTTAAATACACCTGCTGCAAGTGTCGCACCTGCCACAGAATAAGCTGTACCTTTAAGGAAACTTCTTCTACCTTCGATAAAATTTTTATCTTCTGTATTCATTGATTTTGTCATAGATATCTTCTCCTTAACTTAATGGTAACAATTGCGGGATTTTAAGCCATACATCTTTTACCAAGAATAGCCCTACTAGAGCCAAAACAGCTCCAAATCTAAGCAACGTTGTATTTTCTGATTTTATATAACTCATTCCTAAGAAGAATGGAATAATAAACCCAAGTGTCATACCAAGCCAGAATTCAATATTATATACTCCACCAGAGTGTACGTATGCCAATGTCGCTTCTGCTTCTGAAGATTTGAATGAGAAGAAATACTCACTCATATACATAGCAAAGCTAAAGAAAACAGCTACTGAAAGTATCATTGCTAGATCTTTTCTAGCCTCTTTACTCCATGAGCCTGACACAAAAATAAGTGCTGCAGAACCAGCCATTAGTGCCGCCCACATCATTTGCATTACTTCTGTTGGTGCCTGCCATAATTCTCTTGCGCTTGATTGTGCCATAATGATCGCTGTATATGTTGTAACAGGTATTGCCAAAAATACAAGGAATGGTGTAATTTTCTCATACAGTGCAGAATTATTTCTAGCTATTGCAGTAATCTTACACTTTTTACCGCCGAGACCTGGGAATGCATCTGAAACACCAATGACCATAAGTATCGTAATGAGACCTAAGAAAAGTGATGCTAACCATGCTCCAACAGTAATCGATGAAGTCCAATGTGGATGCGTGAATATATGTATCATTCTATATGGTTGATGTAAATCAATCAATGTGAAAAACAAGAATACATTTAAAGATATGAATGCTATTACAGGCATGATCCATCTTAAGTTCGGCATATCATCTTTTTTGTGTCTGTACAATAGGTATGCAGCAACAAATACAACACCTGTACCTATACTTTTTGCCCACATGTTCATAGTAATGATACTACCCCAAACAATCCCCTGGATTGGCACATCTAATGTTACAACTGCTTGAGTTGCGTGAATTGCATTTTCTACCATCTTAATGACCTCCTTCTTGTTCATGTGATTCAGCATCTGTTGCTGACTCAATTAAACTTGCATTATCTGTTGGTCCATGATGTCCAGCAAAAGGTGCTAAGAATCTATCAAGGATTCCATGATTTTTATCACCAACATGTTCTAGGTGAGTAATATCATTAAATAGGTTGAATCCTTCAAGTCTCTGATGTGCTAGTGGGTTCAACGTTGCATTACCTCCACCTACATAGAAGTGTGTTGGACTCGTATGTTTTTCAGGTTTACGTACTTGAACAGCACCTTTATGTTCCATGATATAAAGTGAAATATGACTATGATCATCTTCAATATCACCAAAGATATTCGCTTCAACAGGACATGCTACCACACATGCTGGCATCATACCACTTTCAATGCGGTGTGCACAGTAAGTACATTTGTCTGCTGTGTTTGTTTCAGGATCCATATAGATCGCTCCATAAGGACACGCCATCATACAACCAGCACATCCAATACATCTAGCACTATCAACATCAACAATCCCATTCTCTAAATAGTGTAATGCAGATACTGGACAGATTCGCTCACATGGTGCGTTCTCACAGTGGTTACAACGTAATGGTGTAAATGACCTTCTTGTATCAGGGAATGTTCCCAGATCAATATATTTAACACGTAAACGCCAAGTACTTAATGGAACTTGATTTTCCACTTTACAAGCAATCTCACAACCTTTACAACCCATACATAGGTTAAGGTCAACTAAGAAACCTAATTTCATGCTTCCTCCTTAAATTTAGCTAATCTTATAATTATTATAAGTACCCATAAATTGTTTAGACCTAGGGTAAACGCATAGATTAATATTATAAAAGTTTGGATTAAAAAGTGGTTATATGCTCAAAGAAACGTTAAGTTTTTGAGTGGATGTGTCAAAAGGAAATTGAATACATCAAAATATTGAAGGCTATCATCAATTAAATATGAAAAGAAAATGTAGAACCCTTCTCTACTTCACTCTCAATTTCTAATTCTGTTCCATGCAAGGCAAGGATTCTCTTAACGATAGAGAGTCCTAGTCCCATTGAATTATCCCAACTGTGTGTACCTGAACGATAAAACTTTTTTGTAACTTTTGAAATATCAGGAGAGGAAATACCTGTACCTTTATCTATCACTGATATTTGGTTTTGATCTACTTTCACTAAAACTTCATCTTTAGAATATTTAAGTGCATTTTCCATCAGGTTCTTTAATACAACTTCCAGAAGTGTACGGTCCGCATCGATCATATGAGTACTGCCTTCTATTACAATTTTTCTTTGTGGATACTTCTCTTCCAAAGCTATCTTAACTTCCTGCACTAAGTTATATAGATCAAAATTGCTTGGATGCAATGTTGCTTCACCACTCTCAAACTTATTCCAAAGAACAAGCCTACCGAGAAGTGCCTCTATTTTCATGCCATTATTATAGATCTTACCAAGAAATTTTTCTTGTAATGCCTGAGGAATCTCTTTATCGTCTTTCAGCGTTTGTGCATATCCCATAATTGAGGCTATTGGATTACGAAATTCATGGGCAATTGCTGAAATCATATCTGCACGTTGACGATTTTTAAGTTTTAGTTTTGCATTGTAACGCTGCTTGATATCTTCACGCTTCTTAGCACTTTGAAGTGCTTTAATTAGATTTTTATTGATATCGTCAAACTCTTGAGTAAAAAAATGTGCTTTATAGTCTATATTTTCTACATTGTCGAGGTTATGAAGATATTTATTGATTGTCAGTAACTCCTTTTGCATACTTTTTGCACCTCTATAGATAGCATACACAAATATGGAAAATCCGAATAATAAAAGAGTTATAGCAATCAATGCAGCCTCATATTGAGGAATAAATATAAACAATAAAATACTGAAAACCAAACCAGTAGTCACAGCGAGTGTCACTAGTCTGGCCATGATAAATTCTGTAAAGATGGGACGTCTAAAAATCATAATAGATCCTTAGTTCTCATCTTCGATATCAGTCAGATATTCTAAAAAATCTTCTGCAACAAAATAACCTATCACTGTTTCCAAAATCTCTCTATCTGGTTGCATAAAATAAAAGCTTGGTATCGCTCCACTAAAATCTGGCAGGTGTTTAGTACTACTTTTATCTGACCTCTGAACTTTTAACAAAATATACGATTGTAATTTCTCATGTACCCTGCGGATCCGACAATGCTTCTTTTTTCATTTTAATACACCATTTACAGGTAATACATTCGATCATGACCATCACATTTTTGTGTTCTTTTTTTGCCAATTCAAATGCATGATCCATATCTGTTTCCCAATTTAGATTCTCAAATGCATCTAAGTTATCTGCTTTTGTTTCTGTTTTTTCTACAGTCGTTTCAAGATTGAATGATTTTGACTTTACCTCAGCATATCCCGGTACAAGGAAAAGACAACAAAATATGATAACTGATACTGTTTTTCTCATGTTCAACACTTATTTTTTCTCTACCCTATCAATGGCAGCATTAAACTTTCTAACATTACGATATCCTAAAATAGACTCTGTAACTGTTTTATTTTCCTTCATGAAGAAAACAGTAGGTACACCTTCTATCTGTGGCAAGGCTGATACAGCAGAAGGATCTTCTCTCATCACTTTGACTGTAACAAATTTTTTAAGCCTTTGTTCTATATCTTCATCTGATAATGTACGATGTTTAAATTTTTTACACCATCTGCAATTTTCACCTTCTACAAGGACCATTACATCTTTATGCTCTTTTTGTGCCAATGCAAATGCTGTGTCCAAATCTTTGACCCATTCTATAGAAAAGAGCGTACTCGAGAGAAGTAAAAGACCTAATACAATTTTATTCATGTTATTCCTTTATTTCGTTGAAATATTTGACAGTATCTTTAAACACAGCATAGAGATCTTCGACTTCTTTGATGGATGTTCTTTCATTTGGTGCATGGATCGTGTCATTTATCACACCAAACTCTACAACATCTATGCCAAAAGCTCCCATAAACCTTGCATCACTAGTACCTCCAGCAGTAGAAAGTTTTGTTTCTATTCCTGTAATACTTTTTATACTTGAAGAGAGTTTCTTAACAACTTTTGAATCCCTTGTGGTTACAAATGGGTAGGATCCTTGCGTTAACTCCAAACTATAGTCCAAGCCGTCAAAACATTTTGCTATGTGAAGTTTAACGTCCTCTTGTGTAGTTTTAGTGGAATTACGAACATTAAACATCATTTTAAGTGAACCTGGTGTCACATTTGTCACTTCCATACCTGCTCTTATATCAGTAATGACCATTTGACTAGGAGAAAAATCATTATCACCATTATCCAGATTAACACCTGCAATTTTATCTAAAACTGGAGCTATTTGATGTACCGGATTAATAGCTTTTTCTGGATAAGCTGCATGGCCCTGTTTTCCATTTAAGGTTAAATATCCATTGATGGATCCTCGTCTTCCTATCTTAATAGCATCTCCAAACCTAGTCTCACATGTTGGCTCTGCAACTATACAGTAGTCAGGTAAAAAATCTATATTTTTGAGGTGTTCAAGCATCACAACTGTACCATATTTGGCATCTCCTTCTTCATCAGAAGTAAGAAGTACGGAAAGTGTACCCTCAAAATGTTCAATGTCTTTACAGGTCTGGACAAAAGCAGCGACACCGCTTTTCATATCCTGTGTACCTCGCGCATAAATATTGCCTTCTTTTATCACAGGAACAAATGGGTTTGTTTCCCACCCATGGCCTGCTGGAACTACATCTACATGTCCTGCAAAACAAAGATGCGGTCCATCTGCAAATTTTTTACTTAACATCAGGTTTTTAACACCTTCTTTATTTACATACATGGCCTCATAATCATCAAGATATTCTTCTATAAACTTCAACGACCCTGCATCATCCGGTGTCAAAGATTCAAAACTTAACAATTTTAGTAAAAGGTCAACTACATTCATTCAGGCTCATTTATTTATAAATTTTTCTATCATACAAAGATATTCATCTAGGTTTTCAAAACGGTGATTTCCACCATATTCAACAATCACTTTGTGTTTATTATAGAGAGATTGTGCTTTAGTATAATCTAATATCTCATCCCCACTTTGTAAAAAAAGTAGATATCTACCGTTTTTAGGAGAGGTTTGTAACATTTTTAGTTGTTCTAAGTAAACAGGCTTAAATTCAAATACCTCTTCATCACAAAAACGTTTTTGCCATCCTGTATATGCTGCTAAAGTCTCCCATGGTTGTGTTGACGGGTTAAGAAGTATCGCTTTCATATGGTATTTTTCAGCTAGATACGTCGCATAATATCCGCCTAAAGATGAACCTATCAATATATCAATTTGAGTAGATTCCAATATCTCTTGGATCGTATCTATAGCATCAATAGGAGAGGGAGGGAGATCTGGTGATATGACATTCTCTACACCAAAATGAGACTTAAGAAGTAAAGACTTATTCCCTTCTCCACATGATGCAAAACCGTGAAGATAAAGGATTTTAGACATACTATCTTTCTATATCGCCACGATAAGTAACGATACCACCAAAGTGATTCAGTACACGGGTATGCCCATGTTGTCTAAATATATTTTGTACTTGTCCGCTTCTGTTTCCTGTACGGCAGGTAAATACAACTGCTTTATCCTTGGTTTCATTTAAGAGTTCTTGAGCCCATTGAGGGAACACAGAAGTAGGTTTAAGCATATCCACACCTTTAATGTGCCCCATATTATACTCCATGTCTTCTCTTACATCAACCAATAGAAAATCTACTTTACCCTCATCACGTGCTTCTAACAAAATTTCTAACTCTTCAGAATTAATATCACTTTTTTCAAATAACTCTTGCATGCTATGTTCTCCTGACTTTAAAATAATCAGGTATTATAGTCAATCAAAATTATAATCTGCTGTTAAGATAATAATATTTTTTACTTAACCATGTTCTGCTATATACTCAGGTGTACAAAAGATTTGACAATGACATACACCATCTTCAGGTATCTCTTTTTCTATCGCAGGTTTACATGGACAGATCCTGTCATCTGTACTTTTGAATTTACCTGGTTTTGACTCATCCGGTTCAACCATATAACATGGACAAAATCTTTTTCCATAAAGTAATTTATGGCGTGCAAGCCCCATGGTGACACCTTCATTGACATCTTCATTAGTATTATAAACCCAGCCTTTAGTTTCACATACTTTGTCTGTAAATTTTTTTGTTTTTTCCAGTTCAGCTTTAAATTCTTCAGAATTCATATCTAATTGTTGCATACTTTTTTCCTATTAATTTGTTATTTTATTTTGTACTTATATCTTAAACTAAATTAATATATAATAAGAGAATTCATAAAATAACCATAATAAGGTACAGTATGCAAATAGACAACACCGTTTTAGCTAAACTTGAAAAACTTTCTCATTTAAAGATAGATGACTCTAAAAAAGAAGAGGTCATAGAGCAACTTTCAGGCATTCTAAACTATGTAGACAATCTTAATGAACTTGACACAGATGCGCTAAACCCTACATTTTCAACACTGGATGGCGGTACCCCCTTAAGAGAAGATATACCTAGAGAAGCAAATGAGATTGCAAAAGATATCTTGTCACATGCACCAGAAGGTAAAGATGATTTCTTTATCGTACCAGCGATCATTGAGTAATCTACACACATGTTAAAAATTTATGGCATCAAAAACTGTGACAGCGTCAGAAAAGCAATAAAATATCTTAAATCCCATGAGATAGAGTATGAATTTATAGATTTCCGTGAAACACCTATAGATGATAAAACCATAGCCTCTTGGCTAAAACATACTGATATAAAAACCCTCTTCAATACCAGAGGAACTACCTACAGAACATTGAAACTCAAAGAGCGTAATCTTTCTGACGAAGACAAACAACTATGGCTTGCAAAAGAAAATATGCTGATTAAACGACCGGTGATTGAGCTTGATAACAAGGTGATAGTTGGGTATAATGAGTCTCAATATCTAGAAATAATTCATTAAAAAAAGGATAATCATGGCTGATTTTGATATCAAAAAACTGCTTCAAAGTGTTGTTACTCATGGCGCATCAGACCTCCACCTCGTAAGTCGTACAGAACCACAGATAAGACTTGATGGTGTACTTAAACAAGTAAACCTTCCTAAACTTACGGGGGAAGATATCGAAGAAATGTGCTATTCACTTATCACAGAAAAACAAAAACAACAATTTGAAGAGCATGATGAACTTGACTTTGCACTTTTACTTCCTGGTATAGGACGATTCAGAGCGAACTACTATCGTACTCTAGGTGATACTGCTGCGGCCTTCAGGATTATTCCTATTGATGTACCTTCGCTTGATGACCTTGGTGCTCCTGAAGTGTATAAAAAGCTTATAAAGAGAGAAAAAGGTCTTATTTTGGTAACGGGACCAACTGGTTCTGGTAAATCTACCACACTAGCTGCAATGCTGAATGAGATAAACCTTCACGAGAATAAACACATAGTCACAGTGGAAGATCCTGTGGAATTTATCCACCAAAACAAAAAATGTGTGTTTTCACATAGAGGTGTAGGTGAAGATACTGCATCTTTTGCAGTAGCACTCAAATATGCCATGCGTCAAGACCCTGATATCATACTTATTGGTGAGATGAGGGATAAAGAAACCATAGAAGCTGGACTTACTGCAGCTGAAACAGGTCACCTTGTATTTGGCACACTGCATACTTCTTCAGCACCTGGAACGATTAACCGTATCATCGATGTATTTACAGGGGATGAACAACCACAGATCAGAGCTATGATCGCCTCTTCTTTAGTTGCTGTTATCGCACAGGCACTTCTTCCTAAGTTAGGTGGTGGACGTGTCGCTGCTTCAGAGATATTGGTAACCAATCACGCGATTTCTAACCTGATACGTGAAGATAAAGTTCACCAGATCTATTCACAAATGCAATTAGGTCAAGGTGATACAGGTATGCAAACCCAAACACAGGCACTACTTAAATTCCTCAAAGATGGAAAGATCAGTCGTGACATTGCTTTACAATATGCAAATAGACCAGCTGAACTTGCAGGCAAAGCGTAATAATATATCTCTAAAAACACTTTTAGAGATATAAAGATACAATACGCAAAAAATTTAGTAAATAATAAGGGATACAGGATGGAAAACTTTTCAATGATGGACTTTAATTACTTTGATGTCACTATTTCAGCCATCATACTGATATTAGGTATTAAAGGTTTCATGCAAGGCTTTATTAAAGAGATATTTGGTCTTATGGGTCTTGTAGGTGGTGTATACTTTGCTTCTAGACTCTCTAGTAAAGCTGCAGCATTTATAGATGCAAACTTTTTACATTTAGAAAATTCATCATTGCTTGAGCTCATCGGTTTCCTTGCTATCTTAATAGTCATTTGGTTAGGTGCTACCATACTTGGTTCGATATTTTCTAAACTGACCAGTGAAAGTGGTTTAGGTTTTCTTAATCGTCTTTTTGGTTTTATTGCAGGAGGAGGAAAATATTTTCTTATTTTTGCATTGATTGTAACTGCATTATCAAATGTCACACTGGTCAAAGACAATTTAGAGAAGTATGTCAACGATTCGATGCTTTATCCGTATCTTAAAGAGGCAGGTTCATACCTTATAAATCTTGATACATCTGCAATGGGATTGACAGTATATAATACTACAGAAATTGCAAATTCTACGGATGCAAATGTTTCAGTTGATACCAATCTTTCTATCAATGAAATCAATACCTCTACAGAAAAATAAGGTGTAGTATGAGTATGATCGAATATCCTCTGCTTTTAGAAAAATTCCAAACGCTTCTAAAAGAAAATTCATTGAAGTTCACCAAACAAAGAGAACTGGTGCTAAAGTTTCTGTATGAACATGATGGACACTTTACGCCTGAGGATATTTATACATTGCTTAAAGAACAATATCCAAATATCAATATTGGTATTGCGACTGTATATCGTACGCTTTCTCTACTTGAATCTTCAGAAATAGCAAGTTCGATCTCATTTGGTGTACAAGGGAAAAAGTATGAACTTGGACTTAAGAAACACCATGATCACCTGATATGTACAAAATGTGGTGCCATTATAGAGTTTTTCGATGAAACAATTGAAGAGAGACAAAAAGCGATAGCTAAAAAATACAACTTTCTAATGACAGACCATACAATGAAAATTATCGGTCTTTGTGAAAATTGCCAATAACTAAAATACCAAATTGAATGAGACTGCTTAATTCAGTACTTCAACATTAAAAAATAGATTAACAACAGGAGAGAGCTTGATATTTGAAAATCAATATATTCAAGAAAGAATCAAAAAAACAGAAAAGCTAAGAGAAGAAGGTATCAATCCCTACCCGAACCAAATACAAAAAGGTATCCCCTCTACACAGTTTTTAGAAGAGTGTGCTTATATTAAAGAACAAGAGAGTGATGAGAAAAAAGATGAGACTAAAACATACTCACTTACAGGTAGACTCAAATTTATTCGCATCATGGGAAAAGCCGCTTTTGCTAAGATTGAAGATTCTGAAGGCTTAGTTCAGATCTATTACAATAGAGATGAACTTCCTGAAGGTTATTACAATAATATTGCGAAGAAACTGTTTGAGGTTGGAGATATCATCGAAGCAACGGGCTATCCTTTCGTCACACAGACAGGGGAACTCACCCTTCACTGTAAAGCTATGAAAATTGTCTCTAAAGCCATCTCACCACTTCCTGAAAAGTTCCATGGGCTGCAAGACCAGGAGCTAAGATATAGACAACGCTACCTTGACATGATCATGAATCCAGACGTCAAAAAGAACTTTGTTATGAGATCCAAGATCGTTTCAATGGTAAGAAGATTTTTTGAAGAAAAATCATTCTTAGAAGTGGAAACACCAATGATGCACCCTATCCCTGGTGGTGCAAATGCAAAACCATTTATCACACATCACAATGCTTTAGATGTAGAGCGTTATCTGCGTATTGCACCAGAACTTTATCTCAAACGTCTTATTGTTGGTGGTATGGAAGCTGTTTTTGAGATAAATAGAAACTTTAGAAATGAGGGAATGGACCATACTCATAACCCTGAATTTACAATGATCGAATTTTACTGGGCGTATAAAACCTATATCGAACTTATGAAGATCACGGAAGAGTTATTTGACTATCTATTTGACAACCTTGGTCTTGAAAGAAAATTACCCTATGGTGAAGTGGACATAGACTTTACAACACCATTTGCAAAAATATCATACATTGAATCACTGACTAATATTGGTGGTGTACCTGCAGATGTAGCCACTGATAAAGATAAAGCGTTGACTTATCTTAAAGAACATAATGTCAAAGTAGATCCCAACCTTACATTAGGTTACCTGCAAGCTGAACTCTTTGATGAATTCGTTGAAGGAAAGCTTATTAACCCTACTTTTATCACAGACTTTCCTGTAGATATCTCGCCACTTGCAAGAAGAAGTGATGACAATCCGGATATTGCTGAACGTTTTGAGCTCTTTATGGCTGGAAAAGAAATTGCCAACGGTTTCTCTGAACTAAACGACCCTATAGATCAATATGAGAGATTTAAAGGACAAGTGGATGCCAAGGAAGCAACCGGTGATGATGAGGCAATGCATATGGATACCGACTATGTAAAAGCACTAAGCTACGGTATGACACCAACTGCTGGTGAGGGTATCGGTATAGACAGACTTGTGATGATGTTAACCAATCAACACAGTATTCGTGATGTGCTTTTATTCCCAGCGATGAAACCAGAGGTTCCGAGAGAAGAACTCGCACCTATCTGTGCAGTTGAGAATAAATGTAAAAAGTGTGGTAACGAAAATATAGATGAACTGAAACCTGCTAAAAAAGGTAATGGAATGTTCTGTGTAGATGTTGCTGCCTGTAAAAAAAGGATGCAGGAGAAGAGTTGATCCATCTTCTGTTTTGTTAAAGTAGAAATGATGCTCTAATCACTCAGAGATCATCTCTACAATCTTTTCAAGTGGCATCTCTGCCAATATACGACCATCAAAACTTTCAAAACTTTCATTTTCCAATCGTTTGTCCCGGTAGTACAACATCAGTTGCTTCACTTTTTCTTGGGCTATTTTCAAAGGTAAAGCTTTAAAGAGCTGTCGTGCCTCTTGTGCCTCTTTAGTTGCTTTTCCTCCAAGATAAATATGGACACCATCAACGTTTTTTCCTTCTTCATCTTTCGCTTTACAGCCTTCAAACCCTATATCTGCAATGCCATGAATACCACATCCCTTAGGACATGCACTCCAATACATTCTCACTTTTCCTCCTGCGATAGGCACTTCTTTTTGTAAAAAATTTGCCATGGCAATAGCATCTGATTTATTTGGTATCACTCCAAAAGCACATGTTGCTGTTCCTGCACAAGCGATTTGATGATTATAGTAAGTATTATGGTACCTACTGTATATTTCAAACAGTAGACTTTCTTGTATCTGTTTTACCTTCTCTTTTTCAGTAATAATATAGAGGCTCTGTTCAACACTAAGACGGATTTTCCCATCCACGTTCTTTGCAATTTTAGAAACCTCTAAAAGATTACTTCCTGAAAATATACCACTAGGTATACTTAAATGAACGGCCTTAAGTCCTTCTCCTAATTCAAATGTTCCTTCTTCATTCAGCATATATTCTTCTATTGCCAATATGTCGCCACTAGTATTGAATTCCAAACCACTGTAATCCTTGATTGCATTAACAAAAGTATCCATACCTACTGCTTCAAGTAAAAAATGTAATCTGTTCTTGTTACGATTGTCCCTAAATCCATACTGCTTAAAAAGATTTGTTACAGCTTCAAATGTTTTGACAACCTCTTCAGACTTAATAAAAAGTCCCGTATCTTTTGCCTGTATACCAACACGCCCACCCAAATAAAGATTGAATCCAATGGTACCATTGTTTTTAGCCACAATAAAACAACAATCATGTCCATAGATATTGCAGTCATTGATAGAATTTCCTAAAATAGCTGTATTGAATTTTCTCGGTAATGTTCCTATCCACTCTTCCTTATGCATAAAGATTGATTGTAATTGATCGATCAAAGGCTTTACCTCTATGATATTAATTGACCCTAATCCTTCAAATGCACTGGTCACAATATTTCTAAAATTATCAACTCCAGTCTGAAAAGTACTTAGACCTATACTTCCGAGTTCCCTTAAAACAATTGCAAGATTTTCCAGCTTAATGTAGCGTAACTCTATCTGCTGACGCGTCGTAATGTCAATATAATCCTCCCCATATTTTTGTGATACTTCTCCTATTTTAGCTGCTTGCTCTATACTCAACTGACCTGCAGGTATACGAACACGTAACATAAATTTCCCATCTTTCTTTAAGAAAGCACCAAAACATTTTAAAAAATAGCTGCTATCTTCTTCTTTAAGTTGATCTAAACCTTCACTACATATCTTATCTAACTTTTGATATACACTTAACGGTGCCTTGAGTTCTTTTATTTTCTCAATCTTATTTTGTTTTTTGTTTCTATGATCAAAGGCTTCTTGGAGTTTCTGCATTATCTTCTCCTAATAATGTTCTATATTTAACGACATCTCCGAAAACAAGAATTGCTGGTCTAGCTATCTCTTTAGCATCGAACACTAATCTACTTAACGTAGTTGTCACAATTTTTTGATTGGGTCTGCTTGCATTAGAGATAATGGCACAAGGTTTTTTCTTTGAAATCCCCAATCTATATGCTTCCTCCATAATCTCATTAACACGGCTAAGTCCCATAAGTACTACCACAGTATGATTCTCTTTTGACAGTAGATCTACCCAGTCAAGATTGACACTGTTTCCCTTCAAATGTGCAGATACGACGGTAAAGCCACTGGCATAACCTCTTGCTGTGATAGGGATATTTCCCATCAACGGACCAGATATCGATGAACTTATACCCGGTATGACCTCAGCATTTATTTTTGCATTGAAAAGGTCACTTAACTCTTCTGCACCACGTCCAAAAACAAATGGATCACCACTTTTCAATCTGGCAACTACTCTCCCTTTTTTTGCATGCTTGATAATCAGTGCATTGATCTTTTCTTGAGATTTTGAATGATATCCCTTCTGTTTTCCTACATAAATCTTTTTTGTATCCTCTGGTACAAGCTGCATGATCTCATCACTGATTAAATGATCATAAAGTACTACATCTGCATGTTGGATAATTTTTAAAGCTTTTAGGGTCAACAATTCAGGATCACCTATCCCGCAACCGACTAAAAATACTTTTGAATGTTGTATAACAAGCTCTTTTTTAGTCTGAGAAATATCTATGATTCCTGCTTCTCTCTCTTTTTGTTTTTGATCTAAATATACAGCAATATCTCTAGGAATGAGCCTTTCACATTCATCACGAAAATACTTTGCAGCAGTAGGACTGGCACCATTGCTTGAAACAGCAATTTGAAGTGGCCTATTCTTTGTCAATGCCATAAAATAAAAATCACATAATTCCGGTACATCAACTATATTGAGTAGAATATTGTGTGATTTTTTATATTTGAGCAACTTTTTTGTCACTTTGGCATTTCCTGTAGCATCAATAACGATAAAAAAATCTTCGATATCACGAAGCTTGAATGATCTTGTTACTATGTTGTCAGTCATTTTTCCTATACGTGAGTGTAATGTCTCTGCAATGATTTTAAAGGGAATATTATTGTCACGAAGTACCTGTGCTTTTTGTAATGCAACTTTTCCTCCACCTATAAGAAGAATTTTCTGTTCTTTTAAAAGTATAGGTAATGTATTATGCTTCATGACTAACCTTTTCAATCCTTACAGCACTATGATTGTAGTCAGGTTGCAAAGAGACTTTATCAAGGAGATCATTGGTAAGGTAATTCACTTCTCGATTGCTTATAGGTATAAAAATATTTTTTTCATTGATCGTGTCTGTAAGATGCGCCGTCGTAATAAGTTCTCCTCTTTTAGAAATAATCCTGATTTTATCTTTATCTTCAATCCCTAATTTATCCGCATCATCTGGATGTAATTCACAAAAGTTAAGCTCTTTATATTTTAAAAGTGTTTGGGGTAAATTAGTTTTGGTACCACTATGCCACTGATCACGTGTTCTACCCGTTAACAGTATAAATGGATATTCCAGAGAACTTTTTTCACTCAAAAGTTTATTTTCTACAAAAAAGAGATTGGCTTTTTTATCTACTGTCAAAAATGATTTAATTTTCTCTCCCCATACAAATGGTTCTTTGTCTAAATGATCATAATTTGCTTCACTCATATCCATATATGGATTCAGTTTTGTCATTTCTTGGTACTCTTCAAAGATCTCTTTTGTACTACTATAATCAAACGCATGACCATAACCAAGTTTTTGTGCGATCAATTGAAATATTTCCCAATCAGGTTTACAATCAATAGATGTGCGTGTAAGTTTGACTTGCTTCGTAATGGTTCTGTCAAGATTTGTCTGGGTTCCCTCTTTTTCTCCCCATGGAGATGCAGGAAGTTGAATATGTGCAAACTTTGATGTTTCACTGTTATTGTAGGCATTGATCTCAACTACCAAAGGTATTTTTTCTATAAATGACTCTACCCTGTTTCTATTTGGTAAATGATAAACAGGATCAGTATGACAAATAATCAAAACATCCAAATCTGCTTCCATCATCTGTGTAGCTGTGAGCCCAGGTTTATTATCTATCTTATCTGTTTTCCAAAATTTTGAAACCTTACTAATACTCTGTTCATCAAAACCAAAATGTACAGCCAACATAGTGGAAAGACCACCTACTTCCCTTCCACCCATTGCATTAGGTTGTCCAGTTAGACTTAATGGTCCATTACCCACTTTAAATATTTTTCCCGTAAGCAAATGTGTATTTAGCAATGCAAGATTTTTATCTACACCCTGAACTGATTGGTTTAATCCCATAGTCCATGCAGTTATAATATTTTTGCTACTAGTATAAAGTTGAAAAAAGGCTTCAAACTCTTCTTTTGTCAATCCTGTTCTTTTAAGCATTTTAGTCACAGGTACACGTTTAAACTTATTTTTTAGCAAATCAAAATTATTTACATGCTGTGACACGAATGTCTTATCATATTTCTCGTCATCAATTAGTCTTTTAGAGAGTAGATTAAAAAAATCAATATCAGAACCTACTTTAATGGGTAGATACAAATCAGCAATTTTAGCTGTATCCGTTTTTCTTGGGTCCAATACAATCACTTTCAAGCCATATTTTTTTGCTTTTTTGATCTGATTATGGAAAACCACATGTGCTTCAGCTGTATTTGCACCTGCCAAAATAAGTAGATCTGATTTGAAGATGTCATTCATTCTCACAGGTACATAGTCTGCTCCAATTGCCTTTTTATACCCTACAACTGCACTTGCCATACAGGTACGACTGTTGGTATCAACATTATTAGTACCTATAAACCCTTTGACTAATTTATTAGCAATATAATAATCCTCGGTGAGTAATTGACCCGAAAGGTAAAAACCAATTTTGTTTTTAGAGGTTTTTTTGATCTTTTCTGTGATAGTATCTAGTGCTTCGTCCCAAGAACAAACATTATACTTAGTATTAATACTCTCTCTTATATGTGGACGGAGTAAACGGGTAGGCGTCTGCATACTCACAAGTTCGGACACACCCTTTGAACATACATTCCCCTGATTCGCTGGATATGCTATATCACCTATGAGTTTTTTTTCATCATATTCCAATCCACATCCTACACCACAATATCCACACACTGATTTAACCATTTCATGACCTTATAACACTCATTTATTTAAAAATTATATAAAGAATTTTATGTAAAATTAAGAATTTTATGATTAAAAATTAAACAATTAGTTGTATAAATAGTGATATAAACTATGATACTATTTTGACATCAAAGCATTTTAATGTAAATTTAAAGGAGCAAAAATGTTGAAACAGGTTTTGAAATTAGGCTTAGGTCTTTCTTTAGTTGCAACTTCTGTACTTGCAGAACCAGAAAAAAAGAAATTAAAAATAGGTTTTATTGCACTGACTGACTGTGCGCCATTGGTGATTGCAAAAGAAAAAGGATTTTTTGAAAAATATGGTTTAGATGTACATGTAGCCAAAGAAGGTGGTGGTTGGCCAGGTATCCAACAAAAAGTCATCTCTGGAGAATATGATTTCTCTCATGCTCTAGCAGGTATGCCGATCGCTGCAACACTTGGTATCAATGGTGATGCTCACTTGCAAGCACTTTTAAGTCTTGACTTTAATGGAAATGCCATTACTTATGGAAATAAAATCATCAATGAAATGAAAAAGTATGGTTTAGATGAGACAACAAGACCTGTAAGTGCTGAAAGTCTAAAAAAATATATCGATGCGAAACACAAAGCAGAAGGGGATAACTACAAACCATTGAACTTTGGTATGGTACACCCTGTTTCAACACATAACTATGAACTTCGTTACTGGATGGCCTCAAGTGGGATCAAACCAGATGAAGACTGTACCATCAAGCCTTTTCCTCCACCGACAATGCCTTCGAATCTTATTGCAGGTAACATTGAAGGATACTGTGTTGGTGAACCATGGAACTCAAGAATCGTACTTAAGGGTAAAGGTTCTGCTCTAGTAACGAATTATGATATTTGGAACAACAATCCGGAAAAAGTATTACAGGCAAGAGCTGATTTTGTTGAGAAATACCCCGAAACCACTAAAGCTGTGATGAAAGCCATCATTGAAGCACAAATGTGGCTTGATGCCTCTTGGGAAAATAGAGAAGAAGCGATTAAGTTTTTGGCAAAAAAGAACTATGTAAAAGCACCTAAAAACGTTTTACAAAAGTCAATGAGTGGAACATTTCTTTACAATAAAGGTGTAGACAGTTCAAACCCAATGTTTAATGTATTTGCAAACTATTATGCAGCCTATCCTTACTACTCACACGGTATGTGGTTTATCACACAAATGTATAGATGGGGTCAACTTGACAAGCCTGTCAATATGAAAGAAACCATAGAAAAAGTTTATAGACCAGACCTATTTGCCCAAGTAGCAAAAGAAATAGGATATACATTGCCGCCTAGTCCTTGGAAAAAAGATGGTGTGGATGAATACAATAAATTCATTGACGGTAAAGTTTGGGATCCAAATAAAGCCGTTGACTATATCTATGACTTCCAAGTATCGAACTCAAAAGTCAGCAAGGAAGATCTTTTGAAGGCAAATAACTGGACTGTAGAGACAAAACAGCCAAAGTATGTTTGTCCTTACGGACCAGCTGGATGTGCCGATCCAAAATTCGTCACTAAAAAATAAACATACATTACTCCCATAAAATGATGGGAGTAGGCAAATCAATATTGCATTTACAAGTACCTAAAGAACAGATAACTCCTATCATACTCCTCTTGTCTCCAACTGGCTTTAGGTACTTGTAAATGTACATATTAAAGGAGATTGACATAAATGAAGAATGAACTTGCAAAGAAAATCATACTACCAGTTCTGGTTTTTATCGGTATACTAGGGATATGGTCAAGCATAGCAAATAATGTAGAAGATTTTCCAACGCCTTATGGTACCTATATCGCTGCTTTTGGAGGTATTGATGCTGAAGGCGAAGAAGTAATTGGAGTTTTGACTGACCCTTTTTATATAGAAAATGAAGATGATAAAGGTATTTTCTGGCAAATTCTAAACTCACTACAAAGGGTTTTTTCTGGTTTTGCCTTAGCCATCCTTGTAGGCGTGCCTTTAGGATTGTTTATAGGTATGAGTAAAAATGCCCAATACGCTTTTGATCCGTTTATACAGATATTTAAACCTGTGTCACCTCTAGCTTGGTTGCCCCTGTTACTTTTTATCTTTCAAGATATTAATCTGACAGCGATTTCAACGATATTTGTTACCTCCATATGGCCGATCATCATTAACACGGCTCTTGGTGTACGAAGTGTAAGTGAAGATTATATGAATGTGGCTAAAGTATTGCGATTTACCCCTATAGAAAAGATCAGACAAATTATTTTACCTGTAGCAGTTCCTTTTATCTTTACGGGTATGAGACTCTCTTTGGGAATAGCATGGTTGGTTATTGTGGCCGCAGAGATGCTTACTGGAGGTATCGGTATAGGATTCTGGATCTGGGATGAGTATAACAATTTGAACTACTATAACATCATCATCGGTATTATTATCGTTGGATTGGTTGGATTTATCTTAGATCTTATTATGGGTAAGATCGCTGACTATTTTGATTATACAAAAAAAGGAAGAGCGTAATATGGGTAAGCAAAAGTTTTTACATTTAGAAAATATTGAGAAAAGGTTTCCAATTCCAGGGAAAGGAAGACTACATTGCAGTCACTAATGTAGATATAGAGATCAAGAAAAATGAGATCATATCTATCATCGGTCATAGTGGATGTGGAAAATCAACGCTTCTCAACATGATCTCTGGCCTAGACATGCAAACAGAAGGGTATATCTTCCTCAAAGGAAAAGAGATCAAAGGACCGGGAGCAGATAGAGCTGTTGTATTTCAAAACCACTCTTTACTGCCATGGTTGAGCGTCTATCAGAATATAGAGATGGCAGTAAAAAAAGTAATGCCGGATCTGTACTAAAGAAGCACGTAAAGAGAGAGTAGAAAAGTTTATATCTATGGTAAACCTTGATCCATGCAAAAGACAAATTACCTGATGAGATATCAGGTGGTATGAAACAGCGTGTAGGTATTGCTAGAGCACTTTCCATAAAACCAGAAGTTCTTTTAATGGATGAACCATTTGGTGCCTTGGATTCACTTACAAGAGCCAATTTACAAGAGCATCTGATGAGAATTCAGCAAAAAGTTGAAAATACTGTCATTATTATCACACATGATGTTGATGAAGCAGTACTTCTGAGTGATAGAGTCATTATGATGACCAATGGGCCAGAAGCAACAATCGGTGAAATACTTGAAGTCAATCTAGAAAGACCAAGAAACAGGGTTGAACTTCAACATGACCCAGAGTACATCAGATGTCGTGAAGCTATTTTGAGCTTTTTATATGAAAAATTTGCGAAAGAAGATGAATAACTTCTTCTTTCCTACCACAATATAAATAAACCAATGATATAAATCTATCCTCATTCTACTCTTTTTCCATTTATAAAAAATAGTCACACTTACAATATAAAAACTATCACTCTTCTACTTTTCAAAACACTTAAATATTTCATAACATTTTTAGAGAAAATTTGCTATAACTACACTAATTTAAACCATATAAGGAAAACCTATGAGTTATGCCATAGAAACATTTGACCCAGAAATTTTTGAAGCCATTGAGAATGAGAGAGAAAGACAAACAGACCACTTAGAGATGATCGCCTCTGAGAACTTTACTATTCCTGCTGTTATGGAAGCGATGGGTTCAGTGTTCACAAACAAATATGCTGAAGGTTATCCTTATAAAAGATATTATGGTGGATGTGAATTTGCTGATACTGTAGAACAATTGGCTATTGACAGAGCATGTGAACTTTTTGACTGTAACTATGCAAATGTTCAACCACATTCTGGATCTCAAGCAAATGGTGCTGTATATGCTGCACTTCTTAAAGCTGGTGATAAAATACTTGGAATGGACTTAAGCCATGGTGGTCACTTGACACATGGTTCTAAGCCAAGTTTTTCTGGTAAAAACTACTCATCTTTTACTTATGGTGTAGAACTTGACGGTCGTATTAATTACGATAAAGTACTTGAAATAGCTCAGATCGTACAACCTAAGATCATCGTATGTGGTGCTTCTGCCTATGCGAGAGAGATAGATTTCAAAAAGTTCAGAGATATTGCTGATGAAGTAGGTGCTATTCTCTTTGCAGATATTGCTCACATTGCAGGTTTGGTATGTGCAGGTGAACACCCTAGCCCATTCCCATACGCCGATGTAGTAACGACAACTACACACAAAACACTTGCTGGACCACGTGGTGGTATGATCATGACGAATGATGAAGATATTGCTAAAAAAGTTAACTCTGCTATCTTCCCTGGACTCCAAGGTGGTCCACTTGTGCATGTAATCGCTGCAAAAGCTGTTGGATTCAAACACAACCTCAGTGATGCTTGGAAAGTCTATGCCAAGCAAGTCAAAGCAAATGCTTCAAAACTTGCTGAAGTACTTGTTGAAAGAGGGTATGATGTGGTTTCTGGTGGAACAGACAATCACCTTGTATTGGTTTCTTTTCTTAATAAAGATTTCTCTGGAAAAGATGCAGATGCTGCACTAGGTGCAGCAGGTATCACTGTGAATAAAAATACTGTTCCAGGTGAAACAAGAAGTCCTTTTGTCACCTCAGGTGTACGTATCGGTTCTCCTGCACTTACAAGTAGAGGGATGAAAGAAAAAGAGTTTGAACTCATCGCAAACAAGATTGCTGATGTACTTGACAATGTCAATGATGCTGCGCTTCATGCAACAATCAAAGAAGAGATGAAAGTACTTGCACAAAATTTTGTTATCTATGACAAATCTATCTACTAAGTAAGGTCTTACAATAAAAGTTTTAGATTTAGATCTTTTTGACGACCATTATTATATCAAAAGAAATACGATTGTTGATCAAATACAATTTAACAATCGTACCTTCTATGCAAAATTTGAATGCATAAATGAACCACTTACACATCTTCTATTTGAGCAGCACCAAAACAGACAATACAATATCGCAGTACCTTTGCTCAAAGATAACCATACTAACTATCTTGTCATTGAATATAAAGGCGATGAACACAAACGATTTCATCATCTTGTGAAACATTTGTTTAAAACCATGGAAATATCTGATTATTATATCTATCAAGGTAAAGATGTTGAACGATTACAAGTATTTATAAAGGTTGATGCACTTACTTTAGAAGAAGCAGATGCACAACTAAAATTGATTTCAGAGGCTCTCAAAGAAAAAATGACTAAAAAATGGAAATGTTTGCCTGCATTGGCACTGCCAGAAGCATATAATATTGTTAGTCTCCCCTATAATAGACTGTGAACTACCCCACCTTAAAAGGCGGAGCTTCCTAGAAACTCCAAACTATTGTTCGGATATTAAGAGGCTTTAACGGTAGTTCCTACCGCATCGAGAATATTAATTGAGGCGTTATGGTCTGCATTTTTTTGTGCTCCACATTCTATACATTCAAACTTAGCTTGACTTTGCCTGTTCTTACTTGAAATATGTCCACAGCAGCTACACTTCTGAGAAGTATATTTGGGATCAACCCTGATAAGTTCCCCGCCATTTCTCTTTAGTTTGTATTCTAGTAATTCAAAGAATTTCCCCCATGACTGTTGCAGTATTGAACGGTTAAGTCCTGATTTCGCAGAACTTCTCATATTTGGGTTTTCTATTGAGCCTTTAGCTTTTTTAGACATATTTTTTATCATTAGATTTTCTACGGCTACAGTTTGGTTTTCACTTAGCTTTTTAGTTATTTTATGTAGAAAATCATTTCTTTTGTCTTTGAGTTTTAAATGTTTTTTGGCAAGTTTCTTTTTTGCCTTAGTCCTGTTCTGACTTCCTCTTTTTTTTCTTGATAGTGATTTTTGTGCTTTAATAACATTGGCTATTTCCTTTTTTAGATTAATATGCTTCATCTTTTGATTGTCACTGGTATAGGCAAAAACCTTTACACCCATATCAATACCAATACTTTTACTGTTATTTACACCCAAAACCTCTTCTTTTCCATCTTCGTAGTTAATACTTGCAAAGTATTGATCGGCTTCACAAGATATGGTTACGGTTTTGATCTTGCCTGTGATTTTTCCACGATGAAATTTAGCTTTTACTTCACCTATCTTTGGAAGATAAAGCTTACTCTCTTTTACTGAGGCTGTAGAGGCTTGATAAGATTGTCTTGAGTGGTGACGGCTTTTGAATTTAGGAAACCCTGATTTTTCTTTGGTCTTTACTCGTCTGAAAAAGTCTTGATAGGCTCTGTCCATATTCAGTACGGCATTTTGCAAAGCTGTTGAATCTATCTCTTTGAGCCATTCAAAGTCTTCTGTCTTTTTCATTTGAGGCAAAAGTTTTTTGAGTTCATAGGCAGAAATAGAAGTTTTATCTTTTTCATAGATTTCTTTTTTTCTGCCAAGCATAAAGTTATACACAAACCTTGCAGAGCCAAAATGCTGTAAAAGTTTCTCTCTTTGTAAAGTATTTGGATAAATACGCACTTTCACTACTTTTAACACTTTAGCTCCTTTATAGATTTGGTATTTTAATTATATAGAAATTTCAAATGTGATGAGAAAAGTATGTCATTTTGACATACTTTTGTTTCTTATATCCCCGCCCTTAACAGCGAGGGTTTACGAAACGGTGGCTAAAATTTAAATAATATATAAATATGATATAATCAATATAAATTTATATCTGGAGATCTTTCCCCCTATGCATGACCACAATCTTGATGACCTGATCATCGATAATATTGAACCAAAACATAGTAGAATAAAAAGTTTTTTAACCATTGTCGCGTTATTGATTGTTGTATTGATCGTGGCGATTATTCTAACTAAAATTTTGCTTAAAACACCCCATAATACACAACTTTCTTTTGAAGAAAATACAACAGACCTCATAGCGCCAGAACTGAAGCTAAAAGAGACTCCAGAACAGGTGAAAACAAATACAGAACCAGTTCTTTCAAACATTGTCGAGAGCAGACCGAAGCCAGCAGTAGCTGAAGAAATAAAACCTGATATCGTAAAAGAACCGGTCAAAGAAGTAGATGCTGTTGTTAAGAAAGTAGACCCGACGCCAGAAGTTGAACCGAAAGTATTAGAGATTAAAAAAGATCCCGTTCTTTCAAATATTACTGAACAAGAAGTTAAGGCACCAGTATTAGCTAAAGAAATTTCAACAGCCGATCAAGAAGAAAAAGATGCTGCTGACAGAGCATACTGGGAGTCAGTACAAGCAAAAAGAAAAGCTGAACAAGAAGCTAGAGAAAAAGCTGAAAACAAAGCAAAAGAGGCTCTCCAAGCTCAAAAAGCTGCTGAAGCTAAAAAGCTAAAAACACCAGTAGTTAAAAAGCCTGAACCTATAGCAAAACCTGAAGAGAAAGTTGTCACGCAAAAACCAGTTCCTGCGAGTACCTCTAGTACAAAATACTATATACAAGTAGGGTCATTTAAAAACCAACCTAGTTCACGTTTTATATCGGTCATTAGAAACAATGGATTTAAATATCGAATTTTAAGATCTCCTAAAGATGGTACAAAAAAACTGCTTATCGGACCTTATGAAGACAGGGCATCTGTTAATCATGCCCTTGTACAAGTAAAAGACCGTATCAATAAAAGTGCTTTTGTAGTAAAAAGGTAGCCCAATATGCATAAAACAATACTATTTGACCAACTCACTCCAGTTGCACTCTATGGAAAAATAAAAGAAATTTTTCCCAATGAAATCACCATGCTTTTTGAAAGTGTGGTTAATACCAGTGATGGTAACTTCTCATTTATCACTATAGGTGCACAAGAGCGTCTCAGCTATAAAGATAAAACAACTACTTACACAGATAAAACAGGTAATAAAAAAATATTAGAAGAAGACCCATTCAGTTTTTTAAAAACATATTACAAGTCTGTTGACAAAGCCGCTTATAAAGAAAAAGCTTTAGAGGTTGGCTTCTCTTTTGTAGACGGGTTTATCGGTTTTATTGCTTACGATATGGTAAAAGTATTTGAACCTGTACTTGAAGAGAGTATGGATGACTTGCTAGATCCATTGAATACACCAGATCTAGACCTAGTACGTCCTAAAATCATCATTGCGTACTCGCATAAGAGTGCAAAACTTACATTGATTTTAAATGATGATTCTATAAAAGAAGGTATTACTGCTATTGAAGATATCTTGCACACTACCTGTACCCCTATGCCGCTTAAGGCTGTAAAACTTGAGGGAGAAGGTAGTTTCAGTATAAATGAAGAACGTTTTAAAGAGCTGGTTGTTGAATCTAAAGAAAACATACGTTCTGGAGATATCTTTCAGATACTTCTAGCCAATAGATATACACAAAAAGGAACGATAGATCCATTAAGCTTCTACAGAATACTACGTTCTAAAAATCCTTCACCTTATCTTTTTTTACTTGATTATGAAGATTTCTCTATCTGTGGTTCTTCACCAGAGGTGATGGTACGTTTGACAGATGGTGAGATACTTCTACGTCCTATCGCTGGAACACGTAAACGTGGGAAAAATAAAACACGAGACAAAGAGCTGGAACTTGAAATGTTAAATGATCCTAAGGAATGTGCAGAGCACCTTATGCTTATAGACTTAGGTCGAAATGATGTCGGTCGTGTCGCACAGACAGGAACAGTTAAGGTAACAGATATGATGCGTGTGGAAAAATACTCTCACGTAATGCATATGGTATCTGATGTTGAGGCCATAATACAAGAAGACAAAGACATGTTTGACCTTTTTGCAGCCACATTTACAGCAGGAACTATGACAGGGGCACCTAAAATTGAAGCGATGAAACTCATCGCAGAATATGAAGGTCTCAAACGTGGTTTCTACTCCGGTTCTGTTGGTTACTTCTCTTTTGACGGAAATATGGATTCCGCTATCGCCATACGTACTTCACTCATCAAGCCAGACAGTATTACATTACAAGCAGGTGCTGGTGTTGTTGCAGACTCAAAACCTGAGCTAGAATACCTCGAGGTGAGAAACAAACTGGGAGCCCTACTCTCCACACTGAAAGAAATGGAAACACTCTAAAGATGAGCAAAGCACTCTTTGCCATCTTTGGAAATCCCGTCTCACACTCCAAATCTCCATTAATGCATAACCTTTGTTTTGAGGGATTTGGCTTTGATGGATGCTATGCACGTTACCAACTTGAAGATGGGACAAAACTCAAAGAGACATTTTTTTCACTTGGTTTAAAAGGTATTAACATCACTGTACCACATAAAGAGTATGCTTATGATGCCTGCGATGTATTAGATCCTTTTGCACAAAAAGTAGGTGCAGTCAATACAATCGTTGAAAAAGAAGGAAAACTCTATGGATACAATACAGATGCCCCAGGTTTTTTAAAAGCCATTTCAGAATTTAAAAATATCAAAACTGTACTTTTTTTAGGGGCTGGAGGTACGGCAAAATCTACAGCTATGATACTTAAAGAAGCGAGATATGATGTGACCATTCTCAACCGTAGTTCAGGGAGATTAACCTATTTTAAAGAGAATGGATTTCAAACGTTTACTTTTAATGATTTCATCCCTGAAGCTTATGATCTGATCATTAATATGACATCAGCAGGTCTTGAAGATGATTCACTCCCATGTCCTTCCAAAATACTTGAACAGGTCATACCTAGAGCAAAAGCCTGTGTAGATGTCATTTATGGTAAAGAAACACCTTTTTTAAAACTTGCAAAAACATATAAAAAACCAACCAAAGATGGAAGTGACATGCTTCTCTATCAGGGCATTATCGCTTTTGAATATTTTACAAAGCATGCTTTTACATTTGATGAGATCAAAAAGTACATGAGTAAAGCATTTATACTCTAACTTGTCATTCTATTTGACTTCAATTAACCTTTAGTCATTAAAATGAAGTTATAGATACTATATGAGGTAACCCATGATAAATATTTTAATGATTGAAGATGATGCTGAATTTGCAGAGCTTCTTACTGAATATCTCGCACAATATGATATCAAGGTGACTAACTTTGAAGACCCTTATCTTGGACTTAGTGCAGGTGTAAAAAAATATGACCTACTTATACTCGACCTTACACTTCCAGGAATGGATGGGCTTGAAGTATGTAAAGAAGTCGTAGAAAAATACGATATTCCTATTATCATCTCTTCTGCACGCTCAGACATTAACGATAAAGTAGAAGGTTTTGCCCTAGGTGCTGATGACTATCTACCAAAGCCTTATGATCCAAAAGAGATGTATGCACGTATCACCTCCCTTCTTAGACGTTATTCTAAAGCAAATAATAGTGAAATAGCCACTCCAAAAAGTGATTTTGAACTTAAAGGAGACACTATCTACTTTAAAGGTGAAGCACTTACTTTGACTCCTGCGGAATTTGAGGTACTCTCTTTACTTGTGAAGCATCAAGGTATGACTCAATCACGTGAACAAATCATCAATACTTCTGCTGCTATGAGTATGGATTCACAAGGAAAAAGTCTAGATGTGATCATCTCAAAAATACGTACTAAACTTGGTGACAATAAACGTATACAGGCCGTACGCGGTGTGGGCTATAAACTCGTATGATTATTACTTCATTACGTAGTAAAATAAGAGTTGTATTTTCTCTTACACTACTTCTCTTAGGTGCTCTATTTATATTTTCTATCAAATATGACCATGCTATGATCGAAGAGAGGAACATTGCTCAGGAACAAGCTATATCTCACTATCTTTATACCTATTATTTAAAACACGGAAAAATAGATGAAGCATATCTTGATGCTCAGAATGTTTCACTGATTACTGACAAAGGAACTGTTGTTCAGATCGAACGTTTCTTTAAGGAAAAAGGCAAACTCAAACGTTATGCTGTCGATACTTTTCATTTAAAACGTATCATTATTATCAACAATGATAGATTCAAACTTATACTCGAAAACAAAAATAAAGCAAAGTTTCCACTTAAACGTGCACTTATTTTTTCTGCAGTTTTCCTACTCATTATCCTTTTATATTTATGGATCATGAAAAGTTTTCTCCCGCTATCAAAGCTGAAAAGTCAAATACAAACTTTCTCAAAAGGTAATCTTGATATAGAATGTAAAAGTGATAAAGAAGATGAGATCGCTGAAGTAGCAAATGAGTTTGACCATGCAGTCACGATGATACGTGAACTTCTACACTCCCGCCAACTCTTTTTACGGGCCATCATGCATGAACTGAAGACACCTATCGCAAAAGGACGTCTCGTAAGTGAAATGCTTGAAGATGAAAAAAATAAAACACGCTTGCATAGTATTTTTGAAAGGCTGAACCTACTCATAGATGAATTTGCAAAAATTGAAAAGATTACTTCTAAAAACTTTGAACTCACAATCAAACCTTACAAAATGAGTGACCTACTTGAAGCCAGTGAAGATATGCTGATGATAGAAAACCCAAAACGATTTATTACCACCAATATTAAAAAAGACTACAACACGGATGTTGATTTTGAACTTTTTACTCTAGTGATTAAAAACCTTCTTGACAATGGTATAAAATACAGTATAGATAAGCATGTCACCGTCATTATAGATGAAAATCAACTGAAGGTAATCAATAAAGGGGAAAAGTTAAAAGAACCATTAGAAAATTATTTTAAACCTTTCCATGCTTCTAAAAAAGGGTTAGGTTTAGGTCTTTACATTGTAAAAAGTATTTTGGATATTCATCATATGGAGTTACACTACCACTATGAAGATGGAGAAAACATCTTCACGGTAGTTTCAAGTTATTAAGATTCTTTATCCGCACCTGAAAGCATAAATGCAAGTTCCAATGCTTGAGAAGCATTGAGTCTCGGATCACATTGTGTATGATATCGGTTAGCCAATCCTTCAGGAGTAATGGCACAAGATGTACTACCTGTACATTCTGTTACATCATTTCCTGTCATTTCCAGGTGAATACCTGCAGCAACAGTTCCCATCTCTTGATGAATTGCAAAGAACTGCTCTACTTCTGAAAGAATGTTATCAAAATCTCTTGTTTTAAATCCAGTAGAGCTTTTTTCAACATTTCCATGCATTGGATCACAAGACCATACAACATTTTTTCCCTCATCTCTCACACGCTTAAGCAATTGAGGGAAATATTCTTTGATCTTACTAGCACCCATACGAACGATAAGATTTAACCTTCCTTCTTCATTATCAGGGTTTAAGGCATCTATAAGCTCAATGAGTTCATCTTCTTCCATAGTAGGTCCAACTTTACAACCAATAGGATTTTTAATACCTCTAAAGTATTCGATATGCGCTTCATTAAGATCTCTTGTTCTATCACCTATCCATAACATATGCGCTGAACAGTCATACCATTCACCTGTCTCAGAGTCTTGTCTGGTCAATGCCTCTTCATAATTTAAAAGTAGTGCCTCATGTGAAGTATAGAGTGTTGTTTGATGCAACTGTGGCATTGTGTCACTGTTAAGCCCACATGCTGCCATAAAATTCATAGCGTGATCTATTTTTGTACTAAGCTCATCATAACGCTTTCCAAGTGGATTGTCTTTAATAAAATCAAGGTTCCATTGGTGTACTTTGGTGAGATCTGCCAAACCACCTCTAGCAAATGCTCTTACAAGATTAAGTGTTGCCGCAGACTGATTGTATGCTCTAAGCATATTTTTAGGGTTTGGAACTCTTGCCGCTTCAGTAAACTCGATACCATTAATAATATCACCACGGTAGCTTGGTAAACTTACACCATCTATCTCTTCAAAATCAGAAGATCTCGGTTTTGCGAATTGCCCTGCAATACGACCTATTTTCACCACTGGCTTACCTGTACCATACATTAAAACCATATTCATCTGAAGCATCAGTTTAAAAAGATTTTTAATATTTTTTGCATTAAAGTCAGAGAAGCTTTCTGCACAATCTCCACCTTGAAGTAAAAATGCTTCTCCACGCCCTGCTTTTGCAAGTTTATCTTTTAAGTTTCTTGCCTCACCAGCAAAAATAAGTGGTGGGTAAGAACTCAATTCTTCTTCTACTTTTTTAAGAAGTTCTTGGTCTTGGTATGCTGGTTGTTGCTTTATAGGAAATGCTCTCCAACTACTAGGTGTCCAACTCATAATATATCCTTAAAAATAAATTGGGTGATTATAGCTAAAAAAGATGAAAAGAAGATATTTAAGTTATTCACAGTGTGAAAGAGAGGTGAATAACTTTATTATATAATTAAAATAAGTATTACTTTTTCACAACAAATGTCACAAAATTTGCCCATTGAAAAATCGTTTCTACCTGTTTGAATCCGGCATCTTTGCACATCTGTATATTTTCCTTTATCGTGAAAGGAATGAGTACATTTTCCAAGGCTTCTCGTTTTTGTGCGATTTCATATTCGCTGTATCCCTGTTCTTTTTTATAGTCATAATAAATATCTATAAGTTCTTTATCAAGTTTCTTGTCTTCAAAAACTACTTTTTCTGAGAAAATAAACATACCCTCATCATTCAATCCATCATAAAGTCTCTTCACAAGCTCTACTCGTTGCATAGGACGGATAAACTGCAAGGTATAGTTTGCCACAATAACGTCCTCTTCATGATAGTCATAGGTTAACATATCAGCTAACTCCAACTCTATCTTTGCTCCAAAAGCTTGACATTTTTGATCTGCTCTATCTAACATTGCTTGAGAATTATCAAGCCCTTTAAGTTCCATTTTAGCAGCCATTTTACTATGTAGATCCAGTAAAAACTTTGCAGTCGAAGAACCAAGATCAAGTACCTTCTTACCCTCCGCTTGTTCTGATAAAATTAAAGAGATGACTAGTTTTCTTACCTCATCATAAAAAGGGACCGATCGACTCAACATGTCATCAAAAACAGACGCAACTGCTTCGTCAAATTCAAACTTTTTTTCTATAGGCTTATTAAATACTTTATCTTTCATGTCGTCATTTTATCATAAATTATATACTTATAATAAAAGCATGGTTTACTCACACCCTTTATCTATAAAATCTTGCATGATTTTATAGTAGGTACTATCTGAAGAGACATCAATATGTCCTCTATTTGGAATAATTCTCACTTGGAGTTGACCAATATCAAAAGCATCTATGAGCTTTTGTGTACGTTCTCTTGTAATGACGTTATCGTTTTGTGCAACAATAATAAGCGTTTTCGCTTTTATCTGTTTTATTCTACTCAAAGAATCATAACCATCTTCAAGTAGAAACGATATAGGGAAAATAGGATACATCTCCTGTGCAACATTGATAATACTGTCAAAAGGAGTAATAAGTGCCAATATCGAGATTTTTCTGTGAGCTGCTACATAGGTCGCAATACCAGAACCTAAACTACGACCCCCTACAGCAATACAATCATGTTTAGACTTGACCGTATCATAAAGATTCAATGCATCACTATAGAGCCCTTCTTCACTGGCTTCTCCTGTACTACCTCCATACCCTCTGTAATCCATTAGATAAACTGTATATTCAGGAAATTGACTAGCAATCTCATAACTACTTTGTGCCATTGACTCAGCATTGCCTCCAAAATAGATTATGGCATTTTTGTGTCCTTTATTTAAGACAATAATATGAATAGATTCTCCCTCATTATGAAGTGTCATCTGTATGTATGGTGTGTTAACATTTGGGGTAGGAAAATAAAGAAAAGACTTCTGATTGAAATAAAGATACAATCCTGTTCCTATATATCCTATAAGTAAAAAGATACTTATTTTTTTCAGTATCTTCTTCATGACAATAGATTTTTTGCCTTACTAATATCATCATAAATTTGTTTTTTTAGGGAAGGCAAGCTGTCAAATTTTCGATTAAAACGTATAAAATCTACAAATTCTAATGCTATATCTCCGCTTATTTCTTCAATCTCTTTATCAAGGATATGTGTCTCTATTGCATAAGAGTCATCTGTTGTGACACGGTGACCGAGAAAGCTTATGGAATTTAACCATTGCCCTTCAATCAATGTTCGTGTAGCATAGACGCCTTCTAATGGGAGCTGATACTCTTTTACGTTTAAATTGATTGTAGGGACCAATTCTTTTTTACCTAATCCCTGTCCTTTTGTTACTGCACCGATGATATGGTAAGTTCTACCTAGCAACTTATTTACCAGTTCTATCTTACCTTCACGTAGATAAGTTTTAATAGTACGAGAATGCACAGGTATCTTTTCAAGACTTACCTGATCAATAATAATTATTTTTTTCTGACATAAGGTGTTGAGCAGTTGAGCATTCCCTGCTTTATTTTTACCAAAATGGAAATCATAACCCACAACAATCGTTTCAAGTGTAGGGAAGTCAGATTCAAGTTTATGTACAAATGCTTCAGGTGTAAGTGATTTTATCTTGTCAAAATGATAAAAACAACATATTTTAGAGGTAAAAAGTGAACGTTTATATCCAGGAGTTAAGTAACCGCCATTTCTTTCTATGATGACCAATGCATCAGCTCTATCAATAAGTGTCTTGTGCCCTAGATGTATACCATCAAATGAGCCTATGGCAATACTTTTAATCTCATTTTTAAATTGCAATTCTATTGCTCCATCTTTACAAAATGATAAAGATACTCTTGGTTACCTTCTTTACCCTGGACTTCCGAGAGTGCATGATATTTGAGTGACCAACCTAACTTTTTTGTTTCTGCTTCAAACGCTTCTTTTCGTCTGGCGATAGCATCAAAGTCCTGTACCACACCTCTACTGTCACGTTTTACATCTTTTCCTACTTCAAACTGTGGTTTATAGAGTATAATGATATCTGCATTCTTCTGACTCAATCTGCCTATATCATCTGTAATCTGTAGTATAGAGATGAAAGAAACATCACAGGTAATCAATGTAAAAGTATCGTCACTTTGAAATTCACGTATATCTGTCTCTTCATACAATGAAAGCTTTTTATTGTTGCGCAATGAAATATGCAGTTGGTCTTTACCTACATCTACACAGGTAAGTGTCGCCACATTATTTTCAAGGACTATCTGAGCAAATCCACCTGTACTAGAACCTATATCTAGTGCGCTTTTACCCTTTATATCTATAGGGTGCTCAGCCAAAAAATTCTCCAGTTTACGTGCGGCACGACTGACATAAAACTTCGTATCTTCTACTTCAATAATACTATTTTCATCTACTTTAGTTGAAGCTTTGGCCTTCTTTCCATCTACAATGACCTGTCCGGTCTTAATCGCATCATTTGCACGGTTACGACTTTCAAAATAACCCTCTTCGACTAAGTACTTATCGAGTCTCACAGCATTGCCCTCATTTCATCTTCGGTCAAAGTCTTTACCCCTAAATCCTCAGCCTTGGTCAATTTAGATCCTGCATCTTCACCATAAACTACATAATCTGTTTTTTTACTGACTGAACCACTAACCTTTGCACCCAGTGTTTCAAGCATCTCTTTCACTACCCCTCTGCTAACTGACATAGATCCAGTCAGTACTACTGTCTTGTCTTTGAAAGGATTTTCAATCGCTTCTTTTTTCTCTTCTACAGTCGGCACAATTGTCTCGAAAAGTTTTAAAACAAAATCATGGTTCACACGCATAAATTCAAGTAGAGAATTTGCCATCTCTTCACCAATACCATCTAGAGCAATAATTTCTTCAAATGATGCATCTACTATACCTAAACCAAACTCCTGAGCCAATGATTTACTTGCTACTTCCCCAATGTGTTCTATGCCCATTGCTGTAATCAATCTATATAGTGGAACACCTTTTGTAGCATCTATCGCATCAAGAAGATTTTTGATTCGTTTCTCTTTGAACCCCTCCATTCCCTCCAGATCTTCAAACTTCAAATGATAGAGTCCTAAGATATCACCTATTTTGTGCTCTTTTACAAGTAACTCAACGATTTTTGAGCCAAGACCATCTATGTTCATACATCCTTTTTTCGCAAAGTGGATAATGGAGTTTACTACTCTGTCTGGACAATCAAGGTTTTGACACTTTATCAGCGTACCTTCATCAAGCAGTTCACTTTCGCAAGTCGGACATGCTGTCGGTCTTTCAATAGGTAACTCTGAACCATCTCGTCTATCTGTCAAAACCTTAGTGATCTTCGGGATAACATCACCTGACCGAATAAGTATCACACTATCACCTACCATTAAGCCCTTACGTTCTATCTCATCAAAATTATGAAGTGTTGCGCGTGCTATCATAGCACCTTCTACTTCTACTGGTTCTACTTCAGCTACTGGGGTGATAACACCGGTTCTTCCTACTTGTAGTGTGATGGCGTTCACCTTGGTTACTTTTTCTACAGCAGGAAATTTATAGGCACACATCCACTTAGGTACTTTTACCGTGTAGCCTAAGTCTTCTTGTTTACTCACTTCATCTACTTTGATGACCATGCCATCCATCATCATAGGTATCTCATTACGTAGAGAGATCAGATCTTGATAAAAAGCTTCTATCTCTTCTATGCCAGCACACTCTTGTGCATGTGGAGGTTCTAAAAAACCCAATTCATACACAAAATCCATTTTTTCGGAAAGCTTTCTCTGAGTAAGTGTATTTTCACCCAAACCCCATGGGTAAAATACCAACCTTCGTTTCGCCGTAATAGAGGAATCCAGCTGTCTTAGGCTTCCTGCTGCAGCATTACGCGGGTTAGCAAAAATCTGTTCACCGTCCTGGAATCTCTCTTTATTAATGATCTCAAAATCATCTTTACGGATGACCACTTCACCGCGTATCTCTATTTGTCCCTCATAGTCGATACTTAGAGGTACGGAGCGTATCGTACGTACATTATCGGTTACCTCTTCACCTACAACACCATCACCACGTGTAATAGCACGTACCAACTTACCATTTTCGTACAGTAGGTTCATACTTGCACCATCAAACTTTGGTTCACAGAAGTAAACACATTCACCTACATTTTTTACTGTTCTATCCAACCACTCTTGCACTTCATCTTTGGTGAATACATCTTCCATACTCCACATACGTTTAATATGGTTCGCTTTTGAAAACTCATCTCGTACGATTCCACCTACACGTTTAGTAGGAGAGTCTTCCTCCACATGATCAGGATTGGCTGTTTCATAGTCTAACACTTCATGATAAAGTTTGTCATACTCTTCATCCGATGCTACAGGATTGTCTTCAACATAATAAGCATGAGCCCATTTTTTGAGGATAATGATTTTTTCTTGGTATTGTTCATTTGTCATTTTTTATAGTTTACTTTCTCTTTTTTTCCATCAAACTTTGGCGTCATATGCAAGATATACACATCTAAAAAAGCTTTTGTTCTGGCAAAATATTCTCTGGCCTTCATCCTATAGGCAGCCGTTGTCCCAGGAATATCTTTCGCCATAAATCCTATGACCTTTTGTCCTTTGGCTTTAGCTATAAACAATGCTCTTTCAAGATGAAATTTCTGTGAGACGATTATATAGTCTTTTAGGTCAAAAATCGCTTCAGCCCTTATCAGTGAATCAAAGGTTCTTACGCCTAAAGGATCAAGGGTAATATATTGACTGGGGATCCCTGCTTTGATCAGATCTTTTTGCATCTTTCCTGTCTCATTATAATATTTCGTACTGTTATCTCCAGATACAACAATGGCTTTTACTTTACCTGCTTTAAAAAGTTTTACAGCGGCACGTATACGATACGTATAAAAGTAATTTTTACCACCCCCAACCATATATTTAGCTGTACCCAAGACCAAAGCAGCCTTTTTCGCTGGGATTTTGCTTACATCTTGATAAATATCATCTTCTGCTTGTTTTACAATATAAACATCTATGGCCAAGATCCCTATTGTTATGAATAGTACGATCAAAAAGATCCATTTTATAATTCGCATCAAAACCTTACAATATCGCTTTCAAAACACTTAAAGCCTGTTTATGTTCAAGTACATCATGACAACGAACTATGGAAGCCCCATTTTCAACTGCTTTTAAATGAATGGCCAAGGTTCCCGGTAGACGTTCTTCCGTTGTGCTGGAAATAATCTTGTTTATCATAGATTTTCTACTTGCACCGACCAAAACTTCACAACCAAATACTTTAAAATGTGCCATATTTCTGATCAGTATGATATTGTGTTCCAATGTCTTACCAAAACCTATGCCTACATCTAAAATAATATTTTCTCTACTCAATCCCAAGGCTTCACATTTACCAATACGATCTTCAAAGAATTCACTAATCTCAACCATCACATTATCATAAGTTGGCTCTTTCTGCATGGTCTTAGGCGTACCTTGCATATGCATAATGCAAAGTTTTGCTTCATACTTCACTGTAAGTTTTATGATCTCTTCATTACTCGCTCCAGTAATATCATTAATGAGACTAAATCCGCTTTTGAGTGCATATTCTGCAACATCCGGCGTATAAGTGTCTACAGAAAAAACAGCTTTTTTATACAATTGTTCAGACTTTATAATGTCACAAATAGGTTTGATACGTGACAACTCTTCTGTTCCACTCACTGCATCTGCACCCGGACGTGATGACACTGCACCTACATCAATGATACTTGCACCACTCTCTATCATGAACTCAATCTGTTTAATGGCATCTTCTGCCTGAAATCTGCTTCCGGCAAAAAAACTGTCATCGTTTGCATTGATCACACCCATGATCTGTGTAGGATAAGCTTTGACAGATAGAAACTTCTTAAGCTCTGCCGCTACAGTTTTAAGACCAAAAGGTTGTGCCAACTCTTTTTTAGAGAGAAGCTCAATATGTTTTCTCGTCCCTATGAGAATACAGTCATATGTAGGTTTTTCACAAAGAATAACTCCTCCGGGTACAGCAAGTTCTGCACCAATACTAAGAGCATCTTGTTTAAGTATATTTGCAGCAGGTGTTTTAAGGTCTTTGATAAAAAAATGAAGAAGTTCCATCTTCTTAGCCATGATACCCACACCGCCACTCTCAACATCAAGTGCTCTAAGGGCTGCTTTTTTATCTGCAATATGTCCAAGTTGATAGATGTTCATTATTAACTCCTAAGGAAGCCCGAGAATGACGAGATATTTTATTTTATCTTTTTTTGCGTGCTAAAAGCTTTAACAATAAAGTATTGAGCACAAACTGCGGCGGAGAACCAACATCCAAAGCAATAAAAGCATTAGAGAAGAGTGTCAGGGTCTTTTCGTCTAAATTATAGGCTTGAGAATAGATAGAAGCTTTGCTGATACGTTCAACAAGCTCTTTCATCGCTTTAGCATCGGTACGTTTATGGGTTTGTACAAAATCATAGACTGTAGATAAAGAGAGTTGGACCAGGTCCAGTTCCAAATGCTCTTCTTCTTTATCCTGGGACAATACCATAATAGGTAAACGTGAACGGATTGTATCTAGAATGGTTGCCTTATTAGGTGTGATCAAAATAAACTCTTTTTTAGGTGGAGGTTCTTCTATGACTTTTAAAAGTTTATTTTGTACTACTGGAGAGAATGTTTTCGCGGCAATGATGATAACAGTGGTCTCTTCACTTGCCATATACGCTTTTTCTATAGCCAGTTTTGCATCTTCAACTAAAAAGGTCTCTTCTTTGATGATTTTTACAAAACGTTCTTTTTGCCGCAGTCCTTCAAGCTGGATAACCGTGTCATCTATATCGCTGCTGATGATCACTTGGCTTACTAGTCTCATGACTCTAAATCTAAATCCCCAAAAAGTGCTGCTGATAATGTATTGTCAAAAAGCTTGAAGAGTTGTAAAAGTTTAATATCCAATAAAGTATCTGAGCTACGAAATGCAAAACTGTCCTGAACTTCTTCGTCCATCACCCATAAAAAACTGTTTTCATTTCTGTAAGCAAGTTTTGTATAAGGGTGATCACCCTTACCAATATACCAAATATAATAGCCGTTAGGATAAGAGATATCTAACATATCTTCAAGAAGTTGTATATCTTGTGTTGATTTCATCGCATGCATATGTGGAAAACAACTTGATAGAGCATAAAAGGGCAGTAGTGGTCTATTTTTTTTCAAATCATTGATATTGTTTAAAATATATTTAGCAAACCATTCATATGATTCATCCGTGAGTATCAGAGCAGTTTTCCCTTCAATACTTTGGGAAACAGCACTCTTGGCTAAAGGTGCCCACTCATAACGATACTCCTCCATCCATGAAAAAGAGGACTCCTCTTCACGTATGGTTTCCAGTGTCCACTTTAATAGCTGCTGCATTAATCTATTTGTCTAACTCATACGCTTCATGAAGTGAACGGATAGCAAGTTCACCATATTTTTCATCGATCACCATAGAGACCTTTATCTCCGAAGTGGAGATCATCTGTATATTGATATTGTTTTCTGCAAGCACAGTAAATGCTGTAGCAGCAACTCCTGAGTGGGATTTCATACCTACACCTACAACCGATACTTTACATACATGCTCATCAAAATCCATACCTTGGATATCATGGTTAAAACTTGCCATAAGTCTTTTGGCATTTTCATGTTCACTTTGTGGTACGGTAAATCCAAGATTTGTTGAACCATCAGTACCCATATTCTGAATGATCATATCTACATTTATGTTCTCATTTGCCAACATTGTAAATATCTCTGCTGCAATCCCTGGTCTATCCGAAACACCTCTTAGTGTAACTCTTGCTTGGTTTTTGTCAAGGACAACACCACTTACTAATACTTCTTCCATACTGTTGCTCTCCTTTGTGATAAGCGTACCTTCATTGTCGCTAAAACTACTTTTAGCGTATAGTTTTACATTAAGTTTTTTTGCCAATTCTACTGAACGGTTCTGTAGCACCTTTGCCCCTAGTGACGAAAGCTCTAACATCTCATCATATGAGATAGTGTCAAGTTTCTTTGCATGGGGCTCGATACGTGGATCTGTCGTGTAGATACCATCTACGTCAGAATAGATCTCACACTGATCAGCCTTCAATGCTCCCGCCAGTGCAACAGCAGAAAGGTCTGAACCACCACGCCCCAGCGTTGTCACTGAGCCATCTTTGTTGATACCCTGAAAACCTGCAACAATAACGATCTTACCTTCAGCTATCTCATCTTGCATGGCAGTAGGGTCAATAGCCTCGATACGTGCATACGTATGAGCATCATCTGTTACGATACCTGCTTGACGTCCTGTCATTGCTACTGCAGGATAGCCTTTTGACTGCAATGCAATAGAGAGCAGAGCTGCGGTAACACGTTCACCTGAACTGAGCAGCATATCCATCTCTTTTTTTGCAGGGTTATTTGTGAAGTGTTCTGCATAACCTATCAGTTTGTTGGTTTCACCACTCATTGCAGAAACAACTACTACAATATCATTACCAGCTTCTCTTGCTTTTGCAACACGGTTGGCGACATTTTCAATACGCTCTAAATCTCCAACACTTGTACCACCATATTTATGTACAACTAACATCTATATCAAACCTTCTTCTATAAAATAATCAATCACTCTACGATATACTTTACGTTTAAAGTAGGTCACCTTTTTAAATAACTGTTCATACTCTACAAACTCATATTCTTCAAACTCAGGAATATCATATGCCTGTAGATTAATCGTTGCAGTCTCTTTTAGACGTACCAAAAAATATTTTTGGGTCTGACCGTCAAAAGGGTATGTTTTACCTCGTGATGTTTTCGGAAAATCATAAGAGATCCACTCCGGAAATTCTCCTAATACTTCTACATTATCACAGCCTATCTCTTCCAGCAATTCACGTTTAAGAGCTTCCCTAGGTGTTTCACCTTCATCGATACCTCCTTGAGGGAATTGCCACGCATTCCTTATATCACTTCGATGTGCTACAAAGAACTCACACTTATCCGGATACTTGGAAGAGAGTATTACAGCTGCAACATTTGGCCTATAGCTCTTTTTCTTTTGCATACTTCCACTCATTTCACAATTTAATTAAATAGGCCGCAACAAAGCTGAAATTGTTATATTGCGTTAGTACTGTACTTCTTTAATAAGAAGCTATAGAGACAGATCCCTTTTGATAATCAGTACTAAATTGTATTTTCACTCTAAATCTACTAAAGTTTATCTATACATACCTAATTTTCTGATATTATTTTACCTAAAATGCGGTTACAAACATTTGAAAAAATTCAAAAAGTGAGAAAACTATTTGCTAATTTATCTTCATATCCCCTACTGTGATTCTAAGTGTCACTACTGTAGCTTTAACACCTATGTTGACAAATTTGAAACCCAATCTAAATATATGGATGCCCTTTATAAACAACTCTCTTTTGAATTAGAGCGTTTTGAAGCAAAACCGAAAAGTATAGAAACACTTTTTATTGGAGGGGGTACACCTTCAACCATAGACCCTGAACTTTATGTACCTATTTTTAGACTACTTAATCCCTATCTGCATTGACAATGCTGAGATCACGACAGAAGCAAATCCGAATTCTGCGACCAATGATTGGTTAAAAGGCATGAAGGATCTTGGTATCAACCGTATCAGTTTTGGGGTACAAAGTTTTAATGCGAAAAAACTCAAAGCTCTCAATCGAGCACACAATCCGAAACAAGCAAAAGATGCTATCCGTTATGCAAAAGAAATTGGATTTGAGCATCTCTCTTTGGATCTGATTTATAATTATCAAGGAGATACCAAGTCACTGCTATTAAATGATATAAAAGAAGCTTTTTCTCTCCCGATAGATCATATATCTGCCTATGAACTTACCATCGAAGATGGCACAAAGTTTTCACGTACTCCTGAGGTAAGACAAGAGAATGAAAACCTTGCATTCTTTGTAGCAGATGAGATTGAGAAACGAGGATTCAATGCGTATGAGATATCCAACTTCGGTACCTATCAGAGTAAACACAACAGAGGTTATTGGGAATTGAAGAACTATATAGGTGCTGGAGCAGGTGCAGTCGGATTTTTGAAAGACAAACGTTATTATCCCCAAACAGATATAGAGGCATATGTATCAAATCCATTGAATATTACAGAAGAATCGCTGACGCAGGATGAATCACTTACAGAAAGAATCTTTTTGGGCTTACGAAGCACTGTCGGCATAGAGAAATCCTGTCTTTCAGAAAAGATGATACAAAAAGCCGAACACCTTTGTAAAAAAAAGAAACTTCTTTGTAATGCTACACATTACTATAATAAAAATTTTTTCCTGAGTGATGAACTCGCACTCTACATTTTAGGATAATTTGATAAAATACAACAATTAAATTACAAGGTACACTATGTTTGGCATCGGCTTTACCGAATTACTCATTATTTCTATTGTTGCTATCCTATTTTTAGGACCAGATAAGCTTCCTCAAGCGATGATAGAGATCGCCAAGTTTATCAAAAGTGTCAAAAAAACTGTTGGTGAAGCAAAAAGTTCTCTTGAAGAAGAAATGAAAATCGCAGATCTTAAAGAAGAAGCATTGAGTTACAAAAAACAGCTTGATGATGCAACAAATGAACTTAAAAATTTTAAAAATATAGACTTTGATGATTTTGACGATGTGAGCTATGATGATGAAATTTCAAAAGAGTCACCACAAGCCCTTGTAAAAGCTTCTCAAATGAATGAAACAGCTGAAAAAGATCTAGTTGCTACACAGGTTGAACCAAAAAATGACACTGTGACATTTAAAAAACCAAAAAAGAAAAAGAAAAAAGAAGGGACTAATGAAATGAATGAGAGTCCGAAAGATGATGCATAATGTTTAGTGAACTTAGACCCCATCTTGTTGAATTACGAAAAAGACTTGGACTTTCTGTTCTCTCAGTATTTATTGCGTTTATCATTGCATTTGTATTCCATGAATTGATATTGGAATGGGTTACCGCTCCACTTAATGAAGCCTTGGATGAAGTAGCACATCTCTCGAAAAAAGCTGCTGATGGAATGGTAACGACACACCAAGTTGGTGGTGCATTTTTTGTAGCACTTAAAGTATCATTTTTTGCTGGTCTATTGGGAGCATTACCATTTATACTCTATCAGCTTTGGCTTTTTGTAGCACCAGGATTATATAGCAATGAGAAAAAAATGGTTCTTCCTTTTGTCATAGGTGGATCAATCATGTTCCTTGTGGGTGTGCTATTTGCTTACTATGTAGTGACACCATTTGGTTTTCAGTTCCTTATTACCTTTGGTTCTTTCCTCTATACACCACTGATCAACATTGAAGATTACGTTGGTTTTTTTACAAAGATCATGATGGGATTTGGTATAGCATTTGAACTTCCAGTCTTTGCCTACTTCTTAGCACTTCTTGGACTGGTAACTGACCAAACTCTTAAAGACTTTTTCAAATATGCTGTACTTATCATTTTTGTCCTTGCAGCATTACTTACACCGCCCGATGTACTTACTCAGCTGTTATGGCTGCACCACTAATACTTTTGTATGGTGCTTCTATATTGATTGTACGTGTTGTAAATCCTCACATAGAAGAAGAGGATGAAGAAACAGAAGAAGAGAGTGATGAAAGCAAAACTTCTCAAAATGATAAATAACTATTGAAATGAAAGAAGAGCTGCTTACCAAAAATTACGACTATGAACTCCCTTATGGGTTCATAGCCACATCTCCTGTTTATCCCCGTGACCATGCAAAACTTATGGTTTATGATAGAAAAACAGATACTATTACCCATACCACTTTTAAACAACTACTGGAATTTATACCTCAAAACTGTGATGTCTTTCTCAATGATACACGTGTTATCAAAGCACGTATTTTTGGACATAAAAAATCCGTAAATAATCAAGGTGGAGGAAAAGTAGAACTTCTTTTTAACAAGCCTTTAGATGCACATCATTATCTTGTTCTTATCAGAGGTAAAGTAAAGATAGGCACGGAACTTTTGTTTGAAGATGACCTTGTAGCTACTGTGACCGGCTTTAATAAAGATGGTTCACGAATCGTTACCTTTTCTCATCGTGGAAAAGAGATAAGATTTGAAGAGTTAGTACTTGTTTTAGACCGCATAGGACATATTCCCTTGCCTCCTTATATGCAAAGAGAAGACAATGAAGAAGATGAAACAGATTACCAAACACTTTTTGCAAAAAAAGCAGGTGCTGTCGCTGCACCTACTGCATCACTTCATTTTACTCCTGAACTTTTCGCTGCTTTGGAAGCAAGACATAATACATATAAAGTCACTCTTCATGTTGGAGCAGGAACATTTAAACCTGTAGAGGCTGAAGAGATTTTAGACCACCCTATGCATTCTGAATATTTTTATATACCAAAATCATCTTCCAAAGTACTGGACAGTAAAACACCTATTTTGGCTATTGGTACAACTGTGACAAGAACGATCGAGTATTATGTGCGAACAAAAAAAACAGAAGGAGAATGTGACCTCTTCTTGAATCCATCCAATCCACCTCAAAGAGTCACCCATCTACTCACCAACTTTCATTTACCCAAAAGTACACTTATTATGTTGGTCAGTGCTTTTATAGGAAGAGAAAAGACGTTACACTTATACAAAGAAGCCATAGAGAAAAAATACAGATTTTTTTCTTATGGGGATGCAATGTTAATACTCTAGAAAGGTACTACCATGACAGAGATCTGGAAATATATCTTTATATCTTTATCTACCCTATTTATTTTTAATGGTTGTGCTCAGAAAAAACCTTACAACTACCCAAACTATGAAATCATTAAACCAGAAAAAACCTGTAACCCTAATAGAAAAAATATCCAGGATCTACTAGACTCTTATCTAGGGAAACCGTATGTATGGGCAGAAGAAGGGCCACATGCATTTGATTGTTCAGGGCTCGTATACAACATCTATGGATCAATGGGTATGGAAGTACCTCGTGTTGCACGAGAGCAGGCAAAGATGGGAAAGAAAGTTCCATTTAAAAACTTACATTATGGTGATCTAATTTTCTTTGGTTCAACCAACAAAAGAAGTAAATACATCAATCATGTAGGTATCTATCTTGGTGAAGGGTGGTTTGCACATGCCAGTAGTAAAGACAGAAAAGTAACTATCAGTCATTTTGACAAAGAACCTGTCTATATCAAGCGAATGAAAGTGTGTAAACGATACCTTAGTGAAGATGAACGGGCCAAATACATGAATTGTGATGTACCACTTAAACAGATGGAAGTCACAAGTTCACGTTACACTACTCCATGGCAACCTGGCATGAAACTACCTAAAAAAGCTGTACCTAGCTAAATACTTGATGAAAGAAAATTCACATGCATCTGATAGTACTATTATGAGAAAAATTATCTATCCCCCTGTAGCCTTTTTACTGTTATTAGTATTGAGCGGATGCAAACCTGATCCTCATCCCAAAAATCCTGACTATACCATTAAAAAACCTTTGGTAAAATATGAACCAAACAAGAAAAGTCTTGACAAGATGGTGAAAGAGCTTCAAGGACGTCCTTATGTTTGGGCAGAAGAAGGACCAAATCAGTTCGACTGCTCGGGATTTACCTATTATTTGTATGGGAGTATGGGTATAGAGATACCACGAGTTGCCAGAGAACAAGCAATAAATGGTCAAAAGATAAAGATGGATGAGTTGGTCTATGGTGATCTTATTTTCTTTGACACAGATGAAAATCCTAAAGGAAAGATCACCCATGTAGGGGTCTATCTTGGTAACGGTTGGTTCACACATGCAAGTGCTACCGAATATGAGATCGTCTACTCTAATCTGAATACTTCACCTTATTACAAAAAAAGATTACGTGTCTGTCGAAGATATTTACCTGACCAAAAAGAAAAAATTGCTAGAAGAGATACAAAACCGTGGAAAGCAAAAAAAGTGATCAAAGAAGAACTTCCTCGCATCATGCCTAAAAAAGGAACTTATTATGTGCAAGTTGGTTCATTTTCTGTACAGCCGTCAGATGATCTGCTCTATAAAATAAATAGAGCTGGGTATCACTATAAGATCATTAAGTTCCCTATCAATGATAAACAGGTCTCAAAACTTTTGATAGGGCCCTATAGAAAAAGATCTGATGCAGTCAATCTTTTGGCCCAAATTCAAGAGCAGATACAAAAAGATGCTTTTATCGCAGAGATTCGATAATCAGAGTGAATCTATCAGGCTGCTTCAATATATTTATGGATAGAACGATTTAATGAATCTATCTCAGATTGATACTTCTGAGAATAATTGACCAATAATGGATATTTCCTGTAGAGGATCTGATGAAGTATCTCATTTACTAAAGCATGCATGTCTTCTGCACCAATGGTTCCGGTTAACCCTCTCATATCTATACATAACATTTTTACCTGTTCATATCGGTGTTCCTGTATCAATTTAGCAAAAATTTCACCACTTTTACCATAAGCTGTACTGAACTCTTTTAGTACCTCTTGATAAAGAGCTTCACTGTTATTCGCATGTTTGATACCATTTTCTATATTGATTCCCTGATAGGTAATGACCTCTTTGCTCTCAACTTCTTCTTTAGGTTTTACATTATCTGCATCAGAAAGATAAATATCTAATGCAGTATACAGTTTACCTATATTAAGCGGTTTAGCCAAAAATGCATTAATCCCACTGTTGAACATCTTTTGTATTTCACTGTCCAAAACGAGTGCCGTAAATGCAACTATAGGCATTGCATCGTACTTACTGTTAAGACGAATCATTTGTGTGGCAGTATATCCGTCCATTATAGGCATATTTATATCCATAAGGACTAAATCAAATTTAACCTTGTCTTCTTTGACCATATCCACAGCTTCTTGTCCATTATTTGCAATACTGATACTCATCTCTGAATGATGCAATAAACTAACAAGTACTTTTTGGTTAATGACATTATCTTCTACAATAAGAAGGTTTTTACCAGAGAAAGCTTTAAAAGAGTGTTGCGTAACACCTTTTGTTTCAATAATATTTTTTCTGTGTGTTTGTACCTTTATTCTTTCACCCTTTTCTACTTCTTTCTTACTCAAAGGTACTTTGATATCATACATGTTCACAATCATTTCAAAAACACGTTCTTGATTAAGTGGCTTAAAAAGATTGGCATCGACTACATCATCTATAAAACTCTCTTTATCATTCTGCAGCAATGAATTAATGGCTACGACCTTAAGCTTTTTCCTCATCTTTATTTTACTTAGATACTCAAGTAATCTGATACTAAAAAGACTTTTATGTAAAACAACAATATCATAAGGTGTTAAATTAGGAATATTTTTAGAAAACTCTTCTTCAGAAAGTACTGTAACTTCATGTCTAAAATATGCAAACATTTTTTTAACAGCCAATGCTGAATTGTAATTTGAATCTACGATAAATACTTTTTTTTCTATCAATACTTTTTCAGGAAGTCTGTACATGCGTTGGTTTGTTTTATCTACTACATTAAAAGGTAATGAAAGAATAATGGTACTGCCTTTAGTTCCGGTACTCTGTACAGAGAGTTTACCATCCATCATATCAATTAACTCACGTGCAACAAAAAGACCAAGGCCCACATACGTGCTTGTTTCCTCATCATAATAAGGTATAAATAAATCTTCTAACTCTTCCGAAGTAAGTCCTCTACCCAGATTAGAAAACTGAAACTGAAGTTCCACCTGTTCTTCAAAAGTATCAAACTTGGAGATCTCTAATTTTATTTCATCTATATCTGTTTGAACCATAATATGCTCAAGTATACTTTTAAGTATTTGTCCCAAATGGAGGGAATCACCAACTAAATGTCGTGGAACATTTTTATCTATATCAAAAATAAGTTCTACTTGACTTCCCCTAAATTGTGAACAGATGGTACCTGCCAATTCATTCAAGACATTGTTAACATTAAACTCTTCATTCACTATCTCAACTTGCTTTGACTTTAACCTGAGAAAATCGATAAGGTCATTTGTAACATCCAAAAGTCTGCTTTCCACATTCGCTAAAATTTTTTCTTTATTTTTAAATGATTTGGGTGAGGTACTTATAACTTGGTGACTTTTCTCAAGTGCTTGTTTTGCCATATCATGAATATTTTGGCTCATATTGGTAAGTAAGAGATTTTGGTTTTTTTCCATCTCTAATTGCTTATCGAACATGGATTTGTGTAGTTCCTGCATCTTCTGAGTTTGCCAAGATGTGATAAATAAGATGGCTATTCCCACAATTCCCAAGGCGAAAAGCGCAATCCATATCCAGAAAGTTTCTATGTCGGTAGCATTACTTGATTGTGCAAAAGCTATACTACTTAAACCCATCGTGCTCATACTTATTTTATTAAAATGCATACAATATTACCTTATTATCATAATTTAATATTCTTCATGTTGACATTTCCCTTCTACAATTCTAGCAAAGGATTTTATTTTTTTACTTATTTAGAAGTATAATATTTTATATTAGATTCAATCCTAACTATGTAGTATTCTATTCCCACAGGATATCTGATAAAATAGACAGTAAATTGGGTACAATTTCATTATGAAATTAGCAAGTATAGATGTAGGGCTCAAACGTATAGGTGTGGCAATCTGTCTCGATAGAAAGATTGTCATACCTCAAAATGCCATCCTGCGAAAAAATCGTAATCAAGCTGCAAGAGATGTTAAAACATTTCTAAAAGAGTGGGAGATAGAAAAACTTATTGTGGGTCTACCAAAAGATGCTGAAAGCACTGAAGAGATGGAAAGACGCATCAAACATTTTGTTTCTCTACTTGACTTAGATATAGATGTAGTGTATGAAGATGAACAGAGCTCAAGTATTGAAGCCAAAGAACTTACTATGGGTATCTTTAAACACAAAAAAGATGGAAAGATCGATTCTATAGCTGCAAAGATTATATTAGAACGATGGCTGCAAGATTAGAAGGTCAAAGTTTTGTTTTTAAACGCTGAATTCTTTTATAAGCTTTTTTGATACTCTCTTCCTCTACTTCTCCAGTCTGTACCAACGAAACTATAGTATTAATCAGTTTTTTCGTGCTGACGGTTTTTTTAGGGTCTAGTTGATTTCCTATCAATAAAATATCATCACCTGCATTGATGGCCAACTTAAGAGTATTTCTTAATCCATATTTCTGAGTGATTGCCCCCATTTGAAGATCATCTGTGATGACCACACCATGATACCCTAATTTCCATCGTAACATTTTAGTGATAGTCTTATAAGAAAGGCTTGCTGGATATTTTTCATCTAGTTTTTTGTTAAAAACATGGGCTACCATGACTGTGTCTGCTTTATCTTTTAAAAGTCTGTAAGGCTCTAATTCATCTTCCTGCCAAAGGTTAGTAACATCTACAAATCCTTTGTGTGTATCTCCAACTGAAGAACCGTGTCCTGGAAAATGTTTTATGGACGTAAGTACACCATTACTATGCATCGCATCGATAAATGTATTTGCATACTTAGCTACTAATCTAGGATCTCTACCAAAAGAACGCCCTAATCCATGGATCACATGATTATTTTTATTGATATCTAGATCCACAACAGGTGCAAGATCATAGTTGATCCCCACACTACTCAATTCCTTACTCATTTTTGTATAGGTCTCTTTGATCTTGGTTTGATCCATTTTAATCACGTCAGAAGCTTTAGGAAATTTACCATAAAAACCATATTTGCTTTTCAGTCTTTGTACTTTGCCGCCCTCTTGGTCTACTGCAATAAGTAACTTACCATCTGCACTGCAGGCTTGTAGTTCTTGTGTTAATCTTGCCAATTGTTTTTTACTGGAAATATTCTTTGGTTTGTTCTTGTTCACCGGATTATAGTCAAATAAAATAACTGCTCCCAGATTATATTGCTGTATATCTTTACAGATCTCACTTCCTTTAGATGCCTCTGTACCATGAAAACCGATCATCAACATTTGACCTATACTTTTTTCAAGTGTCAATTCTTGTGACCACATGTAACTTACTGTAAGAGTTGTCAAAAATAAAACTTTTTTTATCATAAAAATATCCTTGTATTTATCGATATATTATAGTGTAACTACTCTTTATTTGCATACGGTTAACCTTAGTGTATTATACTACGGCCATAAGAGCATCTGGGATAACTAAAATATACCCTCCCTTTTACAAAATATTTTAGAACTCTTTTTAAAAAACATTCAAAACTCCTTTAAAAAATATTTTCCTCCCTTTTCCCAAGATGCTCTTTGAGATATTTTCTATAAAATTTTTTACTTTATCATATTGGGTTGTATTAGTGTTCAGTTAACCTTATATTATTATAATCATGATACAAGAGCATCATTAATAGACCAAACCTCAGTCTCCCTTTTTTTATGAAAGGTCTATTTTAAACATCATTTTTCTCCCTTGTAATGTTACATGATGCTCTTTGAAAAAATCTTTTCCCTAATTCAGAAATAATTACACGATTTTTACATCTTCATAGTGTATAATTAATCAAATTATACAATAAAGGCCCATTTATGAAAACATTATTTACAAAAGCCCTTCTGCTTCTTTCACTTCTAACCTATGCACATGCATCTAAAAATGAAGATGTGTTAGCCAAAATGAGTATGACTGACGTTACAGGAAAAACCTATGAAGTGATGGGTACAGAACAAGGACTCAATATAAAAGGTCTTGAAGGAAAAGTAATCTTTTTAGAATTTTTTGGACACAAATGTCCACCTTGTCTAGAATCGATTCCACACTTGATCAAGTTGCAAGAGAAATATAAAAATAAATTAGCCATCGTATCCATTGAAGTGCAAGGCTATACTGACCAGCAAACGAAAAAGTTTGTAAAAGAAAAAGGCATGAATTACATTGTTGTAGCTGAAGAAAAAGCTTCCGAATTGGTAAATTATATCCAGCAGAGAGCACAGTGGAGAGGAAGTATACCTTTCTTGGTAGCTTTAGATACCAAAGGTGATGTACAATTTGTTCAAGCCGGTATGCTTCCGGAGTCATCACTTGAAGAACTTATCTCCCAACTTTCACAAATAAAAAAATAGTGTTATAACTTAGTCTCACGATACCATTTTGTATCGTGATGATACCTTCAAGTTCTGCTTCATACACCCTGACTCCAAACTTTTGAATACTCTCATCAAATGTAGGTGTGGTTTGAGAAAAATAGAAGAAATCATCTTTTGCTAATCCATCATCGGCAATCCCACCAAAAGTAGATCCAAAGGCTTCTATATCATGTATTGTTGTAGCCTAATGTCTTAAAGTGATGTTCTACTGGGGTCTATCATTTAATTATACATTATTTTATTTTATGAAAGTGGTCCTCTAACCTATTGCCCTGAAGCCATCATTAAATTGGCTCAGTACAAGACCTTTATTCTCTATACCTTCTATAAGTCTCTTATTTAATGCCGGATAACGTATATCGAGTCCATTTGCTACAACGGCAATCGTATTATCCTCTCATGCCCCACTATGCTCAATGGTATCTACTCACATTGCAGCACCACTTACTACACAGAAACCCCGTTTGGATAAAGCTTTAGCAAGCTTATAAGTAACCTTTCGTATATAGTTCAAGACCGTATTGTTCCTGCAATAGAAACATTGAGACGTTTCAAAAGGTTCAGGTCGCCCTTATAAAAAAGTGTAGCAGGATACTTTTTCATACTCCCCAAACTAGGTATATGCTGAGAAAGTTTTTGACTCATATGAAGCCTTTTTAGGCCTATAATATCATGGAGGTGTATCTATCAAAAACAATATTTCAAATTGTGCCCTAACTAAAAGGAGAAAATGCCCTTGAGATACATATTATTGATAGAATTCATCGATATACACAAGTTCTACATCATTGAAGATATTTTCTGCGCTTGAGAGTGCTTTTAGTGTCATTGTGTGTGGATGTCCTATAGCGATAGCATACCCTTTTTTCTTGGCTATATTAACTGCTTTTTGAAGCTGATTATGAATATAAGGTACATTATGTTCATTGTCTATGAAGACATCTCTTGCGACATAATCATCCCCTAATTCATCTGTGATCTTAGGAACTTTGGTTGAAGCAATGGTTCTACTATCTATAAAAACAAACCCTTCTTTTCGAAGTGCCGTATAGAGTGACTGCATTGCATCATAATCATCTGTAAATACAGAACCTGTATGGTTGTTGATATAACGTCCAGTAGGGAAAAGTGCTCTAAGTTCTTTCACTCTAGCCTCGATCTCTTCCTTACTAAATGTTGTGATAAGTGTTTTTGTCTGCTTATTAAACTGTGCACTGCCTGACTCCATCGGCAAATGGATCATATAATGCTCCAAGCCCTTAGCTAAGTTATGTGATGTCATCGAACGCTGAGATGGTGGAAATATGGATGGGGTTATCTTTAGTCCTGTAGACTGTATCTTCTTTAACTGATTTCTTGTCGATACATCATCTATGATGATCGCGAGTTTTGGTTTTGTACTATCTCTGGCTATCTTTACCTTTGGTAATTCTTTTTTCTCTATCAATTTCTCAACTTGTACTTTTTCTTGAAGTACATCCTTAGTAGACGTTTGTTGCTCTATACTTGAGACTTTCTTTTTGGAAGGAGATTTTTTTTCTTCAGGCTTTTTTGTTTTTATCTTGGACAGATCTTCTAAAAGTTTCTTATTACTTTCTGTTTCATATATTTGATAAGTCTGTGATATGCGGGATTGACTCTTTTTGATATCATTCTGTCCCAAAAAATATCCAAATGCGACCAAAAATATCATGAAAAATACACCTAAGACAATAGAGATACTTTTTTTTAAAGTAGAAACTTTTGTACTTTTTCTACGTCTTCTCTTTTTTACCGGCGTTTTAGTTATGGTAGATTTTGTATTTATTTTTTTGGATTGATTTCCCATAAAGTCCACTAGTGTTTAAATTTGGACTATTGTAACAAAGTAGCATTAAGAATGAGATATAAAATTTTAGTGTTTCAAGAAAAAAGTAAAGAAATAAAACCAACTAAAGATTTTTGGTTAATTGTGCTTAGATTTGTGTGCTTCGGTAAAAGAGCATACGTGAGTATGTGACTGCACCCATCACATAAAGATGAGTGCAAATAAACAAAAAGGCTAGTTAGTCTCTTGGTCTACGATTTTATTTGCTGATATCCATGGCATCATTTCACGAAGTTTATTACCTGTTTTAGTAATTAATTTTTCTTTGTCATTATTACGCTCAGCATTCATACGAGGGTAACCAGCTTGACCTTCAAGGATAAAGTCTTTTGCAAATCTACCATCTTGGATTTCTGTTAAGATATCTTTCATCGCTTGTTTTGACTCAGCATTGATCACTCTCTTTCCAGATACATAATCACCATACTCAGCCGTGTTAGAGATAGAGTATCTCATGTCAGCGATTCCACCTTCGAACATAAGGTCAACGATAAGCTTAAGCTCGTGAAGACATTCGAAGTATGCAAGTTCTGGAGCATAACCAGCTTCTGTTAAAGTTTCGAAACCAGCTTGTACAAGTGAAGCAGCTCCACCACAAAGTACTGCCTGTTCTCCGAAAAGATCTGTTTCAGTTTCATCTTTGAAAGTTGTTTCGATAATTGCAGTTCTACCACCACCGATAGCTGATGCATAAGAAAGTGCCAGCTCTTTAGTTGTACCACTTGGATTTTGACCAACAGCGATAAGATCTGGGATTCCACCACCTCTTACAAACTCAGAACGAACAGTGTGTCCTGGTGCTTTTGGGGCGATCATTGTAACGTTAATATCTGCTCTTGGAATAATTCTTCCATAGTGAATGTTAAATCCATGTCCAAATGCGATAGTAGCACCCTCTTTAAGGTTAGGCTCGATCTCATTCGTATAGATCTCGGCTTGATTTTCATCCGGAAGAAGGATCATAACTACATCCGCTTTTGCTGTAGCATCTGCAACGCTAAGTACTTCAAAGTCTTTAGCTGCAGCTTTTTTCCAAGAAGAACCACCCTCTCTTGCACCAATAACAACATTTACACCTGAATCTCTAAGGTTTTCTGCATGTGCGTGCCCTTGTGAACCGAAACCGATCATTGCTACTGTTTTTGACTTGATGATGTTAATATCACAATCTTTGTCATAATATACATTTAAAGTTGACATTTATTATCCTTGATGTACGAAGTACGAAAATTTTCGCGATTATATCCAAATATAACTTATTATCGTAAATTTTACCCACAATTATTTTTTATGATATAATAAATATTCGTATAAAAAAGGAGTGGATTTGATTGAATTTCTCAATGAGACTATTTTATGGTGGCACTGGATTGTCTTTGGTATAGCTTTGCTTATTTGGGACATGAGCATGGGTACTTTTTTTATCCTAGGGCTTGGTGTGGCTGCGATAGTTGTAGGGTTGATCGACATATTTGTAGATACTTCTTTTACCGTAGAACTTACTATCTGGATGATACTCTCCATACTTGCCATTGCTTCTTGGTTCAAGTGGTTCAGGGAAGAACCTGTAACTGAAAGCGGCCAGTCAAACTACAGACTAGATACTTTAGGTGTTGTTATGGAAGATATACACCCCCATAGCAGAGGCAAAGTCACTTTTGATACTCCTGTTCTTGGTAACAGTTCTTGGCATGCCATATCAAAAGTTGATATAGAAAAAGGTACACGTGTGAAGATCGTACAGATCAATGGACAACTCATAGAAGTTGAACCTATCACTACAAACTAACTCAAGGAAATAAAATGGAAATGTTAAATATTGTTGCTATACTCGTCATTGCTGTTATTGTTACACTCTATAAAGGGATCAATATTGTTCCTCAAGGAGAAGAATGGGTAGTAGAGAGACTCGGTAAATTTACTCGAACACTTACACCCGGACTCAACCTTATCATCCCTTATCTTGAATCCGTAAGAGAGCGTGTGTCTACGAGGGATCTTATTTTGGATATCCCTGAACAAGAGGTGATTACTAAAGACAATGCTGTCATCCATACCAATGCTGTAACCTTTGCACGTGTTACCAACCCTAGAGATGCCATATATGGTATAGAGGATTTTAGAGTTGCTATACAGCAACTTGTCATGACCACACTACGTTCTATTTTAGGTGAAATGGATTTAGATGAGGCTCTTTCCAACCGTGAACACATCAAAAATAAACTTAAAGACTCTATAATAGATGATGTTGCAGACTGGGGTGTAACTGTCAAATCAGTAGAGATACAAGATATCAATCCAAGTGAATCGATGCAAGACTCAATGGAGAGACAAGCAGCAGCAGAAAGAGAAAGACGTGCCATAGAAACCACGGCTGAAGGTAACAAAAATGCTGCTATCTTGGAAGCGGATGGTAAACTAGAAGCAGCTAAAAGAGAAGCACAGGCACAGATTGCCTTGGCAAATGCATCTGCGGAAGCTATTCGTATGATAAGTGATAACATCCAAGACAAAGAACTTCCTGCCATGTTCTTACTGGGCGACAGGTATATCAACTCATTAGAACAGATAAGTAAAAGTGAAAACTCCAAATTTGTTATCTATCCTGCTGACCTTCAAGGAGCTATAAAAGGTATGTTAGGGAATGTATTTAAAAAGTAAGATTGACCCAAAGTAAACTACTAATGCTTATTTAAAACTTGATCGACCAATAAAAACTGATCGCAAATTCGTTATCTTCATCAAGATAATGATTTTTGTGATAGATCGCATAAGGTGGTTTTGTTGTTGTCTGATATCGCTTTTAGGCAGCCACTCATGATAAACCCAGTGGATGAACTTCGGTAGATCTCCTCTTTTTTCTTCAAAATCAAACTTCGCATAAACACCTCTGACATATTCAATTTTGGTAACGCTGATCTTTTAACTCTTTTTCATCGTTTAGTACCGCATATAGCGTATAATGACACGCCTATAGAATATATAAAATTTGAGCTTTGTCGAATGATATGCAATAATTACATCAATAAAAGAATACTTTTTTAGCAATTATAGATAACTAATGAAATAAAAAAAGATTACTAATAAAACAATATTGGTGAAGATTTTATCTTGAAGAATCAATTATAATGCTTGAAATTTTTCTGATGGGAAAATTGGTTCAAGATAATCTAGAAGAATTAGATTTAGGTGGAAGCTACTAAGTATGTAGATTCTAAGAGAGTTTATTTTAATTAATCACAAAAAGGAAAAAAAATGGCAAAGCAAACAATTACAGTTGCAAGAGGTGACGGTATCGGTCCTGAGATTATGGATGCAAGTACGAGAATACTAGATGCTGCCGGTGCTGATGTAGAATGGGAACATATTGATGTAGGTGAAAAAGTGTATCTCGCTGGTAATACTTCTGGTATTGGTCAGGAAGCTTGGGATTCAATCAAGAAAAACAAAGTTCTTTTTAAAGCACCTATCACAACACCTCAAGGTGGTGGATACAAAAGTTTGAATGTAACTATCCGTAAAACACTAGGTCTCTATGCAAATGTACGTCCTGCTATCGCCTATGACCCATTTGTACCTTCAAGATTTCCAGGTATGAATGTTGTTACTATCCGTGAAAATGAAGAAGATCTGTATGCAGGAATCGAGCACCAACAAACGCCAGAAGTGACACAGTGTCTAAAAATTATTACAAGACCAGGTTGTGAAAAAATATGTCAATATGCATTTGAGTATGCAAAAGCATATGGAAGAAAAAGAATCACTTGTATGATCAAAGACAACATCATGAAGATCACTGATGGTCTTTTTGTAAAAGTATTCTATGAAACAGCTAAAAAGTACCCTGAAATCGAAGCGGATGATTGGATCATCGATATCGGTATGGCTAAACTGGTAGATGCTCCTGAAGACTTTGATATGGTTCTAATGCCTAACCTTTATGGTGATGTTGCCACTGATATCCTTGGACTAATGACAGGTTCAGTTGGTATTGCACCAGGTGCGAATGTTGGTGATGATATTGCGATGTACGAAGCGATCCACGGTTCTGCGCCACGTCACGCTGGTCAAAACAAAGCGAATCCATCTGGACTTTTACTTTCAGGTGTTATGATGATGGTACAAGTAGGTCAACCCGAAGTAGCTGAAAAAGTTCACAATGCATGGCTTAAAACGATCGAAGATGGTATCGTAACGTATGACCTTGCGAGAAAACTCAAAGCTGAAGGTAGAGACTATACAGAAGTTGGAACAAAAGAGTTCGCTGATGCAGTTATCGAGAGACTTGGTCAAAAACCATCGACATTAACACCAGTAAAATATGACAAAGCGATCAAGATCAAAAAACCTGAACTTACAAATGTAAGAGATACAAAAATGAATCTTATCGGTTGTGATATCTTTACTAAAGATGACTGTGATGCAAATACAATTGGTGATAAACTGGTTGAGCTTACTGAAGGTACCAACATCGCACTTAAAATGATCTCTAACCGTGGTCAAAAAGTCTATCCACAGGGTCACCCAGAGACTTTCTTAACTGATCACTGGAGATGTCGTTTCTATAACAAAACACAAGGTGATATAATCACAAATAGTGACATCACAGATATGATGAACAAAATTGATGAAGCAGGTATTGAAGTGATTAAAACTGAAAACCTTTATGCTTTCGAAGATGGTGAGCGTGCTTACTCTCTAGGTCAAGGTGAGTAACCAAAAGCCTAAAATAGATTAATCTTGAAACCCTCTGCTGCATAAGCTAGCTAGATTAAGCTTTACTGAGTAGTGTACTAATATGGTACACTACATGTTATCAAAAAAATTTTAGGAGATTCATTATGAATATAGATTTAATACTTCAAAATATTCTAAATCCACCAATATTATTCTTTTTACTGGGTATGTTAGCTGTTTTTTTCAAATCAGAATTAACTATTCCTCAACCTTTACCAAAGCTTTTTTCGTTGTATCTTTTGATAGCTATTGGGCTTCATGGAGGATATGAACTTTCGCATAGCGGGCTGAACACATATATATTCACAGCTCTTTTTTTAGCAATTCTTATGGCAATTATTGTACCAATATATAGCTATTTTATTTTACGTATCAAATTGGATAACTATAATGCTATTGCTATTGCTGCCACATATGGATCAATTAGTGCTGTGACATTTATCACCGGTATTACATATCTTCAAACCATTGGCGTTGAATATGGAGGGTATATGGTAGCGGGAATGGCACTTATGGAGTCTCCAGCTATTGTTGTAGGACTTGTTTTTGCAGCACTATTTACTAAAGGTTCTGACGATAAAGATAGTAAAAAGACGGATTGGAAAGAAATTTTTAGAGAGGCATTTTTAAATCCATCAGTCTATTTATTGGTAGGCGCTTTGATCATTGGTATTGTGACTGGACAAAAAGGCTGGGATTCTATGGAGCCATTGTTTGGAACTTTATTTAAAGGTATGCTTGCATTCTTCCTTCTTGACATGGGATTGGTTGCAGCAAAAAGAATTTATGAGTTAAAAAAAGTTGGACTATTTCTCATTGCCTTTGCAATTGCTATGCCTATATTTAATGCATCTGTTGGTATCGTTTTAGGGTACCTTTTTGAACTAACACAAGGAGATACTCTTTTATTGGCATTACTTTCTGGAAGTGCTTCTTATATTGCAGTGCCTGCAGCTATGAGATTGTCTGTGCCTGAAGCCAATCCAGGTCTATATTTACCATTAAGTTTAGCAGTAACTTTCCCTTTTAACATCTCTTTAGGGATACCGCTATATTACTATTTTATAACTATTTTGTGGAGTTAAAAATGAAAAAAATGAAAAAAGTTGAAATAATCATCGAATCTATTTATTTAAATAGACTCTTAGATTTATTTTTGGAAAACGGAGTGACAGGCTATACCATCATTAAAGATATTGAAGGGTATGGAGGTCATGGACTAAAAACTGCTGATGAAGCAAATGATCTCCTTAGTAATAATTATATATTTACTGTGTGTGAGGAAGAGAAAGTTGAAAATATGTTAGAAAAGATTAGGTCTTTTATAGAAAAATATGGTGGAAAATGTATCATCAGTGACAGTCAAGTGTTACTGAATTTAAAAGGTACAAGATAACATTAAGAGGTCATTTATGAAGATTTTTAACAATAATTTGTATTAATCTTCATCTCTTTGATTGAACTTAAACTGATACTTTAAAGCATTTGGATTTAATTCAAATTAAGCGAATTCAGTAATTTAAAACTTGATCGACAAATAAAAACTGATCGCAAATTCCTGATCTTCATTAACATAATGGTTTTTGTGATAGATCGCATACGGTGGTTTTGTTGTTGTCTGATAGTCACTTTTAGGCAGCCACTCATGATAAACCCAGTGTATGAACTTCAGTAGATCTCCTCTTTTCCCTTCAAAATCAAACTTGGCATAGACACCACCTGTAATATTAAATTTTGGTAAACGCTGATCTTTTAACTCTTTTTCATCATTAGGTACTACACATGCGACATAATGGCACTCATCTAATGGTGTGATAGTCGGATTGTCATGGAAAAGTGATATCTCTGTATAGTCCTTTAAGTCATTCTGATATATCCATGTTTGAATTTTTTGCCAAGTAAGTTTTGATTTGTCATACCCATAACCTCTATGACGAATATAATATGCGCTCTGCTGCGGCATTTTCACAATTTGAGGCTGTATTAGTTCAAAATCAGCTGTAGAAGCTTGTGCCTTTGGTGATTGTAAAAGAATGTTATCTGAGTACATCTTTATATCCACCCTTTCTCCACTTATTAGGCGTCATAGAAAAACGTTCTTTAAATGCACGAATGAAAGATGTTTGAGAGCTGTAACCACACTCATTGGCAATCTTAGAAATAGTGGAGTATTTATTGGTCAACAAAAGATTAGAAGCCTTTTGAAGACGAATAGATTTAATACTTTCATAAATATTGCGTCCAAACACTTCTTTAAAGATCTTATGCATATAAAATTTATTGATCTTGAAATGATCTGCAAGTTCATCAATGTTGATATCTGTCTCTATATGCTTATAGAAGTAGAACATTAAGTCATTTGAGATTTTTATATTTTTGTCTAAAGTTTCTTGTTTCATAATTTAATAATACCAATTTTAGATAAAAATAATATTAAAAATAGATAATTAATAATCCAAGAATAGTATAGAAATAATATCTAAAAACCTTTAAAATACATATAAACAAATTGAAGGAATTCAAGTGAGTAAAAAAATTACAAAAATATTAATAGCCAATCGTGGTGAAATTGCACTGCGTATCATCAGGGCATGTAAAGAATTGGAAATTACCAGTGTAGTAATACACTCTAAAGTTGATAGTGAAGGACCATGGGTAAAAAAAGCAGATAAAAGTGTCTTATTAGAGGGGCACCCTGTGGAAGTTTACCTGGATTATGAAAATATTATCAAAATTGCTAAAGACTTAAAATGTACTGCAATTCATCCAGGATACGGTTTTTTATCTGAAAGTGCTGACTTTGCAAGAGCCTGTGATGAAAATGGTATCATTTTCATAGGTCCAAAAGCAGAACATATTGAACTCTTTGGAGATAAGATCACTTCAAAAAATGCTATGAAAGAAATAGGTGTACCTGTGCTAGAAGGTACATCGACACCGATAACAGATAAAAAAGAAGCACAAAAAATTTCTCAAGAGATAGGCTTTCCTGTTATTATCAAAGCAGCATTTGGTGGTGGAGGTCGTGGAATGAGAGTAGTACATGAAGCAAAACAGTTTGATGCACTATTTGATGCTGCAACCAATGAGGCAAAAAAATATTTTGGAAATGGTGATATGTTTATTGAAAAATTTGTAAGCAATCCCAGACATATAGAAGTACAAGTCATTGCAGATAAATTTGGAAATGTTGTGCATTTGGGAGAAAGAGATTGTTCAATTCAAAGACGTCATCAAAAAGTGATCGAAATTGCACCTTCTCCAAGTCTTAATGATGATACGCGAAAAGAGCTCTATCGTATTGCTATAAGAGCCATGAATCGTTTAGGATACGAAAATGTTGGAACGATTGAATTTTTGCTTGATGAGAAAGATAATATCTATTTTATCGAAATGAATACACGTCTTCAGGTTGAACACCCCGTCACAGAGATCATTACAGGTGTTGACATCGTACAACGAATGATCCAGATAGCAGAGGGAGATAAACTTCATTTTTTACAAGAAGAGATCGTATTTAGAGGATATGCCATTGAGTTCAGGATCAATGCAGAGGACCCTCTCAACAACTTTATGCCATCATTTGGAACAATTGAAAAGTACTTAACTCCAGGTGGACCAGGTGTAAGGTTGGATACAAGCGTTTATGGTGGATACTCTATACCTACAAATTATGATTCGATGATAGGTAAACTGATCGTATGGGCATTAGACTGGGAAGGTGTGGTTAAAAAAGCCAAAAGGGCTTTAGATGAATACTACATTGAAGGACTTACTACTAACATTCCATTGCATAAAGAAGTAGTGTGTGACCAAAGTTTTAAAGAAGGTAAATTTGATACAAGTTTCTTAGATGCACGTGTAGAAAAATTTGCTCTCATCAATACCATTGCACCAACAAAAGATAAAAGTATTCGTTCTGTTATCTCTAAATTAATGCAAAAAGGATTAACCTCAAAGGAAGGTGATTTCATTTAATTACATCCTTTTTTATTTTCTATGTTTTATAAAGGAAAAGGGAAACTTTTTGATAAAGTATTTGAGTAAATTCTTAGTTTAATATGTTAACTAGTATTTAAAGTCATTCTATTGTTGAAACTCATTTAACAATAGAATGACACATGGTTTTCGATAAATTACCATCAAAAAACAGCCCTATACTCTTGACTTTTTTTATACTAAACAGGTTTTATTTTTAAGTAATTCATTTAATATTTCATGGTTGACAGAATAGTCCACTGACAAGTCTATCAGATGGATACCTTTTTCATTAATGACTTTTTTTAAGGTCGTGACAAACTCTTCAACAGAATTGGGACGATAGCCTTTAGCACCATAAGATTCTGCATGCAGCACAAAGTCGGGGTTATTAAAATCCAATCCATAGTTTTCAAGTCCCATACCTTCCTGTTTCCATTTTATCATGCCATAGGAAGCATCATTTAAAACAATGATGACCAAGTCTATATTTAAACGAATAGCAGTTTCAAGCTCTTGTGCATTCATCATAAAACCGCCATCTCCCGTGACTGAAATAACTTTCTTTGTAGGATATACCATTTTTGCAGCTATAGCAGATGCCAAGCCTGCACCCATAGTTGCCAAAGCATTATCTAAAAGCATTGTATTGGGTGCATAGCATTTATAGTTTCGTGCAAACCATATTTTATATACCCCGTTATCTAAGGTAACAATGTCTTCTTTGTCTAATACGTCCCTTACTGTCTTTACAACTTTTTGAGGTAAAATTGGAAATCGATCATCTTTAAAATATTTTTCTATATGGACTCTAATTTCTTCTTTTACCCGTAAAAAATAGTCAAAATCCCAATGTTCTTGAATGGTAATTTGTTTGCAAAGTTGCATCATATTTTCTGAAATATCACCTAGGACATCAAGCTGAGGAAAATAGGTATCATCTACATCAGAACTTGAAAAGTTGACATGAATTACTTTTTGTCCTCCCTTTTCCATAAAAAAAGGAGGTTTTTCTGTTACATCATGACCTACATTAATAATTAAATCTGCTTTGTCTATGGCACAATGTAAGTAATCATCTTTAGAAAGTGCTGCTGTTCCCAAATAATAAGGATGTGTTTCATCAATAACCCCTTTACCCATTTGTGTCGTAAAAAAAGGTATTTGTGTAACGTTGACAAATGCTTCAAGAGACTCGCTAATGCGTGTTCTGTTCGCACCTGCTGCTATAAGCAATAGAGGTCTTTTGGCTTTTTCTATCATTTTTGATGCTTTTTGAATAACACGTCTATCTGAAACAGGATAGTAGGACTTTACCACATCAAACAAACTCAATTCTACCTCTTCAGAAGCAATATCTTCAGGTAGTTCTATATGTACTGCACCAGGTTTTTCCTGTTGAGCTATTTTAAAGCTATCGCGTACCATTGAAGCAATGTTGTTGGCATTGACAACTTGTTTACTATACTTTGTCAATGGCTTCATCATATGAACAACATCTATAATTTGAAAACGCCCTTGTTTACTAGTTTTAATAGGTTTTTGTCCAGTAAGCATCATCATTGGCATACCACCAAGTGTTGCATAAGCTGCAGGTGTGACAAGATTGGTTGCACCTGGTCCTAAAGTAGAGATACAGACACCTACTTTGCCTGTAAGTCTTCCATAAGTTGCAGCCATAAATCCAGCACCCTGTTCATGTCTTGTTAAAATAAGTTCTATACTAGAGTTTTTTAATGAGTCTAGTATATCTATATTTTCCTCACCTGGAATACCAAATATATACTCGACACCTTCATTTTCAAGTGCTTTAACAAAAATATCTGATGCTTTCATCACCTAACCTTTATTTGACTTTGCTGTCAATATATTTATTTACTGTGTAACCTATGTGTACGAGCCCTACTTCGAAAAATGCTGGTAGTCTTTTATCCCTGTCCAGTCTCCACCCCACTTCCATCCATATTTTTTAAATATTTGTACAGCATCATCATTTTTTAGTAAGATAGCCTTATCGCCATACGTAGACTTTTTATGCATCCTATTTCTATAGGTTTTAGATGCTTCATGAGAGATATACCCTTTTCTTGAAATATAAGGATTTTCTATCGGATTGATATCTATGGCTTTCCCATAAGAATGCTTCGACCACTTTTTGCTGCCCGTTGCAGTACGGCAATTAAAAGCGGAAGTATTGTCTGCTTCTATTGATTGCCAGTCATTGGCTTTATAGTCACTGACCAATTTCATTTTATTGATAGGATACCCCACATCATAAAGGGCTTCAAATATCTCTGTCACCTCAGAAGATACCTCTTTGTGCACAATGATCTCACCCATTTGATCTTCACCATGGAAATTGATATGTTTAATACGCAGGTAACGTAGATCTTTCAATTGGACAGGACAACCTTGTTTCCAAGAATTACCTTCAACCATTCGTTGTTTTATCTGTGGAGTAATATGTGTAATATATGATTCAAAGGCTGACGAAGTCGTTACTGTTAATATAAGTATTGTATAAAATATTTTTACCATATGTTTATTATAACGTATTGTATGATTTACCTTCGGTTTGTAAAAATATGGTATTTTAAAATAATTTTTTTAAAGGAATAAAAATAATGGAACAATTTAAAACCTATGCGCTTATGATAGGTCTTACCCTCCTTTTCATATGGTTTGGTGGTATGATTGGAGGAAGGCCTGGAATGATTATCGCCTTTTTGATTGCAGGAGGGATGAATTTCTATGCATACTACTATAGTGATCAACAAGTACTTAAACACTACCATGCCACCCCTGTAGACAGAAGTAATGCCTCTGGACTCTATGAAATCGTAGAAAGATTAACAAGACGTGCAGGGCTCCCTATGCCTTCACTTTACATCATTCCAGAACAACAGCCTAATGCTTTTGCAACAGGTAGAAACTATGAACATGCCGCAGTAGCTGTTACGGAAGGACTTTTGAATCTCATGACAGAAGAAGAAGTGGAAGCCGTTATCGCCCATGAACTTAGTCATATCAAACACTATGATATGCTTATAGGTACGGTTGTCGCAACCATCGCCGGAGCCATAGCTATGTTAGCACAGTTTGGTATGTTTTTTGGAGGAGATCGAGATAGACCTACGAACCCTCTTGTGATGATCGCATTGATGATCATCATGCCACTTGCTGCAACAGTCATACAAATGACAGTAAGCCGTAACCGTGAATTTATGGCGGATGAAGGAGCTGCAAGAATGACAGGACATCCTGAATGGCTACAGAGTGCCTTGGCTAAACTGGATAACTATGCGCGAGGTACAGTGATGCATGATGCAGACCCGCAAACAGCACATATGTTCATCATCAATCCTTTTAGTGGAAAAGATGTGTCACTAAAACAACTTTTTAGTACACACCCAAGTACTGAGCAACGGATAGAGAGACTTGAAGCGTTAAAGTAATATAATTACTGTGAATTACAATAACAGAACTTATTGACTTTTTATACCATTTAAGCGAGCTTTTACTATGTCCCCATTTACCATACAACTTATCAATGGATGTCTTATTTCAGACATCGAACAAGAAGACCAAAACAGTTTTCAGGCACTGCAGCAATTGGGTGCCGTAGAAGAAGTAGACGGACTTTGGAAACTGAAGTCTATCTATCGTGTGGGTAGACTCTATATTGGTAAAGATGGAAAGGGATATGTAGAAGCAGAATTCAAAGAACAAAGAGACCTGCTCATAGAACCTGATGATCTTAGAGGTGCGAAACATGGAGATGTGGTCGTTGCCAAACGTATCATCGCAAGACGTGGACGTGCTAGCGGTAAAGTACAACTGGTCATAGAAAAAGCACATCTTTTTACTATCGCCTATACCCATAGGGACGAATCAGGTCATTTCCTTATCCTTAATATCCGTACAGGAGAACCTACCCATGCCATAATGGAAGGTATGGACCTTAAAGCATTTAAACTAGGAACCGTGATGAAAGTAGATGTCGATACAGATAAAGTGCTTGATGTCATAGGAACCTTAGATGACCCTAAGGTCGATGAGAAGATCTCACTTGCACTCTATGAACGTGAAGATGAATTTCCGCCAGAGTGTCTTACCGATGCACTGGATGTGGAGAAAGAAGTTACGAAAGAGGACCATCCGGACCGTATTGACCTTACCCATCTCGACTTTTGTACTATTGACCCCGTTACTGCAAAAGATTTTGATGATGCTATCTATTTTGATATGGACTCCCATACCCTTTATGTCGCTATCGCAGATGTTAGTCATTATGTGCCGTTCTTCACGAATATTGACAAAGAAGCAAAAAAAAGAGGTTTTACCACATATCTGCCACACAAATCTTTTCCTATGCTCCCTCGTGAACTTAGTGAAAATATCTGTTCACTCAAACCCCAAGTAGACAGATTGGCATTTGTAGCAAAAATTGAATTGGAGAAAAATACACTAAAACCTCTAAAAGAAGAGTTTTTTGAAGCAATCATCCATTCTAAACACCGCTTTAATTATGATACTGTAGACAGTATATTCGAAAACACCATTTCAAACTTAAACGATACAATAACTCAAATACTCACATGGTTACTCCCTCTACAAAAAATAACTGTTAGATTACGTAATGAACGACTTAAATATGGTTTTGATTTTAGATCTGAAGAAACCAAACTTACGATAGATGCCAACCATCTTCTTGTAGATACACAGATAGAAACCGGTACACCATCTCATTCACTCATAGAGGAGTGTATGCTTTTAGCTAACCAGGCAGCAGCCAAACGGTTTACAGGTGAAGGTGACAGTATCTTCCGTATACATGAACCTCCTCAACTTGCCAAAATAGAAGCTTTACTGACTGAATTAGCCTCTATTGGTCTCTATGTAGATGAGTATGAAGATTCACCTTCACTTATACGTGCCATACAAAAAGAAGCAGAGAAAATGGGTCTCTCTTCAGAAGTAGATGCGATGGTCATTAAATCTTTGCGACGTGCAAGTTATGCAGCACACAATGTAGGACACTTTGGACTAGGTTTTAGTCATTATAGTCACTTTACTTCACCTATACGTAGATATTCTGACCTGATACTCCACCGCCTTATCAAAACACAATTACGTGATCAACCAGAAGAAGCAAGCTACCTCTTAAGAAACATCGAACCACTCTGTGCCAGGATAAGTGAACTAGAAAGAGAAGCTACAAAAGCAGAATGGGATTTTAGAGACCGTAAATTTGCACGTTGGGCAGCGCAGCATATGGGCGATGTCTTTGAAGCAGAGATCATCGAAGTAGAAGAAAGTGCTAAAGCTGTACTGTTAGGTGATATCAAAGGTGTTACGGTAAATCTTAGAGGTGATGATGTGATGCTTTTTGATAGAGTGAGAGTAAAAATCAATGAAGTGAACATTGCACAAGCCATCATTATGGTGGAGTTTATTGAAAAGTTAAGTAAAGATGAAATGGAATTAGCCTAATGTATCAAAGAGAATTTGACCAGAAACTTAAACAGACTTTATCTAAAGCTGTTCTATTTTATGGTGAAAATGACTATCTCATAGATTACTATATCGATCTCTACATTAAAAAGACTGATGCAAAAGAGAGTATGTTAAGTCTTTATCATGATGAGTGGAATTTTGAACAGGCAAAGAATTTTCTTTCTCAAACTTCTCTGTTTGGTGGAACGAATCTTGTGGTGGTCAAACATGATAAAAAGATACCCAAAAAAGAACTCGATATTCTCATAGAACTTGCCAATAAAAATGATGACAACTATTTCCTCTACGGTTATTCTGGAGCAGCCAAAGATGCGAAAAGTATGCAAGCGGCCTTTAGTGAAAAGAAAGGTGGTCTTTGGGTACGATTTTTCGAACCAAACATACGTGATGGTATAGCCATGTTACAACAAAAAGCGCAACAGATACACCTTGACATAGATCACTATGCTTTACAACACCTTATGCTTCTACTCAATAACAACTTGGCCCTTTGTGCCAATGAACTTGATAAACTTGCCATCCTAGGGATGAAAGTCACAAGCAAAGATATCGATAAACTTGTATATTCAACTGCTCCCTTGGCAACAGAACAGTTACTCATAGATCTATTTAACAAAAAGCCTATTACAGCAACCATAACTAAACTACTTGACCTGGGTGAAGATGAAGCTTCATTGCTTCGCTCTACACAATATTTTGTCAATCAGATCTTCCTTTTCCATGCTTACATTAAACTCCATGGCCATGTAGATTCATCCGCTATCCTTGGCTACAAACTCCCTAAGCAGATAGAAGAACAAAAAGCACAGTTAGCTTTACGTGTCAAATCAGCTGCATTACTTAAGATATTTGAACATTTACTGGAGAGTGAAATACTCATTAAAAAAGCACCTGCTACCCAAAAAGAGGTATTGGTTTACAGTATGTTGATTAAATTGCAGGGGTATTTATAATAGTTTTTTGAAAAGTTTAAATAAAAATAGTCATCGTAAATTTTTGATAGTTTGTGCTTAGATTTGGAAGTTTGAATAAAGCAGTATACGTCAGTATGTAACTGCACTCATCTTTCAAAGATGAGTGCAAAATATCGAAAAGGTTGACGACTATGAGAACATTTCTCTCATAACACCACCAAACCACTCTCTAGTAGCTGTAGCAGTACCTTTTGATCTAAATTTACCGCCACCATCTTTTGGCTTAGGAACATTTCCTTTACCTTTAAGTTGACCACTTGGATCTGCATGGAATGTATGTGTTACCATGATTGCCTCTTCTGGTTTACCACCTACCATTGAGAAACATACGTTTGCTGCTTTAGCTGGAAGACCTGCTTTAGGATCAGAAACTTTACCATTAAGCTGAGCAGTAATTTGACCTGCTGCTCTATGCGCACCCCAGATCGCTGTTTGACCACTTGGTGGGATACCATGAGTTACAGCATCACCAATAACATAAATGCTTGAATCAGTTTTAGATCTGAAGCTATAACCGTCCATCATTGCATAACCTGCACCATTGACTTCGATACCAGCCATAGCAACTACTGGTGAACACTTATTGATAGGCATAAGGTTACAAACTTGATACTTCTCAGTTTTCGTTACACCTTTCTCATCATCAGCATCTTTAAATTCTTTATAAGTAATTGTTTTTGCTGCTGTATCAACATCAATTACTTCAGTAAGACCTTTATACTCAATAATATCTGCAAATAAGTCATCCCATGATTCTTTAAATGCAGCTCCTTTAGCAAATTTACCATTTCTAGTATCAAGAACAATTACTTTTCCTTGAATACCTTCATTTTTAATGTAGTTTGCTATCATTGCTGTTCTCTCATATGGTGCTGGAGGACATCTGTACTTTCCTTTTGCAGGTGGTACGATTATCACATTACCATCATCCATATTGTCAAGTTGTCTCTTCAAGGCAATGTGCTCATTACCTGGAATTAAACCAGCTGGACAAGCTTGAGAAACCTCTGCAATTTTTTCCGCAGACCATGTTGGGAATTGTTTTTCATAATCATATGCAATACCTGGAGAAAGTACAAGAATATCATATGCAATATCACCAGTCGTTGTTGTTACAGTTTTTGCTTTTCTATCAATAGCAGTTACTGTTGCATTCACAAAGCTATAGTCATGCTTTGCAGATGGCTGATAGTAATCTCCAACAAAAGTATCTAGAGTTACACCATCAAGACCACCAAGTAATGTATTAGAGAAAGGACATGCCATGAAAATATTGTTCTTTTCAATAACAGTTACGTCAATGTTTTTATCCTTCTTTTTAAGTGCTTTAGCCATAGTTAAACCACCAAAACCTCCACCAACGATTACTACTGATTTACCTGTAGTTTTCTTTGCAGCTTCTTTTTTCCCACTAGCTACTGCCATGCTTGGCATTGCAGCTGCTGCTGCTGCTACACCTGCAAGTTTAAACGTATCTCTTCTATTCATTGCCATAATGTCTCCTATTAGAATTTATTTTTAATCTCTTTACATAATATAAAGTAATTAAATTATGACAGAAGTTCGGTTTAAACTCAATTATTTTGAATCAAATTATGAATTTTTTTGAAGATGTAACCAAATGGCACATGGGTTTTTTGGAGGAATAACTATAAGATATGATGCAGTTTATCATACCTTATATATTGGTTTTATGCCTGAATTAATTCGGCAGAGAAATTTTTAAGCGGTTGTACTTTTGTCTCTTCTTTAACAAGTTTTTTAGCACCTCTTCTTCCATAATCTTTTCTAAGATCTTGTTTAAATGCATCAAAGAATGCTTGGAACTTGTTTGGTCCCAGTACAGCAACTGCCCAGATATTGTCTTCAGCATCAATTTCCAGAATAATAGAAGCTAAACCTTGCTTTGCTGGTCCCCCTACCACTTTTCCACCTTGTTTTGGATCATATGCAGCAAGATGTGAAGAACATACAAAAACACCTGGTTTTTCATAGGCTAATGTTTTTCCTGTACTTGGTACATACTGAAACATAGACATTGAAGCTGTAGGATAAGTTAATTGATGTGCACAGATAGCAGAATAAGCAACAAGTGTTCCTTTTGCTCCTGCACCACCTTTATAGACATACTCCGTTCCATCTTCTGCTTTAAGCTTAATATTTGTTTCTGTAGGTGCAGGAAGGTCAACCATAATAGCAGGAGTAGCTGCATGTGGATACATAAATACATAGTTTTCTTCTACGACTAACGCTTTAGATTTAAGTGGATTACCTTCAGCATCTTTCAATTGTACCTTTTCAAACGTTTGGAACAGACTACCATCCTCTGCATAAAGCTTTTGCGTAATAAGTGATGGTGCGACAGCGACTGCCATTGCAGATGTTGCTGATAAACGTAAAAAATTTCTTCTTTCCATAATAAATCCCTTTTGTATAAATTAACTTTATCAAATAATACAAGAAAACTTATTAATATTTAATGTTTTTAACAGAAAAATATGTAAAAAAGTTTCTAATGTGCGCCTAAGGGATATTATTATAAAATAACGCTTCCAAAATTCTTGCTCATTTTTGGACAGCTTACTTTACAGCTGTATACATGGGCTATTAAACCAAAAGGAAACAATATGACTTGTTATGAAACACTGTTTGTAGTTAAACCTACACTTACAGAAGAAGAGATTGCAACACAAATTGCGAAAGTAAAAGATGTTCTTGCTAAAGAAGGTGCTGAACTAGTTGGTACGAATGATATGGGTATGAGAAAACTTGCATATCCGGTAGAAAAACACAACAGAGGTTACTATACTGTTCTTTTCTATAAAGCAGCAGGTTCAACCATTCAAGAACTTGAGAGAAATCTTAAGATCAATGAAGATATCATTAAGTTTTTAACAGTGAAATATACTAAAAACAAAGAGATTGCACAATTTGACAAACTTGTGGCAGAAGCAAACAAAAACGCTGCAGCAGAGACAAAAGCACCTGAAGCAGAAGCGACAGAAGCATAATCAACTATAGATTAGGAGCCACCTTATGTACAACAAGATAATTTTAGCCGGAAACCTCACTAGAGATATTGAGATTAAATATACACAAAGTGGAAGTGCCATCGGTAATACTGCCATCGCAACTTCACGTAAATTCAAATCTGCAACTGGTGAACAAAAAGAAGAAGTACTTTTTATAGACCTCACTTTTTTTGGTAGAACAGCTGAAATTGCGAACCAGTACTTACGCAAAGGTAGCAAAGTTTTAGTAGATGGAAGATTGAAGCTAGATCAGTGGACAGCACAAGATGGCAGCAAAAGAAGTAGACACTCAGTAACAGTGGAAAACCTTCAAATGCTAGGAGGAAAAGATGAAGCAGCACCTATGGGTGGTAATGGATATAGTCAAAGTGGATCATCAGATTACAATGTGCCATCAAATGACAATTATAACCAGCCTGCACAGTCTGCTCAAAAAGCTGCACCGCAACCTACGTCAAACATTCCAGAAATTGACATCAATGAAGATGAAATACCGTTTTAGGAGAACACCATGGCAGAAAGAAGAAAATTCAAAAAAAGATTTTGTAAATATTGTGAAATGAAAGTAGACTTTATAGACTACAAAGATTTAGGACAACTTAAATTCTCACTAAGTGAGAGATTTAAAATTATGCCTAGAAGACTTACTGGTAACTGTAAAAGACACCAAGAGCTTGTAACAGGTGCAATCAAAAGAGCTAGACAAACAGCACTTATTCCTTATATCGTAGATAGAAAGAATGTTGTTGAAAATCCATTTGAAAACGTAAAATAGATTTTAGATTCTTTTACACAAAGTCCATCTTTATTGATGGACTTAAGTTATAAAAACTTTCCTTCTTTACACATTTCTCAATACGAGAAATACCTTATCCGATTCATCCAAATCATAAAGATTAACATTATCTCTTTGTACCAGTTCCAAACCACTTAGCCTCACTAATTCATCTATTGAATGATAGTATTGTTTAATTGTCTCTTGAGACTTATAAAAACTATTTCCCTGTTTTTCAAAAAGTGTGAATTCGGCATTATAGATACCTTCTTCAAAATCACTGTCTACAGTTAAAAATCTCTCTTCATCATCTACTATATAAGAACCTACAGCTACAGTTTCAAAACCATGCAGTGTATTAATGTCGCAAAGAAAATATCCACCATCATTGAGATGCTCTTTTACACATTCTAAAAATTGTGTCAATTGTGCTTTATCGAGATAATTCAACATATCAAATACAGCGGTCAATACGTCATAATGGCCATCCAGATCACATAAGTCTATACACTGCGCATCATAACCTTGTTCAAGTGTTTTTGAAACCATGAGAGGACTAAGGTCTATCCCTTTTACCTGAGGTATCTCCAATGCATTATGCATTTGACGCAAAAAATCACCAGAACCACAGCCTACATCTAAAAGGCTCTCAAAATCTACAGAGTTTAAAAAAAGAAGGTAATGTGCATAGAGACTAGGAGCAGCCTCTTTTACACCAAGAAGATCCTCTACCTTTGCATAGAGGTCAAGAGAGTCTGCAGTAGAATTAACCACGGCTTTCTACAACAGTTTTGATCTTTTCATATAAAGAAAGTATCTCTTCTTTCTTGCCATAAAAACTATTTTTGTTTGAGATCAAATGTGCAGAAGAATCCATGATGTCTTCAGCTACTTTCAATCCATTTTCTCTCATGGTTGAACCTGTTTCAACTATGTCAACAATAGCATCAGCCAAACCGACAAGAGGTGCCAATTCTATAGAACCATAAAGTTTAACTACCTCTACTCCAACAGCTTTTTGCGCAAAGTAGTTTTTAGTGATGTTTACCATCTTTGTAGCTACTTTGATGTTAGGACGTGACCAGTCAAGTTCATCTTCATTCTTAATACCAATAGCCACTTTACACTTACCCAATTGCATATCAAGTAACTGGATAATATCTAACTCTTTTTCAGTAATGACGTCAAGACCTACTACACCGATGTCTGCTGCACCATGTTCTACATACGTCGGGACATCTTGATTACGTACATTTAAAAAACGAAAATCACCCATATCCAAAATGAGTTCTCTACCTTCAAACTTAAATTCTCCACCAAATATTTCAGCAAATATTTCAAGTGTCTGTTCTGCTATTCTTCCTTTTGGAAGTGCTACTGTTAACATATCTCTGATTCCTTAATCACTTTTCGCATCCCGTTAAATACCAACATTTCGTCGTAAGTGGCTTCTTCAAAAAAACTTGACAAAAATTTTCCGTCTCCACCTGTAAAATAAACCTTTTTACCATCACTATGCTTATCTATGAGTGCTTTTATAGACGCGATTATACCATAGCTTATCCCATCTTTAGTTGTAGCAGGCAATCTCTCTAAAGATATACTCTCGTTCAGCTGGGTATCTAGGACTGGAGAGATGGATCGATAAGCCTGCAACATCGCTTTTAAACCAGGATATATAAATCCGCCCTTATACACACCTTTTGCCATTATATCAACTGTAATAGCAGAACCAGCATCTACAAAAACACCATCATCATGACTCAGACACAATGCTCTTCTGTCTACGCCCATCGTTTCATATGCACCTTGTAATTGTATCTGTTGAGAGATATTTTTCCACAAGGAGATATTTTCTACTGTACTGTCTAATTGTTGTTTCACTGAAATATAATAGAGTCGTTCTTTATCATATTTACAGATAGCTTCATCATAAGAGAGATGCTCGACAGTAGAGCCATTATAGATATGAAAATGGCTATTACCTATATCTGCAAGTAACAGGCTATCCTTCATACCATACCTTCCATCCATTCTCTTCTAACATAGCCTTCGCCTGAGAGCATAATGGTGCTTTCACAATCATGTATTTTTTAGTGATCTTACTGTCCACATATTGTTCGAGTTTTTCATGTAAAAGCATCAACTCAGTTGCTTCTTTTTGTAATACCCTACTCTTTTTTTCTACTTCCATTACGAGTGAATAATATCCTTTTAGATCAAGACCTAAATAGAGTGAAACTTTTTTACGTGAACCCAATTCTTTGGGCATGATCTCTTGAAGAGATTTAAAAATAATGTTTTTATGGTTTAAATATTCAACTAATGCTTTCATGATGTTCCTTTTAATGGATGATAACTCTTCATTGTGTCAACCAAGTTCTGTTTTTGTATATGCGTATATATCTGTGTGGTCTCCAAAGAACTGTGTCCTAACAACTCTTGTACAACACGTAGATCTGCCCCACCTATGATCAAAGAGGAAGCAAATGAGTGCCTGAGTACATGTGGTGATACACCTAAATACTTCTTTACTATTTTATATGCAGAGATACGACTGAGCAGATCACCTTTGTAATTTAACCAAATATAACTACTTGACATATCTTGTTCTTTCATATACACTTCCAATGCCTCAATAGCTATAGATGCAAGAGGAACAATACGTTCCTTCTCCCCTTTTGCAAAACGTATTTTTAACCATCCATCTACAATATCACTGCGTTGTACATTTAATGCTTCAGATATACGACATCCACTTGCATAAAGGAACAGTATCAGTGCATAGTCTCGTAATCCTATGACAGTACTTCTATCAATGTTTTTTAAGCTGTGCAATATATCATCACTACTCATATATTTGGGGAGGTTTTTTGGTACTTTTGCCATAGGAATTTTAATTTTTTCATGACTGAAATCCTGTTTGTGGCAAAAATGAAAAAATGTATTGATAGATGAAAGTTTTCTATTTAATGTTCTCTTGTTTTCAAAAGTAGATAAAAAATTAAGTATATCTGTCGTATCTAGTTTAGTCAGTGTTTTTAGACTCGACTCTTCAAGTTGGCTAAGGTCACTTAGATAAGAAGAAATTGTAAGTGTATCCAGTGCCTTTGTGACACTTAGATACTCCTCAAAAGCTATCAGTATATCACTCATAACCTAATTTAGATAATTCAATTACATCACCATCTTTATAGAGCTTGGTTCCTGCAATAAATGCTGGTTCACCTATTTCTCCAAGATCATAGATTTTATGTTTTGTCAGCGCACTATCCATGACGATCAGTGAACCTCCCTGATCCAAAGCATAGACTCTTCCATTAAAGGCTGTACCTACAGCATAGTGTGCGAATTTATACTTTGATTCGCCAATCTTTTCAAGGTCACTATTTAACGCTATGATTTCACCTTCTTTTGTAAAGAGATAAATGATACCTTTGTCATAAGCAACTTCAGAGATATTTGCTTTATACTCATTTTGTCCATTACTACCTAAGGTAAGAAGTCTTTTGGGAGTTGAAGCAATCATAGTGTTACCCTTCCGTGACAAATATATAATGTTGTTAAATACTTTTTCCGTACTGAGGTAGACTACTTTTGCACTTTCACTGTCGTTGATATTGACAATAATGAGTTTTCCATCAAGCATAGGCATAACAACTAAACTATCAATAAATATAGGACTTGCTGCTCTTGTATCAATGGCAAACGTTGTCTCTGAACGGCTCTCAAGCACTTTTTTATTGCCTGTAATTTGATAGATACCGAAAGTATTGTTGTTAAGGATATATGCAATCGTACCATTTTGGATAGTTGCAGAAACCACAGGTACTTTTAACGAAACAGCACGTACTGCTTCTTTTGTTTTTTTGTCAATGATCTTTAAAATACCTTCGGAATTTGTAGCCAGTACATATGTATCATTTTCATTTAAAAATCTATACCCTTCTCCAAGGTTAATACTACTTACGCCAGACTTACTAATATATTGACCATTTTTAAGTGTTCCACCCTCACGGCTAATATCAATCATAGTTTCACCATACGAAGTTGAAGCGTTTGATGCTGAAAAAGTTTGTTCCGGTTCAAAATATTTTTTACTACTACATCCTGAAAATAATAATGCTGATATCGTAAAGATAAGTAGTGTCAAAGCTTTCATTAGTTTGCCTTTATGGTAGAGTGTCTAAGAAACTCTCTAATGACTGAAAAAGCTGAGCGTTCATCTATTAGCTCCAATTTATTCTGAGCCATTTTTACATCACCTGAGATGATAGCCAAATAGGCTTCTTCAAACAATGCCAGTTCATGATAAAGTTTTGAATCTACAGGTTTTTTACTCAATACACCTACAGTATAAGCACTTGCATCTGCGATCACATTATTCTGACTTGCCGACAAAGCCTCTAATGCTTTTACATCTTCTTTTTTCACTGCCTCTGCATAGTTATAAAGCTCAAAAAGTGCCGGATTATTCTCTTTAAGTACCTGAAGCGCATTTAAATCATCACTTTTAGTTTGTAATGTGAGTAATGCGTCATTTGCTTTTACAAGCTTTGCTTCATGTAAGGCGTTTACTATCACCTGACCACCAAAAAACAAAATAAGTGCTACAGCAACACCCCACAATTGAAACTTGTATTTTTTGTAAAGTGACTCTAGTTTAAAAGCACTCTCAAGTACCTTTTCATCACCACTTAACTCTTTTTTTACATAATTTACATCATCTTTAATGCTCACGTACTTCTCCTGCAACATTTTAATGCTTATATTATACCCTTTGGAGTTAAAAGAGGGGTTATGAAATTATTTTTAAAGCCAGACTCTCAAAACATAGCCCAATTTATTTAGATGATGAAGATGATCTATAGTTCAACTATAGTGATTCCCAAGTTTCCTGGCATTCTATAATAATTCTGTATTTTAGGATGTTTTTTAAGATACTCTGTCACCAATTTTGCTAAGACACCACCACCTGTACCATGAATGATCTGTACTTCATTTAATCCATTCACTAAGGCATCTGACAGGAATTTATCTACTGTTTCTATAGCTTCATCTGCATACATTCCAAGCAATTTAACAGAAACAGCCGCCCCTGACTTTTCAACATTGACCTTGACCTCTTTGGCTTTAGGTTTGACTTTGATTTGAGGGACATCACCCCTTCTTTTCAGTTGTCCTAAAGGCACTCTCATCTTTAATCCATCTACCATGATCGTGGCGTCTTTTCCACGTATACCGAGGATCTCACCTTTATGAGAACGATACTTTACTTTGTCACCCTCTTTGAGTGGTATATCATCTTTTAATTTCACTTCTTTTTGCTTGAAATCTTTACGTTGGTGTGCTACATTAAGTAGGCGTCTACCCTCTTTGGATTCTTGTACTTTTAGAGCTTCTCTTGCTTTTTTCGTCGCGGCATTGTAACGATTTTCAAGTGTTGCGATGGCTTTTCTATGACTCTCTTGAAGTTTTAGCTCTTCATCTTGAAGTCTCTGTTTTTGTCTTTCTGCAGATTTTAATTCTTCATCTATCTTCTCTATTTTAATACGCATTTCACGTTCGAGTGTGGTAGATCTTTCTATAAGTTCATTGAGGTTTTCTTTATCCTCTCCATAGACCTCTTTTGCTTTGTTTACGATGGCTACAGGTACACCATAACGTTGCGCTGTCTCAAAAGCATAACTCTTTCCGATACTTCCCTGTAAGAAAGTGTAGGTGGGCACTCTTCGCTCTTCATCATAGAGTGCTGCAATGAGTTCCACCTCATCATCAGATGCCATCAGTGAAGCCAAACGCTTATGGTGTGTCGTCACAATGAAAGTAATACCTTTTTTTCGCAGTTCGTCTAGCATCACACGAAACAGACTGGCTGCTTCATCACTGTCTGTACCAAGTTCTATCTCATCTACTCCTACAATGGCATCTTCTTTATTAAAAAGTTTTGCAAACTCCTGCATACGCCCTGCAAAAGTAGAAATATCATTTTTCACCGATTGTGGATCATCTATAACCGCTTCTATACTCTTATAGTGCCCCACTTCTGTCTTTGCAGCATCACATTTAAAAGGAAGGAGATATTTACTCATATAGACTGCTGAGAGCATTGATTTGAGTAACATTGTTTTACCACCAGCATTCACACCCGTCACTAACATGATCTGTTTAGACAGATCCATAGTGACAGGTACAGGCTTCTCTATCGCAGGATGTGCGAAATCCTGTAGTTTAATACGTTTGTGTTTACTCGGCAAAATGAACTCATATTCTTTTGCCCTTGCAAAACTGACACGTGCCTGATAGTGGTCAAACCTGTCATACTCTTTGTTAATGAATGCTAAAAAACGTTCCCACTTAAAAAATATTGTCGAAATATTTTTGCAATACGTATAGATCAACTCTTCTTTTTTACTCAGAAGTGCCGACTCTTTCTCTTTTAAGTGTGAAATACTTTGAGGGATGATATAAAAAAAGCCTCCTGGACTACGTGCAGCTACAGTGGCTTTAATCGCATTGTTAAATCCTCCACGGACCAACAAGGTCTCTTCACCACCGTTAAAATGCACCTGTGTATCTACGAGATAATCTCTAAGCTTACTGGAGTGAGCCAGTTTATAGAGTGTCTCTTTTATATCTATCTTGTTTTGCTTGATAGCACGTTCAAGTTTATAAAGTTCTGGATCACGTTCAGGATTGATCTCCCCTTCCGCCGTAAAATACCCTATAACTTCTATGATCTCTTCAGGTATTTCTATTCCTTTTATCCATGAAATTAGTGGCTCTGTAAAGCCGACTGCTTTCAAGGTATTAAAGTACGAGATGATAGTGGTAAATGCATAGATTTCATCTAATGAGAGAACACCTTGTTTTTTAATAAGGTTAAGTTCTCTGTCTAAATTTGGTACTACACTAGGTATGGGAAACTGCACTTTGGATAGTGCTTGTATATAACGATAATGCTGGTTGATATCACCCATCATCGCTACAGGTTTTTCTCTGGCTAAAAACTTTTGGAACTGTTGGATATACCCGTCAAGATCCAGTTTCTGTATGATAGTTTTTTCATTTGATTGCTGTATTGGCACCAGTACTCTTCCTCAAATCATTGAATATAGTGGAATTATAGCGAATTTTATATCTGTTGGGGAGAAAGTGTACAAGACATTATCTGTACACTTTTTTTCATAATATTAGAAATTGTATCCTACTTTTACAATCGTTTTAGTATCCGTTTTTTTAAATCCTAAAGGAGGTAGATTATCGTATCGTACTTCTTCTTCCAAAATGACACTTATATCTTCTGCAACTGCAAAAGTAAACCCTCCTACAGCTAAAACTTCATAGTCATCTGAAAAGTTTTCGAAGTTTTCAAGGAAAGCTAGTTTTATAAACAGAGTACTTACTTTATTAAGTTGATTGGTATATTCTAGATACTGGTTAAATGAAAAAAACTTTTCTTCTGGCTGATCATTAGAATATTGTTCTATATTGTATGCGATACCTGCTCTGAGTTTGAAAACATGCTGCCCATCATCAAAAATCTTTTTACCAACACCCGCAGCAATAGATGATTTATTATCATAGTTTCTAAATTTATTTCGTAACCAGTGTGCAGAAGTATAGACTAACCATTTTTGGTAAACAAACTGTTCTAAAGCAAGATTAGCAGTGTATTCTTCATTATCTTTAACATCATTATTTTCTGTTACAAATGCACTTGCATCAAACATCCATTGAAGTGGCTTATTATTATATCCTGAGGTCGTTACAGATAAAGTATATTTACCATTCAAACTAAAGGTATCAGTATTACCGGTAATATTAGAAATACCGATATTGATACTTTGCTTCAATTCTTTACTTGCCTTTACCTTTTGATAGGTTGAGAATTCTGATTCCACATTGCTTACTTTAATTTCTTCTGCCACTACAGCTACTGTCAATAGTAAAGCATATAAGGGAAATAGTATTTTCTTCTTCATTTTTTTCCTTTTATTTCTTGATTTTATATATTTAATCTAATATAGTAATATTATGAAAGTTTGATAAGTATCTTTGAAGGAAATTAAAGTCTAAGCTTCTCCACGTATCTGATACGTAATATCCCCTGCACCAAAAGCTGTGATAAGCCCTTCGTTGTATTCTCGTATGATATGACCGTCTTTAAAGATTTTTACTACACCATCTTCTTTAGTAATAGAATCTGCCATAAGTAACTTGTAACGACTGAATGCTCCTTTAAGATCTATATCCACTTCTAACTCACCTGCAGCCCAGATAGGAAGAATCACAAGTTCATCCAGCCCTTCAAAACACTCTACGAACCCTTGTAAGTTATCCATTGTACGACTATATTTATGGGGTTGCCAGATGACATTCAGTTTGGAAAAATCACGTAAATTTTTATAAATTTGCAAAGACTCCATCGTTACTTTTATCTCTGTTGGATGATGCCCATAGTCATCTATCACTACACACTCTTCACGATTTTGTACAATATCAAAACGTTTTTTAATGCCTTTGTAGTGTAAAAGATTTACCCTAATCTCTTCTACGCTTTCACCTAATTCCATAGCACCCAATATCGCCAAAGAAGCATCCAAAGCAATGTGATTTCCAAAACCGAATACTTCAAAAGCACCCAGATCCAAAAGTTCAAATTTTGTATGTGGTTCTCCGTCTACCAGAACAAACTCTATATTTTTGATATCTTTAGAAGGATAGAGTTTTATACTCTCCATTTTCAAAGAGGAAAGAAATTCATCTTCTGCATTGATCACACGTATTTGGGCCAAAGACAAAAAATTTCTATACGCATTGTAAAAACGCTCTTCATCATACTCATAATACTCCATATGTTCAGGTTCAACATTCGTTACAATGGCAAGATACGGATTGGAATTTAAAAAACTCTCATCACTTTCATCTGCTTCAAAAACCACTTTGTTGTTCGGATAATTACGTACATTTGAGCCAAACTCTTTACTGATCGCTCCTATAAGTGCATTAGATTCAGGTATGATTGAAGAAAGCATCGCTGAAGTTGTACTCTTACCGTGTGCTCCACCTACGGCATAGACTTCTTTATCTCCCAAAATACTTTTTAAAGACTCTTTACGTGAAAGCAACTCTATCCCTAATTCCTCTGCCTTTTGATACTCAGGGTTGTTAGGACGTACTGCCGCAGAGTAGATTACTCTGATCTACACCTTCCACGGCATCTTCATGGTGAGGTATGGTGATTTTAGCATCAAAATTCGTTGCAAGGTCATTTGTGATCTCAGTTTGTTTGATGTCTGATCCAGAGATCTTATGTCCGTCATTAAAAAGAAACTTAGCGAATGCAGAAAGCCCAATACCCCCAATACCTATAAAATGTATTTTTTTCACCTATTTTTCCTTTGATTCGTCCAATACTTTAAGTTCTTCTTTTGCTTGCTTTACCTGTTTTGAAAACATTGTCAATAAAATATCTGTAGGCTGTGTAAATGTCTGAATGAAAAACGCTAAGAGGATCATGTCTCATTTACCCCTTCAACATCTACAAGATTTTCTATAAAATCTTCAAAACTGTTTCCAGCAATCACTGCTGCTGCATGGACCATCATCGCATCTTTTAGTTCTGCATGATCAATGGTATAGTTCAATACAAGAAAGATCTCTTTTGCACCCTTTTTGTCATTTTCGCTGTAACGTTGGATCCCATGTTCATAGATAGCTCTTGCTGTGGCCAAGTCTTCTGCATCACTCATATCAAATGACTGAGAAGTAGTAAGTTTTTCTGCCAATCTGTCAAATGCTGTGTTGACAATAAAAGTAAAGATTTCATTGATCTCATCTTCAGGTGCTTCAATGATCAGCTGTGCATCTAAGAGTTGATATCCTTTTGCAATGCTCTCTTCTTCTTTACATTCAATCTCAAGTCTTTGAATATTCGCTAAAAACTCTGGATCTTTTTTTAACTCTTCTACATGTATTTCCGGGGTTTCCATTATATTCTCCAATGCTAATTGTATACGTTGCAATGCTTCTCTTGTTATTTCTGCTTCATAAACAAGAGCCAGTCTTACATATCCTTGACCTTCACCTTCTCGTCCTAAAAAAGATCCAGGAATCACTTTGAGATTATACTCTTGATAGAGTTTTGTCGTAAAGGCTATCTCATCTCCGACTTTCAGCCAAATATAAAATGTCGCTTCAGGTGCTTCTACGCCTAAAACTTCTTTGGCTACTTCAAAATTCTTTTTATATTTTTCTCTAAATACCTCAACATGTTCCTGGTCAGCCCATGCAGCTGCTGCGGCATGCTGAAGCGGTAGCGGTGAAGCACAACCGACATAGGTTCTGTACACCATATACTCTTTCAGTATCTCTGCATCACCTGCAATGAAACCGGAACGAAGTCCAGGTGCAGAAGAGCGTTTAGAGATAGAGTTGATAACCAATACATTTTTAAAGCTCTCATTACCTACTTCTATACTTGCATTAAGAAGAGATGGTAAAGGCTCATCCAAATAAAGATCTGCATAACACTCATCATTTAAAAGGACAAAATCATATTTCAGTGCCAACTCTACCCAACTTTTCAAATCTTCCATAGGCATCACTGAAGATGTAGGGTTGTTAGGTGAATTGAGTATCACAAAATCTGCTTTTGCAAGTGCTTCTTCATCTACTTCAGGTTGAAAATTATTGGTTTCATTGAGGTTCAGATAGATCACTTCAGCACGACATGCTTTGGCAGCACCTTCATAGATCTGATAAAAAGGATTAGGGAAAACCATGACTGGATTTTTTACATCATGCAATAAAAACTGGGGAAAATTAAAAAGTACTTCTCTCGTTCCAAAAGTAGGAATAATCTGTGCATTGGTAAGTGTCAAACCAAAACGCTTTTTGTTATACGTCAACATCCCTTCTCTTAATTCTGTTTCACCCGCAGTTTTAGGATACTTGTTAAGTAGTGCAGAAGCACTCATTAAGTGCATCAAGTATAAATGTTGGTGTCTCAAACTGAGGTTCTCCTATTGTAAGACTAAGTGCAGAGTAATCACTGTTAGGTGTCACATCTTCAAGAAGTTGATTGAGTTTTTCAAAAGGATAGGTTTCGAAGTTCATTATGGCCCTAATATTTTTAATGGATTATAGCGTATTTGGGGTAAACTATAACTTTATGATAAATGCCCCATGATTGATATCTTTACGTACTTTCTTTAAGGCTTTTCTTGCATCTTTCTCATCACTATACGCACCGATAAGTACTTTATAGTTATCAGTATGACGAATTGTATATTGTAACCCTAAAGCTTTTATCTTTGATAAATACACTTTGTTTGGCATAGCAGAAAATGACCCTGCCTGTACATAATACCTGACAGTCTTATCTTTTGTCATAGGCTTCACTTCAAGGGGTACTTTTGTTTTGACATGAGTAAATAACTTTTCTGATGTAGCTTTTTTCTCTGATGTCACTTTCTCTTGAGTCACTCTTTGAGAAGAAGATTTCAATCCGGGTTTGACCTTGCTTTTTACCAACCACTTCACGATCTCATTTTGTAATTTTGCCCCACGGTATTTTGCCTTGGAACTGTTAATAATAATAACGACAGTATAATATTTTCCTGCTCTATTTTTAACATAACCCCCTATATTTTTAACGCGTTTGAGCGTACCTGTTTTCATCCATGCACGTTTCTTTACCACTGTGTTTCTAAAACGTTTTTTGATGGTACCATCTACACCTGCTATAGAGAGTGTCTCCATCCATCTTGATCCATAATGATCATATGCATCGTCAAGCATTTCAGCCAAAAGCTTTGCATTCATTTTGGATGTACGGGAGAGTCCACTTCCATTATCTATCTTCAATTTACCTTCAGCCAAAGCACCTCTTGAATCCAAGATATAAGTGATCGCATCTCTTCCTTTTTTCAACGTAGCAGGCGCACCATAGAGTTTTGCACCCAAAAGAAGCAATAAATGTCTTGCATAGAGGTTATTACTCTCTTTAGATGTTTCAGAAATGATCTCTTCCAATGGGTCCGAATAATGCGTAAATAGTTCTTTCGCTTCCAAAGGTATCTTACGTAACTTCAAATCTCCTCGGACTACTATCCCTTCTTGTCTTAATCCATCTTTTAAAGCATAATAAAAGGATTTATAGGGTTTTGTGATCACTTTACAGACATTTCTTTTTCCACACTGTTTTGAGATCTGTCCCTTAAGTAATAGCGTGGGAATCACTTCACTCTTATCGATTTTCACACTTGGCCAGGAATATTTTCCTTTACAAGGTTTATTGACATGTTCTAATTGATCAACAACTTTATAACTTTCATCTGCATGTTTTTTATGAACTCTTCTTTCCTTGGGTATTACACATACAGTCACTACACGTTCATTGAACATCATTGCGTCAGGCATAGCGTTATATGCACTATACAGATTTTCATCAAAACCTGAACTATCTTTATCGCTTACTTCAAAATAGCTTCGGTCTATCACAATATCACCTCTTATCTCACGTATACCTTCTCCACGTATTTCTGAGATGATCTTCTCAAGATCTTCAGCATTTAAAGTTGGATCACCAAACCCTTTAACCAGGAGATCTCCATTTAGTACACCATTTTGTAGGGTTCCTGTCGTATAAAATTTTGTAGGCCATCGATAGTCAAATCCCATTTTCAGTAACGATGCATACGTAGTCAAGAGCTTTATCACAGACGCAGGAGTTCGGATTTGATCTGCATTGAGTGAGGCAATGACTTTTCCATCTTTACCCGCTTCTTTAATATAGATGCTGATATCTTGTTTTGCAATACCTGATTTACGTATCTCTTCATTGACAACATCAGGTAAAGCAAAAAGCCATACAGACAAAATGACATAAACAAATAAAATTCTCAAGCTTCTGCCTTATATGCACGAAGGAGTCGCTGCATTGCTTCTTGTATCATATCTTGGGATGTTCCTATATTTAAGCGCATAAAACCTACGCCTGCATTGCCAAATGTCTCACCATCATTCAATCCAAGTTTTGCTTTATTCACAAAAAAATCTACCAATTGTTCATGTGCTAATCCCATGCCTTTGCAATCAAGCCACATTAAAAAAGTCGCTTCTGTTGGCACTATATGTATTGGTATCTGATGTTTTTTTATAAAAGTTCGCACATAGATGATATTTGAATGCAAATACTCTTTAAGCTGTTCAAGCCATGGAGTCCCTTTGCTATATGCAGTTATTAAAGCTTCTATCCCAAAAGGATTCCCATTGGTAATACCTGACCTATCTTGTTCAATGCTATAGGCTTGACGCAATTTTGCATCAGGTATGATCGCATAAGAAGTATTCAATCCTGCAACATTAAAGGTTTTAGAAGGGGCATTTAAGACAATACAGTGATGCATTAACTTTTGGAAACTCCCAATGCTTCGATGTACTTTTTCATAGACAATATCTGCATGAATTTCATCTGAGATGATCAATACTTGATGTACGACACAGATATCTATGATCTTCTCGAGTTCTTCTTTTAACCAGACTCGTCCTGTTGGGTTGTGTGGTGAGCAGAGTAAAAAGAGTTTGGCTTCTTTTGCTTTACGTTCAAAGTCCTCAAAATCTATATGATAAGTACCATTTTCATAAATCAGTGTATTGTCAAGTACTCTTCTTCTTTTATGCTTTACAGAACTTATAAAAGGTGGATAGATGGGTGTTTGTATGATAATGCCATCACCCTCTTGAGTAAAAGCAGAGATAATAAAACTCAAAGAAGGCACCACACCATAGCATGGTACGATCCAATCTTTTTCTATCTGCCAGGTAAAACGGTTTTTAATCCAGTTTTGAATTGACTCATAATACGTTTCAGGGTAAATAGTATAGCCATATAGAGGATGCGTAGCTCTTTTGATCATTGACTGTTGTATACACTCAGGAGATGCCAGATCCATATCTGCTACCCAAAGTGGCAGCAGATCATCTGTGCCAAACTTTTTCTTGGATTCATCCCATTTTACACTGTGCGTACCTTGACGATCGATCACTTTAAACATGTTTACTTCTCTTTTCCCAGATGGTCATCTGTGCTATCGTATGCTGATGTTTACGTGCAGTCTCTTGTATGACGAATGGCACATCTCTAGTATCGATAAGTGTAAAATCTTTGCCCAGTATCTCCTTGAGCCCATCAAGTGTAGTGACATTTTCACCATCTCTCTTGTATCCGCCTATCCATTTCTCTTTAGGTGTAGATTCCTCCTGCCAAGTATACGGTGAAGTTAAGACAAGCATACCACCATCATTGATTCGAGTCGCCATAGAATCTAAAAACTTTTTAGGATCATAAAGTCTGTCTATAAGATTACCTCCAAAGATCAGATCAAAATCTTTATAATTAGGCTTTAAATTACATGCATCAGCTTGCCAGAAATTAACCTTGTTTCGCTCTTCTTCCAAATCAAAATCTGAAAGTTTTATTTCATAAAAGTTTTCTAGTTCACCCTCAGTTGGCATTGTATAACGAAGTACACCGTGTTCTTTAAGGTGTTGTGCTTCCTGTATAAAACGTGCAGAAAAATCAACACCTATGACTTCATCAAATTTCCGTGCCAGTTCAAATGAACTTCTCCCTATAGCACAACCTATATCCAAAGCTTTTCTCTTAGGTTTATCTTTCATGTATGCTAAAATGATTCTTGCACAAGCTGCTGGATAGTTTTCTATGCCTAACGCATTTTTACCCCAACCAAAATGACAATACTGGGAAATAAGACTGTCTGTATTATAAATATTGGTTGTCACATTCTCTTCATAGCCACTCTGTATATATCTAAATCCTGCATGCTGATAAAAGTGCCGTCTAAAACCATAACGGCTCTTTTGTGTGGCAAGGTTTCCACAACTTATCCACGAACCACCATTAATGATATCGTGTTTACCATCAAAGGTTGGTACAGAGAAATCATCATAAATAGGATGTACCTTAAAACCCTCAAAAGGATAAATAGGTGTACGTGACCATTGCCAAACATTTCCTATCACATCATAAAAGTTACCATGTTTATAGCTATCCACAGGTACAGATGAAGCAAATCCTTCCAGATTTATATTGGCTATAGTCTTACCTTCAGCCGTCCATTTCAAAAATGGAAGGACTTTACTTTCATCACGTAGTCTAATATATTCGTCTTCAGTAGGCAAAGTGATCCTCTCCCCTTCTTTTTGGCTCTTCCATTGACAAAATGCTGCTGCTTCCAAGTGATTCACTTCTACGGGCCAATTCATTGGAAGTTCGATCTCTCTACTTAAAGTACGAAGTCTGAAGCCATCTTCCCCTTTACTCCAAAACGCAGGATGTTCAGCATGTGTATATGCTTTCCATGCCTTTCCTTCTTCAGACCAAAATGCATCATTTCTGTATCCATCATCTTCCACAAAATCTAAATACTCAGCATTGGAAGTAAGATATTTGGCTGCTTTAAATGCAGGAATATGTGCCTGATGCTCTCCATACTCATTGTCCCATCCAAAAAGTTTTGCATCTTTATTTTTTCCTAGGGTCACTGTAGCTGCACTGACTTCAATAAGTCTATTCTCAGGTGCATCTCCATAATGCTCACACTCTTTCCATTGTTTGTTTTCTTCTACAGATTCAAAGGGTAATTGTCGGATAAGTACGGAAGACGTTTCAAGATGAATATTTTCATGTTCAATACCCATCAAAACCACCCACCAAGGTGAATCATCTGTAATAGGAAGTTCCAAAGGGAGTGTATCTATTAGGCTAGAAACAGTTTGATATACTTCATCACGATAAGCTTGGGTTTCAGCCAAAGTCGGCCAATCGTAATGAGCTTCATTCAGATCATCCCAACTCATTTCATCTACACCGACAGCAAAAATAGATTCAAGAAGAGGATCTATACGATTATCAATGATCTTGGCAAGTTTTAATTTATTAATAAAAAATGTAGCGGTATGCCCATAGTAAAAAATGATAGGATGACGAAGAGGGTCTGCCTTTTGAAAGTAAGCATTTTCATCTATAACAATGTCGAAGAGAGACTCATAACGTTTATAACAGAATTGAAAATAGTCTTTAATCTCTTTTCGTTTCTTTTCAAGGTCTGTCCCATGAAGCGTAGGCATACTTAACACGTCTTATTCCTTCGAATTAATATACATGTAAGATACCTTTACTAGACTTAAAAATAAAAGCTTAAGCATCTAGTTCAAGTGCAAAATTAGCGACCGAATACTAGAAGTCTGCCTTTTCCTTTGCACTTTCAATCATAGAGATGAAAATAGTGTAAAGGTTTGCAATGACTGCACCAATGACCAACCCTGTTGCTAAAGGATCATTCCCATAAAATTGCAGAGCAAAAAATGCTGGCAAAAGGTGTAAGTCTGCAACCAAAGAACCTGCCAAGAGTTCAGCTGAAAGTAAATTTCTTACCCCTATTTTCAATAATGTGGAAATAACATTCACAGATCCTGCTATAAACAATGCTACAACAGAATGTTCATATAAAAATGCTGCTGATGTCGTGAGTGACATCAACGTGAAAAACATATAAAATACTTTACCCCAATTCATTCAAACTCCTTAAACTTTAACTATAGTGTACCATTTTCTTAGAGCGTACCACTTTCATACATAGCACGCATTTTTTCTTTCTCTTTTTCTCGTTTAAGTTTTTCTGCTTCTTTTTCTCTAAAGCCACCTACTGAGAAACCAAGCCACATTAAGATAGGCGAAGCCACAAAAATAGAAGAGTATGTACCGACTATAACACCTACAAGTAGTGTGAAACTAAACCCATTAATGATCTCTCCACCAAATAGATAGAGTGTAAGTACAACAAAGAATGTTGTTAATGATGTTAATGTAGTACGTGAAAGTGTACGTGTCACAGACTCATCTATAATGGCTCCAAGGTCAGGGTCTTTAATCGTTCTAATCCCCTCACGTATACGGTCAAATACAATGATCGTATCGTTCAATGAATACCCGAGAATAGTCAATAATGCTGCTAAAATATCAAGATTTACCTCAATATTGAATAAGACTATCATACCCATAGCGATGGTAACATCATGTACAAGTGCCATGACAGAAGCAACAGCAAACCGCCACTCAAATCTAAAGGATACATAAATAAGGATACCAATGATTGCCAGTACCATTGCCATAAGACCTTTTTCACGTAATTCAGACCCTACTTTAGCACCCACCATATCAACACGTCTTACTTCGAAGTTACCTGTATCTTGAAGCAGTACTCTGATTTTGTCACCGACATCTACACCTAGAGCTTTTGAACTCGTCTTCGTACGAATAACCACTTCATTTTCACTTCCAAAAAAAGTGACTGTTGCACCTTCATAAGATTTATCAGCATCTATCGCTTCTCTTACTTTTTCTATAGGTGCCTTACCTTCGTATTTTACCTGTATAAGTGTACCACCGGCAAAATCTATCCCGTAGTTAAATCCTTTACCAATGATCAACCCCAAAGCTAGAACAAGCAGTACAACAGAGAGCAGACCAAAACGTTTACTCTTCTTCATTAATGAAAGAGGTTTTTTATATTTAAAGATTTCCATTATCTTGTTCCCCCTGTCCTAATACCAAACCAAAATCTTAGTTTTTTCTTATCGATCTTAGGCAAGATCCATTGATAAATACCATGTGTTCCCACAATAGCTGTCAGCATAGATGCCATGATACCAATACTCATCGTAAGTGCGAACCCTTTAATCGCACCAGTACCATAGGCATAAAGTACTGTTGCTGCAATCAATGTGGTTACATTAGCATCCCAGATTGCTGTAAAGGCATTGCTATAACCATCTTCTATGGATTTACCAATAGATTTACCTTCATAAAGTAGCTCCCTGATACGCTCAGAGATAATGACATTCGCGTCAACAGCCATACCAACAGTAAGAACAATCCCTGCCATACCAGGCAATGTGAGTGTTGCCCCAAAAAGTGACATGATCGCAAGTATCAGGAAAAGGTTTCCTATCAATGCTATATTTGCGACGATACCTGCCATACCATAGTAAAGTACCATAAAGATGACTACTAAAATAAATCCTAGTGCCAAAGCCATAGAACTGGACTTTATACTATCTGCACCCAAACTTGGTCCTACCGAACGTTTTTCCATTACATAGACAGGTGCAAGAAGTGCTCCTGAACGAAGGGCAATGGCAAGGTCATGGGCTTCTGAAAGCTCAAAACTTCCAGAGATCTGGACACGTCCACCACCAATACGTTCATTGATATTTGGTGCCGAATAAACCTTGTTATCTAAAACAACCGCCATACGTTTTCCTACACTAATACCAGTAAAATCACCAAAGATCTTGGCACCCTGACCGTTTAGTGTAAAGTTTATCACGGGCTGATTACTTTCATCAAATCCCACTTTTGCATCTGTCAACATAGAACCATCAAGTATAGGGATAGCACGAAGCAGAAACTTTTCACCTGTATTTACATCTGGAAGTATTACATCGCCAAAACTTTTGGCTTCTTGTATACTCATCGTATTTACTCTTGCATTTCTATCTTCATCTACTGCCATAAGCTGTAAATGTGCTGCACGAGCAATGAGTTCACGAATACGCTGTTCATCTTCTTGTGTTTTAATACCCGGTACCTCTACAAGGATCTTATCTTCACCCTGTTTTGCTACCGTAGGTTCTGCAAGACCAAACTCATTGAGTCTGCCTCTGATAGTATCTACAGCTTGCTGAATAGCATTTTGTTTCGTACGCTCTACTTCAGCTTCTGTCATTGCTACTGAAAATTTCAATCCATTATTAATAAGGTCTGTACCTTCCAGCTCTTTTTTGAGAAGTTCTTTAGCTTTCGCTATATCATCGGTATCAAGAAGTTCAAAAGTGATCTTCTCACCATCTACCATACGAAGCTCATCAAAGATGATCTCCTCATCGTCAAAGATATACTTCACTGATGCTGCCATAGATTTAATGCGTGATTCAATAGCGACTTCACTTTTGATCCCAAGAAGCATATGTAAACCACCTTGAAGGTCAAGCCCCAATGTGATTTTCTTGCCACTTTCACTCTGTGTCAAAGAAGGAATAGAAAACACAACACCGAAAATGAGTGCAAACGCAAAAAGGATTACTCTAAAATTAAGCATCTTCACCCAACTCAACCTTTTTTGCAACATATGCCCTATCGAGTTTCACAATAGTGTCATCATTTAGTTTGATTTTGATAAAATCTTCTTCAGTCTTAACAATTACAGCTATAAGTCCACCTGTTGTGATGATCTCATCACCTTTTTTTAGGCTTTCAAGCATTGCTTTATGTGCTTTTTGATGTCTTTGTTGCGGCCTGATAATTAAAAAATAAAAAATCGCAAATAAAATAATAAGGGGTAAAAATGAACCAATTACGCTACCTTGTTCTGCTCCCATAGGAATCCTTTTGAATAAAATTAGCCAATATTTTAGCACCTTTGAACTAACAAGAGGCTTTGTCATAGCACTTTTAAGTTCAGCCTTTATTTACCTCAATTATTGGGGATTCTCCTACCCTATAATCAACACTATTTTAGGCATTTTAACACTCTACTTGCTACTTCAGGAAAAAGAAAAGGTCTGGTTTATTTCAGGTGCTTTCATAGGATTATTCTGGTTTTGGTGGATCTCTTTAAGCTTTCAGAATTATGGCATGCTTTGGGCCATGCCTATAGGCATACTCATCATTATGTCAAGTTATGCAATACTCTTTTGGCTTATTGCATGGATTAGTCAAAATATCGCTTCCTTTTTACCTGACTTCTACACTTTGATTTCCCTTATACTCAAGGGGGCAGGGTTGATCACCTTAAGTTACATCCATCCTTTCTCTTTTGACTGGTTCAAACCCGAACTGATGTTTGTCGAAAGTTATATTGGAATTGAAAAATGGCAGTTTGCTATTATATTGGCCGCTATTATATTGAGTCTATTCAAAAAACAACTCTTATATCTTTCACTAATTGTATTTGCATATCAACCTCATCTTTCAACAACTGATAAATTGACAAATGACATCATACTGATCACGACCCATACATCCGTACAGGACAAATGGAATGAATCTTTGCATCCCGAACAGTTTGAAGCACTTTTCAAAAGCATAGATCAAGCCATAGATACAAAAAAAAGACTTATCATACTTCCTGAATCAGTCTTTCCTGTTTTCTTAAACAGGTCACAGAAACTTATAGACAAATTAAAAGAAAAAGCCAAAAATATCTCTATTGTCACAGGAGGGCTCTACTGGGATGGAAACACACCACGAAACTCAACCTATATTTTCACCGATAACAAAGTTTCTGTGGCCAATAAAGTGCTACTTGTCCCTTTTGGAGAAAGTAATCCCCTGCCCGAATTTTTAAGTGACTGGGTCAATGAAGTATTTTATGATGGAGCAGTAGACTACATCGCAAGTCCAAATGTTATCGATTACAAAATAGATGGAGAGATCTACAGAAATGCCATCTGTTTTGAAGCCACCAGTGAACAACTCTACGAAGGTAAGCCGAAAAATATGATCGTTTTAAGCAACAACGGTTGGTTCACTCCCTCTATAGAACCTACACTCCAAAAACTTTTATTACAGTATTACAGTAAAAAATACGAAACAACTATTTACCACGCTGTAAATATGTCTGAATCCTATATTATTCAAAATGGAAAGTATTTAGATATAAAACTTTGAGCTTCTCAATAGCTTCAAAGCATTCTCTATCTTGTCTTCAAGTGCATCGCTGTGTTTACATAAGAGGGGATCAATATCAAGTGTTCCATTCCCTGAGCATTCTTTTACATATCTCAAAATGCCAACACGTTCTTTACAATTACGATACTCACGCAAAGGCTTTAAAAGGATATTTAACTCATCAACAATATTTAGTGTCTCTTTTTCGCCTATGATATGAAAAAAATCTTCCAACAGTGTCTGTAAAGAATCCATAGAAGCATAAAGCTGTTCAAGCATATCATCATCATATCCCTCTCTTGTTTTTTCAAGCTGCATTTCAAATAGCTTTAACTGTTCTTTAACTGCTTTTTTAGCCTCATTTTTTAAAGGCTTAAACTGTTGATGACCTTGTTCATGGACTTCTCTTGTAAGCATCTGAATCATCTGTACAAAAGGTTTTGACAAAAGCATCTGGGTTACGACAGTTTCTTCTTGGAAAATCAGACTTTTCAACTCACTGTAAAGTCTTAACTTCGCATCTTCCCGTGTAGAAGCCAGTTCTTCCAAAAAATAGAGATAACGTAAAAATTTGGTATCTTCATAATAACGAAGCATTAAATTTGTACATAAACGCTGAACATTAGGTGTAAAAAGATCTGAAAATGTCTCCAACATTGTCGCCGTACGACGCAAAATCACACGTAAACGATGTAATGTCGCACTCATATGTTTGTGTTGATAACTAAATTTATAATGATGTAAAAGACGTAGGTTCCTGTACAATATCAAACCCAAACCATCGCGAACATATATTCTTCCTGGTACTTGCCAGAAAAAGAGATTAGCAGGTTCAAATGCATCAATATTTTTAAAAAGTTGCTCTAAATTATACTCCATTGGCTTCTCATACAAAGAGAGTGATTTATCACTATATTTTTCATCTCTATCAATTTCTTTGAGAATGAAAGGTTGTAATGATTGTATGGTATTAGAGTTTCTCATTGCTTTTTCATCTTCGAAATAAGCATCAATAATATAAAGTCCTTCTAATTGTTTCAAATATTTAGAAACAATTAGAGTCTCTTTATTCAGTGTTACAGTATACGTTTCCTTAACAATTTTATTGCCAATAGCATTTTTAGATTTTGAAACATATGTTTCCTCTGTGACAGGCATTATATTTTCTTTCTCTTCCATACTAGTCATCACTTTCATGTATGTGCGAGGAAAAGACTTCATATAATACCATTCTATATCACTATCGGACTCTACATAGAAGCGTTCTATCATCTTGATGCTAAATGTCTGTTCTTTAAGCCAACGTTCAATGTCAGCTGATACCAAAAATTTACGTTTTACCTTATTCATAGGCTGATTATAGCAAAGAATACTTCAGTTGTTAGCTGAAATATATTCTATGTATTTAAAGCATCATAGATTGACATAAAATCCATTTTAAACTATAATCTATAACATAATTGACACAAGGAATTTTATGCAAGTTTTTCATAACTCCTATATAAAACATAACCACAAACCTTCTCTATCTACATGCCTATAAAAAACTTCTATCTATATCCGATCAAAGGCTATCAGTACATCTCAAAAATGCTACCCGCCTCATGCCGCTATTATCCTTCTTGTTCAGAATTTGCCAAATGGCAGTTTGAATTTAATGCACCGCATAAAGCCTTTGTAGCAAGTTCGTTACGTATTTTACGCTGTAATCAGTTTTTTAAAGGGGGGATTGACTATCCTTTGGTTCATTTTGAGCCCCCTAAACCTACAGCTTTATTCAAACTTAATGCATTTTGTGGCAAAATGAATGTAATTTATTGGCTAGTACCTGAAAGTACTGATCCAAACAATACAAACTATTATGTTTTAAAGGACTTTGATGCAATTAAACGCACCACTTGACATGCATTTACATCTCAGAGATGGGGAGATGTTAGAAAATATCGCCAAAAGCTCAGCAAGCACTTTTTCTGGCGCTATTATTATGCCTAACCTTGTACCTCCAGTAAGCACTAAAGAAGAAGTTGTTGCCTATAAACAACGTATTCTAGATGCTATTGGTGATGAAAAATTTACACCCTACATGACACTTTTTTTCAAACCCTCTTACAACAAAGAATTTTTAGAATCTGTAAAAGATGAAATCACAGCGATCAAACTCTATCCTGCTGGTATCACAACGAATTCTGAAGGTGGCGTAAGTGGTTTTGATGTTGAGGAGTTACGTCCTGCACTTGAAGCCATGAGTGAACTCGACATCCCCCTGTGTGTACATGGAGAGACAAATGGTTTTGTTATGGACAGAGAAGCAGAATTTGTCAGTATTTATGAAAGATTGGCGACAGCATTTCCTAAACTCAAGATCATTATGGAGCATATTACCACCAAGGAGAGTGTCGAAGCGTTAGATAAATTTGAAAATCTTTATGCAACCATTACTTTGCACCACCTTATTATCACCCTTGATGATGTAGCCGGAGGGATGCTTAAACCACACCTCTTTTGTAAACCGATAGCCAAACGTCCGGAAGACAGAAATGCGCTGCTCAAAGTCGCCCTAGAAGCACACCCTAAAGTGATGTTCGGTTCAGACTCTGCTCCACATCCAAAACATGCAAAAGAGTCTTGTGGTTGTGCAGCAGGTGTCTTTACTGCACCGATAGCTTTACAAGTTTTGGCTGAACTTTTTGAAAATGAAAATGCTCCACTAGAGAATCTTCAAGCTTTTATATCAGGGAATGCACAAAGAATCTATGGTGTTTTACCTCTAAGCAAAACTGTTACACTAGAGAAACAAAAGTTTACTGTACCTTCAGATTATAACGGTGTAGTTCCTATGTATGCTGATGAAACATTAGCCTACAGTATAAAAGATATAAGATATGGGTCAACAGCTAAATAATAATACATTCTTAATTACAAGATGCTATTATGAGATTGAAAATGGTAACATAGCCCAATATGATAATCAAAATTATAAATTTAAAGCACTTAATTAAAAATAACTTGCTAACATAAGACAAATCAATAAGGATGGTTAATGATCGCAAATAATATTGAAGCACTTATAGGGAATACCCCTTTAGTCAAAATAAATACACTATCAGAAGAGACTGGAACCACTATCTTAGGTAAATGTGAATTTATGAATCCCACATCTTCCGTAAAGGATAGAATTGCTTTTAATATGATCAATGAAGCGCTTAAGGCAGGAGATATTGATCAGCATACCACTATTATTGAACCTACAAGTGGAAATACAGGTATAGGTCTAGCTGCCATATGTGCTGCAAAGGGACTCAAACTTATTTTAACTATGCCTGAGTCTATGAGTATTGAACGTCGTAAAATTCTTACTCATTTGGGTGCGGAACTTGTGCTTACATCTGCTACAGAAGGTATGGGTGGCGCTATCTCTAAGGCATCTGAACTGGAGAAAGAGCTCGGGAATGCAAAAGTGCTTCAACAATTTAACAATCTTAATAATCCAGATATTCACCGCAAAACAACAGCTCCTGAGATACTAAAAGATACAAATGGCAATTTGGATATCTTTGTTGCTGGAGTAGGAACAGGTGGAACACTTACCGGTACGGGAGAGGTCCTTAAAGCAAATATTCCTTCATTGCAAGCCATTGCTGTTGAGCCTTCTGACTCTCCTGTCTTGGAGGGAGGAAAAGCTGGACCACATAAAATCCAAGGTATTGGTGCAGGTTTTGTACCTCATATACTCAACACAGAAATTTATGATGAAGTCCTTTCCGTCAGCAATGAAGAAGCTTTTATCATGGCTAAAAAAATTGCCAAAGCAGAAGGTTTACTCGTTGGTATTTCAGCAGGTGCAAATCTCCATGCTGCCTACACTATAGCAAGCAGACCCGAGAACAAAGGTAAAACTATTGTAACCATACTCTGTGATACCGCTGAGCGTTATCTTTCTACAGAACTTTTTGACACTTAATGTCACAAAGAGATCCATCAGTACCACTTCTACTTGAGACAATCAAGATAGAAGATGGAAAAATACACAACCTCCAGTATCATCAAAGTCGATGTACCAAAAGTCGTCAAAGACTCTTTTATAGTAACGACATATTAGATCTGTCTTCCATCATAGATGCACCCAAAGTTGGACTCTACCGTTGTCGTATCCTTTACGGAAAAGACTTGCACTCTATAGAGTATATACCCTACATTCCCAAAGAGATACAAAAATTGAAGATTATCTCCTCAGAAATAGAATATGACTTAAAATATGCCAACAGAGATATGCTCAATGCCCTACTTGAATTAAATCAAGATGTGGATGAAGTTATCATAGAAAAACATGGCTATCTTACTGACACCACAATAGCAAATATAGCTTTTTTTGATGGAAAACATTGGTTGACACCTGAAAATCCACTACTTGAAGGAACTATGAGAGCCAAATTGATCGATGAGGGATTTCTGCAAACAAAGCAGATAAAAAAAGAGGACCTACAAAGTTACTCATAAGTGGGCTTAATGAATGCTATGATAGGATTTAAAATTCTAAATATTGAAACCATACAAAATATCATAAAGGGAAAATAATGACTATCAACCTTTTACAAACACCTGAATATCGTACACTTATACAGACCCATATCTTTGAAACCATTAAATATCTGTTTAATAAAAATCAAGAATTTGCACTTGCCTGTGAGGTCAAATACTATTACATTTACACCTGAACTGCCTTCAGATATCAAAAACTCATTTAATGAAAAGTTCTTTTTATATTAAGTGGTTATACCTTCGAAAGTGCTCAATTAAAGGAAGAGTACTTTTTCTTTTGAGGCAGGGTTTGGAACTGATAATTTCGGTTCAATTGTATCATTACCTTTACTTGCTATTAAAGCAAATCTTTGTAGGAGATAATCCTATCGTCATCAATCTTGCAAATCCTGTGATAGAGAGAAAAAAGAGAAAAAGCAAGTGCATCCAAGAAATCTTCTATGGAAGCACTTTTAAATAATCCTGAGAATAAGAAACTTCTCAAGAATAAAAAATACACTACCTCTTAACAGTGCCCTGCTAAGATAAATTAACTACATTATCTACATAAGCATTATGTTTATTCTCTTTAGAGTACACGATAAAGAACTTACGTGTCATAGTAAATCCTCTAAGTCTTGCTTCAAAAAGCTCTCCATTGGCAACTTCATCCATGACAGCAAATTTTGATAAGATAGAAACAACTGGTCTTTCAGGGTTTCTCTCACTTTTTTTAAGTGTTTGAAGTACAGTAGTAGTATTACTTACTTCTGAAAGTACATTAAAGCTTTTACATGAAACACCCAATTCATCAAATACTTCAGCCACAACTCTTCTTGTATGTGAACCCTCATCTCGACAGATCCAGTCAAAATCATATAGCTCTTCTGTTTTCAGTACTTTTGGTATAGGTACATTGGAGACAACAACCAGTTCATCTTCCAGCCATTCTCTATAAATAAGGTCATTATCAATCACAGGAGACTCAATAAGACCTACATCTAGTTTTCTATCTTTAAGTTTTTCAACAATATTGTCACTTACATCAATGTCTAGACTTAATATCATTATTGATCGCTTCACCAATAGTATTTAGACATTGTCCAGGGATAATATAGGTACCGATAGTATAAGATGCACCCTAGTTTAAATGTGATCTCTTTATTAATGATCTTTAATATATCTTGTTCAGAAGAATGGATCTCTTTTTCAAGTCTCGTTGCTATTTTATAAAGTTCTTCACCTTCATTGGGTAAGTTTAATACCATTCTTTTTACGCTCAATCACTTTACAGCCAAGATATTTTTCAATAAACTTTATTTGTTGTGTTACTGCTGGTTGGGAAATACCTAATTTTGCAGATGCTTTTGAGAAACTTCTTTCTCGTGCTACTGTTAAAAATGTTTCTAATTTTACAAAATCTTTTAACATTTAATTATGTCCTTAATCTAAATTAATTCTAAATATATAATATTAAGTTAATAAAGTCATTATATCTAATTATACTTAATCAAACATAAGTTATTCTTATTAGAATAATTTTATTTTATCATAAAAACAATACTTTATCTTTATGGCACTTCTAATCAATTTAAAGGTATAATTAATATACTATTATAGGAGCGAAACAACTTTATGGAAACGATTTTAAATGCATTAAACCCATCACAGCGAGAAGCCGTAGAACATATTGATGGTGCGATGCTTATCCTTGCAGGAGCAGGTCAGGGAAAGACAAAAACACTTACTACAAGACTTGCTTACCTTGTAGGTGAAGTGGGTATAGACCCTGCAAATACTCTAACACTTACTTTTACCAATAAAGCTGCTGCTGAAATGCGAGAACGTGCGCTGAAACTCATGCCCGAAAAAGTAAGTTATCCTCCTCTTTTATGTACCTTTCATAAATTTGGATTGCTCTTTTTAAAGTTTCATATTGAAAAACTGGGTAGAAGCAATGCCTTTGTCATCATAGACAGTGATGATAAAAAGCGCCTTTTACGATCCATAGCCAAAGAATTAAAATAGACCTCAATATCTCTTTTATCGCTTCAGAGATTTCAAAATACAAAAACTCCACTACTCTCACCTGAAGTGGTTCTTAGAAAAAGCAGAACTATCCTGACTACAAAAAAATAGCCAATATCTATGTAAAATACCAAGCAAATATAGAAGAAAACAACCTTGTAGATTTTGATGATCTCCTCATGCTGACCTACAAAATACTCAGTCAAAATGATGCATTGAGAAAAGAGACAAGTCAACGATACCAATATATCATGGTCGATGAGTATCAAGATACCAATGAATTACAGTTTCAACTGCTCGAACTGCTTTCTTCAGAACACAATAACCTTTGTGTTGTAGGAGATGATGACCAAAGTATTTATGGATGGAGAGGTGCAAATATACGTAATATCTTAGAGTTTGCAGATAATTTTGAAGCATGTAAAACAGTAAAGCTTGAAACAAACTACCGTTCAACTGAACCTATACTCAAAGCCGCAAATACACTTATAGAACATAACTCAACACGTCTAGGAAAAAAACTTACTTCACATAAAGGTACAGGTGCAGAAGTAAAACTCCTTCACTCTCTTGATGAGTCTATGGAAGCCAAAGCGATTGCACATGAAGTACAAAAACTCCTTGATGAAGGTGCAGATCCAGATGAAATTGCTGTACTTTACCGTATCAATGCACTTTCACGATCACTTGAAGAAGGGTTTACCAAAGAAGGTGTAGGATTTAAACTCATTGGCGGTATGCGTTTTTATGAACGTGCTGAGATCAAGGACATCATCTCTTACTTTAGAGTATCTTTCCAATCCCCATGATGACTTTTCTCTTATACGTATTATTAACAAACCCAAAAGAGGTATAGGAAAAGCATCTATAGAGAAGCTACAAAAAGCTGCTTTTGATCACAGACTTCACTCTATGAATATATAGAAAAATCTGTTCAAAGGTAGAACTTCCTACTGTTATAGTAAAAAAGTCTCTACTGCTCTTGCGAAACTCGTAGAAGATATCAAACTTTTACAAGAAGCATATAGAGAATGAACTAGGTAATTTCATCACACTTTTTGAAGAACGTATCAAACTCAAAGACCATTATGCCGGTATGGTAGATGGAATGGATCGAATCTTGAATATTGATGAATTTTATGGATACTTTAGAGATGCTGTAGTGAAAAACCCTGATCTTACACTTGATGAATTCCTCAATGATATCTCACTGCAAAGTGACCAAGACCAGATAGAAGAAGATGCTATCACCATCATGAGTATTCATGCAGCTAAAGGACTGGAGTTTGAACATCTCTTTGTGATAGGGCTTGAAGAAGAGTTCTTCCCTCTTCTTGGTGAAGGCTCCAACATGGAAGAAGAGCGTCGCTTGGGTATGTGGCGATCACTAGAGCAAAATCTGATCTTACACTTTGTTATGTAGACAGCCGTTTTTACAAAGGCCGTCGTAAAATGATAGACAAAAGCCGTTTCCTAGGTGAAGCTGGACTGATTCAAGACACAAGCCTTAAAATCACCAAAACTTCTGCCTTTAAAAAAGGCGATCTGGTCAAACATAAGATCTTTGGTATCGGACGTGTTCAGGCTGCCAATAAATCAGGTAAAGAGTATAAACTTCTCATTAATTTTGGTGGGAACAAAAAAGAGATACTTAAGCTCATTTGTACAATCAATTTAAAGAAAGTTTGTGAACTAGATCTATTTGTTGTCAATAAACCCATTTTTAGAACCTCTAATGGATATATGGGCTATGTCAAACGTAAATACGGTACTAAAAAAGTAGGTTTTTCAGGTACACTTGATCCTTTTGCTACAGGATGTCTTATCGTAGCTACAGGACAATACACTAAACTCTTCCAATACCTCAATAAAACCCCAAAAAGCTACAAAGCTACACTATGGCTAGGGGCAAACTCTCCAAGCCTTGATATAGAGAAGATAGACAGCATTAAAGAAGTATACCTGCTTTCAGTGAACAAGAATCGAAGAGACTTTACATTCTCTAAAGGTGAACTCAGCTACTACCCACCAAAATTTTGTGCCAAAAAGATAAATGGCAAACGTGCTTATGAACTTGCACGTGAAGGAAAAGAAGTAGCACTAAAAACGATCACATCTACCATCTATGATATCAAACTGCTAAACTATAACCATCCTTTTGTACATTTTGAAGCCAAAGTAAGTGAAGGAACCTATATTCGTAGTCTAGGTGCACTTATTGCAGACAAATTAGGTGTAGATGGTACGCTTTCTAGTTTACACCGTATCCATGAAGGGCAATTTTATTATGATGATGAAAAAGCACTCAATCCCTTTCACACATTTAGCCATCCCTTCCAATATTTACACAGGGGATGAAGAGTATATAGAACTGGGTAAAAAACTTCGCTAGAATATTTTGAAAACAAGAAGATGGTATATATCTTATAGAGACCAAACTTTTTTTCGATTATTGAAATAGTATGAGAAGAAGTCAAATATAGATTTAACCGTATTCCAAAATTCGAGGAAACGTCATGTACAGTATAAAAGCCCATGCAAAAGTCAATATTTTTTTAAAGATCACCGGTTATAAGGACGGATATCATACCCTGCTTTCACGATTTATGAGAGTAGAAGACTTCTATGATACTATCACCTTTGCACCATGTGAATGTGATACTTTTACGATAGAAGGCTGTGATGATATACCACTCGAATCTAACACCATCTTCAAAGCCTATAAAGCACTTAACGACTACACTGGTGACTTGGACATACTGAATTTCTTCTATACACATAAAGTAGTCGTCACTAAACGTATACCTAGTCAAGCAGGCTTGGGTGGCGGTAGTTCAGATGCAGCTGCTTTTATGCGTTTGGTAAAAGAAACCTGTAATCTTATGATCAGTACCCAAGAGCTGGCGAAACTGGGAAGTACTATAGGTGCTGATCTGCCCTTTTTTATCTACAATTATCCTTCAGCCAATGTCAGTGGCTTTGGAGAGATAGTCGAACCTTTTGAAGAAGAGCCACTGCCTTTAGAACTCTACACACCTAACATCGGATGTGATACTGCTTTAGTCTATAAAACATTTAAAGAGCATCTCTTAGATCATATTACTCTTTCCTCTTTCATTGGATGGGAAAAAATGGACTCAAAAAGTTTGCTGAAGTTGATCGCAGATCCTATCAGACTAAATGATCTTTATAAAGCTTCACTTATTGCTTATCCTGAACTAAAAAATGTTGCTAAAGAAGGATGGTTCTTTTCAGGAAGTGGAAGCACTTTTTTTCGTCTGTTGTAACATAATCAATAAAGAAGTATTCTATTCACATATATCTTCTTCAAAAAATAATCTGTTAATCAACACTTGTTATAATAAATAAATTTAATAGGAAGAAATAATAATGTCAAAGTCACCACAATATCCTGATATTTTCGATGAACTTAAAACACGTGTTCGTGAAGCTGGTCTTCTAGAACGTGTGCCGGTTCGTGGAAGCCTTGAGATGATCGCCATACTCGTATGTATGGTAGCTGCACTTGGTACTGCAGCACTTTGGAATCCAATACTTTTAGGACTTTTTTTAACACTCCTTTTTACACGTTCTGTATTTGTGTCTCATGATATACTGCACACACAATATTTTAAAAACAAATCCCTTTCCAAAAAACTCTCTTACCCTTTTTCAGCACTCATACTTAGTAACTCCTCTTCATGGTGGGACCATAAACATAATGTCAATCACCACACTTACTGTAATATTGTGGAGAAAGATGCAGATATACGAGCGCTTGATGGTGCATTTACACCTAATAAAGGCAATAAACCATTTATAAAAAAGTATAAATACCTCATCTTTTGGGGAGCACTATTTTTTATGTTCCCTGCATTTATAGCACAGTCATACAAATTCGTAATCACACGAAAACTATGGGGTGAATTTTCCCTAATGCTACTTCATTGGCCACTCATTTGGGGAACACTGATCTATCAGATAGGTGTAGTCGATACACTGATTGTAGCATTTACACTTAACTTTGTACTCTCACCATGGCTGGCCTTTGGTTTTATTACAAACCACTTGGGATGTGAAACATTTGATGAAGAAGAAGCCAAAAATTTTTCTTGGATGGAATTGCAGATGAGAGGAAGCCGATCTTTAAAAGGTGGTTTTTTAATTCACTGGTTCTACGGCGGACTCAATACGCAAATAGAGCATCACCTTTTTCCTAAGGCACCAAGATTTAATCTACTTAAAGTACAAAAAATGACAAAAGAGTTCGCCCAAAAGTACAATTTACCTTACTTTGAAACAACACCTATCATGGCATATATACAGATCAATAACGCATTAAAAGAATATTGAAATTTTTATTTTGCTTTTTTCTTGAGCATCAGTACATATAGCGCTTCAACTTTGTCGCTTGCCCAGGGTGTTTTTCTTAAAAATTTAAGACAGGAGTTTATACTAGGATCATAATTAAAACATCTTATATTTACAAACTGTCCCAACAGCTCCCAACCATACTCTTCTTGTAACTCTTCAAGTATTTGTTTGAGTTTAATGCCGTGTAAAGGATTATTCTTATGTTCATCATTTGTCATATAACATCATACCATCAAAATCCCAATTAAATGTTTTAAAGAGTATTTTAAACATATCATCTAAGGGTGCATTGATCACTACTTTCTTCTGGCTTAGAGGATGCACAAACATGATCTTGTCAGAATGTAAAAGTAACCTGTGACATTGAAATTTTTCACGGAACAATTTGTTATGTTCTCCTCTTCCATGTTTAGTATCTCCTACGATGGGATGAAATATATGTTTCATATGTCGCCTAAGTTGATGTTTCCTTCCTGTCTTAGGGAAAAGTTTTACCAATGAATAACGTGCTACGGGATAACGACTTACAGGAAAAGGTAATTCTACTGTGGCCAAACGTTTATACACAGTTTGTGCCTCTTGTATCTCTTTAGTGATGCCTTGTTTCTTTTGTTCTTTAGTATCTAACATCTGTTTCAGCGGATAATCTATCAGTGATTCATCTGTAGTAAATCCTCGTACTATGGCAATATACTCTTTATGTACTTTGGATGTACGAAAAAGAAGAGACATCGTCTTAGCCATTTGAGCGTCCAAAGCAAAAAGCAATACACCTGATGTAGGTTTATCTAAACGATGAATAGGATAGACATATTGCCCTATCTGGTCACGTAACAATTGCAGTGCAAACTGCGTTTCATGTTTGTCTATAGGTGATTTATGTACAAGCAAACCTGATGGCTTATTGATAGCTACTAGATACTCATCCTGATAGAGTATTTCCAAAGGGCTTATTTCAGTATTATCCATGGTGAATTATATGATATAATTCTACAAAATATAGATAGACCCCTCTAATAAAGGACCAACTTGGCGATCAATATCGTAGCACAGAACAAAAAAGCCAGACATGATTATGAGATACTTGAAAAATTTGAAGCGGGTATCGTATTGGCTGGTGCTGAAGTTAAAGCACTGCGTGCTAAACGTGCCAATCTCGCAGATGCATTTTGTCGTTTCATCCAAGGTGAATTACATCTGATGAATGCACACATCGCACATCTTGAGACATCAAGTAAACACTTTTACTCCAGATACACGCACACCAAGAAAACTTCTCTTGCACAAAAAACAACTAGAGAAACTCTATGTGAAAGTACATAAAGATGGACTAACCATCGTTCCACTCATGATCTATTTCAACGAACGTAACATTGCAAAAGTAAGCATTGCTATAGCCAAAGGTAAAAAGCTCCATGACAAACGTGCGGATCTAAAAGCAAAAACACTCAACCGTGAAGCTCAGCAAGCCATGAAAAACAAAGAGTACTAAAGATGCAAAAACTAAATGATCTCTTATCAGGCTATCAAAGTGTTGTTCTTGGAACGCAAAGTAGTAATGGCTATCCCTTCTCTTCTTATGCACCCTTTTACTATGATGGAGAAGAAGTCTATATATTTATTTCAAACATCGCAACACATGCAAAAAATATACAGGCTACCAATAAAGCTTCAGCACTTTTTATAGAAGATGAAAGCAAGTGTGAAAATATCTTTGCAAGAAAACGTATCTCATTACAATGTGATGTAACCCTTATCTCTAGAGATAAGGATATATTTCACACTATTATAGGACATTTTCAACATAAATTTGACGCCAATATGGTGATAATGCTTATGGGAATGCAAGATTTTAACTTATATGCACTCAAACCTATTTACGGGGAAGCAACATTCGGATTTGGAGAAGCCTATCATATTGGTGGTCCAAAAATGAATACACTTGTAGCTAGAAGTGGGGATAAAGGTCACAAATAGTTACCTGATTTGACCTTTTCGTGCCTTCAAAATGACTTCACGAGGAGCAAGATACCTTTTCTCTTTTTTCTTTTGTATTCTATTTTGACGTTTCTCTAACAGCCTAGTAAATGTATTCGGGTTAAGTGCTCTCTTCTGTTTTGCTCTTCTCCATGCAGACACATATCCACCTCCTATAAAATGGTCTATACTCACTTTTATCTTTTTCACCAGCCATTTTAAAAATCGTTTCACAGGTATATGAAATACTTTTTCAATATAGTACTCCATCCAGCTAAACATAAATATAAAAAATGCATAGACTTTACGTAACCCTCTTGCCAGAAAAGGTACCTTCTCCATCCATGACAACAACCATGTAAAGATGATGATTTCGACTATAGGTGCAAGCCAACTACTCCATAAATAATCTGTAAAGAAATAGGTAACTGCTGTACCAACTTTAAGAAATATAGCTAGTAAGAAACTCCATAATTTAGCAAAAAAAACTTTCACAGCAAGCATACCACCCATGAACTTAGCTATGAAACCTAATGAACCAAGAAAAACAAAAATAGTAATAATTTTTTTCACTAACGGAAAGTTCATAAAATTCTTTTTTGCATGTCTCACCAGCCGTTTAATATCATGTGAAAGATGATCTAAAAAATGTGTTTTAACATTGCCCATCACCACTTTTTCTACCACATAACGTTTTCCTAATCCTGTAGCTGAGAGTATGACTAACTTTTTTAAAAAAAGTTTCAGAATGAACTTTCCCTTCACAAGAAACAGTGCAGCCAAAAGTGCAAAAATATTTTGCTTTACAAACAATACAGTTCTTAAAAATAATGCTACGATAAAAGTACGACTTTCCTCATGATTAAACACGATCATCATACTAATAAAAAAGAGAAGTAAAATTCCTAAAAGAAGCTGTTTTTTCATATGTAATTCTATCTTCTCAGTGACGCTTTGAGTGTCTTGTAAAGCTGTTTCATTTTCTCTATAAACGGATTTTTATTCGCAAAGTATTTTTCTTTTATAGCTTTTATAGACGTCTTCGTCTCTATTATATACTCTATAGTTTTTTGATGTATCTCACTAGACTTAATCCAGTCAATTGCTTTCATTATCCAATCATACATCCATTTGAACCATTCGAACTGCATAAGCTTTTCTTCTGTGATTCTAAAGAGCCAAAAAGTAAATGCTGCTATAGGGATTTTAGAAATATACAAGAACAAACCTAAAACCATCTGACCACTTACAAACAACATACCTGCATAAATACCAATGGCTTCCACGATAACAAATAAGAGTATAAAAATAATAAGAATCATAGAAGGGTTCACGCTCTTCAACTTCGATTCCAACCTCTGAAGTATTTTAAGCGCATGGATTGCATCATAAATAGGCTTTGCGATCCCTTCCCAGATCAACTCTTCGAAGATTATATAAATAATAACAAGTAGGAGTTGTAGAAGTGATATAAATCTGTGTTTGATAGCTGATAACATGTTGGAGGGATCCCTAAATAAATTTTAAATATTATAGCGATTAATTAAAAAAGTTTTGTACCTAAGAAAGTAAATATTTCTTTTTGATTTGTAGTAGTTCTGGCTAAATGGGTTTTGTGAAATGCGGGAGCTTACTAATAGTAAGTGACTAAATGAAACAAAGCCCATTTAGCCGAAAATGCGATGAAGGAGAAAAAAAGATTATTTTCTTCTAAGTTCTTTAATTCTTGCTGCTTTACCTTTAAGCTCTCTGAGATAGAACAATTTAGCTCTTCTAATTCTACCTCTTCTAAGTACTTCAATACTCTCGATAGAGTCTGAGTAAATTGGGAAGATTCTCTCTACACCAACAGAGTTAGCACCCATTTTTCTTACGTTGAACGTTCTACCTGTTCCTTGACCTCTGATTGAGATACAAAGACCCTCATAGTTTTGTACTCTTGTCTTTTCACCTTCTTTAATTCTAACGGCTACTCTTACTGTATCACCTGCTCTAAATGCTGGGATGTTTCTATTTTCAACTTGTGCTTGTTCAAAGCTTTCAATGTATTTATTTCTCATGTGTTATACCTTTTTTGTATAAGTCTGGCCTAAAATACTTTGTTTTACACAAAGCAAGCCCTCTTTTTAAGTCCGTGATTTTACTATGATTACCCTTTAGAAATTCTGAAACTACTTCATTGTTTTCATAATTCTTAGGTTTAGTAAAAGAAGGGGCTTCCAAAAGTGATTCTTCAAAGCTCTCGATACTTAAAGAATCACTATTTCCCAATACCCCTTCGACATTACGACTGATCGCATCACAAACCACCATACTTGCCAACTCTCCACCTGTTAAAATAAAGTCTCCTATGGAAAAAAGTTCATCAGCCTGAGATTCTATAACTCGTTCATCTATACCTTCATAACGTCCACTTACAAGTACCACATGTTCTTTTTTCGCTAAACGTCTTGCATCATTTTGTGTAAAGGGTTTTGCGACAGGAGAAAGAAACACTACATGTGCTTTTCGCGATGTCTCTTTGATCTTATAAAGTGTATCCATCAAAGGTTGTGGTGTCATAAGCATACCTGCACCGCCACCTATCATCGGCGCATCTACACGGTTGTGTTTATCTTTAGTAAAATCACGTGGGTTGTAAAAATCGATAGAGATTTTTTCATCTTCGATAGCACGTTTTAAGATACTCTCAGAAAAGTACCCTTTGATAAGATTTGGGAAAAGTGTAACAAAAGAAAAACGCATAGTATTAACTAGCCTCTAAAATGTCTTTAGCATCTTTCGTATAGACAATTTTGTCTTCTGTATCTATTTTAATAATGTAACGTTCTATGTATGGAATTAAAAAGTTTTTAGACAAGCCTGCTTCAACCAACTTCTCATCGGTTTTTACAGAAAGATAATCAGTATCTGCCATACGTTGTATCTCTTCTACTTTACCTAAAACTTCAATATCTTGTTGCACTCTACAACCGATCACATCAAACCAGAAATGTTGTCCCTCAGCCAATTCACAATTTTCTTTTGTTTGTGCTTCATTGGCAAAAAGTTTTGCATTGGTCAACTTTTTAGCAGAATCAATACTTTCATAGCCTTTAAAACGAATCGTACCTCGTGTATGATTGATATCTGAGATTGTAAGATCGCCACGATTACTTTTATAGGTTTTACCCACTTTAAACTGCTCTGGAAAATCTGTATGGATATGAAATTTTAGGTCGCCCCAAAGTCCTATGGTTCGCCCTATTTGAGCGATTAAAGAATTGTCATTAGACATAAAATGTTACTTTGAAGCTTTTACGTTAACGCGGTAGTTTTTACCGCCTTTTGCTTTACAGCCTGAGATGACTGTTTTAATAGAGTTGATCATTCTTCCTTCTTTACCGATAAGTTTACCTATATCCTCACTGTTTGCAAAGATGGTAATCTCATCAAATCCCTCATCAACCTCTGTGATATCAATAGAGATATCTTCAGGATTGTTTACCAAAAGCTTGGTATATGAGAGTAAGAAGTCTTTAACCATAAAGACTATTTTTTACCTGCTAGTCTTTTTACTGTTGGACTCATTTGTGCACCAACACTTAGCCAGTAATTCAATCTCTCTTCATCAAGAGTAATATCTTTGTTTGCACTTACTGGGTTATAGTGACCAATTGCTTCGATCCAACCACCATCTCTTCTTTTTCTGCTGTCTGTTACTACGATTCTATAAAATGGCTTTTTCTTTCTACCCATTCTTGTCATTCTGATCATTGTCATATTATGTCCTTTTGTTTTTTCATTTGTTTTAATGCTTAACCTGAGGAAAGGTATGCATTTTCGTAACAAGTACTGACAACTGTTTTTTAATGACTAAAACACTCATCAACACTTCATAAATTCTTTTGGAACGCGATTTTACCATAAAAATTATAAAGATTTTATTAAAGTATGTGGTTCCAGCAGGTATAAGTCAATTGATTGTATGCACCTTATACAAAAGGATATCACAATCTAACGCGGAGCACCTGGGAAACCACCTCCACCTTGCATCTGTGCCATCATGTCCTGCATCTGTTTCATACCACCCTTACCAGACAACTTTTTCGCCATCTTTGCAGCATTTTTAAATTGCTTAAGTACACGGTTTACTTGCATTTGATCAAGTCCTGCACCCGCTGCTAAACGTCTTTTTCGTGTGTTGTTAAGCAAGTCAGGATTTTCTCTCTCTTTCTCTGTCATAGAAGAGACCATCGCTTTGATCATCTTTATTTCATCAGAATTCTCCAGATCCATATCACCGATCTGTTTTGCCATGTTCCCCATACCAGGGATCATACCCATGATTGACTTCATACTTCCAAGCTTTTTCATCTGTTCCATTTGCGACAAGAAGTCATTAAAATTGAACTGACCTTTTTTGATCTTTTGCGTGAACTTTTTGGCTTCTTTAGGATCTATGGCAGCCGCAGCTTTTTCTGCTAGTGATTCAACATCTCCTGCACCCATTAAACGGCTTACAATCCTGTCTGAGATGAACTGTTCAAGATCAGGCATTTTTTCACCTGCACCAATGAAACGAAGAGGTACACCAACTTGCTGTGTAAGTCCAAGTGCAACTCCACCTTTAGAGTCACCATCAAACTTGGAAAGAACTACACCAGTGATACCTATCTTCTCTTTAAATGTTTGTGCTGTTCTAACGGCATCTTGACCTGTCATCGCATCAGCAACATAGAAAAGTTCATCAGGCTCTGCTACACTCTTCACTTCTGCAAGTTCATTCATAAGCTCTTCATCTATAGCTAAACGTCCTGCTGTATCTATGAGTACAACATCATAAAGTTCTTTTTCAGCTTTAGCAAGTCCCTGTTTAACGATCTCTACAGGTGTTGCATTTTCATCAGCCACAAGCTCTACTTCGATCTGTGAAGTGATTTGTTTGAGTTGTTCTACTGCTGCAAGTCTCTGTAGATCGGCTGCGATAACCAGTACTTTTTTCTTCTTTTGCTCTTTGAGGAAATAGGCTAATTTACCCGTAGTCGTCGTTTTACCAGAGCCTTGCAAACCTATCATAAGTACTACGGTTGGTGGTTTAGATGCAAATGTGAACCCTTTAGGTGCACCCTCTATCGTTAAAATGTCTGTGAGTTTCGTTTGAAGTGCTCTTAAAAAATTGTCTTTACCTACACCGTTTTGCTTTGTCTCAATTTCAACACTGGCAATAAGTTCTTTAACCACTTTATGGTGTACATCAGCTTTTAAAAGTGACTTTTTAAGTTCAGCAGTTGCTTTTTTAAGTGCTTTTTCATCATCATGAAAACGAATTTTGCCTATGGCATTTTTAAAACTATCGGTTAAAGTATCAAACATTTATTACCCTATTTATTCTCTATTTTTCTCAATATAATGTTGCGATTTTATCTAAGATTTACTTATATCTCGCGATGTCTTTAGGCTCTTTAGCATTAAACTCATAATCAAGTATTTTCATTTTAGCAGAGTGTAAAAGTATACGTTTTGATTGTGTACGACTTCCATACTGTTCATCTCCCACTATCGGATGCCCTATATGTGCAAGGTGTACACGTATCTGATGTGTTCTACCTGTTGTTATCTCTATATGTACTTTAGACTTTTTACCCTGTACTTCTTCAGGTTTGACAATTGTGTGTGCTTTTTTACCACGTACAGGATCTATCATAGAAAATGCTTTCCCTTTTTTAACGGTAAATATAGGTTCATCTATCTCTATTTTCTCATACAGAACACCTTCTACCCATGCCACGTAATGTTTTTCAACATTACGGTTTTTAAACTCTTTAATCGCACGATCTATAAATGCTCTGTTTTTTCCTAACAACAATACACCTGATGTATCTCTATCAAGTCTATGTAATAGTTCTGCACCTGCTATGGAATCTTGAATCTCATAGCTGTCTACTTGTGCTGGTTTATTCACCGCAATGATATCTTCATCCTCATAGAGTATCTCTATATCTTCAGGATATTCTATACGAAAGATAGTATCTGTACGTATCTCAGCCCTTGCTATCTTTACTTTTTTATCTTCCACATAAACAAGACCTCTGTCTATCAGTTCTTTTGCTTTATTGTTTGAAAGGCCTTTTGCCATTGCAAGGACTTTATATGCTTTATCTGTAGCCATTTTCTTCTATCCAATCTTTAAATTTATCATTCAGTGGGAATGCCACTAATTTAATCTTACTGTTTTGTCCCGTTTTAAAAAGTATATCACTTTTTGGGACTTTAAAACTTTTTGCAAGAAACTTTACTAATTCTTTATTTGCTGCACCTTCAACTGCCGGTGCTTTGATACGTATCTTTATACTATCCTCACCATACGCTTCGCAAAACTCACTTTTACTAGCATTTGGTTGTGCTTTAATACGTATACTGACTGTTTCATCTTCTATATTATAAAACACTTTTTAAACTTTCTAAAATAGCTGAGATATTACTCTTGCTTTTTATCACTGTGGACTTAAGCAAACTATGTTGCAAAAGTCTCTTTGAAAGATTGATTGCTTCCACTATAGCAATACCCTCAATAGCTTCAAAAATATCTTTTTGATTAAAATAATGTTTACCTGAAATGATCTTACAGCCAAACTGTGCTGCTTCAGCAGCATTATGTCCACCTATAGGTTCAAAAGCACCCCCAAGTATGACAATGTCACTGATGGCATATATATTGACGAGTTCACCCAGTGCATCAACCAAAACAATATCACTGCTAATCACTTCATTTTGAGAATATCGTTGCATGGAAAAACCATTCTCAACCGCACAATTTTCGATTATTTTGCCCACCTTCCCAAAACGCTCCGGATGACGGGGAACTAAAAGTAAAATTGCTTTTGGATTCTCTTTTTTTAATGTACAAAATGCATCTAGAATCAGTGATTCCTCTCCTTCATGAGTACTTGCCCCGCAAACAACCAAATCAGAAGGTTTTTCAAGCTTCTTACTTACAGCAGGCAATTGAGCTAACTTGATGTTACCGGTAACCACTACATTCCTAGCACCCAAAGACTCTAAACGTTCTTTGTCTTGAGAAGTTTGTGCATAGACTTCATCTATATGTTTAAATATGTGTCTATAGAGCCATCCAATTTTTTCATATTTTGGAAAAGACCTGTCACTCATACGTGCATTGATAAGTAAAGTCTTAGCACCTCTTTTCTGTGCCAAGGCAAAAAGTAGATACCAAAACTCAGCTTCCATTACCACCAATGCCTTTTGTCGATTCATCCATCCAAAAAGCAAAGGTTCAAAAGGAAGATATCTACTCTCGTCTGTATAATCCCTTATTACTTTAAATCCTGTGTACGTGGTTGTACTCATTCGTAAAACATCTTTCGGTAAAAGATCTACTAAAGGTTTGATAGCCTTTGCTTCTCCAAAACTACAAGTGTGAAACCATATACCATGCGATTCTAAAGGTTTATTATTCCATAAGAAAAATCTTGCAGGTAGTGATTCTTTATATTTGGATTTAAAAGAGAATAAAAGTAAGAAAGGTAAAGCAACAAGGTAAAGTAAAAAAGAAAAAAGACTATAGAGAAAAAAGAAAAATTTCTCCATAGTGCATCACTTATGCTTGGGCAGTTACAGGCTCAATATAGAGAATTCTTCCACAGTGAGGACAATTACATATTTCATCCCCTTTGATCACGTCAGAATACGTTTTGTCATTAAGTTTCATATAACATCCGTAACATGCTTGTTTTTTAACAGGAACGACCGCTGAATTACCTGCCCAAATACGGATCTTTTCATAAAATGCAAGGACTTTTTGCTCGATGTCCCTACTGAGTTTTTCTCTTTCAACAAAAAGTTCACCCTTTTTTTGTTCTATCTCTGCTTTTTCAACAGAAACTACTTCATTCATCGCTGCATATTCGTCAGTCAGTGTTTTTACTTTTTCACTTGCTTCATCTAAAAGTGATCTTGTCTTCTCATTGATCTCCTGAAGTCTTTCTATCTCTTCATTTGCAAAAGTCATCTTTTCTTTAGCTATATCTTCTTCCAAAGAGAGTGCTTTCATCTCTTTTTCTGTCGTAATATCTTTAGATTTCTTTACATTTAAAGCCAAATGCTCATTCAACATTGTCAGTTGCTCTTCAAATGTCTTTACTCTTGCATCATTTTCCTCGATACTAGCAGTTAATGTATCAAGCTCAGCCTGCGCTGCATTGATCTTCTTTTTTATTTTTGCTACTTTTTTATCTGCTGCTTCTAATTCCGGCGTGAAACTGTCTATAGCTTTGTCAATTTTTGAAAGCTCTATGAGCTCATTTAGATGTTTGTTCAATCTCTGTCCTTTTGGAGTTTAAGGGTTCTCAATCATTATCTTGAGAGGTTTTCCCATACTTTATATTGTTTCAATATGAAATGGGTTTTTTGAATTTGAAATTATAGCTAAAAGAGGTAAAACTTTCAACTCTTCTAAAATTATCTCTGCAAAAAACTTTTCACTTTCATAATGTCCGATGTCCACCATCATCAAGTCTTCACTCATTGCCTTCATCGCATCATGATATTTAATATCACCCGTTAAAAAACAATCAGCCTCTACCTCATCCATTAGAGAAGCCCCTGCACCTGTAGTCAAAGCAATAGTTCTTATCTTCTCTTTCTTACCTATAACCTTCAATGTAGGCAAATCTAACTTCTCTTTTAAAAGAGCTAAAAGTTCTTTATAGTGCCATATTCCATTTGCTGTACATACAAAAGGATTTTGTGACTCTAATGTAAAGCCTAAAACCTTTTCAAAAACATATCTGTTCAAATGTGTTTGGTCAAAATTGGTATGCAATGCGATAAGGGACTGCTTTTTCAATATCATTTTCTCAAGAAGATTTGAAGGATATTTTGAGAAATCAAGCTGATTCAAGTTTCCAAAGATAAGTGGATGATGGACTACAAACAGTGTATTCACTTCTGTACTTTCTATCATCTCTGCATCTATATCCAATGCCACTACGATCTGAGATACTTCTCTGGACATATCTCCTACAATAAGTCCGGAGTTATCCCATTTCTCTTGAAGTTCAAAAGGACTGATCTTATCTAAATGATTATATATTTCTTGTAGCTTCATGCTAATCTTTCCGAGTTTTCACTTTTTTTGATTTCTCTATCACTTGATCACAAAGACTTTGTTTATAGGCGATGATCTCTTCTCTTGTCTCTTCAGAAGCAGTTGAGACGATCTGTGCAGCAAGAATACCTGCATTTTTAGCTCCATTGAGGGCGACTGTAGCCACGGGTACACCTCCAGGCATTTGCAATATCGAGAGTACTGAATCCCATCCATCAATTGAGTTACTTGACTTTACAGGTACACCTATAACGGGCAACGGGGACATGGAAGCTATCATGCCTGGTAAATGTGCAGCACCCCCTGCTCCAGCGATGATAACTTGTATGCCTCTCTTATGTGCATTATGCGAAAACTCAAAAAGTTTTTCCGGTGTCCTGTGGGCAGATACGATATCTAATTCATATCCAACATTAAACTGTTCAAGCATCTTAGCTGCCTCTTCCATAACAGGAAGATCAGAGTCTGACCCCATCACTATACTTACTACTACTTTTGACATGATTTCACCTTTAATAAACGTTTAACTTCTTGTGCCTTGTTACGTGCATGATCCAAAGAATCAGAGATAATGGTAACATGACCCATTTTCCTTGATGGTCTTGTCTCTTTCTTTCCATACAAATGAATCTTTACCCCCTCTATCGCCATACACTCTTCAAATCCCTCATAATAGACGGGACCTTCATAACCTGGTTCACCTAGCAAATTGAGCATCACTGATTTTTTCATCATCTCAGTACTTCCCAAGGGCAGATCAAGTATGGCACGAAGTAATTGTTTATGTTGAGAAGTCACCATACTATCAATTGTATGATGACCACTATTATGTGGTCTTGGTGCAACTTCATTGATCAATATTTTTCCCTCTTTATCGATAAAGAATTCAACTGCCAAAAGGCCAACCATATCAAGATCTCTTATGATCTTCACTGCAAGAGCTTGAGCTTTTGTTGCTTGTTCTGAAGTAATGTCTGCAGGACAAAATATCTCTTCGACCAAGTTTGTCTTATCATTAAAAGTCATCTCTACCGCAGGGAAACAACGCACTTCATCAGCACTATTTCGAGCTGCGATGACTGCGATCTCTTTATCAATATCAACCTTTTGTTCACACATGGATGTACCCTTGAGGAGTTCATCCTTACTACTATGAATAAGCGATACACCCCTACCGTCATACCCGCCTTTACGCAGTTTTTGAACAAATGGATAAACAAGTTCACCACGTTCTAGGACGTCTGTTATCTCACCCGCTTCACAGCAGATAAAAGAAGATGTTGGAAGATTATGTTTAGCATAAAATTCTTTTTGGAGACCCTTATCCTGAATCAATGCCAAAATATCAGGATCCGGCACTATTTTCAATCCTTCAGCCTTAAGCTTCTGAAGCGCTTCAATATTGACATTTTCAAGTTCAAAAGTAAGAATATCAACCTGTTTACCAAAATTATAAACATCGTTAAAATCAGTAAAATCACCTTTAACATAGACTGAAGCGACACTACGTGCTGAACATGCTTCGTCAGGATCAAGAATATACGTTGCGATATCCCATTTGCTAGCCTCTTGGATAAGCATTTTACCAAGCTGGCCACCAGCTATCACTCCCATTTTCAAACTTGAAGTTACTAGTTTTTCAATCACTGGTTCATCCCTTCTATACAGATGCTCACTCTAGCCTCTAACACGTTCATTACGCTCTTGTTCCTGGTCCTTATAAAGCTGAGCACACCCAATAGCGAGTTCACGTACTTTCAAAATATAATTCTGTCTCTGTGCCTGAGAGATCGCCTTTCTCGCATCAAGTACATTAAATGCATGAGAAGCGATCATACACTGGTCATAGGCAGGCAAAGGAAGTCCCATATCCAAACAGACTTGACACTCATTAGAAGCATCTTCAAAGTGTTGGAACAGTTTCTCTACATTGGCTACTTCAAAGTGGTATTTGGAGAACTCATACTCTGTTTCTTTATGTACATCACCATAAGTTGTAACAGTATCTCCCATACGATTCCATACGAGGTCATATACAGAATCCACTCCTTGTAAGTACATTGCAAGTCTCTCGGTACCATAAGTGATCTCCACTGCGACAGGGTCACAAGCGATACCTCCAACTTGTTGGAAGTAAGTGAACTGTGTCACTTCCATACCATCAAGCCACACTTCCCAACCAAGGCCCCACGCACCTAACGTTGGAGATTCCCAGTTATCTTCGACGAATCGGATATCATGCTCTTGCAGGTTGAGTCCCAAATACTCCAAAGACTTCAAATAAAGCTCTTGAATATTGTCCGGACTAGGTTTGATAAGTGCTTGAAACTGATAATATGCACCCAGACGGTTAGGGTTTTCACCATAACGTCCATCTGTAGGACGGCGTGAAGGAGCTACATACGCAGCAGACCAAGGCCGAGAATCTAGACTTCTCAGCAAAGTAGCAGGATGGAATGTTCCTGCACCTGATGGAATATCATAGGGTTGTACAATATTACACCCTTGTTCAGCCCAATATTGTTGTAGTTTTAGAAGCAGTTCACTAAATGTAATGGTGTTATTGTTCATCAATCTTTCTACCTAGTTTTAATTTTACAGTATTGTTTCAATTTCTGAAGAATCAAGTTCTACTTTTTTTGCTTTGCTTATACGGTCTTCTTGAAGTTTAACTTTAAGTTCATCATCTTGCAGTGCCATGATCTGTATTGCCAAATACGCAGCATTGACTGCACCTGATTTACCAATGGCGAGTGTACCTACTGGCATACCTGCTGTCATCATTACTGTAGAAAGAAGAGCATCCTCACCATTGAGTGCTCCACTTTCCATAGGTACGCCAAGTACCGGCTTAGTCGTGGCAGCTGCCAATGCACCAGCTAAGTGTGCTGCCATACCTGATGCAGCTATGTACACTTGTGCACCTTTGGCTTCTGATTCCTTAACGTATTGCATAGTTCTCTCAAGACTCCTGTGTGCTGAGGAGATGATAAGCTCATAAGGTACACCAAACTTTTTCAATGTTTCTGAACACTCAGACATAATACTATAGTCGCTTTTACTCTCCATTACGATTGATACAAATTTCATTTCATATCCTTAATTGTTGTTTTAGTTTCTTGTTCCTGCTTCATAGGAGTTGAATTTTCGCTCAAACCTTTTTTTTCCAATGCTTCGTCTATCTTACGTCTTAAAATAGTATACCCAGGTAGTTTAGCGGGTAATTTAATATCATTTAAATCACCAGAGTGAATACACTCAAACTCTTTACCTGTTGTTGATACCATTTTTTTAAATGTAAGCCAGTACTGACCATTAATCTCTTCTATCCTGCCCACATCATTGTCTACTAGGTCAACCGTGGCACCCACCGGTAGAACGATCTCTACCCTGTCACCTATGCAGGTCTTATCTTTACACTTCCATGTAAGTCCATCTTCCAGAACCAGTCCTGCAACCTGATGTGTACCATACTGTATGGAGAAAGCTTGTGATTCTGTATCATTTCTATCAAATGGACGAGAAACAAGGTAGGCATCTGTAAATCCTCGATTTTGTGTTGTTTCCAATTCTTGTTGATAACGTCTTTCATCAAAATCATTTGCATAATAATCATCTATCGCATGACGATACGCTTTAGTAACAACACCTGCATAATAAGGAGACTTCGTACGGCCCTCTATCTTTAAAGAATCTATAACACCCGAAGCAAGTATCTCATCTACATGTGAAGCCATATTCATATCTTTCGCATTCATGATGTACGTACCAACTTCAGATTCCTCTTCAAGTTTAAATGTGGTACCACTTTCAGGATTATGCGCATAGATTTCATATGGAAATCGACAGTCATTTGCACAGCTACCACGGTTAGGAACACGGCCCGTTTGGAGTGCCGATATAAGGCAACGTCCGGAGTAGGCAAAACACATTGAGCCATGCACAAAGACTTCAAGTTCCAAATCAGGTAAATGTGCCTTTATTGCTTCACAATCTTTTAAGGATATCTCACGGGCAACGATGATACGTTTTACCCCCAAGTCATAATAGACTTCTGCATCCATAGCATTCATAACATTTGCTTGTGTTGAAAGATGGATAGGTATATCCGGTGCTATTTTATGGGCTATTTTAACAACACCAGGAGAAGATACAATCAGTGCATCAGGTTTAAGTTCTGCAATTTTTGAAATATGGTTTTCATAAAGTTTTATTTGAGAATTGAATGGAAATGAGTTTACTGTAGAGTAAACTTTTTTACCTCTCGCATGTGCATATTCTATCCCCTCGGCATAAGACTCCATGTCAAACTCTTTCCCAGAACGGATACGCAGTGAAAAGGTACTTGTACCTCCATACACAGCATCTGCACCATAGTTTAAAGCGATTTTCATCTTCTCTAAGTTACCTGCTGGTGCTAAAAGTTCTACTTTGTTTTGATGTAACATCTATTGCCTCTAGGGATTAATTTTGGTCTTATTTTACCCTATTAGTAGTAAAGAACAGTTTTTATGCTAAAATCAACTTTATGAGAATAGATATACATAACCACACAACACGATGCAACCATGCCGAAGGTACTGTTGATGAGTACATTCAGAGAGCTATAGAATTGGGTATAGATATTTATGGCTTTTCTGAACATGCACCTATGGATTTTGACCCACATTATCGTTTGGCATTTGAGGAAATTCAAGCCTATACAGATGATATTATGAAAGCCAAAGAAGAGTATAAAAATGACATTAAAATACTCTTTGGTTATGAAGTAGACTATCTTCCAGGACACATGGATGACCGTATTTTGCATGCCAAAGTAGACTACCTTATAGGTTCAGTGCACTTCATAGATAAATGGAGCTTTGATAATCCCGAATTCATCGCAGGATGGAAAAACAAAGATATAGATGAAATATGGCAAGCCTATTTTGAGGCAACAGAAGCCATGGCAAGATCTGGAAAATTTGATATAGTAGGTCACCTTGACTTAATCAAAGTATTTAAATTTCTGCCAAAAAAAGATGTCAGAATCTTAGCCAAAGATGCACTTCAGGCGATCAAGAAATCAAATATGGTCCTAGAAGTCAACACAGCAGGTCTTCGTAAACCTATAGGAGAACTCTATCCCTCAAGAGAATTATTGGAAGAAGCGTATGCGCTAAATATTCCTATTACCTTCTCCTCTGATGCCCATGCAGTGGATCAAGTTGGATTCAGTTATGATCTTGCTACAACCCTCGCAAAAGAGATCGGATACACAAAAGCTGCTACTTTTGAAGACCGTGATAGAGAATTGGTTAATTTTTAAGCAGTATTACTGAAGTAACTAATTTATATGTGGCTACAATATAGGATAATTTAAAATTTAGGAGAAATTACATGGGTAAATTTGTGAACAACGCAGAAGAGTTTTTTAAATATTGTGAAGAGAATGAAGTAGAGTTTGTAGACTTTAGATTTACAGATATCAAAGGTGCATGGCACCACATCAGTTATAGAATGAGTGCTGTAACAACTGGCCAATTAGAAGGTGGTCTTCCATTTGATGGTTCATCTATCGAAGCATGGCAGCCGATCAACAAATCAGATATGCTTCTTAAACCAGATGTTGAGACTGCATTCCTTGACCCTTTCACTGCTGACAGTACGATTATTGTATTCTGTGATGTTTACGATATTTACAAAGGTCAAATGTATGAAAAATGTCCAAGATCAATTGCTAAGAAAACACTTGAATATCTTGAAGAAGCAAATATCGGTGATGTGGCATACTTTGGCCCAGAAAATGAGTTCTTTATCTTTGACAATGTAGAATTTAGAGATGATATCAACTCTGCATACTACAAAGTTGACACTGAAGAAGGTGGATGGAACTATGATACTAAATATGAGCACGGAAACATGGGTCACAGACCAGGTACAAAAGGTGGATATTTCCCAGTAATGCCAACAGACTCTATGGTTGATCTAAGAGCTGAAATGATGCTACTTCTTGAAGAAGTAGGACTAGAGGTAATGCTCGGTCACCATGAAGTTGCACAAGGTCAAGGTGAGATCGGTATCAAGTTTGGTACACTTATTGAAGCAGCAGATAACGTACAAAAGTACAAGTATGTTGTAAAAATGGTAGCACATCTTAATGGAAAAACAGCAACATTCATGCCAAAACCACTTTATGGTGACAATGGTAATGGTATGCACGTACACCAGTCTATCTGGAAAGATGGTAAAAACCTTTTCTACAAAGAAGGTGAATATGCGAACCTAAGTAAAACAGCACTTGATTACCTAAGTGGTATTTTCAAGCATTCAGCAGCAGTTTCTGCATTTACAAATGCATCAACAAACTCATATAAGAGATTATTACCAGGTTTTGAAGCACCATCTATTTTGACCTACTCAAGCCAAAATAGATCAGCTGCTTGTCGTATCCCTTACGGTGCAGGTGAAATGGCTACAAGAATTGAGACAAGATTCCCAGATTCAACTGCATGTCCTTATCTAGCATTTGCTGCATTGATGATGGCTGGAATAGATGGTATCAAACATGGTGGATATGAAATGGTTGGACCAATGGATGAAGATCTTTTCGAACTTAGCCTAGATGAAATCAGAGAGAAAAAAATCCCTCAGATGCCTCACACACTAAGAGAAGCAGTTGAAGGTCTTATCGCAGATAATGACTTCTTGAAACCTGTATTTAGTGCAGACTTCATCGATACATACCAACACTACCAGTTCGAAAGACAGATCTGGCCAGATGAAGGTAGACCAACTGCATTTGAGTATATGACTACATACTCTTGCTAATATTTCCTTTCGGGCCTCTGCCCGAAAGACACTTCCTTTTTCTTCAAAATTTATCTATTAATTTCATTTTTTAAACCCAAAAGAATTTATATCTTCTTTTATGGTTTCATCATAAAACCTCCTAATAATAGAACATTTTATAATAAGGTTTTGTTTTTTTTCAAAGAATCATCATTTAGTTTACATTTCTCCTATAGTCATTTTCTGAAAAATATTTATACTCACTTCACACTAGCTTGATAGAATATGGCAAAATATTAGGAGTATACATTTATGAAAACGAATTTAATAAGTAGTTTGTTGTTTTTTGGTCTGGTTTTTAGTATCATCGGTTGTTCTGGAAGTGATACCACTTTAACAGATGAAGAGAGTGCATTAACACATGAGGTATCAATTATTGAACCGACTGAAGAAGAGCCAACGGTTGAGATGCCACTAGAAGAACCTATTGTTGAAGAAGACCCTACTACTGAGCCTACAACTGAGATACCAGCTATCGTAGAAATAGCCATAGATGGACCTTCCTCAAAATTGTCTCAAGAACTGATGGATACACTTTCCTATATGGGAAATGAAGAGAGACTGGCTTATGATGTCTATAATGCTTTGTATGCAAAATACGGCACACAGCAATTTACTAAAATTGCAACTAATGGAGAGTATAAGCATATTACTGCGGTGCAAGAGCTTATCCAAAAATATAAACTCAGTGACGATGTGAGTTTTACCAATGTAGTAGACCCTTTGGGATATCAAAATACACCGATAGAAGGTATGGACCCGGGGATATATGATGTTCCGGAAATACAAAAACTTTATTCTGATTTAATGGCAATGGCAGTCAATGAGTTAGAGGCTTTAAAAGTAGGATGTATTATTGAAGTAGTAGATATTAATGATTTAGATCGTGATATCGCGCTTGCTGAATCTGAAGGTGCAGCAGACATTGTTACGGTATTTAACTTTTTGCGTGATGGTAGCTATAATCACTACTGGTCATTTGACAAAGGGCTTAAAAACAAAGGTGTGACAAATGGGTGTTGTTCTTTAGGAGTTGTGAATGGTGTAGATTATTGTCATCCGGAGTATCCTCAAAAATAATAAAGGGTCCATATAAACTTTCCTCTAAAATCCCAATTGGAGAGTTATATATAAAACTCTTCTTCTCTGGTGCACACGTACTATTTGTTCAAAACCTTATAACATATATAACTTTATAAGGTTTCAATATTGTTTTTTATCTTTAAAAATTGTAGAACTCTAGTGCATAAACAACTTCTTCTCTTTCTCTTTTCTAAAGAAAGTAAAATATGCCCAAAGTGTCGTACCATAGACAAAAATAGACATCATCACTACTCCGGTAGTAACTACTTCAAAAAATTCTTTGTGTTCAAATGACGCAGGGATCATATGTACAAGAATGATAGAAAGCGCCCCTTTCATTCCTGAGAAGGTAAGTATGAACCATCCTTCAAAACCAACTGGCTTTATCTGTTCCAGTTTACTTCCCCAAAAAGCGAATTTTGCCATGGACACTGCACGGATCAATGTCGTAATGATAAACATCGTTAATATCTCTACTTTATACTCCCAAAACTTCTCTAGACTTACCATCTCTGCCAAAACAAAAAAAATCATAACTGCTGCGATATAGCCAAACTCTTTGGCCATTCCATGGATATACTCCATGCGCTTAGAAGTTGTCGAGTCTATGCCATGCAGACGAAGTTTCTGTAAAAATGTTTTGCTTTTTTTCACTTCCTCTTCACCTAATGTCTTGATATCAATATCAATCCAAGCCTTGGTTGCGATAATCGCTGTGATCAAGGTTAAGATACCACTGACATGAAAATGTTCAGCTACTACATACGCGAGATACGCTTCAATGATAAAAACAAAAAGCTCTCCTCTTTTATCGTCAATCAGTTTCATTATCATATAGAAAAAATAACCAAACCCAATACCGAAACCCATACTCACTGCAAACACACGAAGTGCATCCATTGTCGCTTCACCAGCATCTATCGTACCACTCATCATCCATGGCAATCCTATGAAGAAAAAAGCAATAACAGCAGTGGCATCATTCCCCAGAGATTCACCTTCGATCAACACTTTGATATCATGTCCAATACCTTTAAATTGGGAAAGAACTGACTGTACACTGACTGCATCGGTTGCCATGTTTATTGCAAAGAGTGAGACGTAAGCGCCAAGTGTCAGCCCTTCAAATATACCGAAATAATACATACTTGACCCTGCAGTGATAGAGAGAGCCACCGCAAAGACTGCCAGATAGAAGATGCTCCAGCCATGTTTTTTAATGTCACTAAAATGAAGATGTAACGCATCTCCCATAAAGATAAGCGGTATACAGAAAAGTATGATCGTATCAAAATAGTGTGGGAGGTCTATAGGTACTGCCATAGGTACATAACTATAGATCGTATAAGAACCGATCAATAGCAAAAATACTGAGGGTATTTTGAACTTATTGGCCAATGCATCTGAAATGACGACAAGTCCGAGTATTGTGATAAGTATGATCCCTGGTGCGAAACTATGCATATATATTCTCCATAATGATTATCCTTGTTGTTATTTTAATAGCTCTTGCATTTCAAGCAGACTTCTATAGCCTTTTTGAGATACCATATGTCCTTCTTGATCTATCCGTACGACAGAAGGAAAAGCATTGGCTCCCATAGAACGTGCTTTTGCGAAATCATGTTCCATCAAAAGCTCGGCTCTTTGACTTTCAAAAAAATCTTTAAATGACCTGCTGTCCAATCCTGATGCTTTGACTATATCTGTCAGAACATCTGCATTTGTGATATCCTGATCTTTCGTATAAAAAGCTTCTTGTATCGCATGTAAATAGTTGAAAGCATTCTGCATGCCAAAAAGTTCGCGTACAGTTACTACTGCTTTACATGTAGGATAGGTATCATAGTCAAAATGCTCTTTTTCAAACAGACCCTCTGAAAATGCCTGACCCGTTTTTTGTGATACTTGTTTCCAATGGCCTTTTAGATACTCTTTTGAGGTTTCATTCCAGGGCATCTCGCCTTTAGTACGTAAACCTCCTACAACCAGTGAAAACTGAAATTTGTCTGATTGTGTTTTCAGTAATTCTTCAATCACAGGAGCAAATCCCCAACACCATGAACACATAGGATCAAGAACAAAGATCAACTCTTTTTGCATTCTAAAATAGTGTACCACTATCGTTAGATACAGGGGTTAAAGGTACTTTACGTTTAGGGTGTAAAGGGTTATCTTCCTCTTCACTCTCAGAGATAGTTTCAGATGGATCTTCATCGATATTGATCGTAGGTGCCAAACCGATTTCTCCTTCATCAGGATCAATATCTTCTATGATCTCGGTCTCTTCAACCAACAACTGGTCATACTCATATGGATCCTCATCAGCATAGCTATCTTGTTGGTGACTGTCAGGCAGTGGAGACTGTTGTGTGTAAAGTTCTGACTTACCTTCATACTCTCCTCTATACACACCTTCTGGTATATCAAATATACGCTTCGTCTCAGGGTAGAGTTCCAATAGTTTTTTGTAGTAATATGCAAATGCCGGTGCAGCCAGGGCACCTCCAGTTGCTCCACGTCCAATCTGTTTATTGTCATCTCTACCGAACCATACAATGGTTTCAATCGTTGGAGAATATCCGCAGAACCATGCATCAATGTTGTTGTTAGTGGTTCCTGTTTTCCCTGCAAGCTCTATGCCTTCCACACGAGCATTTCTACCCGTTCCTCTTTTCACTACATCTTTGAGTACATCGGTCATAAGGTAGGCTTGTTCAGGTGTAGTAAAATCTTCTATCTCCTTAGGACGTGTTTCATAGATTACTGCACCCTCTTTGGAAATGATCTTACTGACTAGTCTAGGTTCTATCATGTGCCCTTTGTTGGCAAATACTGAAAAGATCTGTGCCATTTTAAGTGGACTCAATCCCAAATTTCCAAGTGCAATAGACATATCTCTAGGTATATGAGGCACATCTAGAAATGCCAATCTTTTACGTATGGTACTTACGCCTAGATCCGCTACGAGATTAATGGTAGCAAGATTTCGTGAATGAACCAATGCTTCTCTAAATGGGACAAATCCTTTAAAGTCACGTTCATAATTTTTAGGTGCCCAAATTTTTGGTTTACCATCCTGATAATATTGAAATGTTCTTGCTAGATCCGTCAATGGACTTGCAGGGTTATATCCCATATCCAAGGCAGTTTGATAGATAAAAGGTTTAAAAGAAGATCCTGGTTGACGCTTAGACTGAGTCACACGGTTATAAGCAGATTTTTCATAGTCTACTCCTCCCACCATTGACAAAATATCACCTGTTTTACTTTCGACGGCTACAAGCGCCATATTTAATGTACTTGTCTCAGCTTTTTCATTGTATTTTTTTAGTGCTTTATTGTAAGCAAAATCAACAGCCTCTTTGGCAATAGCCTGTTGCTTCATATCTATAGTAGTATAGATCTCATATCCACCTGTACGAACATCGCCAAGTTTCCCTTTAAAACGTCTCAGTACTTCATCTACGATACCAGGTGCAATATTTTGTGTCAAAGATGTTCGATAAACTTTAGGCGACTCTTTCACTGCCTTAAGATAGTCACTTTTTGTGATCCATCCAATACTTTTCATACGGTAGAGTACATTATTTGCACGATCCAATGCACGTTTATAATGCTTAAGAGGGTTATAAAAACTTGGTGCATTTGGCAAACCTACCAAAATGGCTGCTTCTTTAAGGGTCAATTCATTGAGCTCTTTATGAAAATATCCATTTGCTGCTGTTTTAACACCAAAATAGTTATTCCCATAGGATATCTCATTAAGATATCTCTCAATGATATCTTCTTTACTTAATTCATGTTCTATTTTCAAGGCTAAAATGGCTTCTTTTATCTTGCGGGCCAATTTCTTTTCATTGGAGAGAAGTTTGTTTTTGATAAGCTGTTGAGTCAGTGTACTTCCACCCTCAACAAAAGCACCTGCTTGTATGTCTTTAACTATCGCTCTTAAAATCGCATCTGGGTTCACACCATTGTGTTCAAAGAATTGTGTATCTTCCATGGCCACAAGACCTTCAACAAGAAAACCTGGGATTTCATCATAACGTGCATAAAGACGATGTTGATTTTTAAAGACATATGCCAGTTTCTCACCGTGTCTATCATAAATAATGGAAGATGTTTCTGGTTTATAGTTGATAAGTTTATCTGCATCCAGAGATACCTCTTCATAGGCATAGATAAAGGCGGCAGTCAATGCTACACCAAACAACATTGCTAAAATAATAGAACCTTTAACTAAACTATTAAACACACAGAGCCTTTATATATTATTTTTGATTATTATTGTACCGAGTTATGGCTAATGAGTGCCAAAGCATGTCTAATTTTCTTTATGGAGACACTCAAATTAAGTATGACCCTCATAATAGGTTTTGCTACAGTAGGCTGACGTATCGCGCCCACCAAATACCCTTGAGCCATAAGTCCTTTTTGTACGAAAAGTGCATGTTCATTACTAGGCATTTCTATAGGTACGATCAAACTTTGACAGGTTATACCCAATTGTGTTCTTACAGCTACCTGCCGTTCAATTATCTTCTTTCTAAATTTTTCTGCATGTTTCCGTATATGTTTTACATTGACAAGTGCCAATGCTGTGTCAAATACAGAAGGTGCTGTAGAATAGATGATAGGTTTTGCTCTGTTCTCAAGGAAACTTATTACATTCTTGGAAGCTAAAATATATGCCCCATAAGAGCCATAGGCTTTACCCAATGTTCCCATCTTTATATGTCTCTCATTGATAGTGATACCATAATATTCAAAAATACCCAAAAGATTTAGGCCAAGTACTCCAGCACTGTGTGCTTCATCAACAATGAGAAGTGCCTTGACTTGATCAGCGAGATCAAATATCTCTTTCTTGCAAAGATCTCCACCCATAGAGTAAACACCTTCTACAGCAATGATCTGTCTTTTAGCTGGATGAGTTGCCAACTTCTCTCGAAGATCGTCTACGTTATTATGGGAAAATGTTACTACTCTGTCTCCCAAAAGTTGTGAGGCCATCACACCAGATGCGTGATACTCTTCATCCATGAACAGCATATCTCCTTTACGAACCAATGCCTCAATGAGTGCCATATTTGCAAGAAAACCTGAGCCTACGACAAGTCCTTCTTCAAAACCGTTATATTCTGCCATAGTCATTTCAAAGATTCTATGGACAGGATGATAACCATTCACCAGCATACTAGCTTTAGAGCTTATCGTATCATATTCATTCATCAGTTTTACCGCTTTTTTAAACTGTTTTTTATTCAGTGACAAACCTAGATAATCATTTGAAGCCAGGTCATCTAATCGGTCATCAAAAATCTTACGTTCTCTAAATCGCCCTGCCTTCTTAAGTGCTTTTAGTTCGTTTTCATACATATCAATTTCCAACCTTAATCCACGGCAATAGTGTTTCTACTTGGAGGCCCATAGCTGTACTCTCATACCCGTAGACTGATTTGATGTACTTTTTGCAAAAACCTTCAACCATACATGCTCCTGCCTTTCCTTGCCATAATCCACTCTCAAGATATCTTTCTAGATCGTCTTCTTCAAACTTTGAAAAATGGTAATGTGTGGCAGAAATATCTGAAAAAAAGAGTCTCTTTGATTTATAATGGGCAGAGGAAATGATAGAAATAGAAGAACCACTTTGTATCTGTAAAATGCGTCTTGCATCTTCTACATTTTTAGCTTTTCTCAAAATAGTACCGTCCGCAGCTGCAATCACCGTATCTGCACAGAGCAAAGGTCTCTCGAACCCAAACTCTCGAATGGCCGCATCCAATTTACCTTTACTTGCAGTATAAACAAAATCTTTTGCTATGGGTGTAGTGATCTTTTCTTCATCGTAATCAACTGACCTTTGGTCAAAATCAATCCCAAAATTATTGAGAAGTAACGCTCGACTTTCGGAAGAAGAGCATAAACAAATTTTATTCATTACAACCCTCTAAGACTTACACCTAGCCAAAGTGCTACAATACCCAAAACAATATTCAGAGGTAAAAGCAGTTTAGGTATGAGTGCCACCGATGCCTTAGCAAGTAGAAGATCGCCTGCTTCAAAAAACCTCTGTGCTTTTCTTCTTTTAAAATACATCCATGTAAAGTTGGCTGCCATTATGATCCAGATCGTCTCTTTAATCTGTATTCCCATGCTCGACCCCATAGCAAATACCATTACTATCGCAGTTAAAAGTATAAGGAAGATAAAAGGTATCACTATATTGAAAAACTTACCCATCAATGCAAGTGTTTTATCTAGTTTTATTTTGGGGTCTTCTATACTTTGCATCGTTGGGTGTACTGCTAAACGAATGGCTATCATACCACCTACCCAAATGATTGCAGAAAATACATGAAGAAACACTATTTCATGAGCATTGGTTGCAAAAAGCTCAATAGAGAACTGTTTCATATTTAATTTCCGCCCTCTAAAACTTCACTCAAATACACTTTTGCTTCTTCTAATGCAGTAGTAATCTTACTCGGATCTTTTCCACCTGCTTGGGCAAAGTCAGGGCGTCCACCACCGCCTCCACCAACGATAGGAGCGATCGACTTGATCCAGTCACCTGCCTTGATCGGTGTATTTTTAGATCCTGCAGCCAACATGACTTTCTCACCTTTTTTCATGAAAAGCATGACAGCAATATTTTCATATTTATTTTTAATCTCATCGATCATCGTTTTAATGTCACCATTTTCAACTTCTTCCACAATAACATTGACACCATTTACGTCAACCGCATTCAACTCTTTTTGACTGCTGCTCAATGCAGAAGCCAATTCACCTTTAAGCGTTTTCACCTGCTCTTTAAGTTTAGTAATGCCTGCTATCGGATTTTGATTCTTAAGCTCTGCTTTAATTTCATTGAGCTCATCTCTTAATGCATTTACCGCTTCTCTTGCAGCATTTCCACAAATAGCTTCAATACGTCTCACTCCAGCACTGACACCACTTTCTTTGGTGATCATAAAAAGCCCTATCTGAGAAGCATTCTCTACATGGGTTCCCCCACAAAGTTCTATAGAATCTCCTGAAAAGCTTACTACACGTACTTCATCACCATATTTCTCGCCAAACAGAGCCATTGCTCCAGAGTTTTTAGCTGCTTCTACAGACATTAATTCTGTTTTTCTTGGTATAGATCTCAATATCTTATCATTCACCCAATCTTCTACTTTGGCTATCTCTTCTGCAGTCATCGCTTGCGGATGCGAGAAGTCAAAACGTAATCTTTTATCATCATTGAGTGAACCCGCTTGGGCTATGTGATCTCCAAGGATATCTCTTAGTGCAGCGTGAAGTAAATGCGTTGCAGAGTGGTGTTTTTCTATCTCTGCACGGCTGTTATCGACCACTGCTTCTACTTCATCACCCACAGAGAGCTTACCTTTCACTTCTGAAAGATTCATCTCTAAAAACTTCCTTGTATCAAGTACCTTTACATCTGAATTAAGTGTTCCACTATCACCCGTCTGTCCACCTGACTCTGCATAAAATGGTGTTTTATCAAGAAGCACCCAACCTCTGCCATCAATACGCTCGACTTGATTAAAATCCTCATCAAGTAATGCCAGTACTTTTGAGTGAGCTTTGTGACTTGTGTATCCTACAAACTCATTGGTGTCAAACTTCTCTTTGAGTGCTTTAAAGTCACCGGTTTCAGAAGCATCACCAGTACCTTTCCAATTGGCTTTGGATTGTGCTTTTTGCGCTTCCATCTTTGCATCAAATGCATCAATGTCAAGCTTGATATTTTTCTCACGAAGCATATCTTCTGTCAGATCAAGTGGGAAACCGTAAGTATCATAAAGCTTAAATGCTACTTCTCCGTTAAAGATATCAGAAGTATTTTTCAGCTCTTCATTGAAGAGTTTAATGCCTGCTTCTATCGTATCAAAGAAACGTTCTTCTTCCATTTTCATGGATGTTTTGATCGCTTCAGATCTGCTAGGGAGATAGTCATACTGTTCACCCATCAATGCAACCAGAGTATCAACAAGTTTATACATAAATGGTTCACGTAAACCAAGTAGATATCCATGGCGGATGGCACGACGCATAATACGACGAAGTACATATCCACGTCCCTCTTTATCAAAGTTAACACCTTGAGCGAGTAAGAAAGAGACTGAACGTAAATGATCAGCAATAACGCGATAAGAAGCAGAGTTTGCTGCATCATAGTCATACGGTGCACCTACAAGTTCACCGATCTTCTCCAAGAAAGGCATGAAGAGTGATGAGTGGTAATTATTTAATTTACCCTCTTTGATGGCAACCACTCTTTCAAGTCCCATACCTGTATCGATACTGGGTTTCGGCAGTGGGGTCAGTGTACCTGTTTCATGACGGAAATACTGCATAAATACCAGGTTCCAGATCTCTAAAAATCTATCACCTTCTCCACCCATTTTGTCTTCTGGACCATTAAAGTTTTCCTCACCCTGGTCATAGAAGATTTCAGAACTGGGACCACAAGGACCCGTATCACCCATTTGCCAGAAGTTATCTGCATCGCCAAAACGTAAGATACGATCTGCTGCTATATGTTCTTTCCAAAGTTCTTCGGCTTCATCATCACTAGTATGTACAGTCACCCAAAGTTTTTCTACAGGAAGATTCAGATATTTCTCATCTGTAATAAATTCCCATGCATAAGCAATGGCCTCTTTTTTAAAATAATCAGCAAAAGAGAAGTTCCCCAACATTTCAAAAAGTGTATGGTGACGTGCAGTATAACCAACATTGTCAAGGTCATTGTGTTTTCCACCAGCTCTTAGACAAGTTTGTGAAGAAGTAGCACGAGGTATTTCAGGTATAGGTGCTTCACCTGTAAATATGTTCTTGAACTGTACCATACCTGCATTGGTAAACATAAGTGTAGCATCATCTGGTACAAGTGGTGAACTTGGTATGAGCTCATGACCTTTGCTTTGAAAAAAGTCTAGAAATTCTTTTCTGATATCCATGATAAAATTATCCTAAAATTGTGATGTATAAATTGAAGATATTTTATCTAAAATGTGGTTATTGGGAGGTAAAGAGTCGAATTTCATGAGACTATACGTTCTATTTTAAGAATATATAGCCCCATTTTGGATAGGTCCAAAAGTATACTACACAATAATTGTGTTAGATTTGTGGCCAATAACTTAATGTTTAAATATAGTTATGATCTTAATCGAATCCACCTCATCCCTAATCTACAAATTTAAATAAAGTTTACAAATCATCACCCTAAAAGAAAGATGATAATATCATGATTATTGTATCTTAAAAGTAAAATACACAAATATCATCTGCATCATAATCGAAGCTACCGTCCCATATCCCGTCGTCATATGTATAGTTAATGAAACCTACATTGAAAAGCGCACATTCATACGGAATATTGTTTTTTCCATTATCCAAATCATCTACGATATAAATATATTCATTATATGGCACTGTAGGATCATAAGGATCGGTGCCATAATACCCATAGAGATCAAATGTACAATCCTCTCCAGGATAAAAAGAAAATTCTCCATTATGGGCTGTAACACTTGGATTAGACATAGATTCACATTGATAAGGTATATCTGCATAAGCATAACCTTCATCATCCACTAAAAAAAGTGTTGTCAGCCCATCATTATAATCATCGCTTCCACCTCCACACCCATTCAGTGCCACTACCAATAGAGTGGATACTATTAACATCATAAACTTTGTCATACTGCTTGCCTTTTTTATTTATTTAAAGAATCGTACACCATAATTGTGTTAGATTTGTGTCAATAACTCAGCTATTTTTTCACTACCATTTTTTTCAACGATATCCATAAGTCCTCTGCTTTTTTCTGACATATCCTCATCCAATAGCTCCAAGACTCTTTCAGTGTCTATCTCTTTTTCTCTCATGATCCATGCAAGATCTTTTTCAACCAGGAATAGTGCATTGTGAAACTGATGGTCGCTCGCTGCATACGGGTAAGGTATGTACAAGGTCGGTACCGCAGTAGCAGAAAGTTCCCAAAGTGTAGAAGCGCCTGAACGTGCTATGGCAAAATCTGCTTCGTTCATATAATCTGCCAATTTATCTGTAAAACCAAACACTTCAGCTTCTATACCTAATTCGTCATAAGCTTTCTGTACTTCATTAATATTGTTTTGTCCAGCCTGATGTATGATCTTAATCCCTTTTTGTTTCAGTTGGGGTGCTATCTGTAAAGCAAGACTGTTGATTGCTTTTGCCCCTTGAGAGCCTCCAAGAAAGATGATAGTATGAACTTTATCCCTTATACGGGCATTATCAAAAAATATTTGCTTGATCGGATATGCTTTAATGGGACTCTCTTCTAAATACGAAGAGATAAAAACTGATGCATAAGGTTTAAGTAGTTTATTGAGTGACCCCAGTGCTGCATTTTGTTCATGTATTACTAAAGGTATACGTAGTATCTTCGCTGCAAATGCTGTAGCAGCTGCAGAAAATCCACCTACTGAAAAAACCACTTTAGCCTTATGTTTTCTTAAAAGTTTGATAGCTTTCAATGTTGAGTTAGCCATCATCAAAAGAGATTTCACCTTACCTAATGCACCCTGATTGACAACACCGCGTGTCTCAAAAAAATATGTGTTAACAAAATCATTATCATACTCAAACCATTGTTTATCTTGTCCTTTGGTAGAACCGATATAGATAAGCTCTTGATCATCTAAATGTTCTTTGACTGCTTTAATGATGGCTAAGTGCCCACCAGTTCCTCCACCTGTCATCACAATACTCATTTCATTCTTCCTTTAGAATCTCTTGGTACTTTTTTCGATATCATTAACACCATACCTATAGCGATACAAGAAGCCCATATATGTGAACCTCCATAACTCAAGAACGGTACAGCAATTCCTTTAATAGGTGTGATCCCGGAGATACCATAAGAGTTAAGAATAAATGCCAATGCGATCAACAGTCCAACACCGATAGAGAAAAGATAATACATAGGATTTTTCACTTTTGAAGCGATCTTAAAAATACGAAATACAATGAACAACATGGTCAGTGTTACCAAAGCAAGTCCTAAAAACCCTAACTCTTCTGTAATACCTGCTAAAATAAAATCTGTATGAACTTCACTCAAATAACCCAATTTAAACTGTCCATTACCTAAACCTTGGCCAAAAAAGCCACCATTATGTATAGCATTAAGCGAATTAGATATTTGATAAGGCTCTTTCCCAGCTTCTATACGAAGGTTTTGAACAGACTCAAAAGGTAAAATGGAAAGGATGCTGTCTTGTACTGTCCCCCACCAGCTTTTGATACGTGCCATTCTATGAGGTGCTAAGACGATGAGCCCTGCAAATGCTAAAAAACCACCAGAAAGAAGGGTTAAAAAGAACTTCCATGAACTTCCAATAAACATAAAAAGTATCATCAATGTTGCACCTAGTACTACGACCTGACCTAAATCTTTCTGAAATACAGCAATAATAACAACTGCTATAAAAAAAACAAAAAGGTAAGGGGTAAAAGCACGCACCTCTTCCCAAAATTGCATTTTTGTTTTATCTACCAATTTACGGGAAAAACTCCATGCTAAGAAAAAGACGAATCCGACCTTAAAGAACTCAACCGGAGCAAGGGACATAGGCCCAACACGTATCCATCGCTTTGCACCTCCTACTGCTGTTACCAAAGAAGAAGGTAAGAACTGCATCGCTATCATGAGGATGAAAAAGAGTATAAATAGCAATAAACCTACTCTTGAAAACCATGTATCAGGATTGAGTTTACTTAAAATCATCATCGATACGAACCCTATAAAAATAGCCATCATTTGTCGTATAAAAAAGTGAAAATCTGCATAATTAAAATGCACTACCGTATAAGTAGAAAGAGAATAACTCATTACCAGTGAGAGTGTCAAAAGCATCATGACACCTGCTAATAGGGGTTTATCAATCATATTGTATTCTCTTTTGTTAAGCTATAATCCATATTAATTAGTATTTTATCAGATTTAACAGATAACTTTGATAAAATTACACTCTATAAGAGGGAAATATGAATAAAGAAACACAAAATAAAGCGATACATCAAAGAAAAAACAAGATTTCTTTCCTTTTTTTACTTTTATTGCTTGCTATGGGTATATTTTTATTCTCCGTCCTCAAAACGATCTCTTCAGACAGACGTATCCCCAGTGATCATTCAACGATTCATGACCGTTCATTTCGAGGGTCTATAATCTCTGCAGATGGTTACACACTCAGCAGTTCACAAAAAACCTATCAAGCAGTGGTACGTGGTGCCAGTATCGTTCCCGAAAAAAAAGCACTTTTTGTAAAGCTTTTCAGTATCTATAGTGGCATCCCTGAAAAAGAACTTCTTAAAAAATTTAAAGATCGTAAAGGTAAAGTGATAAAAGGCAATATTGTCCTCTCTAAGACGATCAATTCACGTACCGCAATGCAACTCAAGTCACTTGCCTATAAATTACGGAAACTAGACGTCTTTCAGTCTATCAAAATCCGAAATGGCGTAGAAGTTCTTTATGGTTTGGACATCATAGAAAATGGTGAAAGCCGTCGCTTTCCTCTCAAGGATGTGTTAAGCCCGATCTTGGGATATGTAGGTGATGAGAGTGATGGTAGATATACTCGTCCTTTAGGTAAAAAAGGTCTGGAACGGTCATATGAGAAACATATTACATCTAAGAAAAATGGATATTTTCAAGGTAAACGTGATGTTGTAGGTGCAGTGATCCATGATAAAAACAGCATTAAAATACAGCGTGTAGATGGCCTAGATCTACACCTCAACATTCCCCTTGCACTACAAAGACGTGTTGAACTTATGATTGATCAAATGAAACTCAGTATTGATGCTGATGAGATCATAGTAGGTATCATGGAAAGTGAAACAGGAAAAATACTCAGTTTTGCAAGTACTGAACGGTATGATCCTTCTCACATTGGACAAAATGATATTGCTGCACTTGTACCAAAATTTACAGAATATCCTTATGAGGCTGGATCGGTACTAAAACCTCTAACAATTGCACTTGCACTTGACAAAAAAAGAATTACCCCTGATACATGGTTCAAAACAGGGTATAAAAGATTTGACATTACAGGTGGGCAAAGTGTAAGTGATGATGATTATTTTGAGTCTCTTCCGGTAACAGATATTATTGTGCACTCTTCAAACATCGGTACATCTCAAATCTCATGGCTACTTACAGGTAAAGAGTTTAGAGAAGGCTTACTCAAATTTGGTCTCGCTCAAAAAACAGGGATAGACCTTTCACGTGATCTGCCGGGATCTCTTAAACCTCTTAGATTACTCGATCATAAAATGCATAGAGCCAACTCTTCATTTGGCTATGGAATGATGGTCACTTTTACCCAACTGCTTAAAGCCTACTCAGCTTTCAACAATGATGGTTTAGCTGTTACACCACGTTTAGTTGATTATTTGCAAGATGCAAAAGGCAAGCACTATACCCTTCCTCCTGAAATCGGAAATAAGCAAGCTGTGAGTAAAAAAGCAGCCAACCAAGTACATGACATACTGTTAGAAGTAGTCAAACGCGGTACCGGTGTTAAAGCACAGTACCCAGGATTGGAAGTTGGTGGGAAAACAGGAACTGCACACATCGCTAAAAAAGGTCGTTATGTAAGAGAGTACCATAGTAGCTTTTATGGTTTTGCCAATGATAAAGAGGGTCATAAGTATACGATCGGAGCATTAGTCATTCGTGCCAAAAAACCCTATAAATATTTTGCATCACAATCAGCGGTGCCTACATTTAGAAGAATGCTTGACATACTTGTAGAATTGGATTATCTTAAGCCAGAAGGTGGGTTAGAAGTAACCAGTCCGGAAATCAAAGTAGAGCCCAAAAGCCCTCATAAGATCGTACATGAACCAATAGTTCCACAAAAAGAAAAAAAGAAAGAAGTTGTAGTAGAACCAGTCAAAAAACAGAAACCCTCGGTAAAAGAACTTTTTAAACTTGAACCAAAACCTGACCCTAAACCAGTCAGTACAAAGCCTGCAAAAGAGAAATCAACACAAGAACTTTTTGAAGATCTTTTTTAGATCCACAAGTTATCGATCAACCGGGGCCTACCTACCCACGCTGCAACGAGAATGATCGTATTACCGATCTCTACTCTTTTCAGAGCTTTAAATTCCCTATCAACAATTGCCACATATTCAACCTGATCTGTCTCTTCAAGTACAGTCAACATCTCTTTTTTATTACATTTACATTAAGCTCTCCTGCCATTACCATTTTGGTTGCTCGTTTAAGTGAACGTGCAAGAGAAAGCGCACGTGTTTTTTCTTCACCTTCTAAGTACACATTACGACTACTTAAAGCCAAACCATTTTCATCACGTATGATCTCACAAGCAATGATATTGACATTCATGAAATAGTTTTTAACCATCTGCTTGATAAGTACAAGTTGTTGCGCATCTTTTTTTCCAAAGTAAGCATTGTGTGCTCCACTGAGGTTGAGAAGTTTCATCACTACTTGTAACATACCATCAAAATGTCCTGGACGCTTTTCACCCTCTAAAATATAACCGCGAATGGCAGGTGCACCTATGCTAAGTTCATCTTCTTCATACATGTCATCTATACTTGGCATAAAAAGGATATCAACACCTGCCAGTTCACATATCTTTGTATCTGCAGCTTCTTTACGAGGATACGCATCCAAATCTTCGCCTTCTAAAAATTGTGTAGGGTTTACAAAAATAGAAACAATGATATGTTCATTTTCTTGTCTGGCTTGTTGTATAAGTGAAAGGTGTCCTTTATGTAGGGCTCCCATTGTTGGAACAAAACCTATAGAACCCGATAATCTGTTTTTTGCTTCCTGTAAAGCCTCTATTGTCCGAACGATAACCATCTCTAACCTCATATTTCACTATATTTTGATAAAATCATATCAAAATTACACTAGGTTTCTACTATGGATGCATACGAATACAGCGAATTACTCAAATCACTTACTATCAAAATGGATAATATTAAAAATATTGTAAAACCTGATATTTTAGAAGAGAGACTAAAAGAGATAGAAGAGATGCAACAGGATCCTAATTTTTGGAACGATGCAGCCAACGCAGGAAAAATTTCTCAAGAAAAAACCAAAGCTGAACGTATCTTAGAAACCTATAATAATGCCTATGATGCAGTACATGATGCCAGTGAATATTTTGAACTTTCTAAAGCAGAAAATGATGAAGAAACATTACAAATGCTTTATGAAGATGCAGAGAACCTACAGGAAAGTACCAATGCACTAGAAGTACAAATGATGCTTAGTGGTGAACATGATGGTGATAATGCCATTATTTCCATACATCCCGGAGCTGGTGGAACTGAGTCACAGGATTGGGCAAGTATGCTCTACCGAATGTATTTACGTTGGGCAGAGAGACATGGTTTTAAAGTAGAAGTACTAGACTATCAAGATGGGGAAGAAGCAGGTATCAAAGATGTCTCTTTCATTATTAAAGGTGAAAATGCTTATGGTTACCTCAAAGTTGAGAATGGTATACACAGACTTGTACGTATCTCCCCTTTTGACTCTAATGCCAAACGACATACTTCATTCTCTTCGGTTATGGTTTCACCTGAAGTCGATGATGACATTGATATCACCATCGAAGACAAAGATCTTCGTGTAGATACTTACCGTGCTTCAGGTGCAGGTGGGCAACATGTCAACAAAACAGAATCAGCCATTCGTCTCACACATATACCTACCAATATCATCGTACAGTGCCAAAATGACAGAAGCCAGCATAAAAATAAAGCTGCAGCGATGAAAATGCTTAAGTCACGTCTATATGAATATGAAATGGCTAAAAAACAAGCTGCTATTGATGGTATAGAAAAATCTGATATAGGGTGGGGGCATCAAATACGCTCTTATGTTATGCAGCCATACCAACAAGTGAAAGATACCCGTTCTAATCAGGCTTTTACGAATGTAGACGCGATACTTGATGGTGATATAGATAAAATGCTAGAGGGTGTACTTATCGCTCAAGCAAAGTAGAATAGGAAAGTCAGTCTGACTACTTCTCTCTCTTTCTCTTTCTCCTCTTTTTTGCTATATTTGGAAATCGTTTTAGTGATAACAATTGCTGCAACAAAAGCCAAAATAATCATAGAAGTCGTATAAAGTACACTCATTAAATCTATTTTCATACTTTCTCCTTCTCTTTGAGTACTTTATCTTCGATCTTATAGGCAACATCACAACGTGATTCCATACTCTCATCATGTGTTACTAGTAAAAGTCCAGCACCAGTCTCTTTAATGTAGTCCAGCAATACATCCATCACCAACTCTGCGGTCTCTTTATCTAAATTCCCGGTAGGTTCATCTGCAAATATGATACGAGGACTTTTACTCAGTACTCTGGCGATGGAGACACGTTGTTGCTGCCCACCTGAAAGTTCTCCTATCTTTTGCTTCATCAGTTCTTTGATCTCTAACTTTTCAAGTATCGCATCATTGATCTTTTCCGCGCTCAACATACTCGCTACCTCAACATTTTCCATAGCTGTCATACCTTTAAAAAGGTAATGGAATTGAAAAATAATTCCTATATCATAACGGCGCAATGACTCTATAGACTTATCATCAAGACTATATAGATCTTTACCTAAAAGTCTTACAGTTCCTCCATCAGGTTTAATAAATGTTGAAAATATATGTAAGAGCGTAGACTTTCCGCAACCGCTTCGACCAATGATCGCTGCACTCTGATATGGCTTTAAGCTAAAATTCACATCATGAAACAAAAGCGTATCAAAACCATGAGAAATATTTTGAGCTTCCAATAAATATTGAGACATCTGTTGCCTTTAAATTATTTTACAATTATGGATTTCATTCCACTTGATCGTATATTTTAACATAAAAATGTGGTGGATAAATTGAGGAAAAAAGTTTAAAATCTACCCAAACTGATGGCTTGGGCAGGAAGAAAGAATAAGGAGAGTATCCTTATCCCATTTGTGCAGCAACTTCAGCAGCGAAATCTTCTTCCGCTACTTCAATTCCTTCACCTACTTCTAGTCTTACAAAATGTACGATATCAGCAGAACCACCAGCAGCTTTTGCTTTGTCTTGAACGTATTCAAGAACAGTTTTGTTGTCATCCATTACAAATTTCTGATCAAGAAGACATTGTTCTTGGTCAAGTGTTGTATTGTCTGAGATAAATCTTTCGATCTTACCTGGAAGAATTCTGTCCCAGATCTTTTCAGGTTTACCTTCAGCTTTAAGCTCTTCTTTGAGTAGCGCTTCAGCTGCAGCCATAACTTCATCAGTCAATTGGCTCATTGAGATATACTGAGGAATGTTTTTAAGTGTTTTACCAAGTCTGGTAAGCTCTTCATTCTCTTTTTCGATAGCGATAATTCTACCTTTAGTCTCTTCTTCTACAAATGCAGGATCAAAATCTTTATAAGAAAGTGTACTTGGTGACATAGCAGCTGCATGCATTGCTACTTCTTTAAGTACAGGTATCATTGCTTCAGCTGTCTTAGCAGAGTCACATCTTGCTTCAATGATTACACCATTTTGGCCGTTAGAGTGAACATAACCGTTTACTGCAGTATTTTCATCACCCTCAATCAATGCAGCTCTTCTTACATCAAGTTTTTCACCGATAACAGCAATTTGCTGTGAAAGATAATCAGAAAAAGGCTCACCGTCGATAGTAGAAGCATTGATAGCTTCTGCATCTTTAAGATTGTTTTCAAATGCATGATTTACAACTGTATTCATCAGTGCTTTAAACTTATCATTTTGAGCAACAAAGTCAGTTTGAGAGTTGATCTCAACGATGACCGCTTTATTACCTTCAACTTTAACACCAATAGAACCTTCAGCGGCTACTTTTCCTGCTTTTTTAGCAGCAGCACCCATACCTTGGTCTCTTAGCCATGCAACAGCTTTGTCCATGTCACCGTCAGCTTCAGTCAATGCTTTCTTACAGTCCATCATTCCTGCATCAGTCATTTCTCTGAGTTTTTTGATATCTTTAGGTCCAAAGTTTGCCATGATTATGCCTCCGCCAATTCTTTTGCAGATGCTACAGCATCTCTAAAGTTACCTTTAAAGCTGTATTTTTCTTCCATTACTTCGATTTGAGCATCAGTCATGTTTGCTACGTCTGCATAAGTATAGAAACCTTCCTCATTGAGTTTACCTTGGTATACTTTACCAACACCAGCGATCTTAGTAAGATCATCAGCTTTTTTCTCAGCTTTAGGAGCAGGTGTAGCTTTCTCTTCTACAAGTGCTGCCACTTCTTCTTCAGATGCTGCTTCAGCCATAACTTCTGCTATTTCTTCGTTAGTTGCTACTTCTTCTACTTCATTTCCTTGTGCTTCATCATAAGCTGCTTTACCTTCGATGATCGCTTCAGCCATTTCTTTACAGAAAAGGTTGATTGAACGGATAGCATCATCATTTCCAGGAATTGGATAATCAACCATATCTGGATCACAATTAGTATCAAGTGGTGCAACAACTTTCATACCAAGTCTTCTTGCTTCTTTCACAGCAATATGCTCTTTAACAGAATCCACAACGAACATCATGTCTGGAAGTTTTTTCATGTGTCTGAAACCTTCGAGGTAAGAGCTTAATTTCTCTTTTTTTCTCTTAAGCATCAATGCTTCTTTCTTAGTTAAAAGATTGATCTGACCAGTCTCTTCCATTTGCTCGATGATCTCAAGTTTTCTGATAGATTTTTTCATTGTTGGGTAGTTTGTTAACATTCCACCTAACCATCTAGTTGCAACGTAAGGCATACCACATCTCTCAGCGTGCTCTTTTATTGCTTGTCTTGCTTGTTTTTTAGTACCTACGAAAAGTACAGTTTGCCCTTCAGCAGCTGCATCTCTAACAACATTGTATGTGTATTTGAAGTATCTAAGTGTTTTTTGAAGGTCGATGATATAGATGTTCTTTCTTGCACCGAAAATGAATTTTTTCATTTTTGGATTCCATCTTCTTGTTTGGTGTCCGAAGTGTACACCACATTCGAGTAAGTCTTTCATTGTTACCATAAGTTTCTCCTTGGTATATCGTTAATAGAATTTTTACATTGTAAAAACTCAGTTAAAAGCATAGCTTCATCACTTGGTTTAATCCGCTGTAGTCCTCATATGTTAATTCTAAATATTAGAATCACACAACCGTGCAAGGAATAACTACATGTGTATTTCCATTATCCAAGCTATTTTTATAGCCTCTTGTAGAATAAGGAACGCGATTATACCGAAATGATGTTTAAATAAATATAAATTTAGGAGAATCTTGCTGAGGCATCCCTTATGGATGCCTTTTATTGTATCGTAGATTTTATGCCAGCAGTTCTTCAAGTTTTGCTTTCACCGCATCCACATGTTCTTTGACCCTCACTTTTGTCCAACTTGCAGCTACTTTCCCATCAGGATCTATAATAAAGGTTGAACGTACCACACCCATATACTCTTTACCCATAAATTTTTTCAGCTGCCAGACACCAAAAAGATTACAGAGTTCTTTTTCTTCATCTGCCAACAATGTGATACCAAGCTCTTTTTTCTCTATAAATTTTCTGTGCTTTTCAGGAGAGTCAGGACTTACACCCAAAACAATCGCATCCAACTCGGTAAAATCGGGAAGTGCCGCTGTGAAATCACAAGCTTCTGTCGTACATCCAGGTGTATTGTCTTTAGGATAAAAGTACAGTACGATCCATCTTCCTTTAATGTCTCTAAAACAGATCTCTTCTTCATCCTGGTTTGGTAAACAAAAATCTGGTACCTGTGTGCCTACTTCTAACATACTGTATCCTTTATTATTTCTTTTTGGGTAGTATAACAGAATGAATCAAGAAAACAAACAAACCAAAGAAGAATTACTGGCAGATATAGAAAAACTTATTGCTTATGGTAGAGAAGAGCCAACCATCAATCCTAGCCTTTTAGCGTATCTGGAAGTAGATGATCTCATCTCTACCAAGAAAAAACTGCTCGAAAGAGTAGGTACACTCAGTGATGAAGATAAAGAATGGTTACAACAGTTTAAAAAGTACGAATAGTCATTAAAAGGAACAGTTAATGCTATCAACAAATCATCATAATAACTCTGTCCATAGAAAAAGAAATAAAACACTTGGTGTTCCAGAGCTTATTGCTATTGCTCTTGGAGGCATGGTCGGTGGAGGGATCTTCACTATTCTAGGGATTTCTGTGTCAATGATTGGTGTCTACACACCATTGGCAATCATTCTTGGAGGAATCATTGCTTCTCTGGCTGCTTATTCATATATTAAATTAGGTGTATACTACAAAGATGAAGGTGCTACATACTCATTTTATAAAAGAACTTTTCCTGAATCAGAGTTTGCTGCATCCCTAATAGGCTGGTGGATTATATTTGGTTATATAAGTACACTAGCGCTTTATGCCTATACGTTTGCATCGTATGCAATCAGTGGTTTTGATTTTACCGACAATGAATGGATTAGAAAACTGGTTGCAGGTGTCGTGATTCTAACATTTACACTTATCAATATCTGGAGTGTTAAAGGGATGGGGAAAATTGAAGACATAATGGTGTATACAAAACTGGTGATTCTGGCCATTATATCATTCGTTCTTATTAATAACAGCCAGACAACCATTCCCGTATTATTAGAGAAGTCTAGTGACACAAATATATTATCTATTTTAATAGTTGCTTCGATTACTTTTGTGGCATATGAAGGATTTCAACTCGTAATAAATGCAGTTAAAGAAATGGATACTCCCGAAAAAAATATTCCCAAATCTATCTATTCAGCTATATTTATCGCTATTGTAATTTATGTTGTGATCTCACTGGGAGCTATCCTTGCCATCCCATTTGAAGAAATAATACAAAACAAAGAATATGCACTAGCTTCTGGAGCCAATAATGTACTCGGTCATTGGGGAACAGATCTCGTTATTTTAGGTGCATTACTTGCAACCAGCAGTGCTATCAGCGGAACTGTCTTTGGATCATCAAGACAAATGACTGTTATCGCAAAAGATGGTTACATGCCTAAGTTTCTTGCTAAACGGATCAATCATATTCCTGTTTATGCCATAATCACTATGGCTACACTTGCATTCTTACTTGTCTTAGCTGGTGGTTTGGAGCTTATTCTCGAGTTTGGAAGTGTGACATTTTTATTGGTATCTCTGCTTATGGCATATGCAAATTATGAGATCAGGGATCTAACCAATTCATCCCCTCTCTTAACCATCATTGCTATTGTGGGACTCATGGCTGGAACGCTATTGATTTTTTATTATGAATTTAGTAATCAACCCCAACAAATGTTTTTTATTGGTATGATCTATGTATTATTAACCCTAGGATCTTGGGTCTATTCGAAGACGAAGATACATGATATGAATGCTTAAGAACAATAAGACCCAAACATATTTCTTTTGATGCGTTAGAAGATCCAAAAAAGAGGTCATTGTGTATGAGAATCTTCTAGGCTTTAAAGCAGGACACAACCCCAAGGGAATATTTATACTGCAAAGACTCTAATATCTTCTGAAAGCTTTCTTTGTAGAATATTCTGTATGGACATAAGTGTACCACCTGAAGATGGGCAAGATACACAAGCACCTTGATATTCTATATAAACAAGTATTAAACCGTTTTTTTCTTCCACATTAACAAGATCCAAATCACCATTATCTCTTACTAAAAACTCTCTGATACTCTCTCCAATGGTAGCGTCTATATCATTTATCTTTTGTACCAGTGTTTTCTCTTTAAAATTTTCTGTATTACTCATAATTATTCCTTTTATATAGGATTAGCCTCTATTTGACTGCTTTATAAGTGTGGGTATAATAGCTTTTAAAATTTTCAATAACTTGAAAACTTCTTTGTCACAATTTCTATGATTACATCAAGAGATTTAAGTTCGCTAAAGAACCATAATTTATCTTTCAATAAGAAACAAGGATAAGCTAATTTTTAAGTTATTCTGATTCCTCTATTGTCTCAAATCAATTGATTTATCAAACTCGATATTATACTTTTTAAGTATAGTACTCTGTTTAGTTTGAGCCTCTTCTCTATCAATAATTACTTTAACACCATCATTGTCTTCTAAAACGACATACTCACTTGTGACTGCTTGCATTTTTTCATAAAATTCTTTAAAGTTTTTAAATGGTTCTCCATTCACTTTATCTATAGGCCACATTGCAAAATCATTGTCTCCCCTACTCATATCTGAAGCCAATACTTTGAGTAGGACAACAACTTCATTTTTATCTTCTTCTTGCCATTTTCCGGCTAAATAACTAAGCTTTAAACGGTTACGGTTTGTAGAGGCAATTAGGTTTCTCGTCAAAGGAGAAAACACATATCCACCATAGACAAAATAACTCGGCATTGTATCGTAACGTGTAGTTTTGACAAGATACATATCATCAGCCGTATGCTTTAACAATGCCTGAACCTGCATTTTTTTAGTATCACGAATGATATCAAGCTTTACTTTTTCACCCATCTGGTAAGCATCTACAAAATGCTGATAATGTGTAAACTCATTTTTTCTAAATTCTACAGTACCATCATTTTCCACATTATGCCCATCAACAGCAGTGAGAATATCACCTTCCTGAAGTGAACCAGCAAGTGAAGAATTATGTACTACTTTCACAATTAGTTTTCCACTGGTGTTATCATCAAGCCCATAATAACGTCTAATAGCAGGGTTTTCTAATTTTTGTGTACCTAAGCCCAGATCTGCAAATCCATCATACTTGCCATCTTTCATATCTTCTATAAAATGTTTTACCATATTCACAGGTACTAAATAGCCGATGTTTTGAGATTTACTGATAAGCTGCATTACGACTCCAACTATCTTTCCATCTGAAAGTGCAGGACCTCCAGAATTACCTGGATTCACTGCAGCATCTACCTGCACGGCCAAAAAAGATTCCCCACTGTGTGCATAGGTATGATGTTCTATACGTGAAACCACTCCTATTGTTGCAGAAAGAGTATTTCCTCCCATAGGATAACCGTAAACCACAATTTTTTGTTCAACAGCAGGAAGTGAACCAAAAGCCAACGGTTTTACTCCTTTAAAAAATGCTTTATCTGCTACTTTCAAAAGTGCAAGGTCAGCCTGATGAGAAACTGCATAAACCTTAGCAATATAACGTTTACGTTGACCATAACGCTGTACTTCTATAAAAGCCTGGTTTGCTACAACATGTGCGTTAGTTAAGATATACTCTCCATCTATAATGGCACCAGAACCTGTACTGCTAAGCATTGAACTATTCCAAGGTTCTTGGTAGTTTGGTATTTTTGCTGCAGTATAGATCTTAACAATAGCTTCTTTTGTACAATTTTCATAAGATGCACTTGCCGTTAAAAAGAATGTACTCAATAGTACCATCCATATGATTCTCATACTGACTCCTTATAGTCTTCTGCATCTATGCAGTCTATATTTTGTTTTTTTGCTTCTAACGCCATAAGCCCTGTTGCTTCCGATGAGAGAAGATTTTTCTCTTCATCGTAAAGTCTTGCAGAGCATACACCGCAACTTGGACTTCGGTCTTTACCTATGAAGAGGTCCAACTCTATATGCTTGTCAAAAAATATTTCAGCATATTCAATGATAGGATTAGAAAGATCTTTTCCACTAACATTTGATAGTACCTTATTTCCATTATCTGTGACTACCAGATCCATCGTAGGGCGAGGCGTACCAAAAGCATGATCTTCTGGACAAAAAGGGATAAGTTCCATATCCTGAAGCATATTTAAGAGTGCTTCATCCTTATTGTCATTTCCATCATATCGACATTTTTCACCGAGAAGACAAGCAGAAATGGCAACCTTTTTCATACTTTAAAATACAAAGAGTAACATATAGACCCAAGCACCGGTCAACATAGTTAATATAATGCCGATGAAGGTTCTTTGTCCGTCTTTTTTATGTGATTCCGAATAAAGTCCCGGAAGTGTAGATTGCTTCTGATCACGCTTTGCATAATAAAGTGTTTTAACCCATAAGATCAAAGTGATGACGGAAATCATGATATGAAAAATCAATACGTACAAAAGATAATCATGTGATACAGAACTACCTTCCATAAGATTTTTATATCCACCTTCCATACGTACACCATACTCAAAAAACCCCACTACAATTACAGAAACTATAAAAAGTAGTTGTTGGACACTTGCATGTGCACGATAATTCTTTTTCTTTGCAAGCATGATTGCACCATAGATCAAAAAAGGCAATGCAGCAACAATTACAGATACGATATCCATAAAAAGAGGTGCTCTTGTCCCTAAAAATCCCGGTTGAAACACATAATCCATATTTTCTCTCCTTATTTAAAAATGATACTATAGCACAATTTAGTCTGTTTCATATAGGATTTATGCTAGTTCATAGCCTATATAAATTTTTTTAACAGATGACTACTGACTTTACTTCTGTAAACTCTTCTAATGCCCACTTTGGACCTTCTCTACCAACACCTGAAAGTTTCGCTCCACCATAAGGCTGCACATCAAAACGAAGTGTTGGGATATCATTGATCACTACACCACCACACTCTGCATCATCAATAAATGCCTGTGTCATTTTAAGATCATTGGTAAAAATAGAGAACTGCAATCCATACGGAGAATCATTCATTTTTTCTATTGCTGTTTCATAGTCAGGTACAGATACTAGACTTACAATAGGAGCAAATACCTCTTCACAGATGATCTTCATATCATCTGTTACATTTGCCATAACAGTCGGAGGGAATATACCATCTATATCTTCACCACCAGCAATAACTTTTGCCCCTTCATTCTTGGCAGAGTCAATCCACCCTTTGGCTCTTTCTTTGGAATCTTTATCTATCAATGGTCCCATAAAAGTATCTTCTTCATAAGGTGACCCGACTTTAAGTTTACTCGTCTCTTCTGCAATAAGTTGAGCAAAAGCTTCATACACTTCTTCATTCACATAAATACGCTGAAGTGAGATACATACTTGTCCTGAGTTATAAAAAGCACCAAATGCACAACGTGCTGCTGCGAGAGACAGATCTGCACTTTTATCTATATAAGTTGCTGCATTGCCACCTAGTTCTAAACTTACTTTTTTAATCCCTGCCTGTTTGGTAATAATATTTCCTACCGGTACTGAACCTGTAAAACTAATGACTCTTGGAATATTACTTTGTACCAATGCTGAACCTACCTCAGCATCTCCATATACAACGGAAAGTGCATCTTCAACGGCATACTCCGAATCTACAAAAAGTTTTGCAAACATATAAGCTGTCATAGGTGCTTCAGGTGTAGGTTTAAGCACTACTGCATTTCCTGCACCCAATGCCGGAGCTATTTTATGAGCTACAAGGTTGAGAGGGAAATTGAACGGTGTGATACATGCTACTACCCCTACAGGCTCACGTCTAAAATACGCCAAAGTTTTTTTACCACTAGGCATAATGTCCGTAGGCAGTGTTTCCCCTGAAAGATTTGCAAGTTCCATCGCAGTGATCTTGATCGTTTCAACACATCGTTCTACCTCAATACGTGAAAACGCGATTGGTTTTGCTACCTCTTTAGCCAACATTAAAGCAAAATCTTCTTTCGCTTCAGTGAGTCTGTTAGCCACATCTTCGAGCCATAAAATACGTTGGGACAATGGTGATTTGGCTGCTGCTTTACTTGCTGCCTTTGCGATGTTAAGTGCATTGAGCGTATCATCCACATCACATACAGGCGCTGTACTTACCACAGTACCATCAAAAGGACTCATACGTTCTTGTTGTTCTTTTTTTGTCTCTTCTGTCGAACCAAAAAAAATTTTAGCTTGTGCTACTTCTAACATAGTGCTACCTTATATATGTAAAATTGTTTGATTATAGCAAAAGGTAATGGAAATTATATTTATTTTATCTTTTATAGTCGAAAGAACTATCATAAATGGTAACCCTTTGAAAAAGAGTTACTTGTTAGGTGTCCATTGGACGATATAGAAAAAATTATTTTTTGGACAAATAGCTGTAGATCCCAAGTGAAAGAATAATTAATGCAATACCCATGATCAAATAAAGTGCATGTACCATCTGAGAATAATCATGTAAAGCGATCTTAAATACCACCATTAATGCTTCAATAGAAAGTGCAATGATAATAGCGATAGAAAATTTTGTTAAGACATTTGCATCTGCATCTTCTTTGCTATAATTTTTAAAAAAAACTTCCCGTTCTAAAATCGTTTTGGCAAGGTCAAAAATGGCCAATCCCAAAGTCAGTGCAACAATTGGTTTAAAAAGTGCATCAAGAGAAAAGTTTCCTTCCACAAAGATGCTTGAAGCATAGCCAAACAGTGCATAAATGATGGCAAAAAAAGCAAATGTCATCAGTGAAAAACCTACTGATTTATAAAAGAATTTTGTAAACTCATTAAAAGAAGGGTTGAGTTCTACCAAGCCCAGTCTTCCAAGTAAAGCAGAAAGCCTGAAATCGATAAATATATATTGATCATTTTCTTTTTTCATGACTGTAATACAAGTATGACCTGTAGCCGAACTCATGTAAGGCGGACTTATAGAAAACTCATCATCTTTTTGCATGACCTTTGTACCCATATAAGATCTACTTTTATCCTTAGCAGACATATCCCTTTTCGTTCTAAAAACATTAGGAGAAGTTTGATTAAAATCAGTGTCTGTTACATACAGCAATTCCATTGAGGGGAAGGTCTGAAACACCTTTTTATAGTTGCTCGATGTTTCAGCCAAGATAGAACCGTTATTTTTCAAAGTTGTAATGACGAACTTTTCGATATCTTCTTTGTTCTCATCATAAACTTTAATAAACTCTTTCATTGATTTTCCTTTAAACTTTAACTGCAAAATTATACCATCAACAGAGTCTTATGCAACAGAAATTACTGTATAGTTATTAGCCAATTACACACATATAATGAACCTATGTATCTGATAACCGATTATTAACAACAATTTAGCTAGAATAATTTATAAATTTTGACTGCCTTATATGGCAGCTCTTGGAGCAACTAGTAATGAACAAAGCAAAATATATATGGATGGATGGTCAATTCACACCTTGGGATGATGCCAAAGTACACGTACTCACACATACATTACACTATGGTAATGGTGCCATAGAAGGAACTAAAGCATATAAAACTGTGGATGGCAGATGTGCGATCTTTAAACTACAAGAACACACACAAAGGCTTCTCAACTCATCAAAAATGACACTCATGGATGTATCTTATACAATTGAAGAGCTCAATGCTGCACAAGTAGAACTCCTACAGAAAAATGAACTATTTGAAGGTGCATATATCAGACCTCTTGTTTATCTTGGATATGGAGTCATGGGTCTTTATCACAAAGATTGCCCTGTAAATGTGTCTATCTCTGCATGGGAATGGGGCGCATATCTTGGTGAAGAAGGTCTCAAAAAAGGCGTAAGGGTAAAAATATCATCTATGACCAGAACACCCAATACTTCTGGCATGGGTAAAGCCAAAGCAGTAGCAAATTATCTCAATTCACAAATGGCAAAATATGAAGCTGTTGAAGCTGGATATGACGAAGCTCTACTTAGAGATGACCAAGGCTATATTGCAGAGGCATCAGGTGCGGCTTTCTTTATGGTTAGAAATGGAGTACTCATCTCACCGCCTAGTGATAATACTCTTGAGTCTATCACACAACAAACGGTTATAGACTTGGCCAAAGACATGGGAATTGAGGTAGTAAGACGTCGTGTAACACGTGAAGAAGTTTACATTGCAGATGAAGCCTTCTTTACAGGTACTGCAGCTGAAGTTACACCGATTCGCGAAGTTGATGCTCGCATCATAGGTGAAGGTTCAAGAGGACCTATCACAGAAAAATTACAAACTGCCTATTTTGATGTAGTGGCAGGTAAAAACCCTGACTATATTAAGCATTTAACTTATATTAACTAAACAAGGATACACATGCCAGCAGATATGAATGACTATTTTAAAAAGAAAAAACCGAGTAATAACTCAATGAATAATAGCAGTGGTGGAGGTGGCGGAGGCAACTTTAACAATCCACTCAACAATATGGGTAAAGGTGCACCTTGGATGTTTATCATCGTTGCTATAGGGTTTGCACTTTTCGTACTCAAACCTTTTACGATCATTAACTCCGGTGAAGTAGGAATTAAGATCAACACTGGTAAATTTGAACAAGAGCCTCTTGGAGCCGGACTGCATTTTTTTGTCCCTGTGCTTCAAAAGATCATTCCTGTCAATACGCGTATCAGAATGATCACATACTCTGATGTAAGAACAGGTGAACTGGGTGATTCATACAGAAACCTTGAAGGTGGTCTTAAAAGAAACCCAGCAATCACTGTACTGGATAAAAGAGGATTGACTGTTAATATCGATATTGCTGTACAATACAGACTTAAAGCAGATACTGCACCGGCAACGATTGAAAAATGGGGTACAAGTTGGGAAGAGAAAATCATCAATTCTAAAGTGCGTGAAGTCGTACGTGATGTTGTAGGTCAATATACAGCAGAACAACTTCCTGAAATGCGTAATCAAATCGCTGCAGCGATCGAAATAAAAGTTAAAGAAAGTGTGGATGCACTTCTTAACCAACCTGTTATCCTTGAATCTGTAGAACTTAGAACAATCAACCTTCCTACAAAGATCAAAGATCAGATAGAAAGAGTACAAATCGCAAAACAAGATGTAACTATCGCTGAGCAGCAAAAAGAGAAAGCAAAACAAGAGGCACAAAGAAAAGCAGAGATCGCTAGAGGTGAAGCAGAAAGAAACCGTATCGAAGCACAAGGTGAGGCTGATAAGATCCGTATCGAAGCTGAAGAACAAGCAAAAGCTAATAGACTCATCTCAAGTTCACTTACATCACAACTCATCGAATTAGAGCAGATCAAAACACAAGCGAAATTTAATGAAGCACTTAAAGTCAATAAAGATGCACAGATCTTCCTTACACCTGGTGGAGCTGTACCAAACATCTGGGTAGATGCAAAAGGTAAAGACAAGCAACGCTTGATGGGACAACAATAATCCATAAAGTATGGTGGAAAATTCCACCATACATCTTACCACATTACCTCTCCATCACCTTCTATCATAACGATTGTACTATATCGCATCATGCCACTGTACTAAAGTAAGTCTATACCCTTCTTCAACAGGTAATACTTCATGTGAGTAATACGGATTACTTGGGAAGATAAGCATATCTCCAGCTTCTGGTTGGATCTTAACAGTTTCCCCATCTTTGTCATAGAAATAATTAAACATCAATTCCCCTCCAGAAAAACTTAGTGCTTTTTCATGTGCCTGACTCAGATGACTTGTCGCGAACAATACTGTTGAAAGTTTTCTCTGTGGTGCTACTACTTTAAATCCTATAGTCTGTTCATCCTTATCAATGATCTCACTGGAATCATCAGCATGTTTGACATAGAAAAATCCCTTTTTGTATTCCAATACCTGCACATCTGTTGAGAGTGTAAGAGCAATATTGAAATATTCTTCTATCACAGGTTTATACTTCATGAACTGCTCATCATAGTAGTACTGATAAAAAGTATCTAATTCATATATATTGGTCTTACGGTATTCTTCTACAATATCCGATTGCACTATACCACTAAAAACTTCTTTTTTGACCTTTGCTTTTCTCTTTGTTTCTTCATCTTCCTGTACGAGACAAGCGAGTTCTTCACATACTTCTTGGGAAAAAAAGTTTTTAATGATGAGATAAGGATAATCCTTATATTGACTTGGTAAAAGTTTATTTTCTATCTCTATATGTTCGAATAAAGGATCACAATATATATGTGTACTGATCTGTATCATAGTGTATGGACATAAAGTTGAAATTGGTTAAAACAGTTGTGCATAAAAAGCTCCTTGGCTTTTCTAATTTGGAGTGATATTATAAATCAAAAATCAAACATTTATCCTAAAAGATTTCTTAATTTAATGTTCTGTTTATGTTGACGCATACATTTAAAAAAGCTCTCCCAATGTATACTATAGTTATAATACGAACAAATATTTTCCTGATGGAGATTCTCTTATGCAAATAGATTGGAATAAAAACCCCCTCATCCCTGCTATAGCTCAAGATCATGAGAGCAATGAAGTGCTCATGCTCGCATACATGAATGAAGAAGCTTACAACCTAACTCTCTCTACAGGATATGCCCATTACTTTAGCCGAAGCAAACAACGTATATGGAAAAAAGGTGAAAGCTCCAAACATACTCAAGAAGTAAAAGATGTACTTCTTGACTGTGATGCAGACACTGTAATACTGAAGATAAAACAAAATGGTGTAGCTTGCCATACAGGACGTAAAAGCTGCTTCTTCACTTCTGTTATACAAGACAAAGTAGTCTTAGACCAGGAAGTAGATACCGACGCTATCTATGGGGTAGTCGATACATTGTACCACACAATCCTAGAACGTAAAAATGCATCAGCAGAAGCCAATTCATGGACGAAAAAACTTTTGGATGATAAAGTACTCATGCTCTCCAAGATCCGTGAAGAAGCAGATGAAGTCTGTGTTGCTATCAACGAAGAGAGTGATGAACAAGTCATCTATGAGTCAGCAGATCTATTCTACCATACTCTCGTAGGTTTAGGCTATAGAAATATCTCTCCTGACAGAGTCAAACAAGAACTTGCAAGAAGATTTGGATTGAGCGGTATAGTAGAAAAAGAGGGACGAAAGAAATAAAGTGTAAGTTTATATACTTACACTTATGCTTAATACAGGTTTAACAACCTCCAGCACACCCTGGACTATCAGCATTTCCACCTGCAAAATAGTTCCCGTCAAAACTTACCAAAGAGTAATTTCTTTCAGTTCCAAGTGATTCTTTTAATCCTTCAATGGAAAGAAAACCAAGAGAGTCGGCATCTATTTTATTGGCGATCTCTTCTGGTGTAAATTTTGTAGAGATGAGCTCTATTTTTGTTGGTGTATCGATACCATATCTACACGGATATTTTATCTCTGGTGCAGCAATACGCATATGTACCTCTTTGGCTCCAGCTTCTTTAAGCATACGTACGATCTGTTTGGATGTAGTACCACGAACAAGTGAATCATCAATAATCGCAATACGTTTTCCTTCTATAAGATGCTTCACCGGTGAAAGTTTGAGTTTAACTTTCAAATCACGTATCTCTTGGGTTGGTTCAATAAACGTACGCCCTACATAGTGATTACGAACGATACCCATTTCAAAAGGGACACCAAGACCATCTGCATACCCCTTTGCGGCAGCTACACCTGAATCAGGAACAGGAAGTACAAGATCTACATCTGCAGGTGTTTCTTTAGCTAGTCTTTTCCCCATTTCTAAACGCATTTCATACACATTTTTACCATCTATCAGAGAATCAGGTCTGGCAAAATAGATATATTCAAAGGCACAAGGATGAAAATCCGGTGTAAAGATCTGTTCTGAAACAGGTTCTTTTCCTTCTTCAAAAATAAGCATTTCTCCAGGTTCCACATCGCGTATAAACTCTGCACCAACCAGATCAAAAGCACAAGTCTCAGAAGCTACGATATACCCACCATCTTTTAGTTTACCCAGACTAAGAGGACGGATACCAAAACGGTCTCGTATCACAAACATTTTAGAACGACTCTGTATGGCTAAACAGTAGGCACCTTCTATCTTGGTAAGCATATCTTTAATACGGTCAATCAAGGAGTCTTTTTGAGATTTTGCAATAAGATGAATAATATTTTCTGTATCCATATCAGTTTGAAAGATAGCACCTCTATCTATGAGTTCATTTCTTACTTCGTGCTTATTAACAAGATTACCATTATGTACAACGGAGATCTCTCCTAATTTATATTTGGCAAATACAGGTTGCGCATCTCCAGCAGACTCACTTCCAGCTGTTGAGTAACGATTATGGCCCACAGCACACCCACCATCTAACCTATCAAGTGTTGGTTGTGAAAAAACATCTGCAACCATACCACGTTTTTTATACGTTGCGATACGTTTACCATTGGCCACTGAAATACCTGTAGCCTCTTGACCACGGTGTTGCATAGAAAAAAGCGAATAATACGCTACTGTGGAAGCTTTTTTTGCACCGAATACACCAACTATTGCACACATATTAAATTCCTAAACAATCATTTATAGAGTAAAGTCCACTCTTTTGATTAACGATCCATGTCGCTGCACGAATAGCACCTTTTGAAAATGTCTCTCTACTGGTTGCTGTATGATTAAGTTCTAAGAATTCACCATCATTATAGAAACCAACAGTATGTCGACCGACAATATCACCACCGCGTAGAGCCATTACAGCTATCTCATCTTTACTTCTTGCACCTATCTGACCATCTCTTCCAGATACACGCACATCATCAAGATCCAAACCTCTTCCTTTTGCAGCAAATTCACCTAATGTTAAAGCGGTACCACTTGGTGCATCGACTTTATGTCTATGGTGCTGTTCTACAATCTCAATGTCAAAATCTACCAGTGTCGCTGCCACTTGTTCAACCAATTGTTTGAGCAAGGCGATCCCTGCTGACATATTGGAAGCATAAAGAACTGGCATCTCTTTTGATGCTTCAGTCAAAAGATTTTGCTGGTGTTCAGTAAACCCTGTTGTCGCTATCACAAGTGCAGTAGGATTCTTTAAAGCCTCCTCACAAAGTTCTTGCGTTGCTACAGGTGCTGAAAAGTCTATCACAACATCACAATTTTCAAGCACTGCTTTCATACTATTGGTCACCAATACATCAGAAGGTACATCAACTTTCAACTCATCAAAGACATGTAAAACACTTAGCTCCAATACCTCATTTTCTAAAACATTTTTGATTAGGTGTTCACCCATTCTACCTGTACTACCAACTATACCAACTTTTGCCATCTTACTGTTGCTCCTGAATATATGAAATTACTTGAAGGGCGGCTACAGCACCATCACCCGCTGCTGAAACTACTTGTTTTGGGGATTCTATACGCATATCACCTGCTGCAAAAAGCCCTTCTACTGATGTTTTCATACTGAGATCAACAATGACTTGTCCCCTGTCATTCATTTCACAGATAAAATCACCCTTCCCATCTTTAAGTACTGCATTGTTGACATTATGACCTACAAAAATAAAAAGTCCTGTATTGTTCATATGTGTCATCGTTCCATCGTTATTTTTGATGTTCACTCCTGTAACACCCATAGCATCACCAAGAATCTCATCAATAACAGAATTCGTTATAAGATGTATATTTTCTTTTCTTTTCACTCTATCTAAGGTCGGAGGTGCCGCCCTAAATTCATCTCTACGATGTACTACATAGACATCTGAACAGATATTTGAAAGATAAAAAGCTTCTTCCAATGCAGTATCTCCACCACCAAGAACTGTCACTGGTTTGTCTTTATAGAAGAATCCATCACAAGTAGCACATGTACTTACACCTCTTCCAAAAAACTCTTCTTCACCTTTTACTCCAGATCTTTTAGGTGTGGAACCAGTACAAACGATGACAGTCATCGACTCTACTCTCTCCCCACCTTCAAGTATAATAGTGAAATGTTCACCAGTTTTTTCAATACCTTCTACTTTTTTCATCTCATGTTTCAGACCAAAGTGAAAACACTGTTTTTGCCAGGTATTCATAAAATCCATACCTGTTTTGTCATGCTCAAAAAATCCAGGATAATTCTCTATCTCAGAACTTTGAGTGATCTGACCTCCAGGCATACCTATTTCAAACAATGTAACATTCTTAAGTCCACCACGTGTCGTATACAATCCTGCAGTTAGCCCTGCTGGCCCACCACCGATAATTGCGCAATCTAACATTTAAAATCCTTGCAAAAAAGTAAAATACTTAAACAAATAGCATTTATTATACAATGAATATACTTGGTTAAAAATTTTAAAAGATTTTATCTAAAATAGAAATAAAAGAAGTGTTCAAGAGAGGTATGATCCCCTCTCTTAAATGCATAACTTACAGTTGTGCGTTGATTTTTTCAGCAAATGCATCTTTAGAGGCAGCACCTACCATTTGATCTACCAATTCACCATCTTTAAAGAAAAGAATAGCTGGGATAGATCTGATACCGTATTTTACTGCGATATCTTGTTGCTCATCTGTGTTTACTTTACAAATTGTCGCTTTACCATCAAAATCTTCTGCAAGTTCTTCGATAACTGGAGCGATCATTCTACAAGGTCCACACCATGGAGCCCAAAAGTCTACCATAGTTACACCTTCAGCGATAGTCGCATCAAAGTTATCATTTGTTAAATCAATATATTTTGCCATATTTATTCCTTTGTATTTTATATAATTAGTATAACCTAATTTCTTATAAAAACTATTGTTTTAGCTTATATTTTTAAAATTATTTATAATTTTGTCCAAAATGTTTACAATTAGGACAAATGCACTCTTATTCATTTTTATTTTAAAATAATTTCCGGGTATGCTGAAGAGCGAGTTCCTTCAATACATTTATTATTCTTTCCTTTAACCGTATAAACAAAAGAGATTTTTGCCTTGTCTGTACTATTTTTATTGGCACGGTGTAAAAGCCTTCCGTGAAACAATACTAGATCACCTTTTTGCAATACCGTACTGGTTTTCTTTTCTATTAACCTTTGATTTTCCTCCGGTGTACATGAGAAGTATTGTTTGCCTTCAAACTGCTCTGCAGAAAATTGCATTTTATGACTGCCTGGAATAAATTCTAAAACACCATTTTCATCATACTCCTCATCAAGAGCAAGCCATACACTGACAAGATTATCATTTTCAAAGTTCCAATATCTGATATCCTGATGCCATGAAGTCTCTGTAGAAGTATGTGGCATTTTGGTCATGATAGAATTATGATGAGCCAAAGTAAGAACTGGAGAATCTTGAAGTACTTGTTTCAAAATTGGACGTATCTCTTTATTTTCCATCCATGTTTTAAACACTATGTCTCTATGATATACTTGTCTTAGTCTACGTACAGTGATCCTAAGCACTTCTTTATCTTCACCTACATATTCTGACTCAGTTTCAATGGGAGGAATTTTATATTTTAGATGTACTTTTGCCAAATCTAAGATAGTGTCACATAGTTGATGACCAGCAAACTGACGCAGAACAAGAAAACCATCTTCATTAAACTGTTTTAATTGTGAAGTAGAGAGTTGCATCACCTTACCTTTAGATAATATCACGAATTATACCTAATAAAACACTAAAGCGTGACATTTTCTATAAACTCTACTTCACCATGAGGTATGGTCAGTGTATCAATACTAAATGACATATCTAAATTTTTTGTTTTCATATAGTAGTATATAGAGTTGGTAGTTTTTAGAAGTTTGTCAGGAGTCATAATATAAACAGGATCGAAGTGTGTTTTTATAGTTTTCACTTCTATAAAGTGTAAGACATCATCACGACTGGCGATAATGACTATTTCACCAAGTTTTCTTGTAAAATAATTACGCTCCAGGATCACAAAACCTTCCTATTATAGATATTGTATGTCATATGAAGATATAAGAAATGATGATTTATAAGATACCCCCTCTAATGGTAAATTTATTAGGGGGATAATATATGGTTAGTTGATTATGAGTATTCTATGAGTCTAATACTACAAGTGTCAGATGATGCATTGTTAATTGAACCATCAACTCCATCTTCACCCGTAAACACTTCACTAGAAAATGATGTACAACTTACTTGAGCATCATTCATTGGTCCATTATTGTCATACAGATATAGTTCCGTGGTGTTAATAGGATTAATAGTACAAGAAGCATCATATCCCGGCCAATAAGAGATAGACATATCTCCCGTACTAGAAGTAGTACCAGAAGTAGTTAGAGGACCATCATCAGTATAACCACCATCACAAGAGTATGAAATACCGGCTACACCATTACCATTAGAATCTTTTAAATAGAGTGCTGAACTAGTGTACTCATCCTCATCATCTCCTATATAATCTTCTATCAACTCATCTACTGAACTACATCCTGTAAAAAGTGCCATACTCAAACCTAAAGCCATTAGTTTCATTTTTGTTGTCATTATTTCCCTTATTTATAGATTTTATTATTTTAGGATAATAATGTCATATTTATGTCATATTTACGTCATTTCAAGGAATATTGCTATAGATATAATAGTTTAGGTAACAAATGTTAATTATCCCAAACGATATTATTTTACAAAAACCTTGTAAAATCTTCAATATGAAAGATTTTATAATGAAATTGGTAAAGAGAATTGAATATATTAAAAAAAATTAGAGAGCCGCTAAGGTCGCAAATTTCAACCTAATAATTTCTCCCAAAGTGATCTACTCCTAAACAGGAATAACATCAACCTGGATAGATTTAAATGCAGCCGTCATGATAAGCTCATCACTCTTATCTCCAAAAATAAAATTCAAGTGCGAATCTGCATGATGAAATGTTGTATAGAGTGTTTTTGGACGGACTTTATCAGTAAACTTTACAGTAAGTGGGTTTGTTTGACCATATTTAGTTTTTAAAATAACCTTCTCACTCGGAAAATCCGCTACGTCATCTTCATGTGCAAGTAAGATATCTTGTGTATGTTTTTTCATCAATTTCTCAGTATACTTTGTCTGTGCAGAGTTATTATAGTGAGCCATGATACGTCCAGTTGTTAGATGATACCCAGTAAGTTTACTATTGAGAATCTCTTCTATCATTCCAAAAGGTTTATACCCATGATATCTAAATGCACCAATTCCATCTTTTGTTCTAAAGTCTTCTCTATGAAGTACTGGAGTACCATTTCCATCTTCAGTAATTGGCCACGAAATTCCCTGTTTTTCATTTGCTCTAAGCACATCATACGACGCACCGGTAAATCTATTTGTAGCGGTTTTACGCACATCTTCCCAGATATCTTCTGAGGTCTCAAAACCGTAACCGCCACCCATCTTCTCATCAAGCTGTTTTAAAACTTCCCAATCATCAGGCAGATCAGATTTTACTAAAGGTGTAGATAGGTGCACTTTTCTCATGGCGTTTATATAGATACCTGTCTTCTCATAGGCCGACTTTACACCTACAACAATATCTGCACGTTCAGCAATATCTGTCATAAAAAGTTCTTGTACAAAAATAAGTTCTAAATTATCAAATGCTTTCACAAGCTTGTTGATATTTGGATGAATATGTGTAAGATCTTCACCGATATTTAAAACACCTTTAATTGTTCCATCAAGCATACCCTCAACCAATTGAGGTGTCATGAGTCCAACCTCTTTAGGAGCACTGTAATCTGGGTCATAATAGGGGAGCATACCCATATCACAAGCTCCTTGAACGTTAGTTTGACCTCTTAGAGGCATAACACCAGCACCGTCTTTACCAATGTTTCCAGTCATAAGTGCAAGGTGTACTATAGCCATTACTGCATATGAACCATCCACATGTTCTGTAATGCCAAGTCCCCATAAAATAAGAGACTTTTTCGCTGCATATTCACGGGCGATCTCTGGGAGCATATCTGCTAAATACTCATATCCTTCAACTTCTCTAAAAAATTCAGGATTTGCATAAGGATCATTTAAAATATTCTCTTTGAAATGCTCGAAATTTTTCGTTCTATTCTTTATAAAATCTTCATGATAAAGCTCTTCAGTGATAATCGTATATGCCAACATATTTAAAACCAGTAAGTTGGATTCATGAGGAGTCACTGCTTTATACTTTGAAAACTTATGCAACTTAATCTCACGTACATCAAAACATGCTATTGGCGTACCTTTTTGGGCAGCTTTGATCATACGATTCCCTACAATTGGGTGTGCTTCAGTAGTATTTGAGCCCATCACGATCATAAACTCTGTTTTATAGATATCATCAAATGGATTACTCGCAGCGCCCTCACCGATAGTGAGTCTCATTCCCTTAAGCGACGGAGAATGACACACTCTTGCACAGTTATCAACATGCGGAGAGTTTAGAGTATGACGTGTAAATTTTTGAAAGTAGTAGGCTGATTCACATGAAGTTCTAGCCCCACCAAGTGAACAGACTGACTTTTGTCCATATTGTGTTTGAATATCTTTTAATTTCATAGCTCCTGCAGTTGTAGCAGAATCTAAATCAGTCTCATACCATGTATCATCTAACTCAGCTAAACTGCCAGCTATTGCTTCTTTAATTTCGGGGTTTTTTTCTAAAAAACTTTTACGAATACGAGGTGTATTGATTCTCTCTTTTGAATCAACAAAATCATAACCATATGTTCCCTTAATACAGAGCTTCCCTTCTGATGTAGCACCATCAGGGTGGGCAAAAATCTTTTTAATTTTATTTTCTTTTGTATCGACATGAGCAGCAATATCGCACCCAACACCGCAGTATGCACATACACTATCGATCACTTTATAATCGTTATGTACTTTTTTTGTCATTATTTGTTCCTATATTGTTAATTAGGAGATAATTTATCCCAATTAACTGTAAAATCAAGTTTATTTAAGTAACTATTGTTAACATCTATCGAATTATATCAAAAGGATCTACAATATCTACAATTAATATAAAAATGGATGTGGTTCCTTTAAAACAAGTTCATATGATATCCATATGCATTTTCTAAACATGATATATAATCCCTGCACTTCAAACATTAAGGAATATTAAATGGCTACAAAAGTTAAAAACCGCTGGCTCATGGCTCTGGCTGCGATGGCAATTCACATATCTATAGGCTCGGTCTACGCATGGAGCGTCTATGTAAACCCTATTCAATCCACAATGGACTGGACACTTACAGATGTAACGATCACTTTTTCTGTTGCGATCTTCTTTTTAGGTCTCTCTGCTGCGCTTATGGGTAAATTTGTAGAGAGTAAGGGGCCAAAAATTGCTGCTACCCTTGCAGCTATTTTATTTGGACTGGGTACAGTTGGTTCCGGTTTTGCTATCCATATGGAATCAAAGCTACTGCTTTACTTTACCTATGGCGTTTTAGGTGGTGCCGGTCTTGGTATAGGATATATTTCTCCTGTATCCATGCTTGTTAAATGGTTTCCTGATAGACGTGGTATGGCAACAGGTCTTGCCATCATGGGCTTTGGGTTTGCCTCTGCAATCTCTGGTCCTGCAATTAAAGTACTTATCGATGAAGTAGGTGTCTCTTCAACATTTTACATATTAGGTACTATCTATTTCATAGTTATGTTTACTGCAGCACAATATCTTGCTAACCCTCCAGAAGGTTACATGCCATCACGTTTCAGTGATGCCATCAACTCAGGTAAAAAGAAACTTAAAGAGGACCTAGTAAACATTACACGTGATGAAGCGGTTAAGACTTCCAGATTTTATGGACTTTGGATCATGCTTTTTATCAACGTAACCTGTGGTATTGCTATTATCTCTGTAGCATCTCCTCTCTTGCAGGAAGTGATTGGTATTTCGGCTTTAGCTGCAGCCTCTGCTGTAGGACTTATGGGTATTTTTAACGGTGTTGGTAGAATTGCTTGGGCAAGTATCTCAGATTACCTTACTAGACCTATCGTCTTTATACTTTTCTTTATTACACAGATCATTGCATTTTATATGCTTACGACAGTAACAAGTATACTACTCTTCCAAATCCTTCTTTACTATATCATGATGTGTTACGGTGGTGCATTTGCTTCTATCCCTGCATACATCGGTGATATATTTGGTACAAAAGAGCTGGGTGCTATACATGGATATATTCTAACTGCATGGGCTTTGGCTGGTTTGGTTGGACCTATCATCATCGCTTATGTGAAGGATACAACTGGTAGTTATACAGGTACCCTTTATGTATTCGTCGGTCTTTTCGTTGTTGCTCTCATTACCTCTATACTGATGCTTGCAAACATCAAAAAAATTCAAAGTAAGCAGGCACTGGTTTAGTTCCCAGCTACTTAACTGATCCCTATTTGAATAAATAAGACTAAATTTATCTTATTTATTCAATAATTAAAGTTATTATTAATCTAACTCTGTTATTATCACTCAAAATTACAACAAAGGATTAAAATGTCAACTATAAATATAGCTCAAGAATGTGGATGCTTCAAAAGAAGTGAATTAGAAAACAATGTTACGCTTGATAACAAAGATGATGCGATGATCAAAGCACAAGCTATGGTAAGCCATATGAATGAAAAATTCTGCGGTAAACATGGATTTGAACTTAGTGAAAGTGGTGATAACTTTAGCATCACTATGAAAGCACCGCAAGCAGCTGCTTCAAGCGGATGCTGTGGTGGTGGGCACTGTTCATAAGAACAAGATCTAATACATTATACTTGTCGTGGTGAACGCCCTCGTAAACGAAGCGATTCGAGAGCCACGACTATTTTTTGCTTCTTTTTTGTAAAAAAATATGCAAAAGAGATTAAATCCATTCAATACTTATTTAAAATTCCCAAACACCAACGGTGCTTTCAGGTCCAAAGTCTTTACTTCAGCCATCACAGCCTGAAGATCATCTATCTTCTTTCCAGATACACGTACTTCATCACCTTGAATTGATGGTGTTACTTTTATCTTCATATCTTTGATCGTTTTAACAATTTTTTTCGCTTCATCTTTATCAATGGTATCGACGATACGGTAGATAACCTTAGTGTTACCACCAGATATACCTTCAGTTTTGACCTCTTCGAGTGACTTCCCTGCAATACCTCTCTTGATCAATTTTGAGATAAGGATATCTTTAAGTGCATCTATCTTAGAATCAGTAGAAGAACTAAGGCTCAAAGTCTTAGCAGCTTCATTGAAATTGATCTCAGCTACCAGCCCTTTAAAATCAAAACGTGTAGCAACCTCTTTTTCGGCCATAACGATCGCATTTTTAAGCTCCATCATGTCCAACTTCGCAGTGATATCAAAATAGTGATCTTTTGCCATCTCTTCTCCTTTTACTTCTCGATCCTCATCATGGCAATTTTTCCATGAACTGTATCAAGCTTACTCAATGCAGCAATAGCATCTTGCATTTTGCTCTCTTTACACGTATGTGTTGTAAACAGTAATTTTGCGATCTCATCATTCATAGTAGGTTTCTGAAGCATCGCTTCTATAGAAATATCGAACTTACCCAATGTTGATGCAATATTTGCCAGCACACCACTTTGATCATCCACTTCCAACCTGAGGTAATATTGGGTCATAATATCCTCTTTAGGCAAAAGTTTAAGTCCACTCTCCAAACCTTTTTTATACCCAAGCATAGGTCCCTGATTTCCACGTACGATATCTACAATATCAGCTATCACTGCTGATGCTGTAGCATCACCACCTGCTCCTGGACCATAGTACATCGTTTCACCTACACGATCACCTATAACAGTTACAGCATTCATTACACCATCAACTTTTGCGATCATAGACTCTTTAGGTATCATCGTAGCATGCACTCTTAGCTCTACACCCTCACCCACTTTTTTTGCAATACCCAGTAGTTTGATCTCATACCCAAACTCTTTGGCAAAAGAAACATCTGTTTGTGTGATATTTTCTATACCTTCTATGAGAATATCTTCAGGTTTTGCATCCAATCCATAGGCTATACTGGCTAAGATAAGTAATTTATGAGAAGCATCAAATCCACCCACATCAAATGTAGGATCAGCCTCTGCATACCCTAATTCTTGAGACTCTTTGAGAATATCATCATATTGGGCACCATCATTAATCATTTTAGTCAACATATAGTTACATGTACCATTCATGATACCTTGGATAGAGTTGATATGATTTGCTGAAAGACCGTTACGTAAAGCACCAATAATAGGTATTCCTCCAGCCGTACTTGCTTCATACATCAAAGGAATGTCACCTGCTATCTCTTGAAGTTCATATCGATGATATGCAAGAAGTGCCTTGTTCGCAGTGACAACAGGTTTCCCGTTTTTTAGTGCTTTTTTAACAAGCGCATAAGGCTCATCCACGCCACCCATTAATTCGATAACAATGTCTATTTCCGGATCATTGACCACATCTAAAGGATTATCACTTAACTTGATGCTCACCCCTCTATCTTTAGAGAGGTTTTTAACCACACCTGATTTTACAACAATTTTCTTTCCGGCTCTTGCTTCTATAATGTCAGCATTTTCTTCAAGTATCTTTGCAACACTTGCACCAACCGTACCTACACCTAAAATTCCTATTTTAACCATTCTTTTTTGCCTCTTCTAGTTCTTTTAAGTACTTTTTAATATTTCTTGCTGCCTGACGGATACGATTTTCATTTTCTATCAATGCAATACGCACATACTCATCACCATATTTACCAAATCCTATACCAGGACTTACAGCAACATCAGCATGAATGAGAAGCTGTTTTGCAAACTCTAAAGAACCCATATCTCTTGCAACCTCAGGGATTTTTGCCCAGATAAACATAGATGCATTTGGTTTTGCCAATGGCCAACCTGCATTGGTAAAAGCTTCTATCATAACATCACGTCTTTTTTCATAACGAGGGATAATTTGCTCATCAGGGATATAACCATGCTCATCAAGTGCTACTGTTGCAGCAACCTGAATAGGGGTGAACATACCATAATCCAACCAAGACTTGATACTCTGAAGTGCACCGATCAGTTTTTTATTCCCTACGATAAAACCAACTCTCCAACCAGCCATATTGTAAGATTTTGAAAGTGTATAAGACTCAACAGCTACATCTTTAGCCCCTTCAACACTCATGATAGATGGCGTTGTATATCCATCAAATGTAATATCTGCATAGGCAATATCTGAAATAATATAAAAACGTTTCTCTTTAGCAAGAGCTACCAATCTTTGATAGAATTGAGGTGTCACCGTCGCCGTACTTGGATTGTGCGGAAAGTTCACTACTAAGAATTTCGCTTTTGGGATAGAATTGTCCAAATGTTCTTCAACATCTGCTAAAAACTTATCTTCATCCACTTCAAATGTTTCTTCATTGAATACCAGCTGCATCTTCTCTACATTCGCACCTGCCAAAATAAAAGCTTGAGAGTGAATAGGGTAGGTAGGATCTGGTACAATCGCAACATCACCAGGATTAGAAATAGCTTGCACAAGGTGAACATATCCTTCTTTACTCCCCATTGTAGCAACGATCTCTGTATCCGGATCCAAGTCGGCATTATACTTACGCTTATACCATTTACTCATCGCCAAACGAAGTTTATAGATTCCCTTACTTACGCTATATCCATGTGTTTTAGGACGTTGTACGGTTTCACATAGCTTGTCTATGATCGGTTGAGGTGTAGAAGCATCAGGATTTCCCATAGAAAAATCTATGATATCTTTACCTTTTCTTCTTAATTCCATTTTAAGATCATTGATTTCTGCAAAAAGATACTTCGGTAATCGGTTTATCTTTTCAAATTGGATTTCATCAAACATTCTTTTCTCACTTTAAAATTTTTTTCATTTTTACTATTTAGACTACACTAAAATTGACTTACAGGCGTAACAGATACATTTATCTCATTCTCAGAAGATTCATTACTTTCTGTACTCTTTGTAACAACATCTTCTACTTTATCTTGTACTGCATTTATATTCGTATCACTTACAACTACATTCGCAATACTTAGATCTTCTACAGCGATCTCTTTTTTCGTTTCATCAGTCTCTATCATAGTAGTTTCCATCATCTTCTCATCCATGAAAGGAAGGAGCCCACTTAAATGTTTTTTATCAAACTGTGTAAAAAAATACCATGAAGCGTATCCTAAAAGAGCCAAAACTATGACTAAAAATAGCTTAGATTTTCCCTTTTTCTCTTCTTCCATAGGTTCCCCTACGCTGAAGGTATGATCTTCATTATGCTCAGAATAATATGCTAAAGCTTCATCTCTTAATGGACTTAGGTCCGCTTTATACTCTCGTTCCAAAATAGAAATAAAACCTAACGTTTTGATCTTTTTAAGGGCATCAAAATTTGAAGCCAAAAGATTTTCAAGATTTCCTTCAGATATCTTTGTCCTTTGACTGATTAATTTTATTGTGTTTTCTTCAAGTATCTCATTTAATTGCATAACCCATCCTATGTATTAAAATCGCTGCAGCCGCACTCACATTAAGTGAGTCAAATGAATGTTTCATCTCTATCGATACACTATGATCGAGTTTAGCCATCACCTTTTTTGAAAGTCCTTTGCCTTCACTTCCTAAAACAAGTACACGTTTTGTATCAAATGTGAACTCTTGCACATTCTCTCCATCCATAGAGGCCCCATAAAAAGTAAATCCAAGTTGTTGCAGTTCATTAAATGTGTCTAAAATGTTAGGTGCTATCATAAAAGGCATATCCAAGATAGCACCGGAACTTGTACGTGCTATCGCAGCAAAATTTAACTGCTTCACTCCTGCTGCAATGATGGCATTTGCACCAAGTGCATACGCTGATCGAACAATCGCACCGATATTTCCTACATCAGTTAAACCATCAAGTACCACAATAAAATCATTCTTCTTTATCTCTAAGAGAGAACTCTGTTCAAATTCAGCCATTTCAACAAGCAACCCTTGGTGATTTCCACCTTTACTCATTGACTGTGCCCACTTCTCTTCTAAAAACTTGATATTATCATGGTATTTATGGAACAGGTCTTTAGGGAGTATCCCTTTCTTAGCAACATAGACGGTTTTTATTTTCTCTGGATACTTTTCTAGAGCATGTAAACAGACTTGTTTTCCATATATAATCATAAAGATCACTACCTTTTTTTCATAGTTACTAATAGAGCGATTTTACCTTTTTTTTGCTTTTACAGTGTTAAGTAGTTTGTATGAGTTCAGCATACCATTCTTTAACACTTTTATCACTAAGCTGAGCAAGAAGTTTGGCTTTGGGTTTAGGTGGTAGGTCCAAACTTAAAATTTCGGTAAAACTAAGGCTTTTTTCTATACTTTTTTGGGCTTTTATGACAACTACCCATTCACCGCGTATGTTCATTTCTTTGAACTCTTCTACAAGTGATTTAACCGTACCTCTATAGTACCTTTGATACTTTTTACTGATCTCTTTAGCTAAAAAAAGTTCTCTATCTTCATCCAAGATCAAAATCTCATTTAAAAGCTTTTCTAAACGATGAGGGGCCTCATACAGTACTGTATTGTAGCCATTACTCATCGCTTCACTCAACGCAGAGTTTCTCTCTTTACCTTTATGCGGTAAAAATGCATAAAAAAGAAATTTTCCTTCTTCAAATCCGCTTGCAGCATATGCAGTCGTTACCGCAGATGCCCCAGGAAGTACATCATAAGTTAGGTAATGTTCTTGTGCATACGCTACAAGTATCTGTCCCGGATCTGATATGACCGGCATTCCTGCATCACTCACATACACTACTTCTTTTTCTTCTAAACTACGGCCAACTTGTTTAAGTCTCTCTTCACCATTATGTTCATTAAAAGAATAAAACTCTGCATCAGGGTACACCATATCAAACCGCTCTTCAAGTAAACGTAAAAGCCGTTTGGTCTGACGTGTATCTTCACATAAAAAAATTTCTGCTTTTTCAAAAAGCTTCATCGCTCTGATCGTGATATCTTGCGGATTTCCAATAGGTGTGGGGATAAATGTTAACATAATAAATACTTTAATGTCTGAAGAAAAATAAGTGATTGCTTGATGTTCAAGCAAACTTAGCATAAGTGGAAACATAGAGGGCATTGCCCTCTATGCCTTAGGATTAACCTAGTTTATATTTGTTTTTAAACTTCTCTACTCTACCAGCAGCATCAAGAATTTTTTCAGAACCTGTAAAGAATGGATGACATTCATTACAAATATCAATACTCATCTCTGCTTTGTTTGTTCTTGTTTCAAACTTGTTACCACATGCGCATGTAACTTTACACTCAACGTAATCTGGGTGAATTTCTTTTCTCATTTTCTAACCTTTTAGTTTATTTGGTGACAGGTAACTAACCTGTTCTAGTCGATGACTCTTCCTTTTTCTTAAAGAAAAAAGGGGCATTGCAACGCTCTCTGGCGAGACAACATAGGGCGAAATTATAGCAAAATATTTTTAAATTATTATAAAAGAAGTTTGGAAGCAACAGCACAGACCGCACTCTCACTCTTTAAAACCAATGGTGTGTCAAATCCAACAATATTATCAAGCTTGAACAGTGCTACTTCATCTGTATGAAAACCACCTTCGCAACCTATGACAATCGTCTCTATATCTTGTTTTGAACTTACACTATTTTGAGAAAAGTTCAACATCTTGCTTTGCGGGTTTACCTTTAAAAAACTCTCTAGGTCATCTGCCGTTTCTAACTTCATCATCTCACTTCTCCCAGACTGTTGGGAAGAGTTAAGTAGTATCTTTTCCAAACGTTTAAAATCTACTTTAAAACTTTTTTGTGAACGTTTACAGTAGATAAATGTAATTTTTTCTACACCCATTTCATTCAAAGAAGGCAGAACTTTTTCGATATTTTTAGGATCAATGACACACCAACCCAAATGTAACCGTACTTTAGCCTTGACTTCGACTCTTTGGCTCTCTTGTAGTTCAAGTATGACAGAACGTTTGTCTATATAGGTGATCATATAACGATGAAGAAATCCATCTTCAAGGTTACGAAGATACAGGACATCATCTACCTTATGTCTTCGTACTTTGAAAATGTAACGATGCTCATCTCCATGCAGCGTAAGCTGAGACTGACCTGCCTCTTTATGAAAAAGATATAACATGATTATATCGCTACTACACCTTTAGCTTTAAGTACCATAAGTACAACCATTACAACAACTAGTAGTATCTGCACTGAAGATATTTTTAGAAATGCACCTTTGAGTAACTTATGAGTATCAGGATTTTGTAAATTGGCTATCTTGATAAGCTTATGCTTCTTAATCTCTATATACATCAAGACAGCCCAAACCACAACCATGATAATGGTAGTTACTGACCAACCTAGATCCCCAGCGAAAACAGCTACTATCCCTGCAAATGCTATCATTGTAGCAAGTGCTTGAAATATCATCGTATAGATAAAACTTGCTTTTCTAAATCCTAATGGATTTTTTGCTGTTATCATTGGGATAAATAACCCTACAACCAAAAAGCCTAAAAAGACTTTCACTAAAATACTGTGTGCTGCCAACATCTCTGCTACCATATTAATTTCCTGTAATTTTGATTTGTTTAAAAGGGGATTATACCCTATTTTGTTATAATCAACATAACTTAAATTCAAAGGGTAAAAATGCCTGTTTCTATCACTCAAGCACTCGATATTATCTATAAAAACACCTCCGCAGTTAACTCTGAGGTCATACCCATAGAGATGGCATTAGGTCGTGTAATGAGTGAAGATTCTGTCTCTACATTTGATCTACCGCGTTTTGACAACTCAGCTATGGATGGGTATGCTGTAAAATGTTCAGATGCCGACAGTACAGTAGAATGTATAGATGTTATCTATGCTGGAGATAATCCACAAATGACACTTGAGTCAACGCAGGCCATTAAAATTATGACAGGTGCACCTGTTCCAAATGGATGTGAAGCAATCATACCTATAGAAAATGTGACTGTGAATGATACACAGGTAACCCTCCCTAAAGAGATACAAAAAGATGGGCACATCAGACATGCAGGTGAAGACATCAAATGTGGTACTGCTTACTTGCATAAAGGTGAAAAAGTAACAGCATACAGTATCGCTTTGCTTGCCAGTCAAGGAGTAACCCATATACGTGTGACACGCAAGATCAAAGTTGCTGTTTTTGGTACTGGAGATGAACTGCGTCCACATTTTGAAAAGATATCGAAGCATCAACTCTATAATTCAAATACACCTATGTTCTTGGCACGTGCCAAAGAATTAGGGTGCGAAGTAGAATACATAGGGAGTTCTGGTGATACTTTAGAGTCTTTAACATCTGCTATAAAATCTGCAATGAATGCAGATATTATCATCACATCCGGTGGTATTAGTATGGGAGATAGAGATTTTACCAAAGAAGCTTTTACAAACTTAGGTATGAATCTACACTTTGACAAAGTGGATATTAAACCAGGAAAACCTACAGCTTTTGGTACTATAGGAGAAACTGTAGTGATAAACTTACCTGGAAATCCTCTTGCCTCTATGGTAAATTATGAAATATTTGTACGCGCTGCAATACGCAAAATGTCTGGTATGAATGCATATTATCACCATACGATATCTACACAGATAAAAGAAGATTTTAGACTACGGTCAGGTAAACATACAGTACGTCTAGGTAGATTTGATGGAAACACATTCATGCCGTTTACGAAACAACTCCCCGGGATGATTTCTCCGTTGGAGGAAGCAAATGCTATGCTGATTACAACGCCAGATATAGCGGTGCTTGAAAAAGGTAAAATGGTAAGAATACTACCGATCAGTTGGGAACTAACTGCTTCTGAAAAAAAAGATTTTTTTACACATTAATGTAGATAAGAGGGACTTCTTTATCCCTCTGTATTTTTATAGTTGTGAAAGATATTCAGCTACTGCCTCAATGTCTTCATCTGACATCGATGCTACTTGACCCTTCATCAGTGCACCCATACCGGCAACATTTTTTGTACCCGCTTTGTACTCATTCATAGAGGTAATTAACGCTTCCTTGTCTTGACCTCCAATAACTGCTGATTTACCAAGAGCAGCTATCTTACCATCTATACCATGACATCCTTTACATGTATCATAAGCAGCCGGTGGTGATGCAGGTGTCAATGCTGCTGTCGCTGCTTGAGTCAATTCAGCTGCTTTTTCTTCTGCTACTGCTTTTAATTCAGCTGCTTTTTCTGCCGATGATGCCGCCATTTTTTCCGCTTCAACTTTTGCTTCTTCTGCCATCTCTACTGCAGCTACTTTTGCGGCTTCAGCCGCTTCAGTCATTTTACTCTTAGCTTCCTCAAAAGCACTTACTGTATCTTTTTTAACGGCTTCAGCTAAAGCAGTTTTATTTACTTCTTCTACTACTTTTTTTGTTTCTTCACCACAAGCTGTAAATAATACAGTTGCTGTTATAAGAGAGAGTAATGTGATTGTTTTCATGATTGATCCTCTATATTTTTATTTTGATGCTGGTGGACAAGTACCAGGTGCTGGTTTCGCTGCCTCTGCAGGTTTCGCTGGGTTAGCAGCTTTTGCAGCCTCTGCAGGTACAGCTTTTTGAGCTGCCAGTGCAGGCTTGGCCGCCTCTGCTGCCAAAGCTGGTTTTGAAGCTTCTGCTGGTAAAGCTCTTTCAGCAGCTTTCGCTGGTTGCGCTGGCTCTGCAGGCTTTGCCGGTTCTGCCGGTTTCGCTGGTTCTACTGGCTTTGCTGGTTCCACACATTCTACTTTCGCAGCAGGTAATGCTGGTTTTACTTTCTTTGGATTTACAAGTGGTTTAGTGACTTTTTCAACAACTTTTACTTCTTCAGCATATGCTGTAAACCATACACTTATGACTGCAAGAGAAAGAAATAATAACTTTTTCATAATCTATCCTTATTGATTTAATAACTATATTATAGCTAAAAATAAAGAATCTAAACTTTTGTAGGATTTTTTATCAGCGTATGATTGAGCAGTTTATCCCAAAGTGTACTGTCACTCCATTCGCTTTGTACTTGAGATGAAAAACGTATATCTTCAAGTTTTATGATACCCATCTGTTCACTATGTGCATCCTCTTTAAAGCCTTGTGCATATCCTGTATCCGTTTCATGCACGATAATGCTATGAAGCGTTACTTCTCTTTCACCGTTTTGCATAACCGTACATGCTAGAACACGTTCTACCATAAGATAGATCACCCGGGAAAACTGTTCTGCCGAAGGAGAAACTGGAAGTTCCACCCATCTGTTACTATACGTTTTCATCGATTCCACATAATTTATATCATCTTTTGACCAAAGAGTGATCGCATGGTCAAACGAATCTATCAGCTCTTTAATATACCTCTTGGTAAGTCCAAAATCGTATACCATTTGCCCATCATCAAGATAGTTTGACTCTAAAAGTACTTCAATTTTATAAGAGTGTCCATGGATATTTTCACTACAACGTTGCGTGGTACAATCACGTACAATATGTGCATTTTCAAATTTAAAAAGTTTTCTTATTAACATGTTTCTTCCTCAAATAGGAGACTAATTATCTGATTTTAACCAAGCTAACTAAAACTTAGATTATACACCCTGAGTTGTATCGAAAACACGTATATGTAATCTATCGCTATACTTGTAATTATGTTTCATGCAGAACTCAAAAACAGATTTATCATTTTTCCATATAGTATCTCTACTTTCACCTACAGGCATACAGTAGACTGAAAGTTCAGGTAAAAGTTCTCTTATAGCCTCTATCTCATCAAATGCTGAAGTTACCACTAAATGTGCATCAATGGTAAACTTCAAAAAAGCCTCTTTTGCATGATCACGTATGGATTGAAGTGCTTCGGGAATAATACGTTTCTCTTCAGGTTCACCTGAATTCGCTAATTTTAATGAAAGTGCAAAAATACACGACTTGTAAGCAGGGTACTTTTCAAAATCTATCTCTATGGTTCCATTGGTTTCAAAAGTAATCTCAATACCTTCAAAAAGCAACCACTGAATCACTGCATAAAATACTTTATCATTATGATACATTAAGGGCTCACCACCCGTAATAACTATCTGTGGCTTATAGCCTATCATGTTAAATTGATTTTTAAGTTCATCTATCAGTGTTTTGCTGTCCTCTACTTTTGTCCATGATTTTGCATAGGCACTATCTACAGCAAAATAAGTATCACAGCCGTAACGTGTCTCACCATCAACTTCATAGCTGGCTCCAAAACCGGGGCAGCTTAAGTTACAGCCTCCCGTACGTAAAAAGTACGAGGGTACTCCAGCATATTTACCTTCACCCTGAATTGAAAAAAACTGCTCAGTAAGATAAAACATCAGCCACCTGTTTCATAAAAAGCGCGTGAAGAGATCTCTTTTTCTTCATTAGGATTCTCTTCACTCCAACGGTTCTCTTTTGGTTTATCTTTAAGTACTTGTGCCAAAACATCTGCAGCACCCTGTATGTCACCTTTTTTGACTGATTCAGCAATACTCATTGCTTCATCGAAATAGAGACATGGAATAAGGTTTCCTTCCGCTGTAAGACGTATACGGTTGCAGCTCTCACAAAAATCATGTTTATGAGGATCGATAAGTCCAAACTCTGTTCCATCCTCAAGTGCATAGTTAAATGATGGACTCGCACCTTCACGTCCCAAGGCGCGTATCGTATGTTTCTCTTTCACTTTTTCAAGGATCTCTCTACCATGCATACCCTTTAGAGCCTGATCTGCATGCCTATTTTCCATATACTCTATGAAACGTACTTTAATGTTACGTGCTTTGCAATACTCCAAGATATCCAAGATCTCATCATCATTAATACCTTTAAGAGGCACCATATTAATCTTGACTTTGAGCCCAACTTCTAATGCTTTATCTATACCTTTAAGCACCCGAGGAAGTACATCTTTCCCTGCTACCTTAGCTGCAACATCTGCACGCAATGAATCAAGTGAAATGTTCAATCTTTTCAATCCTGCATCCTTGAGTCTTTGTGCAGATTCGGGAAGAAGATACGCATTGGTAGTCAGTGCGAGATCTATATCCGGTTTATAATCGGATATCATTTTAATGAATTTATCAAGATCTTCTCTAAGTAAAGGTTCTCCACCTGTAAGACGGATCTTTGTCACGCCTTCATCTATGGCAACCTTAACAAACAAAAACAGTTCTTCAAAAGAGAGTAAATTTTCTTTAGGAACCCATGAAAAAGGTTTTTCAGGCATACAGTACTGACATCTGAAGTTACAACGTTCTGTTACTGAAATACGAAGATAATCAACCTTCCGGCCATGTCCATCTATAAGCATATAAAATCCAATGTATAATTTCTTAAAATTTTTTCTTAGGGTAGCAGAATGTAGATAAAAAAGGGATGATGTATATCAAGAAAATGAGGACAAGGCATTGCCTTGTCCTAAATAGTGAGATTAATGCAAATCTCTCCATTGTTGTTTCTTCCATAAGAATGCAAGAATTGAAAAGAGGATAAAGAAACCAATCACAATTGGTCCAAGTGCCTCTCTTTTTGCTTTACTTGGGTCACCTACTTCAGTAAGATATGCTTCTACTTTTTCATACCCTTCTTTGTTTAAACCAACTCTAGGCATAGATGTACCAGCCAATTGACTTTGTGGATTTTCTATAAACGTCTCCATGAAGTGATGACTTCTTGCTCTAATGATCATAGAAAGATCAGGAGGAAGTTTACCCATATAAGCTTTTACTGCATCCTGCTCGTCGATCACTTTTATCTTATGAGCAAGTGTATCTTTTTCATGTTTGAATGCAGGTGTGTCACCTAATTGCGTTAATTTACCATAACGTACAGCATGACATCTTACACAGGCCTCCATATACGCTTCTTTAGGTGTAACTTCCCCTGCTTTGTGCTCAATCATATAAGCTACCACATCAGCGATCTGCTGATTGTCACTCATCATAGATTTGATCGAACCCATTGGATGCATCATTGTATCTGCATATTTATGATCTACATTTGATGCCATCGCTGGATCTTTAATCAATGCAATAAGATAATTCTTATCATAAATCGCACCTGCATGATCAAGATTTGGAGGAATTACGCCACCCATGTTCATATTTGCACCATTATGACAACCCAAACACAAACCAAACCCAGCTTCACCTGCTGCAGCATTTCCTTCAAGTTTAGCTACTTCAGCTACATCCGCCCAAAATGCTTTTTTAGCAATCACTTTCGCTGTATCTCCTGCACGTTCTGCTTCAGCGATATCATCTGTTCCATCATAGGTAAATCCATGACTCTCTATAACTATCTCATTTCCTTGCGCATCCACTTTTTTATGCATTTCGTGGTGCGCATAGGGCTCTACCAAATAATATGTTAATAATGAAAAGAAGACAACAACTGCTAATATTTTTAATTCTCTCATGTTATGCTCCTTTCTTTAATTTTTTTTCAAACATCGTGATGATGAATAGTAACGGCCCCATCGCTAAGAATAACCATGCACAAACCATTCCTAAGAAAGCAAATGTTGGGTCTGTTGGAGGTAGTTTACCTAACGCAGTAAGTGCTATCATATCGATAACCAATACCCAGAACCAAATTTGGAAAAGCCCTCTTTTGTGTGCCGGCGCTACATTTGGACTTCTATCTATAAATGGTAAGAAGAAGAACGCTGCCTGTGCAATACCGAATGCAATTAGACCAGCATCTTTTCCAAATGGACGCAAGATCTCATATGACCATAAGAAATACCACTCAGGATAGATATGTGCAGGGGTTTTAAGACCATCTGCTGGATCAAAGTTTACTGGGTCCATCGCAAAGTTAAAATTATAGAATACTAAATAAAAGAAAAGTATAAAGTACACACCCATTACAAAAAGATCCTTACTTAAAAAGACTGGAGAGAAAGGGATTACTTTAGACTCTTTTTTCTTTCCTGCTTTCCATAAATCTGCTGCTTCTTTGAAATCTATCTCTTCACCTTCCTGATTGTTTACATGTGGAATTCTCAGTGTACCAAAGTGAAGTACGATAAGACCAATAATAACCAATGGTAAAAGAAATACATGCAACATAAAGAATCTGGTTAAGAATGCATCACCAGGAACATAATCACCACGTATCCATTCAACCAATCCATAAGCTTCAAGTGAACCACCAGAAAATAGGTTAGTAATAACCATACCTGCCCAGTAACTCATTTGTCCCCAAGGGAGCATATATCCAGAGAAAGCCTCTGCTGAGAATGCAACAAAAAGTGCCATACCAGAAAGCCAAATAAGTTCTCTACCTCTTTTATAAGAACCATAATAGATACCTGTAAACATATGGATATATATAATAAGGAATACAATCGATGCACCTATACCATGGATATGTCTCCATAGCCAACCATACCCTACTTCACTCATGATCGTGTAATTTACAGAATCAAATGCGAGGTTTGTATCTGGTTTGTAATACATAAGTAGGAAGATACCAGAAATAACCAGTATACCAAATGTGGCTGCCAATACCATTCCCATAGCCCATAGGAAGTTAATATCTTTTGGGATCCAATACTCAGTGTTCATCACTTTTTTGATGGTATTTATAGCTAGACGCTGATCTAACCACTCATTAAGATTTTTTGCTTTTTCAAAATGTGCCATAAAATCCCCCTTATACCGTGATGCCAGCATCTAGCATTTTTTGATACTCAGGACCTGTTTCACCGAGTACGATCTTCGTTCCATCTATCCTGAATGGAGGGATTTCTAATGGACTTGGTGGTGGAAGCCCAGGCTCATTCACACCAGAAGCATCAAATACACCACCATGACAAGCACAAAAGAATGTTTTAGAGTCTTTTTTATATGCAGGGATACATCCTAGGTGAGTACATAATCCTATAGATATATGAAATCTATCTGCTCCAATCACAAGATCTCTATCATTAGGTTTCATATCTGCTGTTTTTTTCAAAACGAAAATAGGCTTTCCTCTCCACTTTTCAACAATCAGCTCATTTGGTTGTGCACTACTTAAGTCAATGGTAGTAAAACCTGCTGCCTTTACACTAGGCAATGGATCCCATGTACGTTTTGCAGCATATAGTGCACCTACACCACCTACAGCTGCACATGCACCAAGGGCCATACCCATAAAGTCACGACGACTTTTCTCTTCGTTTGCCATACTTCTTCCTCCTACATTTATATAATTATAATACGATATTATATTATAGACAACTAGAAATTAACTTGTGGTTAAAAAAAAGGGCTTGAACGCAAAGTAATCTATAGAGATAAGAGAAATGTTACCTGGGGTAAATTAAGAGTATTATAGTCTTAATTTATAATTATTATAATTTATTGTTTTATTATCATACTTTTATCGTCATATTTATTTTATTTGTTTTCTATATCAAAACTTTCTATCATATCTATTATCAATATACCATGGTTATTAGTGAATTAGTAAATGTTAAGACCATAGGCGAAGATTCTTAGAGCCTAATGAACTCTCCCGTTTCACTTTTAATGGCTTGTTGGATCATTAAAGAATTTAAATAGTATTCTAATTGCTTTCTCTGAACTTCTAATGTTATTATTTCACGTTGATTGACCTGGAACAAATCACTTGAACCAACTTCATATTTTTTATTTTCAATATTTTCAAGTGATTTAACTATTTTAATTTCTTTATCTCCTAGATCAATATTTTGATTGATGATATCCAATGAATACAGTAAATTACTAAGATTCGTTCTCATCTCTAAGACTAATCGATTTTTTTCTTCTTCAAGTTGAGTAATAGTTTTTTTGATCTGAATTTTCTTTCCTTCATATTTTCGTCTTTCCAACGGAATATCAAACTGTAATCCAACTTTTATTCCATCTCCATATTTTATATCATGTACTCCATATGCAAAAAGATTTAACTTAGGATATTTTGACAAAGAATTATAATCTGCATCTAAATCTAATTTATTCTTTTTGTATTCTAAAACTTTAAGATCGGGCCTACTATTTAAGGCTTTAGTCATGAGGTTCTCTAAAATTATTTTTTCTTTTTTTAACTTTTTAAATGAAGGCAATTGATACTTTAGAACAAATTCTTTTTCAGGTATATTCATATATTTTAAAAATATCTGTAATGCTTGACTATAAGTATTTTTTGTTCTAAGAACTCTTTGTTCACGACTGATCATTTGTTGTTTTGATTCTAGTAGTGCAATATCTGGAAGATCTCCCGAATCTATTTTTTTCTTAATAAAATTATTTCTTTTTTTAGCTTTGTTGAATAGTTTTTTCTCAAGTTTAACCAGTTCATTATAGTATAAAAGTTGATAGTATGAAGACACTATTTTAGCATACAGATTTCTCAAATTGTTTTGTGAATTATATGTCGATTTAGTGGCATTTATTTTAGCAGAGTCAAGATTGTATTTTCGTTCATTCATGTCATTATATAATGAAAAAACAGGTACTTTAACACCGACACGGAATTCTCCTTCACTACCGGTTTTAATATTGTTATATTCCTGAATTCCTTCGGCTTTCCTATATCCTACAATAACCTCTGTACCATTTTCTATGGGCTTGCTTAAAAAAATATCTGAAAATTCACCCGTGCTTACAGGATAATCTTTTTTATCATACTCTCCGTAGAGTCTAGTATCAAAGCTTCCTTCAGCTGTTTGGATACCTGCTGCATCAATGTATTCCTGTCCCACGGCACCATAAATGTAGGGGTTTTTTTCTGTTAGATAGTGTTCTATATGTTCAACTGTAAAAACTTCTTTAGAGAAAGCATTCTGAGAAAAAAGAAAAATATACACACAATATATTAGAAATTTTTTTTTCATTACTTTTTCTCCGGTATAACCATTTTAGGAGGGAACGCATTCATTAAGCGCCAAAGTTCATACCAAATAGGCACAGTTGACAATGCAGCCCATGCAGTAGCATTTGTACCTACTCTCAATATTTCCTGAGAAGGCCATGGCTCGTTTGGATCTTCAACTATATATGCATAATAGACACCTTTTTCATGTAATATAGGGTCAACTCTCTTGATAATACCTCCAAAAGTACCAAATCTTATTATTGGCCATCCAGGGATGTTCAATACTGGCCAACCATGGAACCTTATTCTTACAGAAATTCCCTCTTTAATAAGCGGCATATTGAAGTCTGAGACCTTTAGTAAAAGTGCACTTTTCGTAACGTCAGGTGAAAAACGTATAATAGGTTGGCCTTTTTTGATATAAGTATTCTTGTCATTTTCCAAGATTCGCATGACAAAACCATCTTTTTTGGAAACAACTGATGATGTTTCATATCGAGAGATCTCTGTAAGATGCTTCTCTAGGTCCCTTTTCAAAATATTTAAACGTGTCTCCACTGATAACCGATTATTTTCAAGTGTTCTTATCTGATTGTCAATTTCTTCTAAAAAATGTTTTTTTTCCTCTTGAATGATTGATAAATGACGCTTTTGTACCTCTATATCTATGGCTATTTTATCAAATTGTGTTTTGGCATTAATATAATGATTTTCAGCTTTTTCATAATTCTTTTTTGATTCTATTTTTTGAAGATATAGTTGTTTTATTCTATTAAAGTGATTGAAGACAACTTCATAGTTTTTCTTCTCTGCTTTATATTTAAGCTCTAGACTTTTCAACTGTTCTTGTGCCTGAAGATAACGCTTATCATACAGTTCTAGACGTATTTCTTTCTGTCTAAGAAGACTCACTTTACGCTGTTTTAACACAATTAGTTCATCCTCAATATTTCGATGTTGCTGTTCGAAATCCTCTTTCATTTTATACACACGTGTCTTATAATCTTTATCAGGATCGATCATATTAAAAAGCTTAGTTCCCTTCTTAACATGCTCATTCTCTGAAACATAGAACTTATCTATGAAACCATGAATGGGTGCGGAAATAGATTGTATTCTTTGGGTAGGATCATAGGCGATGACTGTTCCTTCTCCCTCAACTGTTTGTCTCCAAGGTAAAAAAAGAATAGCGACCAAAAAAAGAATCAGCACAAAAATAAAACGTCCTACACGATTGACAAAAGGAGCTGTCTTAACAAGTTGTAATGAATCAAACTCAAATTTATCCATTACTATTTTCCTCTAATCCTACGGACAATTTATTGACTTTATATACTCCTTCGATCATATCATATATATAGTCAAGCTGTTTTGCAAATACTTTTAATGCATAGGTAATAGATGTAACAATAATTTCAGCTGCAACAAATTCTCCCAAAGGCAAACTACCGTTGATCACAAGATAACCCCCTATGATCAAAAACATACTAAAAATAAATCCTTCTGCAAAAAAAGTAAATCCCAACTGTCTGATAATGACCCTAAATAACTTTTCCCTAGCCTGTGCATAAGTAGCCAAATAGGCATTAAATCTTGATAGAACTTCTTTCTGTGTGCCTTTTTCCTCATTTATATGCTGTAAATAATAAATTGTATTGTGTTTTGCATCTGAGCGTTCTAATGCACTTTGTGCTCCATTTTTTCCAAGAAAAAATAACACAAATATATATAGAGAAAAAAAGAGAGCACCGGCTCCAAATAGAATTGGGTTAAATGCAAGCAACAAAAGAAGGCTTACAAAGATCTTGATAACAAGTCCTAATCCATCCAGCAAAAGAATAGGAACGAATTTTTGAATCGATGTAATATCGAAAAAATAGTTCATCAATTTTCCATGTTTAATTTTATCGACACCATTCTCATGCTTTAGGTTTAATGCTTTTGTAGCAACCTCTATTCCCCTCATAAGAAAAATTTTCTGTTGAAACTTTTCAACAATATACTCTTGAAGCATTTTTAATATTGTTATAAATACAAATAAAATAAGAATTATTGATCCTAAAACAATTATGGAAAGTGAAGCATGGGCCAATACACTATTGACAACAATTGCTGATGCAAGAGGAATAGATAATACTAGAATCGCATCAATGATAGAATAATAAAATAAATGAAAAATATTTTTTCGGTCTTCTGCAATGATTTTTTTAACATAATCAATAACAATCTCATTCACTTTCATCAAAAGTCCTTTATAATTACCCCACTTTTTAACTCATTTTAAATGAAAAAGTAAAGTTATCATATAACAATAATCTTAATATTTCTAAGCCATATTACATATATATCTTGCGTTGGAAAATAAAACATGATCTGATCTGCTTCATCTAGTCTTTCATAATGTTGTCATTGCCTCTCCCACCTGAAAAACAATCGACTATGAAGTTTGTTTACCGATATTATATTCCCTCTGCAATCATTACATCACCTACTTTCTTGAATCCTGCGATATTCACACCATCTACATAGTTGCTTCAAACGTTTACACTTTATATGATTACATGATCATTTTTTTTGTTTTTTTGAGCCATTTTGATATGCACATGTATAATTTCTAAAGCTGCGGGTGTTACACCTGATATCTGTGATGCAGCAAACAGTGTCGGTGGTGTAGCTATCTCAAGTTTTTCAACTATCTCATTACTCAGTCCTGAAATATGACTATAGGTAAACCCTTCTGGTATTTTAATTTTCAGCATATCATCCATCTGTAGGATTTGTTGTTGTTGTTTCTCAATATAACGGCTATACTTTGCTTCTATAAGAATTTGTTCTATCACCTCATCATCATACTTGTCAAAGTCTGGTAAAAGTGTCACAAGTTTTTCCCTGTTAAAATCACCACGTCCTATGACATCTAACAAATATGTTTTGTCGTTTATCTTCACGGCACCTATGGATTCAAGTTTGGCTAAAAACTCTTTTGTCGGTGTGGCATGATTTACTCTCAAGTAATCTAAAGCCTCATCCAAATTCGCTTTCTTTGCTTCAAACTTTTTGATATATTCAGTATCTAAAAGTCCGAATTCCTTGCCATAATGCGAAAGTCTCATATCTGCATTGTCTTCACGTAAAAGAAGTCTATACTCCGCACGACTTGTAAACATACGATATGGTTCTTTGGTACCTTTGGTTACCAGATCATCTATCAGTACCCCAATGTACGCTTCGTCTCGTCTAAGAATAAAAGGCTCTTTACCTTGTATACTTAATGCAGCATTGATACCTGCCATAAGCCCCTGTGCTGCTGCCTCTTCATACCCAGTGGTACCATTGATCTGACCAGCAGTATAAAGTCCTTTGATCTTTTTTGTCTCAAGCGTATGCTTCAGATCTGTCGGCTGTATATAATCATACTCAATGGCATAACCGTAACGGACTATTTTCGCCTCTTCCATACCTGCAACTGAACGTACCATCTCAAGCTGTACATCTATCGGCAATGATGTACTCATACCGTTGATATAGTACTCAGTCTCATCAATAGTCTGAGGCTCTACAAAAATCTGATGTCTTGGTCTGTCTCTAAAACGGCTGATCTTATCTTCTATACTTGGACAGTAACGAGGTCCTACACCTTCAATCTGACCAGAAAACATTGGTGCTCTGTAGAAATTACTCTCAATGATATCATGTGTATCTTCATTCGTATACGTCACATAACAAGGTAACTGTGTAGGATTAAACGTCTTTTTATCCGTTCTAAAAGAAAAAGGTGGTGGAGGCATGTCTCCAGGTTGTACTTCCATAATCGATGTATCCACACGTCTTTGCATCAATACGTGCACATGTACCTGTTTTAAGACGCCCAATATTGAGTCCCAAACTACGCAGATATTCTGCCAATTCGACAGAAGCAAATTCACCTTGTCTTCCTGCAGTTTGTTTTTTCTCACCTATATGGATAAGACCATTAAGGAATGTTCCTGCAGTAATGATCACTTTAGATGCTGTATACGTATTACCAAGCTGTGTCGTTACACCTTTAACTTCACCCTCTTCTATGATAAGCCCATCTGCTATCTCTTGTTTGACATCAAGATTATCCGTGTTTAGAACCACATTACGCATATAGATACGATACTGATCCATATCTATCTGTGCACGGCTTCCTCTTACTGCTGGACCTTTGGAAGCATTCAATGTACGAAACTGTATACCTGTTTTGTCTGTACACAGACCCATCTCACCGCCAAGCGCATCTACTTCACGTACCAAGTGACCTTTAGCCAATCCACCTATGGCAGGGTTACAAGAAGAAGCCCCTATCTGCTCTGCTAATATTGTGATCATCAATGTGCTACAACCCATACGTGCAGAAGCTAAAGAAGCTTCTATACCTGAATGTCCACCACCGATGACTATGACATCATAATTCATAAAAAACCTTACTGCTTATTCACAAGCTAAAACAAGGAACAAGAAAAAATATATATTTTGCTATAATAATCGAATTATATCCAAAAAAAGAGCGTCTATGTTTACAGGTTTGATCCGAGAAATTGCCACTGTTAAAAGCTACCAAAATAATATCTTGACCATCCAGTCCAAACATCCGGCAAAATTGGGTGACTCCATTGCAATTAATGGTGTCTGTCTCACCGTTATCAAAGTGCATAGTGATGGCTTTGACCTTGAACTTGGCAGATGAAACCCGTTCTATTATCGATGAAAGTAAGATCTCTGGTCAAGTACATATGGAACCTGCCATGATGATGAATGACCGTTTTGAAGGGCATATCGTACAGGGACATGTGGATTGTGTCGGTACGATCTCTCAGATCACCCCGCGTGAAAATGCTACAGACTTTATCATTACTGTTGATAAAAAATACATTACACATATCGTTCCAAAGGGCTCTATCACCATAGATGGCATCTCACTTACGGTCAATGATGTAGGAGAGGACAACTTCAGACTTACTATCATTCCTCACACACTTAAAGAGACTTTGATGAAAAACTATAAAGTAGGTACAAAACTGAATATTGAAACAGATGTCTTTGCCACGATACATTGACCATATACTGGCACACAGAAGTTCTAAAAAAAGTATGAGCTGGCATGATATTGACAGTTTACAGATGACATACTAGTGAATATTTACGATTATATAACTCCTCAAAGTGGTGAGACCTTCACCACCCTTCTCGAACATAAAAACATCAAGATAAACCGTATCGTGAGTTCAGATGATTTAGATGAGACAGAGTATATACAAGAAGAAGATGAATGGCTCGTTCTACTTGAAGGTCAAGCTACATTGCTTCTCAATGATGAAAAGAAAACACTGTTAAAAGGAGATACCCTTTTCATCCCTGCAAAAACACCCCATAGTATTTTACATACAAAAAGTGATACAGTCTGGCTAACGGTTCATATCTTTTAAATACTCTGCATCTTTCATACTACGCGCTTCAGTGTTACGCACTTTTTTTAATTCCATATCTATGTATTCCAAATCCAACATCTTTAGACTTGCTACTGTAGAGTAACGCATCATTTCAGCTCTATGCACAAAAATATAGAAACCATTCTCATAAAGTCCTAAACGTATCGCTGCTGCTGTAGAGTATGTCGTTAAGAGTGCATCCTCTTTACAGATGGCTCTTATATCTGAGAAATGTTCTGTTGTCCAAAGTAAAGGATTGTGAACTGGACTGAAAGCGTCCTGATAGATAATGTCTATCTTCTCTTGTATGTTTGGGATACTTTTTCTAGCATCACCCAAAAGTATCTCAATTTTAAATTGTTCATCTTCATAGTAAAGATCTTCACTTATGGCTTTGATGATGGGTTTAATATCATCAAACTCTGGAGGAAAATCAAAAGTATCAAGTGAACGGACAAGTCCTTCATCGAACTCAGGGGAAAGTATGTGTACTTTTGTCTTTAAACCCTTTGTTTTAATGTAGTACAGTGTAGAAAAAGTATTATACCCCAAGCCAAAGCAGATATCTAAAATGGTTAACTTGGATTTTTCTTTGCTTAAAGCCAAAGCTGGCTTGACATGTTTTTCTAAAGATTCATGCAGTGCACCATCTTTGGTTGAGTGATAAGGCTCATCAAACTCAACAGAAAAAAGTGTATTGGTACCATCTTCACATAGTACCAATTTTTTTTCTTCCCTTAACGATTCATTATACATTAAAAGTATCGACAGAATCAGGATATACATATTTATTTGCCTCTTTGAGTTGTTTTTTTGTCATTTTAAGTTTTTTGTTGTTCATGATACCAATCCCTCTATCCAACACATTATGTGCGATATGCTTTGCTTCATCTAACGAATGCATCTTATAAGTTCCACACTGATATAAATTAAGTTCTGGAATATCTTTTTTACTCTTTACAGCAAGTACATCTTTCATAGATTTCTTCCATGCTTTGGCCACCTCTTTGGCTTTTGGTGATCCAAGAACTGCATATAAAAACCTGTACGGCATCCCATAGGAGAAAGATCTATGATCTCTACATCTTTACTATTCAAATGATCTCTCATAAAACCTGCAAAAAGATGCTCCAGTGTATGGATACCTTTTTGTGACAATGTTTCTTCATTGGGTACACAGAAACGTAAATCAAACACAGTGATAGCATCTCCAGATGGAGAGCTCATCTTTTTAGCAACACGTACTGCCGGTGCGATCATTTTTGTATGGTCCACTGTAAAACTGTCTAATAATGGCATAATATTTCCTTCATGATATTTTTTTGATTATAGCGAGATTTAATAATTTTTCAATCTTATTTAGACCAGTGTAATGGATTTCACAGCTTCAAGAGCCGTTTTAGATACATTATCCGTGTATTCTAAAAGTAATGCTTCGTCTGCGTATCCACATGTTACGGCTATACTGTTGATATTGGCTGCTTTAGCTGCCAATATATCCATTGGTGTATCCCCTATCATCCAATACTTACTTGTATCACTTTGTAATAAGGATAAAGCTTTAAATATGGGTTCGGGGTGTGGTTTTGGATTTTCTACATCTTCTCTACCTACCAATACGTCAAAATAGCTCATCAGTCCCATATGCTCAAGAAGTTCTATAGAATACTTGGCTGTTTTGGTCGTTACAACACCCAAAACAGCATGCTGACTTGCCAGCTCCACAGCCTCTCTGGCCTCAGGGAGCAATACTGTCTTTGCACAAGAGATCTTTCTATAATGCATCTTATACGCTTGTACATGTGCATCAACAGATGAAGAATCTACACCAAGTGTTGCAAACATTTCATCAAGTGGATGTCCTATCTCTGCCTTGATCAGATTCTCATGCGGTACTGGTGAATCAAATGTC
>CAWAVD010000013.1:0-55039 GCA_963785375.1 Sulfurovaceae bacterium
CTCGCTTGTTTGTTACCTTGACGATAGGAAATAACACGAGCCAAAGGTTATAGATAATAAAAAGTGTACCTGTTAGGATGACAATTTCTAGATTGTCGAAAATTGAGGTAAATTTCGAGTATCGCCATTTCAACTAAAGAGATCACTATAAAGGCTATGTACCCTTTGTGTATATAGTATATACTTTTAGTTTTCAGAAAATGCATACTGTAAAGTGTAGCAGTGATAACAAGTAGCGTGATTTTAAATACAGTCATTTTGATATCTATTAGTACAAAACTTATGGGAAAATATACCTGCGTTAATCCAAGGTAGGTGAGTTGTTGATAGATGAGTGCAAAAAGATAAAAACTATAGAAAAGATAACTTTTATCTTTGGTATGAAAAAAGAAAGTATAAAACTTATAAAACATTAGTGCGAGTACTATCCCGATGAGCAAGACATTGATGAGCTGTTGCTTTTGGTCTTGTGTTTGATATGTTTTTTCATCATATATCCATAGACCAAAATCTATGGGGTTAATATGAGATTTTACTTCTAGATAATAAACTTGTGATGTATGGGGTGCTAGTTTGAGATGAAAATATGGAAAAAGAGTTGTATGTGCATGAGAGATATGTGAGCCCTTTTATGACGGGAGTATTAAAGTGCCTATATAAAGTCCAATATATTCAACAAGAGGTGAACTTAGTAAAAGTATTTTTTCAATTGTAACTGTTGTGGTGTTTACTAAAGTAAATTTTATCCAAATACTTTCTGAGGAGATACTTCTGTTGTTGTAGGGTTTATTATCAGGGGTATAGAGTGCCTTATTTTTAGCTTCGCTGAACGTATGATTTTCTTTATCAAAGTATACTGAAGTGTTTTCTAATAGTGAGAGTTTGTTTTCTTTTGAGATATCAATTGTTTCTGCTTTGAGAAATAGTGACATAGAAAAGAACAATAAAAAAATTAAATATTTTTTATAAGTAACATACATAAAAAATTTTATCTAAAGTTATATATAAATCTCATTTTAGCACATTTTTGGCACACTAAAGTGATGAGGTATAGTATCTATGGAGGATATCGAAAAAGATAGTTTTATTGGTGATAATTGCTACATTAGGCTTACATGCAAAAACGATAAGCATTGTAGGGACAGCTGATTTACAGGGGATGCTTGAACCTTCTGTTCAAAAAATTGACCTGGATGGTGATAGCGTAAGAGATAAAGTAGAAATGGGTGGTATCGCACGACTTTCTACACTCTATAAAACATTAAAAAAAAGAAAATCCTAACACAGTTGTTGTTTCATCTGGTGATGATTTGATGAACCGCTATTTTCATGTGTACCAAGGTAAAGCTATATTTTCGTTAATGTGTGATGCGGGCTACGACATCTTAGCACTTGGGAATCATGAGTTTGATAAGGGAACAGATGTACTCTCTGAAGCACTTGAAAAGACTAAGTTTACAACATTATGTAGTGACTTGGATGTTTCACACTCTACACTGAACGGAAAGTGTCAATACTACAAAATAAAAGAATTAGATGGCGTTAAAGTATGTTTCTTTTCTCTCATTGTGGAGTCATTACTCAATACCTCTTCTGCAAAAAATGTTACTTTAAAAGATACAAATATTGCCATGGCAAAGAGGATGGTAAAAGAACTCAAAGCAATAAATGTAGACCTTATTGTGCTTATTTCACACTTGGGGTATAAAGTGGATGTTGCATTGGCTAAACAAGTTAAAGGCGTCGATGTAATTTTAGTAGGCGTAGATTCTTATATCAAAAAGATAGGACGTATAGGCAAAACGGTGATTGTGAATGGGGGAGAACAAGGCTCTCAAGTTGTGAAAGTAGATATCCCAGTTAGTGAAGATCTAAAGGTGTTACATAAACAAATTACGATGACGAAAATTCCTGTAACAGCAGAATATGTTGCTGATGTTGATGTAGCAGCAAATAAACTTCAAGTATTTACAAAAAAGTTACCAAAATCAATTGTGTTAGGTAAAACAAATAAAGATTGGGGTCATGGACTCTAAAATCACAAGGAAAAGTGAATCCGTTGTAGCAAGTATGATTAATGACCTGATGAGAGAGAAATATGATGTAGATATCGTACTTAATAACTCAGGTAGTTTGAGGTAAAAAAGTGTATGTAAAAGGTGATATAACCAATACAATGCTCAAGGAGATTGATGAATTTGGTAATTATGCCTATCTTTTGACATTAAAAGGAAAATATATTAAAGATATCTTAGAACATAGTGCAGCCAACTATGATGAAGGTGGATTCATGCAGGTTTCTGGTATCAAGTATACGATTACTTTACCTAAAAAATTACAAAAAATGGAAGGTGAAAAGATTATTCAAGTTGGTGAACGTGTGAGTGAAATAAAAGTTCTTCAAGATAATCAATGGGTTGAACTAGATGTCAATGGAGTTATACGATACTTAGTAATTCATTTATAGCACAAAAAGGTGGAGATGGATATTTTTGGTTCAATAAATATGGAACAGATTTTCAAAATACCTATGCAACATTCTACTCTATCATGGCAGAAGAAGCAAGTGAGAAAAAAGAGTTGACACCAAGTAATAAAGCGGAAGAATTGTAGTTATACATTAAAAGTAAAGAAAAAATAGTCAATCAAAATTTAATTTAGTTAAAAAAGGAGTGAAATATGAAGAAAATATTATTGGGGTTAGTTCTTATTATGGGAACATTGTTTACACAGGTATGGGCTGAAGATAATCCACGTGCAGTGATTATTTTAATGCATGGGAAATTGGGGACAGATAAATGGTAAAACCAAAATAGAAATAGCCAGAGATGCGTTAAAAAATGTAGTAAATGAATGGAGTCCAACTGTGGAACTTGGTTTAACTGCGTATGGACATCGTACGAAAGGTGACTGTAATGACATAGAAACTATCATTCCTGTGGGAAAAGTAGATAAAAAGAAAGTGATTTCTACTGTAATCAACATTAAACCTAAAGGTCAACACCTATTGCAGATTTAGCTGAGAGTCGCTGAGGAGATTAAATACACTGAAGAAAAAGCAACCATCATTCTTATCTCAGATGGAAAAGAGACGTGTGATCCTGACCCTTGTGGTACGGCTAAAGCGTTAGAAAAAGAGGGTATAGACTTTGTTACCCATGTCATTGGATTTAATGTCGATAAAAAAACAGACCAACAGTTAGAGTGTATCGCTTCTGTAACAGGTGGTGAGTACTTCTCTGCTAAAGTAACAGCTTTAAATGAAGCTATGAAAACTATAGTAAAAAAAGTGGAGAAAGTAGAACCTAAACCAACTCCCAAGCCTAAAGTAAAAAAATTAGATACTAATTTAGAAGTCACTGCTTCAGAGAAAGAAGGTGGAAAGTGGATTCAAGCCTATCATTCCATTTATATTGATGAAGCAGGGAAGCCGGAGATCGTGCGGGTACAGCACACTCGTATAAGAAAAAGGCAGGTACAAAGCAGTTACCAGTAGGGAAATATATTCTTAAGTCAACGTATAATGATTTTAAAAAAGAAGTACCGTTTGAAATCAAAGCGGGTGAAGTCACTAAAGTACATGTTGTTATGGGTGAGACAGGAACCGTAGAAGTCACTGCTTCAGAGAAAGAAGGTGGAAAGTGGATTCAAGCCTATCATTGAGTTATTGATGAAGCAGGGAAAGCCGGAGATTGGTGGGTACAGCACACTCGTATAAGAAAAAGGCAGGTACAAAGCAGTTACCAGTAGGGAAATATATTCTTAAGTCAACGTATAATGATTTTAAAAAAGAAGTACCGTTTGAAATCAAAGCGGGTGGAGTGGCATCAAAGTACATGTTGTTATGGGTGAGACAGGAACAGTAGAAGTCACTGCTTCAAGAAGAAGGTGGAAAGTGGATTTCGAGCCTATCATTCCATTTTATATTGATGAAGCAGGGAAAGCCAGAAAATGAAAGTAGGGTACAGCACACTCGTATAAGAAAAAGGCAGGTACAAAGCAGTTACCAGTAGGGAAATATATTCTTAAGTCAACGTATAATGATTTTAAAAAAGAAGTACCGTTTGAAATCAAAGCGGGTGAAGTCACTAAAGTACATGTGCTCTTTGGACAATTTCTTATTGAAGCAAAATGTATTGATATGAATGCAAAAGTGAATTATGAGATTTATGCAAGCAGTGGACAACTTGTATATGATAAAAAACTTTTATGTTCTGCTACTCTCAAAGTAACTTCAGATAGTGGTGACTACACGGTAGAGGCAAAAGTTGGAAACGATATGAAGGCAGTGAAGTTTACTGTCGGAGGGGCTGAATCTAAACTGCTTATCGATATGACAGATATAAAAAGAGAACCTACGAGAATTGATTAAAGCTGATACACATGCTACACCTGTTGTAGACGTAGCAAAAGAAGTTCCCGTGACTAGAAATAGTGTTGTAGAAAATAACCCCAAAGAAGAAGATACTAATAGGTTGAGGACAGATGTCAATGGCGTGAAAAAATCTTTGGGTCGAATTAGGTATTATTGGTGGTGCTGGTGGTGTGCAGAAAAGCATAGAGAGTAAACCGATGCAAGGTATTAAAGAGAGTCATCGTTGCACTGCCTTATATGGAAAAAACAAAAGAGTGTTATGGCATAGCCAATACACTTGATGATGCAAAACTTTGTGATGTCATAGCAAATGAAGGTGCAAAGATAGCACAGGAAAAAATGGAAAGTGGTTGGTGTGCAAGGGAAAATGAAAAAAACCATAGCCCATAAAGAATGGAATGAAGACATTAGAGTAAAAGAACTTGCAAGAGAAGAAAACGATATCAAAAATGCAAAGCTTTACATTGTCTGTATAGACAAGGGTGTAGGTATGGGACAACTCAAAGAGTGTGCTGCAAACAATGGAGAGTTTGAACCTAAGAAAACAGAGTGACAGCTTGGAGATATGTTGAAGATGTTTGGTGGGATGAAGTAGATAAATATGATGAAAAAAGAGTTTTTGTTTTTTTGTTTTTTAGTATACTGTTCATTTCTAAATACGGTTTTATATGCTGATAGCAGTAAGATACTTATACGACTAGATATAACAGAAATTAAAGAAATACCTGAGGAAGGTTCTGAAGTTATAAAAAAAATTCAAAAAGAAATTGATGATCTCCAAAAAGATATTAACGATATTGAAGAGGATATCAAAAAAGGTAATCAAAAAGATTTTGTAAAACATCATAGACAAAGTAAAAGAATTTGCACGTGGACTTGCAAGACTCTATAAATATAAAGAAGAAGTTGAGTTGCATAAAAAAGAACGTGGAAGTGCTGGAAAGTACATCCAGAATTTAGAACGACATTAAATGAAAAGTTAAAAAATGAGACCTCAAAAATTATAAAAATGTTGTCTGAAACAGACAAAATAAAAATAGTACAATCAGGATATTCCCATTATGCACTATATTATACATATGCTCTTTAGTTATATGCATCCACCAAGGGTAACCTTTGAATATGAACTATATAACACTAGGACACACGATATAGTATGGGTAAAGCAATTTAATGATTTTTTTGTTCAAAATGAATGTGCAGGAAAAGATATTGCAGAAGGAACTATATCATCAATTTTAAGTAAAAATATTCCAAATATGTCTGTAATGCAAAATAAAATTATGCATGACCTTTCTTATATATATAGTAATTATAAACATGAGGGGGATAAAAAAATAGCAGATAAAAGAAGAAAAGAAGAAATGTCGGTTGATATTCGTTTTGAAAATCATATTAAATTTGGTTATCCTCGGCCATATAATTTAATTGAATATACATTAGAAGCTAAACAAGGGAAGATTTTTAAAATGGAAACCTTATCAGAATTTTATTCACACCATATGATTATCTTCAAAAAAGAAGAAATATCAAATTTAAATATCAAACTTATCGTAATGATGAATCAATTTCTAATAAAGAATTTGAAAATTTTACGTTATTTGAAGGACAAGCTTTTTCGGGAAACGTATGAGTTTTTATGGAGATATTAATATCGGTGAACTTAAAGTACCATTTAAATGTAGAAATCAATACTATACAGTAAGAACATTAGTAGAAAAAACAGAGACCCAAGAACCAGTTATGCGGAACTGGAGGACATCATGATCATACAGTATTTAAAAGATACAAAACAAGTTGTATATATTGATGATATTAAAGGTCAAATAACAAATGTACCATTTGCAAAAGAAACTTCCGTTAAAAAGACTTCAGAAAAATATAAACTCAATACATTAAGTTGCCAGTATGAAGTTATTAAAAAAGTAGAAGAGCTTCCTTATCATAAAGCATCATTTAGCTATTTAAAAAATTTCAGTTTTCGTCAGGAGTGATTAACTTGTAGAAACTGCGGTTTCAGTACCAGATTTTTCAATTAAAGACAAAGTGATAAAAGTACCGTGGAATACTTTAAAGGAAAGTGGTCGCTTTTCTCATAGCTCAAATTGGGCAAAGAAAAAAACTCAAATTGAAAAAGATACTGAAGTTAATGAGATGCTAAAACTGAATGCTAAAGGACAAGCACTCATCCCCAAATTGAAGAGGTGAGTGATTTTGGATAGCTGTTGAACAGGCATTAGGTCAAGAGACAAAAGAGACAAAGTGTCAAATACAACGAGAATTTTATGACGTACTTGAAAATGGTGCAAATATTATACATCCAACAATCTCCTATAGATATAAGGTTGATATATACCAATCAAGTAAAAGTGATATTAGGAATGCTCAAAAAATTATCGGACATATGGAAAACTTTAGTGGAAGTTATACGGAGGAAAAGCAAATTTATGATGGGTTAAATAATCCACTTTATGCTCCAAAAAGAGTCAAAAGTGAAGAAACTTCTTCTAATGAAAAAGAATCAACAGGTATTCTAGATACTTTAATACCTAACGAAAATAGTGAGAGTTCAGATGAAATCTCACTAGACGATCTTCGAATGTTTACAAATTAAAAAAGGAAAAAAATGACAAAAATAGCAAAATCAAGTTTAGTAGTACTTATGGGTAGTAGTGTGTTGGCAATGAGTGGAGATGGGATGGAAACTCTATGATATCAAAAGTGGAAAAATCGAGTATGAAATCAAAGGTTCGGAGAAATCATGGGATACACAAGATGCAAACTGTTGGTAAGAAAAGAGTCATCTTTGATGCCTATGGTGTATGAAAATCTTACAGAAGAAAACAAGATAGAGCAACAAACGATTATGGGACAAGAAACAAACCAATAAATCACATACTATAGCTTATATAAAAACGGCATGATGTATACGGCTGATTTTAATAATAGACGTATTATGCGTATGCAAAATATGGGTGCGGCTCTGGGTGCACTTATGGGTGGTGGACAAATGTAAAACAGTCTGGTGAAGCAATGATGAAACAAATGGGTGGTAAAAAAACTGGTACAGATCAAGTTTTGGGTTATAACTGTGATGTATGGACTCTTATGGGCAGTACGAAACAGTGTATGTATAAAGGTATTCCTCTTAAAATTGAAAGCAATGTCATGGGAATTAAAAGCAGAGAAATCGCAACTAAAGTAGAGTTTGATATCTCTCTTTCAAAAGATGATTTTAAATTACCTGATTTTCCTATTTATGATGAATATGGTACTAAATTAGATAAAAATAATCTGGACGCTATGGATAATAAATCTGAAGTTCAAGCGACTCAGGAAGCTGAAGATATGGCAGCACTGGGAGCATCTATGGCTGCAGCAATGCAAAGTTCTCGTATGTAAATCATGAGCTAACAAAAGCACAACAAGGACAGATGCAAGATGCGATGATGGCATCAATGTTACCACGCATGAAGCAGAAAATGCTTTCTGAAGAGAAGGCATTATTGTTTGCAAAAGAGTGTTTGAGTCATGCAGATACACTAAAAGAAGCAAATAATTGTGAAAATAAAATGGATGATAAGTGGGGAAAGCAGTGATCCTGAGGATAAACTCACAAAGTGGGATGATGCAACAAAAAAAGAGACACTAGGATTTATTGATATGGGATTAAAAAGTATGGCATGTGTTAAAAAAGCAAATAGCATGCAAGATATGAGACAGTGTATGCCACAAGTAAAGTAATATAAAAATGAGCTCACTAAAATGTGAGTAGGAAGATAGTATGTATGTACGATATATGTTTAGTATCATTGTTGTTTTTTTGTTAGCGAGTTGTGCAAGTACTTCACTAACGAGTATTGAACTACCACTGCTAAAAAATGTGGCCAGTATGATGTCGTGTATGGTACAGTAGATGGTCATGGTATCTTTAAAAATAGTAAAGATGAACAAGTAAATATACTCGGAGCGATAGATCTGAATGCTTATACATTTAAAACACTACTGCTTTATGGTGAATATATGCATCAACGAGGTGGGTTATTGATGCCTGATAGTAGCGATGCATTAGTCACCATATTAACCTTTTAGATGCACCACGTCCTCCAAGTCATTGAGAATGGACAGATCAACTATACTCAAGTTGAACAAAGTGTGTAGTGAGCTAAGTTATCAAAAGGATAAACAATACTATGAAGTTTAAAAAATTATTGTCTATTGCTGGTTTTTGTACGATGATGATTCTAACTTCATCATTGGAAGCAGGATCAGGGGGGAGTAGCAACACATCTAATGGGATTGCAATTAGTAACGGCAAGGAGCATGATTTTATTATAGTTAACGGTAAAGCCTTCTCAGGGGATGAGTATCAGCAAATTCGGTGAGTGGTTCATTTGTTTCTTTTGGCGCTGTTCAGATGACAGCGGTAGATTATATAAAGTAGTTGAAATCAGAAAACCCCAAGATGATGAAAGTTATTAATGAAGGAGATTAACTTCTCAGCATAGCATTTATGCTGATCCTTCTACCCGGTTTAACACCTAATATTATTAAAGCAACCCATTTGGCGAAAGGAGATGTGGTTATAGAGCATGGAAGAACGACAGTAAACCTTTAGGATTGAAGACCGTCAAGGTAACGTGATAGCTCAGACAAAGACCTCAGGACCTAATAAAAGATTTTTCGAATTGTTCGGTGGGGCTTCAAAGTCACTAGCATACCAGATCTGTAAGCCTAAATCAAAAGACAAAAAGGTTTGCCCTTATCTCTGGGATATTACTTTTAAACAGAATGGAACTATTGATACAAACAAGTGCTTTGGTTCTGGCTTGACAAATGGAGATGAAATATTCAAATAGATGGATATGCCTATTTCCCCAATGTATTGATCCGACCAAGTGAAGAGTATGAACTTACATGGAGAGAAGATGACCTGTGTGAACCTTATAAAAAATGACATTCTAAACAATTATAGCGCTAAATCTAAAGGTGATACCTATCAAAAAATAGACGGTTTTGATGGCATCGATGCGGACGTCGTTCGCTTGCGTGTACTTAATATCCATAAAGGGAAAAAAGAAATGATATTTGAGTATGGTAGTGTTCCTATCCGTAAAATATTATCAAAGGTATTAATCTTTGAAGGTGGTAAAGGTCGTACTCCTTTTTCACTTTCTGAAACTTGTAATGAAATTTTTACCTTTACACCTATATCAGTAGATGAAAAATGAGATGGTAAATGATAATAAAAAATTTGCAGCCAAAATGGTTGAAGAAACCCAAAACAAAAGGAGAAAAATTGACAAAAATAATGAAAGTTTCAATAGCAGCAGTAATAGCCTCTACCTTGTTAGTTGCAGGTGCAAATAAGATGCAAAGATATGAGATAAAAAGTGGTCAGATAGAGTACGACATCAGCACTTCAGGTAATGTCATGGGTATGATGAAGATGGAGATGAAAGGGACTAAGAAAGTCACCTTTGATGAATATGGTTTTAAGCATCTTGTAGAAGAGAAGAAGTTAGTAAAGAAGTGGCCATGGGACAAACTAAAGAAGAGAATTCCCATACGATACAGTATATGAAAGATGATTATATCTACAGTGTGGACTTTGATAAAAAAAAGATCACCGCATTAAAAATCCTGCAAAAGATATGATGAAAATGTTTGCTGATAACAAAAACTTGAAGAAAACCGGTGAAGAGATGATGAAAAATATGGGTGGAAAAAAACTGGTACAGATAAAGTACTTGGCTATACTTGTGAAGTATGGGACATGATGGGTGTGAAACAGTGTATCTATAAAGGTGTACCACTTAAAGTGGAGTCCAATGTCATGGGTATGAAGCACATTGAAATTGCTACAGAGGCTGAGTTTGACCTTTCTATATCTAAAGATGATTTTAAGCTACCTGATTTCCCATTAACCAATGAAATGGGTAGCCCAATCGATAAAGATAGATTACAGAAAATGGACCAATTTGCAAAAAATGATTCACAAGAGCAACAAGAACAGTTAGCTGTATTGATGGGTGCAATGGCTAAAGCTTCAAATGAAGCTGGATTACAACCAGGTCAAAGACCCAATACCAAGCAAGAAGAGCAGATGCAAAATTCTATGATGAATTCTATGTTACCTATGATGAAACGTGAAATACTTTCTGAAGAGAAAAATATGCGTTTGGTTAAAGACTGTTTAGAAGATGCAGATACATTAAAAGAGGCAAACATCTGTAACAGTCAACTCAATGAGATGAGCGGTGAAGAGGAAGAACCTATGACATCATGGAATACTGAAGAGAAAAAAGAGATTATGCAAGACATCAATCAATACCTAGAAGTGATACTACCTTGTGTCAAGAGAGCTCAGAGTGCTCAGGCGATGCAAATGTGTATGGGCAACTAGGGGGTAAACGAGAAATAGATGAAAAAGTTATTATTCTTCTATCTAGTCACTATGACTTTTCTTCATGCCCAGAGTATCAAAGCCTTGTATCCGCCTCTTTTTGCTTCAGGTCAAAGGGGTGGCAGAAGATGACCTTTTAAACATCAGAGAAAAGCCTGATTATGGATCTCAAAAGGTTGGAACACAGCTGCCTAATGCTTTGATGGGAGTAGAGCGTTGTGTAGATGTTAAAACATCTGTATGGTGTAAAGTTTATCAGCTAGTTCAAAACTTTTATTCTGAAGATTTTAGTCCTGGTTGGGTCAATGCAGACTATTTAAAGCCAGAGAATAGAGGGTATGTACTCATTGATACGGTACGAAACTGTGACTATGCTCTTGGATGCCATGAAGGAGTATGTGAAATCGTAATAGACTATGATACGGATGCATTGCATAATGTCACAGCACTTAAACGTAGGATGTTTAAGAGAAATAAGTTACGAGGCGAGAGCAATTTTGGAGCTATAAGTCAAGAAGTAGATGGGATGTGTAATTCAAGGAATTTTATAGAGGATTATCTGCAGAAAGAATGATAGAAAGTATATAAGAATACTTGTAGGATTTATTAAAAAAAACTTAAGCTTAAAATCATATTATGATACAATATTATGTTAATAATATATCTCATACAAGTGGGGAAATCTCACTAAGGACGTCTATGCTTCTTGTAAATTATATCCGCATCATTGTATTATCTATGCTTTCTTTTGAGTTTTAAATTTACATATCTTCATGCCCAAACAAATAAATTTGATGTTGAATCTGGAGTAATAACTTACGAGATAATTGGCGGAGGAAAACTTACTAAAGAGACAAATTTAAGTATTGATGGAAGAGCTCAGTTACGTTTTAGAGAGTGGGGTAATGTGATGTTATTGGAAGAAAGAGGTACAGTTATCACTACGGGTGCTATTAAACATAAGCAAGAGATAAAAAAACTTGAAAGACAGACACATGATAAAATTATTAGTGTTGATTACAAAAATGAACAGATATTAAAACGTAAAAAGAGTAAAGCAATTTCTAGTATGGGAGAAGAGACAGAAGGACTCATACAGCAAGGAGAAGAAGAAGTTGCCGGACATAAATGTAAAGTTTGGGTAGGCCCAGGTATTCAAAAATGTGTGTATAAAGGCGTACTTCTGAAACAAGAGTCTCATATTTTGGGTATTTCTTATGTTAAAGTTGCGACTCAGGCACTTTTTGATGTCAATCTTTCAAAAGAAGAGTGTACGGTTCCTAATTATCCCATACATGAGTTTGGATTTTTTAAAGAGAGTATACAAACAAAGAGCACTACTAAAGTAGATAATTTTTGTGAGATACTAAAAGAGATATCTTTTGACATAAATGAAGATCATGTTCATTTTACGAAGGTAAATTTAGAAGATAGAGAACGTCAAAAGTTTATTAACTACATCGGAAGAGATATTTTTGAAAAACAAAAAGAACTTCTACCTAAACTACTAGATGCACTAAAAGATACAAGAGCCTGTCTTCAGACAGGAGACAATCCTTTTGAAGCCAATGAATGTTTGGAACACTTTTCACAACTTAAAGAACAATTAGGCACAAAAGAAGATGACTATATTATCTTGTGGGATGAACAACTTAAAAATGAACTTTTAGATAAGATAGAAGATGAAGTCATTTATGTTCAGTCACGTATTCCATGTGTGAATCGTGCTAAAAATATTACTGATCTTTCTAGCTGTATGAAATAATGATTGAATGAAATTTTACCGTATATATATAGAGTTAACAAACGTTTGTGGACTGAGTTGTAGTTTTTGTCCTACAAAAGAGTTACCAAATAAAGAGATGGATCTGGTGTTTTTTGAGTCGGTGATAGCACAGGCACAAAATTATACTAAGGAGATCGCCTGTCACGTTGTAGGTGACCCTTTGACACAGTCAAACCTTCACGCGTATTTGGACATTATACATAAATATGGACTTAAGGCCATGCTGACAACGAGTGGCTACTTTTTGAAAAAACACAGTTATGATACACTTTTTCACCCCTGCGTGAAACAAATAAATATTTCACTGAACAGTTTCAATAAAAATGATACCTCACTTACATTTGAACAATACATTACTCCGGTACTTGCACTGTGTGAAGCAAAGATCCAAAGAGAAGAAGAGTTATTTATAAACCTACGTGTATGGAACTTAGATGAGAGTATGAGTGAACGTAGTTTTAATGAGATACTATTTGAAAAACTCTCTAAAACGTTTGATGCAACATTAGCATTGGACAGCATCTATACTGAACGACCAAAGTCTATTCGTCTAGCTTCTAAAATACTTGTACATTTTGATAACTACTTCGAGTGGCCTTCTTTGAACAATCAAACCTATGGACATGGAACATGCCAAGGGTTACAGTCTCATGTCGCTATTTTAGCTTCAGGGAAGGTGGTCCCTTGTTGTTTAGACTGTGATGGCATCATAGAACTTGGAGATCTCCATGAAAGTTCTTTAGAGACAATCTTAAGTGGTGAACGAACAGTAAATATGATAGAGGGATTTAAAGAGGGTAAAGCAGTTGAAGAGTTGTGTCAAAAATGTTCTTATAAAGAGAGGTTTAACTCATAAAAGTTATGAAGACAGGGAGTATTGACTCCCTAATCTGTCAGTTAATTAATCAAAATCAGGTGTTATTCTTTCAAATCTGGTACCTTCTAGTGTGAAGTTACCCATCATTCCTGTTGAGTCAAAGACAAAACCGACCATGTTTGAACCAAAGTCTATATCATCTAGTTCTTCATCGTTACTAAAGTCAGCCATGGCAATATTGAAATCCATATCGGTATCCCAATCATCATCCCTCATAAACTTTTCTAGTGCTTTATCTGATGTAAATGCAATGATGAGTGAATAGGTCTGTACCCCTGCCTGGAATCCCATAGATGCTGATGTAATACTATAATATCCTTTAGTAATACCATCAACACGTAAAGCACCTTCACCATATTTACCACCAACAAAGAAACCAGCTTCTTTTACATCCGAAAAGACAACATACCCTTTTGCTTTCTCTAAGTATTTTTTACCACCATTTACTTCATTGTAAAATACTGAAAGTGCACCGTTTGCATCTCTGTCAATTTCACGTGCAGAATCATCTGCTAGAGCAAGATTGCTAAGAGTAAAGAGTACAAGAAGTAGCTGTGACATGTATCTAAATATTTTCATTCATTAATCCTTTTATGTTTAATATTTTAGTATAGCATAATTTCGGTAAGTTAGAATGATGAATAGTGAGTTTTTGGGTAAAAATAAATAATTGAAAGAAATATACAGAAGAAGACAAAGTCTTTAAGACTTTGTCATTTGTAGAAGTAAAATTAGTCTGGTTTAATTCTTTCGAATTGTGTACCTTCCATCGTAAAACTACCCATCATTCCTTTAGAATCAAATACAAATGCAACCATATCATCATCAAAGTCGATGTCATCTAGTTCTTCTTTTGAGTTCCACTCAGCCATGGCAATTTTACCATCTACGTCTGTTTTCCAGTCATCATCAAGCAAAAATTTATTCAGTGCGGCATCTGAAGTAAATGCGATAATCATAGCATATTGCTGTGCACCCATTTGCATACCTACTGATGCAGACTTAATACTGTAGTATGCTTTTGTTGTACGTTGAACACGTAGAACACCTTCACCATATTTACCACCAACAAAGAATCCAGCTTCTTTAATGTCAGGGAATACAAGAAATGCTTTTGCTTTTACTAAAAAAGCATCCCCACCTTTATTTTCATCGATAAACTTATTGATGGCTTTATTTGCATCTCTGTCAATCGACGCAGCAGATTTTGCCATAGTAGCTGAAGTGAATGCTAAAAGCATTACAAGTATTGCTGATAACAATTTATAACTTTTCATTATTATTCCTTAATATAAATTTATTAATTATATCATACCTATACAGTTAATTAGATAACGGTGCGATTCTTCTGAATTTGGTACCTGCTATACTGACAGAAGCCATTAAACCTTTTTCATCAAAGATAAAAGCGATGATAGGTTTTTCAAAACTTATAGAAGAGATATCTTTACTTTTACCCCAATCAGAAACAGTAATTGATCCATCTACACCTGCTTCCCAGCCGTTGCTCCGTACAAAATTATTTAAAGCTGTATCTGATAGAAAGGCAATAAGCATAGCATATTCTTGTGCACCTGCTTGAAAACCTATAGAGGCTGCTGTCATGTCATAATAATGTTTTGTTTGACCATTCACACGTAGAGCACCTTCTCCATATTTCCCACCAACGATCAATCCTGCTTTAATCACTGACGGAAAAACAAGGTACCCTTTTACTTTTGGAAGAAAGTTTGTTCCGCCAGGAACTTGCTGTTTAAACTTTTCTATGGCAATATCAACTTCTTTGTTAATCTCTTGGGTTGTTTTTGCAAAACTTATTTGTGTAAAGACCAGTGTGATAAGTACAACCATCATGAGCGGATTGAGTTTTTTGATATTCATGTGTATTCCTTAGTTAATTTGTCATATTATATCTTATGTAAATTAATGGAGTAATGATGGAAAAAATGAGTATTAAACAGTATGCACTAAAACACAAACTAAGTATATTTAATGTGATGAAAATGGTAAAGTCTGGGAAATTAAATACGATTATCGAAGAAGAAGAGGGTCGAGAAGTAACCTATATACTCTTAGATGAGAAGATAGAAAAAGATATTAAAAAGGGTATTGTTTCTTTAGATGAACGTGAAAGTGCTACAATAAAAGAAGAAATTAGACAGTTAAAAGAAGAAGTAAAGAGACTAAAAGATGAAGTTGAAATGTTAAAAAAAGAGTGTACTAAAGGTGTATAAGCGTTTCACAGAGTAAAACTCCGTGTAACGCAAAAAAAGTCTACTTAAGAGATTTTTTTAATTTTCTTTCAATTGCATCAGGGATACTTGAAATACCCATAAATTGACCCATAGAAAGTAACGGGTATGAAAGCGCTAAATAATACTTTGCATGTAAAGCATACGTAGTACCATCTTCTATTAGTACCGTATATGGAAGTAAAATCGCATTTTCAACACCAATTTTATCGATAAAGTTTTCAGTATTTTTTGACATTTTAACACCTACAAGTGTACTGCCGTTTGCTAATTTGACTTCAAAGAGTTTGTTCTTATCTTTCACCGTAGCACCTTTTTTAAGTTCAAGCATATCTTCATAATATGGCATAGCCATCATAAAGTGATACTTTGCAAGCTCAGATTCCTCTAAAAGATCTTTAGTCGCTGTAAGTTTTCCAAGTGCTTTTTCAAGAGACTTCTTAACCGCTGTATCAACACCTGGTTTGTAGTCTGATTGCATAAATGCTTTTAGCCAATACGTAGGGTTGGTAAGGCGTACAGTTTTAGCATTACTATCAACCATCACTCTTTGTATAGCGGCAAAACCACGTGTTTTTTGACTAGCAAGTGCAGTAAGCTTTTTGTTCGTAAATATGACCACTTCAATATTCTGTTTTTCTGCAGGAGAGTATGTTGCGAGGACTTTAAAACCAGCTTTTCCAAGCTTTGCTTTTACACTTTTTGCTGTGGCAAATGGTGCATCATAATAGGCTGATATTTTAGCTGCTTGTGCAGATACCATTGTACCGAGAAGTAATAAGATTACGGCAGATATTTTTGAAATCATTTTTGACATGAGTCATCCTTTATTTAATGTTTTTTAATAAGTTTATATGATAGTAAAAGTAATGATAAAGGGTGCTTAAACACCCTTTATGTAGTAATTTAGAGATTAAAATTTATAGTTAAGTTGGAAAGAAACACTGTCTTCTACATGATCTGTAGTTAATGATGCGAAAGGAAGACCTAATCCAGCAGCACTAAACGTTTCTGTTGTTTTTGGTGCATACACATATGCTAAGTCAACAGAGAATGAATTAGAAAATTCATAACTTCCACCTAGTGTATAGTGATCTTCAGCAGTTGCAGGGAATCCTAATAGGTTAAAGAAGTTTAATCTTGGATCCATTCCTTCTACTACCACTGATTTAGAGTGATTATAACCAGCTCTTACAGCCCAGTTATCTTCTGCATACTGGTAACCAAGTGCATAAACATCTCCATCTTCCCAACCAAAGTCACCATAACCTTTTGCAGATGACCAGTTCACTTTTTTATAATCAAAAGCAACAGTATGTCCATCTACTTCATAGGCGATACCTATACCATATTCTTCTGGTTGCTCCAGTGTGTCACCGTGTGGTAATGAGAGCATAAATGGTCCTGTGGCAGTTGTAAGCTGACCATCATAATCCATCTCAATTGAAGATTTGTACATCGCACCGATTGTAAGACCTTTGATACCATCTTGACTAAAGTCATAAGAGAGACCTGCATTAAAACCAAAACCAAAGTCTTGTGCTAATCCTGTTCCAACATTTCCAATTTCACCAGATGGCATTGGCATTCTGTAGTTAATGTCTAGGTTTCCATACTGAAGTACAGGTGTTACAGCAACACTTAAACCACCAGTTTTGTATGCAATTGGTACACCAAATTGAAGAAGTTGAAGGTTTGTAACCATATTAAAGTTACCAAATTCCCCTTGTGTTAATGGTGCAAACTTAGCTTTGCTGTAGTCAACACCCAAACCAGCTGTTCCCCACATACCAACACCAATGTACCAGTTTTCATCAATTTTTGTTGCAATCGAGACTTCTGGGATCATATTGAGGTTAGCATCACTCTCGTACTTTGCCTGAGGAGGTACTGGTGCACCAGGTGCACCGTTGAGTTGAGTTTCAATAGTCGGAGCAAAAAGTGTCCCACCAAATGATACTTCTGTACCTTCTACAGATGTGATAAGTGCCGGGTTTGCAAGACCTGATTCTGCACCATGAGATACAGCAAGACCTGTTCCACCCATAGCACGTGCTTTTGTACCAACAGCGATAAGGTTATCTCCATTAGTTGCTTGAAGTGTTGTCGCTGTAATAAGCGATAGTGCAATAATTTTTGTGAATGTTGTTTTTTTCATCCGACTTGTCCTTTAAGTAAATGTGATGAAAGTATATCAGAACCATATACTAATGTCAATTAATTCTATAGATTATATAAAATAAGTAAAAATTATATTTTTTAGTACTTTTAGTTATGATAATTGATGTTTTAGTGCGTAGATGGAGGTATGCGTTTTTTGTTTAGGTCATGTTTCAAGTTGTATAGGTCAGACACATAGCTTATATTTTATTTTTTACAACAAATTCCATATCTGCAACAACTTCTTCAAGTGTTCTCGCACCATTGATGACTTCCAATACATTCTTTTCTGTGTAGAATGCTTGAATTTCAGCCAGTGGATCAGTGTAGATCTTCATTCTGTCATTAAATACTGCTTCAGAATCATCAGAACGCTCTTCACCAGGTGCAGCTTCTGCACGACGCCCTAAGATTCTTTCACGTGCTACGTCTTCAGAGACCCTTACTTCGATCACCGAGAGCAGTTTGATCTCTTTTTCTTTAGACAAAAGAGAATCAAATGCTGTCATTTGCTCTACACTTCTTGGGTAGCCATCTATAAGTATCGTATCAACGGGAGCATTTTTAATAGCAGTATCCATAGTGTTAATGATGATCTGTAAAGGAACTAAAAGACCTTTAGAAATGTAAGCGTCTATCTCTTTACCAAGTTCACTTCCCCTAGCCACTTCTTCTCTGAGCATATCGCCTGCAGAGTAGTGTACAATGTCGTCATTATTTTCGGCTATGATACTTGCATCTGTCGTCTTACCTGAGCCTGGTGCTCCAATAATGAGAAAAAGTTTTTTCATCATCAAGCCTTAGGCTGTTGGGGCTTGTTGACGGATTCTTAGGCTCAGTTCTTTTAGCTGTTCAACATCCACTGGACTTGGTGCTGAAGTAAGTAGACACTGTGCTTTTTGTGTTTTAGGGAAAGCAATAACTTCTCTAATAGAACTTGCACCCGTCATAAGCATGATAAGTCTATCAAGACCCAGTGCAAATCCACCGTGTGGTGGTGCACCAAATTTAAGTGCATCAAGTAAGAAGCCAAATTTCTCTTGTGCTTCTTCTTCAGAGATACCTAGAAGTTTGAAGATCTCTGCTTGCATATCTTCTTTGTGAATACGAATAGACCCACCACCAAGTTCTGTACCATTGAGTACAATGTCATAAGCGATAGATTCAATCTCTTCAATATCCTCATAATCTAATGTTTTAGGCTGTGTAAATGGATGGTGAAGTGCTTTGACACGTCCATCTTCTACTTCAAACATAGGAAAGTCCATAACCCATAAGAATTCAAATACATTTTGAGGAATGATATCCATAGTCTCTGCAAGATATATTCGGAAACGACCCATATAATCCCATACAAGTTTTTTCTCACCTGCACCAAAGAATACGGCATCTCCTACTTCAAGTTCACATCTATCAACGATAGCTTGAATATCATCTTCACTAAAGAACTTTGCAAGTGGTCCTTTTAGACCATCTTCTTTCATTTGGAAATATCCAAGACCTGATGCGCCAAATTTGCGTACGTAGTCTTCAAAACCTTTCATTTGACGTTTTGAGAATATCTCATCACCTTTTGGTACTCTTAGTGCTTTGATACGGTTTTTTTTAGGTGATGCTGCAATAGATGAGAAAATTTCATTGTCACATCTTTCAAAAATATCGATAACATCTACCATGGCTAGGTCATAACGCATATCAGGTTTGTCTGAACCATATTTTTCCATTGCTTCAGAGTAAGGCATACGTTTGAATGTCGCAGGTATATCAAACCCACATGCTGTAAATACATTATTGATAAGTTTTTCAGCGACTTTAATGACGTCTTCCTGGTCACAGAAAGACATCTCAACATCTATTTGCGTAAACTCGGGTTGTCTGTCTGCTCTTAAGTCTTCATCACGGAAACATTTAGCAATCTGGAAGTAACGGTCAAATCCGCCTACCATGAGAAGTTGTTTAAAAAGTTGTGGAGATTGCGGAAGTGCATAAAACTCTCCACCATGTACACGACTTGGTACAAGATAATCTCTTGCACCCTCAGGTGTAGACTTTGTAAGGATCGGTGTTTCAACTTCAAGGAAGTCAAGTTCATCAAGTGAGTTACGTGCAGCGATAGTCGCTTTTGAACGAAGTTTGAAAATATCATAAGATTTTTGTGTTCTAAGCTCTAGGTAACGGTGTTTGAGTTTGATCTCTTCATTTACTTTTTCATCATTAAGCTCAAATGGCATAGGTTTAGAACGGTTTTCAATCGTCAAGCTCTCTACAACCATTTCCACTTTACCTGTTTTTAGTTTAGGGTTTTCAAGCCCTTCACCTCTAGCTCTCATTTTACCAGTAGCTACCAATACAAACTGATCTCTGATCTCTTCAGCAATTTTGTGCACCTCTGCATTTTCAGCGGGGTCACAAACAAGTTGAATCACTTCATCTTTGTCTCTAAGGTCGATGAATATAAGTCCACCATGGTCTCTACGGCTAGATACCCAACCTGCTACAGTGACTTCTTGACCTATATGTTCTTCGTTTACTTCTGCACAATAATGTGTTCTCATAATACGCATTCCTCAAATTAAATTGACGCGATTATAGCTAAATGTTGTTTAGGGCTCTATGTGTTCAAAGTATGACAATTTGACATATTTCCACCCTTTAAAGCGATAATATGTTACTCTAACACCAATTAGTTTCATTTATAAATAGGAAAACCATGGGTAGTGAAAAATTAGAACAGATTAAAACTGCAGGATTTACGCTTAAGCCAAATGATCCGGAGATACGTACGCTTTATGAACGTATAAAAGCACAGTTTGAAGCAAAAGGTATTGATGTCATCCTTGCAGATCGTTCAGCTAGGATGATTGGGGTTGAAGGTGTAGACTTTGATGTTATGTGTAAAAACGCAGATTTTTTGGTTTCCTTGGGTGGTGATGGTACATTACTTTCGTTGGTACGTCGTTCATACGGATATCACAAGCCCGTAGTTGGCATTAATGCCGGGAATTTAGGGTTTCTAGCAGGCGTCACGATAGATGAAGTAGATATGTTCTTAGAAAGACTTTTTAGTGGCGAATACCGCATAGATAATCGTATGATGATTGCAGGGTATATTAAAAAAAGATCTGGTGCTAAAATAGACTTCTTTGCCTTAAATGATGTGGTCATAACATCCCCTACACCTTCAAAAATGGTAAGAGTCAATGCTTCTATCGACGGTGAACGATTCAACTCTTATAGAGGAGATGGGCTTATTATTTCTACACCTACAGGCTCAACAGCATACAATCTTGCTGCAGGTGGACCAGTGGTGTATCCTTTGACAAAAGCGTTTATCATTACACCTGTTATGGCACATTCCTTAACCAATCAACGTCCTTTGGTACTCCCTGCTGATTTTTATATAGAATTAGATGCAGAAGAGTATGATGCTATAGCGAGTATAGATGGACAAGAGCGCTATGAATTAGAAGAGGGTGATGTGCTACACTTAGGGGGTGCAATAGAGGGTGCGAAGTTGTTGCACAGTAAACAACGTAACTATTTTTCAGTGTTAAGAGAAAAACTTTTCTGGGGTGATAGATAGTGATAGAACGTTTATTTTTACGTGAACTTGTAACGTTTGATGAAGTGGAACTTGAATTTTCAAAAGGTTTAGTCATTTTCACAGGGCCTTCTGGTGCAGGAAAATCTGTACTGATGTCAGCCATACTCACTAGTTTTGGATATACCACACAAGGTGCGGCAAGTCTATGTGAAGTCACACTCAACAAGCCATCAGGATTAGACAATGATGCTATATGAACTTGAAGATGAAGTAACGATAAAAACACTCAAAAAAGAGAAACTACGTTATTTGATAGAGGGACAAAATATCTCTAAAAAAGTACTTTTTGAAATGTTTTCTCCTTATGTGCAGTATCTTTCTGTACGTGATAAAAGTGGATTTGAATCCAGTGTATTGTTAAAGATGCTTGACAGTGCGCTTCTGAGTAAAGACAAAGGATTTAAAAGACTATTTAAAGAGTATCATAAACGTTATATACAATTATAAAGAGAAAGCACAAGAACTTGCTAAAATCAAAGAAGATGAGGCAAAGTTGGCTGAACTCATAGAGTTTGCTACCTATGAAGTGGAGAAAATTGAAAAGATTAATCCAGTTGTGGGTGAAGATGAAGAACTTATGCAGGTTAAAAAGCAGCTCTCTCGTATAGATAAGATCAAAGCATCTCTAGGTACTGCGATGGATATATTTTCAGCGGAGAGTGCAGTAGAAGAGGTCTATAGACTTTTAGATAAAGATGCTTCAGTATTTACTGATGCGATGAATCAAGTGCGATGCAGACTTTGAAGAGACTGAACATCTTGCCTCTGAACTTGAAGAAATGGATGTGGAGGCAGTACTAGATAGACTCTCTGATATTACAGCTTTGCAGCAGCGATATGGTTCTATAGAAGAGGCACTGTCTTATAAAGAGATGAAGAAAAAAGAGTTGAATGGGTACCAAAATATAGCAGAAGATAAAAGTATGCTTGAGAGTTTTTTAAGTATGGAGTATGTAGAACTCTCTACCCTTGCGAGACAAATCTCTAAGCAACGTAAATCAGAAGCTAAAGTGCTTAGAAGGTGTTTTGGAAACTTACTTAAAAACACTTAAATTTCCAGCATTAGAGTTTCTATTTACGATCTCAGCCATTAGATATGAATGGTACAGATACTGTGGATGTAATGTTGGGAGCTTCAAAAACAAATACTCTTAGTGGTGGTGAGTTTAACCGTGTACGTTTAGCACTGATGGCTGCAACTATACAAGAGGGAAAAGGTGAGGGAGTACTGATACTTGATGAGATAGATGCGAATGTCAGTGGAGATGAATCTATCGCTATTGCTGCGATGATTACAAAACTTTCAAAAGTATACCAAATTTTTGCGATCTCACATCAGCCACATCTCTCTGCACAGGCAGACCAACATATAGTGGTGACAAAAGAGGGAAATAAAAGTCAAGTCATTCAACTTAGTGAAGAGGGTCGAGTACATGAGATATCACGTATCATAGCAGGAGAAAACCCTACAAAAGAGGCGATGGAGTTTGCTAAAAAGTTAAGAGCTTAGCTATATTGGCTTTTAAGTTCTTGGGTATAGTGTACCAAATATTTAAAATAAGTCTGGGCGATGTCAAAATCAGTACCTTTTTTTAAATAGGTGTTATAGTCAACTAATAAATCTGAAATGCCACCTGTACCAATATTGGTAGTAGAACCTTTAATACTGTGTGTCAAACGTTCCAATTGATGAAAGTCAGGAATATTTAATGCTTCTTCAATAAGTGGAATTTGTGTTTCAAGTTGTGGAATAAGCTCTTGAACAAACTCTTTTGCCTCTTCATCAGAAAGCCCCATTTCTACAAGTCTTTGGTGTGAAAACCTTGCGTAGTTTCCTTGCGGTAATTTTTTGACAGTTTTTTTAGGTGTTGGTTCTTCTTTAGGAGGAGCAATACTTTTTTCTTGTGTCTCTATCACTGGACTTTTAGTAGCGAGTGAATCTTGAGAAGTTCTAGAGATGTCTGTTTTTTTGGTAAATGATTTTTTACGTTGCTCAGCTCTTGATTCTTGGTATTTTCTTTCATTTCTTATTTCAAGAAAAATGATTGTTCCGATTATAATGATAAAAATAGATAATAATATATATCCAAGCATATTTATTCCCCCCTTAGAAAACACAAGCTATTCACATAATAAACTATAGCTTATTTAAAATTATATTAAGGTGTAAGCAGTATCTAAATAGATTTTTTTTGATATAATAAAGAAAAAATGATTAGGTGTTTGATGATAATAGATACACATTGCCATTTAGATGATGAACGTTATGATGATGATATAAGTGAAGTGTTGGAAAATGCAAAAGAAAAGGGAGTAGATAAGTTTATCATACCAGGTGCAGATCCTCAAACACTTGAAAGAGCAGTAGCATTATCTGAAGAGTATGATAGTGTTTACTTTGCTGTAGGTGTACATCCTTATGATGCAGAACATTATAATAAAGCATATCTAGAAAAATTTGTACATCATCCTAAGTGTGTAGCTATTGGTGAATGTGGTTTAGACTATTTTCGTTTACCTGAGAGTGAAGAAGAAATTGCTAAAGAAAAGGCAATGCAAAAAGAGGTTTTTATAGAGCAGATTTTGTGGGCAAAGAAATTAAAAAAACCACTTATAGTACATATACGTGAATCCAGTGCTGACTGTTTAGAGATTTTAGATACATATGCCGGTGCAGAGGGAGGAGTTTTACATTGTTACAATGCAGATGAGTCTTTACTTAAACTTGCAAAAAAGAATTTTTATTATGGTATCGGTGGTGTCTTAACATTCAAGAATGCTAAAAAACTTATTAATGTGTATCCTAAAATCCCTAAAGATAAATTGTTAATTGAGACAGATGCACCTTACTTGACACCTCACCCATTTAGGGGAGAGCGAAACGAACCCAGCTACACGACATATGTTGCTGATAAAATGGCTGAACTTTCACAAATAAGCAGTGAGGAAATCAGTAATATCAGCACACATAATGCACAGACTCTCTTTAGGTTTTAATAGTCAGTGATGTCGTACCTGTTTAAACTGTTATTCATACACTATCTTATTACAACAGCACTCTTTTCACTCTCGTTGGAAAATAAATACCCAAGTTATTCCTATGTATTTTATGAATTTGATGTAGATAATGACTATATTTATGATGACGACTTTATTCGATTTGCTAAAAAAAATGAACACAGTTTAAAGAATTTTTATAAACGTTCACTGTCAAGAGGTGAAGAGATTTTACCAATGATACAAGGACTTTTAATAGAAGATGGTGTGAGTGATCTGTTTCTGTATCTTTCGATGGTAGAGTCAGGATTTTCAACGGATATTGTATCTCCCAAGAAAGCTGTGGGATTATGGCAATTTATGCCTGCGACTGCAAGACAGTATAATTTAACTGTGTGTCATACATATGATGAACGTTGTGATGCTACAAGTTCTACTTCTGCAGCGATCAACTATCTAAATAAACTTTATAAACAATTTGGTAAATGGTATCTTGCCGCAATGGCGTATAACTGTGGTGAAGGCTGTGTAAGTAAGGCACTTAAAAAAGCTGGAACAGATGACCTAAGTATATTAACAGATGATGATTTGAAATATTTGCCCAAGGAGACAAGGGATTACATAAAAAAAATCTTGCTTGTGGCAATGATAGGTGAGAGTAGTCTCATAGGACTTGAAGAGAGCATTACTAGTGATAATGGTTTAGTACAGGTAGAGGTTGACAGGGGTACGTCTATTGAGAGTATCGCAAAACTGATAAAAATGGATAAGAAAAACCTTTTAAAATTAAATAGTAGTTATAAAAATGGTAGTGTGCCTAAAAATCAAGATTTTTATACACTGACGATACCTATAGAAAAAATCTATGCTTTTTATTTACGGTATGAGATGCCCATTATAGAAGAGAAAGAACCTAAGTCCCATATGATTACACACCGTGTAAAAATGGGGGATACTTTAGAGAGTATTGCAAAGTTATATGATGGAGATATTGATGAGATACGAGTGGCAAATCATTTAGAATACCCATTTCTTGAACTTGATACATTACTTGTAATCCCTGTAAGCCAAAGCGTATTCCAATTGTCATCTAAATAAATGACTATTTTATGTTAGAATTACACAATAATCAAAGGGTGACTTAATGTTAAAAGACAAATCAATATATTTATGGGCAATTATAGTGCCTATGCTTATCTTGCTTGGGATGAGTGGATATTTTGCAACTATCTCTTGGCAAAAATATCAAGATAATAAAAAAAATACAGAAATACTGTCTAATGTTAATATACTACAAAAATTGGAGTCTGCTACTTTAAGTGAAGCCTTATGTATGGTTTTAATAGAGAATGGTTCAAAAGACAAATCTACGCTATGTAAAGACAAAGTAGATGTTACAAACAATGTTTTAAATGAAGTAAAAAACAGTTCTAATATGGAACATTGGGAACGTGAAGTTGTTTTAATAAAAAAGAATATATTGAAAAGTAATCTCAATAATTTTGAAAAATTATTAAGCACTAAAGAGACTGACTCAATTGTGAATTCATATTTAAAAAGTATAGAATTAAAGTCACCTATGGAGCAAGAAAAAGAGTTGCTAGCTCTTTACAGAAAGTTATCTGATATAGCGTATGCAACTGAAATAGAAAAGTTTTTAGTGACATATTATACTTCTAAAAATATACCTGTGCCCATAGAAAATGTTATATTCTGGGACAAGATAATTCAATCTTCGTATTTTGTAAACGTCGAAGATATTAGTTCTTTTTCATCTATGAAAGAACCTCTTGTGAAAATTGCTAACAGTGATACACTACATGAGGTATTGAACAAAATTGATGAAATGAGAATTACAATCTTAACAGGAAAAATGGAGCTTAACAATAAGAAAAATCTTGATTGGGTCACTCTTTTAGAAAAGAAGCAAAAGTCATTAGAAGCTATGAAATCTATTATCTATGAAAAATTAAATAGAGAAATTGAAACAAAAATAAGTCATAACTTACAAATGCTTTTACTCTATATACTCATATTTTTATTGGCATTGTTAGGATTGTTTACAGTTTATATGCAATCTAAAAGAGCAGAAAAAGAGAAGATGGCATTATTAACTACAGCCAATGAGATAGATGCAATTTCTTCGTATGATGATATTGAATTAGAAGTGATGAAAAAAATGTTGGACGAAGCCAAAAGTAAAGAAGATATATATGCTTATTTACAAAGCAGTTTTCAAGTGCTTCATGAGAAAGAAAAACAATCTAAAGATGAAGTCAGATTAAAGAGTCAATTTCTGTCTACACTATCACATGAGATACGTACACCACTTAATGCGATTATAGGTTTTTCCAAACTTTTAAAAGATATGAATACTTCTGAAGACCAGAAAGAATTCTTATCTCTTGTTGAGAACTCATCACACAAATTGATCATGATTGTGAATGATATACTCGACCTATCAAAGATCAATGCAGATAAAATGGAAATTGAAAATAGTTCATTTGATATTTTTGATATGGTTGAGACTACGGCTTCTTCATTTACACAACAAACGGATCATAAAGATATTGAATTTGGGTTATTTATTGATCCTTTCTTGCCACAGTATGTTTTGGGTGATGAAATTAAATTATCACAAATATTGACCAATCTCATTGGGAATGCCGTTAAATTTACAGAGCCTTACGGAAAAATAAATATATTTGTGCAAAGTTTAAAGCATAATGACAGTGGAGTTAAAATTAAATTTGCTGTGCATGATGATGGTATAGGACTGACCATTGACCAAACAAAAAATATCTTTAAAGCTTTTTCACAAGCAACCAGTGCAACCAGTAATAAATACGGAGGTACAGGTTTAGGTTTGACTATTTCACATGAGATGGTTGAACTCATGGGTGGTGAGCTAGAAGTAGAAAGCAAATTAAATCATGGTTCAACGTTCTTTTTCACATTGGATCTCAAAAAAGATAAAGAGAAGTCTTCTAAAGTCTATCCTACTTTTCCAGGTGTCACTATAGGTTTGGCCCTTCCTGTTAAGAGCATAAAGCGACAGCTAGACAGTAATTTAGAAGCTTATGTACATCATTTAGGTGCAAAGTTTAAGATTTATTATTATGAAGATCTGTTTGAAAGTTATAAGATATTTGATCTACCTGATATTATGATTATTGATCATCATTATGCTCGGCTAGCTGGTGAACTGGATCAATGTGCTTCTATAGATTGTAAAACAGTATTATTGACAAATGGATCCTTATATTCACGTATTAATCCAGAGAGACATCATTTTACAGATATTTTGTATAGACCTATTACCTTAGATAAAACGTTACGAATTTTAGAAAATAGTTATGAACAAGATGAAGTGAAAATAAAGCCAACAAAAGAACTTGAAAATATTGAGTCATTTAAAGGTTTACATGCTCTTGTCGCTGATGATAATGCTATCAATTTAAAATTAATTAAAATTATTTTAGAAAAAATTGGCTTACGTGTAACGATGACTTCTGATGGAGAAGAAGCATGTGAAAAATACAAAGAAGATAGGTATGATATTATTTTTATGGATATACAAATGCCAATTATGGATGGTATAGAGGCCACACATTGTATTATGCAGTATGAGAGGGAAAAGAAACTGCCTCATGTACCTATCATAGCACTTACTGCAAATGTGGGAACTCAAGATAAAGAACGTTATCTCTCAGAAGGTTTGGATGATTATGCTACAAAACCATTAGAAATTGATAGGATAAAAGCACTTATCTCCAAGTATTGTGAACGTTAATAAGCAAGCAAAAATAAAGTCAAATAAAGAGATAATAGCTACCTAAATGTAAATATCAGAGGTACTATGAAGAGTCTGTCACATCTTTTGCTTTTAAGTCTTTTCTTAGTGTTTAGTATGCTTTTTACTGGGTGTTCTCAAAAACGTCAGTCTGTTGGAAGTCCAAGTGCAACCAAATATACGAGTGCAGCCAGGCATAAGGCTACAATGCGTTCTTATAGAGTATTGGGGAAGAGATATCATCCTACGTATGTCGAAGTGGGACAGAAGATGAAAGGTATCTCATCTTGGTATGGACCAAATTTCCATGGAAAACACACAAGTAATGGAGAAGTGTACAACATGCATGCAAGAACAGCAGCACATAAGACCTGGCCTATGGATACAATGGTAAAAGTGAATAATTTACAAAATGGTAAAAGTACTATAGTACGTATTAATGACAGAGGGCCATTTGTAAGAGGTCGAATTATTGATTGTTCCTACACAGCAGGTAAAGAGATAGGGCTTGATAAAATGGGGATTGCTAAAGTCTCTATTGAAGTGCTTGGTTTTGCTGGTAAGATAGAATCTTCAACAAAAATAGCCAGAGATAAAAAAGCACATAGACCAACACGTATTGTACTGTCTAACTTTGGTGTGCAAGTAGGAGCCTTTAGACGTTATGCCGGTGCAGAAACCAGACAACGTCAATATAAGGGGCTATATGCACGATATTCCCCTGTAATAAAACGTTTTAGTGTCAGATGGTATGCCACTGTATAGAGTATGGCTCATGGGCTTTGGTTCAGAAGAAGAAGCACGTGACTTTAAAATGAGTCATGATTTAGCAGGCGCATTTATAATAAGTAATTAGGAAATAGCTATGATAGAAGTAAGTAGAGAAACAAAAGAGACACAGATATCTGTGAAATTAAACTTATACGGTACAGGAAAAGCAACCATCAACACTGGTGTAGGTTTTTATGACCATATGTTGGAAGCTTTTACAAAACATGCACATATGGATTTGGAAGTCTCACTGCACAGGAGATACACATATTGATGATCATCACACAGTAGAAGATGTGGCCATTGTCATAGGGCAGGCACTTAGAAAAGCAATTTATCCTGTACAAAGTATAGAGCGCTTTGGGAATGCAACCGTAGTGATGGATGAAGCATCTGTTACTTGTGATATAGATCTTTCTAACCGTGGTTTTCTTGTGTTTGAATTACCAATTGGTGGCAAAGTAGGTACTTTTGATGTAGAGTTGGTTGAAGAGTTTTTTAAAGCGTTTGCATTTAATTTGCCTCTTACACTTGCATCTCATTTATAACCGTGGTAAAAATAAACACCACATCATCGAAGGTGCATTTAAAGCATTGGCTGTTGCTCTGCGTCGTGCAGTGACGATCAATGAAAATGCAGGTATACCAAGTACAAAAGGTGTGCTGTGAGTATACAACTGATAGTATTGGATGTTGATGGAACGATGACAAACAGTCGTATCACGTATAGTGAAAATGGTGATGAGATTAAATCATTCAATGTGAAAGATGGTTTGGCTATTGCTATCATGGAGAAAACTTGGTCGTCAAGTGGCTATTATTACAGGCAGAAAGTCAAAAATAGTAGAGCGTCGAGCCAAAGAATTACATATAGAACATTTTTATCAAGGCATACACAATAAGAAAGAGGTCTTAGAAAATCTTCTTGAAAAACTTGATTTAACGATGGATAATGTAGCTGCGATTGGTGATGATCTTAATGACTTACAGATGTTAAAAGCAGCAAAAATATCATTTGTACCTCGAGATGCCAGTGCATATGTAGACAAGGTTGCTACAGTTATTTTGAGTAAAAAAGGTGGCAATGGTGCAGTGAGAGAGATGATTGAAAAGCTCATTGTTGATGAAGGTTTAGAAAAGAAGTATTTGGATTTATGGGTCTAAAAATAGAGTTGGTATTGTTCTTTGCCATAGTCATTATTGTTGGGGGTTCACTCACTATTAAGTTAAATGATAATGCAAATACAATGAAACCTTTTACAAGAGAATTAGAGTTTTCAAATACAACATTTACAGAAGTCGATACTGTAAAATTAGAAGGGAGTGCCTATGGAACCAATGGTATCCGTGATGATGGTGTATTAACTATCAATAATCTTGTGTATAAAACAGAAAAGATCAAGTCATTGGTGGCAAATAAAGGTACATATATGGGCAGTATTATATATCTTGAAGGTGATGTTGTCATGTATGATGCGAATGGTCATAGGTATGAAACGCAGCAGGCAGAATATGATCAAAAAACCGAAATTTTAAATCTTACTGCACCTTTTGTAGCTACCAAAGGCGAGAACATTATTAAAGGGTGATACTTTTACTTATAATACACGTATGGAAGAAGCATATGGTACGGTTATCGATGCGGTCATTTATACGATAGAAAAGTAAACTATCGCTATAATACATCAAATAATATTACAAAGGTTTAGCATTGAAATTTTTTAAAATCACACTCTTTTTTATCGTTACACAGATGGCATTGGCTGATAAAGTTGAAGTTACATCCGATTCAATGAATGCTATAGATCTGAAGAAAGAAGTTCACTTTATAGGTAATGCGAAAGTAAAGCAACTTAAAGATTGGATACATGCAGATAAAATAATTGTGCATCTTACTGAAGACAATCAAGCAAAAATGTATGAAGCATTAGGAAGTGCAACTTTTGAATTTGAAAATGAAAAAGGACACTATGTTGGTAGTTCTGATAAAGTAGAGTATTATCCGCTAAAATCACTGTATGTGCTCATAGGCAAAGCAAAAGTCAATGATCTGCTCAATAAACGTACCGCAAAAGGTGATGAAATTACTGTTGATATGCTCACAGGAAACAGTAAAGTCAAAGGTACGTAAGAAAAAGCCTGTAAAGTTTACGTTTGATTCGGGAAAAGAATAATGATTCCTCGCGTTGTTGAAGCGAACTTTATAAAGTCTGCACAGAGTATTGCAGACTCACTTCCAGAAGATATGAGTGAAGTTGTTTTTTTAGGACGTTCGAATGTCGGAAAGAGTTCAACACTCAATGCTTTGACACAGAGAAAAAACTTGGCAAAATCATCTGCCACTCCAGGTAAGACGCAGTTGATTAATTTTTTTGAAACACGTTATCTCTATAACGAACAGAGTTATCCTGTTCGTTTTGTGGACTTACCTGGATTTGGGTATGCAAAGGTCTCAAAAAGTCTTAAAGAAGTATGGCAAAAGAATTTAGTTGAGTTTATTCAACACCGTGTTTCTATTCGTATCTTTATTCATCTTCCGTGATGCACGTCATCCGCATGCAAAGATAGATGATGACGTTGAAAATTATATTGCAGAATTTATTCGCCCTGATCAAAAATATTTAACTGTTTTTACAAAAATAGATAAACTAAATCAAAAAGAGCGCAATAAACTCAAACGTGAGTTTCCTGGTTCCATAACACTTTCAAATCTTAAAAAAAGTGGGCATGAGAGAGTACATCAAAATATTTTACAAACCATTTTTGGTGTTGATCAGACAACTAGCTTCGACCCATGAGGATATAGTGTGATTGAGCTTGTTAAAGCAAACCTATCTGACATAGCAGATATGCAGGCACTTGTTACAACAGAAGTAAAAGATGGCATTATTCTTAACCGAACAGAAGATGAGGTTGCGACTAATATACGTTCTTATGTTTTAGCAAAAGATAATGGAAAACTTGTAGGTTATACAGCACTGCATATACACTCTAAACGTCTTGCTGAAATACGTAGCCTTATTGTCGATGAAGCCTATCGTGGGCAGAATGTTGGTAAACGTATGGTTGAGTTTACACTTGATGAAGCCAAAGATCTAGGTGTAGAAGAAGATGTCCTTGTACTTACCTATTTACCTAAATTCTTTGAAAAGTTAAATTTCAATGAGATAAATAAAGAGGTTATCCCCGAACATAAAATTTGGGCAGATTGTATTAAATGTATTCATTTTCCTGTCTGTAATGAAGTAGCACTTGTTTACAAATTATCTTAACATGTAAAGCGAATCAAATGGCAAGAGTAGTAAAGGTAGAGCATAAAACACTGTTTTTGATTGCTACTGTCTTTTTTATACTCTTTTATCCAATGCTTATTTCGATTTATGTTTTTTTACCACTGTTTATCGGGGCAATGTCTTACATACTTATTCAGGGATTAGAGAGAAAGAAATCACTCTTTTTATTTATATCTGTGATCTATTTAATGAATTTAGAGGTGAATCTTACGTTGCCACTTTTTTTAACTATTATCTCTTCTTTTATTTTCTATGTTGACTGTATATCCTTATTTAAGACATTTTAGAAGATGTAAAATATGTAAATCATTGATTTCAGTAGTGATTTTAGATTTTCTTTATTTGGGTGCTCTTTTTGCTTTTGATTTTATTTTTCAGACACAGAGTATTGTATTGGATAATATTTTACTCTATTCACTTGTGGTTGATATGTTGGTAGTGGTATTACTATGAAATATAAGTTTATTATTTTTGTTTTCTTGGTTTTTTGGGCTGTCATGATAGTAAGGCTTTACCATGTCAGTATCAAGTCGAACTTCTACTATGAGGGCTTAGCAAAAGAAAATATTGAACGAAAGCAGTTCATCAAGCCCGTTAGAGGAGAGATAAGTGATACCCATGGCAACCTTCTTGCTATGAATCAGATAGGGTTTTCACTTTCCATTGCGCCTCATCTTAAGCGTGAAAGTAAACAACTAGACAGTGTTATAGATGAACTGATAGAGACATTTCCTGATTTAAACAAATCAGTGATGCTTAAAGTCTATAAGAAACATAATTCTCCTTACAATCACAACTACATCAAAGTGGTTGATTTTATACATTACTCAAGTATGATGGGTGCGTACCCTAAACTCTCTTTGGTAGAAAATCTTAAGATTGAAGCGGAAACAAAACGTTACTATCCTTATGGGAAATATGCTGCGCATTTAGTGGGTTATACTGGTAGATCAAATAAAGAAGAGAATTTAAAAGACCCTGTAGTAGACGAAGTAGGTAAAGTAGGTAAAAGTGGCTTAGAGCGACACTATAACAAAGTGCTTCAGGGTGAATTAGGATATGAGATCTCTAAAGTCACCGCAACAAACAAAGCCATAGATATCCTTGAAAAAGAGCTTCCAAAAGACAATAAGAATATTAAACTTAATATCGATATAAATCTCCAGCAGATGATCTATGAACGTTTGGGTGAACATACCGGTGCAGTAGTGGTCATGCGTACCAATGGTGAACTGCTAGCAGCCGTCTCTTACCCTTCGTATGATCCTAATCTTTTTGTAGGTGGAATCAGCTCTAAAGATTGGAAAGCTTTACAATCAGACTTAGCACATCCTTTTACCAATAAATTTATACATGGGACCTATCCACCAGGTTCAGGTATAAAAATGGGTATGGCTTTAGCATTTTCAAAAGCATTACCAAATATATTAGATACATCTGAGCATTGTGGAGGACACATCACATTAGGGTCTAGTAAACATAAGTTTAGATGTTGGTCGCGTTGGGGACATGGTACGGTTGGACTTCGACGTGCTATACGTGAGAGCTGTGATGTGTACTTTTATAATAAGAGTTTAAAAGTCGGCATAGACGCGATGGCTAAAAATCTCCGTACCTATGGTTTAGGTGTTAAGACAGGTGTTGATCTACCCAAAGAGTATGCAGGTGTTGTACCTGATAGAGCATGGAAGATGAAACGATTTAAACAGCCATGGTACAAAGGAGAGACAGTCATTTCAGCGATTGGACAAGGGTATAACTTGGTTACACCTCTTCAGGTGGCACGTTATACAGGATTGTTGGCCACGTCAAATTTGGCTGTACCTCATGTGGCCAAAGAGGTAGATGGTAAAGTGGTTAAACCCGAACTAAAGCATATTGATTTTGATCCATATTATTTAAGTGAGATACGTAAGGGTATGTATGATGTCTGTAATGTTAGAGGTGGAACAGCATACAGAGCAATGAGGAACCTTCCTATTATTGTTGCTGGTAAAACGGGTACTTCACAAGTGACTTCGATACCTCAGTCTACAAAGGTACGTCTCAAAGAGTCCGAACTTGCATACTTCCATCGTTCTCATGCATGGTTTACAAGTTATGCGCCTTATGATAACCCTGAATACATCGTAAGCATTATTATCGAACATGGTGGACATGGTGGTAGTACCTCTGCACCTATAGCAGCAGACATCTATAAGTGGTTATTTAAACAAGGGTATTTTGAAAAAGAGGAGACACCCTCTGATGTCGTGGATATCAATAGTTCATTTTAGAGAAGCATGAACTATTGATTTATATACTTTGTAAAGTATTATTTAAAAACAAACCTAAGATGATAATAAGGCTGATACCTGCTGATTTGGTATAGAGTTTGTTTGCTGTAATAAAGACTAACAATAGTGTTGCCACTATCATGGTAGCGATATCAAAGAGGTAAGCAGGAGCATCAATAGTAAGTGGGCTTGTGAGCGCTGCTGCACCTATGACTACAGTCGTATTAGCCATGTTTGAACCTATGATGTTACCTATGGCCATGTCTACTTTTCCTTTCACTGCAGCAGCAATACTCACAACAAGTTCTGGCAGTGATGTACCAAGGGAAATCATAACAATACCAATCACCCATTCAGAAATACCGAAATTTTTAGCTATCTCAGAGGCACTTTCTACTGTAAAGTGTGCGCCGACAACAACTAAAATAAATGAACCGATAAGTATAGGAATCGTAGTTATCCATGAGAAACTACTCTCATCTAAATCTTCTAAGTCTTCTTCTGGAATATCTTTTGCATCTTGTAGAAGAAATATCAGATATGCTCCCATCAGTAGTAGCAAGAGTAGTGCATCAAAACGTGAGATCAGACCATCTAAAATCATCAGTATAAAGACAAGTACCGGTACAAGTGCCCATGTACTGTCTTTGGCGAAGAAGTCTCTGTTTGGATTGATTTTTGTGGCTATGAGAAAAACAGTGGCAAGTACAAGTGTAATATTTAGAATATTGCTTCCTATAACATTGGCAACTGCAATATCTGGTTTTCCGTTAAAACTTGCAGCAATACTGGCTGCCATCTCCGGTAAAGAAGTACCAAGAGCGATGAGTGTTGCCCCGATGATAAACTCAGGAATTCTAAATTTAAGTGCGATACGTTCACTTTGGTTGATGATCATATCAGCACCCCAAATCAGCACGCCCATGGCGATAACAAATATAACAAAATTCAAACTAATACTCCTCTGTTCTTACGATTAAACTTTTTGGTAAATCAAACTGCTCTATAAGCTCTTTTTCTTTGCGTCTCATCTCTCCATCATCTACTTCATGGTCAAAGCCTAGCAGGTGTAACATGCCATGTATAAAAAGGAGTGAGAGCTCATCTTGTTCACTGTGGCCTAGTTGTGTAGCTTTTTCTTTCACAAATGAGGCTGCTATGATGATGGAACCAAGAGGTAATTCAAAGATAGGCTGCTCAGTGAAAGGAGTCTCAAGAGGGAAAGAGAGTACATCAGTTGTACGCTCTTTCCCTCTATGCTCACTGTTGAGTGCCAACATCGTCTCATCATCCACTATCATAAGTTCAATATCTTTTGTAGATAATGTTTCAGCAATCTTGTTAAGTGCATTTATATCTATGGCCAGTGTTGTTTGATTATCCAATTCTATCATGCTGGAAGTTTACCCAAATATTGGTAAAATGGCAGTAAAAGATCTCATGAGGAAAACAGATGAAAAAGTATTGTGTTTGTATCATTTCAGGAGGGATGGATAGTGCGTTAAGTGCTAAAATAGCCCAGAAAGAGGGATATGATATTATCGCTTTACATTTTAACTATGGACAACGAACCCAGAAAAAAGAGGTGGCATGTTTTCGTAAAGTAGCAGCTTCAGTAGATGCAATGGAAACATATGAGATAGATTTACCATTTTTTGAACAGATTGGTGCGTCTGCTTTAACCGATAAAAGTATTGAAGTCCCAACTACAGGGATAGAAGAGGGTGTGCCAGTGACTTATGTGCCTTTTAGAAATGGTATTTTTCTTTCTATCGCTGCAGCTGTAGCAGAAAAGCATGCTGCTGATGCAGTTTATATCGGTGTAGTAGAGGAAGACAGTTCAGGGTATCCTGATTGTAGAGAAAGTTATATTGAACAAATGCAAAAAGCAATTAATCTAGGGACCAAAGATGAGACCGACATTGAGATAAAGATGCCATTGGTGGCTTTAAAGAAAAGTGAGATCGTTAGAAAGTCTTTAGAATTAGGTGTGCCTTTGGAGCATACATGGTCTTGTTACAAAGAAGAAGAAAAAGCGTGTGGAGTCTGTGATAGTTGCCGGTTAAGACTTAAAGGCTTTGCACAAGCAGGGGTACGTGACCCCATTAGGTACCATTAGTTCAAGATGCAGAACAAACAGATTCAAACCCTTTGACAACAAATTCAAATTCATAACGATGGTCTGGGTGTTGTGACAAGCCTTCTGCTATAAACTCATAACGTGTGATTTGTCTGTCCCATAGTTTATACGTAAGTGTTCTAAACCATTCTTTTTTTTCTGGGGTATCAAGTTCAATACGCTTATAGTTAGGGTCATCTTTAATGCCAGATGCCACAGTACGCATAGTCTGTTGGTAAAGTGCTTGTTTCTGTGCGGTTGGCTGTTCATAGTTTGTTTGAACAGTTGGCTGTTGATGTGGTGTACCAAGTTCACTTAATGCAGGGGTACATCCTGAAAATACCATAAGTGAAATGGCTGTGAGTAAGAGATAATATTTTTGCATGCTTCAATCCTTTATTTTATTTTTATAGTGTTAAAATTTCCCCTAAATCCTAAAAGTATTGTATCAAAATGAAATAAAATTTTGTATGCTATAATTGCGCATTTAATTTATGTTGTAAAGGTCGTTTATGCTAAGAATCCCTGCAAAGTCACCACAAGCCAAAGAGGCTTATGGACTTGTGAAAGGTTTACAATCTTATTTTGTCACAAAACTGAATGCTGTAGCATTGTCATATGGTGAGGGGAAGTCATGTGAAGCTGTTGTGTGGGGTCGTGATGGAGGGAAACACGGTGGTGGTTCACGCTATGAAGCACGTGATACTATTGTTTTTAACAGTGGCTCTGTCAATGTCTCTCAGGTGCATTATGATGATAACGAGAAGAAAAAATTAGGTTCTGCAACAGCTATATCAACGATTATTCATCCACGAAATCCACATGCCCCTTCGATGCACATGCATATCTCATGGACCCAGATGCGTGATGGTTACGGGTATTGGCGTATTATGGCTGATTTGAATCCTTCTATTCTTTCTGAGTCAGACCTTGATAAAAAGATATTTTCTGCTACATTGAAAGAAGCAACGGGCACACTGTATGAAGAGGGAGCAGCTCAGGGTGATAGATATTTTAACATTCCTGTACTTGGTCGCACAAGAGGGGTAAGTCACTACTATCTTGAAGACTACAACTCTGGTAATTTTGAGGCAGATAAAGCTTTTGCTAAACTAGTAGGAGAGTCAGTGATCGACAAGTATATTGCTATTCTCTCTGCAAAATTAGCTTCATATCCAAACTTTACAAAAGAGAAGAGTGAGGAGCAGTTGGCGTATCATACACTCTATCTTTTTCAAGTATTGACACTGGACAGAGGTACAACATCAGGGTTGTTGGTTCATGATCAGAATGATGTGGGTATCATGGGCTCTATTCCCTCACATGTAAACCGTAATATCTTAGAAAAATGGCAGGAACTCATGCCTAAGCCTCAAGATGAACTGGTCGCTGCACTGCTAAAAACACTGCCAAATGTATCACCTACACCAGTAGAGGAAAAAACAAAAAAAGCTTTAGCCAATGCGGTACGCAAACACTACAAAAAACACCCTGAAGCACTAAGTATGCAGGCAAGTGGTGATATTATTCCCCCGACTGTGGATAATCATAGTTAGGAGAGACTATTTATTCTAATATGAGTGATATCTCTTTTTTCTTGATTATTTCGCATCACTTTTAATGATATCGTATCACCAATAGCGTATTTCTCAAGGAGATGGGGGGGGCGAAAGCCTCCCCGTTTTGATGGGCCAAGCAACTTTCTTGCTCAACAAACCGTGCGGCGGGTGTACTGCCTGCTGCAGCGGTCCCTTGCCTGTTCCAGAACTAGATATTGAGCGCGGCAAACCCTGCAAGCATCTTTGTGAAAAAGGATGCGGAAGCTATGAGGCCAGGATTGATGTCTGCTACTCGTTCAACTGCGTCTGGAAGACTAATTTTGTCCCTGATAATCAACGCCCTGACAGGTCCGGCGCGATCTGCAAATGGGTTGACGATGGGTCTATACTCTTAGTGCCAATTGGGGAAAAGGTTTCCAATTCGGTCGTGGAATACTGGAAATCGTTTGCTAAACGGCATGGCCAATCAATGAGGGTTTATGAGTTACCGTAAAATCGTCTGGCTAGCGTCGTATCCGAAATCCGGGAATACCTGGGTTCGGTTGTTTCTGGACGCTTATTTTTTAGGCGAGATTGATATTAATGACATTGTTTGTTCGGTCACTGACGACCGGGCCGACAGGTGTCAAATTGGTGACGGGTCTAACATCTCTGATCTGCCGGTAGATATTCAGCACTTGACCCGGCCTATGGGTCTTTTGCGATTAGTCCGGGCGTTCAATAAAAACAAATTTTCAGAAGTGCCGCTATTCGTTAAGACGCATTCAGCGCACATGATCGCTAACGGGATCGAACTGCTGCCAGAGATGCTAACGCAGGCGACCATTTGCATAGTGCGCGATCCTCGCGACGTAGCCCCAAGTTTTGCTAAACACATGGGTGTCGATGTCGATACAGCGATTGAATACATGCAGGACAAGTATCGGACGCTGACATCAGATCCGACGCGGGTGGCAGACTTTATGTCGTCTTGGAGTCGGCACACAAACAGTTACCTAAACGCCGATACGCATAATGTGCGGGTCTTCTCTTATGAGGCAATGCGACAAAACCCGGTGCAGGAGTTTAGCGAGATACTGCGTCATTCAGGCATTGAGCCTGACGAGATTAGGGTGAAAGCCGCATTGGATATGGTTGACCTTGGCCGACTAAGAAAGATCGAGGCGAAAGAAGGATTCAGGGAAAGTTCGCCTAATGCCAAGAATGCGTTCTTTGGCGAAGGCAAGGTTGGCGGAAACAAGCTAACAGATCGTCAGCGGTATCGAATCAGCAAAGCATTCCGGCGCACGATGGAGCGTCTTGGTTATTTGGAGAAAGGCCGTGGCGTTATCAAATTACACTGAATTACAGGCTGCCGTTCGAACAGAGATGGCGAACGTGTCAACGGGCGGATTGTCTGCTGACGCATTGGCCGACGCTATAAAGAGAGCCGAAGCAAAGATTAATCGGTTAACTCGGGGCAGGCAGCAGCAAGTGTTGGCCACTGACACAATGACTTCAGCAAGTCGCTTTGTAGACCCGCCAGCAGGCATGATGGAGTGGATAAATGTCCGGGTAAAGAAAGCGACAGAGGCAGATACAGCGTATGTAAACGCCGATTATGCAGCGCCTGAGCGAATCGCTGATTATTACAGCGACACAACGTGCAAATACTGGTTTACGATGCGACAGCAGTTTGAGTTTGCAAAGGCTGTGACTGTAGATCACACGGTGCAGTTCGACTATATCAAGGCATGGGATATAGCAACTGACACAACAAACTGGTTACTAACAACATTTCCAGATATTTACCTTTACGGATCTTGCGTAGAGGTGTCTGTACACATGCGGTCTGCTGCTGTGACAATGTTTAAAACCATGTTTGACGAAGCGATTAATGATTTTAATGAGCTGGAGCAAAGCAATCGCGATGATTCCCAGCTAGATGTTTCCGAACTTGCGGCTATGAGTGATCGTGACCGCTACAACATTTTGAGAGGTTGATATGCGCACTTCGACTTGGAGTTCTGATAATGCGGCGGCAGTTACTGCAAGCGATACCGACAAATTGCCAGACTTAACTCGCGGACTGTGGGTAGGCGGTGGAACTGGAACGGTTAAGGTTCGCATGGCATCAGGCGTTGATTGCACGTTTACCGGGGTTGCAGGCGTTTTGTTGCCGATCCAGGTTGACAAGGTGTACTCGACTGGTTCGGATGCAACGGGAATCGTGGCGCTCTACTAATGCTTGGTCTTGGGCTTGATATTTTTAAACGCGCCTTGTCTGGCGGTGGAGACGGGTCGGGCGGTAATCCGCCGGGGTCTGTCGTTGCCCTATTCTCCCGCCTATGCAGCAACCGGCACCCTTGGCGCTGATGCCACCTTTGCACGTGCAAGCAATGCCACGGTTATTGACCATGAAGGCGTGGTGCGTACTGTGATAGATAACGAGGCGCGGTTTGAGGGTGCGCGGTTTAGTTCGAGAATCTATGTTCAAAGCATCAACAGTTCAGAAGATTCATCTAGCTGCAGCGATTTCTGCTGTCGTTACACTTACAGCATCAATTGGCAGGACAGCGTATCATTGATTTTCTAGCGACGGCAAACATAACAGCGAGTGCTACACATCTTTGAGTCGAACCAACTGACAGGTCATGAACTACTGTATTTAGCGCATGTGGCTTGGACTGATTCCGGTAGCGACATTCCAGTGTTGGATTTACAAGCAGAACAGGTCTCAGACTGGTCAATAGCGATAACAGTTATTACCACGTATTACTAGATACAAATTAGCGACTACTGACCGGATCAGTTAGTGCAGAGAATTTTACAATAAGCAATTCGACCGCTGGCGTTGCAAGGCCTAAAGATCTACTTTAGCGATCATTACTGAATTGAGGACACTAGCGCGGACAAAGCACGATCCCGAAACGTTCCAAGGCGAATTATGTTTCGCGTTGGTGGTTCTATCCGCACCTTGGCACGGGGCTGGTGTCGATGGCGTCAAATACTTCCCGACCGAGAACGGCAATACGGTAGACGGTAACGGCATAGTCACCGAAGCCACAGGCGCGTTATAACGCCTGCGCCAAGTCTGCTGATGGAGCCTGCTGCGACGAATCAACTATTGAACTCAGACGAAACGCCTGCGACGCAAACAACTGGCTCGCTTTCAACTGGCGACTATGTGTTGTGGGTTAACGGCGCAGGCAGCGCAGCCGTAACCGCAGGCACTGCAACGATTACGGGCGGTGGAACGGCTACTGATGGATCGCCTGATCTGTTTACGGTAACGGGTGCTGGCACTGTAACGGTCACAGTTACAGGATCGCTTGATCGCTTCCAGCTTGAAGGCGGCTCAGTCCCCACCAGCTACATCAAGACCGAAGGCGCTATAGCATCCCGCGCCGTAGACACACTGAACTACACCAGCGCAATGAAATCACGGCAGACAACGAAACTCGCGCAGTAGAGAACGGCACCGATGTTGATGTTGACGATTGGGACAGGGTTGTTGATACGCAGTTTGACAGCGATGCAGACGGAATACTGGAGCTTTCAAGCATCAATGTTTACACAACCGGGGAGCGGCCAGCATGAACGTATTACTTGCCTACTCCGAAGAACAAGCGGTTGATCCACGCACAAACCTGCGTCCTTCTGGCACCTACAACGATGGCACCCAAGACTGGTGGCTGTACCTGTGCGATGAGATTATCGCAGCAGACAGGGTAATAGGCGCATGGAATGCAGACGGCAGGTATGGTACGGTAGATCGAAGGTGTGCCTATCCTATCCATGACTATCTGGCCTATATCAGACCGCTAGGCAACCTTGAAGGGATCGCAACAGACAGCCTTGACTATCATCATTGGTTCGGTGGTCAACAAAGGTATCTGCAAGATGTGCCTGTAGCAGCAACACTGGCTACCTTCCCCGAAGACCAGCAGCCAATTGTTCTGAAGATGGACCGCAGGTTCGACGACACCCCTGCGTTTGAAGGCGAAGGCTGGATTGCCACCATTGAATTTGCCGACCCGAACCGCCCACCCGATGCTCGCGCTATTGGCATCTATGATGCTGACTGGAATTTCATTTACACGACAGGTGCTTTTGTCCTGACCGATCAGGGTGATGGCACATCTAAGTGGCAGACGATCAACCCACCAGGGCGCGTTACGGCGACCCCTGAGCCTATCTATTACGCATTGCTCTTAGGTTCTGCCCAAGAGGGCAGGATGGACCTGCAAGTAGACCAGGCAGGGCGCACAGATTACTTCTGGGAGTTCGACCAAGGCTTCACGCCGCCGGGTGCCGAGTGGGTAGATTCAGGTCAGACCGTGACGGGTAACTTTGGAACGATTACAGGCGTCAGCGGAGACAAGAACGAGTTCCCGCTCGGATCGCTGGTGCGTATTGGAGGAGAAGAGGCAACAGTGGCTTCTTATTGGCTGGGTGGCGCAGGTCTGGAGCTTACGCCGTACCGCTTTTACACGGTTGGCGCAGCGATAGAGAAATGGCAGTAATGCAAAACACTAGAAAGAGGGTTGAAGCGTGGCTAACGGATCTGAATTCTTCTGGCGGCGATGGTAGCAATGGCCGGGGGATTAGCGGTCTCGCTGGCGCTTTAGAAAACCGAATCGTTCCTTTTGTTTACAGCGGCAGCTTTAGGTATTGGTGGGAATTTAGCGATTGTTAAGACGCAACCAGACAGCAGGCAGATCCGTTTACAGGTGCAGATGGCAAACAATTAGAGCAGATGATTCACAAGCTACAGCAAGCGCAGGCATTAGACGATCAGCACAGACAGTCGGCAGTGGATGGTTATGCGCGCATTCGAGTTTTGGAATCGCAAGCAATCGTTAATGCTCAAGGGCTAGAACGCGCGCGCGATGAAGATTAAGCAAATCAGGGAGGATGTGCGCGGCATGAAGCGCAAGTTTTAGAAGCGATTATCTGATTGACTGATGATCTATGTACAGCGTCCATTTCGAGCCAGTCAAGGATTATCGCCACAAAGGCGAACGCCCTATTGCGTGGATCGTTCGCGTTGTATCACGGCAGCAGATCCGATGGAGGCTTATCGGCACAAGATGCAATATGCGAACAGTGTGACGCTGCACCGCAAATGCCTGAACATTGCCGAAGCAAAGGGGCTAGTAGGAACGCCAGACAAACAGCAATTTGTCTCACTGCTGAAAGCTTTGCCGCAGATTGGCATTGAGATTTTAGAGATTAAGCGACATGGAAAAATCCACATCTACGAAACAAAAGATTTTGCATAGACGGCGTTATGAATAAGCAACCATACAAAAACCTGACACCACGGCAAAAGATCAAACTGTGCGAAAAGCAACGCGAGTTCTATCGGCTGCGGTCGCAAGGGCTTTGTCCCGGTCGGCTTGAAGGTTATCCGCAAGGCGGCGCTAAATGAGACTGCACTACTTCAGCCCTGACGAGTTTATCGACGCCAGCATGCAAAGCTGGTACGCCGATATGTCATCGGAATTGTTAGTTCGTCTTGATGTGCTTCGTCATCAGTGGGGCAGCCCGATCCAGACCAGCAAAGCTGTTGGTGCTATGGGGCGCAAAGCGACCAACAGCAAATCTCAGCACAACATTGAGCGCTGGGGCGAGGTTCGCGCCATTGATTTATTTCCAAGCAAGTTGGCAAACGATGATGATGTTGAGCGCTTTGTGTTGGCTGCAACTGACGTGGGGTTTACCGGGATCGGAATATATCCACATTGGTCATCCGGCATCGGGGTACACCTTGACGTTCGCGAAGGCGTGCAGGCGGGATACCCGGCCACCTGGGGCGGTGTGAATAACGACGTAGGGCGACAGGTCTATGTGAGTTTGTCAGATGCCATGCAGGTGATCGTATGAGCTTTTTTGCTGCCATCGGCACGATCTTCAGCAGCGCCACGGCAAAGATTGTCGATAGCGTTGGCAATGCCATTGACAAGAATCTGACGACCGACCACGAGCGGTTGCAGATTGAGAAGGAAGTCAAAGAGGTTTTGGCCGATCTTGAGAAGGCAGTCTCAAGGCCAACGAGGTCGAGGCGCAGGAACTGACGAAGCGACTTGAGGCCGACATGAAAAGCGACGCATGGTTGCCAAAGAACATTCGCCCGATGACGCTGATATTCGTCACGGTATCGGTTACTACATTGTCATTCGCTACGGTCTTTGGCGAACTGAGTACCGCGCAGGTAGCGGCGCTTGAGGTTTGGGTAGGACTTTGGACCGCTGTCATGTTGACGGTTTACGCATTTTATTTTGGCTCGCGAGGGCTTGAGAAGATCAGCGCAGTAGTTGCTGATCGTTGGAAAAAGAATTAGGCGAAAGCCTGCGAGGTTGACCCCTTGGCCTTCGGGTGCGCTGGCCCACACCAGCGCGGGTCAACTCAGACGCTAAAGCGTGTGGGCGCTTAAATGTTTGAGGATGGAACTATGGCAATTAACGATCTACACGTTGTTTACCCAAACCGCAATAATGAATTGCGTGGTGTTGCAAAACAGCTTTATGAGTTTGGTCAAACTATTGCGCGCGAGCCGTCTGCAGCGCATACCAATGGGCTAGACGAACACGCGATTATTCGGCAAGAGTCTTACATCGAACATGCGCTGAGCATGGTTGAGTCGCTGAATGCGTCGCCAATTCCTGACAACCCGGCAACGCATCCGACACAAATGCCAATCGATTTCAGCGTTCCGTACATTTACTTCGTTGAAGATGTCAACGGTAATCAAATTCCGATGAACGAGGCAACACAACTGCTGGCCGAAAAGTGGTTGATATCAGCGGTAGAGATGGCAAAGAGCAACAGTGCGTCAATGGCCGGGTCGCTGGTGTCGTTTGATTACGAACGCGCCAAGAACAACATCCAGTCAATCAACAAATTGTTGGATGAAATCAAAGCCCGTCCGTTTCTTGACTTACCGGAAACGGCGCAACCAGGGTCAAAGCATCAAGCCCGTACAGGCGGTGTGTCGAGGTAATAGAGCATGGCGCGCGCAGTCGCTAAGTTTGTATCAATCGTGGCTGCGGCGTCATTATTGGTTTGGTTCTACTGGTGGATGATCAGTGAATTCATCCGCATTTATGCAATGACAGGAATATACAGATGACTGATTCAGTGAAAGTTGAAATGACGCAGATTGACGAAGAGAACGGCAGCCCGATCAGCAAGGTAACTTGCGAGTGGTACGGCATGGATCGCGACATGGCCAATGCGTTGAGTATGGGTATCGCAGACGGTGTTGTGTCAAGTGTCACCGACGCGGCAATTGGCAAAGCTGAGATGAGCGGAAACGGCATGGTCGCTGAAGCATTGGTTGGCATTCGCGATAAGGTCAAGCGCAACCCTGGAGCAATACGATAATGGAAGAGTATCAAGTAGCGTATGGCGAGCCCGGTTTGATCGGGTTTTTGCTGCTGTTGGTGGTGGTTGGTGTTTTTCTCTATCTCAAATGGGGTGAGAAAAAGACAAAGGCTAAAGTGGAAAAGCTCGGTGACGATCTGAAAGAAATTGCCGATAAGGTCAAAGACCGATTGAAATAGGAGAGTCAAATGGCCTGCAAGAAGAAAGGACGGGGCGGTGGACGGCGGAAATAGGTACGTCCAGCAGGCGCTGACGAACTACCAAGACCCTTTGGAGGCTTGGCGGTGGGCGCTGGCTGAACGTAACCGCAACCCTGACCCTGAGTTGGCCAATGCCGAGCATTACTTGTGGAACAAGTACTATGCCGCGCAGGGGCCGCTACAGGCTGCCGGGGCAATGGTGACGCCGTTCGGGTACTACCTGGGCAAGAACACTGGCCTGTTGTCGGGGCGATCTCCGGCAACGACTGATCAACTCAAGATGGGTCTTTTGGGGGCGTTCGCAGGACTATGAGTTGCGTAACGTGGTGTGAATATGCGGGGATCTTGCCGGATAAGGACGACGACAGTCTTATTCTGCAGTGGGAGGTCACGCTAGGCACATTCTCGAACTGGTTTCGCAATCAATCGCTGGCAATTCTTGCCGGTGAGACGCCTGTCCTGCCGACGCAGTTCTACATCAAAATGCACTCAACCGAGAGTGACGCGGATGCTGCCGGGGATGAACTGGTCGGGAGTAACTACTTCAAGACGCCGGTCACGTTCGAGTCGGTCAGTGAGGTGCAGATCCGAAACGCCGCGACGATCAACAGCCAATTATCGTCTGACGCATGGGAGGACATCTATTCGTTCACGATCTGGGACGAGGCTGACAACTATTATGCGTTTGGCAATCTAAAGGCACCTGTCGCAATCATCGCCGGGAAGGGGATTCAATGGCCAGCCGGTGGGATTACTATCGGTATCGGAAACGTCTTCCGGCAAGGATTCTCGAACTACTACATCGAACAGATACTGAAGTCGTTTTTGCTTGAGTTGCCGACTGTTCCGACGCAGTTATCAATCAGCGCACATTCGACGGCAGGATCGTCTATCGGTCCAGGTACAGAGTTATCTGGAGACGGCTATACGCGGACTGACGTTGCTTTGGTTCGAGCGACTGACCGGCAGTACATCAACACGGTTGCCGTGGCGTCGTCAAACGCGACGGATACGTGGCCGGTGTTGTCTTACAGCCTGTACGACCAGATAAACAACTACTATGGGTTTTTCAGTCTCTCGACGGCAACGTTCGTTGCAGCAGGTGAGAGGATCGAATGGGCTGTGGCCTCGATCAGCGCGAACCTTGGAAACCTGACACCTTCCGGCGTGACCAATGCGGTTATCAACTTCTCGACGGACACGATCACCTGTTTACGTCAAGCCGAAGTTTACACCTGACCCGCCGCCGTTTGTCAGTAGCCCAGAACTTCAGCAGCTGGTCGAATACAACAAGCGGCACTTTGACAGGACTGAAGACCTTTGGCCGCGTAGCTTGGAAAAGCGGGTAGCGGCGCTTGAGTCGGCGCTGCCCTATGCCAGAGGCACTTGGGCGATTCTTGACGTATCGGGTCTGAGCTTCGAAGGTCTGGTCCCTGAATATATTCTCAACTGCGGCGAGGCAACCAGATATACGACACGAGGGGATGCGACGAGGCTTTTCTCTGGCGTGCAAATATGACGATGCACTCGGTGATGAAATGGTTATCAGTAAGTCGCGGTGTGCACAAGCAGGCAGCAACGCTGGCGTTTATCGGTCGATATGAAATCAGCACAGACCCGTGTGGAGCGTCATTTTGCAGAATACCGGGCAGTCAAATACTCAGATAACACACATCAAGGGTCTGCTAACGGATCGGTTGGCGATGACGATCATATTTACATCCAGTACAAGCCGGTAGATTTTGGCGATAAACATACCTTCGCGGGATGCAGTATTCCGGTGGGTCGTGGTCTCAGGTTTTTGAAGGCTTTAGTAACCCGCCAAGCGGTGGCTTAGCGGTCTATTCGTTCCAATGCGAGACGCCAACAAAGATTGTGCTGAAAGGTGAGACGGTTAACGACTCACAGCAATTACGCTGGCACTCGAAAACAACAGGTAGCAGAACCGCGACAATCACGCGCCCCGGTGGCGATACCGATTGGGATCTGCAAGTTTCGTCATGGGATTCAGAGAACAGCCAGTTAGTCAGCGTTTGGTCTAACCCAACCAACAACAAAACAGGCGTTACCCGAGTTGTGGAGAATGCCAGCAGTGCAGCGGCTATTCAGGCATCTGACGAATTCAGCTTCAGCGGATCGGCTCATGCATACGGTGATGCCATAGGGAAGGACGGATCTGGGAATCTTTATATTCCGGTGACGATTTCAGGCACTGCCTCCATCTTGATGACGGATAACACGGGCGCGGAGATTCGCATATTTGACGAGGCGACAATCGGCCTTAGCCCGATCTCGGCGACCGACATCGGTTATCGGCAGTCACCCAACAAGGGATTCTTCTGGAATACAGAATCGCAGCGATTAGAGATTTCGTTCAACGGCACAGTCGCGCAGTACGATCCTGTTACAAACAATTGGGAATCCTGCACAATTAGTGGATTTACAGGCACGAGCGCATGGGCGCTTGTCGATGAAAACAATATCGAGATGTGGGGGCGCAGACTAGGACGCTGACATGAATCTGATGCTGACACTCTGATCTGGAAAAAAGAGGTTTACTGATGGCTTTTGAAAGCGCAACACACATAAACGAATTGGATGCCGCCTCGCCTGCCGGATCGGATGACCCCTGGGGCACAAATGGCATCGATGAAGAATTCCGCCAACTCAAGTCTGTACTGACGACCGACTTTGCAAGCATTAGCGGTGTCGTCACGGCTACGCAGGATGAGTTGAACATCCTCGACGGGGTAACAGCCACGGCTGCAGAGTTGAATATCCTTGATGGGGTAACGGCTACTGCGGCTGAACTGAATATTTTGGACGGTGTTACCGCAACTGCCGCTGAACTGAACATTCTTGATGGGGTAACGGCAACCGCTGCAGAGCTAAACATCCTGGACGGTGTTACGGCAACCGCCGCCGAGTTAAACATCCTTGACGGCGTGACAGCTACAGCGTCGGAGTTGAACATCCTTGATGGGGTGACGGCAACGGCTAGCGAATTGAACAGCCTCGCCGGGTTTACTGGGACGATTGCGACAACGAGCAATGTCGCTACGCCAACGATCACGGGCGGCACGATCAACGGAGCGACCGTTGGCGCATCGACAGCGGCGACAGGTAAATTCACGACGCTACAGGCAACGTCAACGCTTGGCTACACAACGGGTGCTGGTGGGGCAGTTACCCAAGCATCTAGTCGAACAACTGCGGTGACGCTAAACAAAACCAGCGGCGCAGTAACTTTGTTTTCTGCTGCGGGATCAACAACGTATGCGACGTTTACGGTAAACAACTCGACCGTTGCCGAGACAGATACCATCGTAGTCAATCAAAAATCTGGCACGAACAAATACAAAACGCATGTCACCCGTGTCGCGTCTGGCTTGTTCGACATCTCTTTTGCGACCGTGACCGGGACCGCAACGGATGCGCCAGTGTTCAACTTCAATGTCATAAAAGGCGTGAGCAAGTTAATGCGTCTGTGACAGTGGCCCAAGAGTGGATCTGCTGCCGGTGACGTGGACTCTGACACCAGTATAGACAATTCCAGCGTGCAGCGGGGGCAGTGTTGGTGTTGGCGACAGACGGCGGGTCGTCTACAGCGGCTAAACTGTTGGTACGATTACGGTGAAGCGAGTACGGTTGAGCTACAGTCAAGATCGACGATCTCGGGTCAGCGGGACTTGTCTCTGATAAAGAGGCAACCAGCTTGCCGCCGAATGCGTGGACTGATCTGAGCAACACGCGATGCGTGGATCGTTCGATAGCATCGTTTGGTGGCTATATCTCAATCGCCACGGTCACTGCGCCGCCAGAGTCGCTGGAGTTGGTCAAGAACAGCAACGGGGTCAATTACCTGATGTACGGGGCTGGGTCCAGTCTGTACTCGGTCACAAACCTGTCGGATACGGGCGTAGGCACAGAGGTCGAGATAGGGTCAGCGTTTGCAACGGCTGGTCGATGGGATTCGTGCATTCTTGGTGGCGTGGCTGTGTTTACCAACGGCAGCGACAATCCGCAGTATTGGGGCGGAAGCGGGTCAACCATTGATCTGCCTTACGACGAGACAGGGACAGAAACGTGTTCGTGGATCGAGGGGGATCTTCGGGCAAAGATTATCCGGTCGTTTCGCTATCATCTTGTTTGCGATGGACATTGAGGACTGCGAAGGGAAGAACAGCCGCAAGGTCTGGTGGTCGCATCCTGCCGATCCGGGATCTGTGCCGATAACCTGGAAACCAGAGCTAGCCGAATACGACGCGGGGTTTGTTGAACTGACAGACACCCCCGGCGGGATTGTCGATGCGTTGCCGCTCAGAGATTCGTTGCAGGTCTACAAGACAGACGCCATACATGCGTTTACCTACGCCGGACGATTTTCGCCCAATGAGCCGATCTGGAACGTCAGACTGGTAACGACAACAAAAGGTCTTTATGCGCGAAACTGCGTGTGCGATGTCTCCGGTAAACACTTTTTCGTCGGTGACGGTGACATTTACATCTACGATGGAAACAACTTTCAGAGCATTGCTGACGAGCGGGTGAAAAACCTGTTTTTCGACAACGTGTCACGCTCGAACAAAGACGCGACGTTCTGCATCTATTACGAGCGCACTCAGGAAGTGTGGCTGTGCTATCCCGAGGAAGGCGACCAGTACTGTACGCAGGCGCTGGTATGGGATTCGATTGAGAACGTCTGGTCGAAGCGCACTCTGCCCGGTGTGACGACAGGTGTGTTCGCACTGGTCGATAGAACGTCTGGGTACACCTACGATGGCTACACGGCTGGTTCGGACACCTACGACACCAAGGGCGGCACAAACACGCTGCCGGACACCTACGACGATTTCATTGATGGCAGTCCGTTTAAGGACTCGCTAATACTCGGCGGTCAGACCAAACTGTACGAAATGGACCGGCTGAATCAGGATGATGGGGTCAACAGCGTCTGCTACGCCCGTCGCACGGCCCTGGATCTCGGTGATAAGGCCGATTGGCACATGGCCTTGACCATTTATCCGCACGCCGAGGGTGGCGCTTTCCAGGTCCGGTTAGGGTCGCTGGATGTCGCTGCCGGAACGCCGGTTTGGTCTGATTATCAATCGTTTACGCCCGGAACTGACTATAAGCTAGACTTTCGGGTAACGGGTAGAATGCACTGTGTCGAGTTTTATTCAAATGCCGACGTATCGTGGTCTGTCCACGGCTACGAGGTTGACTACGAAATTGTCGGGAGACGTTAAATGTTTGATTTCAGCAACATGCAAGGTCTGATGGGTGGGTTGTTTGGAAACCCCGAGATGCAGGCATACCAACAGATCCGCGAGCTTGGGAAGCAAGCTGCACCGATGATGCAGTTCGGCAAGGGTCCGGCGATGCCTTCGATGCAGGGGATGCCGAACGTGATGAACCCTGCCGGTCCTGTCGCAAGTCCCTATGGGGGCGTTCCGAGCCAAGCCAACCCGCCGCCTGCGTTCTTCCCGTCAATGGGCGGAATGCCTAACCCGATGACGGACAAAGGTCGGCCGATGGGTGGTCAGATGATGGCGAACGGAAACCCGATGGGCGGCGGCATGGACCCGGCGGCGATGGCTGGTCTTGCTGGAATGATGATGGGCGGCGACCGACAGCAGCAACGGATGGGGATGGCTCCCGGCGGTGGTACTCCGAGAATGAGTCCGATGGGGATGCCGCAGATGATGGGTGTCGGGCAGATGTTGCGCCGGCGATGATTAGACTTGGGCAACTGTCTGAATGGCCGCAAGTAGCGCCACTGCTTGAGCAGGCCGTCGAGATGAGCAACGGCACGTTCCTGTTGGAAGACATTCGGCGGTTCATTGAAGACGGGGCGCAGCAGTTGCTGGTGGCTGAGATTGACGGTCAGATCGTTGCGGCAATGGTGACAGAGGTCGTTGACTACCCACGAAAGCGCAGCATCAAACTGGTGTTTGCGGGTGGTTCAAGAATGGACGAGTGGTCTGAGGATTTGAATCGGTTTATGGAGCTTGGCGCTAAGAATATCGGCGCAGAGTTAATCGAGGTGCATGGTCGTCCAGGGTGGGCGCGTTACCTCAAGAGCATGTTTAATGCAACGTCGAAGACGACGATTGTATCAAGAGAGGTGGCGTTATGAGTGGTGGTGGAGATAGCGGCGGTACAAGCACGACTGTTCAAAAGGCCGACCCGTGGAGCGGTGTTCAGCCGTATCTGAAACAAGGGTATGCAGACGCGACCGATCTTTACGAAGCTGGTGGGCCGCAGTACTACCCAGGTCAGACTTACGTCGATAACAACGCCTTCGAGAACATGGGCGCTCAGATGGGTCTGAACTACGCCATGAACCAGATGCCCGGACAGGTCGGTTCAATGCTGCAGGCTCAGAACGATCTGTTTCGTGCGCCGGACGTTGCCAACAATCAGTATGTCGGCGGCATGGCAGACGTAATCCAGGATCGCATGTCGCGGCAGTTCACCGAGCAAATGAACCCGGCTATTCGTGGCGGTGCGGTCGCATCGGGTCAGTTGGGCGGGTCACGGCAGGCACTGGCAGAGGCCGGGGCAATGCGTAACGTGTCGGAGTCAACCGGCGATGCACTTGCTCAGCTTTACGGTAGCGCCTATGACACGGGCCTTGATGCTGCAGGTCGAGCGATGCAGCTTGCTCCGCAGACGCTCCAAGCCGGAATGATGCCGTCGCAGGGGGTCAGTCAGTACGGGGAGTATCTACGCGGTCAGGATGAACTGGCGCTGCAGGATAGTTTGAACCGCTACAACTACGAACAGAACGCACCGCAACAGAATTTGGCGACCTACATGAACTATCTGCAGGGTGCCCCCTGGGGGTCAACCTCGACCGGCACGATGCCGGGGCAGAGCGGTGGGTTTAGCGGTGGCGGTGCGTTGGGTGGTGCGATGATGGGCGGCTCAATGTTCGGCCCAATCGGGGCGATTGGCGGCGGTTTACTCGGAGGGTTCTTCTAATGGGATTGCTTGACGCCTTCAGTCGCGACGGGCTTATGACCGCGATGCAAGACCCCATGTTCCAACTTGGGGTCGGTCTGCTTGCCCGGAAAGAACAGAACTTCGGCCAAGCGTTAGGCGGGGCTATGGGCGATCTTGGGCGGGTTCAACAGTTCAAAGAACAATCGGTGCTGCGTAAACAACGCGCCGAGACGTTCAAAGAAGAACGCGAGCGTGCGAAGAAAGAGGCTGAGCAGCAGGCAGCGATGCAGCAGCGTGTGGCTGAGTTCGTCGGTCAATCGGGCGATCCGTCGATGCAAACCGCGTTCAATCTTGGCGGTGCGCCTGCGGCACTTGATATGTACATGCAGCAGCAGAAGCCTGCGAAATTGCCAATGTCGTTTCAGGAATGGCAACTGGCTGGTAGTCCCGGTAGTTACGCGGACTGGGTAGCACGTAAGCAGGCGGCGAGTGGGACCAGTGTCAACGTCAATTTGCCGCAGCCGTTGCAGAAAGGTGTTCAATCGGGGATTCAGAACAACATCATCTCAGCTGACTTGGGTGGGGATGAGGCTCGACGAACATTACAAATGGTTCAAGACAACCCTGAAGCTGTCAACTTGTTTGCAAGAGCATTTGAAAAAGGTTCTTCTGTCATAAGAGGTGCTGGTGATTTCTTTGGCAGCGACACGATCAAACAGGCAGGAGAGGCAATCAGCCCTCGGGGAGCAGGTGGAGCAACGCCTACGCAAATCCAAGCGTCACTGCTTGCAACGAAAAGCGCGGCTCGAGAGATCATGGCGCCAGACAAAGGACCGCTGACGCAGCAAGAACAGGCCGACTACAAAGAGGCACTGGGTATGCTTGACTCAGCAGATGCTCAAGTAGTCGGGGCTGGTTTGGAAAACCTTATTGGGGTGATGGACAGGCGGTCTAGTCGTCTGAAACAGATTTCCAGAATGTCAGGAACTGCTGTTCCGGGTGAAATGAATTACGCCCGACCAACTTCTGCAGAAGAACTCAAAGCATTGTCTCCGGGCACAGAGTACATTGCTCCCGACGGCACAATTCGGAGAAGAAAGTGAACTGGTGGGAACAGGATGAGGTAGTCACACCGGGACAGGGATCAGGTAACAACTGGTGGGACGCAGACGAAGTCGTTGTTGGACCAACCGCACCCCCTGCCCAACAAACACGGCGTGGTCGTCGGGAACGGGGGACGCTTGCGGAACGGTTGTCTGCTCAGGCAGGTGTGCCGATCCTGCCTCAATCCGATCTACCGCTGACCACAAGAGGCGATCTTGGGTTGTCGGACACGCTTGAAGAGAAGCAGGCGAAATTTGCCGACAAGTTTCCTGAAGGTGAGTACCGCAGAGCATCATTGCCAACGACAGGCGACAGGGATTACTACCGTCGCTCGCCGGACGAACCATTCCGATTGGTCGATCCAGGTGGTTTCGACGCGGGTGATCTGGTCGATGCCCCTCGAGATGTGGCAACGACTGCTGCTCAGGCTGGTATTGCTGCTAGTTGCCGCATGCGTTACTTGCCTCAACTTGCTGCTACAAGCTGGGACGGCCGGACTCGTGCACTTGGCTAAAGAAGGCATCGAGGCAATGCGGGGCTATCAGCAGGAGTCTTTGCCCGAAGTGCTCGGAAAGGGCCGGCACTGAAGCAGGATTTGACCTTGCGCTTGGGTGCTCTCCAGTAGGACTGGCGAAAGGCCTCCGTGGCCCCAAAGCCGAGTTATCGGAAACAATCGTCAATGACTTTAACGCAGATCAAGACCTTCGGGCATTGCAACAAAGACTTGAAAAGCCAGACCTTGAAGCCCCGATGGTGTTTCAGACTCGCCCTGATAATTTGATTATGAACCGCTTGGCCGCACAAGCTGCGGTCTACAAGCGCAGCTTTGAAGGGTGCGATGGAAAAGCAACAAATGTCGTTTGCTGACCTGCTGAACGAGATCGACGATGTTCAGTTGGGCAATGCTGGTCGCACGCTGACGACAAGCGGCCGTAAGGCAATGACCAAGGCTAAAAATCGCCTGATGTCGGATTTCAAGGTCAACAACGAAGAGGCTGGTAAAGCGATCAAAGGCGTGTTTGATGGCAAGGCTGAGGACGGATTTGCCAGAAAGTCTCGAACGGAAATCAATAATGCTTACAACGAGGCTGGTCGACTTGCAGAAGGCGCTCGCTTTGATTTGGCGGGTGCTCAGTCAGCGGCCCGTCAGG
>CAWAVD010000014.1:0-301750 GCA_963785375.1 Sulfurovaceae bacterium
AACAACTTTAAGTGTAGGATATAATAAGTATTTTGTTGCTATAGTAATAAAATGAAACGATTTATAGCTTTATATTTTCTATATTTAATAATACTCTTTACACTTTTTTATTCTGAGGTTTCTATATTCGCCTCTATAATTAATGAAGGTCAAACAAAACTCACACTTTTTTTTCTGAATATGTTTTTGCTCCCAGAACAACTTCAAGGCATTGATATTTGGATAAACCCGCACTATAAAATCGTTATCAATCAAACATGTAATGGTATGATACCTATACTCTTTTTTTTAGCATCCATACTTGCATATCCTTCTAGAATAATAGATAAAATATTTTGGATGAGTATAGGATATGTAGTGTTTTCTCTCGTAAATGTCTTTCGTATTTTATTGGTAGTCTATTTTGTAGAACAAGAGGGGGGACGAGGAAATTTTTATTGGTCACATGATATTACTGGAAATATATTATTAATGATTGTAGGACTAGGATTGTTTATAACATTTATCAAAACTTCTTCAGGTTCAAAAGAGAAGTCTTCTAACAATCAATCATAAAAATAGGCTTTTTTACAGTGTATCAACTATCCTTGAGGAAATGATGAAACTATAATTAATATTAGCAGAATCTTTATGATTATAACTTCACCAGTATTCATATATTTACTATATTCCTTCATAGTACTTATGAAGGAATATCTACTCTTTTATTTCTATAAAACATGATTAAAAGTCGTAAGTAACACCAAAGCTGACAATATTTGTTTTATAATTGTCCGGACCTTCGTTATTCATTAGGTTTTGATAATCAATCCAAAGACCCCATCCTACTTCCTGACCTCCTTGTCCATCAAAAGGTCTATCAAACTCTGGCATCTGATTTTCACTTGTCTTATAAGAGTCATAATCATCCTCTTTATCTGATAAATCAAACTCCAAACCTATACCATAACTAAAGCCCTCATAGGTATATTTATCCTTTAATAATGGGCAGTCTGTTTCTACTTTAGTATGTCCATATCCAAGGAGTCCATAAATGTTTATATCCTCATCTACAGGCATCATAGGTTTGAGAAAAATTCCATAATGTGTCGTTTTATCAGCCCAATCCGTGTCTATACTTGATTGAAGTGCACGTACTTCGATCCCAACATATTGGTTATGATCATATCCTGCTCTTATGATCCCACCCCATGTAGAATCTTTGAGTCTAACTATCTCATCTGGAGGACAAAAACAGTCTCTGCTTACTCCTGCCCACATTAGACCTACTCCAACATAAAAAGGATTTGGATCGATCACTTCGGGAATAGGTACAACTACCGCCTCAACAGGAGAAATAACCTTTCCACCTGCATACAAAGCACCTGTACTCAAAAGAGTACTACAAGTTATTATACTAATTACTTTTTTCATGTTCATTCCTCTTTATCTTTTATTTCTGTTAAGTTCTTCTCTTCTAATAAAGAAAAGACCTATCATAAGTGTCATAAGCATCATAAGAGCAATAGAAATATCATTCAATGCTGGAGAACTATCACTTTCAATATCATCACAGAAACAATCTGTTTCATTTCCTTCATCTGAAATTTCTCCAAAATAGTGACTTGGATCATCATCGGAAACAGATGCACCTTCCGGAGTCATAGCCGTAACTGTACCAATATTCGCATATTGTCCTACAGTGGCTGTACCGCTTGCCGTACATGTCATAGTTGCACCCACAGCCAATGTTGTTGCCGGACAGCTTACCGATACACCCTGATCATCTGTCACACTGATATCACTGAGTGTCACATCACCGTTATTGGTAATGACATATGTCCACTCCACAGTATCGTCTACATATATATCTGGTCCCGGAGCCTCATCAGCATCCTCACCATTGGTACTCTTTTCAATAACAATAGAAGGATTCTCTACAATAGGCTCCTCTCCAAAATAGTGGCTTGGATCATCATCAGAAACACGAGCACCTTCCGGTGTCCTTGCCGTAACCGTACCAATATTGGCATATTGCCCTGCAGTAGCTGTACCGCTTGCGGTACATATCATACTTTCACCCGCAGCCAGTGTTGTTGCCGGACAGCTTACTGACACGCCTCTGCTATCAATCACATTAACTGTATTCAGTGCAACATCTCCTGTATTGGTAACGATATACATCCACTCCACAGGATCGCCTACAAGGATATTTGGTCCAGGGACCACATCGGCATCCTCACCATTGGTACTCTTTTCAATAACAATGGAAGGATTCTCTACAACAGGCTCCTCTCCAAAATAGTGGCTTGGATCATCATCGGATACAGGAGCACCTGCCGGTGTCATTGACGTAACTGTACCAAGGTTTGAATATTGCCCTGCAGTGGCTGTACCGCTTGCAGTACATGTCATACTTTCTCCAACGGCCAATGTTGTTGCCGGACAGCTTACTGATACGCCTTGATCATCTGTCACACTGATATTACTGAGTGACACATCACCATTATTTCTTACAATATAATTCCAGTTTACCGTAGTTCCTACAATAACGCTTGGTCCTGGAGCCACATCAGCATCCTGGCCATTGGTACTCTTTTCAATGACAATGGAAGGATACTCTACAATAGGTTCCTCTCCAAAATAGTGGCTTCTATCATTATCCGAAACAGGAGCACCTTCAGGTGTATTTGCCGTAACTGTACCAAGGTTTGAATATTGCCCTGCAGTGGCTGTACCGCTTGCAGTACATGTCATACTTTCTCCCACAGCCAATGTGGTTGCCGGACAGCTTACCGATACACCCTGATCATCTATAACACTGATATTACTAAGTGTCACATCACCATTGTTGGTAATGATATACGTCCACTCTACAGGATCTCCTACAAGAATACTTGGTCCAGGAACCACATCGGCATCCTGTCCATTGCTTCTCTTCTCAATGGTCATAGAAGGATTCTCTACTATTTGATTGGTAAAAGTACACTCTACTGTCTCTCCAGGTTCAGGGTAAATTCCAAGACTTCCCTGTCCAAATCAAATTGGAATCTCGCACATTTCTTGACAGTCTAAATTACTCACTACTAAAATTTGTTGGTATATTTTCTCTTACTATATATAATGGTCTCACGATCGGATAAGCCTTTACATTCTCAAATGTTTGACTTTCTCCATCGCCCAATTCTAATACTATTGAACTATTTATATCTTGATTAAAACTAAAACGATCCGTGTATGTATTACTTGAATCTATTACTTTATTAATAATAATGGTGGAATATTGAGCATTACCAAATGTACACTGATAGTCATCTCTATTTCCTCCATCATAAGTAAATATACAATCACTCCATTATTTCCTACATTATACCAACCCTCTTTCAAGGTCTCTTCTATCTTGTAGGTCCCTGGAGTAAGGGCACCTTCCGCTAGAAGCAGACATTCTCCTGTACCATTTGTATCACAACTACTTTTTATATTCCACTCACCTGCAGATATTTCTTCATAAAGAGTCATGGTCCAGTCGGCATTCTCATCATCAGGATGTGTAACTTTCTTTACTTTGACTCCTGGAGGAGTAACTGATAATTTATTAGTGAACGTTACAGTTGCCTTACATTTTGTCAGATCAGCTTGTTGACTAGCACTTCCAACTATTTCATATCCAGGAGTTGTATGTTCAAATACATTATAGCTACCAAGTGGCAATCCTGAAATAGTGCTTGATGCAGAAGAGTGTCCGGCTGGGACTGTAATATTTAGATCTTGTATTGGAAGCCCTCCACTACTAATAGTAAAGGCAAAAACCACAGTTTTATTTTCATCTATAATATCCTGTTGAACTTCTTTTACAATCGTCAATACCCCTGATGCAGAAGAGCTTAGACTAATTGACAATGGCGATGTACCACTATCTGTCTCGAAACCATCCGATCCAAATAAAAAGGCTTTGTCATATAAATGTCCAACTGTTTGTGCTCCTTTTGCTACATGGATTTTTTTCTGGAATGTTACACTTCCACTATAATTCTGGGTTACGGATGTCCAATTCACATCTTCTCTTGTTTTAACCCCCAGAGTTGGATAATTATCAAAAGTACCACTTGCACCGACAGTTGACTCTACGGAGTAACTCAGATTAGTGTCACCTCCGATCCATTCATGATCCTTAATATAAGCAGTTTCATCATCATTTGAACCAGAGTTCTGCACATCAGCAGAGGCAGTCGCTTCTTTTTCAGCCAATATTTCAGTACCATGTATCAGGATCAGTAAATGTTGCAACAGCTTTGTCATTTAGATTGACTGCATCTCCTTCAGCGATAGTGAAAGTATGTGTACATACCTCTTCATTTAATATATTCTTCGCTAGTGTTTTAGTACATGGTGCCATTGTTTCAAGTGCTCTCGTTCCACTATACAATGTGTCGACCACACTAATATTTATAGGTCTCAGTGCAAGATTGCTTGCACTGATAAGTGTAGTAACATTAACGTTACCCTCTGGCGTAGGTTCACCTTTTACCCAGCTTACAGTAATATTGAGATCTCTTTCCAATGCAGATGGGACATCACTACAGGTATCGCTGAAGTTTACACTTGCAGGACTTGATGATTTTGTAACGGTCCAATCTATTGCACCATCCTGTACGGCTGTCATTGTTTTATTCAAGGTTGCTGACGGGCCAACTTTTATACCTATATTCTTTGTTCCAGTTTGAGCTTCACCCTCATAAACATGCAAGTAGGTACTTAAAGATGCTCCAGGATTAACACCCGAACCTAATGCAAGCCTCATATTATAATGAGGCACACATATTAAACCAGCAGGATAATCCCTTACAATGACTTTTCTAAAAATACTACCATCCGGATAAATGAGTTCTTGGCTTGCTCTTGCTCCCGCCGCATTACATGCCGCAACAACAGCATCAGCATTAGCTGGGCCGGCTATAATCCTGGTTGCCTCTTCATCTAATACTAACTGAGTAATATAATCCCATCCTGGGTTTACCCCATGCGGCTCATAATCACCTCCTACGTAAAAGGTGAAATTCTGATCACTGCCTGACTTATTATCAAGAACAAAACGTATAGGGATCATGTCAAGTTCATGCCAAGTACCAAGCACACCAGTGGTATAATCTGCTTCGTTACAAAAATACATTTTATAGTCAGGACCCCCATAATAATCGGGTACCATTTCTCCAATATACCCGTTATCTCCAGCCCTACATCCTTCAAGTTTAACAGAAATATCACCTGCACCCACTCCAGTTGTTGTCAACAAAAATAGCACCAAAAGAAGCATACTTTCTATGCTTCTTCGAATACTAACGAACCAATTATGTTTTTTGATTAAATCCATATTTACATCCCTTTTTCAATAGAATAAGCAACCCGACTATCTTATAAAAGACCCGCGGCTTTCCGTCATATCCTCACAGATATTTTGGCCTTATTATTTATTATATCCAATAAAATGAAGTTTTTCAATAATTTTATAAATAGATGAAATATGTTTTGTAATTAGAAGAAGATGCATTTTTTCACTTTCCCTCAAGAAAGGAAAAGCGAAGAAGAAAGAAAAAATTTATGCTAAAAACTCTGGTGTGGCCAACTCGACTTTTTTACCTTTTTGCTCCATCACAACAACTGTAATTTTATCACCTTCACTATAGCGTTCTGAAAGATTATTCACACGTTCTTTGGCTACTTTTGAAATATGCAACAGTGCATCAAAACCATCTGGCATTTCGACAAAGAGTCCGAAATCTACGATCTTTTTAACTTTACCTTCGTAACTTTCACCTACTTTATATTCCATCTGTTTCTTTACCGGAGCAGATGCGATATTTTCAATGTGGGCTTTTGCTTCTGCGACTTTTTCTTTATCTTCGCCTGAAAGTTTTACCCCACCTTCATCACGGTCAAGATCAACTGAAACTTCAAATTTTTCAATGATCTCACGAATAGTAGTACCAGCTTTACCAATAATATCTACTATCTTACTTGGATGTACTGTAAAGTGTTCTGTACTTGGAAGCGCTGCACTTGAAACGATGTTTTTCTCCGCTTCTTCCATAAGTCCAAGAATGTGATTTTTACCTTGACTTGCTTTTTGCAGTGCATCTTTCAACACGTTCAAATCTATACCGCCTAGTTTGATATCCATTTGAAGTGCAGTGATACCCTCTTTCGTACCGGCTACTTTAAAGTCCATATCTCCATCATGGTCTTCAAGTCCCATAATATCGGTAAGAACTGCATATTTTTCACCCTCACTCACTAGCCCCATAGCGATACCTGCAACTAGCGCTGTTGTATTGACCTCAGCAGCACGCAATGCCAATGCCCCGCCACAAATGGTCGCCATAGAGGAAGAACCATTACTCTCTAAAATTTCAGAGACTAAACGTATACTTCCATCATAGCTTAAATCCAAAGAAGGCTCTAAAGCTCTTTTCCCTAAGTTACCATGTCCAAGTTCTCTTCTACCAGGAGCACCAATATATTTAGCTTCTCCCACAGAATATCCCGGGAAGTTATAATGCACCATAAAGTTCTCTGACAAAGAATTTTTTGAAGTAATGAGTTCATACATTTGCGCATCTTTTTTGTCACCGAGCGTCACTGTAACAAGTGCCTGGGTTTGACCACGCGTAAAGAGACATGAACCATGTACTGATGGTAAAAGGTTTGTCTCTATGCTGATAGGTCTTACCTCATCCAGTGCTCTACCGTCTGCACGGATATTTTTATCTAATATCATCGCTCTTACAACTGTTTTTTTATAACGTTCAAGTACTTTGGAAACAAGATCTTTATCTGCTTCTTTACCTTCAGACTCTAACGCTTCCATAATTTTTGTACGCACTTTTTTAAGTTCTGTAGAACGTTCACTCTTTGCCATATGTGAAATCGCTTTTTCAACATCTTCAGCATAACTGTTTTCGATCATTTCATACAGTGATTCATCAACTTTATCTTCAGCTAAAGGTAATTCTAGAGGTTCTCTTACCATAGGTTTAAAGGCTTTCATATAAGCTTCTGTAGCTGCATCAATAGCATCTGATGCCATTGCGATCACATCTACCAGTGCTGACTCGTCAAACTCATTGGCACTTTGCCCCTCTTCATTTTCTGTCGCGAGTGTGCGCATTTCTATCATGACCACATCTTTACCTGATCCCACAACCAAAAGATCAAGTTCGCTTTTGTCTTGCTGTGTGAGTGTAGGATTGATAACAATGTCATCTCCAGCTGTCCCTACTCTGACTGCAGCCGATACTGGTATTGACTGGAATATCTGAAACATACAGTGCTGCATTTGCTGCATGTAAAGCTGCCACCTGCATATCAACTTCTGAATCTGCACTTACGACCATTACAGTGATCGTCACAGGATAATGGAAACCCTTAGGAAATAACGGACGTAAAGAACGATCAACGATGCGAGATGTCAGTGTTTCAAAATCACCAGGTTTGGTTTCTCTCTTGATGAACCCGCCAGGAATCTTCGCTGCAGCATAAGACTTTTCCATATACTGAACAGTCAAAGGAAGAAAATCTTCATCTACTGCTTTTTCATCTACAGCAACTGCTGCTATAAGTACAGCTTTACCTTGTCTGTACATCACCGCACCACTTGCCTGCTTTGCTATTTTATTAAATTCATATTTTTCTTCGAGATTGTTTACATTGATCTCTACAATTTGTTCATTCATTCGTTTATTTTCCTTTTCCTATTTAGTACATTTATCCATTATATTTTAAATATTTCTAGTTTTAAAAATATATTTACTGTTCTTTAACTTCTCTAATTTTCATTCTTGATTTTGACCATGGACGATATCTCTTCAAAATTCAATCTTTCAAAATCTTTATAATAGTATTCTATCGAAATATAGTCTTGTATCTTATGAGGGCAAAATACACCATCACATACAGTAAGCAAATTTTGATAGACAACTTTGTCTAAAATAGGCGTTGCAATATAGATATTTTTAGCACCTCTTGCAATGACTGATTTAAGTGCAACCATCATAGTCAGTCCTGTTTCAATACACTCATCAGCCAACACTACATACTTCCCTTCAAGAGAAATAAGATCATTTCCTTTTCGATATTTATAGACATAAGTCAGAGTACTTCTTCTTCATATTTTCTATGTGCTTCACCATACACATAATCTTCATTGATCTCAAAAGCATCGATAAGTGCTTTATGCATGACTACTTCTTCTGTTTCAGAAACCATTGCGATAGCCAACTCAGGATTATTGGGTGCCAAAATAGGTTCTGTAAGTAAAATATCCATCTGTGCATCAATAGCACTTGCTATCTGATCTGCAAAATAAACACCTCCTTCACTTACACCTATCACTACAGTTTCATTTTTTGAAAGTAGTTCTATGGGAATCATCTCGATCAGTTGCCTTGAGGCATCTTCTCTATCTTCAAAATACGTATTAGGGTTTAAATCGCTGGGCATAATCTGCTCCTGGGAATTGTTTAGAAATCTCTTCTTCATCAAAAGTATAACGAAACTCTTCTATATACTTCATCAATAATCTATAGGCATAATTTAACTGTTCCATCTTTTCAACATCGCCCCCCATATCAGGGTGGTTCTTTTTAGCCAAAAAACGATACTGTTTTTTAATATCTTCGCGACTGATCAGTTTAGGTAAACTTAATATCTCTAACGCTTTTTCTATCTCTTCAGTGGGACTATTATCATTCTGTTGTATCTCCGGTTCCTACACCCCCAAAAGGAATAAAATTTAACTGCACATAAAAAGTATTGTCTGTTGTAAACCCTGTAGGTCTTGGGGTAATATCTTGTCTAACAGAAGCAGCTAACACTCCAGCAGTCACGATTGATAACTTCCACCAAATCTCCACTGTTTACTTGATGCATCATCAATATTATATGTAAACCCACCATTTAAACTAATCTTTTCATTTAAGTATATCCAAAAATAAAATTGATATCATTGGCGTGTATCATAGTTATGAAAATCATCGGTAAAGTTTGTTTATAAGTATGTCCTACACTAAAATGATACTCTGTTTGCTGTAGTGCAATTCGACTAGAGGATTCTCGTATTTTACCATACTCATGTGCATAGCTCAAATTATTATAGAAATTCCATTTATTCCAATTATACTGCATTTCATTACTAATATCAGCAAGTTTATACTCTCTATATAAGAATATTCAGATAATACTTTTGTGAAAATCTTTGAAAAAATATCAATTTCATATTTTCATCATAAAAATATTGACTTAAACTGAAATTATATTGTTCTTCAGGCAGCCCGACTGTAAATAATTCTTGTTTGATTCTCATCCAAAGAAGAAAACTCTACAGGAGACTGATTTTCATTTCCTGGTTTAATATATTCTAAAGAAGGTTGCAGTACATGAATAAAACTATCATATTTTTTGGTCAGATCTGTAAAGAGTTTTACTTTATGGATATTACTGTAGTATTCCAAATCATCATGAACATAATCTCCATTGCCAAAAAAGAATTTACTATAATAAAACTCTTCCCCCAAAGAAACATTGAGAAAATCATCAAAGAATGAAGTTGTAAATTCCAACGGTATCTTTAAGTTCTACTTGATGAAGTGTCGTACCTTTTTTTCTATCAAAGATTATTGATATGAATATCTGCACTGTAGGTTAGATTATCCCATATAAAATGATCTAAATATTTATGAAATTGTACAGATGGCAATATTTGCAAGTGTTTCATCATTATCTTCTTTTCTTGTATCTATAAAATATTTAGCATTGAGCCCATATAGTAGTCATTATTATAAGCAAAATAATTGAATCTTGATTCCTGAAAGGGACTAGCCCAAAATGTTCCAAATTCTTTTTTTGTAAATTTAGATAATCAATATCATTAAGATAAATTGTATTGATATATAAACCATCTGTAAAACCTTGGGGCAATTTATCCGAAAATACTTTAGATGACTCATAGTAGAATTCAATCCCATAATGACTGTCATCAGGAAGAAGATTATCTTCTGCATAGTTTTTCTTATCTTTAAAATACCCTACTCTTAATTTTCCAGATGAATACTTTGAATCAACAAAACGAAAGGTACTATAAAGTCCTATAGATCTTGAGGTGCGGATCTGTGGGTTAAACTCCATATCCATATCTGGTGAAATTGCCCAAAAAATAGGTTGTTCATACAAGAGCCCTTCATTTGATGTGTATCCAAGCCCTGGGAAAAGAAGTCCTGAAGTTCTGTTTTTATTCGTTGAAAATGCTAAATAAGGTGAATAAAATATCGGGTAATCCCACAAATACACTTTTGCATCATATAACTTTATATACTCTTCTTCGCTATCATACGAAGAGCCTGAAAAAAACATTTTCCACAAAGGATCTGTAATATCACAACTTGAAAGTACAGAGGCACCCTAAAGTATACTTGGCATCTTGTTTATGTGCATCATCTGATATAAATCCATACATCATTTTCACTTACAAGAAAAAGTTCATCAAAAGTAACCTCTTTCGTGTCAGTATGAATTTCCATATGATTAGTATGGACTTTACTGCCGTCGATATCCAAGCATTTCGATCTTACCATCAAGCACAAGTATTTTGGTAATTTTATCAAAATGTGCAGAAGATGCCTTGATCATTGAATCTTCATAATAAACAATAACATTGTCTGTTGCTGTCACTGTATCTTTTCTAGACATCAATATGTTTTGCTGTAATTTCAATTTTACTTTTGTCTTCTGCGGCAGACAATACTTGGATAACGACTACAAGAGATAAAAGAAAAAAGAATATATTTTTAATCATCAACAACTACACAGTTTGAGACTTTGTCATGAAGTGTTTGTTTAAGTGGTACAAAGAATGCCATGAGAAAACCCAAATAAAAAAGTACTTCACTTGGAATTCTCATTGAAGCACGTAAAAATGCCTTTAAAAAACTAGGTGTCTCTCCTGTCTCTAAATCTATCACTTTTATTTTCATAATATATTTGCCCAAGGTCATACCATTTTGCCACACCAAAACGGTATGATACATAAGCTTTATAGAGAGTACAACAAAAAGGTTTTGCGCAATAAAAGCATTTGCACTCTCAAGCGCAGCTTCATCTACTACAGTAATATTTGAAAAAACTGTAGAAAACTGATCATAGAAAATGATAATAAAAAACAGTGTAATGACAATATCATCTATCACAAAAGCAGCAATTCTTTTTTGATTACTTGCAATAGACGAAGAAAGAGGTTCAGTCATTTCCACTTCCTAAAGTGCTTGATATGCAATGTCCGTACGGCACTGTTTACCAGCAAAATGCACTTGTCCGACTAACATATAAGCTCGTTGCTGTGCTTCTTTAATACTATCACCAACACCTACACAAACCAGTACTCTTCCGCCCGTAGCATACAGTTTTCCATCTTCTCCTCGTGATACACCTGCATATGAGATATGTGCATTTTCACTAACATCTTCATGGTAGATATCATCAACAATGATCTCCGCAGGAGGTGTACTTTTATATGGATAATCTTTAGCTCGCCATGACTACACCAACCGCATACTTGTCATGAAACTCTATTTTTGCATTTTTCAAGTCACCCGTAGCTGCTTTGTAGAACAACTCAGAAGCCGGGGATTTGAGCAGTGGCATCAATTCTTCACATTCCGGATCACCAAAACGTACATTATATTCGAGTATAATAGGTTCACCTTTCACCACCATCACACCAATAAAAAGTACACCTGTAAACGGCATACCTTCAGCTTCCATTCCCTTAAGCGTTGGCTCAATAACCCTTTTATTCAACTTACGATAAATTTCATCATTGACAAGCGGAGTCGGAGCATATGCACCCATACCTCCGGTATTTGGTCCTTCATCATTATTGAGCAATCTTTTATGATCTTGTGCAGCCGGTAAAACCACATAGTCTTTCCCATCACAAATGGCAAATACAGAAAGCTCATAGCCATCCAAAAACTCTTCAACTACGATACTTGTTCCAGCATCACCAAATGAGTTACCTGAAAGCATTTCACCCGCAGCTTTTTTAGCTTCCTCATGACTTTGAGCGATAATGACACCTTTACCCCCACAAAGTCCATCTGCTTTAACCACAATAGGAGCATCAAGTGTCATAATGAAATCATACGCATCCTGAAGGGAGTCAGTCTCTATGTATTTTGCTGTAGGGACATGATGACGGGCAAGAAAGTTTTTCATAAATATCTTGGAACCTTCAAGTTGTGCAGCTTGTGCAGTAGGACCAAAGATCGTAAGACCTCTGGCTTTAAAAATATCAACGATACCGCCTACCAATGGCGCTTCAGGACCAACGATAGTCAACTCGATATCATTTGATTCAACAAAATCAGCCAATGCATTAAAGTCAGTGATGTCTAAATTCTCACCCAATGCATCTGTTGCTCCATTCCCCGGTGCAAAATAGATCTTCTCTACATTTTCATCTTTAGTCAATGCCAGCCCAATAGAATACTCTCTGCCGCCTGCACCTATGATTAATACATTCATAAATTTTTCTCCGAAATAAAAGTCTAATACCTAATTTATAGGGACGTTCAGTAGTGATAAGGGTTGTGCGTAGAGGATTTTTCAAAAGGCTTAATCTGAACTGATAGTTCATCGATAGCTTTTTGAAAAGCCCTATGCGTGCAAATATTATCACTCATAAATGCCCCGGGTGAGCGTTCTGTGTCAAGTCGGCCCTATATAGCCAACAATGCAGGAGAGAGTCTCTCTTTAGGGGATGATCTCTCGTCGACAGAGTCAGACTCAAACGAAAACTTCCACTCACCAAGAGACTACATGTCCCACTAAGATTAATGTTGGACCCCAAATACAGTAGTCGCATCACCTAGGTTAAGTTTATTATAACCTATTTGGAGTTAGATGTCAGTAAAATTTCTTTTGCTTTTGAGATGCAGGATTCTATTAGTGGTCTATCTGCTACTTCATAATGCGCATGAATAGGTAAATGTACTTTTGTTGCTTCACCTATCACTACGGCTATGTAACTTTCATCCCATTCAAAATTTTTCAAAAAACAATGAATGGTCGACGGAGATGTAAAGATAATAATAGCATTTTTACCTGGTTTATCTTTTTTATCATACCTAATACATGAAGTCTCATAAATGATTTGCTCATGTAATGATATACCGGCATTTGCCAGAAAATTTTTTGAATCAAAAGAGACTTCTTTGGGCCTTAGATATAAAATCTTTTTATCATGAAACTGTGTGATGATATCTTGACTTAATGTTTCACCATAAAATGATTTAGGTTGATATTCTATGCTTTCCCCCCAAGGATTCTATCTCTTTTGCCGTGGCTGATCCTATCGCTAAACAGGGGTATTTTTTCCATTCAGGATTTAATATTTCTGCACTCTTAACCGCCTGTTTAGACGTAAACATAAGTGTATCACATCCTGAAAAATCTATTCTTGAGGGGAGAATTGAAAAACGTATCATTGGCAGATGTATCGTTCCTTCCTTTGGCGAAGGGGATAGAAGATAAATCATGCCATCTCCAATAAACATTATTTCTTCTTTTTCACTCTAGGCAAATGCTTTCCATCCAACATGGCAACATTCATATGTTCATCATCATAGGGATCAAAATGGGGTGTGATGATCCATTTTTTCTTTGTATCGAGCAAAAATATTTTATCTTCTACCTCATCCGCGATGCGATGTGCTTCCAGCAACAACATATTAGGACGTAAAACCATATGAAATTCTACATAATTCGTATTTCCATCAGTACGTGTCTTAAGCCAATGATAACTGGTTATTTCAGGATGACTAGAGATAATTTTGCCTATGTTTTCAACCATATCTGCATCCAAAGCACGATCCAATAGTATTTCTATACCCTCTTGTATAATCTCATACGCAGAGTAAATAATATAGATCCCTATTCCCAAACCAAATAATAGCATCGATCGTATCCATACCTGTCATATAGACTAATCCTAATGCGACCAAAACAGCTGCATTGCTCCATAAGTCCGTCTGATAATGCAAAGCATCTGCTTTAATCACAAGATTATCTGTCTCTCTTGCTACTTTTAATAAATACTTCACCAAAAGATAGGTAATGATAATAGAAAATGTCATCGCCAAAATAGAGGGGGTCAGTAATGTGGTCTCAGTTCCTTTACTTAACTTCTTGATACCTTCATAAATGATATATATACCAGAAATAGTAATGATAGTACCTTCTATCACGGCTGCAATAGCCTGAACCTTAGCCTTTACCGTAATGATACTCTTCATCTGGATGTTCTTCTGATTTCTTAATGGCAAAAAAGTTAAAAGCAGACACCAACATATCTAAAAGTGAGTCTATAGCAGAAGCGAGTACAGCGACTGAACCACTTGCTACTCCAAGAATTAATTTTACAATCACTAAAAGTGTCGCAACAGAACTTGAGACAACTGTTGCTCTTTTTTGTGGTGACATTTTTACTTTTTCATTCACTCTACTACTCCTCTTTTTTCTTTTATCATTTTCATACCATTTTGTACCAATAGTACAAAAGAAACTCCCATATAAAGTATGAGTAGCATCCATAGTCCGCGACTTATCACTTCCAAAAAAGGGAAGAAAAGTGTGATACGATATAGTATACCTAGTAAGACTGTAAATTTCACCATATTATGCAAACGACTATAAAGTTTAATAATGGTTATTTCACTACAGGTAGCACATCTATTTTGAATCGCTTTCTTGCTGATATTTATCTAAATATGCATAAACAAACTTCAACAAAATACGTGACAACGTAATAATAACAGCTATCCGAATAATTACAAAAAGTGCTTCTAGCCAAAATCCTTCTGGTATCTTAGCCCATAATTTCAAAGAGAAGTGCTTTAAGGCTCATTCCCTCATAAAGATAATGGACTCCAAAAACAAACATTCCGATAAGCCCTATCCATAATAATACTTTCAGAACGAAAAACAGATATTCTTTGGCCTTTTCAATTTTAGATTCATGCTTTGCATATGAAGCAGTCCTTTTCATCAAACCAAAGGCAAATTGATAATGCAGTTTAAGCATGATGTAAACAGAAAAAACACCTAAAAGAAGTGCTACAAGAACAACAATTTCTTCATAAAGATTTGGCATCTCCATCTATAGCACCCTAATAATTAAATAAAAAATGATTTTAACATAAGTTAGATTTAAATTGTACGGGTAGTACTATCCGTACAATTTAAGAGAGAAGATAATTATATTGCTTTTGTAGCTAAAGAAGCTACTCTTTGGGCAAATGCACCTTTATCTTTAGGTTCAATTCCTTCAGAGAGTTTTGCAGAATCCAACAGTATCCATGCAAGATCATCAAAGAGTGCCTGATCTTCAAGATTATCCAATTTTTTGATCATCTCATGGTCTGGATTGATCTCCAAAATAAGAGGTATTTCCGGCATTTCCTGTCCCATTTGAGCAAACATTGCTGCCATGCCTGCCATAGGATCTGAACTATCTTTAAGTACACATGATGGGCTGGAAGTAAGTCTTGTTGAGGTTTTAACTTCTTTTACCTCTTCACCCAATACTTCTTTAATCTTATCGGTAAGTGATTTAAATTCTTTAGAAATTTCTTCTTTCTCTTCTTCAGTCTTAGAGTCTGGTGCTTCGATCGTTGTGATATCTTTTAGACTCCACTCTTTATATGCTCCCTATCATAGGAGTGACGATACTGTCAACCTCTTTATCATCCATAATAAGTACTTCGATATTTGCTTTTTTATATGCTTCAAGTAAAGGAGAATTTCTCAGTACTTTTTCATCATCGCCTATAATATAATAGATCTCTTTTTTCTCAGAATCTCCACGACTTATATAATCTTCAAATGATACAAGTCCCTCTTCTGTTGAACTTTTATACTTTACCAGTTCAAGAAGCAATTCTTTATTGGTCTGATCTACATAAATACCCTCTTTCATTACTCTGTTATACTGGTCAGTAAAAGTCTCTGCATCTTCACCACTTAATTTTTTAATGGCTTGAAGTATCTTTTTGGTTGAATTTTGTTTAATATTTGCCAAGATTCTGTTTTCTTGTAGTAGTTCACGAGATACATTCAACGGTAGATCTTCAGAATCAATAATACCCTTTACAAAACGTAAATATGGTGGCAATAATTCTTTGTTGTCATCCGTGATAAACACACGTTTTACATAAAGTTTTACCCCTGCTTCATAATCTGCTCTGTACATATCCATAGGTGCTGTTTTAGGGATATAGAAAAGTGTAGTAAACTCATTCGCACCTTCTACTTTATTATGTAAATATATCAACGGTTCATCATCACCATGAGAAATCGTTTTATAGAATTCTACATAATCATCTTTTTTCAAGTTCAGACTTTGAAAGTGTCCAAAGTGCTGTAGCCGCATTGATCTGCTCAGACTTATTGACCATTTTAGTTGCTGCATCATCGCCTTCACCTTCTGTCTCTTCTTCAGAGTAGTTTAACATGATCGGATATGCAATATGGTTAGAATACTTCTTCACCACTTCTTGTACCCGCCACTTATCCAAAAACTCTTTTTCATCTTCTTTGAGCTTAATGTAGATAATGGTCCCATGTTCTTCTTTTGTTACAGGCTTCACTTCATACTCACCTGTACCATCTGTACTGAACATATAGGCTTGCTCTTCGCCCGCTTTTTTAGAGATCACATCTACATTCTCTGCTACCATAAATACAGAGTAAAATCCTACCCCAAATTGACCGATAAGATTTGAGTCTTTTTTTGCATCACCAGTAAGATTTTCCATAAAAGCTTTTGTACCAGACTTTGCAATGGTTCCCAAATGATCCATCAAATCCTGTTCATTCATACCTATACCATTGTCACCGATAGTTAGAGAGTTGTCCTCTTTATCAAGCTTGATAAACACTTTTCCAGACCACTCTTCTGTCTTAAAGTTTTCATCTGTTAAAGATAAGATAGTTGAATTTGTCTAACGCATCACTTGAATTTGAAACAAGTTCACGTATAAATATCTCTTTATTCGAGTAAAGAGAGTGTGTCATGAGCTTAAGTAGTTGCCCAATTTCTGTTTGAAACTGATGTTTTGCCATTGTGTTTCTCCTAAATAGTATTAATTTGGTGGGATTATAATATATTTTTCTAAATATTTCAAGTTTTTTCGAAAGAAAGTTTAGTGTATTTGACTAAAGTATACCGATATAATACTATTTCCAATTCTTGCTATAATAATGATATGAAAAATCTATATTTGATAAGACATGCAAAATCAGACTGGAGTGATAAGGGTAAAAATGACTTTGATAGAGGTTTGAACAAAAGAGGAAAAAAAGCCATTCTTATTATGTCAAATGTCCTTAAAAAGAAAAAGATCATGCCGGATCTGATACTCTGTAGTTCAGCCAAACGAACTGAACTTACTACTAAGGGATTGGCCATTGAGATAGGTTACACGGGGAGTATAAAGTACATAGATAGCCTCTATATGGCAGAACCTGAAGAAGTGATCTCCCTCATCCAAGACATTGATGACAAATACAATACCGTTTTCATAGTAGGACATAATCCCGAAACAACTGAACTTTCCTATATGATAACAAATGCCTTTATAGATAATATTCCAACCTTAGGAATTGTATGTATAGAACTGCCCATTGATAATTGGAAAAACATGAATATAGGTGAAGGAAAATTAAAGTTTTTTATCTATCCAAAAATGTTTAAGAAATAAAAAGTATATACTCTTTTATCTCCACTCTAACTTCTCTATGGAAATTTTTTCATTTGAAAATGGCTCGATGATTGCATCAATATCGTCAAGTTTATACTTCAATGGGAAACCTACTTTTGAATCTTTAGCCGTACTCTCCAGAATATAATACTTTTTTCCATTCACCCAAAGACCTTTTCTGTGTGCCAGCAGTGTATCTTCTACAGGAGTAATGACAAAAATATGTTTAGGCACTAAAACAAAATATGCCTCTTTACCTAGAGCATGGAGCATTGAAATAAGCAAATTACTTTTATCATCGCAGTCTCCAAAATTTTGCTGTATGGTTTTTTGTGCTGAATACTGCTGAAAAGTATTTGTCTGGTAAGGTATATTTGTTGCAAAGTCTAGCACAGACTGTATCTCACATAGTTCAGTATGACAATATTGTGTTAAAGTAAATGCTTTGTCTTGGATCTCTTTGGACGTTGTAACATAAGACTTGTAGATACCATTGGATGTGCCTACATGTGTCTTATCTACGATATTCATCGCTTTAACAGTACCATAAACAAAAGCGATAAAAAAGATGACTATAATGAATAGTGAGAGATTCTTTTTACTTTCGCTTGTCATACTAGCCCTATGAAACAGTCTTTCTTATTCCTTTTAAAGAGGTTCACAACCAGATTTTTTACGCTCGTTTAAGAGTTCTGAATGTCTTTTCTCTATATCTTTTAACATTTTCTTTTTATTGTTACTCACTGTAAAACCTGGTGAAGGCAACGCGCTAGCCTTTTCTTCCAAATGAAATGCGCTGGTATCTTTCACCATACTCGTAAATTCAGATAGCTCTATAAGTTTTTCATTCAAAGTATTACATTTCTCGGAAGAGAAAGTAGCGTTATCTGAAACCGTTATCTTGTCATCAATTTGAGCAGGGATAGGTGTTTCAACATTGGATGTCTGACTCACTGTTAAAGGTTCTACATCTTTTTTCTCTTCAACTACTACCTTTTCTTTCTTACTGTTACTTACAGTGGTTTTCCCTACCGGTACTGCTGGAGATTTCTTTTCTACATGAACTGCAGTGATATTGCTTACCTTGGTCATAGTTTTATCCGACTTTATAGGTTCTTTAGCTGCAACATGAGATGGAACGGGTGAGACTACTGGTTTGCTTGAAACTGCCATTTTATCATCTATTTCACTTGTGCTAGTAGTAATGTGGGTTTTACAACCATATTTTTTATGCTCTGTTGCATACTCTGCATATTTTTTCTCTGCATCTCTTAGCATTTTTTTTCTATTATTGCTTACCGTGATCCCTGGTGTAGGTATAGCACTGGCTTTTTCTTCCAAATGAAAAGCACTGGTATTCTTCACTACTTCAGTAAATCTATTCAACCGCATCACTTTTTGATCTATTGCAGTACACTGATCTAAAATTGCCAGTTTTTCACTCGTTTGATCTCTACCCGTGATTCACAGGAGTTTCACAACCGTACTTTTGACGCTCTGCTGCATACTCTGCATATTTATTCTCTGCATCTCTTAGCATTTGTTTTCTATTATTGCTTACCGTGATCCCTGGTGAAGGTATAGCACTGGCTTTTTCTTCCAAATAGAAAGCACTGGTATTCTTCACTACTTCAGTAAATCTATCTAGTTTCATCACTTTTTTATCAATGGCAGCACATGGATTAGAAGACAATGAAGGGTTACCTACTACAGCCATTTCATCAGCTACTTGTGATGTAGAACAGGCGCTCATTAATCCGGCAATAGCTAATAAAGAGAGTGTGAAAAAAAGAGCGTGTTTCATAAGTGATTCCTTTAGAAAATATTATAGCAGAAGCACCTCAAATAAACGTAATGGTATATCTGTATGAATTACTGCAAACGCTTTTGGGTAACCTCATCAGGTTCTATCTCACATAAAAGTGTATCTTGCCCACAGTGCCGACAAGTGGTTCTCATTGTAAATATATACCAACCATTTTTATCTTTTAGGAGTGATTCTCCACACTTAGGACAACGTATACGACTCCATATAATAGAAAAAATAAATATAGGTAGAAAATAAAAAAGTCTGTCATAAAACACTGCAAGTATCACCAAAGTTCCAACTACAAGAAATAAAAATATATATTTGTAATAAGAAGGGATACACATAACCGTATTACTCCCACTCAATCGTTGCAGGAGGCTTAGAACTTATATCATATACCACTCTGTTGATTCCATCAATTTCATTAATTATTCTTCTACTCATACCTTCAAGTACATCATGCGGGATATGTGCAAAAGTAGCCGTCATACCATCTACTGATTCAACCATACGGATACATACCGTATTATCATATGTACGGTTGTCACCCATCACACCTACTGACTGTACATTAAGCAGTACAGTAAATGCCTGCCATACTTTGTCATAATATCCTGTCGCTTTAAGTTCTTCTTGCATAATGGCATCTGACTCTCTAATAAGATGTAAGCCTTCTTCTGTCACTGCTCCCATCGTTCTGATAGCCAGTCCAGGTCCAGGGAATGGGTGTCTGCCAATCATATTTTTAGGCAGTCCTAGTTCAAGTCCCAGTTTTCTGACCTCATCTTTAAATATTTCTCTAAGCGGTTCTACCAGCTCAAACGTCATCCAATCTGGTAATCCACCCACATTATGATGAGATTTAATCGTTTTGGATGGGCCTTTAACTGAAACAGACTCAATCACATCGGTATAAAGTGTTCCTTGTGCTAAAAATTCAACATCCGTATGCTTCTTTGCTTCTATGTCAAAGACTTCGATGAACTTCTCACCAATCGCTTTTCTTTTAGCCTCAGGATCACTGACGCCCTCCAATGCTGCCATAAACTCTTTTTTTGCATCTATCGTGATAAGTGGTATGTCTAGCATTTTAAACATTGCTTGCACTTGTTCTGCTTCATCCTTACGAAGGAGTCCCTGGTCTACAAATACACAGATGAGTTGTTCTTTCGGCAAGGCTTCATTGAGCATAGCAGCAACGACTGAAGAATCTACTCCACCACTTACACCACAAAGTACTTTTTTATTCCCAACCTGTGCTTTGATTGCAGCGATCTTTTCCTTTGCAAAACTTCCCATATTCCATGTACTGTCACATCCACAAATATGTTTTGCAAAGTTTTTCAACATTGCAGTACCCTCTACTGAATGGTGTACTTCGGGGTGAAACTGAAAGGCATAGATATTTCTACTCTCGTTTGCTATCGCAGCATATGGAGAGTTCTCACTTGTGCCTATAACATTAAAACCATCAGGTAAACGCTCTGCTTTATCTCCATGACTCATCCAAACGATAGAATCATCAGAAATATCTTTAAAAATACTAGAGTCATTTTCTACTTTAAGTTTTGCTTTACCATACTCGTGGTGATCAGCTGCTACTACACTTCCACCAAAATGCTGGGTAATGAGCTGCATACCGTAACAAATGCCCAAGATAGGCAAACCTAGTTCCCATACGCCATCATTAGGCTTATAGGCATCTTCTGCATAGACAGAAGCCGGTCCCCCTGAAAGGATAATACCTTGTGGTTTTCGTGCCTTTATATCTTCAATACTCTCACGGTATGGTACTACCTCTGTATAAACACCGCTCTCTCTAAGTTTTCTAGCGATAAGCTGTGTATATTGTGAGCCGAAGTCTAGTACGAGTATAGGTACTTGTTTCATGGGGTTTCCTTATATTTGTATGGTTAAATCTTTAAAACAAAAACTTAACTATAAAAATATGAGTCTTAACAGTATGGGCTTTAGATGCCCATACTAGTATTATGCTCCAATCCCGAAGATCTGGAACTGTACATACCAAACAGCAACAGATACAATATAACCTATAAGCACTGTCCAAGCAAGTTTCATATGAGAACCGAATGTATAAATACCATGAAGTTTACCCATAACACCTACACCTGCTGCAGAACCAAATGAGATAAGTGAACCACCGACACCGGCAGTTAATGTTACGAGCATCCATTGTGCATGTGCATCTATTCCCATATCCGGACTAGATTTCAGTACTGCTGACATCACCGGAACATTATCCACAATAGCAGAAAGGAATCCCACACCGATATTTACTGTCGTAGCGCCAAACTGAGTATAGAGTGCAGTAAAGTATTCCAAGAACCCTAAGAAATGAAGACCACCTACTGCAGCCAAGATACCAAAGAAGAAAAGAAGCGTATCATTTTCAATCTTAGCGATGAACGAGAAGACATTAACTTTAGGACAAACTATTCCTTCACTGTCATATCTTACTTCTCGGCTCATTCTATAAATATAGAGTTTTAATACAGCCAAACCAAACATCATTCCCCACATTGCTGGCAAGTGAAGTACCTGGTGAGAGATGACTGCTGATGCAATGGTAAAAGCGAAAAGTCCCATGATCACTTTACCACCTGCAGAAATTGTTACCTTTTCCTCTTCTGCAGCAAATGGAGGCGTTCCATCTGGTATAAAACGGCTCAAAAGTAACGCAGTGACATACCATCCTATGATAGATGCAGGGAAAAGGTAAAGGAAATCAACAAAAGCTCCTTTACCATCAACCCATACCATCAAAGTTGTGATGTCTCCAAACGGAGACCATGCACCACCAGCATTCGCTGCAACAACGATATTGATTGCTGAAGGTACAATAAATGCTTTATTTGTTTTGTCAATAGTGATTAATACCGTTGAAAGGATCAGTGCAGTGGTAAGGTTATCTGCAATTGGAGAGATGAAAAAAGCCAACATACCAGTGATCCAGAAAAGTTTTTTATAATCATACCCTTTTGAAACAAGATTATAACGTAATGCAGAAAATACATTTCGATCGATCATTGCCTCAATGTAAGTCATGGCAACAAAAAGGAAGAAGAAGATCCCCGCAATTTCAAAAAGAAGTATCTCTATTTCATGGTGTAAATGCTGACCATCCAAACCGTTCATAGCATAATAAATCCCAATCAGCATGAAGATAAGTGTTCCCGCAAAAAGTGCCGGTTTTGCTTTATTGATCTCGTACTTATCTTCCGCTGCAATAAAGTAATAACCTATCACAAATATCACAAGTGAAGCAATACCCACCCATGTTGTTGTTAAATCTGTATGCAATATCTCTGTTGTCATCAATACTTCTCCTAATTCTTTAGTGTGCCATATCTCTCTATACATTTATTTTAGATAGATTCAATGTAGTGTGAGCCCAAAGACTCTTTTCTGGCAAGTGCAGCATCTACAATAGCTGATGCTGTATTGAGCCTAAGTTTTAGCAGTCTGCCTATTTCTTTATTTTTCATATCATAAATAAGATTTTTCGCTTCATGCAAGCCTTTTGTTGTACGAATAATACCTATATCATCCCACATCACCTGACGCAGTTTTTGTTTATAAATTTTATCGTTTTCTTTGTGCAGAATATTACCGTAATCTTTCTCAAATTTAGGTGTTTGCACCACTTTATGTTCTTTAGAAAGTAAATGGTCTACTGCACGCTTTGCAAAGACCACTCCTTCAAGCAGTGAATTAGATGCCAAACGATTGGCTCCATGTACACCTGTTCGGGCTGCTTCACCTATGACATAAAGTCCTTCTATACCGTCTATACAGCCATTTGTATCACATTTTATGCCTCCATTAGAGTAGTGAAATGCAGGAGAAATCGAAATCTTGTCTTTGGGAAAATTGTACCCGAGTGCACCAAACGTATGTGTGATATTAGGGAAACGATGTTCAAACCATTTTTCTTCAAACATAGAAAAATCAAGATAGGCTTTTTGTCCCGTTTTTCGTTTATGATTGAAGATACCACGAGCGACTATATCCCGGCTTGCCAATTCTCCTCTTTCATCATAATCAAATAAAAAACGTCTTCCTTCTTCATCTACCACATATGCACCCTCACCTCTAAGTGCTTCAGTGAGTAATAATTTTCTGGCAAAAGGTGTATCTACAAATACAGTGGGATGAAACTGCATAAATTCCATATCGGCGAGTTCTATACCTTTTTCAACACAGATACCATGGATATCAGCACTGACTGTACGAGAATTGGTATTGTATGCATAGAGTGAACCTATGCCTCCAGATGCGATGATCACATCATCTGCATAGATGGTTGTCGGTTCATAATTTACCGTTGCCTTTACCCCATAACATCTACCATTTTCTATAAGCAGATCATAGACCAGTGTATTTTTTTGAAGTTGGTGTTTATTTTGCACCATCATAAAATAATGCATGTAACGTCCTGTAGCATCTCCTCCAGCATGGATAATACGCTCTACAGAGTGTGCTGCTTCTTTGGTATAAAGAAGATTTCCTTCTTCTCCTCGTATCAAACTCCATACCTTTTTAATGATATCTGAAGTAGTTTCCAATGAAGTACGTGAAAGTATCTCAACAGCTTCTTTATTATTATGATAGGAACCTGCGGCCATAGTATCTTCAACATGTACTGGAATATCAGCTTCATTCAAAGCAGTAGCCATACCACCTTGGGCATAAAAAGTATTACACTCCCAAGGGATATCTTTACATACAACCAGCACTTTTTTAGTCTCAGGTAACTCCATCGCTGCATAAAGTCCTGCAATACCTGCACCTATAATAATTACATCATACTTCTGCATATTTAGCCTTCTGTCTTAATGCTTGTAGTTATTCTCTGCAGTATCTTCAGTATATACAGGGATAGTTTTATAGCCACATCCTGTCAAGATGATACAGCAAAGTGATGTTATAATTGCTTTATGAAAAAAGCCAGTATGATTTTGTCTCATTTATCTTCTCAGCCTCAGTTTAAATCATTAAAACGACAGGAGTGTTACCAAAAGTATATCAATCTTCTGAGTCCCAAATGGCAAAAAGCTGTTGCCTTTGTATACATCAAAGATAAGACACTTTTCATTGCTGTTACACATCCCGGTTTTAAAATGGAACTTAATTATAATAGAGATTTATTAAAAAGCCTATTAACCCAACTTAACAGACATGATGAAGCATGTAAGATGATGCTGGCAGAAAAAGTTGTGGTGTTTCACAGCAAATATCATGCAATGCCCAGGAGAAAACATCTTACGTGAGTGTTCCTCATTATCATGAACGTGCCAAGGGAGATTTTGAAACACCTTAAGATGAAGAACTCAAAGAAAAATTTGAACGTATCAAAGCCATCGTTGCATGCAATCAGTAGTACAAAACCTTCCCTCCTCTGCAGGTGTATATCAGTATTTTGATGCAAATGGCAAACTCCTCTATGTAGGTAAAGCCAAAAATCTTAAAAACAGGGTGAAAAGCTATTGGCGTTTTTCTCCTGAATTTAAACCCAATCCTGCACAAAGTTCACGTATCATTAAAATGCTTTATGAAGCCAAAAGACTAGAGTACATTGTTGTCGACACAGAAGAAGATGCTCTCATTTTGGAAAACTCTCTTATCAAACAACTCAAACCCAAATACAATATTTTACTTCGTGATGATAAAACTTATCCCTATATCTATATTGATGAGTCTATTGAATACCCACGATTTGAAATCACACGAAAAGTCATTAAAGGGAAAAATGTCACCTATTATGGACCTTTCCCTACAGGTGGGAAAGCTTTACTTGATGCACTTTATGAAGTCTATCCTCTTATACAAAAGAAGTCATGTCTTAAAGAGGGAAAAGCCTGTCTTTTTTACCAGATCAAAAAATGTCTTGCACCTTGTGAAGCAAAAATAACCCCTGAGGAATATGCCCAGATAGTCACACAAGCCAAAACATCCATAGTCAAACGTAAACATCTCATCGCTATTCTTACAAGAGAAGATGACAGATCTTGCAATACAGGAACGATATGAAGAAGCAGCAATATGAGAGATACTATAGAAGCTATCTCTTCACTGACAATTACATCCAACATCGATCTTGGCCAATGACCTGGATCTAGATATCTTTGCCATACACAATGGTGATGAAAAAGGTGTCATTGTCAAACTATTCATGCGAGGAGGGAAGATCATCTCTTCAGCATACTCTTACTTTAGACATACGCATATTTTTGATGAAAATGAAGCTTACAAACAAGCATTATTCGAATTTTATACCATAGATACACCCAATATTAGTAAACAAGTTCTTACTGCACATACTTTTGAAGACAGCCAACAGGTAGCAACAACACTCTCTGCACGTTTTAATAAAAAGATAGACATAGTCAGCCCTCAGCGAGGAGCCAAAGCAAAACTTATCTCTTTGGCCATACAAAACTGTGAAGAATTATTGCGTAAAACCCAAAGTGATACGATTATGGAACAAAAAATAGCAGATCTTTTTGATCTTAGTGTCATTCCCTATCGTATAGAAACCTTTGACAACTCTCATCTCATGGGAGCAGCTACAGTAGGAGGAATGGTCGTTTGGGATGAAGAAAAATGGGATAAAAATGCATACCGAAGATACACTTTGCATGAGCGTGATGAGTATGGACAGATGAAAGAGATGCTTTCCAGACGTATAGAAAATTTTAAAGAACAGCCTGCTCCAGACCTTTGGATACTTGATGGTGGACAAGCCAACCTGAATCTTGCAAAAGCACTGCTTAAAGAAGCCCATGTAAATCTTGATGTTATTGCCATAGCCAAAGAAAAACTTGATGCAAAAGCACATCGTGCAAAAGGTGCAGCCAAAGATATGATCTATACATCACAAGGGATTATTGAACTTAAACCAAATGATAAACGGCTGCACTGGATACAGCGACAAAGAGATGAGGCACATCGTTATGCTATTACCTATCATCAAAACAAAAAACGTAAAGAGGATACACAAATTTCTCTTCTCAATAAAAAAGGGATAGGTAAAGCCACTGTGAAAAAACTCATTGATTATTTTGGAACATTTGAAGCGATAGAAAATGCATCATCTGAAGATATTGAGAAAGTTACAAATAAAAAAATTTCAAACATTATTAAAAATTATAATGCGTAAATCATACATAATTTAATATTTTTTACTAAAAGCTGTCTAATTCATTCTATTTTTAGTTTAATTGTTATAGAGTTTTAGGAGTGGGATTGTGTATATAATATTTCTTGACTTAAATGTTATTGTTTATATTATACAATACATAACTCTAAGTTAAAAAGCTAAACTCATTGTGAAGTGGGGACAGAAAACCATGGGTCTCATGAAGATTGCCAGGTTGCAGGCAGTAAATTTTATGACTTTAAATTTACTGAGACTACACTTCTTAATTTGACACAGTTAACACACTATACAAAAGGGGGAAAGAATACCATGACTAGACCTGATCCAATTGATGAAGAATATATCTTTGAAAAAGGTTTGATTGTTAGCTCTACAGATCTTAAAGGTATCATTACATATGCTAACAGAAAATTTTGTGAAATAGCAGGATACACCAAAGATGAATTAGTAGGTAAGAATCACAATATAGTAAGACATCCAGATATGCCAAAGGCAGCATTTCAAGAGGTTTGGGACACCATACAAGGTGGAAAAGAATGGACAGGGATTGTGAAAAATCTACGAAAAGATGGTGGATACTATTGGGTTTATTCGCATATTGCTCCTATAGTAGTTGATGGAGAAGTCACTGGTTATACTGCTGCAAGAAGACCTGCATCTCAAACAGAAATAGCAGAAACTATTCCTATCTATAAAGATCTATTAGAAAAAGAAAGTAACTAAAGAGGAGTTGTTAATAAAATGTACTATATATTAAATGAAACAAATCAAATTATTGCCGCCGATGATAATTTATTAGCATTATGTGACGTGTCTCATATAGATGAATTATCTTTAAAAATTGCATTAGGTGATACAAAATTTGATCTATCTGAAAAAAATCTTATCATTAACAGCAATAATAGCGATAAAACATTTTCTATGTCAAAAATACCTCTTTCAAGTATGCTAGGTCAACTAACTCTAGTTGAGATACAAGTAGAGAAAACAGAAGAAAAAGACTTATCTGCATTAACACTTGATGATACTGAAAAAAATATTTCTCCCCTAGATACAGAGTCAGATCTTATCTCTATTGAATCACCAACAGAAGAAATAAGTGAAGAAACAGAAATTGCCATGGATGAAGCGAACTGTTTGATCTTGCAGTGGAAGATGAAACAGAGAGTAGCACAGATAAAGTTGAAGATTCACTCAATATCATGACAGAAGATACAGATATCCTTGACTTGGGATTGTCTGATCAAGAAAATGAAGTCTCTATTGATAAGTCTGTATTTGATGACAATGGTGATATCCTTGTAAATATTGATAAGGTTTGTCAACAGATAGGTGTTTCTCATGAAGACTATGAGACATTCCTTAATGAATATATTGATACAGCACTTGGACTAGAACAAGATCTACAGAGTGAAGATAATGTGAAACGGTCAAATGCTGTTGCAACACTTTCACATCTTGGTGAGGTATTACAATTACCGGTTATTGGAGAGATCATAACAAAAATTGATACCGTACCTGCAAATGAGCTGAAAGAGACTGTAGAATCTTTTTATGGTGCTCTCTCAAGAGTTACAACTTCTCCAACTTCTCAAGCTAAACCTGAAATGGAACTCTTTCATACCCTAGAAGAGGATAAAGTTGACCTTTTCGATGTTGAAGTAGAAAAAGAGATTGAACCGGAAGTCACAGTGAATGAAAAGAGCTTTGGAACAATCTCTCTTGATGATGTTAAACCTATCCACTTTGACTTTCAACTTGAAGAAGCTGCAAATGACCTATCTTTACCTGTCGAACTTATAGAAGAGTTTGTACATGATTTTATAGAACAAGGGCATATTGAGACTGAGAAAATGTTAAAAGCTTATGAAGAGGGTGATTTAGATGCTATTCAAAAGATAGGACACTTACTTAAAGGCGCATCTAGTAATCTTCGTATCAATGCACTATCTGATACACTTTATAAGATACAATTCTGTGAGGACAGTAGTGATTTAGAGCATTTAATAAAAGACTACTGGGGACACTTTTTGTCTTTCGAAATTCAAATAAATGCACTAGCAAAATAAAAGGAAATAAACTATGACTATACGTAATAGACTTAAACTCATTGGTCTTGTACCAATTACCCTACTCATTCTACTATCAAGTTATTTCTTTGTAACTTCATATGTGAACTATGAAAAAGCAAATGCACTGAAAACAACCTTGATCAACAATGGTGCTTTGGACAAGGCACTTATCAACATAGGTAAAGAAAGTGGTTTAACAGCTCTATACCTAGGAACTGGTAAAAAAACATATGAGGATGCACTGAAAAAACAACGAGAGATGCTAGATGAATCTTTTGAAAACCTCAAGTATGAAGTAATTCAGGAAAATGAAGTTTATCTTCCATTCTTGGTTGAGCTTGTAGAGGGTAAATTTGTCGCAGCATTTGACCCATACAAAAGACTTCAAGCAAACATAGGTAAACTTCCAGCACAAAGAGAAAAAATAGACAATGAAGATGTAGATTTTAAAGATACATTCTTTAAAATATATAGAAACGGTTTATCCACACCGACACTGGACAAAATTTTAACACTCAAAACTTATGCACTTGATACAGATATTTCATCACTGATCGGTACACTCATACAGCTTTATACAGCGAAAGAGAACAGTAGTCTTGAAAGAGGATTCATTTCATACTACATGGCTAAGAAATCTTCTCTGGCATTTGATGAAATTGCATTATGGGATGAGTTTAAAACAAAAGCAAATATATTTGATATAAAGCAAGTAACAAACCCTGTATTGCGCGAACAGCTTGAAAAAGTACTCTATAATGATAATGCTAGAGAAACTATGACTCAACTTGGTATGACATCATCTGCGATTCAAACAGACATCGATAATGGTGACTATGCAGAAGAGGTTATAGACTGGTTTGCACTACAGACCCAAAAGATTTCACTACTTTCAAAAGCAGAACTTGTGGTTTCCAATGCATTATGGAAAAAGAGTAACCTCTATCTTGAAAAGCAACTTTTACTTCTTGCTATTGCTGGAGCTATATGGGTACTGAGTTTTATTTTGGCTTACCTTGGATATACAACAGCAAGAGATATTACAAGAAACATTAAAGAGCTTGAAGACGTACTGAACAAAGCTGTTGAAGAAATGAAAGCAAGCGATGAATATTTTGCATCAGATACACAGGCTATTGAAAATATTGACCTAGATACACACGAAGGTACAAAAGAGGCGTATAAATTCCTTGAGGACCTTGTTGAAACAGCAAAAGATGATAAACTTATTGCACTTCAGGCAAATGAAGCAAAATCTCTATTCCTTGCAAACATGTCACATGAGATACGTACACCTCTGAATGGTATTGTCGGGTTTACAGAAATCTTACGTAGTACGAATCTTACTGAAGAACAAAATGAATTCCTTTCTATTATTGATAAGAGTTCTGAAAACCTTCTAAGTATTATCAACAACATTCTTGACCTCTCAAAAATTGAAAGTAACAAGATCGAAATAGAAAGTATTGTATTTGATGCTGCTGAAGAGTTTGAAAGTGCAGTAGAAACCTATGCAGTTGCTGCAACAGAGAAAAATATCGATATGAACTACTATATGGATCCAATGATTCCAGCAAAACTCAAAGGTGATCCAACGAAGATCAAAGAGATCATTATTAACCTTCTTTCGAATGCCGTTAAATTTACAAGTTATGGCGGGGAGGTTAACCTTGAAATACTTAGAGTTATCGATGAAAATGATGTACCTCGAATACAGTTTACAGTAAGAGACAACGGTATCGGTATGACCAAAGATCAGCAATCTCGTATCTTTGATGCCTTCTCTCAAGCCGATGTATCTGTTACAAGAAAGTATGGTGGTACAGGTCTTGGTCTAACTATCTCTAGTCAATTTGTTGAACTCATGGGTGGAAAACTTGAACTTGAAAGTGCTAAAGATCATGGTACATCATTCTTCTTCTCATTACCATTGGAAGAAGTTGCCTCTGCTGAAGTAAATTATGAGAATGCGTTTACCGACCTTATTATTGGTAAATATGAGCAAGAGATTCCAACAAAACTTGACAGCTATTTAGAAAAATACTTTGAATACTTTGGTCCAACAGTGAAACATTTTGAATCAATAGCTGAACTCAAAGAACTTGACTACAATGATACGTGTAAAAACTACTGGATCGATATTGACAAAGCAAAACAGAATATGTTGGATGCTATTCAGAACATGGATAAATCTAAACTCATTATTATTGCAAATGTTACAAGTCGTAATAAGGTTGAAAGTCTTGGCATTGAGCAAAGTAATGTTATCTTTAAACCTATTACGCTCAGTAAATTAAAAACTGTCTTAAGCAATACTGCAAGTGTCACTCCTCAGCTTACAGAAGAAGCAGTTGCAATACAAGAGACTAAATTTGATGCGAAGGTACTGGTTACAGAAGATAATATCATTAACCAGAAACTTATCAAACGTATACTTGAAGAACATGGCATTACGGTTGATATCGCAAATAATGGTCTTGAATCATTTGAAAAACGTAGAAGCGGTGATTATGATCTACTCTTTATGGATATTCAAATGCCTGTAATGGATGGTATTGAAGCAACACATGAGATCCTTGACTATGAAGAAGATGAAGAGTTAGCACATATTCCTATTGTCGCGTTAACAGCAAATGCTCTTAAAGGTGACAGGGAAAGATTCTTAAGTGAAGGTATGGATGAATATATCACTAAGCCTATTGAAACAACAGAGTTACTTTATGTACTGAACAAGTTCTTATCTGACAAAGCAACTAGCACAACCAAAGAACCTGTAAAAACAGAAGAGACTATTGCAGAAGAGCCTAAAGAGACTGTTACACCTGTAACGGAAATCTCAAATGAACCAATTGAAGTACATACTGAAGAAGTAGCTCTAGATATGATCGAAACACCAGTGGAAAAAAAGATTCTTATCGCTAAGAAATTCCTGTTGGCTCGTAGAGTCCTGGCAAAAGTTCTCGAAAACCTTGGTAAAGACTATGATGCATTAGATGATATAAATATGCTAGAGAGCAAATTGTCATCGGGTGACTATGATATACTCTTTACTGATCCTGATCTTGTTACAGAAAGCATCAGCCAGTTTAATGAAAATGTAGCTATCATTTCATCAAGTAATACAAATAATCCTCAAGAGGTAAATGTACAAAAAGGTGAAACCATTTCAAATACAGCTACCAAAGAAGATATAGAAAAAATAATTACTAAATATAGAGGATAATACATATGGCACTAAAAATACTTGTTGTTGATGATGATTTCATCAACAGAAAATTACTTCAAACTCTTTTAAAAAAGAATGCAAAAGTAACAGATATCGTAGAAGCAGAAAATGGCTCTGATGCATTAGATAAAATGAAAAACGACCCTAGTATAAATCTTATACTCTTAGATATAATGATGCCGGTTGTAGATGGGATAGAATTTTTAAAGATCTTCAGATCTGATATGTCCAATGCACATGTTCCTGTCATAGTTCTCTCTACAGATGATACACGTAAAACAGAAGTATATGACAATGGCGCAAATGACTTTTTACGTAAACCTGTTATGCAAGATGCACTCTATGAAAAATTAGATCAGTGGACATAATAACAGCTTAATACTACACACTTGACCAAGTCTTATAGACTATGGTCAAACTTTTATTTTACAAATATTTCTTTTAATACTTCTTCAATACGCGAAACACCTATAATGTTTACATGGTTTTTGACTTCATCAGGTATATCATCCAGATCACGTTCATAGTTTTTCATTGGTATCAAGTGCTTTTTTAACACCGGCTTTATACGCTGCGATAAGTTTCTCTTTAAGCCCACCTATAGGCAGAACTTTACCAGTAAGTGTAACCTCTCCGGTCATCGCCACTTTATTGTCTATCTTCTGATCACTTAAAATTGAAGAAATTGCACTCACCATGGCTATACCTGCACTAGGCCCATCTTTAGGTGTAGCTCCTTCAGGCACATGTATATGAAGATCATAACGCTTATAGACTTCACTTGCATCTAGTTCTATACGTTCTTCTCTTTCTTTTACCGAGTGAGGTATGATGGATGAAGAAATGGTTAAGTCCTTATTATCTATAAGCTTTTTTACAACAGAATGTGCGATACGAACTGATTCTTTCATCACATCACCCAAACTACCGGTTAACTGTAAGCCACCCTTTCCTTTGATCTTGATCGCTTCAATGGTTAAAACATCACCACCGACTGCAGTCCAGGCTAAACCACTGACAACACCAACTTGAGGTTTAGTGTCTACCAATGAGATTTCAAAAACTTTTTTATCTGTGAATTTCTCTAAATTCTTTCTTGAGATTGCTATACTGTCTTTATTTTTATCTTCTAAAAGTTGTCTAGCACTTTTTCTCATCAAACCGGCTATTCTTCGACGTAAATTACGTACACCTGCTTCTCTGGTATACTCATCTATCAACATTTTCAATGCTTTATCGGAAATAGAGAATTCTCTACGTTTCAAGGCATGCTTCTTAAGCTCCTGAGGTATCAGGTAACGTTTTGCTATCTCAAATTTCTCTTTAGGGGTATAAGAGTTCAAGCCTATAAACTCCATTCTGTCTCGAAGTGGAGCAGGTATTCGACCAACATCATTGGCTGTAGCGATGAAAATAGCTTTACTCAAGTCGATATTGAAATTGAGATAATAATCTCTATACTTACTGTTTTGTTCAGGATCAAGTATCTCAAGTAGTGCCGCAGTAGGATCGCCTCTCATACTGCGTCCTACTTTATCTATCTCATCCAGTACAATGACAGGATCCATACTTTTTGCTTCAATGAGCCCTTGCACTAAACGTCCAGGCATTGCACCCACATAGGTTCTTCTATGCCCTCTGAGTTCATTCACATCTTCAAGTCCTCCCAGTGCCATACGCACAAGTGGTCTTCCCAATGCAGTCGCAATGGAGTTGGCAAGTGAAGTTTTCCCTACACCTGGAGGTCCTGCAAAACAGAGTATGACTCCTCCTGTCTCTTTTTGTTTAATCCCTCTAAGCTCTGCTAATTCACGAACAGAGAAAAATTCAACAATACGCTCTTTAGGCTTTTCAAGTGAATAGTGGTCTTTATCAAGCTCAAGTGAAACATCTTTCACACTGAGATTTTTCTTCGTTAACTTTCCAAAAGGAAGTTCAAGTACCCATTCCAAATAACTCTGAAGTACATTGGCATCTGCCGAATCAGGATGCATACGGGCAAAACGGTCTAACTGTTTACTTATCTCTTTAAACGCATCTTCATGCATATACGGTTTGAGTGCAGCCACTTTCTCTCTAAAGTTAGCTATCTCCTCTTCTCTTTGCGTATCCATGCCCAGCTCTTGCTGAATCTCTTTGAGTTGTTCTTTTAAAAAATACTCTTTATTCGTCTGCTCGATCTTTGTATGTACTTTAGTACGTATCTCACGTTGTACTTTTGCCGATTCTATCTCAGAGGTCACAATGTCTATAAGACCCAGCAAACGTTTTTCGATATTTAGCTCTGTATAAAGTACATAAGCTACTTCTTTATCTAATTTCAACATAGAAGATACGAGATCTGCTATACGGTTTGGTTCATCGTTCTCTTCTATAGTTCGTACAAGATCTGCAGGTATTTGACTGTTTAAAGCAGAGAGCTTTTTTACTTTGTCTCTAAGTATATCCATCAAGGCATCTGCTTTGAGTTTATTGTAACTCTCTAAATTAACAACATCTATGATCGCACGGTTAAAAGTTCCCTCTTGCGGTTCAACTATCTTTCCTCGTGCAAGTCCTTGAAAAAGTATCTTAACTCTACCATCTGGTATATGTACCTTTCTCATGATGGATCCGACAACTCCAACTTTATACATCGAATCAAAATCATGTATACCTTCTTTACCGGGCATAGAAGAAGTGACAAAAAGTAAAGAGTTATTTTCCATAGCATCGGTTGCAGCGTCTATATCTTTTTGATCTGTTAGAAAGATCGGGCTTATCATAAAAGGATAAAGAAAAAGTTCATCCTCCACGATGATAGGTAAAGTCGTTGGAAACGCATCATAATCACTAAGTTGCATAATTGTGTTCCTTTAAAAATATTTAATTTTGTTTTATATATGTAGTGTAGAAACCACAGCACCCTACCAGAAGTGCTTTTAGTGTTTCCTTAACTGTAAAGGCTAATCGAATACATAACCTATAATGCCTTTTTCAGGAGGCGTAATATCGGCCATTTCTACAATAGAACCTTTGTTTTTATCTCTATATATCTTTGCTGCATCAGGTTTTCCTGTACGGTCATAAAGTGCTGCAATATTTTCATTGAGCAAGTATTGACTCATATGTAATCTTATCAGTATTGTATTAACAAGTGGTGCATAAGGTGACCCTGGATAACGATAGATGTATGTTTTAGCCGTAGCGATACTGTCCATGATAAGTTTTTGATCTTTATAGACATCTTTTACACCTAAAAATGACGCTTTAAGTTTCATAAAATCGGTATATTCTCGACTTTCATACTCCCCAAAACGTTTGTTATACTCATCAAGATAGTAATTTGCCAGTAAATATTCTTCTTTGTTCATGTGTGCATGTGCAAGCATCATTAAAGATGTAGGCATCAGCGGTGAACGCATATGCTCACTCTTAAGAGAGATATAGTATGAATCTGCTTTATCCAAATTGCCATGAGTAATACTGTTTGCTATTTGCTGATACCAGTAAAGTGCCGGTTTATTAAATTCTGCTACTTCCTTCATCATTCGAACATCCAACAAATAAAAATGATATCACTATCGATATACTTATTAAAAACTTTTCTTCAAATTCATATTTTACCTTAAGTTTTTAAATTTTAATTAGCTTTATCATATCTCAAAGTATGTAAAAAGCTTATTAGCTAGTAAAATATTTGAAGATTATCATAAAGCGCTTATGATTTAAGTATTAGTAAATCAACAATTTAAACTATAAACTATAAAGAATTCTTATTTAATATTTATTTTATCTTGACTATGATATTCTATAGTATAAAGTAGTGTGAAAAAGAAAAATGTACTGTGATAAGTGCAGAAATCTAGTGGGGTTAGTATTGAAGCTATCCGGGTCACTAAACATAAGCAATAAAGCGTATGTCATCACAATTTGATGTACAGACAAAATTCACTCAGTAAAAACTGAGTATTAAAGGTACTATTATGATAAATTTGAATTTTATTTTTATTTTTAATCTCTTGAAAAAATTATTTATGAAATTGCTATTTTTTATATTTTCAATCTTAATGATGAACATACAGCTAAATGCTGCATGTAGTGACGAGCTCTAATGCAAATCAATGTTCTAGTAATCCAAGTGACTGTGTATGGGATGATAAAGGAACAAATGCGGCAAATGATGATGAATGTGTTGATGCCCCAAATAACGAACCTGTTGCCAATGTTGATAGTAGCACTACTGATGAAGACACCGCTGTTACTATTACTGTTTTGTCTAATGACACTGATCTAGATGGTGATACACTTGAAGTTACTGCAACAAGTAATGGACCAGCTAATGGGAACGTTAATATCAATGCTAATGATACGATTACCTATGTACCTGACTCTAACTGGAATGGTACTGATACTTTTGAATATAGTATCAGTGATGGGAATGGTGGAACAGCATCCGCAATAGTAACTGTCACAGTAAATGATGTGAATGATGACCCTATAGCGAATGCTGGAACACCACAAACAGTCACATCTGGAATTCCTATTAATTTAGATGGTAGTAACAGTACAGACATTGATGGTACCATTTCAACTTATACCTGGAGTGATGATATCAGTCCCTGGACGGGAAGTGGTGCTACTTTAACAATCAGTGGGGGGCTTCTTGCAGTAGGTACCCATAATATTACTTTGGAAATTACAGACAATGATGGAGGGACTGCTACCGATTCTGTGATTATTACCGTGACTGCAGCAGGTATAAACATCCCTCCAACTGCAAATGCAGGAGTAGATCAAAGCATTAATGATGGTGATCCTGTCACACTTAATGGTAGTGGTAATGACATAGATGGAAGTATTGTCAGCTATAGTTGGAGTAATGGTATTAATACACAGAACCAAACTATTAATGGCTTAGCTGTTGGATCACATACTTTTATCCTTACTGTTACCGATGATGCCGGAGCAATAGGTACAGACGCTGTAGTTATTACCGTGACTTCGGGGAATACGCCTCCCATTGCAAATGATAAAAACTATACGACTGCATTTGAAACGGCATTTAGTGGAAATGTACTAACTGACGCCCCTGCAGACAGTGACCCTGACGGTGATACGATCTTAGTAGATAGTAATACTTCTCCATCTTATGGAACACTTACGCTTACTTCTGATGGAAGCTTTACCTATACGCCCAATAATGGCTATGAGGGTTCAGACAGTTTCGACTATACTATCAGTGACGGAAATGGTGGTCTTGCTACAGCAACCGTTACTATCACAATAGAAGCCTATGGAGGTATTCCTTTTTATCAAAATGAATATTCCTGTGGTGTTTTTGGTAGCGTCTTGACTACTTATGACCATCTTTACGCTAACGGTAACAATGAGCAAGTCTGTGGATCTGGAAGTATTGCTTATCCGAGCGGGCAGATATCTGGCGACATAGATTGTGATGCCGATGCTCTCTGTGGAGGAACTGCTGTTTCATGTGATCGTAATGATCCACCAGCCAATCGATATTCACGCAATTTTCCTGTCAATAGTAAATCTGGCACTATTGACAACTCTTCAGGTACATTGACAAATTTAGAGTATGGAGACTTAATCGGTGGTAACTTCCATTTTGATCCGCAAACTGAGTATGAGGACAGTTCAATAAAGGTCATGCTGCTTGGAGATGTAGTTGTAACTAGCTCAGAGCTTCGTTTTGAACCTGGAGATTATTACTTTGACTCTTTGCGTATTGAGAGTAATAATAATGATGTAATTCTACCTAACGGAGGTCCTGTAAGGATTTTTGTCAAAGGTGATTTCGATATAGATATGAACAATCTTCATTTCAATTCAACAGGAAATGAGAACAATCTTTTTGTCTATGTAAACGGTGACTATAGTAGTATCGGAAATGGTGGTGGTACAACTAACTGGAAAGCCTATTTGTACGTTGAGGGTGATGTTTTACTTAACAACAACTCTAATAATTGGAAGATCTATGGAGGTATCACTGCTGAGGGAAGCATTACTATCAATGGGAACAACCCAGATTTCCTTAAAACAGGTGACGGAAGCGGAGTCGGTCTAGGTGAATGTGTTCTCTGTTTTGAAAAACCTCTTTACACTTCGAATGGAAGCTTAACTGAGGTTGAAACAACATTTATAAATTCAGGTGGCGTACTAGTCACTGATCTTAACATTACAAAAGCATATTCAACTAATTTTACCGGTGCCTCTTCATATATAGATAATGCTTCGGCTTCTTCTGCATATGACGGTGCTATCATCATTGATTTTACTGACCTACCTAATTTCTCTAATCCAAGTACCAAAGAAGGTTTCGTGTATCAAATAGGCGATTACACAGCGACACAAACAGATACGATTTATGACACAACAAACATTGATTTTATCCTACAAGACTATAATACCAGTACAAGGGCTGACCTAAAAGCTATTTTTGTAGGCGATTATTATGATGGTGACCGTTTTTATCATGTCATGATAGAACGTTGTGGACCATGGCCTGAGTATCTCTCCTACCTTACAGGTCCATTTGATGCATGGGATATCTATCGTGGAGATACTGATCAAGATGCAGAAAACCTTATTGATGATAAAAACATTTCAACTAAGATTGCAAATAAAACATTTGATTTGACCATAGCGAACTTAGATAGCAATGGAACCAAGCTAGAAACTAAACCTAATGCAATGACTGTACAATATGGACTTTATAGCCCTACACAAGGACTTATCAGTGGCACTGTAGGTAGCTTTGAAGCTAATACCACTTCTTCCAAAACACAAAGTTTTACAGTTCCTTCTGCTTTTACAGAAGTGTATGTAGGTTTTAGATTCTGTTCTGCATATGACGGCAGTATTTATACACTTTATGATGACATAGATTGTACTAGTACCGCTATTGCATGCGACTCTACAAGTTCTATACCAAAATGGCGTACCTGCTATAGTAGTGATGGATTTGCAACAAGACCTAAAGAATTTTCTATAACACCTCCTGCTGCAGAAGATATTGAACTACTCAAATCAGGAATGGGTCATGACTTTACTGTCGCGGCTTTGGATGAAAATAACGCTTATACAGATGACTACAACCAAACCAAAAGCAATCTTGACCTCAATCAAACACTGATACTGAAAAATGGTACTGTTGATGATCCATTAAACCCTCTTTTATTAGGGACACTAGGTTTTACAGGTAGTGAGTTTACCTTTGATGATGGCATCAGTCTATTTAATGGAAGCAATGAAGTAGTAGGCATGACTTTTAATGATGTAGGTATTGTTACCATAGGACTTGAAGATAGAATATGGGCAAGCATAGACAGCGATGATACACCTTTAGATTGTGCTGGTGGCACATTTAATAATGGACTTGTAGATCTTACGGTACCTGAAGGTGCATATGTATGTGGTGAACAGAATGCCACATTTATTCCTGACCATTTTGAGCTTGAATATCTTCGTCTTAGTAATAACCGTTTAAATAGACCTTTTACTTATATTACAGCGAATGATGACCTTAACATGTCTGCAACTATAGAAGTAAAAATTGTAGCAAAAAATGCAAATGGTGAAACTACCCAGAATTTCAAAGGAGGATCATCAACAATTTATTATGAAAATCCTATGACAGTTGATCTGACAGTACCTACCAAAGACTCCAATGATGAAATTATTGATAATGAAAAGGGTACTGCCCTTGAAATTGTCAAACATGATATTAACACATCTACTTATCTTGGTTTTACGGATGGTAACCGTTCTATAGCATGGAATGATAGTAATGTAACGCATAGAATCATGTTCAATTACAATAAGGAACTGAATAACCCTACAAATCCGTTTGATCTTAATATGTCAAGCTTAACAAATAGTGATCAGGCAGTTGCCATCAATGTAAGCTCAAGGTATCCTGAATCAGGATTAACTACCGATGGGAATTATGCAACAATCACAGGAGAGGACAATGCTACAGGAAATGCAAGATTTTATTATGCAAGGACTAGATCATCCAAATATTTATATGATGATGTCATAGCGTCCAGCGTATTAACACCTATATTTATAGATGTCTATTGTGATCTTGGCTTTACAGCCTGTGATACTTTTGATATCGATACCGTTAATGGTCAAATAAATGATGTTAATTGGTGGTTGTCTTGGGATCACAGTAAAAGCCAAGGGGATGGGAATATCACACTTACAGCAACTTCAAACGGTACTGTTTCAGGTCCGCCAAAACCAAATATAGACGCTTCTGGAGGTGCTGATAAAACTGTGACGGTCACTCATACTGGAAGTACTCTTCCAGATATTGTAGATATAGATTTTATTACTGACGATTCAGTAGCAAATTATACCAATCCATGGCTAATTTACAATGAAGATAGTGCAATTGGAGCACCAAGTCCATTCTATAAAGTACGTTTCATAGGTACTTCAGATTGGGCAGGACATGGAGATACAGGACATGTGGTTGGTGGCAATACAAATACCAAGAAAAATAGACGATTAGGATGGTAAATGAATAAAAAACAGTTACGCCCGGCCATAGCCATGATAGAGTTGATCTTTGCCATTGTGGTCATGGGAATTATACTGATGTCTGCGCCTATGCTCATTAGTACAGCTGCTAAAAGTAGTTATGTTGCTATACAGCAAGAAGCGATCAATGAGGCTGCATCTAGAGTTAACATGATAATGGGTTACCATTGGGATGAAAACAGTGCTGATGAAACAGTACTCGATCCTATTTTACAAACTGCCAGTCCAGTAACCGACCTCAATGAATATACGTATATAGATGGAAATCGAACAGGACGAAGAATTGGTACTCCATTGGAGAGCTACAGAAGTTTCGTGAGACCGGATGGTTCCAGACTAGCAGCTACTGCTGCAGGTGCACTGGGAAGTGACGGGATAGAAAATGATATGGACGACTTTATAGGTATTATCGGATTGAATCTTGCAGGGACAGGGACAGGAACAAATTACATTGAAAAGAATGTAACTATTGACACAGCAGTATTCTATATAGCTGATGCAACAGATTACAATCCTGCTGGCAATACCATTAATTTTGATGCAAACTTTACCCAAGAATCAGCAACTACCACTAATATAAAACGTATCAGTACTACACTCACCAGTGATGCTGCAAGTCCAGATGAACTTGACAAAACAATTATACTGCATTCATTTACTTGTAATATAGGTGGATACAAACTTGAAGAGAGGGATTTCTAATATGAATTATAAGAGACTTACCCCGGCTTTTAGTATACTCGAACTTGTTTTTGTAATCACTATACTTGGTATTGTTTCATCCATTGGTGCTGAATTGATTGCCAAAGTCTATGAAGGCTATATTGTTCAAAGAGCAGAATATCGTGCTACGATGAAAACAGAGTTAGCAGCTACCCAAATAGCAAATAGACTTACTTCTGCAATACCGGGTACTGTTTATCGAAAAAATAGCAGTGCAACTGTTATTGAAGAGATCACTGGTGATATGAGTTTATCCGGGAATGCATATAATGTACTTCAATGGGTTGGTAGTGATACTGACAGTTTTAATTTCTATGATGCTTCAACCCAAAAAGTAGGATGGAGTGGATTTATTGATATAGATGATCCTAGCAATGATGCCAATACACTTTCAACCCCAGGATCTGCATTGGATACTACCGCTGTTATCATCGATAACCTCTCAACATCTGTACCTGAGCCTAAAATATATTTTCCTTATGATTCTAACGAATATAATGCCTCTATTACTGGTACAACCATTACACTCTCGGGAACGGGGGCACCACATATAGTAGAGCACTATAAACTCGCTTGGTCTTCTTATGCTTTAATGGTAGACCCAGCAGATGGTCATCTCTATCTTTATTATGATTTCCCTGCCACACCGGCAGTAGGAGTCGGTGCTAAAAGATCACTATTGTTGGCAAATGTCAGTACATTCAAATTTAAAGGGGATGGAAAAACCATCCGATTTAAGATTTGTAAAGAAGAACGAATTAGCGAAGATGTTAACATCACAGCTTGTAAAGAAAAGGCGGTATTCTAATGAATGGAAAAGCATTTTCAATGTTAACGGCGATCTTTATTATCGTTTTGATGGCAACTATAGCAGCATTTATCATGAATCTCTCAGGAAAAATGGTTAAGGGAACTACTGTACAGTTTCAACGAGAACAATCTGTTCTTCTTGGCAAAAAGCTATACAGAGTATGCCGTCATGGCAGTTACTGCAAATGAACATAACAGTTCCAATTGTTTAAATACGTATAACAGGAACATTGGTCCATGGTATACGATCACGAATACTAATATTTCATATATTGGAAATAATCTGCATGGTAATTGTGCAGTAGAATATTAAATAGAAACCCTATCAATACCCCTAAGTCTACCACTTACAGTCATTGTTGATGTATATATAAGATATATCATGATTTTGATCATCCTAGATGAGTCTCGAAGATGACGTATCATAGAAGGAGCATACAAAAAATATGAGAAATTTAGCATAAACAAATTTCAAAAAAATGGCTTTTACAATGCTAGAATTGGTCTTTGTCATTGTTGTACTAGGTATTCTTACAGCATTGCACTTCCAAGACTGGAAAGAGATATTAGACAAGAAGCTGCAGATAATATACTATCAAGCTATACGATACACACAACATTTAGCACTCACAGACAATAAAACATAGACCATGATCGTACAGATTGGCAAAGAGCGCTATGGCAAATACGATTTTCAGAAGTCAAGTAACAACTGGAGCTATACAGTAGGCTAATACAGATATGGAGGTAATCGATATTGATGAAATGAAGCCGCAATTGATCCAAAATGGTAAATATATCTTAATTAAGATCCTAGCAACGGACAAATGATGCAAATGTCCTAATATATTTCTTAACAAACAATTATGGTATTGATACAGTCACATTTAATAATTGTACAGGGTAATCAGCATCAACAGCAACGCATATTGCATTTGATAATTTGGGTAGGCCTCATAGAGGATTCACAGGATCGACAAATATTACGCACATATATAAATAATAGTGATTGTCGATCACCTTTGGTTTTCAACTGTTGATGGCGATATAGTTATCATTATTTAACGTGAAACAGGTTATGCATATATCGTAGGTCAAAAAGACTCTTAAGTGTTCGATAGAATTAAAATAGATATTTTCATAATCCTTTTCATTTACCTTTCATTAAGTATCTTAAGTTAAAATTAAGTATAGATATATCGAAATATCTATACTTTAAAACTAAGGATATATTATGAACAAAAGTATAACTGGAAGACATTTCGAACTGACTGAACCTATTAAGGCTTATGCAGATACATTGATTGATAGCTTAGAAAAATATCATTTAGATATTATTTCTGCGAGTACTGTAATCTCTGCCAATGAGAAAAATGGCAAAAAAGGTTTTGTTACTGAGTTCATCATTAACCTTAAAGATAAAAATACAATCGTAATTACCCAAGTAGATAAAGATGTATATGCTGCTATGGATCTTGCCATAGAAAGAGTAAAAAAATCACTTAGAAGACATGCTGACAAGATCAAAGACCATAAAATAATGAGTTTTAGAGATATGGGAGAAGAAGCCGAAGCAGTGAGTGAATTGAGTACTTCAGAAGTAGAGATTGTTCCTATGGATCTAGAGCTTCACAAACCACTTGATTTTGATGAAGCCATAGAAGCACTTCTAGCTGAGAAAAAAAGACAATTCATTGTGTTTAATGACAATGAAGGATTAATGCGTGTTATGTATAAAAGAGCGGATGGTAAATTCGGACTATATTAGCATTTATTCTCGGGGCTAACCCGAGGATCAAAACTCTATACTTCCTAATCTATTTTTCGCCTTAAGAACGATTTCTTCATCTTCAGCCATATCTAACCACTTGAACCTTTGACCACTTTGTATCGTACCATCAAGTATATCACCACTATCTCTGAATTTTAGATCTAGTTTTGCTATGTCAAAGCCATTGGTGGTATGACAGAATTGTTCAAGCCTGAAATTCTGAGTACTGTTAGAGTATAGGTAACACCAGCTCTTTAAACCGTTACGCCCTACTCTACCTCTAAGTTGATGCAGTGTAGCAAGTCCTAATCGTTCGGCACCTACAATGACGATAAGTGTCAGTCTTGGTAACGAGATACCAACTTCTACGACAGTTGTGGCTAAAAGGATATTTCCTTTTTCTCTAAATTCCAGCAACACATCCTCTTTTTGCTTATCTTTACCGTGCGTTACATAAACACCATTAAATTTCTCTTCCCAAAATCCTCTACTTTCCTCTAAAGACTGATACGGTACTTCACTGCTCTCTTCTACCAAAGGATAAATGATAAGTACTTGATGTTGCTGTGCAATCTCATCTTTAATATGTTTAAGTAGATCAGGGAAGTCTTGTTTACTGATGGTCTGTGTCAATACTTCACGTTCAAAAGGTGTTGTTGTAATGAGACTGACATCAAGAAGTTCAGACTCCATCATAGCTTGTGTTCTTGGTATAGGTGTAGCAGAGAACTGGATAAAGTGAGGTTTATGGTCACCTATACTTACCAACACTTCCAAACTCTGTCTTTGTTTGGTGCCAAAACGGTGCTGCTCATCTACCATAACCAGTGAGGCTTGTGGTAGATCTTCTTTAAAGAGCAGTGCATGTGTACCGATAATAAAGTCCGCCTCTTGAAAGTCTCCTTCATCTCTTCCTTGCATCACCAATGCCACTTTGACATTCTTTGGTAAATGCTTGCACGCCTCTTCATAAAGTTGTAACGCAAGCAGTGAAGTAGGTGCCATTAAAATACTTTTATAAGGCAATGCCATCATGACAGATGCGAGTATCACCATGGTCTTACCAGAGCCTACATCACCAACTACTATACGTTTAGCTGCTTTGTCTTCTCTAGACAGATCCAACTGGATCTGTGCAATGACCTCTTGCTGCTCTAGGGTAAGTGTAAAAGGCAAATTATCTACAAATGGAGAAATATCTCCGATCAATGCTCTATGTGCAGGAAAATCTATCCTTTTTCCTCGCAGTTTTTTCAAATGATTATACGCTTCAACAAATTTGAGTACTGCTAAGAAGTCTGGTTTAAATGAATTACCTTCATAGACCTCCTCCATACTTTTTGGAAAATGTATATGCATCAGTGTAGATACTTCTTTACTGTCCAAACCTTCATTGTATAGGTTTTTTTCGTTGATATAACACGCTATAAGTGAAGCGATCTCACTCTCTTTAAGTACTGTCTTGTATTTAGGTGTGATCTTGCCTATCACTTTGATGGATTTAGGCTGTGACATTTGTAAATACCCTTTATACTCTTCAAGCTTACCTTGTATGACATGGCTTGAACCTACCTCAAAGAGTTTATGGTGAAACGGTGTGACCCTAAAGAAAGTAGAAGAGAGTCGTCTTCCTGATTGAGTAAGTATAAAAGTAACACGAAGCTTACCCGAGTAAATACTTGAGTCGATCACTTTAGCTTCAAGAGTATTGATCTTACCCAGTTCTAGTGTCGTGGAAAGCGTTGTATCGTTATAAGAAGTCGGGATGATAAGTGCCAGATCAAGTAAAGAGTGTATCTTTAGCTTTTTAAACAGTTGTTTTGCTTCTTCCACTTATACTGCCTCCAATGACATACATATAAAGATTATACTGAAGATTCAAGTAGATGGAAAATAATATGTCATATTGACATATTATTTTGTTGTTTCAGCTTCCTTTTTAGTCACGATACTGAAAGTGATATCTGACAACTCTTTATGTGCTTTAATAAATCTGTTGACCTCATCAAGTGTAACAGATTCTATCTGTTTTAACTGTTCTTTCGTAAAATCAAGTGGTCTACCATAGTAATAATCATTATAAGCACGATCAAGCCTTTGAGAGAGTGTTTCTATACGTAAAGGTTCAGACCCAAGTAAGAACTTCTTTGTATCATCAAGCTCTTTTTGTGTGATACCTTCTTTTAGGAATGTATCAACTACTTCTTGTATAAGTTCTATAGCTTCATCTTGTGTACTGAGCTTTGTTTGCATATATCCACTCAAATAAGAAACTGGTTTTGTACGTCTTAATGATGAATAGACACCATAAGTAAGCCCACGCTTTACACGTATCTCTTCCATGAGACGTGAACCAAACCCTGCCCCACCCAATAAGTACTCTGCGATCTTTGCCAAATACTGATCTTTTTCTTTATAACTATAGTTAAATGGTGCACCAAAATAGATATATGCCTGTTGCGTATCTTCATACTTAAAGACTACTTCTTTTTTATTTGAAGCCTGGATACTTTTCTCTGCTTTCTCATCTACCTTTGGGAAAATTGCAAGTACTCTTTTCAGATACGCTTGAGCTTCATCGAATGTGATGTCTCCACCTATAACACCTATGGCATTGTTATATCCTAAGTTCGTAGAGATAAATGTTTGAATATCTTTTAGTGATATCTTATTGATACTCTCGATAGTACCATCATAAGGTCTGGCCAAAACACTTCCTTTAAAAAGTGTCGCACGCAAAGCAGTACCTGCAATATAATCAAAATCACTCTTTTTTCGAGCCAACCAACCTATCTTTTGATGCTTGATCTGTTCAAGTGCCTCTTGTGTATAATTTGGATCTTTTAAAAGTTCTTCTAAACGCTCTACTGCATAAGGAAATTCACTTTTTAGTGATGAAACTTCTATCACAAAACTTTCACGTCCAACATGTGCTCCGACATCCACTGCATGTGCATCAAGTTTTGTAGCAAAACCTACACTTCCCTCTTTTGAAGTACCTTCATTCATAAGCCTTGCAGACATATCAGCCAAACCATCTATAGTATTGCTCAAGTGCCCAGCATTTTTAAAGACCAATTGTATGGAAACAATAGGAAGATACTTCTCCTCTTCAAATACAACAGGTACCTTACTGTCTTTAATCTCAATCTCTTTGACCAATGCAGCCATCAATACTCCTTGTAGTATTATCCATAATATTAGTATTTTTTTAAGATTCGGCATTGAGTGCCTCACTATACTTAGTTTTAATCATTATCATATAAAACCTTTTGAAAAAAATGCGACCAGTCGCATGAGCCAACTACTGACAAGCAACTATATTGCAGTGCAAGCGAGGCACTCAATGCCGAGTCGTAACTCATCCCAGTGACAATGTAGTTTATTGAGCTTTGCTTAAAAGCATCCTATTCATAGTACCGTTCTAAAATCTCATATGCGGTATTACGTTTTGCAGGTTTTTCACCTACATCTCTTATGAGTTTTATCATCTCTTCTTGATTCATCTCATTTTTAGCTCCTGCAGCTGAAACCACGTTCTCTTCCATCATAGTTGAACCTAGATCATTTGCTCCAAAAAGAAGTGCCATTTGCCCTATGTAAGAACCTTGTGTCACCCATGAACTCTGAATATTTGGTACATTATCTAAAAAGAGTCTGGCTACTGCCAAATAACGAAGATAGAGGTTTGAAGAAGTTTTTGTGATCGTCGGTAATTCTCTTTTGAGCTGCGTGTGGTCACTTTGATAAGACCACATGATAAATGCTCTAAAGCCCCCAGTTTCATCTTGGAGCTGACGTACATAATCCCAATGTTCTACGATCTCACGAGTTGTCTCTACCGTACCATACATCATAGTAGCTGTCGATTTAATACCAAGCTTATGCGCTTGACGATGCACTTCCAACCACTGATCTTTATCATGTTTTTTGGGAGCTATAATGTCACGCACCCTGTCTGAAAGGATCTCTGCACCTGCACCTGGGATAGAACTAAGTCCCTTTGCTTTAAGTCTGCGTAATACTTCTGAAATACTTATCTTTGAACGGTTGGCAATGTAATCTATTTCAATTGAGGAAAAACCGTGTATTGTTACTTGAGGGTATTTCTTTGAGATATGCTCGACCAGATCCTCATACCATTCTATCTGAAGTTTAGGGTGTACTCCTCCTTGAAACAGTATCTGTGTTCCGCCAATGGCCAAGAGTTCATCTATCTTCTGATCTATTTCATCAAAAGTCAAAATATATGCATCTTCTTTTTTCTCATGCGTATAAAAAGCACAAAACTTACAGTCTACCCAACAAATATTGGTATAGTTGATGTTTCTGTCTACAACAAATGTAGTGACGCCTTCAGGATGCATCTCTTTTTTACGTGCAAGTGCCATCTTCCCAAGGGTCTTAAGGTCAGATTTTTCAATGAGCTCTACTGCTTCATCAATACTCATACGTTTATTTGTAGAATTAGTACGACTTGTCATTTAGTACCTCGCTTACATCCGTTTTAACGCTTTTCATCTATCTATTTCTCTTTATCCAATGCATCCAATACACCGTTAATGAACTGTGGTGACTTTTCATCTGCAAGTTCTTTTGCAAGTTCAACTGCTTCGTTAATGATGATAGCTTTATCTGTTTTTGCAACAAGAATTTCATATGCACCCAGTCTCATGATAGCTTTTTCTACTTTACCTATGCCATCATAGTCCCAGTCTTTTAAATGCTCTTTAATTTGAACATCTAACATATCAAGATTTTCTATGGTGCCCTGGAAGAGTGTATCTGAAAACTCTTTTTGCTTATTTCGTATCTTTCCCTCTTCCAAGATTTCATCTGAAAATTTTGCAATGTTTTCATTGCCCAGATCATAGGCATATAGTAAGCCTACGACAGCTGTACGTGCTTGATGTCTCGTTGCCATTAATCTAGTTCACCATACAGGTTAATCAGTTCGATCAGACCTACCATCGCTTCAGCACCTTTGTTTCCTGCTTTTGTACCCGCTCTTTCTATAGCTTGTTCTATACTGTCTACTGTAAGCACACCGAATGTTGCAGGCTTACCATACTTAAGCGTTACACTTGCTACACCTTTTGTTGCCTCAGCTGACACATAGTCAAAGTGAGGTGTAGCTCCACGAATAACGGCACCTAAACAACATACAGCGTCATATTTACCAGAAGCCAATGCTTTATCCAGTGCAAATGGCACTTCAAATGCACCGGGTACTAAGATAAGGTCCAAATCATCTGCATTTCCACCATGTCTTATATACGCATCTTTTGCACCTTCTACCAATCTATCTGTAATAAAATGATTGAACCTTGCATTGATGATCGCTACTTTTTTACTCTTGTCTACTGATAAATGACCTTCTACTGTTTTCATTCTTATCCTTTAATTTTATTTTTTATTCTACTATTGTTCTGATGGCATCGATTTGTTGGATCAACGTATCCAATTTACTCAGTTCGATCATATTTGGCCCATCACTTAAAGCAATACTAGGGTCAAAATGTGTTTCAAAAAAGAAACCATCTACCCCCACTGCTGCTGCTGCACGTGAGAGATACGGTACAAACGAAGAATCTCCGCCTGAACTCGATCCTCCGGATGCTGGCATCTGTACAGAGTGTGTTGCATCAAATACCACGGGTGCAAACTCACGCATGGTCTTAAGGCCACGCATATCAACGACTAGGTTACCATATCCAAATGTAGTACCTCTTTCAGTGAGCCACACATTATATTTTTTAGAATTTTCATAACTCACTTCACCATCAAAGCCTCTGGTTTTAAGCACTTTCGCTACAGAGTGTTCCATTGCAGCAGGTGCAAGAAACTGTCCTTTTTTGATGTTGACGACTGCAGATGTTTTTGCTGCTGCCACAAGCAGATCAGTCTGACGACATAAAAATGCAGGAATCTGTAATACATCCGCTACCTCAGCCGCTGCTGCAGGTTGTGTATAGTCATGGACATCTGTTAATATCTTATACCCAAATAGTTCTTTAACCTCTTGAAGCATTTTAAGTCCTTCATCCAGTCCAGGACCTCTAAACGAGTCCAGGCTTGTACGATTCGCCTTGTCAAAACTCGCTTTAAAATAAAAATCTTTCGTACAGTCGTCATGGTACTTACCCAAAGACTCTGCAATACGCATAACAGCGTCACGGCTTTCCAGTACACATGGTCCAGCTATTAAAATCATTTTAGTCCTTTAGGCAGAGCAACTAAGAGCCCTGATAATATTACTAAGATTATACCCAAAACTGTCCAAATATCAGGTATAGGGTCTCCCAACATGATACCAATCACAACAGCAAAGACTATATTGCTGTAACTTATTGTACCAACGATACCTGCTTTGGTCAACTCGTACGCTTTGGTCATCAAAAGTTGAGATATGGTAGCAAAGATGCCGACTGCAGTAACATACCACCATTGCACACCTTGGGGCATGACAAACTCGGCAAACATCCAATCAAATTCATCCGTAACTTTCACATAAGGTGTGATCAGCATGAGCATCAGAGGTGCTATTGTCCCCACTCCCATAAATGACATGACAATGGCACGTGTATCATAATACTTTCTTAGCTCTCTAATAGAGGTATAAGCCAATGCCGCACCTATACCTGAAAAAATACCCAATATATCATATTTGTCAAATGTTCCACCCTCGGGTTGTGCTACCAAAATGATCCCTATAAAACCTATCATAATAGCAAGTAATGCACTTTTATGTAACTTTTCATTTAAAAAAATATAGGCAAATATGGCTACAAATATGGGTGATGTTTTATTATAAGTAACAGCTTCTCCTAGAGGTATATGTGCCATGATGTAAAAGTATGCCAAAAGTGCAGCAAAGCCCATGGAACCACGAAAAAGAAGTAAAAATGGTTTACCCCCTGTTTGCTTAAGAGGTACTTTATAAATCGCAAATCCTATCAGAACAACACCAAAAATATTTCGAAAAAATGTCACTTCCACAGGGGGCAGCACTTGGCTCACTACTTTAGCAAAACCACCCATCACAGCGAAACTAAGTGATGCCAGTAACATTAAGAGTATCCCTCTATCCATGTTTTTAATCATTTTTTTCAAAAGATTATCCTCATTTTTGGTGGAAGTGTATCATAATACACACTATGAACGAAACAGCATTTTATACAAATCTTTTACTACTCCCCAATGGTGCATCCTATGTATGCTATCTTGAAAAGCGGTATTTACTGAGAAAAGAGACACTTTTAGAACGTAAACTTCTCAAGATCTATGCGGAAGAGTTAGGTGGAAATGATATTGTCAGCGGAAACTATTATCCCACTATAAAGAAGGGCATGCTTAAACCTTGCGAAATGTCAGACAAAAAAGTGATTGACTTTGTTCTCAAGGCAATTATTATTTAATTCTTGTAAGTTTTGCATCCCCATAAAATAAGATATCTTTTATTACAGACTTATATATAAATCCGTCTGGAGCAACAGCAAGCAAGATATCACCTTTTTTCTTCCTAAAATTTTTTTGATGGATAAGTGCCTTTGCATAAAGTGATGCACCCTGACCTAGATCTTTTATGTAAGAATCTGCTTCGGCATCATTTGGTACAGTGATATGTACTTTACCATCCTGCTTTTCAAGACCTACAGCCTTAAACAAGAATGTTTTCCCTTTTTGTTTTACAGCGCTACCTAAATTAAAATAGAGTGTCAGAAGGTCATCTTTGGCATAGAATTTGAGTTTTTCAGTCTTGTCTGCTATCAACTTTCCTTCACGCCATTTTCTATATCTTTTGGTCACATATTTATTTTTATGGTCTATATGATACTCTTTACTTACTTTTTTATCTTCTTTGCTGCTTATCATCTGATAGTAATCACTGACCATCAGACCATTTTCCATATGTCCTTTCGAAACATAACGCTCAGTTGGATTACGCATAAGAACTTTCGCTAATCCTTCAACTATAACTGTTGTCTCGATCTTATAGGTTTTTTCATTCTTTGTAAGTGTGTTTTCAATGGTTCCCACTTTACCAAATATACCAAATGTTGCGGTATAATTTAATTGTGTTACATTAGCTGAAGCAAGACTCCCTAACAGTAAAAATAAACTACAAACTATAAAAACTTTTCTTATCACATTAATCCTTTTCTAACTCACTTTATACCAAATTTTACTATAATTATATGTATAAAAAAGTAAGGGATAATAAAAAATGCCAACAACTGAAGTCAATACCACTGAGGTGAATCAAACAATTGAACTAAATGTAATCGATGATCTATCGATGAATCTAGAAGGAACCGTACAGACACTACTCATACCCCTCTATGAAAAGTATCCTATTTTGTCAAATCATTTTTTAGATATTCCTTTGGCAAATCTGTTTGCAGCGATATTGGTATTTTTACTCTTTTTACTTTTTCGAAAACTTTTCACGCTTATTATTATGGGAACACTGCAAAAATTTTCTAAAGTTACAGACACTTATTATGATGACAGAGTCATCTCTGCACTCAAAGAGCCTGTAAGTTTTGCGTTCATACTTGTAGGTGTACACCTTTTTTTCGTACTGATCTTTAAAGAGACTGAGTTAATTAAAAATATTCTTAATACCCTCATCGTCTACACAATCTTTTGGGCAATTCTTTCTGTTCTGGAATCTTTACGTGGTGTATTCCACCATGCTACAGAGAAATTCAATCCTGATCTTGCTAAAGAGATGGGCAATTTCATATTGAAGATAGTCAAATTCCTTGTAAGCGCTTTAGGTCTAGGTGCCATGCTTCAAGTGTGGGGTATCAATGTAACTGCCCTTGTCGCATCTCTTGGACTTGGTGGTCTTGCTTTTGCTCTTGCTGCAAAAGATACAGCTTCAAATATGTTCGGTTCTTTCGCCCTACTTGCAGATAAGTCAATTCGTATTGGTGAGTGGATCAAGGTAGGAGGTGTAGAAGGGACTGTTGAAGATATTGGTATGCGTACCACCAAAATACGTTCATTTGAAAAATCACTTATCACTGTACCGAACCAAATTGTCTCGAATTCTCCTATAGAGAACTTTTCACGCAGAGGTGTACGTAGAATTAAAATGCACATAGGCCTAACATACGGTACCAGTGGAGAACAATTAAACAACATTGTCAAAGAAATTAGATCAATGTTGCATAATCATGAAAATATCTCTCAAAAAGAGACTCTACTGGTCAATTTTGAATCTTTTGGAGACTCCGCACTCAATATTTTCATCTATACTTTTACCAATACTCCCAATTGGGAACGTTACCTAAATATACGTGAAGATATCCACTTTAAAATCATAAAAATCGTTGAAGACAACGGATCCAGCTTTTGCCTTTCCTTCGCAGTCTATTTATGTGGAAGAGATGCCTGATAAAAATGTGATATAATTCTAATAATTATTAAGAAAGATTATATTTATGCAAGAATTAAAAAAAGTAGCCATTCTAGGGCGACCAAACGTAGGAAAAAGTTCACTCTTTAACCGTTTGGCAAGACAAAGAGATGCAATCACTGCTGATGTTTCAGGTACGACAAGAGATATAAAAAAACGTATTGTAACTATTTCAGGGAACCATGATTTTGAAGTGATCGACACAGGAGGGATAGACTACTCAACTGAACTTTTCTCGAAAGTAGCTCATTTTTCACTAAAAGCTGCAGAAATGGCTGACATTATCATCTATATGGTTGACGGTAAAACATTGCCATCTGAAGAAGATAGAGAACTCTTCTATAAACTTCAAGCGATGGGTAAACCGCTTGCCCTTGTTGTCAACAAAATTGACAACGATAAAGAAGAAGAACGTTACTGGGAGTTTTTAGAGTTCGGTGCTGATGCTACTTTCCCTATGTCTGTCAGTCATAACCGTTACTTTAATGACTTCTATGCATGGCTTGAAGCACTCATACCTCCTCGTGAAGAGGAGTCTGAAGGACTTGAATTGACCGAAGATACAGATGTAGATCCTTTCGATGAGATCGTCCGTGATATCAACAGTGTCAAAAAAGAAGAGGTTGACAATGAAATCAAAGTAGCTATCATCGGTCGTGTCAATACAGGAAAAAGTTCTCTTCTCAATGCACTATTAGGTAAAGAACGTTCGGTAGTCTCTGATGTAGCCGGAACTACCATTGATCCTATTGATGAAATGATGGAACACAATGACTACAAAATCACTTTTGTTGATACTGCAGGTATACGAAGAAGAAGTAAAATTGTCGGTATTGAAAAGTATGCACTGACACGAACCACAGAGATGCTGGAAAAAGCAAATCTGGTTTTACTGATGATAGATGCCACAGCAGGTGTCACAGAGCTTGATGAAAGAGTTGCCGGGCTTATAGAAAAATACAAACTTGCTTGTCTTATAGTAGTCAATAAATGGGATATCAATGAAGAAAGAACCTATGAGGAAGTGGTAGAAGAGATACGTGATGAGATGAAGTTCTTGCATTACGCACCACTTATCACTATCTCAGCAAAAACAGGACTGCGTGTCAACAAAATACTTGACCAGGTCACAGAGATCTATAAACGATACACTCAGCGTATCCCTACTTCTGAACTGAATGATACCATCCGTGAAGCGATAAGAAGACACCATGTTCCGACACATAATGGTGCTGTCGTCAACATCAAGTTTGCCACACAATATGAGACAAAACCACCAAAAATTGCGCTTATTAGTAATAGACCGGAATTCATACATTTTTCCTACAAACGTTACTTGGCGAATTTCCTTCGAAGTAAATTTGACTTCGAAGGTGTACCTTTAGACATCGTTGCACGTAAACGTGGTGAACGTTTTGATGATGATGAATAGGTTTCTTTACTAACACTTCGCTATAATCTCCTAAAATTATTTTAGGATGATCATGCGTGTACTTACAGGAATACAAGCTTCAGGAAAACTTCATATAGGAAACTATTTTGGGGCTATGAAGCCTATGGTTGAACTTCAAGAAGAACATGAACTTTTTACTTTTATCGCCAACTACCATTCACTGACTACTTCAAAAGATGCAGCGACACTTAAGCAACATACTATAGATGCTGCGGTTGACTATCTTTCAGTCGGGATCGACCCTGAGAAAACAACATTTTGGGTGCAAAGTGACATGCCTGAAGTACTTGAACTCTACTGGATACTTTCCAAGTTCACTCCTATGGGACTGCTAGAACGTGCACACTCTTACAAAGACAAAGTAGCCAAAGGTATTCCCGCAAATCATGCACTCTTTTCTTATCCAGTACTGATGGCTGCAGATATACTTATGGTTGACACCGAAAAAGTACCTGTAGGGAAAGACCAGATCCAACATGTTGAAATGACAAGAGATATCGCGATAAAATTCAACAATGAGTATGGAGAGGTCTTTACACTACCTGAGCATCTTGTACAAGAAGATGTGGCTACGATTCCTGGTATTGATGGACAAAAGATGAGTAAGAGTTATGGTAATGCCATCGATCTTTTTATGGATGAAAAACCCCTGCAAAAAAGATGTAACAAGATCATCTCATCTTCGACACCGCTAGGTGAACCTTTAGAGTATGAAGGTGACAATATCTATGCACTTGCATCACTCTTTTTAAATGATGAACAGAAACTTGAACTACAGGCACGTTACAAAAGTGGTAAAGAAGGGTATGGTCATTTCAAAAAATATCTCAAAGAGTTGATTTGGGAAGAGTTGGGCGAAGCAAGAGAAAAACGTGAGTATTACCTCAACCATATGGATGAAGTAAATGACATTTTGGCAGATGGGGCTAAGAAAGCCAAAGCCATTGCAAATGCCAAAATGTCTAAAGTAAGAGAGGCGGTAGGACTACTGTAAAGGAAGTCCTACGCTCTATCATTTTACTCCTCATCCTCTAGATCAAGATCATCATCCGCATCGATATCATCATCGTCATCAAGATCATCATCTTCTTCTAATTCAGCTTCAGTTGGCATCTCATATGCAGTCTTATCTAATGGGTCTATGAAGTTTTGATCATCTATCATGTTATACTGTACAATTAAATATACGATACCTATAGACAAAAGTCCAACAAGCAATATAGCAAAGCTCTCTAACAAATTTTTCATTTTTTATCCTCAAATTGGTAGTCTGGCAAACTCATAGATCAAACTTCTGAGTCCCATAACTTTCTGCACTTGCTTCACAACAAATTAGGCTTTTTATACACAGAAAACCGTATGAAAGTATTCTAACATAGATAAGTTTATAGTAGCCATTTTTTATAAAAATATAATTGAAAATAACTTTAAGTAATGTATAATTAAGTAGCAAGTATAAAAAAATTTACTTGCCTCCAACCTCTATGAAATGTATATTTTCATAGCTTCAATAATACTATCCACGATCTCTATTTGAATTTCACCCGTAGTATGAATATGTAATTTGTAAGTCACCCTCATTGAGGTGTCCTTTTTGTGAACCTAATGTTAATAAATGTTTGGAGATCGCTTCACCCGTATGTATAAGAGTTCACATTACAGTCCATAATGCTTTCGATATTTGCTTCAACAAGTGGATAATGTGTACATCCCAGTACAATGGTATCTACATTATTCTCTCGCATCGGTGCAAGCCATTTTTCAAGTAGCGCTTTTGTCTCATCACTGTCTATCTCACCTTTTTCTATCTGTTCAACCAATCCAGGACATGCTTGCTCATAAATATTGATACTTTTTTGAAAAGAGAGTGTCTGTGCTAATTGTCTGATATTTATCTCCCTGAAGTGTAGCAGGGGTAGCAAGAACACCAATTTTACCTGTTTTTGTCTGTTCTATAGCCGGTTTGATACCGGGTTCTGTACCTATAATAATAAAGTGGGGTGTATTTCACGTAAATGTTTGATGGCAGAAGAGGTCGCTGTATTACATGCCAAGATCAATGCATCTATTTGATGGGTATCAATAGGTATTTGGTGATATCAAGAGAGTATTGTAAGATCTGTTCAGGTGTTTTTTCACCATACGGTGCATTTTTCGTGTCTGCTACATAAAAGATCTGAGCACCTTTGACCACTTGGGTCATGGCTTGAACAACAGTCAACCCACCCAAGCCAGAATCAAAAACACCGATACGCATTATATATGTCTCCCTAACACTAAGCAACTTTCATCCTTCATCTATCAGTTCAGATGAAAATATAAATATTTTTATGCAGTGTACCTACGCACCTTCGTTCATCATAGAAAGGAACTCTTCATTTGTTTTTGTTTTCATCATTTTAGAGAAAAGGAATTTAAGTCCTTCTACCTCTTCCATGTTTTGCATCGCATTTCTAAGTGCCCATACTTTTTGAAGTGTTTCTGGTTCCATCATCAATTCTTCTTTTCTTGTTCCAGATTTCGTAACATCGATCGCAGGATAGATACGTCTTTCAGATACATGACGGCTAAGTACCACTTCAGAGTTACCTGTACCTTTAAACTCTTCAAAGATCACTTCATCCATACGGCTACCTGTATCTATAAGTGCCGTAGCAATGATCGTCAAAGAACCACCCTCTTCTATATTTCTCGCAGCACCAAAGAAACGTTTTGGTTTATGGAGTGCATTGGCATCCACACCACCCGAGAGTACTTTACCTGAACTTGGTGTAACTGTGTTATACGCACGTGCAAGTCTCGTAATAGAGTCAAGTAAGATGATCACATCTTTACCCATCTCTACACGTCTTTTGGCTTTTTCTATCACCATTTCGGCTGTTCTTACATGGTTTTGTGCAGGAAGGTCAAATGTTGAAGCATACACTTCACCTTTCACAGAACGTTGCATATCTGTGACCTCTTCTGGTCTCTCATCTACAAGAAGTACCATCAATGATGCATCCGGATTGTTATGTGTCACACCATGTGCAAGTTCTTTAAGCAATTCCGTTTTACCTGTTCTTGGAGGTGCAACGATAAGTGCTCTTTGTCCTTTTCCAATAGGTGTAAAGAGATCAAGTACACGTCCTGTCATTTTCATAGGATTATACTCAAGTTTAAGTTGTTCACTTGCATAGAGTGGTGTAAGGTTTTCAAAAAGAGGTCTCTGTTTTGACTTCTCTGGAGCGACATAGTTGATCGCTTCGATCTTAAGAAGTGCATAATACTTCTCTTGGTCTTTTGGTGAACGTACCTGACCTGTAACGATATCACCATTTCTAAGTGCAAATCGTTTGATCTGTGTACCGCTTACATAAGTGTCATTACTTGAGTTTGCAAAGTTTCCATCGATAGAACGTAAAAAACCAAAGCCATCGTTCATGATCTCAAGAATACCTGTATAGAGGATGAAACCTCCTTGGTTCACTTGTGATTTAAGGATCTCAAAAATAAGATCTTTTCTCTGAAATTCATTGGGGTTTTCTACTTTGACTTCTTTTGCTATGGTAACAAGTTCTGTAAGTGGAAGCTGTTGGAGATTTTCTATTTTGTAGCCATCAACTGGTACGTGTGTTCTGTTTTTTCTGTTGGCAGGATTGCCGTTAGAAGATTTTTTATTATCGCTCATATGTCCTCTTATTTTGAATATGCATTATGAAGATTGTTACGTTAGCCATACGATATGCTACGTGTAGTAATGGCATTATAATCCTTTTTGGCTGAAACTATTATTAAAGGACGCCTCTTGAGCAAAGCTCAAAAAGACACGTTCATACTGTGTCACTATTTATGTTTATAGAATGCATAAAACAATAACGGCGGATAGAGCCCCGCCCCCATGAAAAAAAACATTGGAGGTATTTTCCATTGTAGCATTTGTGCTATCTCTGTGAGACACTTCACGCTCTACAAATACTTTTTTGATCAGTTCGATCTTATAGAACAGATCAAATATTTTAAGCGCCAATATAAATATCATACTAAAATTCAATACACCCGTAAGCACGACTACAAACAGGATAATGTAAAACCCGGGTTGGATCAGAAAAAAGAGAAAAATACTTTTTTGATAATAGACATAGAGTTTTTCCAAAACACCCAAAAGTGTTTCTGAACGTTGCATAGCTGCTTCAAAAAGTTCTGCAAATAAAAGTATTATTGTAAATAAAAGTGCATTTTCCATAGAGGATTTTACCAAAAATCAGCATAAAGCCCCTAGATTTATCTATGGGGATGCAAGCGTTCTTTCAAAAGCATTGTAAAAAATATGTCAATATGCCATATTTTTTGTCATCTATAATAGAAACAGCTAAAATAAAATATGATAAGAACCTATAAATACAAACTCTATAAAACGAAGAGAGCGAAGAATATTCACAATACGATAAATATTAGCGGAATAATCTACAACCATTGTATTGCACTTCATAAAAGGTATTATCGTCTATATGGTAAACATTTAAACAAGTTTCAACTGCAAAAACACCTCACTAAGCTTAAGAAGAAAGACAAATACAGTGTTTGGATACAAGTGCCAAGTCAGGCAATCCAAAACATCACAGAAAGGATAGATAACGCATATAAGAAGTTTTTTGATTATACAAAAGGCAAAACTAAACTGAGAGTTGGTCCGCCAACATTTAAAGCTGTCAAAAAATACAGATCCTACACACTCAAAGGCAAAGTAGGCTACAAGATAGAGGATAATGTTATCTCTCTTAATGGTTATACATATAAATTCTGGAAGTCAAGACCGATAGACGGAACTATAAAAACCGTAATCATTAAGAGGGATAACTTAGGAGATTTTTATATCTGTATTACCATAGATAAAAAAGAAACCAAACTCAGTGTCGCAACAGGTAAAAGCGTGGGCATTGACTTTGGGATGATAACTTTTTTAACGCTTGATGATACATCAGAAGTAGAATCACCTATGTTTCATCTCAAATATCTAAAAGAGTTAAGAACGCTAAACAGAGATCTATCTAAAAAGAAAAAAGGCTCAGAGAAAAGAAAACAAGCCAAACGCAAACTTGCAAAACTTCATATCAAAATAGCCAATTCAAGAAAAGATTATTTTCATAAGCTCACAAATCAACTGGCGTTAAACTATGATAACATCTTCATGGAAGATCTAAACATGAAAGCGATGCAGATGATGTGGGGAAGAAAAATATCAGATCTTGCTTTTAGCGAGTTTGTAAATATTTTAGAGTATAAAACAAATGTTATTAAAATAGATAGATTTTATCCAAGTTCCAAAACATGCTCAGAGTGTGGATATGTTTTAAAAGAACTTGATTTTAAAAAAAGAGAGTGGACTTGTCCATCATGCCAAGCACAACATTTAAGAGATGTCAATGCAGCAATTAATATTAAAAGAGTTGGGACATCAGCTCTTAGAGGAGAGACTGTAAGAGCTACTTCCGTAGCCTAGTCTTGTTGAAACTAGAATCCCCTTGCTTTAGCTATGGGGAGTATGTCAACCATATTTAGATAAAATAAACTCTTAATTCACATAAGGACAAAACTGTCCTATCCTGTAAACCACAAGGACAACCACTTGGCAGACATAGCATGTACCCACTGTAATCTCACTTTTCCTGAAGAGGTGATGATCGCTGAACAGCAGAATGACACACAACTTTTTTTCTGTTGTAAAGGCTGTCAGGGTGTTTACCATCTCTTGAATGCTGAAGGACTGGATACCTTTTATGACAAACTTGGAGATACCAAACTTCAACCTGCCATACAGAGCAATGAAGATCTGGAAAAGTTTGATCTGGAAGGGTTTAAAAACAAATATATCACTACCCATGAGGATGGACTGTGCGAGATCAACCTCATCATAGAGGGTATACACTGTTCTGCCTGTGTCTGGCTGAACGAGAAGGTACTGCATAAAACCGATGGTGTCATTGAAACCAGTATCAATTATACCAACAACAAAGCCAAGAGTCATTTGGGATCCAGATGTCATCAAACTCTCCAAGATCATAGAAACGATTCGTTCTATCGGCTATAACGCTTATCCTTATGACCCAAAACTTCAAGAAGAGCGTGCCATCAGTACAAGAAAAACCTATTATTCCCGTATCTTAGTAGCTGTTTTTGGGTCTATGAACATTATGTGGTTGGCTGTTGCCCACTATGCCGGCTATTTTGGAGGGATACAGCAATCATTTAAAGACATACTCAATGTGGCTGAATTTATATTGGCTACACCTGTACTCTTTTACTCTGGATGGATCTTTTTCAGAGGTGCCTACTATGGCTATAAGAACAATATCGTCAATATGGATACCCTTGTGGCGTCAGGAGCACTCTCTGCCTATATCTATTCGATCTATGCGATGATAAGCCAAAGAGGTGAAGTCTACTTTGACTCAGTAGTGATGATCATCACCTTTGTACTCGTAGGAAAATATCTTGAAGTTTTAAGCAAGAAACATGCTGTCGATACCCTGGATGGGCTTATGGGAAGTACACCAACCGAAGTGACCACTATGAAAGATGGTGTAAAGTCATTGGTAAGCATTGAAAACATCGTTGTAGGAGATATCATCGAACTCAAACCCGGTGAGAAAGTCGTGATAGATGGAGAAGTTACATGGGGGCAAGGCTCTTTTGATGAGAGTTCACTCACAGGAGAAAATGAACCGATCTATAAAAAACAAAATGATACGATCTTAAGCGGTTCTCTCTGTTTAGATTCAGTCGTACACTACAGTGCAACCAAAAGTGCTTCAAACTCTATGTTAACCTCCATCGTTAATCTGCTTGAAGAGTCCATCACCAAAAAACCGCGTATAGAACAACTGGCAAACAATGTTTCAGGATACTTTTCCACGTGATTCTCATCATTGCCTTATTGACTTTTGCGGGGTGGTACTTTTGGACTGGGAGTTTTGAACAGGCACTCATCGTAGGGATCTCTGTTATTGTCATCGCGTGTCCATGTGCATTAGGTTTGGCAACACCTATGGCTACCCTTGTGGGTATCTCTGTGGCTGCCAAAAGAGGTATTCTTATTTAAAGAAGCTTCCTTTCTTGAAACCATGGCACAAAGTGACATACTTGCTTTAGACAAAACAGGTACCATCACTGAAGGTAAACCCTCTGTTGTGAAAGCAGACTTTTTTGAAGACTTTGATCCTTCATTACTCTATTCTCTTGTGAGTACATCCAACCACCCTATTTCCAAAGGGATCAAAGAATACCTTGAAAGTCAGCATGATAACACTCGAAGCCTTCACGCTTGAAGATATTAGAGCTATTGAAGCAAAAGGTGTAAAGCCACATACAAAGAGACAACAACTTCTTGGAGGAAATGCTGAACTGATCCAATCTTCAAGACTTAACAGTGGATGCAGATTCAGAAAATGCACTCTTTTTCTTTAGCCTGGACAATGGACTTGTTGCACGCTTTGAACTGACCGACACCATTAGAGAAGGTGCAGCCAAAGCCATACAAAACATCCAAAAATTAGGTGTCAAAGTAGTGATGCTCACAGGAGACCATGAACAAAGTGCCCAAAAAGTAGCAGAGGAAGTAGGTGTAGATGAAGTCTATGCAAAACTTCTTCCACAAGACAAATCAGCGATGATAGACAAGTTTCACCAGGAAGATCATGTGGTTGTCATGGTCGGAGACGGTATCAACGATGCGATTGCACTGGCTTCTTCAGATATCTCCATAGCCATGGGAAATGGTGCGGACGTCGCCATCTCAGTAAGTGACATCGTGCTTTTAGATGAAAAACCTGAAAGTATTTATGAATCCTATAAGATCTCGCGTAGAACCTTTGGTGCTGTCAAAGAAAATTTAGGTTTTTCATTATTGTATAATGTCGTAGCAGTTCCACTGGCAATGATGGGATTTGTCAATCCGCTTGTTGCCGCACTTTCGATGAGTCTAAGTTCATTGGTAGTCGTAGGAAACTCTATGCGTATTAAAAGTTTAAAATTTAAGGATAAATAATGAGTGAAAATATAGTCATTATAATGATAGGTGTCTCTACATTTCTAGGTGCCATAGGGTTGATAGCTTTAATTTGGGCCGTAAGAACAGGTCAATTTGACGACCACAGTAAATTTATAGATGCGGTACGTAACGACAATGAAGAAGACTTGCAGGATGCTGCTATGATGCAAGAGAAGAAAAAAGCCTATAAGACATAAAGAGAAGATGAAACAAGAAAGACTTGAAAAAGAAAGAGACTATAGACCTGCAGACTAAGAAGTATCAAGAAAATTATGATATTATTATATGAATAAATATTAAAGGTCTGCCATGTACTTTAAAAAACTCTTTTTAACCACTCTTTTTTCACTTGGACTACTTCATGCCCAAAGCAATATTGGACTTAACATCAACGATGAAGACATAGAAGTCACTGCTTCTATAGATCTCAATGCACTTACCTACTACTCAGATAGTACTTCCTATACAATTGATGCATCTTACCTTCACACCGATGGAGATAACATGACGCCACTGTAGGTGTAAGTGCAGAAAGTACTTTCCAGGGTGTACAAGGACTTGCACTTGGGTTAGGGATAAAATCTGTTTTTGCAGATGATTTCATCGCCATTCCTTTCTTGGCAAAAGCAAGATATACACTTCCGTTCAATTACAGTGTACCTACAACTTCATTCGCTACGATCTTTGCATATTCACCTTCTGTTCTTACCTTCAGTGATGGAGAGAGCTATATGGAGTTTAGAGTAGAAGCCGATATGGAAGTCATCACGAATGTGCATCTCTTTGCAGGGTATCGAAATATAGATACAGAGTATGAAAACATGACCAAACCTTCAATAACAGCTTTTACGGTGGTATGAAACTTAGTTTTTAGTGTTATACTTTCACACTTAAGTTGAAAAATATTAGTCTAGAAAGCTTACGAAGTGAGAGAACTGCAGACAGAAATTAGAGAACCCAAATGGATATAAGGAAGAAAATTAATGGCAGAGACGATAGAAAAAAGTATCTTTAGAGAGTATGATATACGTGGGATCTTTGAAAAAGAACTCAATGAAACATCAGTGAAACTCATAGGCTATTATTTAGGCCAAAAAATTGGTGGGGGTAAAGTCGTTTCTATCGGCTATGATGCACGTTCCCACTCTCCGATTCTAAGAGACTATCTTACTTCTGGACTTAATGCTGCTGGATGTAAAGTCTTAGATATGGGTATGGTAGCTACCCCAGTGAATTACTATAGTAATTACATTGATTTTGACGGTATGACAACCAATGCTTCTATTATGATCACGGGTTCACACAACCCTAGTGAATACAACGGTTTTAAAATAACTGTGGATAAAAGTCCCTTCTTTGGAGCTGATATCTATGCTTTAGGTGATGAGATCCTTGCACATCAAGATAGTATCATTGAAGACGATACCACAAAAATAGATATAGATGTAAAAACACCTTATGTAGAATTTATGGTCAAAGAATTTGCTCACCTCAAAAACTTCCCTCAAAAAATTGTCATAGATTGTGGTAATGGTGTTGCAGATACGGTTATTACAGATATCTTTGATGCATTAAACTTTAATTACACTGGACTCTATCTTGAACCTGACGGGACTTTTCCCAACCACCATCCTGATCCATCCGTAGAAAAAAATCTTGTAGATATCAAAACTGCTTTAGCCAAAGATGGAGATATCGCTTTTGCTTATGATGGAGATGCTGACCGTATCGCTGTACTGACACATAAGCACAACATCAAAGGGGATCAAATGGCACTCCTCTATGCGATGAAGATGGAGAACCCTACTGTTATCGGTGAAGTCAAATGTTCACAGGTCATGTATGATGAACTCGAACGTCGTGGTGCAAAAGCCATTATGTATAAAACTGGTCACTCTAACCTAAAAGTAAAAATGAAAGAGACAAATGCAGATCTTGCTTGTGAAGTCAGTGGACATATCTTCTTTAAAAACCGTTACTTTGGTTATGATGATGCCATCTATGCCACACTCAGAATGTTGGAACTCATCCATGATGGTATTGACCTAGATAAAGAGATCGACTCTCTTCCAACTGTTTTTTCTACTGAAGAGATCAAAGTGGAAACCACAGAAGAAGAGAAGTTTGCCATCATTGACAAAGTCAAAGAACTTCTCAAAAACCCACCAGCAGACTTTCCTAAGATCCTTAATATCATTGATGTAGATGGTGTACGTATCAACTTTGAAAAAGGATGGGGACTCGTGAGAGCAAGTAACACTACACCTGTACTTGTCACACGTTTTGAATCAACGGATGAAGCACTTGGCAAAAGAGTATGAGTTAAAGGTCAATGCACTTATCATACAAGCGAAGAGTTTACTATGATCAATAAACTTTATTTTACTTTAGCGCTCGTTCCGTAAACCCTCGCTTTTGAAGGAGAGGATATAAGGAACATTTGCGAAGCAAATATCACTTTTCACAAAAAGTATGCCAAATTGACATACTTTTTAACATAAAAAGCAAAAACAGCTATAATAATTTTATGCCTGCGACACACAGCTAAAGCGAAAACCAAACTATAGTTTCTTGCAAGCATAAAACGTACAAAATACTGTAGGGGCTACCGTCAAAGCCTTTTTATATCCGAACATTGGTTTGGAGTTTCTAGGAAGCTCCGTCATTTATGGCGGGGTAGTTCACAAGATAAGCAGGTTCAAAAGGTCAGTTTTTAGTCTATTGAAAAAGAACAGAAAACTTTCGGTTACTATGTCCTTCCTGATCAGGACATTACGCCTAAACTAGCGTACTACGACACAATTTCAGATACCGTGGGAAAGTATCGCCGTCATTGAGATAGGAGGAAGCTCTTTAGGTGATAAGGCGATCTATGAACTTATCAAACCCCTGAATGGACTTACACGGAAACTTTACTTTTTAGAGAGTACTGAGCCTATCAATATCACTACAAATTAAAAACCTAAAGGCATTAAAAAATGCTTAATAACTTTATCCTGTTTGACTCTAAAAACAGATCGGATTTGTTTCATTCTTCTTAAATTATTCAAATACCAAATTCGTAAAAATACGATCTTTGAATGCTCTATAGATTGAGAATTTTTATATATCTGTAAGCAATGACTTAATAAGTTCAAAATCAACATCTTGCAATTCCACAGGAATTATGATACCCAATGGTGCAAAAAATCTTTTATAATCCTTTTATAAAATTCTTAATTCTAAAATAGAAAAATCTCATTAAGTCTGGTAGATATCTTATTCTCATTATTTTCCGATTATATATCTTATTATAAGATATAGGTGATGTAACTGACTTTGAGTTTTCAACAATATTATTAATCATAGCCAGTAAATTATACTCTTCAATAACCCTTCTTCTAGCTTCCTTCACTGCATCCAATCGTCTTTCATATTCGCCTTCAGTTGAAATTATTTCTTTTATTTTAGCTATAGAACCTTCTATATCATATATATCAATCTGAATCAAACTCTCTTTTGGAAAATAATCATATACATTAGGACATCCATAATATATAGGAATAGTAAAACCTAAAAAAGCATCCGCTAATTTTTCAGTCCAAACATTCGGGGCATAATGATTTTCAATAGCTACATGAAATTCGTAATCATCCAATCCTTCTGCTTTTGTTTCTATCCATTTAAAACCTCTACCAAACCTTTCAACCTCAGGAACCCTTTCTTCCAATATCTTTGTAAACTCATACCTTAGTCTGTGTAGCGTATGGCCTTCTTTTTTATTTGAACATATTGTTGATATTTTCTTTGTTTTATTTGGATGAGTTACAGAAACAATAGAATCGTAATCTTTTCCATAGTACCAAAGCATGCCAGTTTGAGAACGAATAGCATTTGAATGGGGTAATACTTTTTCATCTTGATTTGTTAGTAGATAATGAAACTGTTTTGAAAATGCTCTACCATAACGTGTAATAGAGCTTGGTTCAGTAGTTACTAATATGGTATTTTCTTTAGGGCATGACAAAGTTTCAGCTCCATGAGGAAGTACTTTAGGAATGTCATCTATAATAACTAACCAATCATAGTTTGTTTCTTTTGGATTAAATATAAATGAACATGATCCCCATTTTGCTTCGTGCTTTGGAGACTGTTTTTTAAAACCTGATTCTCTATCTACACGACTACTACGACTTACTAGTTTGACTTTAATATCTTTTTTCATAATTTTCCCATTTGATGCATATAACATTAACCACTTTTTTCATTTCATTCAATAAATTTTTATATTCTTCTAGTTTATATTTTAACTTTAATTAATAACTTTTAGCTTTTTTGAAAAAGTTTTTCATTTAATATTATTTATACATCATATCTTCATATCTATCTATTCTGGTCTGTCAGATAGTCCTTGGATCTCTTTATAAAGGTCAATATATTTTTGAATGCAATTTTCAACTAAAAACTCTTGCGTTCGTGTTTCTTTTAAGTCTTTAAAAAGTGTTTGATAATGTTCTAAATCATTATAAACAGCATCAATTTTTTTTGCAATCTCAAAGTCATTAATCAAAAGTTCTTCAGGAAGTATCTCTATAGAAATTCCCACTTTTGTTGAAATAATAAGCTTACCATAGAACAATGTCTCTACTACTACTCTTCCAAAGCCCTCAGAATGCGAATTAATCACAACAATATCAGCTCTAGCGATTAAGGAAGGTATATCTTTTTTATATCCCAATAAACTAACTTTCTTAGACAGACCTAAGTTCATAATCAAAGTTTCAAGGTTTTTTCTCTCCTTACCTTCACCTACAATGTTAAGATGAAAAGGAAAATCAAGTGTAGCCACTTCCTTTATCAGTATATCAAATCCCTTGATCTTATCCAATCTTCCTACAGCCAACAATGTAAAAACAGGATTCGAACCATATTCTGATATATTACTTTCACGAAGAAGACCATTATAAATGACTTTTACATTTTCTTTAGAAATTGATCTTGCAACATCTTGTGAGATTGCTATTACATGCTCAATTTTATTAAAAATACTTCCTTTCCTAGGGTTTCGTTTTGTGGCTATATGTTTTACCATAACAATCTTATTAAGGTAGTAAATTATTTCACTAGCCTTTGCCGCATGTGTATGGATTATGTCTGGTTTAATTTTTTTGATAAGCTTCAGAACTTCAATGTATAAAAACGGATTATGCCTATCAGGGCTAGAGAAGAGCTTATGAGTTTTAATTCGAGGATCTAATTTCTCTTCAATTTCATTTTCTGTAAATATTAGGACCTCAATGTGAATACTCTGTGAAAGGCCGTTACAAAGTTCTATAAAACTTTTTTCTGCCCCTCCCCATCCATTTGAAGCAATAAACTGCAATACTTTCATAATATATTCCTCCTACTAACTTCTAATTTATTATAAGCTGAAAGAATCTTTTGAGTGATGATTTCATAACCGGTTTCGTTCATATGTGTATTATCTAAATAATAATCTGGATGATTGGAGAAATCATTATAGACTTCGACATAATGCACATGAATATATTGCTCTGCTAATGTAGATAATAACTCATTATATCTCATAATCTCAATATTTCTAGAAGTATCCAGATTTGGTATGGTAGAGATAAGAAAAATAGTACGATTTTCAGATTGTTCAATCACTGAAATTATATTGTTTTTATATGCGTCTAATGACACAACATTCGATACACCCAAAAATCTGTTTAATCCTATTTTTTTTGCAGTTTTTTTATATTTCTTAACTATTTTGCGAAAAATTCTTCTTAATTTATTATCTGGATAATATAACACATAGGGTGCATACTTAAATGTTTTCCATGAATCGACTAAACCATACTGTATTAAAATTATTTCAGTTTGATCATCTTGAAAATCTTCAAAAAAATATAACATTTCATTCGTGGTAGACATAGTGAACCCGCAGTTATAAACACTTTTATCAAGTGCTTTAGCGAAACGTTCAGGATAGGAGTTTCCTTTTAAATGCTGTACCCCCAATGTATTACAATCACCTAATGCTAAGATATTTGCCAATTAAACTACCTTTTCATATACTTTCAAAGTCTTATCTACCATCTGTTTCAAAGAAAAATTCTCAGAAATATAATGATATCCGTCAAATTCCAGATCACTACATTTTTCTATCTGCTGTGCCAACAGTTCACTCTTTCCTACAGGATAAAAGTACCCGTTCTCACCCTCTAAGATAATATCTAACACACCTCCATGATTCGTTGCGACAACAGGGGTATTAAGTGCCAAGGCTTCCGCCACTGATCTGCCGAAACTTTCAGGCTTTTTTGAACTGCTCACTACAACATCACTTAGTGCATAGATTTCAGGAACTTTATTTTGTGAACCAGTAAAAATAATATTGCTCTCTAAACCTAGCTCTTTTAGCATTTGTTGCAATGAATGAAAATAATCTTGTTTATCTTCTCTTACTCCTCCTACTATCAGCCCAACTACATTTGGCTTATCTTGTTTTAATAATGCAATTGCAGAGATAAATGTCTCTAAATCTTTTAATTGTGTGATCCGACCTACTGATGTAACCACAAACTTATTTTCAAGTTGATACTCTTCTGTAAATGTATTGATAAAATCAGCATCTAAGTTATTAGGATTAAATTTTTCTAGATCTATTCCTCTGGGTATCACTGTGGTTTTTTCATCAGCTGCTTGATAGTGTTCTTGAATATATGCTTTAATCGCACCACTGACACAGATCACATGATCACCTTTTGTCATAATGGCACTGTAGGGACTCACACTGTTAAAGCCATGTACGGTAGTGACAAATGGAATATGAAGCTTTTTATTTGCCATATAGGCAAGCCAGGCAGGCACACGGCTTCTTGCATGAACAATAGCAGGATTTAATTCTTGAAGTATTTTGCGTAATTGAAATATACGGATAGGTGCACTCAAAGGATTTTTGGAACATACATCAAATACGATATGCTTTCCGCCATCATGTTCGATCTGCTCTACTAGTTTTCCCCCTGCGCTAATGACAATACTCTCATGTCCTAATTTTACTAATTCACGACTCAATTCCATCGTACCACGCTCTACCCCACCTTCATTAAGTTCAGGCAACAACTGTAGTATTTTCATAGGTTCACTGCTTTAAGATAGGTTTTGAAATCTATTTTTCTATTTCTATTTTTGATCGTACCATTGAAAATATGTAAATATTTTTCTTGTTCCAAAGTATATACAAACTGTGTAAATTTATTTTCTTTTTGATTCTCTAGTGGGAGAACAACTATATTGGCTAGACCATAAGAAACCGCTTCAGAGATCATTGAAGTACTGTCTCCTGTGATGAACACTGTCTCGCACTGTTCAAGAAAATCAGGGATGGGATTAATAGGGTTTTTGGAGAAGATCACCTCATAATCAAAAGTATATGTCCCTATCAAATCTTCTATCTCTTTACTGGTCCTAGGAGATGTAGTGATGGCAATCTCATAATCTTTGTATGCGTCAACTATCATGTCTAATTGTGTTTGCACATTTTCTTTCGACATGGTGAAAATTTTATTGTCCCCGCCAATCACAATACCTATAGACTTTTTCTTAGCTTGGTATAATCCTTTGGGTTCAACATAAGAAAAATTTGCTGGTACTTCTATGATACCCTTTTTGTTAGGTGGATTATCATGACTTTGGGCAAAAATGATATCAAAATCATAACGGTATCCACGGGTTAGCATCATAGCCACAGATTTAGCCTTGAGCTTTTTAGACAACACCTTGGTTGCATAAGAGGTTGCAGAACCAGTTCCTATAACGATATCATACGTTTCGTCAGGTATCTGAACCTCAAACAGTTTTTCTGTATATACCCCTATGTTATCCAATAAATAACTTAGTGCTTTAGCCCAGGTATATGTAAACTCGACAGGTACGATATCATAAGGGATATCTAGATATTTGACAAATGCCAAAGACTGATTAAGGTGACCCATGCGATTGTCACTAAGTATCAAGGCTCTTTTCATATACGCCACCTGTTATGCATCCAAAACCATTGTTCTGGATATTCACGAATGACTCTTTCCATTGCTTGATTGTATTTTGAAGTCATGGCTTCTAACTTTTTCTCTTTATCTTCTATCTCATCTGCGATATAATCAACAGGATCATTCAGGATCACTTTATACTTTCCGTCACTTTGTCTAGCTATGAATACCGGTATAACCATTGGATCAAATTTTAATTTGAGCATTGCAACAGAAATAGTTGTATCAGCCGGTTTGTCAAAAAAGTTTACTTTTACACTATTTTGCTGTCCCGTCTTTTGGTCAATCAGCAAACCTACAGTATTGCCCTTTTTAAGTGCTTTTGACATAGCAAGCATTGCTTTATCTTTTGAAGTGGCACGATTACCATATTTATTTCTAAAAGGAATAGTAATATTTTGATCAATAAGCTTATTATTCCCTTCTCTTCCTACCACAAGCATAGGTAAACCATGTCTGGCCAAATAATGTGCCAGAAGCTCCCAATTCGAAAAGTGAGCGGTTAGCAAAATCACACCATGACGACTATTTTCTGCTATATTTTGTATTTTATTTTTGATTTCATCCTGATTTTTAATGGCAGTATCGATGTCAAATTTTCCAACAAACATAAATAAAATTTCTGAAATAGTCTTAGAGAGTTCAATATATACTTTTTTAGAAAGTGCTTTTATCTCTTCAAAAGTTTTCTCAGGAAAGGCCATAGAAAGATTTTTGATAGTGATGTCACGTCTTTTTTTATCTAAATGATAGACAACAAGTGTAAGAGCTTTCATTGTCATATATATGAATGATTTAGGTGCTATTTTCGTCAACCATAAAAAGAGTTTGACCAACCTATATTCTATTTGTTCTCTCATCCCTAACCTAACTACATTTAATACGTCATTTTACCCAAATAGCCTAAAGGATGTTGACTAAAACATCTGCTTTCAATTTAATTTGCTATAATCACGTTAATTTATAGAGTGCCAAAGGAACAATATCTTGATAGGAATCGTCGATTACAACATGGGGAACCTTGCTTCTGTTATCAATGCTTTTGCTAAAGTTGGTGCGGATGCAACTTTAGAGAGTGACCCTTCTAAACTTAACCAGTATGATAAACTCATTTTACCTGGTGTAGGTGCATTTGGTGATGCTATGGAACATCTTAAAAAGAATGGTATGGATGAAGCGGTCATTGCTTTTGCTGCAACGGGAAAACCTCTTTTGGGTATCTGCCTGGGAATGCAACTGCTTTTTGAGAGTTCTGAGGAATTTGCAGAGGATGAGTATGGTACTCAAGGATTAGGCCTTATCCCTGGTAAAGTGGTAGCATTTGATGAAGACAAGTTTGACCATCATTTAAAAGTTCCTCACATGGGCTGGAATGAACTCTTTCAACAAAAAGAGACTGCTCTTTTTTCTGAACTGCCTAAAGATTTTTATCTCTATTTTGTTCACTCATTTCATGCTGTTTGTGACAACCAGTATGCTATAGGTAAAACACACTACGGATATGAATTTGTATCAGCTGTACAAAACGGAAATGTTTACGGTATACAACCACACCCTGAGAAAAGCCATGCAAATGGTTTAAAGATCATAGAAAATTTTGCAAAATTATAGGAAAAACAGATGACAATACTACCAGCAATTGACCTCAAAGACGGTAAAGCAGTAAGACTAAGCAAAGGGCTTATGGAGTCTGCAAAAATTTACTCAGATGAACCTTGGCAAGTGGCTAAAAGATTTGAAGAACTTGGTTCTGAATGGGTACATCTAGTTGACCTTAACGGTGCCTTTGCAGGTAAACCTGAGAATCTAGAGCAAATTAGACAAATTCGTGAACACTGCAATCTGAAGCTTGAGCTGGGTGGGGGTATTCGTGATGAAGAAACTATCAAGATGTATTTGGAACTCGGAATTGATAGATTGATCCTAGGATCTATTGCTGTGAAGGATCCACAATTTGTCAAAGATATGGCAGCGAAATATCCTATCGTTGTTGGGATTGATGCGATAGATGGTATGGTCGCAGTAGAAGGTTGGGGAGAAGTGAGTGATATGAAAGCGACTGACCTTGCACGGGAATTTGCCAATGCTGGTGTAGAAGCTATCATCTGTACAGATGTAGGACGTGACGGAATGATGACAGGGGTCAATGTAGACTTTACCCTCGAGATCCAAAAAGCTTCAGGCCTTGAAACGATTGCATCTGGCGGCTTAAAAGATATGACTGATATCAATGCTCTTATTGAATCAGGGATCAATGGTACGATCGTAGGCAAAGCATTTTATGAGGGTACTCTTGACCTTGAAGAAGCATTTAAGGTGGCCAATGCAAGATAAATATTATGAATTGACCATTACACTTGATGATGAATTGGTGGATTTTATAGCAGATTTCATTGCCAATCTATATGATGAAGGTCTCGAGCTAGGTCATGGAAAAATCATTGTACGAAGTGAATCTGATTTAACTTTTGTTAAAGATGCTCTAGTATCCTTAGCGCACGAGTTAAATGATTCCATTGAGATGACATATACTCTTGAAGAAAAAGAAAATATAGACTGGATAAAGACCTATCAAGACTCTATACAGCCTATAGAAGCTGGAAAGTTTTACATTTTTCCAAGCTGGTATGAACCTAAAGAAGATCGCATCAATATCAAAATAGACCCTGCCCTTGCTTTTGGTTCTGGGCACCATGCCACAACATTTTCATGTTTAGAAGCTATTAGTAACTATGTTGATAGTGGGAAATCTGTGATAGATGTAGGATGTGGTTCGGGTATCTTAGGTCTTGCATGTAAAAAACTAGGTGCCAATGTTGAACTTTGTGATACAGACCCTCTTTCTGTTAAAAGCTGTAAAGAGAATTTCGAACTCAACGAAGAAAATTATGACAAATTATGGGAAGGCTCTATAGATAAAGCTATAAATACGTATGATGTGGTGATTGCAAATATCATAGCAGATGTACTCAAGTTTATAGCAAAAGATTTAAAATCTTCCTGTAAAGATGAAGGTATCTTGATACTTTCAGGTATTTTAGATAAAAAAGAAAATCTAGTGGTAGAATCCTTTAAAGAACTTACACTAGTAAAAAGAATATTGAAAGATGAGTGGGTTACACTCGTTTATAAGAAGGAAATTAATGGCTAATCCAAATAATAACAACCAAGATAATAACAATAATAATTTTTTTAACAACAATCCATTATTGGCATTTGCAATCTTTTCTATCGTGATCATCATGATCTTCAAATCATTTGTGGGTGAAGGCGATGGTCTTGGGAATATGCTCAATAGTGGTAATAATGTTACTCAAACTAAAACAGTTAAATATTCTGAAATTAAATCTGAAATACAAAAAGGTACGATCACTTCTGTGAAGCTTACTCCTTCAACAGTAGAAGCTATTGCAGATGCAGATGGACGTAAAATTCGTTTTGTTGCACAAAATGTTCCTACCTATGACAAAGATCTTATTCCTCTTTTAGAGGAGAAGAACATTACCTATGAAGGTATCATGGGCGGAGGATTTCTTTCTGATCTTTTAGGTTCATTACTTCCTATCCTGATCTTCTTTGGTATTTGGATCTTCTTGGCCAAGAAGATGTCTAAAGGTATGGGTGGAGGCATCTTAGGTGCAGGTAAAGCAGACAAGCTTATAAACTCTGAAAAACCTGAAACAAAATTTCATGACGTTCAGGGAGTTGAGGAAGCAAAAGATGAAGTAAAAGAGATCGTAGATTTCCTTAAATTCCCTGAACGCTACATAGAACTTGGGGCGAAGATCCCAAAAGGTTTGCTTTTAGTAGGACCTCCGGGAACAGGTAAAACTCTTCTTGCAAAAGCGGTGGCAGGGGAAGCATCTGTTCCTTTCTTTTCTGTGAGTGGTTCATCTTTCATCGAAATGTTTGTTGGTGTAGGTGCAAGCCGTGTACGTGATCTTTTTGCGCAAGCTAAAAAAGAAGCACCATCTATCATCTTTATCGATGAGATAGATGCTATCGGTAAAAGCCGTTCATCTGGTGGACAAATGGGCGGAAATGATGAAAGAGAGCAAACACTCAACCAACTACTTGCAGAGATGGATGGTTTTGGTACAGATACACCTGTTATCGTACTAGCAGCAACCAACAGACCGGAAATACTGGATGCAGCCCTCCTCAGAGCAGGACGTTTCGACAGACAAGTACTTGTTGACAAACCGGATTATGACGGACGTCTAGCTATCTTAAAAGTACACTCTAAAGGGGTAAAACTTGCTGCAAATGTTGATCTAAAGATCGTTGCAAAACAGACTGCTGGTTTGGCAGGTGCAGACTTGGCGAATATCATCAACGAAGCTGCTCTACTAGCGGGAAGGTTTAACAAAAAAGAGATAGAACAAGAAGATCTTTTAGAATCTATAGAACGTTCATTTGTCGGACTTGAAAAAAAGAACAGAAAGATTTCTGAAGTGGAGAAAAAAATTGTTGCTTATCACGAAAGTGGTCATGCACTGATGGCAGAACTTACTAAAGGGGCAACACGCGTTACCAAAGTGTCTATCATTCCTAGAGGGTTAGGTGCACTGGGCTATACACTACACCTTCCTGAAGACGAAGAGCGTTTCTTAAAACAAAGACATGAGCTAATGGCTGAGATCGATGTACTTCTTGGTGGTCGTGCTGCTGAAGATGTGTTTATAGGGGAGATAAGTACTGGTGCAGGTAATGACCTTGACCGTGCCACGGCTATCCTAAAAGATATGATCTCAGTATATGGTATGACCGATGTTGCTGGCCTCATGGTTCTTTCACGCAGCCAAAACTCATTCCTGGGTGGTGGTGCTGTATCAACAGACTATAGTGAAAAAATGGCGGAAGATATGGATAACTATATCCGTACTACATTAAATGAACGTTATAATTATGTAAAAGATACCCTACGTGAATATAGTCAAGCTATAGAAAATATGACAGCAGTACTTTTAGATGTTGAAGTGATAGAGGGTAAGAAAGTACGTGAGATCATCGAAAACTATGAAAAAGAAAATAATATGGAGAGCCGTCTAGCACATGGCGATAAAATAGCAAAAGCAGAAGCTGCTGCCAAGGAAGATGCAGAAGAATGAAAAATGCCAATCTTATCTATATCCTGCCAAATCTGTTTACCGCAAGCAGTATTTTTGTAGGTGTGATAAGTATTGTAGAAGCAAGTAAAGAAAACTTTGTACTTGCCTCCTGGCTCATACTCTTAGCACTTGTCTTTGACGGTTTAGATGGACGCATCGCACGTATGACAAATACAACAAGCCAGTTTGGTGTTGAATTTGACTCTTTAGCGGACATAATCTCTTTTGGTATTGCTCCAAGTATGTTACTCTATTTCTTTATAGGTGATGAATTTGGACGTTTTGGTATTCTTGTATCTGCCCTCTATGTGATATTTGGTGCTATTCGTTTAGCACGATTCAATATTTCTACTGCAAAAACCGATCCTAACGTATTTATAGGTCTACCGATTCCCACTGCAGCGATATTTGTCTCCATGTGGATACTCCTCTTCCATAAATATACTCTAGAAAACTATGGTATAGTCTTGCTCTTTCTGACACTTAGCATTGCTGTCCTTATGGTTAGCAATTTTCGCTATCCATCATTTAAAAAAGTGAGACTTGACAAACCAATGGTCTTTAAGACAATGATCATACTTATGCTCATGGCTTCGCTGCTCTATCTTTTTTCAGCAGAAGGATTTGCTATCATCATATTGGGATACACACTCTATGGACCTCTTCGTGCACTTCGTACACTAAATGTAAGAAAGATCAATATTAAAAGATAATTATTATCCCTTGTGTTTTATACTGAAATAGTGTATAATATTCAAAAATCTGAAGGAGAGATTATGAAAACTATCATAAACCAACAACCTATTTTCACTAAAGATAGCTCTCTCCTGCTGCTTCTTGCACTCTAATCGTTTAACGATCCACACTCTTTTTACGCAATATAAAGACAATTAGTTTCTAATAACTACAATTTAGGTAGAATTAGACAATCATTCACACCCATACTTTTTAAAAGTATGTTAAGAATCCTCACTGCTAGGTGAAGCATTAGTGAGAAGAATTATAATGTGGCTTTGCCGTATTATGAGGAGAAAGAAAATGGAAACCATAAAAATATTTGACACAACATTAAGGGACGGTGAACAGAGCCCTGGAGCTTCTATGAACACTGAAGAGAAGATCCAGATCGCTGCACAGTTAGAGCGTTTGGGTGTAGACATCATCGAGGCAGGTTTTGCAGCGGCAAGTCCTGGAGATTTTGATGCTATAGATAAAATATCACAAAGAGTTACAAACTCAACAGTTTGTTCTTTGGCAAGAGCTATAGATTCAGATGTAAAAGCTGCAGGTGAAGCCATTGCTAAAGCAAAAATGAAACGTATCCATACTTTCATCGCTACTTCAAGCATACATATGGAACATAAACTTAAGATGAAGCCTGATGAAGTCATTAAAAGAGCGATAAGAGCTGTAGAATATGCTCGTACATTTGTAGATGACGTGGAGTTCTCTTGTGAAGATGCAGGCCGTTCAGATATCGGTTTTATGAAAGAGATATCTGATGCTGTTATAGAGGCAGGAGCATCTACGATCAATTTGCCAGATACAGTTGGTTTTAGACTTCCTTTTGAAATTGGAGCGATGGTCAAAGAGATGAGTGAGTACACCAAGGGTAGAGCCATTATCTCAGTGCATAATCATAATGATTTAGGTTTAGGCGTAGCCAACTCTTTAGAGGCTGTGATCAATGGTGCCAGACAAGTAGAGTGTACTATCAACGGTTTGGGTGAAAGAGCTGGAAATGCCGCACTTGAAGAGATAGTCATGGCATTAAAAACACGTGCAGACGTGTTTGCTAATTATACGACCAATATCAATACAAAAGAGATCTACCCATCAAGTCGTTTGATCGCAAACATCACAGGTATAGAGCCTCAACCAAACAAAGCCATAGTAGGTAAAAATGCTTTTGCACATGAAAGTGGTATACACCAAGACGGTATGTTGAAAAATAAAGAAACCTATGAGATTATTCGTCCAGAAGATATTGGATTGGATATGGATGATACTTTAGTATTAGGAAAACACTCAGGTCGTGCAGCATTTAAAGACAAATTGAGAAAATTGGGCTTTAGTTTGGATGATGAGGCATTAAATACATCCTTTGAACGTTTCAAAATTTTAGCCGATAGAAAAAAAGATATCTATGATGATGACTTAAGAGCTTTAGTCACAGATGAGATGACAAAAGCTATCCAAGTATATGAGTTGATATCATTACAATTGATGGATTGCTCAGATGGTGTACCATCAGCTGCTGTAAAGATCAAAAAAGATGATAATGAGATCATAGAAGCTGGCATTGGCGAAGGTACAATCGATGCAATCTTCAAGACCATTGATCGTATCTCTGGATATGACGGCAGATTGGATGACTACAAGGTTAAATCAGTGAGTGAAGGTAAAGATGCTTTGGCAAATGTTACCGTTAAAGTCTCATTCAACGGTGAACCTGCCATCATAGGTCACGGGTTGAATATAGATACGATGTTAGCTTCTGCTAGGGCCTATATCGGTGCTTTGAACTCTTATTTGAGTATGGAAGGAAAGTTGAAGTCTCGCTATACTGACAGTTCTACAACTGTCTAGCTCTCTGAACTTCATTTTTGTTCTACCTTTTTAATCTACTTTTCTAAAAAAGTAGGCAAAAGTCGTCACAGCTCTCGAATCGCTTCGCTTTTAAGGGCGTTTGCTGTGATATTATTTACACAATAAATTACATATACTTCTAAAGTATTCCCCAGTATATCTATGATAAGACCTACTAAAAATCTGTTCTTCTTTCCATCTTTAAAATTCTGATATAATACGCCAAATTCAAATATATCATTGATAAAATGCTATATTCTTAAGGGTTTATATGGGCGTATTGATTATTCTTTCTCTTTTAGGATTATATGTATTTATTGTAGTAAAATCTTTTTATACCAAATCTTCAGAAATAACATCTATGACATACTTTAAAGTAGCAAATTTTAATGCGAAAGTAATTCTCGTTCTCTCTCTTGCTATCTTAGCAGCGGTACTAATCATACATGGTGGAGTTTATTGGGGATTTTCTCTTTTTTCTACTTTGTTTTCTTTTCTTGGTTTTCTCACTCATGTTCCGATGGACGAACGCATAGAGACATACATAGAACAAGTAGCATTGATAATGGTGATTATACTATTTCCATATGCAAAGTATTCTTTTTCCGTAGTTCGAAAGTTTAAAATATTATTATTTGATTATTGTATTCAGAAATACAATGTAAATATACAGATACTAAAAGACAAATCTTTCCCAGCGATAAGTAATTTTGTATTTGTAGATAATCACTTTTTACATCAAGTGAAAAAAAATCTTACAAGTTCATATCTTAGATATTCCTCTCAAAATAATATCGACGATACATTTTATTTTCCAGATAAAGATATATATATCTCAGAATGTACAATAGACATAATAGAGGAGACATATAAGGTTGATAGTAAAGGAAAAGGGAAATGGAAAAATACGAAGCAAGAAAGCATATTTAATGGCTTAGTTCTTATCCTTCCAAAAGAAAAATATAATCCAAATTCAACAATTATGAAACCTACTTTTTTTAAAGTAACCAATGCTTCTTCACCACTTTCAACTCATCAAGATCGCTCTTCAAAAAAGCATAATATAATTTTGGAGCTTTTCTATACATATGCTTTTAGAAAAAATCATAATATACACTATAATAGTGATAATTTTTCAACACATCTTTTTGACCACTTCAATACAACATTTCAGAATTATGCACAAGAAAATAAAAATATTGACGAGATAGCACAAAAAATGAATGTTGATTATATTATGGAAGATGAAGCAAATATCTACCTATTTCATAATGAAAAGAATATAGATTTATTTACATTCTATCAAAGTGAAAATGTAGATAGTTCTTTGAAAACTTTTGAAAATGATTTTAAACTACTACTTGAAATTAGTCAAGAGTTTGAGGGTACTGATAGTAAAAGGTCTTGAACTTTTCTAACTGATTATAGGAAGAGCAAGATTCAGAATTGTTGCAGTAAATAGGCAGTTAAATCTGCCTATTTATGGGTATTTAGTCAAGTTACATGCTAAACTGATGACGAGTATGAACTACATATACTTTTTAAGTACTTCAGGGATCTCTATCGTCCCATCTTCATTTTGATAGTTCTCCATGATAGCCACAATCGTACGACCTACGGCTAGTGCTGAGCCATTCAGTGTGTGTACAAATCTGTTTTTCTTACCATCTTTAAAACGTATCTTTGCACGTCTTGCTTGGAAATCTCTTGTGTTCGAGATCGAAGAGATCTCGCGGTATTTGTTTTGCCCTGGAAGCCATACTTCTAAATCTATCGTCGTAGCCGCAGAGAAACCTAGGTCACCATGACAAAGTTCTACAACTCTATGAGGCAACCCTAGTGCGGTCAATATATCTGAAGCATTTTGCACCATCATTTCAAATACTTCATCAGATTTATCCGGATGAGCGATTGCTACCATCTCTACTTTATCGAACTGGTGTTGACGTATCATACCACGTGTATCACGTCCTGCAGATCCTGCTTCTTTTCTAAAACATGGTGTATACCCCGTCATCAGTACCGGAAGTTCTTTCTCTGAAAGTATCTCATCATTGTACATATTGGTCAATGGTACTTCAGCCGTAGGGATAAGATACAAGTCTTCTCCATCAACTTTAAAGAGATCCTCTTCAAACTTAGGTAGTTGTCCCGTACCCTGCAGCATGGTAGCATTATTCATAAACGGCACACAGAGCTCTTCAAATCCTTTTGTAGCATTCGTGTCTAGAAAGAAGTTAATAAGTGCTCTTTCTAGCCTTGCAGCTTCACCACGGAGTACAGAAAAACGACTCTTCGCAAGTTTAACCCCACGCTCAAAATCTATCCATCCATTTGCTTCAGCCAAAGCCCAGTGTTCTTTAGGTTCAAAAGAAAAATTCTTTGGCTCTAAAACTTTACGTAGTTCTACATTATCCTCTTCGTCTTCACCCTCCGGGACACTCTCATCTGGAAAATTTGGCATCGCTAATGCAACATTATAGAGTGCCTCTTCTGCTGCTCTTGCCTTCTCTTGAAGAGGCACCATTGCTTCTTTATTCGCATCCACTTTTGCTTTAAGTTCTGTAATGTCCTTGCCTTCACGCATATACTGCCCAAAAAGTTTTGACATACTGTTCTGTTCCGCTTTTGAAGCTTCCAGTGTAGCATTGGCTTCTTTTAGAGATGCAAACAAGTTTTGAAGGTTTTCAAGTGTAGCTGAATCTACACCTTTTTTTTGCAGTTTAGCACTTGCCTCTTCGAAGTTATTTTGGAGAAATTTGAGATCAATCATAAATGTACCTAATGGAGTTTTTGAAATTATAGTAGAAAAAAAAGAAAGCTAAGATTAAATAAGTATCAATCTAGAAGAGATATACTCTTCTAGATCAAATAAGAGTATATTAATACTCTCTAAAGATATGAGCACCACTTTTACTCCAAGTAATCTCACACTCATCAACATCTTCTGTGTTCAATGTAAAGATCGGAACAGTAATTGCACCATTGATATCAGTAGTCATTGAATCCACAGTTATTCCACTTGTATTTACGTCACACTGTGCGTCACTACTGATAATACCTTCATCTGATATTAAAACATCTACTAATGCTTCCAGTGGTTCATCTGCAGTGTTACTAATGCCTAAATTCAGAGTAATAATATGCTCTAAACCATTATTAGGTACAAGTACCGTTGTTGAGTTGTAGTGCCCCCATCTGAGTTGTGCGATTTTAGATACACCTGTGCGTTCTCCATCATTAGCATGTGCAGCAATCGTCACAGTATGCCCTGCAAGGATTGGATCAAACTTCACGTCAAACTGAACATTACCGTTCACATCCGTTACATAACCACCTGCTTTAGTTGCGATATCCGCAGTTGCAATACCATAACCAAAACCATTTTTATCACTGATAAATCTATTTTCATTACCAATCACATAACTTAAACTTGTCACATCACTTGTACCATAATATTCTTCTGAAAGAAATAAACGATTTGATACACTATCAATCGTCCAGTTACCTAGATATGAAGAATCAAATTTTGATACATTCGGTACTATGATCAGACGATCCAGTACTGTCACATTCGTATCAGAATCAAAGTCTAATGTAGTGTCCTCGAATCTATCTAGATTTGGATTACTACGTGCATCCATCAAACCGTTTTCATCATAAATAGAATCTAATGGATCCATTGTCATACCATTAATCAATGATGGGAAGATCGTCACACCCTCTCTTGCAGGGTTGCCATATTTATCTACTGCATGAGCTGTATAAGTATTTACAAACTGCCCCACACCTGTTTCAGATGATGATGCATAAAAAATAGACATTGCCGTCACTTCTCCTGAAAGTACTGTAATTGGTACAGTTGTAGAAAGTGTCACATTCTGATCACCATTATACACAGATGCTGTAATTTCTATGACTGCAACCCCTGAAAGTGTTTTTGACTCAACTTCAATTGCATTGATACCTAACCCTGAATATGTTGTATTAGAATCACCATTTGAGAATGTCAAGATGTTTGTAAAGATACTGGTCAAATTCACTTCATTAACATCCAAATCAGGGATCACATTATTAGGATTACCCAGTTCATGTATCTTCACACTTATCTGGTCGATACTATCTACAGTAATAGATTGTGGCACATCAACTGTAATCTCATAATTAGTACCTATTGTCGCTGGTGTACCGAATTTAATATTTAACTCTTTGCTAATATTTTCACTAGTCTCTGTAACAGTAATATTTCTTTCAGTCAAACTACTGATTGAACTAGGCGCTGTATAGGTTACCATTGCTTGTCCACTTACATCAGTCGTAACGATTGTCTTATCAAAACTACCGTAATCAGTACCATTGTTAGGCTGTTCTAACTGTACAGTTGTACTGATACCTACATTCTCAGAATTCACTGTCACTATAGTAATTTCTTGTACTTCACCAGGTTCCGTTATCGTAAATGCTTGAGGAACAACATACAGCGCATCTACTAAGGGAACAGTTTGCGGATCAAATATCAATAAAGTGTCTCCTGTAACTGTAATACTATCTTTATAATAAAATGTCATATTTGTATCATTAATATCATTAATACTCTCTGGTGATGTATAATCAAAGGTTGCAATACCACTTGCATTAACAACAGCTTCATAACTTGCCAATGTACCATGAATAGGCATTACAAATTCCGCTACTATCGTTTCACCAACCGCTGGTTCAACAGGCCCACTACCCTTCTGCTTACTCAATGCAACTTTGATTTGATAAGCTTTAGATGTACCGGTAACTGTAATATTTTGATCCGGAATAATAGTGTAATTATAGTCTACAGTACTATCAAAATTGACAGTAACAACTTCTTCTAATGCCGGAAAACCGTTCTCTACTTCAAAAGTGATCGTTAATGGACCTGACGGCAATGTTGCCGGTGCACTATAGTTGAATACCACTTGTCCGTTGCTATTGGTTGTCGCTGTATAGGTATTCAGTGTTCCGTTGTTTGGATCAAAGAATTGTGCCTTGATCGCCTGGTCGGCTACCGGACTGTCTGTATTGTCATTCCATAGGAAAAGAGTCACAGGACTACTCTCACCTGCTGCAGTAATATTGATCTCATCTGGTACCGCAGTTAAATTATAATCGCCTGTAAGTACAGGCGGTACGCTTGACCCTCCGAAATTCACGGTAACAACTTCTTCTAATGCCGGGGAACCGTTCTCTACTTCAAAAGTGATCGTTAATGGACCTGACGGCAATGTTGCCGGTGCACTATAGTTGAATACCACTTGTCCGTTGCTATTGGTTGTCGCTGTATAGGTATTCAGTGTTCCGTTGCTCGGATCAAAGAATTGTGCCTTGATAGCCTGGTCGGCTACCGGAGTAAATGTGACATTATTCGATAAATAAAGAGTCAATGCACTACTTTCACCTGCTGCAGTAATATTGATCTCATCTGGTACCGCAGTTAAATTATAATCGCCTGTAAGTACAGGTGGCACAGTTGATGGCACAAAAGTCACTGTCACAGTCTCTTGCTTTAAAGGAGTACCGTTTGCAACCTCGAATGTAATCGTCAAGTCACTGCCTGGTAAAGTTTGAGGTGCTGTATAGTTAAACACGACATGTCCGTTCGTATCAGTTACTGCACTGTATGCACTGAGTGTTCCGTTATTCGGGTTGAATGTATATGCAATGATCTCCTGATTTTCAACAGGCTGATTTGTCGTATTGTTATTTAAATAAAGATTGATCGGTTTGCTTTCCCCTGCACTGGCAATATTGATCGTATCAGGTGCAGCTAGCAACTCGTAACCGGCTGTATTTACAGGTGGCACAGTTGATCGCCAAAAGTCACTGTCACAGTCTCTTGCTTTAAAGGAGTACCGTTTGCAACCTCGAATGTAATCGTCAAGTCACTGCCTGGTAAAGTTTGAGGTGCTGTATAGTTAAACACGACATGTCCGTTCGAATCAGTTACTGCACTGTATGCACTCAGTGTTCCGTTATTCGGGTTGAATGTATATGCAATGATCTCCTGATTTGCAACAGGCTGATTTGTCGTATTGTTATTTAAATAAAGATTGATCGGTTTGCTTTCCCCTGCACTGGCAATATTGATCGTATCAGGTGCAGCCAATAGCTCATAACCGGTTGTATTTACCGGTGGTGCAGTTGACCCTCCAAAAGTCACTGTCACAGTCTCTTGTTATTAAAGGAGATACCGTTTGCGACCTCAAATGTAATCGTCAAGTCACTGCCTGGTAAAGTTTGAGGTGCTGTATAGTTAAACACGACATGTCCGTTCGTATCAGTTACTGCACTGTATGCACTGAGTGTTCCGTTATTCGGATTGAATGTATATGCAATGATCTCCTGATTTGCAACAGGCTGATTTGTCGTATTGTTATTTAAATAAAGATTGATCGGTTTGCTTTCCCCTGCACTGGCAATATTGATCGTATCAGGTGCAGCTAGCAACTCGTAACCGGCTGTTTCTATGCCATCATCATTAGCATTGAAATTTAATACTATAGATTGTGGTCCCGCGATAATTGTATTATTTTCATCTACAACCACAGCTTCTAGTGTTGCCGTTGTACCATCAGTTGGCAATTGTTCTGGAGAAAGATAATCAAATTTTGCAATACCATTTGCATCACTTAAAACAGTATATGTTGTAGAGGTTTGTATAGTTCCATATTGATCATTAAATGGTTTTAATTTAACTGTTTTACCCGCAGATACAAAACCATCTTTAATGATTTGCATACTGATCGTATAATCTGTATTTTCTTCACCAATAATTAGTGGTGTACTAGCATTAATTATGCTGTATCCTGCCTCTCCAAGTTCTGCAGAATAATCGTATGTAAAGACAATATCATCTTGTTTTACTTTACCATATTGACTGATAGTTTGTTTTGCAGTAAATGTATAACCTGTTGGTATACAACTTGGAGCAAATGAACCACTTATAGTCAATAATTGTTGAGTATTTAAACCGCCATCAAAGACCAAAGATGTTGGAGAAAACGTTATATCCGAAATGTTACATCCACTTACACTCAAATCCAAATTACTTAACTCCACAAGATAACTACTATCCAGATTTTTCGTAAATGGCAGTGGTAAGGTAAAATCTACACCATTTGCATGAAGAGTAATTTGATTTTCTTGCATCTCTACAGCAACCGTAGTACTGCTTGGGGCCGATTTAGTATTACTAGTACTTCCACATCCTGTAAAAGTCAGAATAGATAGTAAGAAAAACCCTAAAATTTTTACTACATTTTTTTTCATTTAATGTCCTTCATTATCTGATAATATAATTTATACCGAATAGAAAACTTTCAATATGATCTGTTCCTGCTGCATCTGTTAAAGAATAACGATACATCACATCAAAATCAATGGTATCAGCTACCTCAATGGTAAATCCAACCTGTCCACCATAAAGAAATCCACTTTCATCAATACCAGTAGACTCATAATTCATATAACCTAAATTAACACCAAAATACGGATTAAAAGCAGATCTTGCTGAAGAATCATTCCCCATGAAAAAATAATCAAATTCAACCAAACCTTTCTCTATATTTTGATCATCATCCGTATTATCATAATAATCAAAGATAATCATAGATCGCCATTCATTATTTTGAGCACCTATACGGAAACCATACTCAATATCTGTTCCCTTATAATCAGGTTCACCAAAAATTCCACCTGTATCAGCTTGTACTGTAGCTGAACCTATCTCTAATCCTAAAAATGTTTTCGTATCTGCCGCATAGGTTAAACTCCCCAATGCCATACATAAACCAGTAATTGCTATTTTTTTTATCATAATTTACTCCTCTTCCTCAGTTAAAATTATACATTATAATAATGCGTATGGCATTAGAATAGCATATTTGTATATTTTTTCAGATTAAATATTTGAAAATATTAGGTATTTTTCTAAAAATCGTAATATTTATGTATTATATTATATAAACAATGTGTAATTCTATTAAAGAAAACAGAATTAAGAAACAACCTTTAGCTCTTGTTAAAGTAATAAATTTCCCTAAAGTAAAAAAACACATTACTCAATGAAATACAATAACATACTTTGTTTCTACACCATCTTATTCTCATATACACAGACTCTATTGCGTCCATTCTCTTTTTACTTATATAAAGTCCTATTAGAATAAAACCATCATTGTTGCAGTTTAGCACTTGCCTCTTCGAAGTTATTTTGGAGATATTTTAAGTCTATCATGAAGTTAACCTAGATGTGGAATATTTATGAAATTATAGTAGAAAGTTTAAAAGAAGTGGATTAAATCTCTAAGCAGAAAATATATCCTCGCTGTTTAACCCATAGATAATGCATTAAAAAAGATACTGCTCATGGCCTTCTAACCATAATAGAAGAGAGCCTTCCTAATCTAAATGGTGTTATAATGCGACAAAAATATAAGTGAGTAGTTAGTATGTCAGATAAAAACGAGAATTATGCATTTCCATGGGGCTTTCATATAGGAGACTTACATAAAGGAACTGACTCCATACCTTTATATACAGAAAGTAGTGATGGTGGGTTTTGCCTATTGTACGATACGGTCTCAGAAACAAAAGCTGACAAATTACTTGAAAGTCTTTGTTTGAAACTGCTCTCTACAATGCCTCATGAGAGTCTGCGCGTAGATCTTTTTGATTTTGGTAAAAAGAAGTTTTACCATCTTTCCCCTTTACAGTATCTTCATCTATATAGAACAGCATATACGCCTGAAATGATGTTATCACTTTTTGAGGAGCTTGAAGAGATCATCATCTCTCGTCATAAAGAATTACTTTGCTGTAATAGACCTACGATAAATGACCATAATCAAAAGTCCAAACTTAAAAAGATGTATCATCTTGTACTGATAAACTTAGAAAACTTTCCAACACAGGAAATTGACTTAAGAAGAATCAAAAACTTTGTAGAATCATCCTCTCAAGCGGGTGTCTATGTTATTGCATTTGGTAATCAACAAATAGAACAAAATGACAACCAATCAACTCAAACGATATTAGAGTATTTTAAAAAGATAAAAGTTACAAAAGGTGAATTTGCAATTACAAAAGAGATTTTCGAATTTACCGAGCTTTTAGAGGACCATAATTTTAAATCACTTGATCTTGACAAGAATATCTTGATGCAAAAAATACTTTCCAATTCTGACCTTGACGGTCTCATGAATCCTGAACATATAAAGCTTGAAGAGAATACAAAAGTCAAATAATTAATAGATTATAAAACTTCAATAGAAAGTAATAAGTTTTTAAGAAATCTATTAGTGACCCTTTATGAACATTGAATGATGATGCACTACACTATATAAACCTAAAGATTCAAGCTGAAATCAAGTTAAGACCTCAACTTTCATACATGCATTCGAGTAAATTCTCCTACTGAAACATATCTACGAAACCCCATAAATAGGAACTTTAAGCTACAATATCATTACGCCACAAATTCTGTAGAAATTTAAATGGTCCAATTAATAAGATCATCACCTTGTAACTACCAAAATCATTATTTTATAAAATTTCGGATTTACTGCATTTTTTCATATTGCCTAATTTCAAAATAAATAACATTGAAAAATGTAATATTGGAAATAAAGCATTAGAAAAAGGTAATACTATAAGACAAGTTTTGATAATCTAATAATGTATATTTTAGTATTTGCGTAGAGATTTTATCCTTTATCATCAGTTATTATTAAAATTTTATATTCAAGGAAGAAGACATGTTAAAAGTACCACAACCAAGAGAAATTTTAACAGATTATATGAAGCAAGAAAAAGATAAAGAACAATACAATGAATTGTCTCAAATACTTTTAGAGAAAGAGAAAAACCAAAAGTTAATTGAAAAAGAACTAAAGAAAGTACAGAAGACTGCAGATGACAACTGGGGTGAAATACTTACATTAAAACAGCAAATGAGACATCTCAAGAGAAAGATGGGAGAAAGAAGTAGAACCAGTACTATGTATATGGTTGATTTTAAAGAAGAGCTGTCTTTGTACGATCCAAAGATCATATTTGAAAATAAACATATATTGTATTTTGTATTTAAAGCATCGAAAATGAAAATAAAAAAAGATATGACCTGGGATGAAATATTTCAAGTCCTTGAACCTATCGAAGTGTATGTACTCATGAAAACCATTGTATTAAAACAATTCTATAAAAATATTGCCTATACAATAGGTGGACGAATTGATGAAAAAGAAGTCAAAGAGATTGAACAAAGAGCAGTTGATAAAATGAGAAAAATGTCTTTTATAGAACATATATACCTCTAACAGAGTATTTTAATGAGGTTGACAATTGGACCTAACGTTTTTCATTGAGATAGTATAAAACTTATGGTTTAAAGTCAGACTTCACCTAATAATATTACAGACTTCAATTCCACTTCCATAATTACAAAAAGAAAAAACCTCTTCTCTTATAATAAGATTTTTAATAATGACTATTACAATAACTTATGCTTGCCTAACCTATTGGCTAATGGTTATAAATTTATAACCCAACATACTATATATACAGCATAGAGACTATTTATATGTAAACAGAAATAAGTATTTATGGAAAAATTCAAGATGCTTGCTGACAGTAACTTGTACACAATATAATTATGTGGATTGGTGCCAAGAGAGGGACTTGAAGCCATCTAGTAAATCCCTGAAAGCGCTTATATAGGGACATTGAATTTTATTAGTTGGTTGTTGGGATACAATTAACGAACAAATTTGGCAGAGTCTGCCAAATAGTAATTTCTTCATTTTAATTGCTAATTTAGAAAATATGTTATTTAATTATATGTGAATAAAGAGATTATGATAACATAACAAAAGGAATGAAAAAATTTTCGATATTACTCGTATACAATACTTTGTATACCATCTTCATTAAATCCAAATTTGGGTGGAAGACTTGCTGTCCCGTCAAGACAATAAAGAGATGCTGAATACTCTAAATTAATGATATCTGCTATCTTTTCCCAACGATCCTGTCCGCATCTATTTAAGTCAAAATTTGTGATTCCTATTGGAAGATCACTATAACTAGCTATATTTATATTTTTTATACTACCAGGATTCACACTTTGTTTCATCGTCTTTAACCACATTGATGGACCTACTGTTTTGTTCAAAGTCCCTACAAAGGATTCCGTTACAGTTATTCTAGTTTTCTTTACATTCATTGTAAGTTTAGGTAAAGCTACAGCTGCAAAGATACCAATAATGACAATGACAAAAATTAATTCAATCATTGTAAATCCACGTCTTAAATTTTTCATGTTAGCACTTTTTAATAATATTCTTATTAATTGTCTAATCTGGCGATCTGTTCATTTTCTATAAAATTATAGTATCTAGACCCCATGATTTTCTGACTCTACCTCATGACAGGTGTAGTATTTAACATTAATAAACAATAAAATCATATCAAGAAAATGTCAAGAAAATGTCAAATTTATTTTATAAATCCCATATTAACTGTTATCTCTATTTATAATACTAGAAAACTTTTCTTTAAACTCTCTAAACTTTTCAATACTCCCAAATGTTTAAATATTATGGGATCTTCATAACTGGTTCAAACTAAATTTCTCATAAGTGTGCTTGGTGGTAAATCGTGAACATTATACGGGAAAACTGAAACCTGATTTAACAAAAATTGGCAGAGTCATCTATTTAGATGATGTATAATAACGCTATTTAGGGGATTCTAGTGGTGTCAAGAGAGGGACTTGAACCCTCGACCTCCGGCTTATGAGACCAGCGCTCTAACCAGCTGAGCTACCTTGACATATTTATGAAGAGACGGAATTTTAACCAAAGATACCTTTATTGTCAATGAGTATAAACAAAAATGACAAAAAAAAGAGAAAAATAAATTCATAATACATAGTTTAGTCATATTAACTAAAGTTTATTAAATAATTTTAAATAACCATCTTGACTTTTTATCAAAAAACCATTACAATGCACCCATAAAAAAATTATTAATAAAGGAGAAATTTATTATGGCATTTAAACCACTAAAAGATAGAGTTCTCGTAGAACGTGAAGAACAACCAAACACTACAGCATCAGGACTCTACATTCCTGATACGGCAAAAGAGAAGCCTTTAGAAGGCAAAGTAATCGCAGTTGGACCAATTGCAAGAGAAGACGGTATCGATGTAGATGATACGGTAGTATTTGCAAACTTTTCAGGTATGGAAATTACTATAGAAGGTAAAGAATATCTTATTTTACACAGTAAAGAAGTCTTGGGACTTATCAAATAATTATTAACTATTAAGGAACAAACTATGGCAAAAGAAATATTTTATTCAGACAATGCGAGAAGCGGACTCTATGAAGGTGTAAGTAAATTAGCTGATGCAGTAAAAGTGACTATGGGACCAAGAGGTCGTAATGTACTTATCCAAAAAAGTTATGGTGCTCCACATATTACAAAAGATGGTGTGAGTGTTGCTAGAGAAATAGAATTAAAAAACAGTCTCGAAAACATGGGAGCACAACTGGTAAAAGAAGTAGCAAGTAACACAGCAGATGAAGCTGGTGATGGTACAACTACCGCTACAGTACTTGCACATGCTATCTTCAAGGAAGGTCTCAGAAACATTACTGCGGGAGCTAATCCTATAGAAGTTAAACGAGGGATGGATAAAGCATCTGCTGCCATCATCGAAGAACTCAAAAAAATGTCTAAAGAGGTCAAAGATAAAAAAGAGATCGCTCAAGTAGCTACTATCTCTGCAAACTCTGATCAGACTATCGGCAACTTGATAGCTGAAGCAATGGATAAAGTGGGTAAAGATGGTGTCATTACGGTAGAGGAAGCAAAAGGTATTGATGATGAGCTTGAAGTTGTAGAGGGTATGCAGTTTGACAGAGGTTACCTATCTCCTTACTTCGTCACAAACTCTGAAAAGATGACTTGTGAGATGGAAAACCCTATCATTCTGTTAACCGATTCTAAGATCACTTCACTTAAAGACCTTGTACCTATGCTGGAGCAAGTACAGCAAAGTGGACGTCCACTTCTCATCATCGCTGATGATCTGGAAGGTGAAGCATTGGCAACACTTGTTCTCAACCGTCTTAAGGGTGTATTGAACATCGTTGCTGTAAAAGCTCCTGGATTTGGCGATAGAAAAAAAGAGATGCTTAAAGATATTGCTATCTTAACGGGTGCGACGCTCATCACTGAAGAGCTCGGCCTTACACTAGAAAAAGCCACATTGGCGGAGCTAGGTCATGCAGCAAGAGTCGTGATAGACAAAGACAATACCGTAATTGTTGATGGCAAGGGTAATAAGGATTCCGTTGCGGCCAGAGTTAATGAAATTAAAACACAGATCTCTACAACATCGAGTGAATATGACAAAGAAAAACTTCAAGAGAGACTTGCAAAACTGTCAGGTGGGGTTGCTGTTATCAAAGTAGGTGCTGCAACAGAGACTGAAATGAAAGAGAAAAAAGACAGAGTGGATGATGCACTTTCGGCAACGAAGGCTGCAGTTGATGAAGGTATAGTTATCGGTGGTGGCGCTGCTCTTATAAAAGCAAGTCAAGCTACTTCACTCTCTCTTACAGGAGATGAAGAAGTTGGTTCACAGATCATCTTAAGAGCTGTATTTGCACCTATGAAACAAATTGCAGAGAATGCTGGGTTTGATGCAGGTGTTGTCGCGGACAAGATCGCTCATGCTTCTGAAGCGAATCTAGGATTTAACGCTGCCACAGGAGAATATGTTGACATGCTCGAAGCAGGTATTATAGACCCACTTAAAGTAGAGCGTGTAGCACTTCAAAATGCTACTTCAGTAGCATCTTTGCTTCTGACAACTGAAGCAACTGTTTCAGATATACCTGAGCCACCTAGCTCACAACCAGCTATGCCGGATATGGGTGGTATGCCAGGCATGATGTAAATATAAGAGGTTCTATACCTCTTATATTCACTCTTTTAATAACTCTTAGATGCTACCAATACTTCTACTCTATATTTGTATATCTATCTGATCAATTTTTGAAATTCAAAGACAGGTAAAGGTTTGGAAAAATAATACCCTTGCATATAGTCACATCCATAAGAAGCTATCAAATCAACCATTTTCTTATTTTCTATACCTTCGACTACTATTTTCATTCCTAAAGTGTGAGCCAATTCTATGATCGCTTTTACAATTCTTTGATCCTCTTCGTTTGTTAAAATATAATCTACTAAACTCTTATCAATTTTTACAGTATCTGCAGGAAATTTTTTCAAATATCCAAAAGAAGTATATCCTGTACCAAAATCATCCAATGATATACCTACACCCATTTTTTTTAGCTCAAGAAAGTATTTTTCAGTCTCAGATTCATTGATCATTGCTATACTCTCTGTAATCTCAAATTTTATTAATTCTGGATGAACCTGATATTCACTAAGTTTTCTTTCTAAATAATATACGAATTGGCCCGTATTGATTTCTACCATAGAAATGTTAATCGAAACTTCAATAGGCTTAAAATTAAATGACTCCCAACGCTTTTGCTGTTTAAGTACCTCTTCAAGTACATATTGACCTAACTTGATAATAAAACCTGTTTTTTCCATTAAGGGAATAAAGACATCAGGGGGTATAAAACCATATTTAGAATGTTTCCAACGGATAAGTGCTTCTGCGGAAACAACCTCTTTGCTGTCAACTTTAATAATAGGTTGATAATAGACTTCAAATTCACCTTTTCTTAACGCACCTTGCATTTCACTATTCAGTCTTATTTCATCATAATCTGAAGCAAATTTTTCAGGTATAAAAATATTAATCTTACCATCACCCTCTTTTTCTGCTTCTGATAATGCTTTATATGCATTGTCAAGTAATTTACGGATGGGGCCACTATCTGGATATATCGCAATACCTGCTGAAACTGTTAAATGCAAATTCACATCTTCAATCTTATAAAATAATGCCAGTTTCTTCTGAATATCTTTGACGAACATCCTTGCCTCTTCTAGAGTTTTTAAATTGGTTACAGTAAGTAAAAAATGATTATCGAAGGTATGATAAACTGAAACATTTAAACTTTTTGTTAAAGTCTCTAAATAGCCAGCAAACTTTTTTAGCACGGCATTGGATTGTTCATAACCTATGATAGATCTCAACATAGAAAAGTTATCTAAGCTCAGTAAAATCAATGCCAGTTTATCTTTTTCCAAATGCACTTTAGAAAAAAAGGCTGGCAAATCATGATAGGCTTGGAGTTGATTCGGCAAATAGGTAAGTTGATGCTTAAAATTCGTACCTGAATGTTCTTTTTCTTTTGTCATATCATGTATGGTTATCACATCACACAACACCTCATTAGACATTCCCATAACGATGGTATCCAAATATAAATTAATAGGTATTTCATCATGCTTTGAAATTTTCAAAGTTGACTGAGGATAAGAGAAGACTTTTTCCTTAATCCCGACACGATTATCTTCGATCAATTGATCTAATCCTATCCAATCCTTTTTTACTTTTACCTGAACCAAACTTTCAAATTGTTTCAATAAAAAATCATGCTTTAATTGTAGCAGTCTGACCATAGTGTTATTGGCATAGATCACGTTATTTTTATCTGAGAGTATTAATACTGCATCTCCGGAAACCTTAAATGCTTTCTCGAAAACCTTTAGATTATTCTCAAGAGCTTTTTTTAATTTGTTTTTTTCTTTTGAAAGTGAATAAATATATAGTAAAAAGAAAATGACTATGACTATGATTGCTAACATGATGAATATATATCCCTCTTGCGTCATTTGATTCATAAACTGTCCAAGGCTTTCCAATGTATGATTCATTTAGCATCCTTCTAGATATTCAATTAGTTTATATTATACCAACATTCGAACTCATGTTTTACTTAAACACAAAGCTTCAATTTGTGTTGAAGCATCTTCAATAATAAATTTTTGATTCTCTTTTAGTTCATTCAGCTCTATGATCTTCCCGCCTACAGACGTTTGCGCCCATCCTTTTCGACACTGAAGTTTAGGATCATTCATCTTTAATTTTTTATCTATATACTCTAAATATTGGGATTTCTGTTCCAATATAAAGAGCATATTTTGCAGTAAAATTTTTGTGCATTTCAGGTAAAGGAGAAGAAAAACGCTCCAACTTATAGGTTATTAGCCTCTTAAAGTCATCTTCTGCACGGATAAATTCGAGCTGTATCTCTTTGATTTGCCTAGATGGTGAACTACGAAACAATATCTCCTCTGTATGTTTTAATTCACGCAAAAGACGTTGCACTTTTTGATTCATCATATACGTGAATCGTTCACTCATCTCAGCTAAAGTATAAAGTATCTCTTTAACATCAGGAAGTATCATTTCCATCGCAGCACTTGGTGTGGGTGCGCGTAAGTCAGCAACAAAGTCACTGATCATTACATCTACTTCATGCCCAACCGCACTCACAACAGGTGTTTGCATAGCATAAATAGCATCTGCAACAATTTCTTCATTAAAACACCATAGATCCTCTGCACTTCCACCACCGCGACCTACAACAACGACATCCGCACCCAAACTTTCTGCATAATGCAAGGATTTGGCAATTTGATAGGCTGCCTGATCACCCTGTACCAAAGTATCTATGATAAATACTTCAAGTAATGGCCAACGCTGTTCAATAATTTTGAGCATATCATGTAAAGCTGCACTCTCTTTCGCAGTAACCAATGCTATTTTTCGAATATGTTTGGGAATGGTTTGTTTCCTTTGTGCATCAAAGTAACCTTTAGATTTAAGACGCTCTTTCAACTGTTCGTAGGCGAGGGCCAAGGCACCTTTTCCATAAGGCTCAATATGTACTGCATAAAATTGATATTCACCTCTAGGTGTATAAACCCCTACTGAACCTTCTATCACGATATGCATCCCTTTTTCTATACGAAATTTTAATTTAGCAGTAGTGGAACGCCACATAACACATTTAATACTACTCTCTTTATCTTTTACGGAAAAATATATATGCCCTGAAGTATGATACGTAACAGAAGCCACTTCACCTTCAAGAAGGATATGCATGAATGTAGCTTCTAGGAGTGATTTTATTTTTGTATTGAGTGAGGAGACACTCATCATTGATTGTGTCACGAGACTCCTTTGGTATGTTGTTTTTACTTTTTTTGTGCGACTAAAAGTGTAGAAATACCCATAGAAAAAGATTTGATATATTTCATTTCAAATCCAGCTTCTTCCAACTCTTCAGCTAACATATCTGTTGTCAAAAATTCTTCTATCGATTCTGGAAGATATTTATAGGCTTCATAATTTTTAGAGATAAGACCTCCTACACGCGGAAGCACTTTTTTCATACCAAAATCAACCACTTTATCCACCACACCACTTCGGTCTTGCTTCGTAAACTCTAAGATCATTACAATACCATTTGGCTTTAATACACGGTTAAACTCTTGCAGTGCTTCTACCCTATCAACCACATTTCTAATCCCATAAGAGATAGAAATAACATCTGAACTCTCATCTGCTATAGGTAATTTCTGAGCTTTACCTTCAATAAACTCTGCATAATCTACTTTTCCTCTTGCTACTTCCAGCATACCCACAGAGGGGTCAATTCCAACATACTTTTCAATATTTATGCTATTTTTCTTTGCTTGTTCTTTCCAGTAAATAAGGAGGTCCCCTGTACCTGTAGCCACATCCGTGATCTGCGTCAATTCTTTTGTACCCAACACTTCAAATGCTTTGTCACATCCTTTTTTACGCCACTGGATATCTATCCCAAAACTTAATACCCTATTGGCTAAATCATAGGTTGATGCAATATCATCAAACATCGTGACAATTTTTTCTTGTTTTTCTTCTTTATTTGTTAGTTTTTCAATGCCCAATTCGTTTGCTCCATATCATCAAGTCTATATCTTTTTTATTTTGGTGTAGAAAATGTAAATTCATTGTTGTATTATAGGTTAAATTGTTCTCAGATAACTTAGGGGTTTGGTAAATCAACATCCAATCTATCTTCTCTTTGAGTGCCTCTAGAATACCTTCTCCTCCTTCGACCAATACAAAAGATGGCTTTTCTAAAAAATCTAATCTGTTTATGATTTCAACATCCCTATTGTCAATATCAAAAAGAGGTATATCTCTATCGAAATTATCTTCCTTCGTATAGATCTTAACATTGGGTGCCGTTGCTTCTATAAATCGGCAATCCAAGGTAGGTCTATCTTCTCTCACGGTATTACCGCCTATCAGTAAAGTATCACAAGCTTTTCTTAACTGATGTACATGCTTTAAAGATGCTTTACAACTAAGATAGCCTCCACCAATACGACCATTGGTTGTCTGTGCAAGTTTGAACAAAACAAAAGCCCTCTTTTGCCAAATTAAGAAAGGCTCTATAAGCTCCCTACATTTGTCTTCAAGTATACCTATTGTAACATTGACCAGTTTCTTCATACCTCCGTCATGTCCTTCTATAGGGTCTTTAATACCTATCACCACTCTATTTAATGCTAGAGACTGTAATAAAGAGGCACACGAAGGCGTCTTTCCTTCATGAGCACAGGGCTCCAGTGTCACATAAATACTACATTGACTAAAAAAATCTTTGGGAAGTGTTAAAAGAAAAGTATGTGCTTGTTCTGCATCATACGGATCAAAACCTAACTTTTTATTGGAAAGTGTCTCGAAGGCCGAGAGCAATGCTAAGACTTCAGCATGTGAAGTACCAGCTTTTTGATGCGCTTTGATGGCTAAAATATTTCCATTTTGAGCGATAACCGCACCTACTGCAGGATTAGGATAGGTTATAGCTTGGTATTTCCAAGCTATGTCTAGAGCAAGCTGCATATAAAATTCATCTCTCATAGCAACTTCCCCTTATGTTAAAAGTTAAATTTAGTTCCAGTCAAAATAGGTTTTTGCTGTACCTAATTCCCCATACTCAAAGCTTTTATCACCTTGTTTTGTTTCCAAAACGATACAGTTATTGTCAGCACTTTTCAGTATCCCTTTTAGTTTATCACCACCTGTTATCTTGAGTTTAACTTTTTCACCAATGGCATTTTGAAAATGTACTGGCTTTGTGAGTTTTCTCTCTATACCAGGAGAACTGATCTCCAAACGATACTTTTGACTCATAGGAGGATGAACATCTAAAAAAGGGGACAGCTCATGAGAAATAGTGGCGCATAGGTCGAGATCTACACCACCTACTTTAGTTACCAAAACACGAAAAATAGTCTCTTCAAATTCAGTCACTATCTCAATATCATATAAAGCTGCACCATTTGCTTCAATGATTTTAGCTATTTGTGTTTCAAGATTCATCTTGTGACCCCTCATCATCATTAGACTTTCTATTCGCTATTTGTTTAAAAAGGTCTTCCATACGACTTACCTTTTCTAATTGATGATCAAATTCAAACGTAAAACGTGGAGCTTTAAACCACCCTTCACTTTGCTTGCAATGGTTTTGTATATACCCTGCGACAGTTCGTAATTGCCTTAGTGCCTCATTCTGCTCTTTTTCATTTAAAAATGAAGTGTCAAGATAAACCTTAGCATCAGATCTTCCTTTTGAACAGACTACATCAGTCACGGTAAGCCCGTTAATGCGTTCATCGTCCAAACTACCCAATGCTTCAGGAATGATCTCTTTGAGTACTGACTCTACCCTATGCCGTTTGATCTCTTCATGTGTCATTTTACAGTGTCACTTGCTCTTCAACATCTTTAAAAGTCTCAATCACATCACCCTCTTTAATATCATTAAAGTTTGCAAGCATGATACCACATTCATAACCGTTCTTCACTTCCTTGGCATCTTCATTGAAACGCTTAAGAGAAGAGATAGTACTCTCATATACTACCACACCGTCACGAATAAGTCTAGCTTTAGAGTTTCTCGTGATCACACCATCAGAAACTTTACAACCCGCAATCGTACCAACTTTACCAACAACAAATGTCTCACGTACATCAGCCTGCCCAGTAACCTCTTCAGAAATGACTGGACTCATCATACCACCAAGTAGTGCTTTTACATCATCAAGAAGGTCATAAATTATCGAATAAGTACGTATTTCTATACCTAACTCTTTTGACTTTTTCTTTACTGCACCTGTTGGACGCACATTAAACCCAAGTACTACTGCATGCTCAGATGCATCCGCAAGTGTAAGATCACTCTCTGTCACTCCACCCACACCTTCATGAATGATATTGACTTTCACTTCTTCATTTCTAAGTTTTTCAAGACTCCCTTTGATCGCTTCAAGAGAACCTTGTACGTCTGCTTTGATGATCACAGGAAGTGACTTGAGCTGTCCCTCCGCAATCAGCGCAGAAAGATCATCAAGAGATGCTTTTGTACTCTTAGAGAGTTCTTTTGCTCTATCATATTCAGCTCTTTTTGCAGCCAATTCACGTACTTCTTTATCCGTATCCATCACGATCAGCTCATCACCTGCTCCTGGTACCTCATTAAGTCCTACGATAGCTGCTGGTGTACTTGGTCCTATCTCTTTCACATTACTTCCATCATCGAGCTTGATCGCCTTGATACGTCCATATGTTTTACCTACAATGACATTGTCACCTACATGTAATGTACCATTTTTGATGATCACATTAGCTACTGGTCCAAAGCCTTTTTCAAGTGAACTCTCTACAACAATAGCTTTTGCTTTTCTGTTCGGATTCGCTTTAAGCTCCATCACTTCAGCTTGAAGAAGAATCGTCTCAAGCAAGTCATCTATTCCCATACCTGTATGAGCAGATACAGGAACGAATTCATACTCTCCACCCCAGTCTGCTGCCATGACACCGATCTCAGAAAGTTGTGCTTTCACATTATCTGGATTAGCACTCTCTTTATCCATTTTATTGATCGCTACGATCAAAGGTACTCCGGCTGCTTTTGTATGTGAAATTGCTTCTTTGGTTTGGGGCATTACACCATCATCGGCTGCAACAACTATAATAACGATATCTGTTGCCTGTGCTCCACGTGAACGCATTTCAGTAAATGCCTCATGACCTGGAGTATCCACAAATGTGATCTTCTTGCCATTTTTTTCTACTTGATACGCACCTACGTGTTGCGTAATACCACCAGCTTCTTTATCTGCTACTTTTGACGTACGGATTCTGTCAAGAAGTGATGTCTTACCATGGTCAACATGTCCCATGATCGTGATCACAGGCGGTCTCTCTTCAAGGTCCGTTTCATCCTCTTCTGCATCCTGATCTTCTACAATTTCAAGTTCATCAAGAGGATTAACCGTCGTCACTTCAACTTCAAACTCTTCGGCAAGGATTTCAATTTCATCTTTACTTAAAAAGTCGTTCTTTGTTACCATCATACCAAGTGCAAAAAGTACGCCTATTACTTCGCCTATAGAACGATTCACCTTTTCTGCAAACTCATAAACCCTTACATTTTCAGGAATCTCCACAGAAGTAACCACTTCTGTACTTTCAGTTTTTTCATACTTCTTACGTTTTCCGCCACGTTTAAGTGAACGCTTCTGTTGAGGACGGAATACTTGTCTACCTTTACCCGCTCCTCCACTTGCAAGCTCTCTTTTTTTCGCCTCTTCTTTACGTTTTTGTTCTTGTCTCATCATATCTTCATAGATATTTTTATCAGAGAAATCTAACAGTACTACTTCTTCTTCTCCAAAACCACTATCAATTTCACCACTCATGCTGTCATGATTAAAGATATCTATCTTCTTACCAGAATCTCTAGCTTCTGCCACTTTTTTAGGCTTCTTTTTTGCCACATATGGTGTCTGTTCATCCATAGAGATCTTCGTTGCAGCTCTCACAGGTGCAGGTTTTGCTTTCCTTACGATCTTGATTCCACCACGAGAAAGTGTTTTTTTCTTTGGTTTCTCCACATCTTCTTCAATAGGTACTTCAGGTTCTGTTTTCTTACTGACAACAGAAATTCCTTTACGCTTTTTTACCTCTTTAGGTGCAGGCTTTTTTTCGACGATCGCTTCAGGGACGTCTGATTTTTCTACTTCAACAGTCTCTTCTCTTTGAGTTTCTGAAGTCTCTGCATTACTTGAAACTGTTTTCTCTTCAGCAGAAGGAGTTTCTACTTTTGGAGTTTCTACTTTTTTCTCTTCTGCTTTTTTCTTGACGACAGTGATCTTAGGTTTGCTGCCGGGTTTTTTAAATTCTTTTGGTAATGTTCCGCTAATCGCATAATCTACGAGAACACCAGCATCTTCCAGACTGATAGTGCTGTTGGCTGCTTTCACATCAAAACCTAATTCTTTGGCTTTATCAAGCAAATCTGCGTTTGATAATCCCGCTTCATCTGCTATTTCTTGGATTTTAACTTTATCCATTCTTAATTAACTCCTTTAATATAATGCAACTAATTGCATGCGTTGACTTCTGTGGTCAACTTTTCCAATAACTTAATAAATCGTTCTGTATCTTGTTTAAAACGTTTTACTAAGCCTTGGATTTTTTTCTCATTTTTTATACACACATCACAAAGGTAAAAACTTCTTCCTTTGCCATCAAATGCTACTACCTCATTACCCTTATGTTTTAATCGAATCAAAGTGTTTTGAGGATGTCTACTTCGGCAAGCGATGCACATACGTGTTGGCTGTGATTTCTTCATGCGTATTATACCTAAAAAGAGATTAAGCGTACAGCTTAACTTTTAGTGATTACACCATTATTGTCTAAAGAGAGAATAAATACCCTGAATTGGGGGAAACGTGAACGTAGTGCTTGTGCTATTTTATCTGCATCTTTGTCATAGGCAAGATTAAAAAATGTAGAACCTGAACCAGAAAGTGTACTCATTAGTGCACCATGCTTCAATGCCAATTTCTGTACATCAAACAGTTCAGGCATCATTTTCATTCGTCTTGCCTGATGTAATTTATCTTTAGAGGCAATACGTAAAAGATCCCATGATTCACTCATAAAAAGTGCTGTCATATAAGAGGACCTGGAAAGTGAATAAACAGTCTCCTCTTTTCTGTACATTTTAGGTAGAACTGTACGAGATTTAGCTGTAGATATGGTACGGTTAGGTACAACTACTACTGCATTTAAATAATCAGGCATACGTCTTTTTTTACTATAGACTCTGTCGCCTTCCACACAAGCAACATTAAATCCACCCATCACTGCGGGTGTAATATTATCCGGATGATGTTCATAACGCAGTGCATTATTCAGTATTTCTCTTTTGTTGTATTTTTTATCTGCAGCGGTATAGGCAGCACTCAATGCGCCAACTATAACTGCAGAAGAACTTCCAAGTCCTCTTGAAATGGGAATACGATTAAGAAACTCGAATCTAAAATTATCATCCCTCCCTGTCAGTCTTTTATAATTTTCATTGAAAATACTTAAAAACAGTGAATTCTTCTTAATCTTAGGATTATCTGCACCCTCTCCATGTGTTGAAATACTTAAAAATTTTGAAGGGGTAATCGTTATTTCGTTTCTTAAATCTACTGCTAGACCCAAAGTATCAAATCCTGGTCCTAAGTTTGCAGAAGTTGCGGGTACGCTTATAAACATAATTGTCCTTATTTTGAACGTTTTTGGATAAAACTCCAAAAACTATGCTGACACCATCTCTATAGCAGTTTCTAGATCATGTAATACATTACATCTTTTCTAAACAGCAGGTAGTATATAGTCAGGTATTGATTCTTCATCTAATTCAAGATCTTGAATACTCTGTGGTAATGTAAATTTTACATTGACTGGTTGTTCATATTTTTTTGTAATTATAGTCTCTTTTTCCTTGATAAAATAAAGATTGCCTATGGCCTTGATAGGTTGCCCACCATTTAAAGCAAAACCGCTACATCCGGCACAAGTAATACCTTGCATGATTTCTATCGTTCTGAGTATAACATAGGTGAGTTTTATAGCCATATAAGAACCAGGCCCTCGAGTATATATAATCTTTGAAATATCATATTTGTCTAGACATTCTTTGATCAAAGGCAAAAGAATTTCAGACGTTTTTAAATCACTGGATATCGTTTCAATAAGTATATCCTCTTCATATACCCCTAACATCAAAGGTGAAGAGATAGATATAATAAGTAGTTCGTATCTCTTAGGCAAAGCTTTTTGCAAATGCTCTACTTTGTAACTCTTCTACTGCTACAAGATCATAATTCTTGCTGTCTGCAAGCAATTTAGATGTAAGTTTGTAATTTAGATCATGACTTCCTGCAAATGATTCATATTTTGCTAGTATATTGTGGCCGGAAACCATCATATCTCCCATGGCATCTAAGATCTTATGTCTTGCAAATTCATTTTCAAAACGCAATCCTTCAGGATTAAGAACCTTATGGTCATCAAGTCCTATTGCATTTTGAAGTGTTGCACCAAGTGCCAGGTTTTGACTTTGAAGATACTGTATATCTTTCGCAAATCCAAATGTTCTTGCTCTTGCGATCTCTTCAATAAAATTTTTAGTACTAAAGTCAAAATGTTCTTTCTGATCGCCGATCACAGGGTGGTCAAACTTAATACGAAAATCAAACTGTGCACTCTCATGAGGCAATAAACGAACAAATTTATCACCCTCATTCACCTCTATCGGTTTTTTAACGCAAATGATTTTCTTTGCTGCATCCTGTTCTTGGATACCGGCTTCTTCTAATAAAAGACAAAAGGAGATAGCTGAGCCATCCATTATCGGCATTTCATTTCCATCTACAATGACACGCATATTGTCAATACCATACGCATAAACAGCAGAAAGAAAGTGTTCTATCGTAGAGATATATCCTTTCTCATTCCCAACCACTGTAGCCATTCTTGTATCAATGACTGAGGCAGGAGAAAGTGGTATACTCATCGCAAGATCTTCACGATAGAATATAATACCCGCATCTACATCCATTGGCTCAAGTCTTAGCTTAATAGGTTCACCTTTATGTAGACCAATACCCACAACTTCAACTGGTTTTTTCAGTGTTCTTTGCTGCATTACTCTCTCCTTTCTCAATTTTATAGATAGTATTATACTATAATATAATAATTATTGCAAAAAGTATACTTTATTGTATAATAAATAGGCTATTTACCAACAATTATCTTATCTGCCGCCTTAAATATGTTATCTATATTTTTTCTGATCCATTCTTGATCAAACCATTCTACAGGTCTTACTTCAATACCCTGAACCAAGATACCAAAATGGAGATGATCTCCCAGTGCCAAACCAGAAACTCCCGTTTTTGCTATAGTATCTCCCGCATTTACTTCATCCCCTTCACTGACCAACAGTTGGGAACAGTGTCCATACAACGAATAAAGTCCCAGTCCATGATCGATCATAGGCATATTTCCATAGATTCCATTTTCATTGGCATACACAACCTTACCTGGATTTGATGTTTTGATCGTTGCCATTTTTGTACTTGCCAGGTCATACCCTACATGATAGGAGTGAGATACTACATTATCTTTATCTCCATAATAGTAGTGTCTTTCATCACCATAGCTGGCAACTTTTTGTCCATTTCTGAGTGGATAGAATTTTTTAATTTTCCAACTCTCTAAAATATCTGAAGAAACTTTTTTACTTAACCTGTGGATCAAAGCTTCATTTTTCAAACGCATCGTTTCATTAATCGCTTTTAATTTTTCAAGTCTATCATCTATATTAGCATATTCAGGATCACTTGAAGCAAGATCTGTGATCTTTCCATCTATGAATTTATCTTTCGCTTTAATCCATGAAACTTTATACTCATGATTTTTTATGTAGAAAGGAATATCCGCAACACGTGTATTTTTAGCTGCATCTATCGCTACCACTTTGGCTTGAAACTCTTGTTTTGTAAATGGCCATGCTACAAGCGTTGCATAGTATCCTTCTTTTTTATAAGGCTGAGCCTTGAACTTCTCCCCTCCTGCTTCCACATAAAGCATATCAAGATTCTCATCTTCTGCTTGGAATACTACTAAGGCACTCCCCCCTTGCGTAATACTGTAAGAATTAGCAAGTACATTGACATTTGGTCTTTTGTAATCAACATTGATATCAATGATTCTTTCACCCTTATTGCCCTTTCCAAGATTCCATAGACTGCTATCACTCACCGACACTTTTAACTTTAATTTTGTCGCCTTTGGATCGAGTACCTTACTTGTAGGATAATTCACTAAAAGTATTTGCTCCTTGGTTTTCTCTTCAAATATCCCTTTTCCCACGATCAGACTGTTCTTACCATCACTCAAAATAAGTTCAAAACTTTTTAAGCCTTCGTTATCATTAAGCTGGACTTTAAAGGGATCTTTACGATTCCAAAACAGATTTTGTTCACTATGCACTGTCGGTGCTTCTCTTTCAAATTCAGGTGCCGTATAGACATATCCTGCTCCAACAATCATTCCCAAGAGTATCAACACTATGAGTATCTTACCTCCGCCGCCTCTTTTTGCACTTTTATTTCTCATCTATTATTCCTAATTCTTCTATCTTTTTTAAAATTGTATCTATACTTTCTTGTAATCCAAATTGTGTGAAAGTAAATCCTGCAGCAACTTTATGTCCGCCACCACCAAAAGCAATAGCTACCTTAGATACATCCGCTTTCTTACTGCGCAAGGAGATACGTATCCCATCATCTAATTCCATAGCAAAAATAGCCACTTCAACCGTAGCTAGAGACTTTCCATAATCAACAATACCTTCCATATCAGGTATTGTTGCCCCTGTAGCTTTTATCTCCTCTTTTGTCACCATATGTGTAGCAATTTTTGCTTTATTATGTAAAGACAATGATGCTAAAGCTTTTTCTAATACACGTAATGAACTTAAAGGTCGTCTCTGTGTAAAGTTCCGAGCTATCTCATCAGGTAATGCACCTGCCTGAACAAGCTCTTTTGCGACACCAAACACTTCTTCATTGACTGAAGATGTTGTAAAGTACCTTGTATCAGAAAGCAAGGCTGTATAAAAACATGTTGCTGTATCGGCCTTGATAGGATATATTGATTTAAAAAGTCTATAGGCTACTTGTGAAGCAGAAGCATAATCTGCCTCAATAACATTAATGCTTCCGTAACGTGTATTACTATGATGATGGTCGATATTAATAATATCTCTATCTGCCAGATCAAATCCTAATCTATCTACACTCCCACAATCACATGAGAATATCAGACTATCTGCATAATCCATATGGTGTTTTATCTTTTGAAAGTTTGGCAAAAAATCAAGGTAGAGAGGCAAAGAATTAGAAGCATTTACCACCTCAACTTTTAACCTTTTATCTTGGCTTAGCAAGGCATAAATACCTAATGCTGTACCCAAAGTATCTGCATCAGGATTGAGATGGGAAAGTATCGTAATCGCATTAGCATTTGCTATTTTACTTTTAACTTCCTCATAAGGGAGACAATCAATCATCATATTGTTCTTTCATCTTTTACTAAACACAGCCCGCATTATATACGAAGAGTGTTAACAGAGTGTTACGACTCTACCTTCATAGAGAGATCTATCCAGTTCGCCTGGTGTATAACTGCCCCTGAACTGATGGCATCTACTCCAGTAGTTGCAATTTCCCCAATCGTCTCAAGTGTTACATTGCCGCTAGCTTCCAGTAAGATATGAGGGTGATTTTCATTTCTGTATGCCACGACTTTTTTGGTCTCTTCTATAGACATATTGTCACACATCACGATATCAGCTCCAGCTTTCATAGCTATTTTAGCCATATCAAGCGTTTCACACTCTACTTCGACCATTGAAGTAAATGGTATTTTTTGACGCACCTCTTTCATAAATGCATTCAAGTCATCAATGGTCTGAAGATGTGTATCTTTCAGCATAAGACAATCATCAAGTCCCATACGGTGGTTGATCCCGCCACCACATCGTACTGCATATTTTTCAAACTCACGAAGCAGAGGTCTTGTTTTTCTTGTATCCAATAACTTCACACCAGTACCTTTGATAGCATCTACATACTTAGCAGTTAAAGTAGCGATCGAACTTGCATGAAGTACGATATCTAAAATAGACCGCTCTAAAGAGAGAATAGTTTTTGAATCACCGGAGATAAAAAGAAGCGTTTCACCTTTTGTAAAACAACTACCGTCAGTGGCATTCCACTCCAGTGACAAGTTATACATCTTTGCAAAGGTATCAATATATTCCTGTCCTGCTAACACACCATCACTCTTAGCAATGATGTATGCTCTTATAGATTTATCTACACTGATACGGGAAAATAGATCTCCACGTCCAAGATCTTCTGCGACTAACGCCCTTAAAAATGTCTCTTTTAACATTATTTTATCGCCAACATACGTTCTAATGCTAGGTTTGCATATTCTATCGTGTGCGGGTCAACAACGATCTCATTGATAGGTTTATTGTTTTCTATGGACTTTAAAGTATTATAGAGGTCTTCTAAAGTTGTTTCATTCATGGTAGGACACTCGGGCTTAGTTGAAGAGAGCACATAAGTGTTACCTTTTCTCATTCTATTGACAAGATTATACTCTGTCCCTATAGCTACCTTTTGTTCAGGATCTAGGTCATTGACATACTTGATGAGCTGTGAAGTAGAACCTGAAAAGTCTGCAGCAAGTACGACACTTGGATCACACTCTGGGTGTACGGCTATTTTGATACCCGGGTACTTATTTCTATAAAACTCTATGTCGTCTACAGTAAAAAGCTGATGCACAGAACAGAAACCATTGAAACAAATAATATCTGCTTCTTTAGGATCACATTCTTTACCATCTACTTCTAGACCAATTACACAGGACTTCAATCCCATCTGTATAGCAAAATTCTGTCCGAGGCATCTATCTGGAACAAAGAGGATCTTCTTACCACTTTCCAAGCCTTTTTCTATGATTTTAAATGCATTTGATGAAGTACATACCAACCCACCCATTTCACCCACTTTTGCTTTAACCGAAGCATCAGAGTTTATATATGTGATTGGTAAGATATTCTCTTTCGAGATACCTCTGTCAACCATGTACTGTACAGACTCTTCAAAATAAGAGCCATCCATCATACGTGCCATAGCACAACATGCTATCTTTGGCATAAGTACACGCTTCTCAGGGGCAATGACTTTCACACTTTGGCCCATAAATCCAACACCACAAAAAACAACCCATGGGTTTGTGTCTGCTTGACATCTACGTGCCAATTCAAGACTATCACCGATAATATCTGCCATTTCAAACACTTCATCACGCTGATAATAGTGTGCCACAACCGTGACATCCAATTCTTTTTTCAGTCTGTTTATTTCTGCTTTATAATCTATACTCATATATGTATCCTTAACTATTGTGGCTATTTTATCAAAATTCGGTTAAAATTGCAGATATAAATTTTAATTGTGGACATATCATGGACTTTTTAACAAATCAAAATATTTTGCTCTATCTTGCAGCGTATCTTATAGCCGGAATTCCTTTTGGATACCTACTGGCTAAAAAGTTTGCAGGTGTTGATATCAAAAAAGCCGGTAGTGGAAATATCGGTGCAACCAATGTACTTCGTGTAGTGAAAGAACAGGACCCGAAACTAGCAAAAAAATTAGGTGCGATCACACTCTTTTTAGATGCCATAAAAGGCGTTCTTGTCATCGTTGTAGCTATGATACTTGAGGCTCCAGAAAGCGTACTTTGGACCATAGCTGTACTGGCTGTGGTAGGGCACTGTTTTTCTGCATTTTTATTTTTTGAAGGGGGGAAAGGTGTAGCCACAGGATTTGGTGTATTGTTGATTATGATGCCTATCCCTGCTTTTATAGCTATTGTTGTATGGTTAGGTGCTGCAAAAGGGTTAAAGATCTCATCACTCTCATCACTCATAGGTCTTATTGCCTTCATTATTGCATCTTATGTGATCTACCCTGAAGTACCAGGCATAGGTTCTCACGCTCCTATATGGCTCATCTCATTTATTATCTTCTATAAACATATTCCAAATATTGTAAGAATCTTTAAGAAAGAAGAAGGCAAAGTGTAAAATGACCATTCATATCGAAGATCTGACCTTTAACGTTATCATCGGGCTTCTAGACTTTGAGCGCGATAAACCACAACCCGTCATCATCAACCTTGAAGCTTCGTATGATTACGGTAATGATAAATTTATCGATTATGCAGATATGGTACTTTTGATACAGAATGAACTCAAAGAAAAACGCTATGAACTTTTAGAAAATGCTCTTTTAGGAGTCAAAGAGATACTCTACACAGCTTACCCCGATCTTCAAACTCTCTCACTCAAAATTTCCAAACCGAAAATTATTGCTGAGTGTACCGTTTCCTTAAGTAATACTTGGAATTTTTAAATTTTTTTTAAAACGTCTTATTTTTATGTTATAATATTAAATAAATCTTAAAAAGATAAAAAGGTTCACTTATGAGAATATTGATCATAGAAGATGAAGTGACACTCAGCAAAACACTTTCAGATAAGCTTACAGAAGAGGGTTATCAAAATGATTTAGCTGAAAACCTTGGCGATGCAAGATATTATCTTGATATCAGGAACTACGATCTGGTATTGCTTTCATGGCCATCAGACAGTGAGAAGAATCTCGATATCATCTCTACCATCAAAACAGAAGCGCATAAAACATCTGTTATTGTACTTTCTGAACGTGAAGATAAAGAAAGTGAAATTAAAGCACTACGTTCGGGTGCTGATGACTTTATCCGAAAGCCTCTTGACTATGATATTTTACTAGTACGTATTGAAGCAAAGCTACGATTTGGTGTCTCTAACATTATTGAAATAGAAGACCTTATCATCAATCCTGAAGAAGAAAAGATTATTTATCAGGATGAGGAGATAGAACTTAAAGGTAAACCATTTGAAGTCTTAACGCATTTGGCTATGCATAAAGACCAAATCGTATCCAAAGAACAATTGCTTGATGCCATCTGGGAAGAGCCAGAACTTGTAACACCTAACGTCATTGAGGTTGCTATCAACCAAATCCGTCAGAAAATGGATAAACCTTTAGATATCACTACAATTGAAACCGTAAGAAGACGTGGTTACAGATTTTGTTTTCCCAAAAAGATCTCATAAATTTTGAAATTTCATGACTTATTTCTGGCGTCGTCCTCTTACTTGGTTTAAATCCCTTCAGCCTAAAAATAGCGCTATACTTTTTTATGATGGACCATGTGCATTTTGTAATGCAATAGTCTGCTTTGTCATAGCCAGAGACCACAATGATCTACTCACCTTTTCCCCTCTTCAGGGTGAAACTATCAAAGAAAAAAATATTGACATCAATGATATGAAGAGTATTATACTTTATATCGACAATGAAGAACCCCTCTATAAAAGTGATGCAGTTATTGCGTTATTGGAAAGACTTGGTGGGGTATGGTTCATTATGGCAAAAATAATGACACTTATACCTAAAATCTTAAGGGATTTTTCATATGATATTGTTGCAAAAATACGTTACAAAATTTCAGGTAAAATAGAGCTTCAAACATGCACTCTTCTATCAAAAAACTACCAAAGTAAAATATTATTATAAATTCACAGATAATTTAACTTAAGCATAAGCTTTGTTCAGTTATAACTCGTATAAATAACATATACAGAGGAACCCATGGCATTAGTAATAGATGACGAATGTATAGCATGTGACGCATGTAGAGAAGAGTGTCCAAATGAGGCAATCGAAGAGAATGATCCAATTTATATCATAGACCCAGATAGATGTACAGAGTGTGTAGGTCATTTTGACGAACCTCAATGTATCGCCGTGTGTCCAGTTGATTGTATCATTCCAGACCCTGACAATGTTGAAAATGTTGAAGAGTTAAAGTTTAAATATGACAAACTGCAAGAAGAAGAGTAGTTAGTCAATGGCAAAAAGAACTGCTATCATTGATATCGGTTCAAACTCTGCAAGACTTGTTATCTTTGAAAAAACAAGTCGTTACGGTTTTCATCTTATCTGCGAACAAAAATCCAAAGTTCGTATTGGTGAAGGCGCTTATGCCAAAAACGGTTATCTACAACCTATTGGCATAAAACGAGCCTATCTCACTTTAAAGTCTTTCCAGCATACTATAGAAAAATATAGAGCAATTAAAACACTATGTGTTGCTACATCTGCACTGAGAGATGCACCAAACGGGAAAGAGTTTGTCCAATGGATAAAAAAAGAACTTGGGCTCTCCATCAAGATCATCGATGGCAATAAAGAAGCAAGATATGGGGGTATAGCAGCTGTCAATTTGCTACCTATCCATGAGGGAATAAGCATAGATATCGGTGGAGGTTCATCTGATATAACACTTATGAAAGATGGGCATATTGTAGATACTTACTCCCTGAATCTTGGTACAGTCAGACTTAAAGAACTATTTTTTGACAAAGGGTTAAATCTTGAAGCAATCAATAAGAATGCAAAAGCATACATACAAAATGAACTAAAACACCTTCCTACACATTTTAGACATGCTTTGGCCATTGGCATAGGTGGAACAGCCAGAACCCTTTCTAAAGGCATCATGAAGCAGGCCGCCTATCCGCTAGATAAACTACATGCTTTTTCTTATCTTGTGAAAGAGCACCAAGACTATCTTAATGCTATTCCCCTTTCAAGTGCAAAAAACCTCAAAAAATTTGGTTTAAAAAAGAACCGTTTTGATACCATACGGGAAGGCACCCTTATCTTTATTGAAATACTTTATCATATTGGTACAGAAACTGTTATTTCGAGTTCTGCTGGAGTACGAGAAGGTGTTTTGTTAGAACAACTCCTTAGAGATGATAATCTAAAGTTTCCATCTCACGTCAATCCTAGTATTGTTTCAATATTAGATAGGTTTAAACCTTTAACAAATATAGAAAAAAAACAGAAGGTAAAACGTAAACTGGCTTCAAATCTTTACAGTATACTGCAAAGTGATATTGAGGACAATAAGCTATATGAAAAAGAGCTTCTATGGGCGGTAAAGCTCTCCAGTATTGGACAAACACTTACCGTTTACAGATCACATCAACATGCATTTTATATCGCTATGCAAGAGCTTAACTATGGCTTTACACACGAACAGATACTTCTTATATCTTTACTTCTACGCATGCATGGAAAGGAGCTGCTCAATAAACCTCTTTTCATCCATTACAAACCCCTTCTTCCAGAGAAAAAAACACTGATTTGGTTAAGTTTTATCTATACTCTGACTGTACTTCTTCATGAAGCATCCAACAGTGCAAAAATTACCTTTAGCTATGAAAATAAAACACTGCGTATCTTTTCAGATAAACCCCTGTATCTTTCCAAAGAGAAGATAAAATCTTTAGAAAAACCGATACCATTTGCTATTATCATAGAAGATGAAAGTAAAGTGCCAAGAAATAAAAAATTGGGGATTTAAACTATTTTGTAGCGGGCAAGAAAAAAAATCTTGCCCTAAAAAATGATTTTCTTAGAACCTTGTTCCCATAGAGAACTCAAATACCGATGTTCTATCGCCTTCTTCCTCATCAACAGGATATGCAAAAACCAGATTGATCGGTCCAAATCCAGACTGCCATTCCAACACCACACCTGTTGAAGATCTAGTGATATCATTGACTAAAATAGGTGTTGTTTCAAATATATCAGCGTCATTACTAATATAACCATAATCATAGAAGAATGCTAGTCTCATTTTAGCTGCTTCAGAAAGAGGTATACTTGCTTCAACGCTTGCGGATGCACGTTGAGTTCCCCCCACCAATTCCCCATTTGCTAAACTAGGGGCCAAAGAAAACGGATCAAATCCTCTTACACTACCTATACCTCCCATAAAGAGTTTCTCTCCAATAGGTAACTTTTTATTTTCATCCCTACTTATATATGTTGCTCTTCCTTTAAGACGTAAGATAAGATCATAATCGATCCAATCTTCTAAGCCATAGTAAAGTCCCACTTTGGCACTGGTCTTGAATGTATCAGTATACCCATCATAAAAAGTAGCATTGTAATCATCGCCATCCAGTTGCGCATACTCAAAATTCACTACTGCTCTCACTCCTTCTCTTGCATTATAAAAATCATCTGTGTTATCAAAACTTATACTAGTAAAGGCTGAAGCCTTTTTATATTGATCATTATATAGAAAAGAATTGATTAAGGTGGTATTTGAATCATCATTAAAACTTGACTGGTTATCAACATAACCAATACCTGCGGAAGCATTAATATGTCTAAAAAATTGTCTACCTACAGTCATAGATCCGCCCAACTGATCTTGTGTGTAATCAATATATTCATAATCTCTTTTATACAAACTTACACCAAAACTGTACATACTGTCCCAAATCTTCGGATTGACAAAAGATACATTATAGTTCGTCGAAATTCTCGAAATTTCAAACCCCAAAGTTGTGTTGATACCTGAACCAAAGATATTTCTATCTGATATAGAAGCATTGACCATTAACCCTTCATAACTTCCATATCCACCACCTGCTGAGATTGTACCTGTAGATGTCTCTTTTACCTTTACAAGCAGATTGATCTTATCTTCTGAGATCCTTTGACTTTGAATATCTACATTCTCAAAGAATCCTGTTCTTCCCAATGCATTCTTTGAGTCTTTAAGGTCAGTGGCACTAAAAGTATCCCCTGGTGCCAAGTAGATATAACGACGGATCACTCTGTCTTTTGTGGTATCATTACCAGAGATCACTACGTCATTAATTGTTACGACTTTTCCTGGTTGCACTACATAGTTTAGGTTAATGATCTTTTTTTCAGGATCTTTATTCATTTGTGGCGCCACTTTTGCAAAAGCATACCCAAGATTCCCTACTTCTTGTTCCAATATACTAATATCTTTACGCATGCGTTTAATATTAAAGATTTTGCCCTCTTTAAGAATAAGCTTGTCTTTCAACTCTTCTGTATTTAGACCTTTAACATCCTGTGTAAGTGCAATAGTTCCCACACGATACTGTACACCTTCAACTACCTGATAGTCTACTTGTGCCTTATATGAACCAAAATCAACTCTCATGAGGGGCTTACTGACATAGGCATCCAAATAACCATGTCGCATATAAACATCTTTGACCCTATATGCATCATATTCTAGTTGATCAACTTTCGCTTCTCCATTGTTTCGCCAAGGCATCCATCCAAGCCAGTCTCTCTCTTTATTTGCAAGGTCTAATTCAATATCATTTTGAACCAATTCCTCTGCACCAACAAAGTTCTGTTTTTCAATGATGATCTTTTCGCCTTTATTGACATCAAATACAAGAGAAATACTACTTTTTCCTACAGGTGCTGTAGTCACATCCACAACGGTATCATAATACCCTTGGCTTTCTACATTGGCAATAAGTGTCCGTTTTGCTTTTTTAACACGTCTCTCATCATACAAGTCACCTTTTTTAAGACCTATCGTTTCTAAAAGCTTTGCGCCTTCATCACCCGAACCATATCCTTTAATGTCAATATTTGCAATAGCTAATTTTTCTTTAAAATGATACGTCAGGACACCACTATTTTGATCTACCCATACATCTTTAAAATAACCCTGCAAAAAAAAGTTTTTAATCGAATCATTTATTTTTTCAGCAGTTATCTCTTCCCCTACACGAATACCTGCGATCTCTTTTGCTGTGGTTGGAGAAAGATGTGCAAGGCCTTCAAATTTAATCTGTGTAACTTTCTGAGCTGAAAGTAATGCACCTATCAGCATCCAAGAAAGTAGTATCTGAAAAAATGCCATCTTTTTGATCATAATTAAGCCTTAGTATAATTTGCTGTTATTTTATCTTTATTTCAATAAGAACCTCATAAGAAACAGATAAATCATGCTATACTCTTTCACAAAAAAATAGGTAGGTATATTATGTCCATAATCAAAGTCGGTATAGTTGGTTTGGGACTTATGGGTGGATCTTTAAGTCTTGCACTCAAAAAACACTCCAAAGACTATTACTTCTTTGGTCTGGATCATAATCAACTTCACTGTTCAGAGGCATTAGAATTAGGGCTCGTAGATGAAATATGCACATCACTTGAAGGACTCAAAAACTGTGATATCATCTTTCTAAGCATTCCGGTCGATGGGATTATCTCAATTGTCAACCAATTAGGCTCACTTAATGACAACTGTACCGTCATAGATTTGGGAAGTACTAAAGAAAAGATATCTAATTCTATTCCCTCTGATATAAGACAGAATTTTGTAGCTGCCCACCCAATGACCGGTACAGAAAAATTTGGTCCAACGGCTGCATTGGATGATCTTTATACTGACAAAGTTGTTGTTCTCTGTGATCTTGAAAAAAGTGGTGAGTATCAACAAAAGGTCGCTAAAAAACTTTTTACCGATATTGGTATGAATCTCGTCTGTATGGGTTCAAAAGAGCATGATAGACATGCAGCGTTTATCTCTCATATGCCACATGCTGTGAGTTATGCCTTAGCAAACTCTGTCATGGCACAAGAAGATTCAAAAAGTATTGTGGCACTTGCAGGTGGTGGTTTTAAAGATATGGGCCGTATAGCAAAATCCTCACCGAATATGTGGGAAGATATCTTCAGGCAGAACAAAAGCAATGTGCTTAAAGCCATCCATTCATTTCAATCAGAACTTAAAAAATGCCAAAAGATGGTAGAAAATGAAGAGTGGGATACGTTAAATGACTGGATGAAAGAGGCCAATACCCTACATGATATTTTAGATTAGGTCATAACCTGTATCTAAAAGTCAAGTCACATTTACCTGTTTACCGATACTTTCAATTATCTCTTGTTTCAGTAATTTTTTCATCTTTATTGAATATTGCCTGTAGAAATTACTTCACATCGTATTGCATCTTTTTTTACACGATTTAACAGTTCAATATGAGTAAGTCTTACATGATGTCGACCTACATAAAATTCTAAATTTGAAAGGTTTTTTTGTATAGCTATATCTTTTTTTATTGTCGTAAATAAACTATACAAAGGTATAGAAACAACCATGACAATCATTATCCATATAAAAATGCCTTTTTTAGCTAGATGTCTCAATAAACTCTATTTCTGTTGGATTATAAATATAATAAATCATAGAGATATTGTAACCAGCTTACCTAAAGCGCTCCACCATCTCTTTGAGTAATTTTTTATCTATCTCTACTGTGTTATCACCATTTTTACGGGCATACAATTTACGTACCATCTTTTCAACATCTACATCTTCACCCATATGAGCATACAGTATTTTTAAAGCTTCTGACTCCTTGTACGGATTTGTACTTTTACTTTTTAAGCGTGGTAATCGTTGGACAATCATCATCACTAAAACACCTAAAGCAAAAGCGCCGTAAGCATCCACCAGTCTAGACTTTTCATCTCGACTGCTTTTCTGCTGATATCTCTTTTATCTGTTTCTTCTCTTTTACTTTTGTTTGAACTAGCCCATGTGTTTGTTCCGTGTTAGAAGTAGAAGACATTGACTTTGGTTTTTTGATACTAACATCATAAGCGTTCACTTTTAATGTTTTGATCTTATGATCCTGCGGTGTCAACATAGAAAAATTCTGCTCAGGAATGGAAAAATCTTCTTCAGAGATAAATGCAAAGGTTTTAATGTATGTACTAAAAACTTCTCCGTCTATAACCTTTGTGTCTACTTTGGCTTCATCACTATAGACTGTGACACCCTCTATCTCATATTTGGGAAATTCAAAACTCTCCAGATTACCTTTTCCTTCTATCTTTACTGTCAGGTTTACTGGTTTGTTGGCTTTAACTTCTTGTGCATCTATGGTTGTATCTACTTTAAAGTCTCCTACAAGATCACTCTCTTTAACTTTTGGTAGAACTTCTATCTCTAAACTATTAGATGCTGTTTGCCTCCATTTTGTACCAAAAGTCATTCCAAATATATCTCTTCGACTTCTATCCGAGACTCCTACTCTGGCTTGTGCGGGAGCTATTGTAAAATTTCCTTCTTCCTGTGCCGTGAGGATATATCTAACTTCCTGAACTTGGTAATTTCCTTTGATATAGGCATTTTGATCACCGCCATCTGTTACGATAAAACCTGGAAAAGTGGGTTGAGTGTACTGTATTTCCTGTGAGAGTCTTACCCCATTTTTCAAAGAGAAATATACAGTTACCATAAGTGATTCACCTACCATGACTTTAGTTTTATTGGCACGCATCTGTAATGAGAACATATCATTATTTTGTCCAACAGGGGCATTGGATTTAACTATCTTTATCTCGATTGGCTGTGTTTTATAACTTTTACCGTCTATCTGTATTTCATAAGAAGGAATAGTCATATTTTTGGTAGGAACAAATGTCAATGTCTTTGTCGTAGTATGTTCACTTTTCATTTTTCCATTGATATATGAATAAGAGCTGCTGCTTCCAGACTGTGTACCTTCCACTTTATGCCCATCAATCATCTGAATATTTGGAAATACCGCATCATCTCCCACAGCCTTAATACGTAATTGAACTGCATTTCCACTCACTACTTCTGTAGTGGAAACAGTAGCTTCAACACTGGCACTCCATACCCATTGTAAACTCAATGTAATGACTAATAATACTTTACCAAGGTTTTGCATCTTCATTCCTTTGACCTTTTTTACCTTCACCCATTTGATACATCATTGTAGGTGTTTTATTCTGTCCCATCTTTTTCATAAGACGTTTTAACTCTTGTTCTTTAAGCTTATCTTCTTGACTCATTTTCTTTTGCTCTTTAGGTTGGTCCGAATCTTTATCACTTTGTTCATCTTTAGACTGCTTCTTTTCCTTTTTGTCAGTGTCGGACTTCTCTTTATCACTCTCTTTTTTCTTCTCTTCTTCTTTCTTCTTATCGTCTTTTGTCTTTTTGATCTTTATTTTGCTTATCTTTATTCTTTTGCTCTTTTTTTTGTTATCTTATCATTTTGATCTTGGTTTTGTTTTTGATCCTGATCTTTTTTATCGTCTTTATTTTGATCTTTTTCGTTCTTTTTCTTTTCTTTATTTTCCTGATCTTTCTGATCTTGTTTCTTTTGTTCTTCTTCTTGTTTCTTCTGTTTTTTAGCCAGTTCTAGATTGAACTTAGTATCTTCATCTTCTTTCAAATTTAATGCATTTTCATAAGTCTCTATCGCTTTATCCCATTCTTTCTTCTGAAAATAACTGTTACCTATATTATGTAGTCTTGTTGCTTCATCGATCCCTTGGGCTTTTTCATATGCTTCTATAGCTTCATCATATTTCTGATCTTTATAGAGTGCATTTCCTATATCATAGTGCTTTTGAGGGCTTTTTGCATCTAAACTATTTAACAAGGCTGCACTTTTGCCATATTCTTTAGCTTCATAAGCCTGATTTGCTTCTTTAATCGTTTTAAAGTCAGTAAGACCTGCATAAAGAAAAATACCCGTACTCAACATGAATAAGATCAATCTTGTCATACTTCTCTCCTTCTAGGCATCGAACTAAATGAGATAAGTAAAAACAAGAGTCCTAATCCCAAGGGGTAATAAAAATACTCAACACGCTCTTTCACTTTCACTTCACCTTGTTGCTGATTTTGATATTTACCCCGTATCACTGAGACCAATTGTGCTATATCTTCTTTACCATTGCTTGCTACCACATAGGCACCATCGTTCTCTTTGGCCAATTCTCCCAAGGCATCATTTCTTTGCGTAATAGCAATAGTACCGTCTTCCAGTGTCAAAGGTTTTCCATTTTCATCAATAACAGGAGCTCCTTTTTCTGTACCTATAAGTACTACATAAAGGTCGATTTTATGCTCTTTAAGTATCTCAGAAAATCCTGTTATAGCCTGCTCATCTCCACCATCTGAAAAAAGTACTAAAATCTTAGGTTTTTTCTCTTCGAGTAAAGAACTCGCCAAATCACCTAATGCAGAAAAGTCTGTAGAACCCATGTTGATATAAGAGTCATCTACTCCTTCTACCATCATTTTAAGTGTTTCTTTATCACTTGAAAAAGGTGCCAGTACAAAAGAACTGTAGGCAAAAGCCATTACACCTATTTCATCACTTGGCATAGCTTCAAAAAACATATTCATTTTTGTTTTAGCAAAGGTCAAACGGTTAGGATAAATATCTGTACTTCTCATAGAACCTGAGATATCCAATGCAGTTAGGAGTGTTAACCCCTCTACTTCTACAGTTTTATCACCCTTTTCTATGACGGGTCTTGCCATAGCTACTATCATCAAAAACAGTGCTAGAAGCATGAATAAGTTACGCACCACTAAAGGCATACTCTCACCTGTAGCACTTAAACGTTTTAGTACTTTATCATCAAAGATACGAGAAAGTCTCTCTTTGTTTGTAGAGATAAGAAACGTGAAGATAACAAAAGGAATGATAAGGGCCCAAAAAAACTGTGGATTTACAAAACTCATCTCTATAACCCCCTACTGTTTCTAAAATAAACGAACAGCAACAGACTCAATATGGCTAAAAAGAGAGGATAGATATACAAATAGGTATGCTGTACGATCTTTTTGTCATCGATCTTCGTTGCTTCAAGATTGTCTATCTCATCATAGATCTGTGAAAGTGTTGTGGCATCTTGTGCACCGAAAGCCAAACCTTTTCCTGCATCCGCAAGTGCTTTTAGATACTGTGCATTGTAGTCACGTGCATCACCAACACCTATGGCATAGAGTTTGATGTCACGTTTTTCTATTAGGTTCTTTACATCACCGAATGGAACCTTACTCATATTGTCTATACCATCTGTGAGTAAAATGGCTATCTTCGATTTCGCTTTACTTTTACTCAACATATTATAACTCTGAACGATGGCATCATTAATTGCAGTTCTTTTCCCAGCTATTCCCATCTCTTGCATTTTCGTAATATCTGTTAAAAACTTTTTTTCAAATGTAAGTGGTGATGCGATAAATGCAATATCTGCAAACGTAACCATACCTATACGGTCATTTCCTCTTTTTTCTATAAAGTCACCTACTACCTCTTTGACCACATCAAACTTATTTCGCCATGGGTCATTAGGATCAAAACCACGCTGACGCATAGAGTCACTTGAATCGATAATTAGTACGATATCACGTCCCTCTTTTTTAGTATTAGAGTAGCTTTTTGTGATCACTGGAGATGCCAATGCAATTACCGCAGCTGTAATCCCTACCCACTTTAACCAAGATAGCAATGAGCTTTTTCCTGCACTTTTAGCTAAAAGTGTTTGTACATGAGGAAAAAAGATAGCACGACTTCTCTCTTTACACCAAAAACTGCAAAGTATAAAAATAAGAACTACTCCTAAAAGGTATGGATACTCAAAATTAAATTGACTCATCGGATACCTGCACATAGAGGTTAAATTTATTTCGTGTCTCCTGGTCTACTTCATTCACCTCTTTTTTGTATTTATACTGTTCCAACATTGGTTCAAGTTGAGAAAAAAGTGTTTGTCTTCTCTCGTCTGTCGCGAGAAGTCTTGCATAATGTGTTGCTTCATAGGCAGATTTTTTTGTATCTTTCCAATCAATCTTTTTCATGGATGCCAGATAACCTTTTGCAAGATTAACTTTTCGGTTATCCCACATTTTTTTAAGTATAAAAAATAGAATACTCAATATCAGTATACTTGCAAAAATGATTAATCCCCAATATATATAATAAGAACTGTCTGGTATCTCAAGAAGTGGTTTGATGTCTCTAAGCTGTTCATTTATATTTGCTGTTTTATTCATATCCATCACTTTTACCTCATTCTTTTCATTAACTTGAGTGCAGGTTCTTCATGGGTGTAGATCTTTGAAAAGCGTACACCCTGTTTTTTAAATTGTTTATAGAGTTTCTCATCATTGTCATGTAATGCTTTTTTATAGTTCTTCAATGTGCCACTATCCACATCACCTTCAAAACTTTGTTTTGTTTCCATATCTATGAGTCTAAGATAACCCAGTTCAGAAGGATTTTCTTCAAACCTGTCCCGTACTATAACTGCAAATACATCATGCTTCTTACTCAATACTTTCAAATCTATGTCACCTACAAAATCAGACACAATAAAAAGCAGAGACTTCTTTTTCAAACGCTTATGCAGTGTATCTACTAAAGCAGAAAAATCTCCCTCTTTTCCTATAGGGTCAAATCCTACAACATCATCCACTGCTTTATGCACGGAAAAAAGTTTTTTACTAGGCTTACTCAAATCATAAAGCCTATCAGCAAAAACCATATGTGTGAACAAATCAGCATTTTTTACAGCAGAAAAGCCAAGTGTAGCTACCACTTCAGCAATGATATCTGACTTTTGTTTCACTGTACCAAAGTACGTTGAACCAGAAATCATAGAAACAACAACCACGTTAAGTTCTCGCTCTTCTTTATAGATCTTTACAAAAGGTTTCCCCAATTTAGCCGTTGTTTTCCAATCTATTTTACGAACATCATCACCATAGATATACTCACGAAGTTCTGAAAACTCAAAACCTTCACCCTGAAATATTGAGGCGTTGTTTCCCAGCATATCTCCATAGACTTGCTTTTTGGTTTTAAGAATAATTTTTTTTACAGCTTTGTTCAAAACAACTACCTCTAAGGAATTGGAACAGCAGCTAAAATCTTCTCTATAATCTCATCTTGTGTCACTTCCTCTGCCTGTGCTTCATAAGTGAGTATAATTCGATGACGAAGGATCTCTTTAGCGATATATGCTATCTCTATAGGAGAAACATAGTCCTGGCCTTTCAAGTACGCGATAGCACGTGCTGCCTTATACATATCAATGCTCGCACGAGGACTTGCTCCAAACTCTATATAGGCTTCAAGCTCATCAAGGCCATATGCTTTTGGATCACGTGTAGCAGCTACAAGTTCAATGATATATGCTTCAATCTCTTCATCCATATGTATCTGAAGTGCTTCTTCTCTAATCTTGTTCAGATCATCAATGGTTGCAACTTGTTGAATATTTCCAAAACTGTTATTCGCAGCACGTCTTGCTATCTCTAGCTCTTCTTCTTTTGTGTTATACCCAACAACTACCTTCATCATAAATCTGTCAAGCTGTGCTTCGGGAAGTTCATACGCACCCTCTTGCTCAACAGGGTTTTGTGTTGCCATAACCAAGAAAGGAAGGTCTATCTTAAATGTCTCATCACCTATCGTCACCTGTCTTTCCTGCATCACTTCAAGTAAAGCAGACTGTACTTTGGCTGGTGCGCGGTTGATCTCATCAGCAAGTAAAAGATTAGTGAAAACAGGACCTTGTTTGATCTTAAATGTATTGTTAGAAGGGTCATATATCTCAGTACCAATAATGTCTGAAGGAAGTAAATCAGGAGTGAACTGTACACGCTTAAAGTCCAGTCCGAGTGTCTTTGCCAAAGCATTTACCGCTGTGGTCTTAGCAAGTCCGGGTACACCTTCTAACAAAATGTGCCCACGACAAAGTAACCCTGCTAAAAGTCCTTCGATCATTTTATCTTGTCCTACAAGTACTTTAGAAATTTCTGTTTTGATATTTTCTATGATTTGACTCAAGTTACTCTCCTGCATTTTTATGTAGAAAAGTATACTTTCGTGAGGTTAATTGAAGGTTAATAATTTAATGATCTTTGATATCAGGCATAAAATTGGATATATCATGAACTTTGTAGTAAATACCCTACTTTACTATGAGAAATAATGGGTAGATCAGGAAGTAATTTTCGAACAGAATAGACTAAAGTCCGAAGAGTAGAATCTGCAACTGAATCATCTGCCCATAAGTATCCGATAAGCGTATCATATGCCACTGTATTATTGATGTTGTTACTTAATATCTCTAAAAGTTGACTTTGTTTTTTATTCAATTTTACAGCTTGACCATCATAGTATAAGATAGAAAGTTCTTGTGAGTAGGTATAGTATTCATTGATAATGATATCTGTAGATTCCTACTGCTTTTTACCTTACAGACTTCACTATGTATCAAATATCTCTTATACGCAATCTTCAAAGTCGTGATGTATCTCTTTACTTGAAAATGGTTTATTGATAAAACCATAGGGTGCAAGTTCCAAGTAGTTCTTCAAGTGTTGCATCATCATTATGTGCAGTAATAAAGACGATAGGAAAAGTATATGTTTCTAAAATTTTTCTGGCCAACTGTATGCCATCCACAGAACCTTTAATATTTATATCCATCAGGATCATATCACAATCTATATTCTTCAATGTTTCAAGGGTATCTGAAGCATTATCAAAACAGCCCGATACATTTACATTATGTTGTTTGCAAGTATATCTTGTAAATAACGTTGTGTGATCACCTCATCTTCAACAATCACAATATTTTTAGGTAGAGCCATTATGCATGTTCCTCTTTATCAAAATAGATCTGTATCTTTGTACCATTGCTGCCATTTATATCGATCGTACTATTTGGTAAGGTGATACTCAGGTCTTTAATAAGGGTCACCCCTAAAGACTTATATGTTTTTGAAGTATCAAATCCCTTTCCGTCATCCTGAATAGATAATCGATATCGTTCACTTAATTGTTTAAAGGAGATATTGATATTTCCTTCTTCCCCATCAAAAGCATGTTCAATAGCATTGGTCACAGCCTCATTGAAAATAAGGCCAATGTTCATAGCTATTCTCATATCTATAATGATGGGATCTATATCTGTACGAATATTATACTCCGTATAGGTTTGTAGATTTTGTGCAATTTCTTCTAAGTACTCTTGGATATCTACTTCTTCATAGCTGTGATTGGTATAAAGATTTTTATGCATAAGACTCATAGCTTTGAACCTGTCTATATGTGTTTCGAAACATCTTCTTGTATTTGGGATCATCGATTTTAAAAGATTGGCTTTCAAGTAAACTCATCACTACCTGCATATTATTTTTTGTACGATGGTGTACTTCTTTAAAAAGTATTTTATTCTCTTCAAGTGCAATGTTTAATCTCTCTTCATAAGAACTTCGCTCACTTTCAATGATATAAAGCATATACGAAACAATCAGATACCCTAAAACGATTTGAGAAAGCAATTCCCATTCATAGACAAACTGAACCCCTGTTACATAAGAAACCAAAGGGATAAAGAGTAAAACAATAAACATGTTCGTACTCCACCTAATTCCCTTTTCTACTCCTAAAAAAAAGAATACAAAGATGGGTAAAGCCGCTAACCAGAAAAGTGACAATTCAGGGTCCTGATCTGGAACAATAAGTGACATAGAGAGTAAAAAAGTGAGTGCTCCAAGTATCATATAAGAAGTATGGTTGATGTTGACATAGTGGGGAAATACAAGATAGGCTATCATCAAAATGAAAATGATGAACAGCTCAATGGACAACATCAGATAGTAACCTTGAGCCAAGTTTTCGTAGGCATAAAGCAACATGATAAAAGCACCGATCAAGATGAATAAGTTGACCATGGTTGCTCTTAGTCTATCACGACTTTTATGAGGGAAATATTTACCTTTTAATACTTCTGATTCGAAAAAGTTCATGCATATACCCTTATAAACTATATCTTCAAGTATATTACGAGCAAGATTAGTACATGCTGATAAAACTATCCTTTTAAATACCCCATTGCCGTAGCAATAATATCATCATCATCTTTACTAGGGGATTTAAGTACTATTCTCTCTTTATTTTCATCCATAAATTCGATAAAGACATTTTCACCATACGAAGAGACTTTGGAGATACCTTTTTCTCTTGCCATAACCTTCATGACGATCACATCAATGAACTGTCTGGTGATCACATCTAGTTTTCCAAAACGGTCTGCGATCTCTGACTCTATCTCATAAACCTCACCTGTAGTTTCACATAAGGAGAGTCGTCTATAAAGCTCCAGTCGTAGCCTGTCTTCTTCTATAAGTTCTTCATTAAGATACGCATCAATGGAGAGTTTCATATCGATATTCTGTGCCACTTCTTTATCTTGCCCAGAAAGCTCCCTGATCGCATCTTCAAGCATACGCAAGTAAAGTGAATATCCTATCTGCTTAATGTGTCCAGACTGTGCTTCACCGATAATGTTTCCTCCACCCCGTATCTCAAGGTCATGGAATGCAAGTACCGCACCGCTTCCAAGATCTGAATGTGACTCAAGTGCAAGCAGACGACGTTTTGCATTGTCTGTCAAACGTTCTTTGTCTGTGACCATAAAGTAGCAGTATCCTTCTTTGCCTCCACGTCCTACCCGTCCACGAAGCTGATGCAGGTCTGCAATACCAAAATTATCTGCCCCATCAACGATCATCGTATTGGCATGAGGCATATGAATACCTGATTCTACTATGGATGTAGAGAGCAATACATCATACTCACCATCTCCAAAAAGCATCATTTCGTCTTCTGTCTCTTTTGCTGAGATCTTAGAGTGAAGCACTGCAATACGCAGTTTAGGAAGAATCTCAAGCAATTGTTTTTTCTTCTCTTCTATACCAGCTATAGAATTAAAGACATAAAATATCTGTCCGCCGCGTCGCATCTCACGAAGTATGGCCTCTTTGATCACTTTATCATCGTAACTCTTTACAAATGTACGTACTCCTTGTCGCTCTGTAGGGGGAGTAAGGATTTCACTAAAAGACTTGACCTCGGACAATGCAAGGTTCAAAGACCTAGGGATCGGTGTGGCAGACATAGAAAGGAGATGTACATCAATGGATATCTCTTTGAGCGCTTCTTTTTGTTTCACACCAAATTTATGTTCTTCATCGATAATCACAAGTGCCAGATTTTTAAACTTCGCTTTGAGTAAAGCATGGGTTCCTACAACAACGTCAATCGTCCCATCCTGTAAGCCTTTAAGTGTGGTATTTTTCTCTTTGGTCGTAGAAAATCTATCCAGTTTGGCAACTTTGATATCATGTCCGTAAAAACGCTCTTTAAAACTTTTATAATGTTGTGAACTAAGCAGCGTTGTAGGGGCTATCATCATCGCCTGGTAACCGTTCTTAACCGCTACATACATACCATTCATGGCGACTTCTGTTTTACCAAACCCTACATCTGCGGAGAGAAGTCTGTCCATCATTCTACCCGAGCTCATGTCCTCCAGCATATCATTGATGGCACGTTCCTGATCTTCCGTATGTACAAATCCTGCCTCTGACATAAAAATAGCATGCTCTTCCATATCTATTTTCAGTTTGATGCCCTTTTTCAAATGACGTTGTGCTGAAAGGTTTATGATCTGTGAAGCAATGGCAAAGAGCTTCTCTTTAACTTTGGCTTTGAGCTTTTTAAAGCTTGCTTTACCCAATTTATCTAGTATAGGTAAAGCGCCACCTTCTGCTACATATCGGTCAATGACCTCAAGATTTGAAACAGGGATCAGCAAAGAGTCTTCATTTTGATAATGCATGACCACAAATTCACTGGTTGCACCCAAGACATCTCGTTTTTCTATCCCCTTAAAGATACCTACTCCATAATTTTCATGGACCACATAATCACCAGGCTTCAGTTCGTCCAATATAATCGTGGCTTTTTTCACCTTTTTTCGTTTGATAGGTTTATTGAGTGAAAGAATGAGTCTGTCAGCACCTAAAAGATTGACAATACCCTCTTGGTAAACAAACTCGATATCTTCAAAAGAGTCCAATTGCGAACCACGTACAATGCTCTCATTTTTAGCGATGATAGTAATCTTTTTATCTTTATGGGATTTAAGTAGTTTATTTGGCTCTACTGCTTCTAAGTCACGGTATTTAGTACCTTCTGGAATCGCTGGTAATAAAAAAGACTTTCTTGGGACAAGCGGCTCATCCAGTTCATAGACTTCTTTTAGATCATCATCCAAATTAGATGCCCAGACTCCATCAAAAAGTGTTAAAGCACTCTCTCCAAGATCATCCAAATGCCACAGCCCAAGTGAATCTATATCTTTGACAAAAGTATCATACATACTTCGTTCAGTTCTATTTTTAAGCGCTTCATGCTGAGTTTTCGTCAATGCTAAAAATGCCGGTGAAAATGTTAATGATTCCAACTCATCGCTCAGACGTTTTTGTGTACCTTCATCATAATACTGGATCGTCTCTACCTCTTCATCAAACAAAGAGATACGGTAAGGTTTGTCAGTATCTATAGGGTAGAGATCTATAATGTCACCACGAAAGGAGACTTCTCCTCTACTCGCTGCAATATCTGTAAAATGATACCCCCACTGATACAAAGTATCTTTGAGTTCCTGCAGATCCAAAGTGTCACCAAACTCTATAGTTCTAGTATCAAACAGTTCTGCCTTAGGAAAAGGGATCAATAGTGTTCTAAGTGGTGAGACAAGTATCTTTTTCTTTGTGCTTCTATAGAAATAAGCCAGCTGTGTGAACAGCAACTGTACATCTTCATCATACGCACGTAAATCTTCCCCCATACTTACCCTTAGGTCTGGAAGCACATAGGTATCAAAGCCAAGAAGGACGGCTATGTCACGTATTTGTATCGCTTCTTTGTCATCTTTACAAATAAGCAGTTTTTCTTCTTGTAACGCTTCTAAGTATTCGTAAATATTACTTTGGTACATTTAACTTCTTTTGCATTTTATTTAAAAATTCCTCTACAACATAAAATGAACCAAACACCAAATAATGTTCATTTTCATCTATCTTCTCTTCAAAATAGTCATATACAATACCTATTTTTTTCAGTGCATTTTCTATCTCAGATATGGTCGCTGCTCTTTGTGAATCAATAGTGATGATCTCCACACGTTTTACTTTAGGTTGAAGTATTTTCAACACAGCTTCATAGTCTTTATCATCAAGGCTGTTATAGACAAGTACTACCTTTTCGTCTAATGCCTGCACTATGGCTTCTGCAGCCAAAGGATTATGTCCCACATCAATGCGTATATTTTCAGTCAATGGGTAAAAACGTCCAAAGAGCTCCAAGGAACGCAGATCATTCAGATCATAAGAGATCTCTAAAATATCCAAGGCTTGCAGTGCCACACATGCATTATCAATCAGATAATCCCCCCAAGATTTTTCTTGAGCAATCTTTTGCAATTCTGTCATCCTATGACTTGAACATGGAGAGAAATATAATTTTGCACTTTTCTCTTCTGCTATTTGTTTAGCAACTTTATGTACCTCATCATATACTTGAGGAGCCAACAATAGTGCTTTTTGTATACTACGTATCTTCGTACCGGCTATCTCTTCAATACTTTGACCTAAAAAAGCCTGATGGTCTATCCCTATGGGTGTGATAACAGAAAGTGCTTTGTCACATACATTCGTCGCATCAAACTCTCCACCTAATCCTGCTTCCAAAACCATAAGGTCACAATTTTCAAACACCACAAAGGACAAAAGGGTCGTATACTCAAAAAAACTCAGCTCCTGACTCATCTCTTGACCCAGGATGGTAAAAAGTTTTTGATGTGCCTCTTCAAGTACTACATCACTGCTGTCACTTCCATTCAGCCAAATACGTTCATTGAACTTTAAAATATGTGGAGAAGAGAAATGTCCAACAGAAAGACCACTTTTATATGCCAAATGTGCAATCATTCGACCAGTAGAACCTTTTCCATTTGTTCCAACGATGTGCACTGTTCTGGGCTGAGTGATATACGGTTGTAACAGACCATAAGCGATATGCACTCTCTCATGGTCTATCTCTTTGTAGTAGAGAGGTTTATTTTCAAGAAACGTATTAAAGGATTGCATCATTTTGTTTCTTTTAACATTCCTTTAGCACTGGCATAGGCCAAAAATTGATCCAATGCCTTTTCCAATCCTATACGAATTGCTTCTGTTCTAAGTGCAGAAGACGCAAGAGAACTCTGCTGAATATCTGACTCAACAATACTCGAAATCGTTTTACTGACCTTCCCTTCTTTATTGATCATATCAAAGTTCACTCTAATATTAGCACGGTAACGTGTGATATACCCATCTTTGTAAGCAAGTGGGGTAAAGGTACTTCCTGCATAAGATAATCTGATCTGACTCTGAGCCTGTTCTTTAGATACCACACGTCCTTTAAAACGTGTGTATACCAAACGATTCATCTCATCTTTAAGGAATGGTGCATTTTCAGGCTCAACCCTATCGACCATCACTTCTACATAAACTGTATCACTAAAAACATTTTGAATCATATGAGAGGAAGGCTTATATCCGCATGCGCTAACCAGTAACACCACACTAAAAGTTATCCAAAACTTCATAATTGTATTCATTCTTTCCTCCCTTGCTCTAATTTTAGCTTGGTTTCACAGCTAAATTGACCAATTTATTTGGTACTACGATCTCTTTAACGATACTCATGCCCTCAAGCCATTTTGCTCCGGCCTCTTTTGCAGAAGCCAAGATCTCATCCTGTGTGGCAGAAGGGCTCATCTCTATCTCCGTACGCTTTTTTCCACCTATCATTACCACATACAATACACTGTCCTGCACAAAAACTTCTTTTTTCACTTCTATTACAGCTTGCAGATTTTTACGTTCGAATAAGACTTCACTAAGTTCTGTCGTAACATGTGGAATTATAGGTTCAAGCAGGTTCAACATAATATACATACCTTCAGTCCAAACATCTAAATTATCTTGTTTATCCAAAGCATTCAGCGCTTCCATACATGCTGCGATAAGCGTATTAAAAGCAAATGTTTTTTCATACACATCAGATGATTTTTGTAATGCTTCATAGACTTTTACACGTGCAAGTTTAGACTCTTTACTCAAGCTTCCCTGATCGATCTCAGGCAAAGCGTTTTGCGTGACTTTCTCTTTTCTGTCATAGAGTTTTTTGATAAATCTAAATGCACCTTCCACAGCTGAGTCATTCCACTCAAGCTCTTTAGCCGGCGGTGCAGCAAAGAGAGTGAAAAGCCTAGCCGTATCTGCTCCATACTTTTCAACCAGTGCATCCGGATCTACAGTGTTACCCTTGGACTTACTCATCTTGGCACCGTCCATCAATACCATTCCCTGCGTTAAAAGGTTTTCAAATGGTTCATTGATATTATGATAGCCCAGATCACGGAGTACTTTCGTAAAGAAACGTGCATACAACAAATGTAAGATAGCATGTTCGATCCCACCGATATACTGATCTACTCCCAACCAATAATTCGCTTCTTCTTTGTCTATGCCGACTTCATTCCATTTCTTAGGATTGGTCGCATAACGGAACTGGTACCAGCTTGATTGCACAAAAGTATCTAAGGTATCTGTCTCCCGAACAGCCTCTTCTCCACATTTAGGGCAGGTACAATTCTTCCATGTAGGATGGTTTTCAAGAGGATTTCCTTCACCAGTGATCTCTACATCTTCAGGTAGAGCAATAGGAAGGTTTTCAATCTTTTCGGGTACAAGTCCGCAACTTTTACAATGTACAAACGGTATGGGAGCACCCCAATAACGTTGGCGGCTTACACCCCAATTTCTGAGCTTAAAGTTTGTTGTACCTTTACCAAATCCTGCCTCTTCAAACATTGCAATGATCTTAGCTTTCGCTTCATAATTACCTAACCCTGTAAAGGCCGCAGAATCAATAAGCTCTCCTTCAAGTGTGTAAGGAAGCTCCTCACCACCATTAATGACTCTCTTGATAGGCAAGTCATATTTAGAAGCAAATTCAAAATCTCTTTCATCATGTGCAGGTACAGCCATGACCGCTCCTCCACCATAAGAAGCCAATACAAAATTCGCAGTCCACACAGGAATCTCTTCCCCTGTAAGAGGATGGATCACAGAAATACCAAGAGGATATCCCTCTTTATCTGCCTGTGCTCTTTCGCGCTCTGTCATATTGGCAATATGTGTGATCTTTTGTGTTATGTCTTCATCAAGCAGACCATGGTCTATAAGATACTTTGTAATAGGATGTTCTGCTGCAAGTGCCGAGTATGTTACACCATAGATCGTATCTGGACGTGTTGTAAATACACTATACTTATCAAAGTTTCCACCAAGTTTTTGTTTACTTGCCTCACTGAGTTCAAATTCAAATTCAAGTCCTTGAGATTTGCCTATCCAGTTACTTTGCATCGTCAGTACCTGGGAAGGCCATTTACCTTCAAGTTCTTTTAAGTCCTCAAGAAGATCATCCGCATACTTTATAATATCTAGGTAGTATCCAGGCATCTCCTTAAGCTCTACTTCATTGTCACATCGCCAACAACACCCTTCTTCTACCTGTTCATTTGCCAGAACCGTATGACAATCCTCACACCAGTTTACCGTTGTAGACTCACGGTAAAGAAGTTTTTCTTGAAACATTTTGATGATGAACTCTTGTTCCCATTTCGTATAAAGTTCATCACAAGTCGCAAATTCACGTGTTTTTGAAAATGAAAGTCCAAGAGTATTTAGCTCTTTTCTCATGTAATCAATGTTAGAATAGGTCCACTCTTTAGGATGACGTCCATGTTTGATGGCAGCATTCTCAGCAGGCATACCAAACGCATCCCAACCTATAGGATGAAGTACATTGAAGTTTTGCTTTCTGTAGTAACGTGCAAAAGCATCACCTATGGCATAATTACGCACATGCCCCATGTGTAAACGACCAGAAGGAAAAGGAAACATACTTAAGATGTATTTTTTCTTTCTCGTTAAAGTATCATCAGGCTCAAAAGCCTTTTCCTCGTCCCATTTATTTTGCCATTTGGCTTCAATCTCATTTGGACTGTAACTCATATTTTCTCGCTTCATTGTTGTGATTATTTAATTAGGAGGATTATATCTAATATGGGGTTAGAGATGAATTGATGCCCAACAGACTCAGTATTCTCTAGATCAAAACACAGAAAAAATTACTTAAACGTATTACACTCTCTTACATCACCGGTACGAAGCCCCTGTCTGAACCACTCTACACGCTGTTTGGAAGTTCCATGTGTAAAAGCATCCGGCCTGACCGTGCCAGTGGATTTTCTCTGTAAGGCGTCATCACCAATTGCACTGGCCGCTCTAAGCGCCTCTTCCACATCACCCTCTTCTAGAATATTAAAACGTTTATGTGCATGGTATGCCCATGCTCCAGCATAACAGTCTGCTTGTAATTCTACTCGTACCTGCAATGCATTTGATTTTTTGCTCTTCCCCCATTTCTGTTTAGCCTGTTGCACTTTAGAAAGTGTGCCTTGTAAATTCTGTATATGGTGTCCTATCTCATGGGCCAGTACATAGGCTTGTGCAAAATCACCTGGGGCATCATGCTTTTTTGAAAGCTCATCAAAAAAACTAAGATCTAGGTAGACTTTCTGATCCGCAGGACAATAAAAAGGTCCTACAGCAGCATTCGCAAATCCACATCCACTCTGTGTGCCACCACGATATAACACCATGATAGGTTCCCTATAACCAGGCAACTCTTTCTTCCAGACATCTTCAGTACTCGCTAACACTGTAGAGATGAATGCTGCATTTTTATCATCCTGAGCCTGATTGATCGGTGCTCTAGAAGGAGTACTTACTCCAAGCAAAGAAAGAGGATTAAATCCACTCATATACGCTACAAGGCCCACTCCTATAATCGCCCAACCCAATTTTGTTTTCAAAAGTGATTTGATTAAAGGCCATAAAATCATTATGGTTTGCATAGAGGGCATACTTCGTCCTCTCCCACCGGATGTTGCCCTTCGGTCATCTACATTGGAGCTTTTTCTTCCACCTTTCCATTTCATATCTTTCCCTTGAAGATTCTATATATTTCCTTCGATTATACCAATCAAAAGTAAAATTTAACTACAATAATAGCAATAGAATCAAGGAGTTTATTTGTCTTTAGCCTTAGCAAGAAAATACCGTCCTGCCACTTTTGAGGATCTCATAGGACAAGAATCCGTTTCACAAACACTCTCACTTGCACTTGAGGGAAATAGACTCTCTCATGCCTATCTTTTTTCTGGACTGAGAGGAAGTGGGAAAACTTCTACGGCACGTATTTTTGCTAAAGCCTTACTCTGTGAAAAAGGCGCTACATCTCATCCTTGTGGTGTATGTACGCATTGTGTTATGGCAATCGAAAACAGCCATATGGATATCATTGAAATGGATGCTGCTTCCAACCGTGGTATTGATGATATCAAAGATCTCATTGAGCATACCAAATACAAACCAAGTTCTGCTCGTTACAAGATCTTTATCATTGATGAAGTCCATATGCTCACAAACCAGGCTTTTAATGCTTTGCTCAAAACATTGGAAGAACCGCCTGATTTTGTGAAGTTTATACTAGCGACAACAGATCCGTTAAAACTGCCTGCTACCATTCTTTCACGTACACAGCATTTTAGGTTCAAAAAAATTCCTCAAAATCTTGTACTCAAGCACTTGGAACACATCTTGGATCTTGAAAACATAGAGTATGAAAGCGATGCTTTAGATATCATTGCACGATCTGGTGCAGGAAGCTTGAGAGACTCTCTTACACTAATGGATCAAGCAATTGTCTACTCAAAAAACTTTGTAGATGTGAACACGGTCACTGGGATGCTTGGTATCATTGAACCAAGTCATTTAGAAGCATTGCTCTCTGACATTATGGCTAAAGAGACAGTAAAAGTGTTAGATTTTATCAAAATGGCAGCAGATTATGAAGCAGAAATGATACTGGATGAACTGACACTTTATCTCAAAGACTTGCTACTTAATGGCAAAGGTAAGTTCAGCCCTATGATCATAGAACGTTTTTTTAGAGTGATCTCAGAATCAAAAAGCTTACTCTCGCTTGGGAGTGATAGCGAATTCGTACTCTCCCTGGCACTCTTTAAAATGATGGAATCATTAGAGATCAAAGATATAGATACGATGATACGTGGTCTAGAGCAAGAACTCAAAGGTATTGAAGTATCTGAGATCATGGTGACCACTCCCTCTCCAGATCTTTCTGCGTCACCAGAAGTCATTACCATTACTGAAGATGAGATCATCGCTACACTTCCCCCAACTGTAGAACTTAAAGCAGAACCTATCGTACAAGAAGAAGAAGTTTCTTCACCAGTGAGAGAAGAGATCATCATAGAGCATTCCCCTACACCTCCTATCTCAGAAGAGAGAAAATCTTCTGAGACTGTAGAAATAAATACAGAGCCGACTGTAACAGAACCCTCTATACTTACTATACACCCGCATCAAAAAACTTTCGATGCGCTAGTAAAAAAACTTTACGATAGGGACTATGAGCTAGGAGCTTGTTTTGAGCGGAATATCTCATTTGAGAACTTTGAAGATAACAAACTTACATGGGGTTCTATGGCAGAAGGCGAAGATAAAAAAATGCTTATTACCCATTGGGGACTTATCAAGATGTTTGTCAAAGATATTTTTGGTTTTGAGACCCAAATTATCAATATGCCTAAAAAAAAAGTTAATACCCCAACAATAAAAGAAAAAGCACCTTTACCAAAAGAGCCTCCTGCACATGAGGATGCAGATTCTGGTTCTATGATCGAAGATATCGAAATGAAAAGTTCTTGTATTGCACCAGAAGCAGGAGAGACTGAGGCAGCAAAAGAGAAGGATCCTTCTACTTTACTTGAGGAACCAATGATCAAGGAAGCTATTGCACTCTTTGATCCAAAAAAGGTAAGGATAAAACGTAATACCTGATCAAAACGCCCTTCTCCTTACATCTCTATCCAGGCCCTTGTCACTATCTTAGGTTTATCATCATAGATCTTGATCTTCTCAGCACCCACACAACGTCCATTATCGTCCAATTCAAATACAAGCATTTGAAGAAGTGCTTTACAATCATCCGGGACATTAAAGTGCCCTCCTATCCCTGTAAGAAGCCGTTTCATAGGCACTGCACTGTCCATACCTATCACACCATCATAACAACCGGTGAGTCCTACATCTGTCACATAACAACACCCATCTCTTACTTGTAAATCATCCGTAGCCACATGTGTATGTGTACCAATAATCGCAGATACATCATCTTTAAGTATATGTAAGAGTGATTGTTTTTCAGAACTCGCTTCTGCATGCATATCAAGGATGATATGTTTTATGCCCTGCGACTTGAGCTCTTTAACAACTTCCACGATCATGGTAAAAGGATTATCGGCCATGGGCATAGTGTAATGTCCCATAAGATTTAAGATCGCTGTTTCATGACCTATGATAGTCGTTTTATAGATCCCCTTACCAGGTGTTTTTTTTGGATAGTTCATAGGACGTATAAGAGGATAGGTATCAAAGAGATCAAGTATCTCTTTTTTATCAAAGCTATGATTGCCACCGGTCATCATATCTATACCGTAACCAAGCAATTCATTACAATTTTTTTCAGTTAAGCCAAACCCATGACTTGCATTTTCATAATTTGCTATCATGAAGTCCACAAAATGCTCTTGCTTCAAACGTGTTAGATGTCTTTTGATCATCAAACGTCCTGGTTTACCTACGATATCACCAATAAACCCAATTTTCAAGTTTGTAGCCTACTTTTTCACTGCTTGACCAACAAAAGGAAGTAAAGCACTTGCCCAGGTAAGTCCTCCACCAAAAGTATCAAGCAACATAAGATCACCTGTTTGCAATCTTCCAGATTCCCAAATATCGTTAATTGCCATAGGGATTGAAGCAGCTGAAGTATTTCCGTATTTGCCTACAGTCAATACCACTTGTTCTTCTTTCATTTTTAATGCATCACCTACTGCTTTAATGATACGGTAGTTTGCCTGATGTGGGATAAAATGTGGTATATCATCAGAGTTTATATCATTCTTTGCCAATATCTCTTTGACATCTTTTGTCAGCGTTTTTACTGCAAGTTTAAAAGTTTCATTTCCTTTCATTTGCACAAAATTAAGCCCCGTATCGATCACTTCCTGACTTGCAGGGTGGATAGCACCAGGTGCAGGTGTGACCAAGAAATCTGCATAAGATCCATCTGCACTTGCATGAAGATCAATAAAGCCTTCTTCTTTATTGGAAGTCGCAGAGATCATTGCAGCACCTGCACCATCTCCAAACAAAATACATGTACTTCTATCCGTATAATCAACAATAGAAGAAAATTTTTCAGCACCAACAACTAATACATTCTTCTTCATACCTGACTCAATAAATGCTTTAGCCACTGACAGAAGATAAACAAACCCACTACATGCGGCTGAAATGTCAAACGCTTGTACATTTCTGATACCTATCTTGTCTGAGATGATACATGCAGTTGAGGGCATATTAAAATAATCTGGAGTGACGGTTGCACAGATGACTAGATCAATCTCCTCTTTTGGAATACCCGATCGTTCTATTGCAATCTCACACGCTTTAGCAGCCATATCACTTGTATATTCATCAGCAGCAGCTATATGACGTTCCTTAATACCTGTACGCTTCAAAATCCATTCGTCTGTCGTATCTACCATCTTCTCAAGATCTGCATTAGACAAAATCTTTTCAGGTACATAAGCACCTATAGATCTAAATGAAGCATATACTGGTTTTGTTTGTGACATGGTTATCCTTAGCCCATAAAATATATGCCTTATTTTACCATAATTTTCTAAGGAGCATTCTAAAATGCAGTAAGAAGTTTCTTGATTATTTAAAGTGAAGTATGATCACCACGGATACCGTGGCAATCAAGACTATTGATCGTCTTTAAGTAGTTCTTCTATTGTAGTGTTTACATCTGATTCAGTATAAGTTATAGCCTGAAAAATAGCATTTTTAATCGCTTTTGCATTTGAGCTTCCATGGCTTACAATAGCACAACCGTTAATACCCAAAAGTGGTGCTCCACCATACTCTGCATAATCAACTTGCTTTTTCATATTCCCAAATACTTTTCTTTTCATCATCAATGCACCGATCTTTGCCGGTAATGACTTACGTATATGTTGTCGCATAAGTGTAAAAATAGTGGATACAACACCTTCACTTGTTTTCAACAAAATATTTCCAGTAAAACCATCACAGACCACTACATTGACATTGCCGTTAAAGATATCCCTACCTTCAACATTACCGACAAATCCATCTAGACCTTTAAGCAGTTTAAAGGCTGCTTTGGTCAAAGTATTTCCCTTAGAGTCTTCAGATCCATTGGATAAAAGTCCGACCTTAGGAGAAGCTATACCCAAAACCTGCCGGGCATAAGATTCACCCATTGCACCAAACTCATAAAGGTTTTGAGCCGTACAGTCTGTGACTGCTCCAACATCAAGAACCAAAGTTTTAGTATCTGTCACACTAGGCATCAATGTAGCAAGTGCAGGTTTAGAGATATGCGGTAAACGTCCTATCCTCAATGTTGCAAGTGTCATTGTAGCACCACTGTGTCCAGCTGAAACTACCGCTGATGCCTCTTTGTCTCTCACAAGTTCAACTGCTTTAAAAATAGAAGATTCTTTACGCTTCAGTGCATCAGTCGCCTGATCACTCATAGATATCACATCTGAGGCTTCAACAATTTCAACTTTATCTGAATAATATGGGGGGAGAAAAGAGCGTATCTCTTCTGCATCACCTACTAAAATAGGAAGGAATTTTTTTTGTTCAAGTGCTTGAACCACACCCTCTATAATGGGTTCAGGACCGAAATCCCCACCCATAGCGTCAATCGCAATCTTAATCATCAAGATTACGCTTTAGTTGTTTTGTACTCACCAGTGGTCATGTTCATGTGGTGAGGCATTCTCCATGTTCCGTCTGCATCTTTAACTGGCATTGGTAATGTCAATTTGTAATGTGTTCTTCTTTTCGCTGCTCTTGTGTGACTCACACGTCTTTTAGGTACTGCCATTTTATGTCCTTTATTACAATTTTATTTAATATTCTACTTCAAAATCCTCATCACTATTATCACATTTGCCACAATAGTTATAAGCATTTTTAAATGTATTTATTTCGCTCTGTAGTATGTACGAAACATCTATTTCGCCATCTAAAAACTCAATTATATCTAAATCATCTTTATCTTCAGACACTATATCGCTCAGTCTAAGCTGCAGGTCATTGTCTATGTCATAGTTAAATGTATCTCCACATCTATCACATGACAACTCAATGCAACCCTTCATATGTCCATCTAAAGTAACTTGATGATAACCGCTTTTCTTTAAAGTTCCCTCAAGTAAAACACCCTCAGAACTGAGTTCAATGGGCTTAGCTGTTGAACCTATTTTGTCAAAAGCTATTTTCATACTTTAGACTTAGTGAATTTCTCTCTGTGCAAAAAAGAAATTAATTTCAATGTTCGCATTTTCAATAGAATCACTTCCATGTACTGCATTTGCATCAATACTGTCAGCAAAATCTGCTCTGATTGTACCAGGCTCAGCTTCTGCAGGGTTCGTAGCACCCATAAGTTCTCTGTTTTTAGCCATTGCATTTTCACCTTCGAGTACTGTTACAACAACAGGTCCTGAGATCATAAAGTCTACAAGGTCTTTAAAGAAAGGTCTTTCAGCGTGGATAGCATAAAATGCTTCTGCATCTACACGAGATAGTCTTGTTTTTTTAGTAGCTGCAATTCTAAGTCCTGCTGCTTCAAATCTTGCAAGAATCTGTCCTACAACGTTTTTAGCTACTGCATCTGGTTTAATGATTGATAATGTTTGTTCCATCTTATATTCCTAAGCGATAATTTACTTCCAAATGAAATTATGTGGAGAGTATTCGGGCGGAATTTTACCTAATAAAGTATTAAAATAAGTTTAAGTTTTGAAAGGGGGTAAGCGGTATAAATGGAGACTACCATTTGGTAGTCTCCAAAAGTGTTAAAGATTAGTCTTCAACAACGTTTCTATGAGCAGCTCTATCTTCTAGTGAGATATCAGCTCTCATTGGCATTTCAGCATCTGGATTTTCCATAACATAGTCAAGACCATCAATGTAGTTTCCACCATTGAAGTGATCTTTATGTTCTGCTGTGAATGGCATATCCCAAGTAATACAACCTTCAGTTGGACATGCTTCAGCACATGCTGGAGAGTCAAAGTGATCTACACACTCAACACATTTATCAGGATATACATAGTAGTACTCCTCACCCGTTGGATTATCATCCTCATCTACAATTGCTTCAACTGGACATTCATCAATACATGCCGCACAGTTAATACAAGTATCACCAATAATTACTGCCATTTTTATTCCTTTATAGTAATATGAGCAAACTATAGCCAAAGATTTTTAAAAAATACTTTAAATTCTTTAGATAAATTTACAAAAGTGTAAAAAAAGTCCAATTCATTACACTGTTAGAAAAGCTAGATATTCAAATATTTTTTTATATCTTCTACTCTATCTGTTTTTTCCCAGCTAAACCCCTCTTCTTCTCTTCCAAAATGACCATAAGCTGCCGTTTTACGATATATAGGTTTGAGAAGATCCAATGCATCCATAATACCTTGAGGGGTTAAATCAAAAAGTGACTCAACACATGATGTGATCTTTGCTTCATCGACTGTTGCCGTTCCATGAGTATCTACATAAATAGAAACTGGTTTAGCCACACCAATTGCATAGGCTATTTGCAGTGTCGCTTTATCACATACACCTGCAGCCACAAGGTTTTTAGCTACATATCTTGCAGCGTATGCAGCAGAACGGTCCACTTTGGTAGGATCTTTACCTGAAAATGCTCCCCCTCCATGAGGGCAGGAGCCGCCATAAGTATCTACAATGATCTTTCTACCTGTAAGTCCCGCATCGCCCTGTGGTCCACCGATCACAAAGCGTCCTGTAGGATTGATATGATAGGTAATATCATCCGACATCAGTTCTGCAGGTATCACTACTTTAATTACTTCTTCAAGTACAGCTTTTTGTACTTGTTCAAGTGTCACTTCAGGATGATGCTGTGTTGAGACAACAATAGTGTCAATAGCAACCGGTTTTCCATCCACATATTTCACTGAAACTTGTGCTTTTCCATCTGGACGTAAAAAAGGGACAGTACCATTTTTACGTACCTCTGCAAGTTTAGCTGTGATCTTGTGTGCAAGTGAGATAGGCAAAGGCATAAGTTCTTTGGTCTCATTACACGCATATCCGAACATAAGTCCCTGGTCACCTGCACCAATCTCACCGCAAGATTTGTCGACACCTTGATTAATATCCGGACTTTGTTCACCAATACCATTGAGAACACCTGCAGATCTATAATCAAAACCATAACTTGCATCTGTATAACCGATCTCTCTTACGACCTCTCTTGCAATTTCTTGCATCGGAGCATATGCTGTTGTTTTTAGTTCTCCTGCAATAACACAAAAACCATTACTCAATAACGTCTCACAAGCCACTCTGGCCTGCGGATCTTTTTCGATGATATAGTCGAGTATAGCATCTGAGATCTGATCAGCCATTTTATCTGGATGACCCTCGGTTACCGATTCACTTGTAAAAATGTATTCGTTAGCCATTTTTAGTTCCTTAAATATTTTTGTTCACTGTCACTGAACTTGAAAAAATATCTCAAAAGATACTTGGTCAAATTCAGGTCTGATGCAGAGGTCATTCCCTCTACACTATCCTTTTTGCCAACTGCTCGGGTAAGATCCCTAGAGACTCTTCTACCAACTTTGTATTCCCATGTGTAATAAAGGCATCATCATACTCAAATGTGATCAATACTACATCATTTATCTTCTCTTGACTTAAAAATTCCAGGATAGCTGATCCTACACCACCCTGCGCCGCAGAGTCAGAAAACACATACCATTTTTTATACTTGGCACTTAAAGTCACAAGCATCTCTCCATCCAATGGCTTTACAAAACGCAAATCCAATACTGCAGGGTTTGCATCAACAAGTTCACCCACTGCTTCAGCACGTCCTACACCATTACCATATCCTATAAAGAGTATCTCTTCACCCTCTTTGAGTAAAACAGATTTTCCTAACTCATAGGCTGGACTTTCCCTGTCTTCTGCCAAAAAAGCCCCTCTTGGGTATCTAAAAGCACAAGGATGGTCATACTCTTTAGCAAAGGCCATACAGAGTTTCATAGATGTTTCATTATAGGGTGCAAGCAAAGTCATATTAGGTATAGCTCTTAAGTAAGAGATATCAAAGGCACCCTGATGTGTCTCTCCATCTTCACCTACTATACCTGCTCTGTCCAAAGCGAAAGCTACACCAAGATCCATAAGTGCTATATCATGGATCACTTGGTCAAACCCGCGTTGTAAAAATGTCGAATAGATCGTGCAGAATGGCTTAAATCCTTCTTTTGCCAATGGTCCCATAGAAGTTACAGCATGCTGCTCTGCTATTGCAACATCCCAAAAACGATCAGGATACTTTTCAATAGCAGCACTCAACCCGGTACCACTTGGCATAGCTGCAGTTACACCTACCACTGTGTCATCTTTGTCAGCAAGTTCTACCAAGGTATCAGAAAAAATAGCTGTTGCTGCCTTCGCTACTCCGGCCTTTTTAGGTACTTTGCCTGTTTTAAGGTCAAAAGCACTTACACCATGCCAATGTTCTTTAGTACCTTCAGCTATCTCATATCCCTTACCTTTAGTCGTTTGGGCATGTATGAGCACTGGCTTACCTAACGCTTTTGCTACTTCCATTGTCTCTATAAGGGATTCAATATCATGTCCGTCTACAGGTCCAATGTACTCAATACCCATTTCTTCAAACAATATACCCGGTGTAATAAGTTTAAAAGATTCTTCAAATCTTTTTGCCATATAGGTTGCACCTTCAGGCAAATGTTCAAGCACCTTTTCTACTTTACCCTTGAATTTCTGATAAAATGAACCTGCCATAGTTTGAGAAAGCAGTTTACTGATAGCTCCTATAGGTTTTGAAATACTCATTTCATTGTCATTTAGAATGATCACAACAGGGTATTTTCTGTCCCCGAGTTCGTTAAGTGCTTCATATACCATCCCTGCAGACATACTTCCGTCACCAATGAATGCAACAGGTGTTCTCTCTTCATTTTTAAGCGCTATGGCTTTCGCTGCACCTACTGCCAGTGAAATAGAGGTTGAACTGTGTCCTGCCACATAGTAATCATATTTAGACTCTTTTGGTTTAGTATATCCGCAGATACCCCCAAACTGACGTAAAGTATCAAATCTCTCCCATCTATCAGTTAAAAGCTTATGTGCATATGCCTGATGACTCACATCAAAAATAAAAGGATCTTTTTCTACATCAAAAACCCTATGCATCGCTATGATGAGATCTACTGCACCCATAGTAGAGCTCAAGTGTCCACCATTTGTACTTACCGTATCCAATATCTTTTGTCTGATATCTTCTGCTAAAGTGTTGAGCTTATCTATAGAGTGTGCTTTTATATCTATCATCTTTTTATTATCCTAGTAAATAAGCACTTAGTAGTTTTTTGGTAAAAACTATCTGTGCATCATCATATACTAAACCTAAATCATCAGCTAAATTTTTTAGTTCTTTTTTCGTTACTTTTCTCATCATACAGTGTTGGACTTCATGTTGGGTAAAATCATCTAAAATAAAGGGCTTGACTTCTACATCATTTGCTTTTACAACTTCAACTTTTTTCAAGCTATCACTTCTAAAAAATGTTTAAAGAAAACATCATTTTGTTTTGCTGTTCCTATGGTAACACGAATAGCATTCAACCCATAAGAAGCAAGATTTCTAATGATCACACCGCGTTTTAGCAGGGTATCAGATATCTTTGTAGAATCCATCTTCTCATCAAAAAGATACGTAATAAAGTTAGTATAACTCTCTATATATGTAAATCCCTGTTCATGTGCAAATGTTTCATAACGTTTGATCTGGTCCTGATGTAGTGCTATAGACTCTGCAACAAAATCATCATCTTTACACGCTTGAATAGCAGCAGCCAAAGAGAGTGTAGATATGTTAAAAGGAGGGCGCATTTTATAAAGTTCGCGAATGAGTTCAGGTTGTGCTATACCATATCCTACACGCATACCACCTAATCCGTAAGCTTTAGAAAATGTACCAAGATAAATAACGTTTGTAAATCCAATCAAATCATTGGGTGTAATGGCATATTGTTCATCTTTGGCAGCAGCATACTCCATATAAGCACCATCCACTACTACAAGTGTTTCTTCATCTACAGCATTGATCAATTTTAAAACATCTTCTCTACTCGTCGCATCTCCTGTCGGATTGTTCGGTGTACACAAATAGATGATACGAGGTTTATGCATACGATATGCCTCTATAAACTCTTCAAATTTATGTTCATAACTTGCTGTACGGATGATCCTGGCGCCCATCTGCTTAGCATAGATCTCATACATCGCAAATGTCACTGCAGACATAAGTACAGAAGAGTCTTCATCTAAAACAGCACGAGAAATAAACTCTAAAACCTGATCTGAACCCGCACCTATAATAATATTATTATCTTTCACATTGTACTTATCAGCAAGAGCTGCTTTCAGTTCAAACATACTATCATCAGGATATAAGTGAGCTTTGTTTGCATTGTCTACTATCGCTTTTGCAACTGCAGGACTAGTTCCTATTGGATTTTCATTTGAAGCCAATTTCACTACATCTTCCGGAGCAATACCATATTCACGTACCACAAGCTCTATAGGTTTCCCCGCTTCATACGTCTTAATGTTCTCTAATACGCTATTAAATTTCATTTTACTTTTTCTCCATTCTTAATACCTGCTTCTTTTAAATATCATCGATCTCTTTGACATAAGAACCTAGTACTTTGATCTCATCTTTATGCTTTTCCAATATAGGTGTAATCTGTGTATCTTCCTGATGTCCGTTAAACTCTATAAAAAAGATTGATTCACCTTCTACTATATGTGATTTTATCTTTGTTAAATTTACCTGTGCTTCTTCAAAGTCATTAAGAAAATTCACCAGTGAACCAGGTTTATTTGAAAGTCTTACAAGTAAAGAAGTTTTATCGTTTCCTGACGGTGCATTTTCAAAGTCAGAAATAATAAAAAATCGTGTTTTATTGTTCGTATCATCTTCTACATTATTAAAACGTATAGGCAGGTTATTTAACTTTGCTGCAACTGCAGGACAAAGTGCTGCTGCAGTTTCATCCTTAAGGGCAAGCTTTGCAGCCTTTACTGTAGATTCTACAGGAATATGTTCTATTTCATCCAACCCTAGATCTTGTAAAAAGTTACGGCACTGCCCAAAAGCAATATCTTTAGAATAGATCTTTGTAAGCTTCTTGATATCATCACTCACTGTAGCAAATGCCAAATGCACATCTATACATACTTCAGCAATAATTTTAAGGTCATACTCATCCAAACAGTGAATCGTATCACTTACAATACCATTGGAAGAGTTCTCTATGGGGATGACACCAAATTTTGCTGTACCTTTTTTCACTTCGCGAAAAATCCCCGGTATAGAACTTATAGGGAGGTATGCACTCATTGAGCCAAACTTGCTCTCTGCCGCTTGATGCGTAAAACTTGCTTCAGGACCCAAATATGCTACACCTTCAGGTAGCTCAAGATTTCTCGCGACAGCGAACATTTCTAAAAAGAGTGCATCTATCGCAGCATCTGTGAGCTTCCCTTTGTTTAGACTTTTCAGACGATTAAGAATAGCTTGTTCACGTTCAGGACGATAGATAGGTGCACCTGTAGTATTTTTGAGTTCACCTACTTGGTGTACCAATTCCATACGTTCATTGTAGAGTTTCAACAATGTATTATCAATGTTGTCGATTTTTACTCTTAGCTCATCTAAAGTCATCTGCCTACCCTTAATTTTTACTTCACTTTTCTAAATACTCAAGCTCTAAACGTATTTGATCTTCATATGTTTCACGTTTACGTATGAGTCTGTCTTTTCCACCTTGAATCGCAACCTCTGCAGCTTTGGCACGAGTATTATAATTACTTGCCATCGTAAACCCATACGCACCAGCAGAGTGTACCACAATGAGATCATTGTGCTCAAGAGGAGGAAGAGGTACATTTTTACCAAAGAAATCGCCACTTTCACATACAGGACCTACCACATCAGCGGGTGTTTTTTCTCCCTCTTTAAGTACGGCATTTATCTTATGATATGCATTATATAAGCTTGGACGTATAAGGTCATTCATCGCACCATCCACAATAACAAAACGTTTTCCATCATTTACTTTTTCATAGAGCACCTTAGTGAAAAATGCTCCGGCGTTAGCTACCATATAACGTCCTGGTTCACAAAGCAATGTTACATCAAGCCCCTTCGTTGCCTCAAAAATAGCCTGGGTATATGCGTCGGGTGCTATAGTTTCTTCATCATCATAGACTACACCGATACCCCCACCTACATCAAAAAACTTAATATCAATTTTAATTGCTTTAAGTGAACGTACCAAATCTGCAACAATACCACATGCTTCACGTATAGGTGAAAGCTTTGTAAGTTGGGAACCTATGTGGAAGTGAATACCTACAGGATTAAGATAATCTGATTTATTGGCATAAATATACATACGTTTTGCCATATCTATCTCTACACCAAATTTATTTTCATGCAGCCCTGTTGAAATATAGGGATGTGTTTGGGGATCGATATTTGGATTGACCCTGATAGAGATTCGTGCTTCTTTACCCAACTCTTTTGCCACCATCTCCACACGTTTCATCTCAGCTTCACTCTCTAAGTTGAGAAGTAAGATATCTTGTATCAGTGCTTCACGTATCTCGTCATCACGCTTCCCTACGCCAGAAAAAATGATCTTATATTTATCCACTCCTGCTGAAAGCGCACGTTTTACTTCACCGATACTCACACAGTCCGCACCAGCACCAAGCTTAGCCAAATGTGCTATAACAGAGAGATTCGAGTTTGCTTTTACTGCATAATTAATAAGAGATTTTTTTCCAGCAAATGCCTCTTTCAGTGAGGTATATCTATTTTCAATATAATCAAAATCATAAATATACAAAGGCGTACCGTATTTGTCTGCCAATGCTTTATAATCAATATCCATTTATCTTATCCTGTCTGCTCAATACTGTGAGTCTATTTTAAGGTGATTTTATCTAAAACTTGATTAAAAGGCACATTTAATGTGCTGCAGGGTATTACGTGAGGCTTTTTTCATCTGTAAAGTAGACGTAAATGGCATATATCCATAAAAGTATTATAGGTAATATAGCCGTCAATTCAGGAAGCAGCACTCCATTTGCGGCCATCTGACTCAAGCCAAACAATATACCCCAAATTACAAATGTTACAGCCAATGAAAGTGCGATCACAGCACCCATATTCATCATTCGGGCATGGAAAGGAAGTTTAAAAAATATAATGAGCAATAACGCTATAGAGAAAAGTGGAACAACGACCTTATCATACAAGGATGATCTGATCTTGCTAGAGCTTAGATTTTGTTTCTTTAATAAGTTCCATGTAGTATAGGCATCTAGAATATTTAATGCTTTACCCTCATAGAGTGATTCTATGATCTTTGGTTTATACCCTTCTAATGTTTCTATACGATCTTTATGTTCTACAGTGTATCTTTTCAATTCATTATTTTCATAGATATGTGTTTTAAGTGTAGCATCATGTGCGGTCCATACTTCACCGTCAAATGTTGCTATAGGTGCATTTATCGTATACTTTACCTGATATCCTTCTACTTTAAAAATTGTAATATCTTCTATTTTCTTTTCAATAGGGTCAAGCTTAGTGATATAGACAAAAGTATCATTGTATTTGAAAAAAAGTTCATCTACATTATAGGCACCGACTCTATTTTCCAATAGAAATTCTGCTTTGTCTTTTGCATATGAAAACTCTGTAGTATGCAAGGTTAAAAAGATGACATATGTCAAAGATCCTACTGCAAATAATGGTACAAAAAGTCTTTTTTTATCATATCCAAAAGCATGAAGTGCCCCCATCGTATTATTTTTGACCAATGTAAGTTTTGTCATAATAAGTGCAAAAACAATGGCCAAAGGATAAAGTAATCCTAATGCTTCTTGCCACATATAAAAAATATAAAGTATTTTATAGTTTGAAGCGACCTCTAGTTTCTGTAAATGTTGAAAATAATCAATTGCAGCAAAGGCAAATGAAAGACCAAACAATATAGAGAGTAGATTTTTAATATACAATTTAACTAAATATCTAAAGTGCAATGAAGGACTAAAAAGACTCATGCAGTTAAACCTTCTATAGATTTCAGACTGTACTTTGATTTGACTTCATTAAGTTCTTCTTTGAGTAGTACTTTACAAGCCTCAGAAACATGTGTTATCAAGGTATCTAACATAGATACTTCATCTTGCGAAAAATCATGTAATACATAGTCTGCAACCTGTGATTTACGTTCTGGTTTTCCGACCCCCACCCTGACACGCAGATACTCTTTTGTAATATAGGTATCTACGGACTTTAGACCATTATGTCCACCATGTCCACCACCTCTTTTAAAACGTACTGCACCAAAAGGAAGATCAATATCATCATGTATAACGATAATATCTTCAAGTGTTACTTTGAAAAAATCTTTTACAGGCTGTACAGATTTTCCTGACAGATTCATAAATGTAGTAGGTTTTAAAAAAAGTGAATTGGCAGCGCGATAAAGCTTACCATGAAAAGAAGTTTTGGAAATATCTCGTGCTGAAAAGTCATGCACAAGTTTGTCAATGACTTTAAAACCGATATTGTGCCGTGTATTTTCGTATTGTGATCCTGGATTACCTAGACCTACGAAAAGTATCACGACTGTGCTTTCATACTTGTATTACTTGGCTTTGATTACACCACAGATAGCAACATCTGGTCTGTCCATCATTTTGCAATTTGCCGGTACTTCAACATCTCTAACAAGGATAGAGTCATCTCTGTTCAATGGTGTAACGTCAAGATCAAATTTAGCTGGCATATTTTCGATAGCCCCTCTTACTTTCAATCTTTTTTTAGACATAATAAGTACACCTTTATTTTTAAGTCCAACTGGTGTTCCGTGAGTGATGACTGGTACAAGGAAGTTTGTTACTTGACCTGGTACTGCTACTCTTAGATCTACGTGAGTTACATCACCATTTACTGGATGCAATTGATACTCTTGAATAAATACATTGATCTCTTTATCGCCAACTTTAACTGGGAATGCAAGTGTCTCTTTATTTCTTACAGTTCTTGCGAATTCACCACGTTTAAATGCAGCGTTGATGTTTTCAACACCATTTGCATAAATGTTTGCGATTAGATAACCATCTCTTTTAAGCTGCTTTGCATTACGCTTACCGATACTCTCTCTAACGATACCTTCTAACATATTTGTCCTTTGTTTCTTGTGTATAATTTTTTACTCAATCAATTGCTTCATTCAGTAAAATAGACGCGAATTATACCCAATTTGTATTAAATTATTCTTCATCATCTTTAAAACTAAATACATCAGTCTCTTTTTCATGGGCATGCTCATCGACGATAGCTCCTTTTCCGACCCCTTGCATTTTGAGTTTCAAATCAGATGGATTTGTTGCATATTCAAGTGCTACCTCTTCTGTGATCTCACCTCTACGTAAGATATCCAAGAGTGCCTGATCAAAGGTCTGTGTACCATAGATCTCTTTCCCTTCAAAAAGCGCATCAGGGATCTCAGCATCTCTATTTTCAGCTATGAGTTGCTCGATCCTTGCTGTTTTTTTAAGAATTTCAATTCCCGCAACCCTTCCACCTCGCTTGGTAGGAATAAGTCTTTGGGAAATAACACCTTCAAGTACAGAAGCAAGAGACATACGAATACGGTTTTGCTCTTCATTACCAAACATACCGACAATTCTGTCTATCGTCTCTTTTGCGTCCAATGTGTGTAGTGTTGAAAAAACAAGGTGTCCTGTATTGGCTGCGTGAAGCGCGATATCGATCGTCTCCAAGTCCCTCATTTCCCCTACAAGTATAATATCCGGGTCTTCTCTTAGTGCTGCCCTTAATGCATCAGAAAAAGAGTGTGCATCAGGACCTATACCTCTTTGATTTATCAGGCACCCTCTGTCTTTGTGTACAAACTCTATAGGATCTTCGACTGTAATGATGTGTTTTTTCGATTCTCTGTTGATCTTATCAAGGATAGCTGCGAGCGTCGTTGATTTACCTGAGCCTGTAACACCTGTAACAAGGACAAGACCTCTTTGTATCTCGGTAAATGTTTTGATCACAGGCGGTAGATTCAGCTCATCAAGCGTTAATATCTTCACTGGAATAATACGGAAAACAGCGCTCAAACCATCCATTTGGAAGAAGAAGTTTACACGAAACCTATTTTCATCTCCGAGCACATAAGAAAAATCCAGATTTCTGTCTGTTTGTAATTTTTCATATTGGTCTGTAGTTGTAATTTCCTGAGCCAGTTTATCCATCATTTCGGCACTCAGCTCATCTTTACCCAATACTTTTAATACACCATGAATACGAACTCTAACCTGGGAACCTGACTTGAGGTGAAGGTCACTCCCGCTATTACTGATCATTGCTTTAAGATATAGTTTGAGCTTTTCTTCCATTGATGAACCCTTTGGTGTATTATTTTATTTTAACGTGTCAAGCATCTCTTGAAATGCTTTTTCAAATGCTTCGAGCCCCTCATTTAAGAGTTGGTTATACACAGCATCCATATCAAATCCATTATCAGCTAATTTTGTGAAGTAGCCGTTAATCTCACTCTCTTCGAGAGGTAATTTCGGTGCTGGCATTTTTTTAGTGATGAATGCTTCTATAGTTGAGAGAGGAGCCGTATTGACAGAGTGTGGTGCAAGGAGTTCTCTCATGTAGTAATCGGCTGAAAGATCATCTCCTTTAACCCCTGTACTTGCAAATAGTGTACGTACACTAGGTGTGTGGTTCGCTTCAATAAGATTGTAAATTTTTGCAGCATTATAAATACCTGTTTTTGCAACTTTAATACCTTCTTGCTCCAAGTCAGCATCAAGTAACCTGTCAAAACGGCTTACAAAAACAGAGATCACTGCTTCCGCTCTTAATCCACCATCTTTTTCAAAACAATCCAATCCTTTTTTCATAGCCTTTAGAGACTTCTGTGTCTGTTTAGGAGAAAATATAAGTGTAGCATTGACAGAGATACCTGTACTTAGAAGTTCTGTCATAGCATCGTATCCTGCTTCAGTTGCAGGTACTTTGACCATCACGTTCGGTTCACCTATAGCTGCAAAAAGTCTTTTACCTTCTGCTACGGTTCCTGCAGTATCATTAGAAAGAAAAGGATCCACTTCTATAGAAATATATCCGTCATTGCCTTCATCATATAAAGGTCTTAACTTTTGTGCAGCTGTACGAATGTCTTCTATTGCCAATGCTTCATACTTCTCCTTTGGGCTCTTGCCTGAAAGAGAAGCTAACTGTTCCTTGTAAGCAGGAGATGTTGTAATCGCAGAAGCAAAAATGGACGGATTACTTGTGGCACCGTTAATAATACCTTTTTCAATCAATGATGAAAAATCATTTTTAAGAAAATCTCTCTCGACAAAATCTAACCATAACGAGAATCCTATATCTCTATTTACCATCTTCATACTCCCACTTAAAATGCTGCCATGAACCAAAATCGGTTGTTTTTTCAATTGCCTCTTCTAGTGCATCAAGAAAGAGATCTCTCTCAATCACCTCAGCTCCTAAACTTACCATATGGTCTGTTTTCATCTGACAATCTATAAAATCATAACCTCTCCTGCCTAAAACGTCACTTAGTGCTTTAAAAGCAACTTTTGATGCATCTTTGACCAAAGAGAACATTGACTCTCCAAAAAAAGCTTTTCCTAAAGAAATACCATAGAGACCGCCTACCAATTCTCCCTCTTTATAAACTTCTACACTGTGCGCAAAACGCTCTTCATGTAATCGTATATAAGCCTCAATCATCTCATTGACTATCCACGTACTATGTTGTCCTTCTCTAGGAACATTGGCACAATATCTGATCACTTCTGAGAATCTTTTATCAAACGTTACAGTGAATTTTCCAGAACGTAACACCCTTCTGAAAGATTTACGTACTTTGAACTTACTCGGGTATAGTATGAGTCGTGGATTGGGAGACCACCAAAGTATAGGATCCCCTTGACTATACCAAGGAAAGATACCTTTTTTATATCCTGTCAATAATCTTTCAGAAGAGAGGTCGCCTCCATACGCTAAAAGCCCTTCATCGGAAGCCAATCGTGGATCAGGAAATTCGAGAGAATCTTGACTTAGGGGATGGATATAATACTGATCTTCTTCAGATATTGAAGCCATTTATTTCTTCCCCAATAACAAAAAACTCTTTAACTTTGAAAGTCAAAGTTTAATTTCTCATCTTTATACGTTACCTTGACAGAACCGCCTTTTTTAAGTTGTCCGAAAAGTATTTCATCGGTGAGTGCTTCTTTGATCTTTGCATCAATGACGCGTGCAATATGTCTAGCACCATAACGTTCATCATAACCCTCTTTTGCAAGGTATTCTTTAGCTTTTTTGCCAAGACTAACATGTACTTTTTTAGGTTTAAGTAATAAATTGAGTTTGTCTAATTCTCTATCTACAATGGTGACAAGTACATCTAACCCAAGCGGATTAAACTCAATCGTAGCACTTAAACGGTTTCTAAACTCCGGAGAGAAGAAAGATGCCAGTGCTTTATCTGTTTTCATCGAAGTATCTTTATTAAAGCCCATGACATTAGGTTCTTTAGTACCTATATTGGAGGTCATGATGAGTATCACATTTTTAAAGTCAGAGACGACACCGTTGTTATCTGTCAGCTTCGCACCATCCATTACTTGTAGTAAAATATTCATAATGTCAGGATGTGCCTTTTCGATCTCATCAAGAAGCAGAACCGTATGCGGATGCTTTTTGATCATTTCAGTCAGCAATCCACCCTGCTCATATCCTACGTACCCAGGAGGTGCACCGACTAAACGGCTAACAGTATGCGCTTCCATATATTCACTCATATCTAATCTCTCAAAATGCACATGCATCGTTTTGGCAAGCTGTGTGGCAAGAGCCGTTTTACCCACACCGGTAGGACCTACGAACAAGAAGCTTCCAATAGGTCTATTTTCTGCGTTGAGCCCTGCATATGAACGTTTAATAGCTGTTGCCAATGCACTGATAGCTTCATCCTGCCCAATAATATGAGAAGCTAAATCTTTCTCTAACACTTTGAGTTTTTTAGTATCATCCGTACCTATCACAGTTGAAGGAAGTTTCATGATCTTAGCGACACTCTCTTCAATGTCTTTAGGTTTGACAGTTACGCCTCCCTGGCCTTTAAGCATAAAGTGTGCACCTACCTCATCAATGATATCCATTGCTTTATCGGGTAAAAATCTATCATGCAGATACTTCACAGAAAGATCGATAGCTGATTGGAGTGCCTCATCTGTAAACATGATGTTATGATAATCTTCATACTTATGTTTGATACCCTGCAAGATAGTCATAGTATCTTCAATACTCGGCTCTTCAACATCTACTTTGGCAAATCTACGGCTCAATGCCTTGTCTTTATCAAAAAAGTTTCTAAACTCTGCATAGGTCGTAGCACCAATACACTTCAAATCACCTCGTGCCAGTGCAGGCTTAAGTAAGTTAGAGGCATCCATACTTCCGCCACTGGTTGCCCCTGCTCCTACCATAGTGTGAATCTCATCGATGAACAAAATTGCATCATCCAGCACTGTAAGTTCCTTGATGATACCTTTGAGACGTTTCTCAAAGTCCCCTCTGTATTTGGTACCTGCGACCAAAGCACCCATGTCTAAAGCAAACACTTTTGAGTTTTGAAGTATCTCCGGCACATCACCTTCAGAGATTTTAAGCGCCAATCCTTCAGCAATAGCTGTTTTACCTACGCCTGGTTCACCCACTAGTAGAGGATTGTTTTTCTTACGTCTACAAAGCGTTTGCATGACACGCTCTATCTCTTCAACACGTCCGACTACAGGGTCTATTTTCCCTGTCTTAGCCAAGGATACAAGTTCTACTGTAAACTGATCCAAAAGTGTTTGTTCTTCTTTTTCCTCTTTTATAGCATTATCAGCTTTATCATACCTATGAGAGATAACCTCTAGTACATCTACACGCGCTATGCCCTCTTTTTTCATCAAGTAAACTGCATACGAATGTTCCTGCATAAAGATCGCTGCGATCATATCACCTATACTGGCTTCTGTTCTTCCAGAACTATGTATATGTGTCATCATGTCATTGATTGCCCGCGAAAGTGCAACAGTTTCAAATGGTTCTACCGCTTCTTTAAGGGAAGGGATAGTCTTTGTAATATGTTCAACAATACCTGTTTCCAATCTCTTGAGATCAGCATCAAGTATAGAAAATATCTCTTGTCCTGCTGCACTTCTCACTATTGACAAAAATACATGTTCTACTGTCAAATACTCATGTCTATTCTCTTTAGCATATCCTACGGCTTGTTTAAATACATCATTCAGTGCAATACTAATCATATTAACTATCCTCCTCAATGGTTGCGAGCAATGGAAACCCATTTTGTTTGGCACGTTGCTTGACTTGCTGTGCTTTTGTCTGTGCTATTTCAAAAGTATACACACCGCATACGGCTTTATCTTTTTCATGTATCTGCAACATGATCTGTTCTGCTTGAACATGTGTCTTATGAAAAATACCCATAAGTATCTCGACTACAAAATCCATACTTGTGTAGTCATCATTGTGCAAAAACACTTTAAACATCTGTGGTTCGTCTAACGCTAAATCTAATTCTAACTCTTCTTCAAACTTTGGCATATTATGTTAAAATCCTAATAAATTATTAAATACTATTATACAAAAAAAACGGAGAAATGCAAGTGCAATCACTTTTCATCACCGCCACAAATACAAACGTAGGGAAAACACACATTACAGCTAAACTTATTGAAGCTTTTGCTTCCAAGGGTTTCTCTGTAGGCGTATTTAAACCTATAGAAACAGGTGTTATACCTATACCGCATGATGCCAGTTTACTCTTAAAAGTTTGTCAGAAGGTAAACAAAAACTTTAAAAACCTTAATCCTGAAGATATTACAGCGTACACTTTTCCCCTGCCTGCCGCCCCTTTTTGTGCAGATACAGAAAAGAAGATACTGATTGAGAAGATCATTGAAAAATATCAAGAACTCTCACAACTCTGTGACATACTTTTGGTGGAAGGTGCCGGTGGACTTATGGTTCCTGTAACAAAAGATTTCATGATGATAGACCTGGCCAAAAAACTGGAAACAAAAGTACTTTTGGTTACACCAAGCAGATTAGGCTGTATCAACGATACATTGCTCTCCATGGAAGCGTTAAAATCTCGCGACATAGCCTTCGAATGGTGTGTGAACTTATTTGAAGACAGTGATAGTTTTAATGAAGTCACAAAACCTTTTTATGATCAAGCATTCCCTGATTGGTGGAGTTTTGAAAAGGGAATAAAAAAGTTTATTAGTAGCTATTAGATATAATGACAAAATTTCATCCACAAGGCGCAACATGCAACATTTGGTAGATACCACCAACTTATCTGACATACAAATACAACAACTACTTCGTGACGCAAAAAACTTTAAATCGCAACGTCCCTCTCAACTGCTTAGAGATAAACTGCTTATTACGCTTTTTTTTGAAGCTTCAACTCGTACACGTAGTTCTTTTGAAGTGGCAGCCAAAAGACTCGGTGCTGCAGTGGTACATCTAGATCCAGGTAAAAGTTCTACCAAAAAAGGAGAATCGCTAGCAGACACCTTTGCAAATCTTTGTGCCATGGAACCTGATTGCGTTATCATCCGTCATTCTGAAAATGATGCACCTGGGATCTTAGCTGACATGCAAATGACATCTGTCATCAACGCTGGTGCTGGGAACTATGCACACCCGACACAAGCGCTTCTTGACCTTTTTACGATGGTCGAACATTTTAACGGAGATATTCAAGGCAAAACCGTTGCTATTGTTGGGGATATTATCAGTTCCAGAGTAGCCAGCTCAGGTATCCGTCTGCTTACACGCATGGGGTTGAATGTGATTTTAGTTGCACCAAAACCATTTATGCCTACCAGTGATCTGCTTCAATATGAAAAACTTGAAGATGTTTTAGACAAAGTAGATGTCATTATGTCCCTAAGAGCACAATTAGAACGTCACGCATCTCCTATTTTCGATGATTATGCTGAGTATGCGCAACACTACTGCATCGATCATGAACTTTTAGGAGATAGAGATATCTTGGTACTTCATCCTGGTCCGGTCATGAGAAATATAGATATCTCTGATGAAATGCTTGAAGATCATAGATGTAAAGTCCTTGAACAGGTTAAAAATGGGGTTTATATGCGTATGGCTATCTTGAAACTTCTTCTTTTGGATTCGTAATAGATATCTAATTTTTTTATTTTCGAAGTTTTGTATTTACTTTTCTAGAAAAGTAAATACAAAGCGTAAGTGGGGGCAATCGGGCGTTCTCAATGACTTTATTTAATAATACTAGAGAGGAAATTCTTTATGACATGGCTTAGTAAAGAAAATGGTTTTGAACAGATTAATACTCTCGCTAAACAACGTACGCCTTTTCTTTTTATTAGCTCTTTTGATGGTGAAAAAATATTTGCACGGCCACTTGATAACTTGGATGATGATATTTTCTATAAATTAGAGGATTGGCGTAATTATCCTGTGAAAAAACGTACAAAAGATTTTACCTTTTCAAAATCCCCCGTGGATTTCAACACTTATCAAGAAGCACTCAATGAAGTACTCGAAGAGATACGTTCTGGTAATACCTATCTTCTCAACCTCACTTTTAGAACACCCGTAGATAGTTCTTTGTCACTCAAGGAGATATTTACCTATGCCAAAGCTAAATTTAAACTCTATTTTAAAGATGAATTTATCTGCTTCTCCCCAGAACGTTTTGTAGAGATAGAGGAGAATACTATAGCTACCTACCCTATGAAAGGTACTATAGATGCTCACCTGCCGCATGCAAAAGAGATCATCCTCACAGACCAAAAAGAGATGGCAGAACATATCATGATAGTAGACCTCATGCGTAATGATCTGGGAATCATAGGTTCCGATGTTAAGGTAGAAAAATTTAGATATGTCGAGAAAATCAAAGCGGGTGAAAAAGAACTTCTTCAGGTAAGTTCCAAGATCACAGCAAAACTGCCAACTGACTGGAAAGATAATGTAGGCACACTTCTTAGTCAAATACTCCCTGCAGGTTCCATCTCAGGCACACCTAAAAAAAGCACTGTCAATATCATTAAGCATATAGAAAATTTTAATAGAGGGTTTTATACAGGCGTGTTTGGTGTTTTTGACGGTTCGTCTTTACGTTCTGGAGTGATGATACGTTTCATTGAAAATGAAAATGGCCAATTTTATTATAAAAGTGGTGGAGGTATCACGATAGACTCTGATGCCAAAAGTGAATATGAAGAACTCATAGACAAGATTTATTTGCCTTTGTCATGAAGGTGCACTCTGTTCTCTCTCCTCAGAACTCATACATGCAGTTGCAATTTCAATAAAAATCCTGTAAACTATTTTATAAAATTTTTAGAAAGGCTAATTATGTCTAAACTATTTTCAAGTATCCTATGTTCTTTTTTTCTCCTCCTCCACACTACAGCGATAGCAGAAGAAGAATCTGATCTCACAGAAACCAATGTAGAAATATTGGAAGAAAAGAAAGTGAAGGCACTGAAGAAACAGAGTCTGCAGAGGAAAACAATGAGCAAGAAAATGTAACGGAAGAAGAACACGAAGAAGCAGAATCTAAAGAAGCACTTTCTGAAGCAGAAAAAGAAGCTCTTGCAGCAGAAGAGGCAGAGTTACGTGAATTGGGTATGGAAAAGGAACCTATACCTGAATGAAAACTAGTCACAGCCCCTATTTGGTCTGTGTACCCATGTATACTCAGAGTCATTGTTTAATTTAGAAAAATAAAGCTCTCCGGAATTTCTCCAAGGGTCAATGATAATACCTTCTTCTACTTTTCCACCTTTGGCTACCACAACCAAAGCATTATGTTCATAAAAATATTCTCCTATGTTCGCTCCAACCAAATGAAACTCAAAAGACGTATATTTTTTCTGCGTAAGATATGCATATAATGCATCACTCCAATGGTAACAAAGTCCTTTTTCACGTACCCCCACAGTAACTAGAAAGTTATGGAAAACGGGTGGTGAAGTAAGTTCAAAGGCTTCTGATAACTGTTGTGTTTTCTGGAAAATATCTTTGGAAAGCCGCATAGTTTCACTTTGATCAATAGTATTATCTAAAGACTGAAAAAGCAGTGAGAGTTCTGTGATCTTAGAGTGTGATACTGAAGGTACCGTAGCCGCACACCCTGCAAGAAAAAAAGAAAGTACCCATACTTTAAAATAATATTTCAGCATACTGATCAGGAAGATATGAGGCAAACCCTAAGATAACTAGTATCATCATTGTATTATAAACTAAGATCCACTTGGGATCTTTAGAGAGCACAAACCCACCTATAAAACCTACTATAAGCCCCCCAATATGAGCGCTTACATCTATCGAAGGTATGGAGAGCCCTATCACAAGGTTAATTGCGATAATAACACCGAAGTTTTTCATAAATGCTTTAGAGTGTGAAGCGATCTTATCTCTATGTGCCAGGAAAAATCCTGCCAATGCACCAAAAACACCAAAAATGGCTCCTGATGCCCCTACTCCGACAGAGACAGGATGTATATAAAGTGATACAAGCCCTCCAATGATCCCAGAGAAGAAATAAATGCTTACGTATGACTTCGTATCAAAGTACATCTCTGCACCGCGTCCTACAATGTAAAGAGAAAACATATTCATCAGAAGATGGGTCATACCGCCATGTAAGAACATGGCAGTGATGAGTCTCCACCATTCGCCCTCAAGTACAGTAAAAGGGCCAAACAAGGCACCCATATTTACAAGTACCTCCATATCCATTGCTATGAGACTTTGGCTTAAAAGTGCAGAAAAAAGATAGACTACACTGCAAAGTACTATCAGTATATAGGTCAGAGTATAAGTTTGGATATCAGTTCTCATAGATGGCATCTTCAAGGATGACACCATCCACACCACCTCTGGCTATTTTACTTATCTCTTTTTCACTATGGATAAGCACCAATATACGTGTATCAAAAAGATACTCATTGGCTATAGGCTGGATCATTAAAGCATCATCTTCTTCACAAATGATATATTTTGCACCTAAAGCATTGGCAAAAAGTGCATCATCCAGGTTATTTGCTACAATCGCGAAAGGAATATTGTTGGCTTGACAATGTTGTGCAAGTGCATGTGAATCCACCAAAGGTTCAAGTAAAATGATATCATCCGATTGACTCTTTTCTATACCTTTGACAGAAAAAACTTTAAAAAAACGATTGCTTTTTATCCATGGGTGTCCAATAATTTTCATGATTCTTCCTTTTGATTTGATTTAGGGTGTACATTCGGTAGAACAATAATACTTACCGCCTACAATTATACTCTCTTTGAAAGTAACATAAGTATGACATGTTGCGCATTCCACCAGTGTATCATCATCTAGCTTTTTCTCATGAGGACTTTTTCCAAATTTTGGAAGTTTCCCACCAAAAAATTTATAGATAAGTACACCGGCAATAGCAAAAATAAGTAATTTTAAGATCATTCTTCAGTCTTTATATAGAGATAATTTCTTTGATTTTTTTGTACTATATCATATCTTAGCTGATGTTGTACATCTTCTATCTCATCAAATACACGGGACCCTTTGTAAAAAAGATATTCTGTATGTGCATCACTTATCTTAGAGGTCAGATCTAAAAGTAGTTTCGTATTTGTCACCGCGCGAGAACTGATAAGATCAAAGGCATCATGTTCTACATTCTCTACCCTTTTAGCCTCTACCCTGACATTAGAAAGTTCCAAGTCTATGGAGGCATACTTTAAAAAAGAGACACGCTTTTTAAGCGGTTCTGCCAATACCACTTTGGTGTCCGGTAATGCTATAGCCAAAACAAGACCCGGAAATCCTGCACCGGTTCCTACATCTAAAAGTGTTTTCGGTTTTTTTATAAAAGTCAAAGGATAAAGTGAATCAACGATATTGACATAGATCGCATCTATGCTTTTAGCGCCTGTAAGATTATGTATCTGGTTCCATTCGTGTAAAAGTGAAGCAAAATTTTCCAGCTTAACGATGATCTCACGCTCTAATTGTATGCTCTCATTATCTAAATATTGTGATAGGTTCAATTCTCTTTCACCTCTATCAAACCACTTTCAAGTAGCTTCCCTACAAAATCAGAAAGATCCCTCTCCAAAACCTCCGCTTCGACTTCATACTGCTCCAGCAATACTTCAAAAACCTCTTGCAAAGTTTCCTTCTCTTGCATAGCTTGCCAGATAGCTGTACCTACTTCATCAAGTCCAAAGTAATTTTCACTTTCCATGTCAAGAAGTACCATTTCACCGTCTACTTCCTGGGCGAAAACTGTATCTGCAAATGTGATTTTTTGATTGAGGTTCATTACTTTTTACTCCCTTTGAAAAGTTGATCTTGTGACATAGGATTAAAATTCTTATCATATATTGCCGGAGTACCCCTGACATTGAGTTCCAGTACTGCTGCTTCCATTTTTTTCATTGCAGGTCTCACTGCTTCAGAATAGACATATGGTTTTTTTATATCTTTTATCAGTGAGCTGTATGCTGTCGATCCTTTCAGCATGATCTGTTCATAACGTTCTTTTCTAACAACATCATCTTTCCCTTGCATGATCCAATCCACCATTGCAGGTGCTTTCTTATGAAATGAAAGAGGGAAGAAGATCACATGAACAGTATACTCATCGAGTTTCCCGTTCACTGCTTTTTCAAACCTGGAACAGTATGGACATTCAGGATCTGTGATGATGTATATCTCTTTACTGCCTGTTCCATAACTAAATGCAATACCCTCTTTGATGGCCTGTGCATCTTTAGGAAATGTGATCGCTCTACCCTCTTTATCGTATCCTGATCCAATGTAAATTTCTGATGTCTTTTTATCTAAAAAAACCGTCAAAAGTTGTGAGCCTCTAGGTGATCTCGCTACGAGCTTTAAAATGTAACTTTCAGGTTTCTCTATAGCACCCTTTATCTCAAATAACGGATCTTGCAATACTACATTCTTTGTTTTGATCTCTTGAAGTTTTGTTTGATCAACGATGATCTCCATGGCTTGCACTGTGCTTAAAAAAAGCAACAAGGTAAAAAAGGTAAGTAAGCTTCTTTTCATAAATAGATATCCTAATGTATTATTTGTACTTAAAGTATAGCATATTGCATAAAGAGTACCAAGTGTTTATTCTGTATATTATTCAACTATTAGAGGTATACAGTCATGAGATTCTACCCTTCCTTTCTGTTACTAATGGATAAAACTATACAAAGCGTGACTATATTGATGAGCTTGAATACTCAAAAAAATTAAACTCATATTACCTAAGCATAATCTATATCTATTAAGAATACAAGGAATATTTTAACTTGTTGTAGGGCCGTGAGCACCAAATTTATGTTCATTTTTATTATATACTGGACCAGATTCCGTTTTATCTATACTAAGTAAGATAATATAAGCGTATTCCACTTCTCTCCATTACCATTGAAAATGACAAAAAAACCACTCATTTTAGTCCTTCACTATGCCCAGAAATCAAATTATGTACTTCTCCCAAACGATTCATATCCCAAGGTATTTTCACATGAAATACCTTCACATGGTTAAGCATCTTTGAAAGATATTTAAGTCGTTCAGGTCTTAACCATGAGAACATATAAAGATAATTCGGTAAAAGAGCATCAAACTTTGCAAATCCTTTGATCTCCTCTATAGTGATGTCTGCATCACCTTCCACTCCTTCAAGTTCATAAAAAGCATGAATGGGTTTAAAATCTGTCGTAAAGTTCTCAACACGATATCCCAACTCTTCAAATTTACTATAGGGTCTGATGATAAGGGTGAGAGCCCACTGCCATAAATTTACCATTAGAAATGAAAGTCGGTACTTTATCATCTGAGACAAGAGGATGCCCTTGCTTAATGAAATAATCAGTCATTGTCGATTTACCACCCATAGATGGCGCAATAAAGAAGATGGGTTTCCCCTCCACTTCTACTGCACCTGCATGCAGAAAATCATACATGTTTTCTAATGTCATATAAAGTGGTAATAGTAGATGGATAAACCAAAAACTCAGCAAATTTGTATCACCTTTTTCATTTAGTTCATAATATATTGTTCGTTTTCCATCTATCCAATAAAACCGTACAACATCTTCTACTTCATAACACCATGGCTGCCTTATTTCACTACTATCAAATTCACGATCACTATACAAATGTACATTTCTATCGTGTGCCCAATACAGATAAAAACCACAGGTGATGGACTCTTTTAATTTCATAGGGATATTTGAAGAGAGTTCGACCTCATATCGTGTTTCTGTTTCTTGAGAGAGATCCAAAGGAAAGTCAATATCAGATTTAATTTTTGTACCATAGACTATCATTTCTTTCTCCATCCAAATACAGAAAGCACAGTAAATTCTTCATGCCCTTCACTGCCTGTGATGATACTACGTCCACATTGTGTCCATGCATGTGCTTTGATCTTCTCTTTGCTTTCATGGTCTTTTGTAGCCCCCAGATAAAATACTCCGGGGATGCCACGTTTTTGAAGCATTTTTTGTGCTGAAAGCGCTTGTACAAGACAGGTACTTTTCCAAGGAGTATAAGCTGCTGCTCTAGTAATAGCCTGACCTGATTTTAGAGCAATATCCATCTCAGTATCATTTAATACTGTAATCTCTTCTTTTTTTGAAACATGATCTAAAGTACGGGTTAATCGTTTGAACGAGAGTGTTAAAATGGCTGTACGCATCAAGCCCAGTGTAGCATATGCTTCTAGAAATAGCTTCTTTTCTTCTGATGATAATTTACTGAATTTTTTAAATTTATGTAACATCAAAATCCTCTTAGATCAATCCTTGTTTTGAAGCATATCATAAATCTCCTCAGATTTCACTCCACCCTCTTCTAATAGAAAAATGTGATCTGCATGTCTAATGATGGTCAGTTCTCTAGGCTATGATAAACTTCGCGTATGATCTTTGAGTAAAGTAGCTGATTTCTCACTATCTTGATCAAGTACTGATCTCGCTTTATCAATAAAAAAATGAATTAGCATAGGAATTAATAGTAAAAGTAGTGAAGCAAATACACTATATGATAAAGACCGGTATGCCAAAATCAATCTTATGTTGTTTAATCTTATCGCAGAGTGTTTTTAAAGTATTGCTTTTCTCATAAACTATCATTGTCTCCCAATTTTAAAGGAGATGCCCCATCTGCTCTTTTTTAACCTGAAGATATCCTTCATTATGAGGATTTGGGGTGATTTGGATGGGGAGTCGTTCTATTATCTTAATGTCACCTAAACTTTCAATCTTTTTAGGATTGTTGGTCAGTAGTTTTAATTTTTTAATACCAAAGTGATTTAAGATAAACTCAACCACTTCATACGTACGTTCATCTGCCTTAAATCCTAACTGATGGTTGGCCTCTATGGTGTTAAACCCTGCATCTTGCAATGCATAAGCATTCACTTTATTGAGCAATCCTATATTACGCCCTTCTTGGCGATGATAAATGATCATCCCGCCCTCTTTTGCTATTAGCGCCTGAGCAAAATGAAGTTGCTCCCCACAGTCGCACTTGACTGAGCTTAATGCATCACCAGTTAAACACTCTGAGTGAACACGTACAATAGGTTCATCAGAGAGATCATCTGTGAAAATGGCCAAATGTTCTTTGTTGCCTTCTCTAAATGCTTGTATTTTAAACGTACCGTATTTGGTTGGTAAAGTAGCGATTTGTGATATATCTATATTATTCATGAAGAGATTATACTTTAAGAATGAGTAATTAATAATTAATAATTAATAATTATTGTAAAATACTTCAAAAGATATCATAAGGTCAGTACATGTTTGCACGTTTTAGAAGAAAAAGAATCAATCCCGTCCTAAGAGATCTCCTCCAGGAGACACATCTGTCAGTCAATGATTTCATCTACCCTCTTTTCGCAAAAAGTGGTGTAGGTATCAAAGAAGAAGTAAACTCTATGCCTGGTGTTTTTCAAATGAGTATCGATGAAATAGTAAAGGAGTGTAATACACTTAAAGAACTGGGGATCTACTCCATCATCCTCTTTGGTATCCCTGATACAAAGGATTCTGTAGGATCTGACGCGATGTGTGAACACGGCATCATCGCGCAAACAGTACGTGAAGTGAAGGCTGCACACCCGGATATGTTTGTTGTCACGGACCTTTGTTTTTGTGAATACACGGACCATGGACACTGCGGTGTACTTGACCCTGTACTTCATACTGTTGACAATGACATTACACTTGACAACTTAGCCAAACAAGCCATTATCCACGCTAAAGCAGGTGTTGACATGATAGCCCCTTCAGGGATGATGGACGGAATGATCACTGCTATTCGTAATGGACTTGATGGAGCAGGATTTGAAAACCTGCCTGTCATGTCTTACTCAACTAAATTTGCTTCTGCCTACTACGGACCTTTCCGTGATGTAGCTGAGTCCAGTCCAAGCTTTGGGGACAGAAGATCTTACCAGATGAATCCGGCGAACAGAAATGAAGCGATACAAGAAAGTGTAGAAGATGAAAAAGAAGGTGCTGACATCCTTATGGTAAAACCTGCACTTGCCTACCTTGATGTAGTAAGAGATGTGAAAAACAACACTTCCCTTCCACTGGCTGTTTACAATGTAAGCGGTGAATACTCTATGCTCAAAATGGCAGCCAAAGCCGGTGTGATAGACTACGATAAAGTGATGATGGAAACACTCATAGCATTTAAACGTGCGGGTGCGGATATCATCATTACCTATCATGCAAAAGAAGCCGCACTTTTACTCCAAAAATAATCTACAACTTTGACTTGCACTACTTCTTAAAGTGTAAGTCTCTACAACTTTCAACCCTTTTATGGTAGAATAATCTCTTTTAAATTTTCAGCCCTGTATATTTATATTTATGGAAAGGTTGAGATACGAGGATAAAGCAATGAGACACTTTTTAACACTCAAGGATTTTACTAAAGATGAAATCCTTGAGATGATAACATTAGCACAAAAGATCAAAGCACAAACAAAACAAAAAAAGTTTGTGCCTTACATGGAACACCAAACGCTTGGGATGATATTTGAAAAGAGTTCTACACGTACACGTGTGAGTTTTGAAACAGGTATCTATCAGCTTGGTGGTGTAGGCCTTTTCCTCTCTTCTAATGATATACAACTAGGCCGTGGTGAACCGATGAAAGATACTGCTAGGGTGATAAGTCGTATGGTTGATATGGTGATGATACGTACCTTTGAACAGTCAAAACTTGAAGAGTTCGCACACTACTCTAAAGTGCCTGTGATCAATGGACTGACAGACTCTTACCACCCGGTACAACTTATGACTGACTACCTTACCATGATAGAACATGGTAAAGACAAAGACCCTGTTGTCGCATATGTAGGTGATGGAAACAATATGACACACTCTTGGCTTATGTTGCCGCCAAACTTGGGTTTGAACTCAGAGTGGCTACACCTAAAGGGTATGAATGTGATGAAGCTATCGTAAAAGATGCACTTGAAGTAGCCAAAGAGAGTGGTGCGAAGATCACTTTTGGTAATGATCCTCAAGAGGCAGTCAAAGGATGTGATGTTGTCACCACTGACACTTGGGTTTCTATGGGGCAGGAAGATGAAAAAGAGATCCGCATGAAGGCCTTTGAAGGATACATGGTCGATGAGTCTATGATGTCTTTAGCTAAAGAAGATGCTATATTCCTACACTGTTTACCTGCATACAGAGGATATGAAGTAAGTGAAGAGACTTTTGAGAAACATGCTGATGTGATCTTTAGCGAAGCAGAGAACAGACTGCATGCCCAAAAAGGCATCATGGTTTGGTTAGATGCACACCGTAATGACGGAATGGCATAAATGAGCAACATAGATTTCGAAAAGTTCAGTAAATATTCCAAACCGGGGCCAAGATATACATCTTACCCTACAGCTCTGGAATTCAGTGACGACTTCAAATATGATGATTATATTCATTATCTGGAAAACTAAAAAGAGAGACTCTCACTCTATGTTCATTTACCGTTCTGTAGGTCCGCATGTTACTTTTGCGGATGTAATGTTGTTTTTACTTCCAAAGAAGCAAAACTTTCAAGATATATAGAGTACTTGAAAAAAGAAATTGACATTTTAGCTGAACATATTGACACTTCACGTGAAGTGATACAGTTCCACTTTGGTGGAGGTACACCCACCTACTATAAAGCCTTTGAACTTGATGAGATAGTCACATACATAAAATCCAAGTTCCCTCACTGGAGTAAAGAGGCTGAGATTAGTTGTGAGATAGACCCTCGTTTCTTTAACGAAGACCAAATGAAAGTCTTTCAGAAACATGGTTTTAACCGTATCAGCTTTGGGGTACAGGACCTGGATGAAAAAGTACAAAAAGAGATTCATCGTATACAACCTTTAGAATTGACCAAAAAAGCTGTTGAGTTGGCAAGAAAATATGGGATAAAGTCTATCAACACAGACTTTATCTATGGTTTACCTTTTCAGACACTAGACACTTTCAAGAAAACACTTGAACTCTCTACAGAACTCAACCCTGACAGGGTTGCTGTCTTTAACTATGCACATGTGCCTTGGCTTATGAAAACACAGCGAAAATTTGATGAGACAACACTTCCCACACCAGATGTAAAACTGAAAATTTTCCAGTACACTATTGACTTTTTTGAAGCTAATGGCTATAAAATGGTAGGTATGGACCATTTTGCCAAACCGGAAGATGAACTTTTTGGAGCCATTGAAAAAGGTGAACTTCATCGAAACTTCCAGGGATACACCACTAAAGGTGGTGCAAACCTTGTAGGTATCGGTCTTACCAGTATTGGTGAGGGTGAACGTTATTATGCTCAGAATACCAAAGATATGAAAGTGTATGAAGCAGCACTTGATGCAGGTAAACTACCTTTTGAGAGAGGGGTGAATCTAAGTGATGATGACTTCCTTCGTAAAGCAGTGATCATGGAGTTGATGGCTAATTTTTCTATAGATATGAAAAGAGTGGAAGCTGAACATCATATAGATTTTAAAACATACTTTGCTGATGCATTAGAGGCATTGCAGGAGTTTGAGGATGCCGACCTTGTCACTATCACAGAGGATAAGATCACCGTAAGTACCACCGGTACACTGCTCATTCGAAATATAGCAATGCCATTTGATGCATATATGAAAAAATATGCGCAAAGTAAAAAATCATTTTCTAAAACAGTTTAAGAGGAAATATGAGTAAAAAAATCGAAGACATTTTTAACTTTACTGAAACAAGTGATGAATGCATCAAATGCGGTAAATGTATCCCTGTTTGCACCATTCACCAGGTCAACCCAGATGAAACAACCTCTCCTCGTGGATTTATTGATCTTTTGGGTGCCTATCAACAGGGACATTTGGAATTAGATAAAAATGCTAAAAATATTTTTGAAAGTTGTTTTTTATGTACCAATTGTGTCGATGTCTGTCCTAACTCATTGGCTACAGATATGGTCATCGAAGAAGTGCGTGCAGACATAGCAGACAAGTTTGGTATCGCATGGTTTAAACGTGGATTCTTCTTCTTGTTGCGTAACCGTAAGATCATGGACTTTGTGATGAAATTTGGATACATGTTTAAAACCTGTGCCTTGGCACAGGATGACAAAGACAGAGGACTTAGAGCAAGGTTCTCTCTCCCTATGGTAAAAAAAGGAAGACTGCTTCCCTCTATGGCTAAAACAAGCTTTTTAAATAGTTATCCTGAAGAGATACCGGCTATCTCGAAAGAGAATAAAAATCCTCGTGTGGCACTTTTCATTGGCTGTTTAGCCAATTATAACTATACAAGTATCGGAGACTCACTTGTCGATATACTGGCTAAATTGAACATTGATGTTTTTATCCCTAAAAAACAGCTCTGCTGTGGTGCACCTGCATATTTTACAGGGGATATGAGTTCAGTGGAGTATATGACAAAGAAAAATATAGAATATTTTGAAAGTTTCATGGATGAATGTGATGCAATGCTCATCCCTGAAGCAACTTGTTCAGCAATGATAAAACATGACTGGCAAGTCTTTTTTGAAAATCATGATATGCCTGAGTGGAAAGAACGTGCAAGAAAAGTAGCTGAAAAGATCCATATGGCAACAGCATGGCTGCATGACAACACGGAACTGGAATCAATGCTTCAAGAAAAAGGTCAAAAATTTGATGAAGTGGTGACTTACCATGACCCATGTCATGCAAGAAAAGTACAAGGAATTTACCAGGAACCTCGTAACCTATTGGCACCAAATTATCCAATGATAGAGATGAGTGACCCTAATCGCTGTTGTGGATTTGGTGGCGTTACGATGCAAACAGAGAAGTTTCATTTTGCAGAGGCTGCAGGAAAACCAAAAGCAGCAATGATCAAAGCAACTAAAGCAAAGTATGTAAGTGCTGAATGTTCTGCCTGTAGAGTGCAGCTTAGTGAAGCGATGAACAATGCAGACGTAGAGACTATCTTTAAGAATCCTCTAGAGCTCATCGCTGAGGCACTTAAGGATTAAACTCTGAATAGCCTATCCAAACCGGCAGGCATCCCCTGCCTTTATCACAAAGATATTATATCCATCTACATATTTATAGTCTAATGCACAACCTAGTTTTTCCAAAATATTATGTACAATGTAGAGTCCCAATCCAAAGCCTGTACTTCTTTTTTCCTCTTGAGAAAAAGGCTCTACATAATAAGCGAGTGGATGTTGTAGTTTTTCACCTTTAGAACTGATCTCCAAACTATCACCTACTGATCTAAGTAAAGCATGTTTGTCTTTACTATACTTGATACCATTATCCAGTAGGTTTTTAATCGCTAGAGAGAGTAACTTTACATCTGTGGCTAAAGCGATATTTTTCACATCAATCGTAACGTTTTCTTTAGGCATCATTAAAAGTTCCTGACTTCTTCGTATGACTTCATCAAGCATCACATACTCAAAAGTAGGTTCAAAACTTTGTGTTGTGACTCTCTCTATTTCTGCCAGTTCTGAAATCAGTTCATTCATCCGTTCAAAGGCACGTACGAGTATCTTTTTACTTGCTTCATCTTCCATCATCTCAACAACGATACGTCCCTTGGTAATAGGTGTTTTAAGCTCATGCATCAAGTTACGCATAAAAAGGTTTTTTGAAGTACTCAAAGCATTGATATGTACGATAGCATCATCAAAACTTTTTGCAATTTTGCCTATCTCATCATCATAGAGATAGGTAATACGTGTCTGCATATCCCCTTGGGCAAACCTTTGTATCTGTTTATGTAATTTTTTTAGAGGATAGAGCTTTCTTAAAACAGCCAAATAGAGAACAAGGAGTAACCCAATAAGAAAAATACCTAAAGCTATGGCGATCTCAAAATAATAATTATCAGCTCGATCATCTTCAAGTAAAAGGTTATGCTGCATACGTTGCACATAGATATAATGGTCATCTCCTATCTTAAATACCCTTACCTGTCCCAAAGAAGAACCTCCAGTAAATATCGTTTCACCTTCTGTTTCTATCTGTTTTTTTATCATTATCATGTTCTTCTGTGGTACTGGTTTTACACGTAAATCTTGATAGAGTGCATCCAGGTCCTCTTTGTCAGGATTAAGCTGTAGTTTGGAAAGAAAGGTAATAGAGATAAGTTGATAGCGTTTATACTCTTCGATCTTATGTCGATCTTTATCCCAAGAGAGAAAAAGTAAAAATGTAGCAACCAAAATCGAAATTGCTACGGAAAAAAGAATATGAATAAAAGTGGTTACAGATAAGTTTCTCATACTCTGTCAGTTAAAAGGTATCCTACACCACGAATAGGTTTAATATAGACATGATCAGGATCCACTTTCGCGATCTTTTGTCGTATCCGTGAGATAATGACATCTATATTTTTAATGGAACTGTCATCATCGATATGTTCACTTTCATACAAGAGCTGTTCTCTTGAGACTGAACCATTTTTATGCTGTAAAAGCATCCCTAAAATATCATACTCTGCAGCAGTCAATTCCAATGACTTTCCTTTGAATCTGATCTCTCTGGCATTAGGATCTGCAATAAAAAGTGCTTCTTCCTCCGGTTGCTTTTTCATCAACACTATGTGTACGTCTTAAAATCGTTTTAATACGTGTCACAAGTTCTCTTGGATCATAAGGTTTTGGCATATAATCATCTGCGCCTCGTTCCATACCGATCACTTTATCAGTGATATCATCTCTCGCTGAAGAGATAATAATAGGGATATTGCTTATTTCACGTATCTTAGGAATCACTTCCAAGCCATCCATACCAGGCAGAGTCAAATCTAAAATAATCAAATCAAACTCATGTTGCGTTAATAGCGAAAGTCCTATATACGGGTCTTCAGCACCTATCACTTCCATATCATACTTCGTAAGGTAATTTGTTAAGATGAGTGCTAATTCGGGATCATCTTCTATAATGAGTATTTTTATAATGATGTATTCCTTATGTACGTTAAGTCGTTATTTTACTTTGTTCTTTATGATTATAATCAATATATACTTTAGTAATTGCAATGAAAAATGAAGTAATCGCAGGTCCCAATATCATCCCCCAGAATCCATAAGTACTCATCCCTGCAATAATAGAGAAGAATATAACGATCTCATTGATCTCAATTGTACTTTTCAATAAATCCTCTTTGATCACTTTAATAATGATAGGCTTAATCAAAGTATCGGCGATGATAGAGATCACCACAATGGAATAACTCGTGATAAAAATAGCAGTATTGGCATCCATATTTGACCAGGAATAAAGTGCTACAGGTATCCAAACAACAGCACCCCCAATAATAGGTATCAATGATGCAAAACCATAAATGACACCAAAAAGAAGTCCATTAAATCCAAAATAACTCACCATCACCCCAAAAAGGAATCCTTCAAAGATAGCTGTCACAACAATAGAATAAAAAACCACTTCCATCGTAGAAGATACCTCATGTATCATCTTCGCACTTTTCATCCTGCTTACAGGCATAAGTGCACGTATCAGATCAAAAAAACCTTCTCCGTAGAAGTTAATGATAAAATAAAAAACAAGTACAAGAACCATATTCTTCACAAACCCAAGTCCCGCACTTCCTGCTGTTGTCATATAAGATGTAGACTCTTGGATATACTCTGCGATCTTTTCATCACTCAAACCTATCTCGCTCCACTCTTTGACATAGGGTATCTTTTCAGTAAACGTCTTTATTCCAGAGGTTACCTCATTGATAGTTTCAACATCAAGTTGGGAGATATAACCTACCCCTGTGGTTGCCATATAGATAAGAGGAGCAAAAAGTATCAAGATTAAAAGTGACGACGTAAAAATAGCACTAAGTTTTCTGGAATTAAAATACTTGATCAGCTTTTTTGTCAGGTTATAAGTTGCCATGGTAAGTAACATCGCCACAACAATCGAAAGTAAGAATGGCTTATAGATACTATAGGCACCGATAAGTGAAAGCACAAAAAGTACTGTGATCGTTATACTTTTATTCGTTATCAAAAAGTCCGTCCTTCAACCCGCCAAGTTTAAAATGTTCATAACTTTTTTGTGTGGCTATACGACCACGTGCCGTTCTTTCTATATAGCCGTTTGCTATAAGATACGGTTCCAGAACATCTTCGATAGTGCCTTCATCTTCACTGAGTGCTGCACCTATGGTACTAAGTCCCATAGGTTTGCTTTTTGCGGAGACAAGCAGTTCTAAAAGTTGTATATCCTGTTCATCAAAACCTAAGTGATTGACGCCTAATTCATCTAAGGCATACTGAGCTCTTTTAAAAGTCACTTCATCTTCATTGGCAACTTCTGAGAAATCTCTGACACGTTTAAGTAGACGCAGTGCAATACGCGGTGTTCCTCTGCTTCTACGTGCTATTTCAGTAGCAGCATTTTCCTGGGCTGGTTTTTCCAGTTTATTAGAAGCTTGCGCAACAATTTTGGCTAACTCAACAGGTGTATAGAATTGCATACGAAAATGCATACCAAAACGCTCTCTAAGAGGGTTGGAAAGCATCCCTGCTCTTGTCGTTGCCCCGATAAGTGTAAAACGCGGCAGGTCTATCTTCACCGTTTGTGCAGCAGGACCCGAACCAATAATGATATCTAAACGAAAATCTTCCATTGCTGGATAGAGTATCTCTTCTATGGCCGGAGACATACGATGGATCTCATCGATAAACAGAATATCACCCTCTTCGATATTGGTTAAAAGTGCTGCCAGGTCTCCGGCTTTTTCGATCATCGGTGCAGCAGTGGTTTTAATATTTGCTCCCATCTCTGTAGAGATAATGTTTGCAATAGTCGTCTTACCCAAACCAGGAGGTCCAAAAAAGAGAATGTGATCTAACGCTTCTTCTCTTTTTTTACTCGCTTCTATGAATACTTTCAGATTCTTTTTGATCTTCTCTTGACCGATATACTCATCCCATGAACTAGGACGAAGGTTGACCTCATAGGAGATCTCTTCATCAAAACGTTCTATTTCAACCATACGTTCCATCTGTTACTTTACCACCAATTGATTGACTACTGTGCCTGAACCTTCGACAGAACGTGCCACTGAACTTGCTAAAAACTTCTGCTTTTGTGTATGTACCACACCAGATAAAATATTTTTACCATTTTGTGTATTTACTTGTATATTTGTATGGCGTAATGCCTGTGTGGTTGCCAGTTTATCTTTTATGTCAGAAGCAGAACCTGCTCTGGCCACTGGGCTGTCTACTGATGCACTGTCACTACAGCCGCTCAAGTATAATACTGCAACCATACCCACAGCCAGTAAACCTTTAGTCATTTTATCAACTTTCTCAATATGTATACTCATCACTTGGGAATTCTCTTGCCTTGACTTCATTACGATACGCTTCAAGTCCTTCACGCATTTGCTTTGCTCCATCAAAATACTGCTTGACGAATTTCGGTTTAAAGGCTTCAAAGAATCCGAACATATCACTCCAGACAAGGACCTGCCCATCTGTGACATTTCCTGCACCTATACCTATGGTCGGTACAGAGACTGCTTCGGTAATAGCTTTAGCTGCCTCTTCTTTCACCCCTTCAACCACAATGGCAAATGCACCCGCAGCTTCAAGTGCTTTTGCATCTTCAACCAATGCATCGATATCGGCCTGGTCTTTTCCTCGTATTTTATAACCGCCATCACTGCGTAAGAACTGTGGCATAAGCCCTATGTGTCCAAGCACTGCAATAGAGTTTTGCGTCAAAGCTTCAACAATATGTGCTCTCTCTTTACCGCCTTCTATCTTTACTGCTTGTGCATTGGTTTCCTGATACGCTCTTGTTGCATTTTTGACTGCTACTTCAGGTGATGTATAGGTACCAAAAGGCATATCCAGTACGATCACAGGCAATGTTGCACCATTACATACCGCTTGTGTATGGTAGATCATTTGATCCATGGTTGCAGAAAGTGTGTCTTCTTTTCCTAGAAAACTCATATTTAAACTGTCTCCAACAAGTATCATCTCTACTTCACCATCAAAGATCTGTGCAAACAGTGCATCATACGCTGTCACCATGGTAATAGGTTCAACACCTTTCATCTTTGCAATGGTCGTTAAAGTTACTTTTTCTTCTATTTTAGGGGTATGAATACTCATAGTCTTCCTACATAATCAGGTATTTCCTACACGGCTTTACTTCACTATGACCGTTTCGGTTCCGACACTAAAGAGAAGAAATCTCTACTTCTCTTCTTAACGTGTCTCATTTTATCTAAAAAATGTATAATAACAAAAATATATTACATATTGTCATAAAAGAGTCCATATTGAAAAATTTAGTTGCATATATTACTACCGGTTTCCCTTCATTGGAATTTACAGTTGATGCTGCCTTGGCTTTAGCTGAAGCAGGTGTAGATACACTTGAACTGGGTATGCCTTTTTCTGATCCTGTTGCCGATGGTCCCGTTATAGAAAAAGCAAACCTGAAAGCCTTGGAAAACGGTTTTAAACTTGACCATCTGTTTGAAGCTTCTGCTAAGATAGCGCCTCACATAGATACCTTATGGATGGGTTACTTCAATCCTTTTTATCATAAAGGATTAGATACTTTCATAGCTGAGGCAAACAAAGCTGGCGTAAACGGTTTCATCATCCCGGACCTTCCTTTCGAAGAAGCAAGACCCTATAAACCGGCCATAGAAGCTGCTGGACTGAACCTTATAGACTTCATTGCACCTACAGACTCTAAAGCACGTATAGAGCAAATTGTCACTGATGCAAAAAAATTCATCTACCTTGTAGCCTATGCCGGTATTACAGGTTCTGGGCAGAGTGAAGATCTACAGCCTATTATCACAGATATCAAAGCGTTTACAGATACACCTGTCTATGTAGGTTTTGGTGTAGATCAAAACACTGCCAAAGAGAAAGCCAAAGGTGTTGATGGTGTCATCGTTGGTTCTGCTTTTGTGAAAGTACTTTTAGATGAAAGTTTAAGTGATACACAGAAAATCACTAAAATTTCTGCCATTGCCAAAGAGATAAAAGAGAAGATAAACAGCTAGATCTTCTCTTTATTTTCATCTGTACATCCCTCTTATTCATCATAAAAATCCTATTAAAGAATTTAGAGTATAATACTCCTAATTATAAAAAGGCTTATACTATATGGAACACTTTATCTGGAACGTCAATCCCAATATCTTAGAATTAGGTCCTTTGCAACTTCGTTGGTATGGTCTTCTTTTTGTGGGTTCATTTTTTCTTGGAATGATGATTTTAAACAAAATATACAAACGTGAAGGTAAAGATCCAGCTGTACTTGATACTCTACTCATCTACCTCATGGTAGGTGCAGTACTTGGGTCACGACTGGTACATTGTTTCTTTTATGAACCTGACTATTATCTTTCCAATCCTTTAGAGATACTCAAAGTGTGGAAAGGCGGACTTGCAAGTCATGGTGGACTTGCAGGTGTACTTATAGCACTTTATCTGTTTTCAAAACGTTATAACACACCGTATATGTGGTTACTTTCACGTGTAGCTATCCCTGGTGCACTTACTGCAGCCTTTGTACGTTTTGGTAACCTTTTCAACTCTGAGATACTTGGACTCCCAAGTGACAAACCTTGGGCTATCATCTTTGCACGTGTTGACATGGTACCGCGACACCCTGTACAACTCTATGAAGCATTTTCTTACCTCATCATTTTAGTACTTTTAGTTGCCATCTACCGTAAAGTAACCCCTGCATTTGCAACAAAAATACTTCCAGGTGTATTTTTGGTCACACTCTTTACTACACGTTTCTTTTTAGAATATACTAAAACACGACAGGCAGCCTACACCACTGATCTCCCTTTCACAACAGGACAGATGTTAAGCATACCTTATATAATATTGGGTATCTTATGGATAATATGGGCATTTAAAAGTACCTCTAAGGATTCAAAGTATGACAAAGCCTCTTATAGCTAACTATGCACTCGGTATTGACATAGGTTCAACTACCGTTAAATACGTACTTTGTGATGAGAACTTTAACATTATCCAAAAAGCCTATACTGCTCACGATACAAAACAAGCCCCAACACTTTTAAGACTCCTTCAAGAACTCTCCCTTGCACACCCAGATGCTTATAGACAAAATAGACAAAGTCTACATCACAGGTTCTGGGGCCACACGTATAGCCCCAACCATCAATGCGCGTTTTGTACAAGAGGTGAATGCAGTAGTCCTTGCGGTGGAACATCTGCATCCTGATGTAAGGGCAGTAGTAGAATTGGGTGGACAGGATGCGAAGATCATGCACTTTAAAGTCAGTGAAGACGGTAAAAAGTCTGTACTTACCTCAATGAATGACAAATGTGCTTCAGGAACAGGTGCAACCATCGAAAAATGTACCATGAAAGTCGGTATGGAGAGTGAGGATGTCCAAAAACTCACTTTTGAGACGGACAAACTACACCATGTTGCAGCCAAATGCGGTGTCTTCGCAGAGACAGACATTGTGAACCTCGTCAAAACCTCTGTCCCTTCTCATGAAATCATGAACTCACTTGCCGATGCCATCGTCATGCAAAACCTTACCGTACTGACGCGTGGTAATACCCTTATGCCCAAAGTCTTACTTCTTGGAGGACCAAACACTTACCTTCCCTTTTTGCAGGAATGTTGGCGGATGCGTATCAGCGAACTTTGGGATGAAAGGGGTGTAAAGTATGATAAAGAAAAAATCAATGAACTCATTATCGTACCTGACAATGCACAGTACTATGCTGCTTTAGGAGCAGTCATCTTTGGTGAGGGAGAAGCGAACAATGACAAACCTTTTACAGGTCTCATACAACTTAAAACTCTGGTTGACACAGGAGGCATTACGCAAAATGATAACAATGATGCTCCTCTGGTTTCAAGTCCTGAGGAGTTACAATCCTTTAAAAACTCCTATACCATTAAAGATTTCAACCCGCGTGTACTTACAGAAAAAACCCCTTGTTTTTTAGGCATAGACGGAGGTTCAACAAGCTCTAAAGCTGTCTTGTGTGATGAAAAAGGAGAACTTCTTTTAAAAGTCTATCAACTCTCTAAAGGCAATCCGATTGTCGATACACTGGAGCTGCTCCAAAAAATACAGTCACAAGACCAAAGTCACTTTTATGACATTCAAGGTTTAGGTGTGACTGGTTACGCGGCCGATGTACTTGAGGGGGCACTGAAAGCAGACGCAAACATCATCGAAACCATCGCGCATATGAAAAGTGCCCAAAAAGCCTTTGGAGAAAGTATCAATGTCATCTGTGACATAGGAGGTCAGGACATCAAAGTGCTTTTTATGGAAAATGGCATGATGAAGAACTTCCGTCTTTCCAACCAATGTTCTGCTGGTAACGGAACCCTGCTTCAAAGTATGGCAAAACAGTTTGGTGTACCCGTAGAGGATTATGCAGACACAGCCTTTGAAGCTAAACAGGCCCCACTGTTCAACTATGGTTGTGCTGTCTTCCTCGATACAGACAGGGTAAACTTTCAAAAAGAAGGTTACAGCAAAGAGGAACTCTTTGCTGGTATTGCTAAAGTCTTGCCTAAAAATGTCTGGCAGTATGTAGTCCAAGCCCCTAACCTAGCTGCTTTTGGAGATCACTTTGTCTTGCAAGGGGGTACCCAATATAATCAAGCTGCACTCAAGGCACAAGTAGATTACATTAAAGACAAAGTGCCTCATGCCAAAGTAGATGTACACCCTCACCCCGGGGAAGCAGGTGCCTACGGTGCAGCCTTAGAAGCTAAGAATGTAATACAAAGAGGGGTTACGCAACCTTTGTCGGTATGCAAGAAGCATTGCAAATGACCTATACTTCTAAAACCGATGAAAGCACACGCTGTCACTTTTGCAGTATCAACTGTTCTCGTACCTTTATAGACACACAAACACCTTCCTCTGAGAGCGTACGTTACATTGCGGGCTTCTCCTGCGAAGAAGGTACAGTGGAGTCACATGAAGCACTCAAAATACTCAAAGAGAGTAGAAAAGATTTACAGAAAAACATACCTAATCTTGTAAAAAAAGAGTCTATGTTGCTCTTTGCTCCCACCTATGAGTTGGAAACCAAACCTACAGCCTCTACACAGATCAAAGAACAACAGCTCAAAGTTACATTGGGTGGCTGGGGACCTACTCTAAGAAAAGAAGTACATAGAGACTTTATGCTAAGTAGTGAAGAGAACAAAAGTTACAGACAAAACCTCAATATAGCTATACCAAAAGTACTGAATATTTACTCTCTGGCTCCTTTTTTACGTACCTACCTCGAAGCACTTGACATTCACCCTATGAACATACAGTTTTCAGGTTTTTCAAATGAAGATATGTTCTTAGAAGGTGCCAAGTACGGTTCTGTAGACTCATGTTACCCTGCCAAAGTAGCACAGTCTCATGTCTACTCTCTTATGTATTCTAAAAAATTTGCCAAAAAATCCTTTGATTACATGTGGTTCCCTGCTGTTACCGAACTGCCTGGCTATGTCAAACATACCATGGGGCAAACATCATGTCCTATCATCTCTGGTACGCCAAAAGTAGTCTACTCTGCTTTTACAAAAGAAAAAAATCTATTTGAAGAAAAAGGCATCGACTATGTGGAGGATGCACTCAATTTCGATAAGCTTAACTTACTCAAAAAACAGCTTTTTCACACATGGAAAACAAAACTTCGTATCACAGAAGATGAAAGTAATTGGGCAGTAGACCAGGCATGGAAAGCGTTAGATAAAAATGATGCAGATATCATGAAAGAAGGACGAATCATTCTGGATGAAGCTGTAGCCAATGATGAGATAGTCATTTTACTACTGGGACGTCCTTACCATTCAGATCCGGGGCTAAACCATGAAGTGCTCGATGAGTTTCAGTCTTTAGGGTTTAAAACTATCTCTATGCGTGCCATCCCAAAAGATGAAACGTATCTAATGCAATATTTTCAAGAAGATGTTGCACGTGGCTATATTGAATCATCTTATGATATACGTGATGTATGGGCAGAGAATTTTTCAACGAACTCTGCACAAAAGGTCTGGGCAGCCAAGTTTGCTGCACGTCATCCCAACATCGCAGTACTTGACCTTTCGAGTTTCAAATGTGGACATGATGCACCTACCTATGCCATCATCGACAAAATCTTGGGGGCAAGCCGTACACCTCACTTAACCCTGCATGACATAGATGCCAACAAACCGGGTGGATCTATCAAGATACGTGTCAAAACCTTTGCCTATACCCTAGAGCAATATCAAAAAAGACTTAGCAACCAACAACTATCAGAACAACAAGAAAATTACCATACACAACAAGATGAGGTGATCGTATGAATGCAGAATGTAATAGTATTAAACGCCAAGAGAACAATGGAAATCTTCATTACCTCAACACAGAGGAAACACACTGGAGAGATGTCCCTCAAAGTAAAATAGAGTATGCCTCAAAAAAAGACACTATCATGCTTTTGGGTGGTCTAACCATCATGCAAGATAAGCTCATGCAAGCTGCTTTACAATCCATAGGAGAAAACTTCATTGCACTTCCTAATCCTGACTTTGAATCATTTCAAAAAGGTAAAGCATTTGGTAACAGGGGACAATGTAACCCGACTTACTTTACAGTGGGAAATCTTATCAAGTATCTTCAAGACTTGCGTGACATGCAGGGCTTAAGTCCAGGAAGAGATCATTAAAAAATACATTTTTATCACGGCTAGTGGTTGTGGGCCTTGTCGTTTTGGTATGTACATTACAGAATATAAAAAAGCATTGCGTGATGCAGGGTTTGATGGCTTCCGTATTACGAGTTTTGAACATAATAAGGGTGTTTTTCAAGAAGATGCTTCTGCCTATGATGATAGTCAATTTTTCACCTCGCCTTTTAATTCCTCCTATTAAAGGTGTGATCATAGGTGATATTCTCAATATTTTAAGCTATAAAATGCGCCCTTACGAGAAAGAATCAGGAAGTGTCGATAATGCCATGGAAGAGTGCAGACTTCTTATTTCAGAAGCATTTATGCAGAAAAAGAGTCTGATACGAACATTATGGAAATGCCGTAGCGTTTTGGAAAAAGTTAAACTCAATCGTTTACAGCCAAAACCAAAAGTCATGGTGATGGGTGAATTTTGGGCCGCTATGACAGAAGGTGATGGGAACTATAATCTACATAGATTTTTAGAGTCTGAAGGTGCGGAATGTATACCTCAACCTATTATAAATCGTTTGATGTTAAGTATATGGGAAGCAGAATACAAACACCATAAAAGTGAACAACTGTCAAATAATTCTACAAAAAGTATTGACTTTTCAAATGTGAAAACACGCATACTTATTAAATTAACCAGGTCTAGCAGTTAAAACATATTTTAATCTATGTGCCAAAGCCATAGGATTACATGATTATGAGATACCAGATATGGATGAACTCGCACGTTTGAGTCAAGAGTATTATACACTTGACTGTGAAGGAGGAGAAGGACATTTAGAAGTGGCTCACCTCATCGAAAGCGTCAAAGAGAACATCGCGCACCTCGTCATTTCAGTCAAACCTTTTGGATGTATGCCCTCTTCCGCAGTTTCTGATGGTATACAGTCACTTGTAACAAACCGTTTCCCTGAAGCCAATTTTCTATCCATAGAAACATCAGGAGAAGGGGCAGCAAACTTTTACTCACGAGTACAGATGGCTCTGTTTAAAGCAAAACAATCAGCCAAAGAGGAGTTTGAAGACTTAATGATACCAGAAGAGATACCAGAGAAGATACACAACTATCTCTATCAGCCTAAAAGTGAAAAAGCAGGTACTGCTTCACAATTAATAGCAAGTTTACAAGAGAGAAGACTTTAACGCTCTTCTGTTTTGTGAATAATTTCAGCCAGTTCCTCTTCTTCACTTTCATCAATATCCAGCTCTTCCACTTCCCCTGCTTCAGGATCTCTAAATACAAAACACATCCAACTCTTTTTCACTCTTAGCCACGACACAGGTCACAACAGCATCTCCAGTGACATTAACAGAAGTACGTACCATGTCAAGCAGTCTATCCACACCCAAAATGAGCCCTATACCTTCTACGGGAAGTCCTACCTGAACAAAGACCATAGAAAGCATGATGAGACCTACACCGGGTACTCCAGCGGTTCCTATGGAAGCCAGTACAGACATAAGTATCACCGTCAAATAGCCGCTTAAGCCCAGTTCAACACCGTAGACATTTGCTATAAAAACCGTAGCAACCCCCTGCATGATAGCCGTACCATCCATATTGATCGTCGCACCAAAAGGTACAGTGAATGATGCCACAGAGTTATCCACACCCATACGCTTTGTAACGGTTCTTAGTGTGACTGGTATCGTTGCATTGGAGCTTGCTGTAGAAAAGGCAAAAATTTGAGCATCTCGTATCTTTTGTAAAAACATTTTAGGACTTAATCCAGAAAAAAGTTTGAGGAGAAACATCAACGTTCCAAAAAGGTGCAATAAAAGTGCCGCCACAAGAACCAATACATACCCGGCCAAACTGATAAGAAGGTCCAAACCAAGTTCTGAAATGGCTTTCGCGAGCAATGCAAAAACTGCAACAGGTGCAACAGACATAATAATATTAACCATATGCATCATCGCTTCATTGAGTACTTCTACGCCTTCGGCAATACTTTGTGCTTTTTTTCCTACCATCAAAAGTGAGATACCAAATAAAATAGAGAAGAATATGATCTGTAACATATTCCCAGAAGCAAAGGCGTTAATAACATTGTCAGGGACAATGTTAATGAGTACATCTGAAAGAGGCGGTGCTTCTTTCCCTGTAAACGTTGTGTCAGTCGTACCATTTGCCCCAGAACCAGGCGCCACGATAATCGCCAAACCTATAGCCGTAGCGATAGCTATAGCAGTCGTTAACATATAAAGGGCAAATGATTTTACACCGACACTTCCCAATTTCCGTACATCTCCTATACCCAGTACACCAGAGATAAGAGAAAAGAAGACCAAAGGTACCACAAGCATCTTCAGTGCAGTAATGAACATCTTTCCTATAATGTAGAACATGCCTCCCACAACATACTCCTGAACAAAACTGCCTTCACTGTTCCAGCCGCCAATATTGATCACCAATCCCACGATGATCCCCAAGAGCATCGCCCATAGTACTTTTTGTGTAAGTGTCATACCCGTTTTCCTCTTATTGTATATTGCCAAATTATAGATACCCTATTGATGGTTTGCATTATAACAAAATATAGTCTTTTCTGCCCCTATTGACAAAGTAACCTAAATGTGTTAGTATCCACCATCTTTCAGATATGGGGATGACTTGGTTTCGACTGGAGTAGTCGGGGCTATGTGCATGTCGGACTGGGCAATTCCGTTACGCGGCCCACACGCATTTAAACGCAAACAATACAGATTATCGTCCAGCTTACGCAGTAGCGTAAGTCATTAACCCCGCTAACGCGGAGGACTGCTTCGCCGGTGAGTGTCATCTTAACCGGATTTTGAAGTATAACATCTGATGACTATGCTCCATGGAAGCTATGCCATGGTGTGAGAATTTTAGCTCGTCTTGTAAAGTTTTGAGTGTAGTACAAAGCAGGATTAAAATTAACAACACCGACTAAGCATGTAGAGTCATAGTTCTATCTATTTTAGGACAGGGGTTCAATTCCCCTCATCTCCACCAATTTAACCTCAAAAACGGTATCATACCTAAAAAAAGAATCACAGTGAAAACCACAAAAGAAAATGATAACAGATTCACTAAAGATGTGCTTTTACGTCAAATATTTGAAGAAATTTCTAATGAAAACAAAGAGAACTCTAAGAGTACACTTATTAATGATCTTATTTCTACCCATGAAAAAGCATCATCTAAAAAATCTAGTTTTTTAAAATGGTTATTTATCATTATTTTTGTGACCAGTGTATCCTATCTATGGTTTTATACGGTAACTGAAGTAACTCAGAATAATGAAGTTCAAACTATGAGTGATAGCCATACTGTTCCTAAAAGTGATCAAATAGAACAACAAAAAGAGATGATCAAGCTTCAGGATATTTTAAAAGAGGAATCTAAAAATACTCACAATATTGAAGAAACAGATTCTTTACAACTTACAATAGTAACTCCTCCAAAAATAGAAGATCAAAAAAGTGAAAGAGAAAAAGCCAAAGAAGTACTTTTGATACAGATGCAAAACAAATGACATCATTGCAATTCATTTTCATCAGAGGATGTATGTTTTATAGTCAATTACTGTCTAGATCAAAAGATGTTTTAATTATCTCAAATGGCTTGTTTTGGTATATTAGTGCAAAGTGCAGTGGTAACCTCATAAGAGATCGTTCCTAATTGTTTTGCAGCCACTTGTGCATCATTCATCACACACACTTCTTCTTTTTCTGATTCAAGAGAGATAAAGTCCATAGAAACACGTCCGAGTACAGGTAACCCTTCACTTGTAATATACGGTTCTTGGGCATCTCCTCTACACCATCCGTCACCATACCCTAGATCGTAAGTAGATACCCTCATTTCATTAGCAGCGATGAACTCACCACCATAACCAATGCGCTCTCCTGCTTTTACTACTCTAGTAGAAATCTTTTTGGCATACAGTGCCATCACAGGATGTAATTCTACTTCATCAAAAGAGCCAGGTAACTCATTATATCCGTACGCACCTATACCTACACGTACAAGATCCTCATCAAAACTTTTCATTCTTAGAAGAGTCGCAGAGTTGTACGAATGCACTCTTGCATTTGTAAAACCTTCCTCTTTTACTCTCTGTTTCACACTCTCAAACTGTTTTTGTTGCCAAAAGAGTTCGGAACCAAGTTCATCTGCACTGCGGTAGTGTGTCATCACACCTACGAGCTTTAAACTTTGTTCTTGTATTAAACGGAGTGCTTCATCCAGTTCATCCAAATTAATACCGTTTCGGTGCATTCCAGTATCTATTTTAAGTTCTACTTTTGCATCTTTTTGCGCTTTTTTGATATCTTCCAAAGTATTAATTGTAAAAGAGTATTTCTCATCTTTAATGATATTGTCGCCAAGAATGAGTATGGTTTCAAATAACGGTTTGATCAAATCTGCTTCAGCAGTTTTTCGTACGACTGCATGCTTGATACCAAACTCTGATGCCAGTTTTCCCATGAGTTCCAGCCCATGACCATAGGCATTGTCCTTAAGGACAATTGCAATCTTCTCAACTGAGCCAGTTTTTAGTGCAATTTGGTTAAGATTATGATAGAAACTCTGTTTATTTATTTTAATAAATGCCATAAAGAGATTATACCAAAATCCATAATAAAAAGTAGGTAAAATGCAAGAAAATGCACAAAGGGTGATGCCAGCAGAATGGGAAAAACAACGTGCCGTACTCCTATCTTTCCCTCATGAAGAGACAGATTGGCATGATCCAGATAATCCGGCAGACTTAGAAGCCAGTCTCTCCCCCTTTATACGTATCGCACAAGCCATCGCTTATGGAGAGGCTGTATACATCATCTGTAAAGACAAAGAAAAAATTTCAAATATGTTTTGTTCTACACGTAACATGACTTTCATAGAGATACCAACTAACGATACATGGATACGTGACTACGGGTTTATTAGTATAAAAGAGAAAGATGAAGTCAAGCTTCTTGATTTCACTTTTGATGGTTGGGGTGGTAAATTTGAAGCTTCACTTGACAATACTGTCAATAGTGCTTTACATCAAAAAGGTTACCTTGGCACTACCCCACTTGAACAGATTCATTTTATTCTCGAAGGGGGTTCTATAGAGAGTGATGGTGAAGGTACGATACTCACTACTTCTACCTGTCTCTGCAACCCAAACAGAAACGGTGGAATCAGCAAAGAAGTGGTAGAATACAAGCTGCATACCTATTTAGGTGCACAAAGGGTTTTATGGCTGGATCATGGTTATCTAGCAGGGGATGATACCGACAGTCATATTGATACATTGGCCAGGTTTGTCAACAAAAAAACCATCATGTATGTCAAGTGTGAGATTAAAGAAGATGAACATTACGAATCACTACAACAGATGGAAAGGGAGTTACAGGGCTTTAGAACAAGAGAGGGAGAACCTTATACATTGATTCCCCTTCCAATGTGTGAAGCAAAATATGATGATCTCGGAAAAAGACTTCCGGCAACCTATGCCAACTTTCTCATTACCAATGATGCACTTATCTACCCTACCTATGATGATAAAAATGACACTAAGGTAGGAGAGATATTTAAAGAAGTATTTCCTGATAGGGAGATCATCCCTGTCAATTGTTTGAAACTGATAGAGCAAGGCGGAAGTCTACACTGTTCTACGATGCAGATAGTATATTAAAAAGGATTTTTATGAAAACCTCACTGATACAACAGGCTTACCATGGCAGCAAAGAAAAAACCCTTCAAGTCACCACAGACAAGATAAGAGAAGCTGCACAAAATGGGGCAAAACTTGTTGTTTTACAAGAATTGCACCAAACAGAATATTTTTGTCAAAGTGAAGATACCAAGTTTTTTACCTATGCAAATGATTTTGAAAAAGACATAGAGTTTTGGTCACGGATAGCTAAAGAAAATGAAGTTGTTTTAGTTACTTCACTTTTTGAGAAGCGTACAGCTGGTCTCTACCACAATACAGCCGTAGTCTTTGAAAAAGATGGGTCTGTCGCAGGTAAATACCGAAAAATGCATATCCCTGATGATCCCGGATTTTATGAAAAATTTTTCTTTACCCCCGGAGATATCGGTTTTGAACCCATACAAACCTCTGTAGGAAAATTAGGCGTACTGATCTGCTGGGATCAATGGTATCCTGAAGCAGCGCGTGCCATGACACTTAAAGGGGCAGAAATGCTTATCTATCCTACTGCTATAGGCTGGTTTGAAGCTGACAGTGATGACGAAAAAGCGAGACAACTTGAAAGTTGGATCACCATACAACGTTCTCATGCCATTGCAAATGGCTTACCAGTTCTAAGCTGTAACCGTGTAGGTTTTGAAGCAGATAGTGCCGGAGTGATGGCTGGTACACGTTTTTGGGGAAATTCTTTTGTCTGTGGTGCACAAGGAGAGATGCTTGTTCAAGCGGGCCATGAAAAAGAAACCATACTCTATGCAGATATCGAACATGAACGAACAAAAGAGGTACGTGACATTTGGCCATTTTTACGTGACAGACGTATAGAAGAGTATCAATGTCTTCTGAAAAGATATTGTGATTAAATTTTATGCCACAGTAATGGCATAAAATTTTATCCAAGTTTAATTTCGCTCAAACCACCACATAAAAGCAAACATAAGTCCTGGTGTTTTTGCAATTGATTCATTATAGATAAGTGCTTTTGCGTCGTTGACAGAAAGGTAGACCACTTCAATATCTTCATGGTCAATCCCCCCTCCTTCGCTCACCTTCATGCTTTCATCAACTTCCACAAAATAAAGTATCTGTTTACTTCCGGCAAATCCTACTGAGGTATGAAAAGAGGTGATTCTTTCTATGGTCTGAAGTGGAACAGCATAGCCGCACTCCTCTTCAATCTCCTCTTTTGCTATCTCTTCCAAAGAAATTTTTTTATCTACAATACCTGCACAGAGTTCAATTGTCATACCATTTTCATTATTTAAATATACAGCAGGTCTAAACTGCTTTACCAAGATAAACGACTCTTTTTCTTTATGATAGATAAGTATAGCCACACTGTCGTGCGCTTCAACGATTTCCCATGATTTTTTAATACCTTTTTGTTCATATGTTGCGAATGATGTTGAGATAAACTTCGCATTTACCAAAGGTTGAAGTTTAAAGTGTTTGATCTGGTCTGCCATCTTTTACTCTCATACTTGTCTGGTTATATCCATCCCATACAAAAGGTGTACTTTCCTGTTTAAGATGCGATAAAAGTTTTGTCTTCTTCTCTTTTGCATTTTTGATCACAACTTCTTTGTATTTTGTTGTAGTCACATTTTTATATTCGGTAAATTTCTTTAAAACAGTATCTTTTATTGATTTCTTACGTAAAACACTCATTGGATTTATCCATCTTCCATTTTTCTTGAGTCCAAAATGCAAATGAGGGCCGGTACTTCTTCCGGTATTTCCTACATATCCTATAATCTGACCTTTTTTCACCTGTTGACCTTTTTTCACACGTATACGGCTCTGGTGTGCGTAAAGTGATTCATACCCACCTGGATGCTTAATCTTAACAACTTTACCATACCCGCCCATTCGACCGGAAAAGCTTACCTTTCCAGAATTTACTGCCAGGAGCGGTGTTCCTCTTTTGGCTCCAAAGTCTGTGCCATGATGGGGACGATAGCGTTTCAAGATAGGATGATACCTTCTGTGTGAGAAATTGGATGTGATACGAACATGACGTAAAGGCATTCCAAAACGTGAAGAAGTGCTCTTTACAGGTACCCTACGAGTATAAGTCACTTTTTTCTTGCCTGTGACGGTATATGCTTGTAACTTTTTATCACTCATATAACCATAGCCATCTTCATCTGCATAAATAAACTTTCGCTTACCATTTGACTCATACAATGCTATTTTGACATATGGATTATTATATGGACTACCCATTCTTGTTCTTTGAGTATAAAGAAAAGAGACTTTATCACCCTTTTTAAATTTTTTCGTACTCACAGTACCCTTGAAGAGTTGTCCCATTTTATCTGCAAGTGCAGGGTGATGTAATGAATTTGTAATGTCTGTATAAAGATTTTGTTCTATAGTCACTGTAGCACAGTATTCATTCTCTTTATACTCTATAGGAATAATATCAAAATGATAGTCATCTCCGCCACGCTCTTTAGCCAACCTTATCTGCATCTCTTCACTTATAGGAATAAGTGCTTGTTCAAGTTCGCCTTCTGAATTTCTTAACTCATAAAATAGTTGATTGCTTTCGATTTCTGAGAGAAACTTGATATCTGTTTCTGAAATCTCATTTAAAATCCCTGTAGGAATATTACTCGAGGTCAAATAGTCTGAAAAAGTTTCACCTTTTCCCCAGTATTCTTGTGTGACTTTTGCCCCAAATAATGAACTTGATATCAAGATCCATACCACTATATTTCTAAGACTTCCCATCCTGTACCATTATCCCTACTGTTTAGTTGGACATAATTATAACTTAAGTAGGTTAATCTACCTGCTACTCGAATGACATCAATAAACTTTTACTATATTGTTTGTATAATCAATGCAATTATTTAACACTCAAAGGACCGCTATGCACAAAATAGCTCTTATCGCTCTACTCTCTTTACCACTTTTTTCAGGTTTTTTCCCTCAACCCGTCAACACCTCCGTCAAATCTGTGAAAGGAAATACCATTACACTCAACAAAAACTTTCCAGTAAATGGAATGAGTGGTGTTGTGATACATAATTATGGTAATAATCTGACAGCTATCACAAGTCGTATCAGCCAAAATTCATTAGATGGATCGGCTTCATTAATCACTTCAAATATCCTGAAACATGATGAACTCCCTACGATCAAAACACCTGTTTCAGCTAAAGACAAAGTCATAGGTGGGTATATGTACCACAATGTACTACTTTTAGCCCCAGATGCAGATACGTATGCGAAGATTACCTCTTCACATAATAAAAAATGGATCCATCCAGATCTTTTTGCTTTATATCTTTCAGTACAAGGAGAAGAAAAACCAACAAAGGAAAATCTTGCTCATTTTGCAAAAAAACACCAAGTTGGTCTTATTTATATCGTACGTAAAAACACTGCCGTACTTTTAGATCCTGTCTCTGGAAAAATCATATCAAAAAAATCTATGACAAACCTTCCAACTAAAGGAGCATTCCCCTTTTACATGCGATTTGAACAAATTGATTCAGGATGGTTTGGCAGCGATGTCGAAGGTAACTATTATGACACAATGGAATCATTATAATGGGATTAAACTATGTTAGATAAAAAGCACATAAAATATTTTGAAAAAATTGTAGGTCAAGAGAATGTCTATAGTGATAAAGCACACCTTATTGCATACTCTTATGATGCCACACGTACACGTTTTGAACCTGAGGCTGTAGTATTCCCTAGAAATGAGGCAGATGTAAGTGCGGTACTCAAATACTGTAATGAACATCATATAGTCATCACACCTAGAGGAGCAGGTTCAGGATTTACTGGAGGTGCTTTGCCTACCCAAGGCGGTATCACATTAGGTATGGAAAAGCATATGAACAAAATTCTTGAAATTGATATGGAAAACATGGTAGCCGTTGTGCAACCAGGTGTTATCAATATGGATCTCCAAAGAGCCGTTGAAGAAGTAGGACTTTTTTATCCGCCAGACCCAGCGAGTGAAGAGTACTCAACCATTGGTGGGAATGTGAGTGAAAATGCTGGAGGTATGCGTGCAGCAAAGTATGGTATCACCAAAGACTATGTAATGGCTCTACGTGCAGTACGTCCAAATGGTGATATCATCCGTGCGGGCAAACGTACCATTAAAGATGTAGCCGGATACAATATCGCAGGTATTCTTATTGCCAGTGAGGGTACTCTCGCAGTAATTACAGAGATCACAGTGAAACTCATTCCAAAACCTAAGTTTACTAAAGCATACATGGGTATATTCCCTTCTGTAGATGATGCGATGAATGCTGTATTTAAATCCCTTGCAGCAGGTGCAAACCCTGTAGCTATGGAATTCATGGATAACCTAGTGGTCCAGGCACTTAAAGAGAAACTGGGTATTAAATTACCAGAGGATGCAGGTGCCCTTCTTATAGGTGACGTAGATGGAAACGTCATAGAAGAAGTAGAGTTCCAACTTGCAACCCTTGAAAAATCGTTTAAAGAGAATGGTGCACAGGAGTTCATCGTCGCACATAACGCAGAAGAAAGAAATGAACTGTGGTATGCAAGACGTAATGCTTCTCCTTCCATCACAATATTTGGAAGTAAAAAACTGAATGAAGATATCTCTGTTCCAAGAAGCATGTTACCTGAAGCACTTGAGCGTATCTATGCTGTAGGTGATAAATATGGATTTAAAGTACCATGTTTTGGGCATGCGGGTGATGGAAATATCCACGTCAATGTCATGGTAGATGGTTCTGATGAAAAACAGCTTCATGATGGCCATCAAGCCATAGAAGAGATCTTTGAGCTTGTAGTAGACATGGGTGGAACACTGAGTGGTGAACACGGTATCGGCACAAGTAAAGCACCATTTATGAATATTGCATTTAACGATGTTGAAATTGATCTGTTTAAAAGTATCAAGCACTCTTTTGATCCAAATAATATACTTAATCCCGGTAAAATGGGATTGCCATCATCATAAACACAAAAAAGGTTCTTATGAAAAAGAACAGTCAATTCAAGGTTATACTGAAAAACTATTATTTTTTCATCAGAGATTTTGCATCAGACCTTTTTGATACAAAATTGGGACATTATGCCTCCAGCCTAAGCTGGAGTACCCTTTTTTCCATCATCCCTTTTTTGATTATCTTGCTTGCGATCTTTACCAATATGCCGCTCTTTAATACCCTTTATTCAAAGGTAGAAAAACTTATCTTTTCCAATCTCATGCCTACTGATTCCAAAATGATCATGGAACATATCAATACATTTGTAGAGAACTCTGATAAATTAGGATATTTGGGTGTGTTTTATGTTACATTTGCAGCCGTCATGTTTTTTAAAGATTACGACCATATTGTAAATGATATTTTTTCCACTCCAAAGCGTAGTATCTTACAAGCTGTAAAAACCTACTCCTTACTGGTTGTTATTATTCCGGCTATGATGGCAACCTCTTTTTATTTCACTTCATTTATTCAAGTATATCTTGATAAAAGTAGTATTACCAGCATCATACACCTTTACTCCTTTTTACCATTCTTCATCACATGGATGATGTTTTACATCGCTTATCAACTCTCAGCCAATATACATGTAGAGGTCTCAGCTGCTATGATAAGCTCATTTATTGCGTCACTTATATGGTATCTCTCAAAAAGTGCTTTTATATTCTATGTATTACATAATAAAACCTATGCAACGATCTACGGAAGCATCAGCACTTTGCTCTTTTTCTTTTTATGGATCTATATTTCATGGGCTATCTTTATTCATGGATTAAAATTTTGTGAACTATTGAACAAAAATGAAGAGATAGACCATATATAAAGAAGTCAAACTCACTACCAACCGAAAGATCTTTTGACTTCATATGCCCCTGGAGATAGCACTGCATATCAAGCATTGCCCAGATAAGTAAAAGAGACTCTCAACTGTTTTGAAACATAGAAAACAATCCTAACAGAATTACATCAAATAGACTGCAAAACTCAATAGATACGATACAATGACCAAGGGATAAAAAGGAATAAACAACAATGAAAGAAAAGGTAAAAACGGCTGATATGCACTTGTCACAGAAAAAAACCGTATGTACTATTGGAAGCATTAGAATAAAGATACCCAAAGGAATGTAAATCAAAGTGATCATCCACGCCTTTACTCCTGTACTCTATTGTAATAATAAAAATATATAAAACACACCTGCTACGGAAAGTCTTAAAAATACCATGGCAATTATGCCAACATCAAAAAGTAAATCCATCGTCACGACGAAGTTTAAGCACCTCATAATGTCTATTTCCCTTGTTCTTTTGATATGCGTTGAGTACTTTTGCATCTGTATGATAAAAAGGCTTTGAGATGAAACTTTGATAAGATTGATACACAATGAAGAGCCGGATATAGGTCACAAGAAGAAAAAAAGAGTATTACCCAAAAGAATGTTTTGTTTTCAGGAAATAATTTTGGCTTTTCAAGCTGCAATAAAAGCCTCTTTTTTACTTTTGTTTTTAATGCAATGGGTTACCAAATAGATCTATGCTCCACTGATACACTATATTGCGGGTAACTCTATATTACCTGTATTCATAGGGATATCCGAATCTTCATACTCTATCTCGAAGGCTGGACCATTCGGAGCATCCACAAAGCGTGTAAAGTTCTTCTGGAAAATAAGATTAACTGTACCTGTAGGTCCGTTTCTCTGTTTTCCTATGATGATCTCGGCATCTTCTTCAGGTTTTTTTCTAAACTCAGAAGTGTATTCTTTACCTTCAGCCTTCGCTTTCATCTCTTTCTCTTTCTCTTGAGCTTCACGATAGACATCGTCACGATAGACAAAAAGAATAATATCGGCATCTTGTTCTATCGCTCCGGACTCACGTAGGTCAGAAAGCATTGGACGTTTATTGTCTCTGCTTTCCACCCCACGATTTAGCTGTGAGAGTGCGATAATAGGTATCTGTAGTTCTCTGGCTAACTGCTTGAGTCCTCTTGATATTTCTGAGACTTCCTGTTGTCTTCCTTCTCTGCCTTCCCCACTCATCAATTGTAAGTAGTCTATAATGGCTACAGAGATTTCAGGATGTTGTGATTTAAGTTTACGAAGCTTACTCCGTACGTGATGGATCGTTGCATACCCTCCATCGTCTACAAAAAGTTTTTTTGAAGCAAGGTCCTGTGTTGCAGCAGAAAGATCACTCCATTGTTCATCTTTAAGGTCACCTACTCTGAGTGCCTGGAGCGGTATAGATGTTTTTGCGGAGAGTAGTCTAAGCATAAGCTGTTCTGCCGGCATTTCCAAAGAGAAAAAGGCCACCCCTTCATTACGCTCTATGGCTTTGAGTGCCATGTTGAGTACAAATGCTGTGTTATGTGTAACTGTCATATCTTCAAGTAAAAAAAGGTGGTTTCCGTCTAGTACAAATCCATAATAGTCATCTACTTTATCATACTCTACTTTTATTCCTGTATGTCTATGTTCTCTATTTGAAATTAATTTTCTTGCTTGTTTTCGTATTATTTTAGTAGGAATTATATCTAAATGGCCTACGATACGAACTCTATAAACATCACACTCATAACCTATAGATTTTATCATTGCTTTTTTCTTGGTCAATGACACTCTAAATCCAAGAGAATCAGCTAAAAACTTAATATCATATGCTAATTCTTTATTTTTTTGTACTATTTCCATAACATGATGTCTATCATCATAATATCCATCACTATCAATCAATCCAGCTAAAAGTTCGAGCCTTTGTTCTGTACTATTTCGTAAATATTTTAAAGGAATATGTTTATTGTCAATCACTCCAAGTGTTCTAAGTTTGCCTTGCAAAGAATGACTTAAATCTTTTAAAGCTCCTTCTTTTTGAATATTTGTAATCCCATACATGGTGCATTTACCCATCACTTCATAACGATGTAACTTTTTATCAAGTCTATAAGCATAATCTTGAAGATATTCAACAATCTCATCATCTTCAGTGGCTATACGTACGTCACTCTTTTTTTCATCTCCCAACCACAATCCTAAGAAATATGGCTCTATATCTACAGGTCTTTCACTAAATTCAATAGCTACCTTGTAACCTTTATAATTTGATTTAAATTTAGCACTTTTTTTTATATATTCTGAAACTTCTATATTTAATAAATCACCATGCTTATGTGTTCCCTCATTACGAGATCGTTTAAGTGAAAGTATATGAGACTTGTTAACCCTGTAGTCGATACCTTTATTTTGACGAATCCAGTACATTTCTTCTTGACCCCGAGCAAGTGAAAGTACATTTCTTGGAGTAGAATCGTCACCCATAAGTTTATCACCTATCTTAACATCTTCTACTTTTTTAAGAGTACCATCATACATAAGTACTTTAGTGCCTTTTCCTAAGCATTTTCCCATCGCAGGACGTGCTGCAATGATCACCAGGTCCCCTTTACCAAACCCGGAAGTTTTATCATTGAGGTTTCTAAATCCTGTATCTGTACCGATAAGTTTAGAGTTTCCAAGCGCCTTAAGTCTTTCGATCTCAGCCATCATCGCTAGCGTGATCTCTTTAGCTTCCCTAAAGTCATCTGAGGTTGAGTTCTGTGTAATTTCGTAGAGTTTTTTCTCTACCAAATTCATGACCTCTTCAGCAGGTAAGTCATCTTCTATCGTTACTTTCTTTATCTCAGTGGCAAGTGTTGCTAAGGCCCTTTTACTTGATTTTGCTTTGATCTCTTTAAGATAGGCTGCTGTATTGGTAATAGGGTTTGCTGAGAGTAGATCAAGCATCGCTACTTCATCAAACTTACCCATACCCTGTAGTTTTGAACGTAAAAACTCATCATCCAATGGTTTTTCTTCCACACTAAGTTCTTCCATCGCAGCAAAAACATGCTGATGAAAAGGCAGATAGAAATCATGCGGCTTTAACTTGGCAGCGATCTCTTCATAGTTCTCAGGATCAAAGATAATTGCAGAGAGTACTGCTCTTTCTATGTTTAGGTTGTACATATTTTCCATTATTTATTGTCCTCTGCGAATTTCTCTACTTCCTGTACAAATCTCTCCACTAATTCCTCTTCAGGGAGTCTTGCCACAACTTCCCCTTTAAGCATCACTAGTCCTGAACCTTTACCATACGCTATGGCAACATCTGCATGTTTAGCTTCACCGATGGCATTGACCACACAACCCATCACAGAAACATCCATAGGGGTTTTGATATGTGCCGTTCGTCTCTCGACTTCAGCTACAGCACTCACAAGATCAGCTTCTATACGTCCACAGGTAGGACAAGAGATGATATTCAGCCCTTCTTTTATCCTACCGCTGTCTTTAAGTATGGCTTTTCCTACTTTGATCTCTTCTTCAAGTTCACCGGTAATAGAAACACTCAACGTATCACCTATACCATCAAGCAACAAGGCACCTAATCCTATAGCAGATTTGATAGTCGCATGAAAAATGGTTCCTGCTTCTGTCACACCCAAGATGAAAAGGGTACTCATTTTTAGGTCGTAACATTCTGTAGGCATCTACTGTTCTCTCAACATCCGATGCTTTAAGTGATACCTTAATATCTGTAAATCCCAGATCTTCCAAAAATTTAATGTTGTACTCTGCAGATGCGACCATACCCTCAGCCGTTGCACCATACTTTTGATCAAACTCTTTTTCCAAGAACCTGCATTCACCCCTATACGTATAGGCAAATTTCTATCTTGACATGCTTTCACTATCTCTTTGATACGTGATTTCTCACCAATATTTCCAGGATTAAGACGTATACAGTCCACCCATTTTGCTGCTTCAAGTGCAAGCTTATAGTTAAAGTGTATATCTGCGATGAGAGGTAAAGAGATTTGCTCTTTAATGGCTTTAAGTGCAAGTGCATCCTGCATTTCAGGTACAGCAACACGTACCATATCAGCCCCAGCAAAATGCAGACGGTTGATCTGTTCTACTGTGGCTGCAACGTTATGTGTATCACTATATGTCATAGACTGCACAGAGATAGGTGCATCACCCCCTACAGCTACATCACCGACATAAATTTTTTTGGTTTTAACTCTTTCTTTCACTGTTTACCTTTTCTATAATTCTCTTATTTTACCCAAACAACCTACAATGGATATTAAGAGAATTCAACCGGATCAAAATCTATCTCTATCTCTCTGCAATCTACACGATGTAAAGCTTTGAGTAAGGGTACCCTGTTCTTAGCTCTTAGTAAAATATTAAATCTATATTTATTGGCTATTTTTTCTACAGGTGCTTTCCCATGTCCCACTATCTCTATATCTTTAAAAGCTTTTAGTTTGGTCACCGTATCAAGCGTGATCTTACCTGCTTTAGTTTCATCTTTATGTGCAATAAGTATACGTGCAAGTGAAGCAAAAGGTGGATAGTCAGCCATCTCTAAAAATGCCAACTCATCTTTAATAAAAAGTTCATAGTCAGCCAAATAGGTTTGAAAAAACTCCGGATCACCTGTTTGTACGATGACCTCTGCTGCCTGTGCACGTCCACTTCTTCCTGCAATTTGAAAAAGTAAAGACATAGCTCTTTCACGTGCCCTATAATCGGCAAGTCCTAAAATGTAATCAAGCCCCATGATGATACTCAGCGTAATATTCGCATAGTCATGGCCTTTACTCAGCATCTGTGTTCCCAATAAAAGTTGACTCTCTCCACTCTCAAAACGTTTCAATGCCTCTTTGAGTTTTTTAGCTGTTGTAATACTGTCTTTATCAAATTGCTCTATCTGTATGCCTTCTATCGCTTCAGAGATGACTTCTATGGCTTCTACTGTTCCCATACGTTCACTTTTAAGTGGTGTATGTCCACAGTAGGTACAGGTATCTTTTATAGCTTCCGTGAAATTACAGTAGTGGCATTTTAAGTGTCTATGTTTTCTATGTAGTGCCATACCCACTGAACAATAAGGACAAAGATGTGTTTTTCCACAACTCTCACAGTAGAGGTACTTAAAGTTCCCCCGTGTAGGCAAAAACAACAGAGACTGATTACCCGCTTTATAATGTGTATGAAAGCATCTAACATCGTATGGTTGATAGTATCACCAGCAATGAACTTGTACTTTTTTTCTGTTTGCACATAGGGTTTATCCAGTTTGACCACATCATATTTATAGTACGAACCCATCGAAGGTGTCGCAGAAGCCAATACTACTTTTGCACCCAATTTACTTCCCATCAGTACAGCCACATCACGTGCATGGTAACGAGGTCTTGTCATCGCCTTATAACTGTCATCATGCTCTTCATCTACCACTATAAGCCCTAGATTAGACAATGGCACAAAAAGTGCAGAACGTGCCCCAGCAACGATACGAATCTTCCCCTCTTCTATACCTTCCAAAATAGACTCTTTTTTCTTCTTGGTCAACTTGGAATGCCACATCGCAACACTCTCACCAAAATAGACTTTAAGACGTTTTTCCATTTGAGGTGTCAGTGAGATTTCCGGCATAAGAAAGATAGAGGTTTTTCCCTCTTCCAACATCTTTGCCATCAGTGAAATAAAGATTTCTGTTTTACCTGAACCTGTGACACCAAAAAGAAGTGCTTTGTCTTTTTTAAGAAGCTGATCATAAGCTTTTTGTTGTGAAGAACTTAACTTTGGAAAATCTTTTCCTCTATTGCATCTCATAAGATGAAGTTACTAAGATGAAGTAGTTTTAAAAGGAATAAAAAGAGAAATGCTTCACCAAAAGAGGAAAAATAATACTCAGAAATAAACTTCGCTATCTCCATTTGTTCATGACTATAATATTTATCTGAGACAGAAGCTATCTCTACTGTTTCAAACTCAGGTTTTTCTACCTCTTCCATAACAACAGCTTCTTTAAAAGTAGTTTTTAAAGGTACAGAAACAACTGTACCTATATTTAATTTATGTTGAGAATGATAAGTCAAGCTTGGTGCACTTGACCTAAGAAGAAGAAACTTTGTAGTAGTACAATTTATTGCGTTAAGAGTTTACAGTTAGCGTCAGTTGGTACCTTACAGTTAAACTGATTATTCGTAAGATTAAAATCACACTGACCACTACATGGTAATTTATAAGTATATGTCACATTTTCCGCTAGTATTCCAACATCCCTAGAGTACTACAATCACATATTGACAGGATATTCCAAAACAGGACTGTTTGTCATCTCCATTATCGCAGTCGAATATAGGCTTAACATAACCTAGCACTTAAGCTTGTAATATCACTAAAATCACCTCTTAAAATACGTTTTTGTCTTTCAGTAGCAATAGCACTTCGTACAGATGCAATGTACTTTGCTTTTGCAATATGTCTGCATTCCCTCTCTAGCTGCAATTTAGGTATAGCAATAGCAGATAAGTATACCGATGACAACTATAACAAATATAAGTTCCATCATCGTAAATGCTTTATTTTTACATGTTTAATCCTTAGTTTTTATAAGAGCTATCACTGTACTTATATTTTATCCGCCAACAGTATTAATGCATTAGTTTTAAATATTCAGAACTTTTGCTGCTGAAATAGTTAGGTTAGGTCTTTACTGTTAGATTATATTCAAGCCACATATAAGCACCTTATAATAAAAAAATATCTCACTATACGCATATAAGTAATTCATTTTCGAGAAGGTCATCGTGTAGAACTAGAGATCATGCTCTACTAGATGTACATAGATTTATCATATCGACTATGGGTTTACAGAAAATCACTATATCCATATTTGCATAATGTGGTATTCAGAAATAATTGCTGACTTCTGGTACATTTTGCTGCATGCATATCTCTATGCAGCTAATCTAGGTATAGCCACTACTGCCAAGAAACCGATGCAACATTACAAAAATTGATTCTATCTGAGTAAATCTTTCGATGACTAAATTTCATATATATTCATTAATAATTATGATAACATTTTATAATTAACAATATAAAACATCTTAAAATTAAAGCCAAATTGTTGTAGAAAGTCCATTAGTACATTCTTAATAATCTTTCTATTGCAATTGTGACGCTGGAGTATTCCTACAGCTATACAGTTAAGTTATACCTCACCAGAATCTGCACATGATTGTAACTATCGACACCGTCACATAGATATGTAATACCTCTTCACAGTTGTATATGCTCAGTATTTTGGATAGCCGTCTGTAGTAGCATAGTTACAATATTTGTCATATCCTCGATACTAAGTGTCTTAAAGTTCTTATTTCCATACCTTTGCATATTGCTGGTCGAAATCTCTCTTATTAAGTTGTCCAACCCTTCATGTACACAAGCTTGATGCCTCTGCATCATCTCTCGTTGCTGCTAATTTAGGTATCGCTACCGCTGCCAAAATTCCGATAATTACAATTACAAAGATCAATTCGATCATTGTGAATGCTCTTTTCATAATATCTCCTTGCTTAAATACTATTAAATATAATTTAACACTGAAAATGTCAAAGAATTAGTCTAAATATGTAGTATTGATAAGAAAAATTAGTACAGATAATTTAAAATTCCAATTAAGAGATAACTTGATATATTCCAAATAATAAAACTATTTTCTACCGCAATAGAGGAGAGAATAATTTAATACTTTTATACAAGAGAATATAATCTTTTATTAGTGTCATCTGCATTATACTATCAAAATTGCATCAGATGCTGCATTTGATGCTGGACGTAGTACCATCTGTACAGTAACAGATAAGTTATAATCTGTACCTGCATCTATCCGTAGAGTGTAACAATAGATATACCATCAGCATAGCATAATTAATACCTGTTTCAACAATTGTTTACCTGCTTCAGCACACCTTTGAGATTAGCTCTCTGCAGTAGCATTAGTTACATATTTATCATATCTATACTATACCTGGTATTTTGAAGCAGTTGCATTACCCAATTTTGCTGTAATTGCAGCGGAAATTTCATTGTATTAATTGTCCAACTTCATGTACACAAGTTGATGCCTCTGCATCATCTCTAGTTGCTGCTAATTTAGGTATTGCTACCGCTGCCAAAATTCCGATAATTACAATTACAAAGATCAATTCGATCATTGTGAATCCGCGTCTCATGTTAGTCATGATTAACTCCTGTTAAAATAATTTAGTATCAATTCAATAATTGACCTATAAAATTATACTAAAAAAATGTCAGAAAATGTCAAAAAATGTAAAAAATGAAAAAAAGATACTTTTTTTAACTTTATGAAACATTTTCATATAATTTTTATTTATTAAATAACTTTTATATTATTAATATATTATAAGTTATTTTTATACAATCTTTATTTTTTACAAGTATAATCTATATAAAGAGTTTTTTTTAACCTAAAGGGATATCCTATGAAAATGCAAAAAGAATGGTCATCATTTAGAATTACACTTTTACTTTACTTAATTATTTTTATCACTGCCTCTCAGTTTTTATTTTGTATATTCATCATTTGATACGCATAAAAGAAAGATACAAAGATCGTACGTCAAACGGGATGGTTAGAGGGTGCAACTATGAACTATTGTCCACCAAATCCTTCTGATCAAAATAATCAACAGATAATACAGACAGATTGATGGAACATTGCAAAAGATATCTACATGGGTTACCCAAAATAAAAATTCAGAATTATATTTAGGTACACAAACACTTTCAAAAGATTTTTCAGATGTAAATACATGCTGGAATAAACTATAAACAGAAATTGTTAACACATCAAACAGACATGGCTACTAAAAATATCATTTAAAATGTATAGAACTCCCTAACAATATAGCCACTATAATTGAAAAAATGATTTATTTGAAACAGAGTAGAAATGATTAATATGTTTTATTTTAGTCTTGCTGTAGTCATGATATTTATCTTATTACTTATTTATATAGTAAGGACCTATATCCACATTCAAATGAAAAAACATGCTATTCATGACCATGAAAGTAAACTATTTAACAAAAAGTATTTCTTGGCAGAACTCAAAACAACATGTAGCTAGGTCTGCAGAGACATGATTATCCACTCTCTATGCTCTGTATATCGATCGATGAGTTTGAAAAAGAGAATAAGACATAGATAAAAAAACAAAAGAAATACGCTAAAATATCTTGGTATATTTAATCACGCTTTAGTACGGGACGGTGATATTCCATGTCGATATGATGAAAATCATTTGTTTATACTTGTTACCGTTTACAGAAAAAGAAAATGCGTTTATTTTAGAGGAACGTATACGTGAAGCACTTGAGAAAAAGAAATTGGTATGAGATCAAGAAAATAACATGTCAAGTTTCAAAACAACTGAATTTGACAAACAATGAATCAGAAGAAGCATTTATGACTACGTACTTTAGCATAAAATATTAAAGTAGAATCCTTACTAGTAAGGATTCTCTATTAAAGTCCATCCAAAGTTTCAATAAGCAGTTCAATCTCGTCTTCATAAGAAGTAGCCTGTTTTGCTAAACGTAGATACGCTTTAAGTAGCTTATCAGGCTTGTTGTCTTGATGTAAATTTACTCCTGCTGCCTCTAAGTCTTTGTTGACAAAATCCGCAAAAGCATCTTCTAGTTTTATCTCATAACGATTTCCCGAAACTGTAAGTCCTACATTTTTCATGGTATCCCTTTATATGCTTAAGCTAAGAGTGATTCGACCTGTGCAATGATCTTTTCTATTTCGACATCTTTCTCTTCAAGTTCACGTTTGAGTGCTGCTATTTGTGCTTCTTGTTGGCTTTGAGATCCTGAAGCATTTGAAAGTTCCACTTTAAGTTGTGCATTTTCACTTTTAAGTGCTTCATGGTCTGCTCTCCACTGTTCGATCTTCTCTTGTAATTTTTGTAATGCTGACATTTGATATTCCCTTTATATTATTCTATTGAAGATATTTTTCTTTGTGTTATAATAGCAAAATTTTAAAGAAAAGAACATAAAAACAGAGGTATATTTTGCCAAATTTTACGGTATCAAGTCCATACCAGCCTGCAGGTGACCAACCCCAAGCTATAGAAACACTTTGTCATTCCATAGAAGCAGGGAACCAATACCAGACTCTTCTCGGTGTTACAGGTTCAGGCAAGACCTACACTATGGCAAAAGTCATAGAGAAAACCAAAAAACCTACCCTTATCATGACACATAACAAAACCTTGGCGGCACAACTTTACTCTGAGTTTAAAAGTTTTTTTCCCGACAACCATGTCGAGTACTTCATCTCTTATTATGATTATTATCAACCGGAAGCTTATCTACCACGTCAAGACCTTTTTATAGAAAAAGATTCTTCCATAAACCAAGAGTTAGAACGTCTGCGTTTGAGCACTACTGCGAACTTGCTTTCTCATGATGATGTGATTGTTATCGCTTCTGTCTCTGCGAACTATGGTTTAGGTTCACCTGATGATTACCGTTCTATTGTACAGAAACTTTGTGTGGGAGATGAATACAATCAAAAAGCCCTATTGCTCAGACTGGTAGATATGGGATACAAACGGAATGATGAGTTTTTTGACAGGGGTGATTTCCGTGTCACGGGAGAAGTCATAGATATTTACCCAGCATACTCTGAAGAGTTTGCCATACGTATAGAGTTTTTTGGTGATGAGATTGAAGCAATCTATGAGTTTAATTCGCTTACCGGAGAAAAAGAAGAGGGTATCAAAGAAGCTACCATATACTCTGCCAATCAATTCATTGTCTCAAAAGAAAAACTTGCCCGTGCAGTCAAAAGCATAGAAGAAGAGCTTGATCAAAGACTTGCCTATTTCCAAAAAGAAGACCGTATGATAGAGTACAACCGTCTTAAGCAGCGTACAGAGTTTGACTTGGAGATGATAGAAGGTACAGGAATGTGTAAAGGGATTGAAAATTACTCTCGACACCTCACAGGTAAAAAACCTGGTGAGACACCCTACACGATGATGGACTATTTTGAAGCGATGCATGATGATTACCTTGTCATCGTCGATGAGTCACATGTCTCTTTGCCACAGTTCAGAGGGATGTATGCTGGTGACCGAAGTCGTAAAGAAGTACTGGTTGACCATGGTTTTAGACTTCCCTCTGCACTGGACAATCGTCCATTGATGTTTGATGAGTACATCCATAAAGCACCACATTTTCTCTTCGTTTCTGCTACCCCTGCCCCACTTGAACTTGAGCTTTCATCTGCAATAGCTGAACAAGTTGTGCGACCTACAGGACTGCTTGATCCTGAGATAGAAATCGTTGACAGTACGTACCAGGTCGAAAACCTGTACGACAGGATGAAGCCTGTGATAGAGCGTGGAGAACGTGTTCTTGTCACAGTATTGACAAAAAAGATGGCAGAAGAATTGACAACGTACTACAATGATCTTGGACTTAAAGCCCGTCATATGCACTCAGACATGGATGCTATCGAACGTAACCAGACGATACGCTCCTTGCGATTAGGTGAGTTTGACATCTTGGTAGGGATTAACCTGCTAAGAGAAGGTCTTGACCTACCAGAAGTCAGTCTTGTGGCTATTCTTGATGCAGACAAAGAAGGTTTTTTACGTTCACGTACTTCGCTCATACAAACCGCTGGTAGAGCCGCAAGAAACGCCAATGGACATGTGCTGATGTATGCCAAGAAGATCACGGATTCTATGCAGTTTACTATAGATACGACCCAAGCCAGAAGAGAAAAACAAATAACCTACAATAAAGAACATGGTATTACCCCCAAAACCACACTCAGGGTCCTTGACACAGACCTTAAAGTAGAAGATGCTGGTGAACTCTACAATAAACAAAGTAAATTTGACAAAATGCCCAAAGCTGAAAGACAGCAAATGGTCAAAGAACTCAAGGCAAAAATGCTTGCTGCTGCAAAAAATTTGGACTTTGAAGAGGCTGCCAGACTGCGTGACCAGATAGCAAAAATCAAAAAATTGTAGGTTTTTGCTATAATACGCGTAAAATACTCTATTATATAGGCAATTTTATGGCGTTAGACCTCTCTTCTTCACAACTCTATTTTAACCGTGAACTCTCATGGTTACAATTTAATTCACGTGTTCTCGCGCAAGCATTGGATGAACAACTCCCCCCACTTGAACGTCTTAAGTTTCTTGCTATCTACGGAACCAATCTTGATGAATTTTATATGATACGTGTTGCAGGACTTAAGGCACTCTATAAGGCAGGAGTTCAAGAGACTGGGCCAGATAAGCTCACTCCAAGCCAACAACTTGAAGAGATACATGGATATCTCCATAAAGAGCATAAGGTTTTAGAATCATGTTACACTTCTATCATCTCAGAACTTCATACCCATGGTGTCAATGTAAAGAACTTTGATGCCCTCAATAAAGAGGAGCAAGAGGAAATAAAAGACAAGTTCTTTGATGAAATATACCCCGTGATCATCCCTATTGCCGTAGATGCTACACACCCTTTTCCTCATCTCAATAATCTTAGTTTTGGATTGGCACTGACACTGGAAGATGATTCAAAACATATCAAACATGGTCTTGTGCGTATCCCTAGAATACTTCCTAGGTTTGTACAATTAGGACAAACTTTTATTCCCATAGAATCTGTCGTTGAATACTTTGCATCCGAACTTTTCCCTGGCTTCAGCCCACTTGCTTCAACACCTTTTAGAGTCACACGTAATGCAGACATAGAGATAGAAGAGGAAGAGGCAGATGACTTTTTGGAAATTCTTCAGGAAGGGTTACGGTCCAGAAACAAAGGTTCTCTTATACGTCTTGAACTTATCGATGGGGCAGATGAGAATCTTATAAACTTTTTACTTTCTCATCTTAACCTTGATGATAAAGATATCTACTCTTATAAAAGTCTCTCACTTAATTTGGGAAGCCTCTGGCAAATCGTAGGAGATAAAGCACTTTCTCATCTTGTATTGCCTACTTTTGCACCCAAGATTCTTCCTCCGCTAAACAGTGAAGACATCTTTGAGGCTATCGAGAAACAGGATGTCCTTCTTTATCACCCTTTTGACAGTTTTGAACCCGTAGTGAAGTTCATTAAACAGGCTGCTGCAGACCCTGAAACGATTACAATACGAATGACGCTCTACCGTGCAGGTCCAAACTCGCCTATCGTAAAAGCATTGATAGATGCCGTACGTGACGGAAAACAGGTGATGGTACTCGTTGAGCTCAAAGCAAGATTTGATGAAGAGAACAACTTGCGCTGGGCAAGATTGCTTGAAGATGTTGGAGCACATGTAGTTTATGGTATACCAGGGCTCAAGGTACATGCCAAGATCGCACAGGTGATCAAAAGACAAGGGGGTAAACTTAAAAGTTATGTACATCTTGCAACAGGAAATTACAACCCTAGTACATCAAAGATCTATACCGATATGTCGTACTTCACAACCAAAGAAGTATTTAGCACAGATGCCACACACTTTTTTCATTTTCTAACAGGTTTCTCTACACATACAAAGTTAGACACGCTTTTCATGTCACCTACACAGATCAAGCCAAAGCTGATCAAACTTATAGAGAAAGAACGTAAGCATGGACCTAGAGGACATATCATACTTAAAGCCAATTCTTTAGTGGATCCGGATATCATTAAAGCACTCTATATCGCTTCTCAAAAAGGATGTAGGGTCGATCTTATCATCCGTGGTATTTGTTGTTTAAAGCCAGGTATCAAAGGGATTAGTGAAAACATTACTGTCTCTTCAGTCATAGGAAAATATCTGGAACATGCACGTGTGTACTTTTTTAAACATGACAAAGTGAAATGTTACATCTCATCTGCAGACCTCATGCCACGGAATCTTGTGAGACGTGTCGAACTTATGACACCTATCTTGGAAGAAACACTCTCGCAAAAGATAGAGCAGATCTTAATGTTACAACTTGCAGACAACTCCTTACGCTGGGAACTACAAGAAGACGGAAATTACACCAAAGTCCCTTCTTTAGGTAAAAATATCAACAACCATTGTGTCTTAGAAGAGTATGTAAACAAGATTCATGATAAAACGAAAAAAGAGACACCCGACTACGTAAGCCGTTTGGCCAACCGTATATTAAAGGATAGTTAATGATTATAAAATTTAAAGAATGGACACCAAAACTCGGTCCAAATGCCTGGATAGCAGAAGGTGCTTCTGTTATCGGACGTGTAAGCATGGGAGAAGACTCTGCTGTGTGGTTTGGATGTGTAGTACGTGGAGATGTACATCACATTACCATAGGTGACAGGACCAATATCCAAGACCTCAGTATGGTGCATGTCACACATCATAAAAAAGCAGATATGTCAGATGGACACCCTACTGTCATAGGTAATGATGTGACCGTAGGTCACAGGGTCATGCTTCATGGATGTACCATAGAAGATGCCTGTCTTATCGGTATGTCTGCTACCATACTTGATGGTGCGGTTATCGGTAAAGAGTCTATCGTAGGTGCAGACAGCCTTGTAACAAAAAATAAAGTCTTTCCTCCTAGAAGTCTCATCATGGGAAGTCCTGCAAAAGTAGTACGTGAATTAACAGATGAAGAAGTAGCAGAGCTTTATGCCTCTGCAAAACGTTATGTTAGTTTTAAAAATGAATATCAATAAAAATACAACGGCAAGAAAATGAAAACAATCATTACAAAAAGTTTACAGGACATGCTCTCTAAAGAAGTTATCTTATTCGTACTCAAAATAGGATTCATCTCATTAGCAGTTACACTACTGCTTACATGGAATATGTGGGATGCATTAACAAGCCTAATCTCCTCCTATCTCTCATGGATCCCATGGGAATGGTTACAGACATCTGGTGCATCAGTGGCAACATTTACAGTTGCTTATATGCTTTTTATTATCATCGTAGCCTTGCTCACTTCACTTTATAGTGAAAAGTTACTGATTTCTTTGGCAAAAAAACGTTATCCTGATGTTCAGGTAGTTGGTAGTGCAGATATCACTACCTCTATACTCTTAACACTAAAAGCCAGTCTTGTGTTTCTATTTCTCTTTATGCTGACACTTCCTTTACTGTTTATACCTCTTTTTGGTCAAGTAGTCATACTTTATCTATGGTCTATCTTACTGAAAGAACCTACTATTTATGATGTGGGAGCTCTATTTATCAATGATAAAACAGCACTGAAAGAGAAAAGAAAGAAAACGAGAGTTTTAGCCATGATAGCAGCACTTTTTAACTATATACCATTCATCAATATCTTTGCTCCTGTATTTGCACAGATACTTTTTTTACACCATATTCTAAAAGAAGATTAATAACGTTTTTTAACTCTGTTTTTCTTTTTTAATCCGTCTCTCTTTCTTACTGGAGACGGAAAAACGCAATAATTCATCTGCACTCTTAACATACTTTGGAAGGGTTTCTAAACTTTTTTCCATCACTTTTGCAGCACATACAGCATCACTGAAAGCACGATGATGTGTGGCAGTCTCTATCTCTAAAAAATCTATCAGATAGGCAAGCCCGTAACGTTCACTCTCAAAAGTACGCTTTGCCAATTCAATCGTGCACAGTTGGGGGTTACCGATAGCCCCTAAACCAAATCTGTCAAAAGAGGCATTCAAAAAATTATAATCAAAATGTGCATTATGCGCTACAAATACAGCATCCCCCATAAATTGGCGCAATGCTGTTAATGCTTCTTTTCGTGTAGGTGCACCTATAAGATCTGTGGGTTCAATACCTGTAATTTTAGTAATATACTCCGGTAAATAGGCACATTCAACAAAGGTTTCAAAACGGTCTATCACTTCTCCATTCTGTAACATTACCGCACCGATCTCAATCACCTGAGAGGTACCTGGTTTGGAGCCATTGGTTTCTATGTCTATCACACAGTAACGCTGTTCCTGATGTGAAGTGAAACATGTCTCAAGTCTATAGTGCGTATCACCTTCTTGTGTTATAGGATAGCCAGAAGCTTGAAGTAAGATGAAGATAGTTTCAGCATCTTCAAGTAATGTCGTGTGCTTTGTAACGATCTGTTTGTATTGTTCTACATGTAACATTCCGTCATTTTTACGAAATGCTATGGTGAGTTCCTCAAAGACTTTTTGCATTATCTATAAATTGTTTGACTTTCTTAGGATCTTTTTTTCCTTTTATGGATTCTACACCTGAACTTACATCTACACCATAAAAACCAAGTTGTTTGACTTCAATTACATTTTCAGGAGTTAACCCTCCTGCCAAAATGATTTTAGAACAGTCTACCCCCTTAAACCACTCAAGATTCAGACGTTGTCCTGTACCGCCATATGCTTCACTGTGAGCATCTATCAAACGATACCTATTTTTAAATCGTGTGAGATCTTCTGGACCTTTTGCACGTACCACAGGTAAAGTTTGTAATCCGATAGCATCTAAAGACTCTTCATCCACATCAAAATGAATCTGTGCACGGGAAATATCAGAATATTTACACACCGTATCTATCGTCTCAATCCCTTCATTGACAAAAAGGCCTACTCTCTCTACAAAAGGTGGGAGTTTATCGATGATCCTTTTTGCTGCTGCAGGGGTGATGTAACGTGGTGATTTGTTATAAAAAACAAATCCCAATGCATCTGCTCCACACTCTACTGCATGCAAGGCATCTTTTAAATTAGTTATTCCACAAATTTTTACTCTCATAATATTTTCCCCTTATTTTAATGCAGAAATTGCTTTTTCGATACCATCTGGATGTTTATATACGAACGAACCCGCTACCACAACGTCAACACCCGCATCCGCTAACTCTTTGACATTTTTATCATTCACTCCGCCATCTACTTCTATCAAACATTTAGGATTTCTCTTCTCTATCAATGCTTTAAGACGCTGTGCTTTTTCTACTACAGAAGGAATAAACTTCTGTCCGCCAAAACCTGGATTTACACTCATAAGAAGTACCATATCTATATCTTCAAGTAAAAACTCTATCGCTTCAGGTGGAGTATGTGGATTCAGTGTGATCGCAGGACGTATACCCAAACCACGTATTTTCTGTATCAGTCTATGAGGGTGCTTCTCTTCTTCAATATGAAAAGAGATAAACTCCGGTTTTAAAGGTGCAAACAGATCAACAAAAAATGAGTTATTCTCTACCATAAGGTGTATATCCAAAGGTTTGGTCGCAGCTTGAGCTACGGCTTCAACAACGACAGGTCCTATGGTAAGGTTGGGTACAAAATGTCCATCCATGACATCAACATGCACAAGGTCACAACCACCTTCACAAATGGCTTTAACATCACGAGCCAAATGTCCAAAATCAGCGGAAAGTATACTTGGTGCTACTAACATAAATATCCTCTTGTATTATTTTTATTTATTATAGCAAAATCAAACTTGTGACCTAGTGCCATACTGGAAGGATACACTACGATTTACAAAAGATTATCTACTCTCAAGACTTTTAAGAGAGTGTATGATTTGAATTCATTTTCTGCTTTTAATCTAAAACAAAGAAGAAGAGACAGAGATACCTTAAGCAAATTTTATGCTCTAATCGTCTATAATCCCACAAAATATTCATCGTTTTACACTGAACTTTTAAAAAAGTGTACCAGGGACGATTAACTTAAAGGACATACTATGGCAAGAAGATGTGACATTACGGGTAAAGGCCCATTAACAGGAAACAACGTTTCTCACGCAAATAACAAAACAAAAAGAAGACAACTTCCAAACTTAAGATCTGTAAAGATCACACTTGAAGATGGAACAACTAAAAGAGTTAAAGTTGCTGCTTCTACACTTAGAACAATGAAGAAACACGCTGCTCAAGCTGCTACAGCTGAGTAAGTCCCTACTTTTGGGACTTCGGCTTTGAAAGCCACACAAAAATTTAAAAAGTTTCTCGGTTGGAGAAGCGCACCCAAACCCCATATTACACTAAATGACGAGTATTATGGTCATTTAGCCCCTTTTAGACTTCCTCTTATACTTACTGTACTTGTTATGCTTATAGGTACAATAGGCTATATGCTTATTGATGGTTTTCCTCTTATGGATGCCATTTATCAAACAGGTATTACATTTACTACCGTAGGTTTCGGAGAGATAAAGCCCATCTCAGATATGGGACGTATCTTTACTATCACACTTATCATCTTTGGATTTGTCGTATTCTCTATTGCCGTAGGTATTATCGCAGAAGTCGTTAAAAAAGGTGAATTTCAAAAAACTGTCAAGGAGCGTAAAATGCTTTACGAAATTGCTAGACTTAAACACCATTTTGTTGTCTGTTATCATAATGAATTTACTATACAGGTAACCAAACAACTTCGTGCAAATCACATCCCTTTTGTCGTTGTTGATCCTAGAGAAGACATGGAAGAGATAGCAAAAAAATATCATTATCCTTATTTTGTAACCGCTGAACCACATACAGAAGAAGGTATATTGAAGTCACATCTCTCTTCAGCAAAAGGTGTCATTACACTCGCGGACAATGTAGCAGACAATATTGCGACCATCGCTTCTGCACAGACTCTATGAAACAGAGATACACCGTGGTAAGAAAATTTCCTTATCATTGCCAATGCAAAAAGTAATGAAGATGACCAAAAACTTCTTAAACTAGGTGCCGACAGGGTTGTGACGGCAACAAAACTCATGGCACAACGTATCAATGCAATGGCAGCACGTCCAGATATGGAAAATCTTCTTCAGGAGTTCCTTTACAAAAAAGATACTCCTCTTGATATGGAAGAAGCAAAAGTTTCTAAAACATCTTGGCTTGCACTTAAAAAAATAAAAGCTGCACGTTTTAGAGACATTGCAAATGTGACCATTATCGGTATACGTCAAAAAGATGATAGGTTCATTCCTATGCCTAAAGGTGATACGATCATCATGCCACGAATCCAAACTTCTTACTCATTGGTACAAGTGAAGGTATCGCTACAAGCTAAAAAGATCATCCGTAAAAAAGAAAAACCTGAAGAGTTGAAATATGTTTAAATTTATTCCACTTGAAAATGGTCTTGAAAATGTCAAAGGCTTTTTCTGTGGTGCTACCAATGTAGGTATGCGAAAAAAACCTGCTAATTCAGATATCTCTGAACTAGATGGTGATGTTGCATTTATACGAAGTGAAGAACCTTGTGATATTTCAGCTGTATTTACAGCTAACACATTTCAAGCTGCACCTATCAAACATTTTCAAAAGTACCCTAAAGGTTTTCAAACAGACTTTGTGCTCATCAATGCTAAAAATGCCAATGCCATGACAGGTGAAAAAGGGATAGAAGATATAGAGTCTATTATGTCTACACTCTCAACCAAACAAAATGTACTTAATCCTGTAATGAGTTCTACTGGTGTCATAGGCTACCGTTTACCTATAGATAAGATAACCTCTGCTTTTGACACACTAGATTTCAATGCTTCAAATTCACATCAAACAGCACGTGCCATCATGACTACAGACAGCTTTAAAAAAGAATTAGCCTATCAAGTAGAACTTGAAGATGGTAGCTCTTTTAACATTGCAGCCATCTGTAAAGGTGCAGGGATGATAAACCCTGCTATGGCTACAATGCTCTGTTTTATCATCACGGATGCTGACATTCCCAAGTCTGATATGGATGAACTGCTTACAGAATCAACAGAGGTTCATTTAACCGTATCTCTGTAGATGGTGATACTTCCACCAACGACACAGTGATGCTACTCTCAAACAAACAAAGTACCCATTATGACAAAGAAGCCTTTTGCTGAGGCCCTTCAATAAGATCATGTTTGAACTGGCTATGCTTATACTCAAAGATGGAGAAGGGGCAAATAAACTTGTAGCTTTTGAAGTCAAGGGAGCCAAGAGTGAAGAAGAAGCAAAAAAAGCAAGTATGGCATTAAGTAATTCTCTTCTGGTAAAAACAGCGCTCTTTGGAGAAGATCCGAACTGGGGACGTATCGCTTCAACCATAGGTGCATCTGGCATAGCCTGTGATGACGAAACCCTTACTATACATTATGATGATCTTCTTATCTACTCTAGTGAATTTAGAGAGTTAGACAAAGAACGTGAAGACAAAGCGTATAAGATCATGAAACAAGAGAGTTTTAAAGTCACTTGTGACATCGGTTTAGGTGATGCTAGCTATACATCTTATGGCTGTGATCTGAGTTATGAATATGTAAAAATAAATGCAGAGTACCGAACGTAAAAAATTTCATTTTTAACTCTCTACTAACCACAAAAAAGCTATAATATAGAATATATTAATACTAGGAAATAAAATGTTACATGAATACAGAGATGAAATACACGAACTTAAACAAAGTAATGCACACTTTGCAAATATCTTTGATAAACACAATGAGCTTGACCAAAAAGTCGAAGATGCTGAAGCAGGTCGTACAATTTTAACTGATGTAGAGCTTGAAACACTTAAAAAAGAAAAACTTCTTTTAAAAGATGAAGCATACAAAATGATCTTAGACTATAAAAAAGCTCAGGCATAATCTTAAGTCTTTAACTCTTTATGGGCTTTTGCCCATATATTAATCTTCTTACCCTACAATATCTTTAACCAACTGATAGGATTAATCATGAAACTACTCATACCTGTACTTATCCTAATTACAACATCTGGAATACAATAATATGGCAACATTTGACAGCATAGAAGCACTCCCAAAAGAGCTTTTAGAAACACTCTCTATACTAAACTTTACTACGATGACTGAGATACAGGAGAAGGCTATCAACCCTATCTTGGATAAAAAGGATATCTTGGCACAATCTAAAACAGGATCAGGAAAAACTTTAGCTTTTGGATTACCCTGTGTGTGCGTACGGATACAAATAACTATAAACCGCAAACCATCATCATTACTCCTACACGTGAACTGGCTGAGCAAATAGCTGTTGAACTAAGAAAAATAGCAGCCTATAAAGCGAACCTAAAAATACTCACACTGTATGGGGGAGTGCCACTTCGTGCCCAAGCTGAATCATTGGCCAAAGGTGCACATATTCTTATTGGTACCCCAGGACGGATACAAGACCATCTTGCAAAAGAGACGTTAGTACTTGACAGCATAAAAACACTGGTACTTGATGAAGCTGACCGTATGCTGGATATGGGTTTCTATGATGAGATAGTCAAGATAGGTTCCAATATGCCACGTGCTAAGCAAACCCTTCTCTTCTCAGCTACTTTTCCTGAAAAGATAGAAAAACTTGCTAAAGCGCTTTTAAAACATCCCATAACCATCAAAGTAGATACGGTTCAGGAAAGTGATAAAATAGATGAAATAGTCTATGAGACTTCTGATAAATTTAAAACACTTACAGCACTTATCCAATCCTATAAACCAGAGTCACTCCTTATCTTTTGTAATACTAAAGCAGAAGTCATCTCTTTGACAGATATGCTACATCAACAGGGACACTCCGTTATAGATATACATGGTGATCTTGATCAAAAAGAACGTAATGAATCTGTCATTGCTTTTTCAAATGGCTCCAAACGTATCATGGTTGCTACAGATGTTGCTTCAAGAGGTCTGGACATCAAAGATATTGAGTTGGTTATCAACTATGACTTACCCTTTGACAAAGAAGTCTATACGCATCGTATTGGACGTACCGGACGTGCAGATGCCAAAGGTACAGCTCATCTCACTTTATGGTCCAAGAGACAATGAAAAATGTGCCTACATCACCTCTTCTGCACGTACAGCACAAATGAAAGACTTACGTGTAGATGCTAAATTTAAAATGGTATCTGAGTATGATACACTTTGCATTAACGGCGGTAAAAAAACCAAGCTTCGTGCAGGAGATATACTGGGCACTTTATGTAAAGAGATAGGCATTGACCCAAAAATGATAGGAAAAATAAATATCACAGATACAAAGTCTTATGTTGCACTGCATCATACAGTGATAGATAAAGTATTTAAAGCATTAAAAAAGACACCTATCAAGAAGAAAAAATATATCAGCTGGATATTGGACTAATCTTCCAATATCTTCTTTCTTCTTTTATGTCTAATGATATAAAAAAGTGTGATCAGTACCACACAAAGAAGTGCGATCAATGTTGCAGACTGTAGATACTCAGAGATGAGTGCTTCATTTGAACCCAAAACATAACCCAATGCAACTAAAACAATCACCCATATACCAGCACCCAACGCTGAATAAAAAGCAAATTTGGCCATATTCATACGTGCCAGTCCTGCAGGGAGAGAAATGAGTTGTCTTATACCTGGAATGAGTCTTCCATTAAAGGTAGAGAGTTCTCCATGTTTGATAAAAAAGGCTTCTAGTTTATCTAACGTTTCTTCTTTGATGAAAAAGTATCTACCATAGCGTAAAATAAATTTTCTTCCAAAATGCATGGCTAGGTAATAGTTAAAAAGTGCGCCGGCTACAGAACCAATTATACCTGCTAAAACGACCATATAAAGATTCATTTCACCTTTAAATGCTAAATATCCTGCAGGTATCATGACAATTTCACTAGGAAAAGGGAAAAAAGTGCTCTCAAGGAACATAAGAAGAAAGATACCCCAATAGCCCATATCGCCAATGTACCCTACAATGGTTTGGGCTATCTCATGTATCATAAAGAAGTATTAGTCACTATTCGCTATATGCGCCAACAGCTGTAAGTCTTTTATAACGCTGATCAAGCATTTCATCTTCAGAAAGTTCTCTCAGTGCTTTAACACTTTCCAAGAAATACTGTTTTAAGTACATTTGCTGCTGTTTCTTTATCACGATGTGCACCGATAAGAGGCTCATCAAGTACATCATCTATCAAACCATGTTCAAGTAGATAATTTGGTGTGATCTTCAATGCTTTCGTTGCAGCTTCTACTTTGCTTGGGTCATTCCATAAGATCGCAGAACACCCTTCAGGTGAAATAACCGCAAATACAGAGTAACGCATCATAGCAAGTTTATCTGCAACACCAATAGCAAGTGCCCCACCGGAACCACCTTCACCGATAACAATGGAAACCATTGGTACTTTCACAGAGGCAAATTCAAATAGATTTTTAGCAATGGCCTCACTCTGACCTCTCTCTTCTGCTCCAAGACCAGGATATGCACCCGGAGTGTCTATAAGCATCAGTACAGGAATATCAAATTTCTCTGCCATTTTCACTGCACGAAGTGCTTTTCTGTATCCTTCAGGGTTTGGCATACCAAAGTTTCTTTTGATCTTATTTTTAACACCACGACCTTTTTGTTCACCGATGAGCATCGTCTTTTGACCATTGATCCAACCGATATAACATAAGATAGCAGGGTCATCTCTAAATGCACGGTCACCATGGATCTCATACGCATCATCCATCAAAAGTCTGATATAGTCTAAAGCATAAGGTCTATCTGGATGACGTGCAAGTTGAAGTTTTTGAAAGTCAGTCAGTGATCCAAAAGTCTTTTGCACTTCTTTTTCTAGTTCATTTTGATACTTATTAACAGCTTCAAAATTTGCAATGGCATGTGCCGATACAATCTCTTCTTGTATCTTTTCAATTTTGCTCTCAAAATCTAAATAAGTTGCCATGCATTAATCCTTATATTTTCTTAAAGATAACTACGCCGTTTGTACCACCAAAACCAAATGAATTACTCATAGCAATATTAATATCTGCTTTTCTTGCCTTATTTGGAACATAGTCCAGATCACAGTTTTCATCTGGTGTTGTATAGTTAATCGTCGGAGGAAGTACACCATCTCTCATAGCCATAAGACATACAACTGCTTCTATAGCACCTGCAGCACCAAGACAGTGACCCACTTGACCCTTGATAGAACTTACAGGAGGACAGTTCTCTTTACCGCCAAACAGTTCTTTAAGTGCTGCTGTTTCATTTTTATCATTGATCGGTGTTGATGTACCATGTGCATTGACATAGTCAACTTTTGGCTCACCTGCCATTTTATATGCACCCTTCATCGCACGAAGAGGACCATCCATCGTTGGTGTTGTAATGTGATTTGCATCACCACTTTCACCAAATCCGATAAGTTCACCATAGATTGTTGCACCTCTTGCAACAGCATCATCATAACTCTCTAATACCAGTGCAGCTGCACCTTCACCCATCACAAAACCATCACGATCAGTATCAAATGGTCTTGATGCAGTTTGAGGATCATCATTTCTTGTAGAGAGTGCTTTCATCGCAGCAAATCCACCGATACCTACTTCACAGATAGCAGATTCTGCACCAACAACCAACATTTTATCTGCAGTTCCTACCATAATAGACTTTGCAGCCTCACCGATAGCATGTGTACCTGCAGCACAAGCAGTTACAGATGAAAGGTTTGGACCTTTAAGCCCTTGATAGATAGAGATAAATCCACCAAGCATATTGACAAGAGAAGAAGGGATGAAGAAAGGAGAGATTCTTCTTGGTCCCTTGTTGCACATACAACAGAGTTCTTTTCAATATTTGGCAGTCCACCTATACCTGAAGCAGAAGCCACACCAAATCTTTCCATATCTACATCTTCTGGAAGTTTTGCATCTTCCATAGCTTCCATAGCAGCTTTAAGACCAAGTTGTATAAATCTGTCTGCTTTTTTTGCCTCTTTTGCATCAAGCACAGTAAGTGGATCAAAATCTGTTATTTCACCAGCGATACTCACAGAATGTTTTTCTGTATCAAATAACTCAATATTTTTGATACCACATTTACCTTCTACAATCGCAGAAAATGCACTTTCTTTATCTAGTCCTAGGGCATTGATCATCCCTAAACCTGTAACTACAACTCTTTTCACTGGCTCTCCTATTCCACTTATATAAAATATATATTAATACTTCTAGAAAATACTAATATATATTTTACAAATTCCCCGAAGGGAATTAAACTTATACGTTTTCGATAAATTTGATTGCATCTGCAACAGTTGCTATAGCTTCTGCTTGATCATCAGGAATTTCGATATCGAATTTCTCTTCAAGTGCCATTACCAACTCAACAACATCAAGACTATCAGCCCCAAGATCTTCTACGAATTTAGACTCTTCTTTTACCTCATCCGGGCTCACGTTTAGTTGCTCAACAACTACTTCTTTTACATCATCAAATAATGCCATTGACTACTCCTTAAGTTTGTTAAAAATACGTCTAAGTATAACAAAAAAAGTATAAAAAGCTTATATTTCCAATAAAATCGGTGTATGTGCTTATATAAATATAGGTTTTGTGTAAAAAAGAAGTAGTAAGTATTATAGTTTAAAGTCACAGATATAAGACATATATGAACTGATACATGGTATATTGCCATGTATCAATTCATCTTTATATGATTAGAATTTATATTTTATATTCGTATACACATAACGTCCAGGTTCATTCATAAGCATGATATTCAATCTCCTGCTGTTCTGAGGAAGCAAAGTAAATCTTTATACGTATTTGATACCGCATATGTTGAATCAAATACATTATCTATACCTACAGTCAATTCAAAGTTTTTACCGAACTTCTTAGTTCCTTTTAAATTAAGTACTGCATATGCATCTAATTCCTGCTCACCATTATCAGAATCAAAATTTGACCATTCATCAGAAGCAATCACTTCAGCTCTGAGTGCCAACTACTCATCATAATCATAATTCACTGCGCCATTAAATTTAAATGGTGGGATCTCAGGCATATCTGTATCTGTTTGACCCGTAAGAGGATCATCTTTTTTACCTCTTTGATAAGCCATACCATAATCAAAATAGAGTGAATCTGTTGCAATATAAGTACCGCTAAGTTCAAACCCATAAATCGTAGCATCTACATTTTCAAGGGCATTTGTCATTATTGTTGGCATTATACGCTATAAAATCATCCAACATACAATAAAATGCTTTTGCTTTGATCGTTGCATTTTCATATTTCTTTTCAGCACCTATATCAAATTCATAGTTCACTGTATTATCCAGAGTCTGGATTACCTACATTGTCTAGCCGGCATAGATGGCATTACTCAGATAAAGTTCTCTGGCATCAGGTACTCTTGATGACTTACCAAACCCTGCAAAATATTTGGTACTTTCATTAGCATTATAAGTTCCCAAGACATAACCGTTAAGTTCATCATAGTCATTATCTTGGCTGCATAGGGTTATTCAGAAGTGATCTCTGTATCGTCATATCTCAGTCCAAGATCTAAGACAAATTTATCCATATTGATCTTATCTTTAAGGAAAAAAGCATAGTTTTCTAGTATCTACATCAGAAATACTCTTCCATGATGCAGGTGTACCATTTAATATAGAATCCTCCATCCCAATTTCTTAAACTATAATCCAATCCTGCTGTAATAGTATGATTATCCATATCAAAACTATTTGTAAGTTTTGCTCCTTGCATCTTTGTACGTCAATGCATGTGTCATTTCATTTGCATTCCAATCAGAGATTTGTAGCAGATTTTCTATATATATTTGACATAGGGTGATCTACTTCTGACTGATAGAATTGTATATTTAACTCTTTTGAGTATGTCCCCAGATCTTTAGCTATATACTCAATATTGTAAATATCTGAATCATCATACAATGCATCCATTGGTGTAGACGGATAAAGTACATCATCACTCCTGTTAGCTGTATAGCCAAGTCTTAACTCTTGATTGTCTGTAATATCCCAAAAAAGTTTTGCCATGAGCGTCTTTTTACTATAAGCATCCATATCTCTATATTTATCTTGATAAGCAGTTCCTCTTAACATCATATCCATAGGGGTTCCAGTCAAATTATCCGCTATATAATTATCGATTGGTCTGCAAAATCATTCCCGTCGCCATCTTCATATTGTTCACTTTCTTCCATTGAACCAGTAAGTAAAACTCTTACATTCTCTGTGATACCACCGCTAAGTGAAAAAGATCCTTTTTTGTATCCCCATGATCCTAAACCAAGGTTTACTTCACCTTCAAACTCTTCAGTTGGTTTGATCGTATGTATCTTTACATCAGCACTGAGTGAACCAAAATCTTCAACATTAAATGGACCTTCATTGATCTCTATATAATCCACATTATTTGTCAATATGTGAGAAATAGGTGGGTCCATTCTATTTGGGCAGGCACCATGCACTTTTGCACCGTCTATCGTAACATTAATATTGTCTTTTCTCTGTCCTCTTACAACGATATCATTTGCAATACCAGATCTTCTGCTTAATGCTACACTTGGTGATTGCTTAAAAAGTGCCTCTGCCAAATCTGCTGATTTGATATCCTCACCACTCACGTCTTTTATAACTTCTGTATCTACTTTTGTAGATACATTTATCGTTTCCAACTCAACTTCGGCAGCATTGATCCACAATGAACATGCCAAAGAAAGATATATCCCTTTTTTCATATCTGTCTCCTAAATAATTTGCTTTATCCTGCCAAAGTAGTGTTAAGTTAATGTTAAATGCTATCTCATCTGATATCGAAGTGTGATATTTATGCTTGTAGGTAATGATATAGGTGCATTCTTTGTATCTATAGGGAATGCACTTTTCACAGCTTTACGTGCTGATTTATGAAATATCTTTAGGTCCGCTTACAGAGATATTTCCTACTTCTCCACTGCTTAAAATGGTAAATTTCACTTTAATTGAACCCTGCATACCTCTTTTTTGTGCGATACGCGGATAAGACTTATGCTTATTGATCTTTGTTCTTAGCTTCGAAAGAAAAAGGTTTTTTTCTGCAGGACTTCTTTTTGATTTTCTTACAGAAGCTTTTTGGCTAGGTTGTTTTTTCTTAACAGTTTTCTTTTTAGTTTTCTTCTTAGGTTTTTTCTTTTCTTTAGGTTTTTTCTTCACTTCTTTCACTACAGGTTTAGGGACAACCTTCTCAACAACAGGCTCAGGTATCACCTCTTCTTTGAGTTCTGGTTCTTCTTCGGGAATAGGTTCTTTAATGATCTCAGGTTCAACTGTAGGTTTTTCCTCAACCACAGGTTCTTCTTCAGCAATGGGTTCTTCTTTCTCTTCTACTTGTTCTTCCTGCTGTTCTACCGGCGTAACAACTTCAGGGGTAAAAGATGACATACACAGTTGTATCACTTTTTCTTCAGATTTTTTAGATGCCACAAGAGTATGGTTTTGAAAATAAAAAAATATACTTATACCAAAAACGTAGAGTAGTGTGGTGCTAAAATAAGAGATAAAATGACGATGTTTTAGCATAAAAAGTTCTTTTTTGGGATGTATTATGACGGAAAAACGTTAAGGGAATGTTAAAAGATCAAAAGAGTTCTGCATTCAAACCAGGTATACATCAATACAGAACAGCTTCTGAGTTTAACTTATTTCGACGTGCCAGAAGTATGACATAGAAGTGTTAATTTAGTGTTAAGAAAAATGAATGTCCCTTACAAGTTAACTATAGGCTCACATGTACCTTTGACATATCCAAGCTCACAGTAGTCCCTATATCTTTTTCTGACTTGATATGGATCTCCAACCCTTCATCATCGCAATAAGCTTTCACTAAAGCAAGGCCAATTCCTTCTCCATCTTTATTATCATCTGCCTGATAATATCGTTCATGGACCCGCAAGAGTTCTGTTGTCCCCATACCTACACCTTCATCTTCCACACTTAATATATGATTATCCAGTGTGACACGTATCGGAGCATCTTTAGATGAATACTTCATGGCATTAGAAACAATATTGTCAAACATCTGTTCAAAACCTATCTTGTCTACTTCAATTGCATAAGGTTCCAAAGTCAGCTCAAAAGGGTTTCTTTTTTGTTCTTTAAAGACTTCGATACGCTCTTCCAATAACGCTTTCAGGTCAAATTTCTCTTTTTCTATGGTGTGCATCTCTTTATGAATACTATAGACCAATTCATCATACAGTTTTTTCAATCTCACACTCGCGTCTTCGATACGTTGAATACGCTTGAGAGACTTTTCATCTTCCATACCCTTTTTTAACATGGCCGTATTGGCTTTTATGGTAGAAAGGGGGATGTTAAGTTCATGAATGATGTCATTAGTAAGAGAAGTCAATGTATCTTCCATCTGTTTTTTGGGTGCAAAAATAAGCGCAGAAAGTACGTACCCCCATCCTACTGCTACAAGTAAAACCAATGCACCTGCTATAAAAAAATTAAATGCACTGAGATGCCAGGTCTCTAAGAAACGGTATACTGCAGTAAGCAATGTGAACATCGTCACAAAATAAATCACTGTAGCAGCAATGATCTCTTTTTTACGACTCAACATTGGATGCATCGCTTGTAGAAAATTTCAACTCTTATCATTTGATACTCATCCGATACCCTACCCCGCGTACATTCTGTATATGTGTAGGGAAATATTTTTTCAGTTGTGCGATATACACTCTCAATGCTCCATCGCTTGCTTCCTCTGAAGAACTCCAAAGACGTTCTTTGATCTGGTCCAAAGGAACCACCCTCTCTTGTCCTTCTAAAAGGGTTAAAAGAAGTTCACCTCCCTTGATACTAAGCTCCACTGTTTCATTATTTTGATACAAGGTCTTAGTAAGTATGTCAAACTGATACGTACCTATCTGTACAATTTGACTACGTACCTGTCTACGCAATACTGCCTGCATCCGCAAAAAAAGCTCATCCAGATCAACAGGTTTCTGAATATAATCATCCCCGCCTTTTTCGAAGCCCTCTTTCAACGATGCCTTGTCTTCTCTTGAGGTGATAAAGATACATGGTGTTTCATCCCCACTTTGCCGTAATTTTTTTAAAAGTTCAAAACCATTCTCGTAAGGTAAGTTCACATCAAAAAGATACAGATCAAAAACATGTTCGTAAGTAAGATCCAGTGCTGTATAAGGGTCCAAAGCACATTGTATGATATGTCCCTCTTCTTCCAAAAAGTCTTCAAGGGTTTCATTGAACAGTTTATCGTCTTCCAATACAAGTATTCTTGCCAATATTTTCTCTTTCTATAATAATATATCGATAATTATACCTCAAAATTATTTACATGATACGCAAATATCATGTTATACTTTTATTGCAGATACAAGATGGAAGGTAACCTTTTGAAAATCAACTACACATTTTTAAAACATAAAGAGGGGCAGATATTACTTTTAGGACTTATATTCCTGGGGACTTATTTTATCATTCTAATCTCTTGCGCTCTTTTTTTTCCAAACTATCTTCAACAATTATTCAGTATTACAGTCACAAATGTTATATTCGGACGCATGGCAGGACTTTCCATAGGAGTCGCTTCACAAATGGATTCTACTTTTCTAGTAGCCTTCAATCTTTTTATCGAATCTACTATGGTACTTATTCTCTATCCGCTTTTTGTATTGAGTTGGAAGAAATTGGACTTTGTCTCTTACTCACCTTTGAGCCGCTACTTGGAACATTCGAAAAAGAATGCACATAAATATGAACCCCTTATTAGACGTTATGGTGTGATCGGCCTGATACTATTTGTATTGACACCTTTTGCCATGACAGGGCCTGTAGTCGGAAGTTTTGTAGGATTTTTAATTGGTTTTCAACATCGTGTAACTTTGACTGTTGTCATTACCAGCACATTTATTGCGATCATTATATGGATCTATTTGATCAAGAATTTTGAGGATACACTGGTTGCATACAGTGACAGACTCATGGTAGGTTTACTTATTGCTCTGGCTGTACTGTTTTTATGGTATTTGTTAAAGAAGACGTTTCAGCAAAAGAAGCTTTAAAAAGCTTCTTTAAAAATTTACATAAACATTCCGCCATTTACTTTAAGCGTTTCACCTGTGATATATGAAGAGTGGTCAGAAAGTAAAAATGCTACGGCTTCAGCAACCTCTTTTGGTTCACCAAATCTACCCATTGGGATCTTTGATGTAAATGCATCTTTTACTTCATCTTTCAGTACATCTGTCATCTCTGTAGCGATAAACCCTGGCGTGATTGTATTGTAACGGATATTTCTAGGAGCTGCTTCGATAGCAAAACTTTTTGTCATTGCTATCGTTCCACCTTTACTCGCCGAATAATTTGTCTGTCCTGCATTCCCTGTTTCACCTACGATAGAGGCTATATTCACTACAGAACCAAAACGCTTTTTACCCATCGTTTTTAACGCTTCACGACATCCTATAAATGTAGATGTAAGGTTTGCATTGATCACATCCATAAACTCTTCCGTTTTCATACGCATTGCCAGTTTATCTTTCGTGATACCAGCATTATTGACCAGGTAAGCAAGTTCACCGTCTGCTTCAACGATACTTTTCATCGCTGCGACAAATGCGTCTTCATCACTTACATCAAAACCGATCACTTCTGCTTTTCCGCCTGCTGCTTCTATCTGTTCTTTCACTGTATTTGCTTCCATTTCACCAGACCGATAGTTAACCCATACTTTCAAACCAAATGCCGCTAAACTTTTTGCGATCTCAGCACCTATTCCTCTGCTTGCTCCAGTAACCAAAACATTATTACCTGAAAATTTCATTTTTGCCCTTTTCTATTCTTTCATAAAATTGTACCATTTTTTTATGGTACAATTGCAGAAAGGACAAAAGATATGGAAAAGAAAATTAAAAAATCAGTAGCTACCTTACTTGCACATATCATTAAGATCGATCATAGAGATATAGCAAAAGAAGCGCCGCTTTTTTGTAAACTTATGGAGATGGATTTTGATTGCGATTCTGAAGAGGCAGAAACCTTCCTCAAGCAAACGTTGGAAGAAGAGTACGACCTTGATGAGCACATTGCTATTATTAATGATGCGTTATGTGATGACAAACTTAGTAAAATGCATATCCTCGAACAGCTAAATCATATCATCTACTCAGATACGATCACTCCTAAAGATTATGAAGAATTTGAAAGGATCAAGAAAGCACTTTTCTCTTGTTAACCCAAAACTTGGGTTAAATCAGCGGTGCATCCATCTCTTCAGGTATCTCCAGTCCCATAATTTCAAGTACTGTAGGTGCAACATTATTTAAACCACATCCCTCTTTCACTTTGGTTACACCTTCAGCAATGACAAAACACCAAACTTCACCTACAGTATGATTTGTCAGTGTATGCCCTTCAGCATCCTTCATCTCTTCACAATTTCCATGATCAGAAGTAAGTACCACTGCATAACCATCCTCTTTAGCCTTGTTTAGTATCAGTCCAAGTTCTGTGTCTACTGCATTTACTGCTTCGCATGCAGCTTCATAATTTCCTGTATGTCCTACCATATCTCCATTGGCAAAGTTTACCACAATGAAATCGTAAGACTCATCCATTGCCGTACGTACTGCTTCACCGACCTGAGGTGCAGACATTTCCGGCTTCATATCATAGGTTTTCACATCAGGACTTGGGATGAGTACCCTGCTCTCCCCGATCATAGGCTCTTCTATACCACCATTCAAAAAGAAAGTGACATGTGCATACTTTTCAGTTTCAGCCGTATGTAACTGTCTAAGTCCTGCCTGACTTATCACCTCTGCCAAAGTATTCTTAGGTGCTTCTTTAGGAAAGAGTACCGGATAGGGGAAACTCGCGTCATATTGTGTCATCGTTGCGATGTTCAATGCTGTAGATTTACATGCAAACTCATCAAAATACTCATCGCCTAAAGCTGCTGTGATTTCCCGTACTCTGTCTGAACGGAAGTTCGTCAGAATCACCACATCATCTTCTTTCATACCTGTATACGCTGAAAATGCAACTGGCTCTATAAACTCGTCCGTCTCATTTTTTGCATAACTCTCATCAATGTATGCTTGAGGGCTTAGTGATGTTGAAGGTTTAGCCTCGGCTAGAGCACGGTACCCTTTTTCTACTCTCTCCCAGCGGTTATCTCTGTCCATTGTAAAGAAACGTCCGCCTATCGTAGCGATAGAGATACTCTCATCACATATCTTCTCTATTTGATCCACATAGGTTTTTGATGAAGTAGGACTCACGTCCCTACCGTCAGTGATCAAGTGCAGAAAGACTTTTTTCCCTCTGTTCTTTGCAAGTTTTGCCATACCGATAGTATGTTCTATGTGAGAATGCACGCCACCATCACTCAACAAGCCTATCAAATGTACTCGATCACTTTTCTGCAATACATCATTCAATGGCTGGTTCTTCTCTATACTTCCATCTTCCAGGGCTAAAGAGATCTTCACCAGATCCTGATACAAAATACGTCCAGATCCTATGGTCATGTGTCCTACTTCAGAATTCCCCATCTGTCCTTCAGGCAGACCTACACTTAACCCGTGTGTAGAAATGAGAGCTTTAGGAGCTGTTTCAAAAAGTGTGTCATAGGTAGGTTTTGTTGCATCTTTAAATGCATTACAGGTACTGTCTGGTTTACACCCTATCCCATCGGTGATGATTAAAACTGTTTTTTGTTTCATAATAATTCTTTTCGTAGTATTTAATTGAAATAATAGTAAAATAAACTTTCTTAATTCTTTAATACAAAATTTTAAACGAAAGTTGCCTATGCTATACGAACTCTCCCAACTCTTAGATATTAATCTTTTCGGATACATCTCAGTACGTGCAGGTGTCGCATTTTTTGTCGCTTTTATACTGACACTTTTCTTCATGCCAAAATATCTTGCCTGGGCCATCTCAAAAAATGCCAATCAACCCATCAGCAAATACGTACCTGCACATGAAGGAAAAAGACATACGCCAACGATGGGTGGTGCGATATTTCTCATTTCATCACTGATCGCCGCACTGCTGACTGTAGACCTGACGAATATCTACATACTGGGTGGACTTATTACACTCATTGGCTTTGGTTTGGTTGGATTTAAAGATGATCTGGGAAAAGTATTGGCTGGGGACAACCTTGAAGGGCTTACACCAAAAGGGAAAATGGCACTACAGGTAATCGTTGCAGCACTTGCTACAGGACTGCTACTCTACAATGGTTTTCCAACAGAATTCTATGTACCCTTCCTCAAAACACCTCTTTTTGATCTAGGGTATGCTTCTATTCCTTTTTGGGTGCTTGTATTTTTAGCCACAACCAATGCTGTCAATCTTACCGATGGACTCGATGGACTTGCAACTGTACCCTCTATCATCGCATTGGTATCGCTGGGCCTAATCATCTATGTGACAGGTCATGCTATCTTTAGTCAGTATCTACTCGTTCCCAACATCAAAGGTGTAGGGGAAGTAATGATACTTGCTGCTGCTCTGATAGGTGGACTGTTTGGTTTCTTATGGTACAACTGTTACCCTGCAGAGATCTTTATGGGAGATACGGGAAGCCTTGCGATCGGCGGTTTTTTAGCCTATCTTGCCATCTTGGGAAAAAGTGAGATACTGCTTATCCTTATAGGTCTCATTTTCGTCATAGAAACCGTCTCTGTCATACTGCAAGTGGGAAGTTTTAAACTGCGAGGAAAGCGTGTCTTTCTTATGGCTCCCATACATCACCATTTTGAGCTCAAAAAATGGGCAGAAAATAAAATAATCATACGTTTTTGGATGATCTCCTTCATTGCAAATGTACTTGCACTTATCTCCTTTAAGTTCAGATAATGATGAAACAGATAAAACCTACACTCTTTGGATATGGACTTACCACTAAAGCGATCGCGAAAAAATTAGGTGGTGGATGTACTTTTTTTGATGACAATGTCAAAGAAGCCTACACAGATGAAGCAGGGAACCGTATACTTCCTTCTCATCTTTTTGACCCCGAAGCAAGTGAACTGGAAGTGACTACACCGAGTCTAAAACCAGATCACCCTCTGATCAAAAGTGCCAAAAATCTGCTAAGCGAATATGACTACTTCGACAAAGAGATGCCTTTTAGCATCTGGATATCTGGTACCAACGGTAAAACAACGACCACGCAAATGCTTACTCATCTTTTAAAAAAACGTGGTGCGATTAGTGGCGGGAATATCGGTACACCTTTGGCAGATCTAGATACGAATGCACCGATATGGGTACTGGAAAGTTCTTCTTTTGCCCTGCATCATACTCATACAGCCTCACCAGACATTTACCTTTTACTTCCTATCACCCCGGATCATTTAGACTGGCATCAAACATGGGAACAGTATGAAGCAGACAAACTAAGGCCTCTGTTGACGATGAAAGAAGGGGAACTGGCTCTTGTACCTAAAGGACTTCACCTGCCAAAGACCGATGCCTTTGTAGTTGAGTATGACAGCAATGCATTTATCGAAGCGTATTTCAAACTTGATGGGACACAGTTACGCTTTAAAGCAGCCTTCTTGCAAGATGCTTTGCTTGCTCTTGCCGTGACCAAAGTGCTTTTTGATGAAGCAGATTATGCTTTGATGAATACCTTTACACTTGATGCACACAGACAAGAAGAGTTCAAAGATGTACAAGGGAGACTCTGGGTCAATGACTCCAAAGCGACCAATCTTGATGCCACCATACAAGCTCTCAAAGGCTATGCTGACAAACACATCCATCTCATCCTCGGTGGTGATGATAAAGGTGTAGATATGACCCCTCTTTTTGAAGCTATGAAGTCACTTAACCTTACACTATATACTATAGGTGCAAACTCTGACAAACTTTTAGCTCTTGCAAAAACATACAATATTGATACAGTCAGATCTCAAACTATACAAAATGCTGTCAAACAGATAGATGAGAGTCATACACAAGAAAGTATAGCCCTTCTCTCACCGGCGGCTGCAAGTTTTGATCAGTTCAAATCTTATAAACACAGAGGCGATACTTTTATGGAATTGGTAAAAGCATTAAAAAAATGATTTATTTCTTGCTTTTGCTTGCTGACTTTTAAGTTTTAGCTGTTATAATTCTATCCACTTAAACAGATTCATGTTTTTAAGTCGGCTCCATAGCTCAGTTGGTAGAGCAAAGGATTGAAAATCCTTGTGTCGGCGGTTCGATTCCGTCTGGCGCCACCATTCCTCATATACTTATAACAAAAACCTTCATTAATATTTAACTTTATAAAAAACATTCAACGCTATTATTATAACTAAATACTATACAATCTAATAATTATTATAACTTCAAGTTTATAACTGTTAACTATCTGTTAATAAACTTGACATCTTTCGTTAACTTTTGCTATAATTTGATGTATTCAAAACAAATTCAAGGAGAATTACAATGAAAAAAACATTATTACTTTCAGTAGTAGCATCAACAATGATTATGGCTGGTGGAGATATCGCTCCAGTTGAGCCAGTAGTAGAAGCGCCGGCAGTAGAAGCAGCTGGTTGGGAATTAAATGCTCAAGCAGTAGTTTATTACCAAACTATGGATAATTTTGGTGAAGGAAGCCTTTTTGATCAAGGTGGAGCTGGACCATTAAGTATTGTTGATGGTGAAGGTTTCGGTGCTGCTCAGGCAGGTATTCAACTTACAGGTGTAAATAAAGATCTTTTCGCAGGTATAGGTGCAGGGATTCAAGCAAACGGTCTTGCAACACTTAACCTTGAAAACTGGATGGTTTCTGATGTAATGCAATCTGTTGGTTCAAACGGAATGCAAGGTGGCTGGATTTCACAAGCCTACTTAACTTACGGAATGGGTAACACAAGCATCAAAGCAGGTCGTCAAACACTTCCAAAAAGCCTTTCTCCATTTGCTTATTCAGAAAACTGGAATGTATTTGAAAATACTTTTGATGGTGTTTTAGTTGTAAATACTGACATTTCTAATACTGTGCTTGTTGGAGCATGGGTATACAATGCAAACATGAATGCAGCTAGTGCATTAAATCATGGTTCAATGGATAATTTTGATCACCTCAATGAAGATCGTGGTCTATTCTTATTAACTGCGCAAAATAATTCTATTGAGAACCTTACATTGACTGGTTCATGGTATTATGGAAATGATTATGCAACTAGCACAGATGATGCACTTAACATTCTATGGGCAGATGCACAATATAATATGGATATGTTCAACATTGGTCTTCAAGGTGGTACTGTAATGCATGATCAAATTGATGAAACTGAGGCATTTGGTGCTAAAATAGGTGCTAAACTTGGTATGTTTAATACTGAAATTGATTATTCAACTGTAAATGATTCTACATTTGGTGTATTTAATGTAGGTGGTACTTCTTCAGTACTTTATACTGATATGATTCAAGCATCTTCAATGAATAGCTACTGGGCAGCATCCGTGGGTGGCCAAGTTTACAACAACAATGACACATTCGTTATAAGAGCGGATGCTGATGTACTTGGTGGTAACCTAGGTGCTGCTTACGGTTGGGCATCATATGATAACGATCTTGGCGATGTTAGTGAATTTGATGTTACTTACTCTACTAAAGTATTCGGAAATACTTCTTTAGAAGCTTCTTATAGCTTTATGGATGCAGATGGTGTTTCAGATATGGGTATGGATGCAAACAATATGGTTCGTTTTGTTGCTAGATATAACTTCTAAGAATTTTTCTTAACTTTAGAGTTCAGGCTACGGCCTGACTCTAACTTCTTCTTTCTCTTTTAAATCATTTTTAACATAATATTTGACCTGTTTTCTTTACTAAAATATCTCAAATATATACAAATCATTTTTCTACCATTATATACTTACTAATCCTTTGTATATAAAACTATATGTCATCACACAATATAATCATAATGACTAACTTGATTACGTAAAAATAGAAATCCTTTCAATTTAGAAGTTTAATGTATGATTTAGTTCAATAATAGTCATGAAATTTAACAAAATAATTCATTACAACCTTAAAAAACACCCAAAAAATATTTTAATTTCCTAAATTCTTCTCGAATTAAACCCTTTAAAGTATACGTATTTACATTGACTTATGCTAGATTATTTACTTCTTGTTAACTAATTATTAATTTTATTGACATTTATTAATAATAATTGTTATAATGACATGTATTCAATAAACAAATTCAAGGAGATTACAATGAAAAAAACATTATTACTTTCAGTAGTAGCGTCAACAATGATTATGGCGGGTGGAGATATCGCTCCAGTTGAGCCAGTAGTAGAAGCTGCACCGGTAGAAGCATCTGCATGGGAATTTAGTGGACAAGCTGTTGCATATTTGCAAACTAGAGATGCATTAGGTGGAACTCAAAATGGTGACCTTTTTGGTGGTAATACAACTGCTACAGGACTTGGTCTTCAATTAAGAGCTACAAATGCTGATATCTTTGCTGGTATCGGGTTTGGTGCAGAAGTATCAACTATCCAGGATGGTAAAAGCGCTAATGTTTCAAACACTCACTTTGGTATTGCAAGATGGTTCTGCGTTAACACAAGCATACTTGACTTATGGTATGGACAGCATCAACACAAGCTTGAAAGTTGGTCGTCAAACACTTCCAAAGTCACTTTCACCATTTGCATTCTCTGAAACTTGGGGAATCTTCCAAAACACATTTGACGCTGCTTTAGCAGTGAATTCATCATTACCAGATACAACATTGGTATATGCGTTTGTAACTAGATCAAACAATGCAGTTACTGCTCTACCTACTGTTGCTCAGAACCCATGGAAACAGCTTCAAGGTTCATATAACGGTTTAGACGATTTTGATAATATCAACGATGACGGTGTACATTTGTTAACAGTTCAAAACAAGTCAATCTCTAACTTGACTTTAACTGGTTCATGGTACTATGGTCCAGATCATACAGCATGGACTGCTGACATGGCTGGTTTAACAGGTGGTGGTGATACAAATATTCTATGGGGAGACGCTACATATGCAGCTGACATGTTCACATTTGGTGTACAAGGTGGTCAAATATCTCCAGATGAAATACCTGCTTTAGCTCCAATGGATGATACAACTGCTTATGGTTTCAAGATCTCTGGTAACCTGGGTATGTTTGGTCTTGCTGCTGCATATACATCTGTAGATGATGGATTTACTAGAGTAGTTAACTTAGGTACAGATGTTAAAACACCTCTTTATACTCAGTCAATTCTTGATCAAGATGTGATCGGTAAAGATGCTGATACATTCAAACTTGATGCTAGCGTGAAAGGACTTGGTGGTAAATTTGGTCTTTCTTATATCAATGCTGACCTAGGTCCAAACGCATTAGGTGCAGTAATGTATAGTGCTGCAAATCTTAAATCTTCTAAAACAGATGCACTTGGTAACACACAACCAGATACAGCTGGTACATATGAAGAAATTGATTTCTCATACAAAGCTACAGTAGGTGAAAACACAACAGTATTTGCTGCATATGTGTATCAAAGTGATGACAGATATGAGAATAGCGACCAAAACTTTGTACGTTTCTGGGCAAGATATAACTTCTAAGAAAATCTTTCTTAAAGTTCTACCATTTAGAGTCCAGGTTTTTGCCTGGCTCTATCTCCTAATTTTCTTTTTAAATCATTTTACATTTTTTCAACCTTATACCTTTATCTTCACTTTTCGCTATAATGCTGAAAAAGTTTAAAATACAAATGAGTCTTAATGAAAAGTAAAAAATTACATTTGGTCAGTTTGGGCTGTACCAAAAACCTTGTCGACAGCGAAGTGATGCTTGGCCGTCTCAAAGAGTATGAGATCACCGATGACAATGCAGATGCGGATGTCATCATAGTCAACACCTGCGGTTTCATCGATGCGGCGAAAGAAGAGAGCATCAACACCGTACTCAACCTTCATGATGAACGCAAAGAAAACTCCATCTTGGTAATGAGCGGTTGTCTGAGTGAACGTTACAAAGAAGAGCTTCAAGCCGATATGCCTGAGATAGATATCTTTACCGGTGTAGGTGACTATGAAAAGATCGATGCACTCATCGCCTCCAAGCAGAGTACCTTTTCTCCGGAAGTCTATCTTGCCACTGAAACATCAGGAAGGGTCATCACCGGATCAAACTACCATGCCTACATCAAGATCGCTGAAGGGTGTAACCAAGCGTGTTCTTTTTGTGCCATTCCGAGCTTTAAAGGAAAGTTGCACTCTCGTTCACTCTCTTCCATTACAAAAGAAGTAGAGAACCTTGTAGAAGAAGGCTTTTATGACTTCTCTTTCATTTCACAGGACAGTTCTAGCTATGGACGTGACATGAAACTCAGTGATGGTCTTATAGATCTTATCAAGAGTGTGGAAGCCATAGAAGGGGTGAAGTCAGCACGAATCTTATACCTTTACCCAAGTACGACGACTTTTTCACTCATCGATGCCATAGCTGACTCTGAAGTATTTCAAACCTATTATGATATGCCTATCCAGCATATCGATGATACAATGCTGAAGATCATGAAACGTGGTTTTGGCGAGAAGAAGACCATAGAATTGCTTGAGTATATGAAAAGCAAACCGGGTGCCTTTTTACGTACCTCTCTGATTGCAGGACACCCTGGTGAAAGTGAAGAAAGCTTTCAAAGGCTGTGTGACTTTATGGAAACCTTTGAGTTTGACAGGTTTAACACCTTTCACTACTCCAACGAAGAGACCACAGCTGCCTATAACATGGAACAGATAGATGAAGAAACTATCGATAAAAGAGCACAAATACTTGGATCTATCGCTGAAAAAAGTACACGAAAGTCACTTGAAAGAATGGTTGGGCAATCCGTTACAGTCGTGATAGATGGAGAAAGTGATGAACATGAATACCTGCTTTCAGCAAGACCATTGATCTGGGCTGTAGACATCGATGGAGAGATCCTCATCAATGATACTTCTGACCTACCTGTGGAATATGGAAAAAGATATGAAGCAAAGGTCACAGAACTCGTAGGTGATCAATTGCTTGCAACACTGATCAAAGCGCTCTCAAGATCCTCATGTTAACACCTGACTTCTCACACCTGAAAGAGAAAAAGAATCTTTTGGCTTTTTCTGCAGGTGTGGACTCTTCTGCCCTTTTCTTTTTACTTTTGGAGCAACAGGTCTCTTTTGACATCGCATTGGTCAATTATGGTACAAGAGAGAACTCTGATACTGAAGAAGCCCATGCAAAAGCATTAGCAAAACAGTACAAATTACACTGCTATACCATCAAGGCACCGACCTTTACCACACACTTTGAACAAAATGCCAGAGCATTTCGTTATGATTATTTTGAAAAACTCATTCAAACACATGACTATGACACACTTCTTACAGCACATCAGCTCAATGACCAACTCGAGTGGCTTCTTATGCGACTGACCAAAGGTGCCGGTATTTCTGAACTTATCGGACTTGAAGCCATAAACGAAAGAGAGAGCTATACTTTAGTACGTCCATTGCTAGAGTACAGTAAGAAAGAGTTACTGGTATACCTACAATCCAATCAATACCCGTACTTTGAAGATGAGAGCAACAGTGATGAAAAGTATGAACGTAATCTTTTTAGAAAACAGTTTTCTGATCCTCTTTTGGCAGAGTACAAAGAGGGCATTCAAAGAAGTTTTACTTATCTTAGACGTGATAAAATGCAACTGGAATCAAATTTTGAACGCATCTTTAACCAAAAAGCGTTACATGTTATCAAACTCCATACACTCACAGCCAAGGCGAAAGCTGCTGACCTTACGCTCAAAGCACTAGGCTATCTGCTCACAGCAGCGCAACGACAAGAAGTAGAGAAAGAAGAGAGTTTGGTCATAGGCGGGAAATGGGCTATAGAACTTCAGGGAGATCTGCTTTATATTGCACCCTTCCTTACAACTGATATGCCTAAGACATTTAAAGAAACCTGCAGGATCCTCAAAATACCTTCTAAGATACGGGCGTATTGTTTTGAAGAAGCCATTGATCTTAAAAAGATACCCCACTCATAGTCATTTATCTGCTAAAGGATGTGCCTTCATATACTCTTGCATTTTTTTCACAGATCCAAGCTTCGTATAAACTTGTGTCGTTGCCATGGTTTCATGTCCTAGCAATTCACTCACATCAGCAATACGCGCACCGTTATTGAGCAAATGCGTCGCGAAAGAGTGCCGTAGTTGGTGAGGGGTTACTTTCAACCCCTGTGCCTTAAAAAGTTTTGTGAGGATGTAACGTAACTGAGCAGCGTTCATAGGGGCATTACCTTTTTCGAACAAATACTTTTTAGGAGATCTTCTTTTCACATACAAAGCAATGAGTTCCTCTAAACTATCCAGCAGAGGCAATTCTCTTACCTTATTGCCTTTACCGTGTATCTGTATCCATCCCTTTTTAATAGCTTCAAGTTTAAGCGTACTCAGTTCAGAGATACGTAAACCCAATCCATAAAGCATAGAAATAAGCAATTTTTCCTCTAAATTAGCTTGACTCAATACCTCATCTATATATCTCTCGTCTATAGGCTTAGGGAGGCTTTTAGGTACTTTTATAGACTCATCCCCAATAAGCTTTATAGGCATATGACACTGATCTTCTAGATATTTTACAAAAGAGTGTATTGCAGAGAGTTTCTTTACAATGGTTTTTTTATGATTCTTCACAATCTTAAAACGAAAAGGAGTGATATCTAAGACCGTAAAGCCATCTTCTTCATACACATGACTCTCTTCGAACATCTGCCTCAATGCGATCTCATAAGTAGTAATGGAAGTCTCAGAATAACCTCGCACATCAAAGAGATAATTCAAAAACTCCTCAGATGCATCTTGAAGTTTGGATTTCATTTGTTAGTGCACCGTATGGACTAACATTTTGTCACGAAGATAATTTCTTGCTTCATTCAGTTCCATCCCTCCAAGAGAAATGCTTTCTAGATAAAAATCAACCGTACTAAAAGGTTTAGGAATAACCAATTTATCCCAACTGCTCAATTGCCAAAACCTCTGAGCTGTGAAGTTTATGACAAACACAGGCAAGTTACTTTTGAGTGCCAATCCTATAGCACCATCATCTATAGTATGTCTGGGACCTTTCGGGCCATCAGGTGTAATAAGTACTTCTTCACCTTTTTTGATACTACGAAATGCTTGAAGCAGTACTTTCTGTGCCCCTTTTCTACTCGAACCCCTCAATGGATTGATACGAAATTTGCTTAGAGTACTTGCGACGATCTCACCATCAAAATGCTGAGAAATGATAGCTGAAGCAGACTGCTTTTTATGAATATATCTGTAAGCTTGAGGAGCCATAAACAATTCACCATGCCAGCAAACACATATATGTTGTTCTTCACCTATAGATGTCGTAAAATGAAATTTCTTTAATGTTGTCAGCCAAACAAGACGCATAAGGATATAGGTGAGCCCAGGTATGACAACTTGACCTATTTGGCGTAAAAAAATTTTCATTTAGAAACCTTAAACGATTACTCCGTCAAGTGCACCCCGAGAAGTTTTTATCACTTTAACATCCACTATTTTACCTAAAAGCTCTTCACTTCCTTCTACAAAGAAAAGTTTACCGTCATCAGAACGTCCAGAAACCCTTCCATTTGGTTTAAGTTCATCAAAATAGACTTTATGGATCTTACCTAATTGGGCATCCATGATCTGATCTAGAATTTCAGTCTGTCGTGCTTGTAGACGTGTCAAACGATCGCCTGCAACTGCACTCTCTATCTGATTGTCAAACTCCGCTGCTTCAGTATGTGGACGAGGAGAATACTTAAATGAAAACATCTGTTCAAAACGTACTTGTTCAAGTACATCCATGGTATCTTCAAAATCAGCATCACTTTCACCGGGAAACCCAACGATAATATCTGTAGAGATCGTCGCTTCAGGGCATAGTGTACGTATCTTTTCACATCGGTTGATAAAGTTCTCTTTAGTATACCCTCTTTTCATCGCTTTAAGCAATGAAGTTGAACCACTTTGCAGAGGTACATGTATCTGTTTACATATCTTAGGATTGGATGCGAACTCTTCTATAAATGCATCATCCATATGTAAAGGATGCGGTGAAGTGAAACGTATACGTTCCAGTCCTTCTATCTTTGAGATCTTTTGCAACAACTGTGTAAAGTCAGATTTCTCTTCAGACGAACCAAATCGTCTTCCGTAATTGTTGACATTCTGGCCAAGTAGCATCACCTCTTTTGCTCCTGTTGCAACCGCTTTTTTGATCTCTTGTACAATAAGATCAGAGGGAATTGATATCTCATCCCCACGTGTTGCAGGTACAATACAAAAAGTACAGGACTTGTCACATCCTATAGAGATATTTACCATCGCCTTGAATGGATTACTTCTATATTCACCAAAAGCATAGGTACTCTCATCAAAATCTGTACTTATTTCTACTGCATGTTTTTTATCGACCACTTCGGTGATCTTGGAAACATTTCTCGCTCCCAGTACAAAGTCGACAGAAGGTGCTCTCTTAATGATCTCATCTCCTAGATGAGAAGCTGTACAACCCGTGACGCCGATTTTGGCAGAAGGTTTTTTATGTTTGTTAAATACACCAATCTCTGAAAAGAGTTTGGCCACTGGTTTTTCCCTTACAGAACAGGTGTTGATGATGATAAGATCAGCATCTTTTAAATTTTCAGTGATCTCGTAGGGTTCTTGTTGGTTAAGTTCAGCAATCATATGTTCGCTGTCACGAACATTCATCGCACAACCAAGTGTTTCTATAAATAATTTTTTACTCAATGATTTGTCTTTCTAGTAGAACCTTTTCTGAGGAAATCCCAGAAAAGGATGTTGACATGGGGTCAACTTTTAGTAGTTGGCTCAAGCGACTGATCGCTTTTGTATTAAGCGATAATATGTACTTCGTAAATATATTCATTTTCGTCAAGTCCATACTTAACTTCTCTCATATATACAGAAAAACCTTTTTCTTCAAAATACTCAATCAACTCTTTAAGCTCTTTATGCGAGTTGTCTTTGTCAAAATAAAATATAGATCTGTTCGCTAGCTCTTCTTCTACTTTTTTCAACTCGATCGTTTTTGGTTTCGCCTTAAGTGTTGTTCTAGCAAGTTTTAATTTCATCTATGTTTACCTTTTATGTACTCTATTTATTCTGTATATTAATTAGAAAATTATACTTTATTTTCAGTAAAGCTTTGGTTAGCTATAATACTCTACTTCAAAAACAGCACCTCCCAAGACGTTATTAACACTGTTATGTTACCTCTTGTAGCGGTATATTGAATGATTATCAAAAAACTGATAGATAGGAATACTTATGGAAAAAATATTAGACATTATAGAAGCAATTGCACATGAAAAAAACATCTCTAAAGAACATGCTATTGAAGCATTTCAAGAAGCCTTGATCAACACTGCAAAAAAACTCACAAGCTTTACAAGTACTTTTGAAGCGGTTATTGACCCAGATACAAAAACATACTCTGTTAATAAAGTCATTACTGTTGTCGCAGATGATGATAAACAGCTTTTTGTGGAAGTAGGGAAAGAAGGTAACAAAGAAAAAATAGAATCAGACAGTTTTATTTCTCTTTCTGAAGCAAAAGAGTTTGATGAATCTTTAGAGCTTGGAGACCAACTCAAAGAAGAGTTTATTCTTGAAGATCATGGTCGTACTGCTTCAGCAAACCTTTTTAGAGAACTTGAATATCATGTACAAAGACGTGTAGAACAGGACCTATTTGAAAAATACAGAGAAAAAGTAGGCTCAGTGATGTTAGGTACGGTAAACCGTGTTGATGCAGATGACAATACCCATGTTGAGATCGGTGAGCTTAAAGGTATCCTTACACAGAGAAATCGTATAAAAGGTGAGAAATTTAAACGTGGAGACTCCATCCGTGCACTTTTAAGATATGTCAGTGTTGACCCTGAATATGGTTTGTTCCTCGAACTGACAAGGACTTCACCTAAATTTCTTGAATCTCTTATGGCCAATGAAGTACCTGAGATCGATGACGGTATAGTTGAGATCGTAGCTGCAGCAAGAATTCCTGGTGAAAGAGCAAAAATAGCCCTTAAAACAGAGCAGATGAATGTTGATCCTATCGGTGCAGCTGTTGGTGTCAAAGGTGTACGTATCAATGCTGTAAGTGAAGAGCTTAATGGTGAAAACATAGACTGTATCGAGTATTCTCCTATCCCTGAAGTATTCATCACACGTGCATTAAGTCCTGCAATTTCACAAAGTATCAAGGTAGATTCTGATGAGAAAAAAGCCGTTGTTAACATTACAGGTGATCAAAAAGCAAAAGCAATCGGTAAATCTGGAATTAACATTCGTCTGGCTTCTATGCTTACAGGATATACGATAGAACTGAATGAAATTGAAGGGGTTACAGAAAGACAAGTAGACAGTTCTGAAAAAGTTGAACTAGAGAAAACAACAGATACCTCAGCGCTAGAAGATCTATTTAAATAAAAATTCGTGTGCATTATCTCCGTGCTTGGCATGGGGGTAAATCACCATAAAGAGAATTAAACTTATGCATCTTTAAGATGCCCATTGAAAATACCCATGAGAGATGAACCCAAGCATAAGAATAACAAATCTAACAATTAGATCTAAGCTAAGAACATTTTTGAAAAACTCTCAATATCTAAAGAAGCAGACCCAACTAAAACACCATCCACACCCCGAATATCAGTGATCTCCTTAATATTGGAAGGTTTCACACTTCCTCCATAGAGTAGTGGTTTCTGTACAGTTTTTTTTAAAGATTCATGGGTAAAAGCTATCTCCTCTACCGTGGCAGATCTTCCTGTTCCTATAGCCCAGATAGGCTCATAAGCAATAATCAGGTTTTCATAGGTGATATCAATACCGTCAAACTGTGCGAGAAGATATTCCATTACCGCTTCATCACCTTCTTCTCTTATCTCAAGCGGTTCACCGATACAGTAGAGAATTTCATACCCCTGCTCTTTAAAATATGTGAATTTTTGTGATACTTTATCTTGAGATTCGCCTAAGTGTTCTCGTCTCTCACTATGCCCAATAAGTATTGTTTTAATCTCAAACTCATCCAGCTGTTCTGTTCCTATCTCACCAGTAAAAGCACCATTTTTTGTAGGATAGGCGTTTTGTGCGCCAACGATAAAGTCACCCTCATACTTATCTAAAGCTGTTGCCGGAGGGAAAATATAGACTTGGTCTTCAGTTTTTTTTGCAAGCAACTTTTCTTTTAATGCTTTAATATATTTTTCTGTTGATGCTCTGGTATGATTTGTTTTAAAGTTTGCTGCAAAAATCAATCAAAATCCTTCTATTAAGTGCTTCTAGACCTGGTAGTGAAATGCCCTCTATCAGCTTCAAACTTGCTCCACCACCTGTACTTACAAAGGTCATTTCATCTGCATCACCCGCACGCTGTGTCACATCTGCAGTATCACCGCCACCAACAATGGTTGTTGCATGTGTTTGTGCAATGTTATTTGACATTGCCAAACTTCCTTTGGAATATCTATCCATCTCATAGACACCCATAGGTCCATTCCAGATGATAGTCTGGGCATCATTCAGTGCTTCACGGAAAAGTCTGGAGGATGCAGGACCGATATCCAGTCCCATCCAACCTACAGGTATCTCCTGAACAGGAAGAAACTTTACTGTCGTATTTTCTGAAAACTCTGGTGCAGCTACCACGTCCACAGGCAAATAGAATTTTACACCCAACTCTTTGGCTTTGGTCATAATGTCTTTTGCTTCATCGAGAAGATCATCTTCAATCAATGAATTACCTACCTCATAACCTAATGCCTTAAGAAAAGTAAATGCCATACCACCACCAATAATGACCTTATCTACCTTATTTAAAAGGTTTGTAAGCGCTTGAAGCTTACCAGAAACTTTTGAACCACCAACTACCGCCACAAAAGGACGTACAGGGTGCTCCAGTACTTTAGAAAAGAAGTTTACTTCTTTACTCATAAGGAAACCTGCTGCTTTATGTTCACTGTCAAAGAATTTAGTGATCGCATCGATAGAAGCGTGTTTTCTATGACAAGCTCCAAATGCATCATTGATATAAAACTCCGCAAAGCCAGCCAACTTTTCTGCAAAAACAGGATCATTTTCAGTTTCTCCCGCTTCATAGCGAAGGTTTTCAAGTAAAAGTACATCACCTGGTTCCATTAAAGCGGCTTTTGCTTTGGCATCTACTCCTACAACATCGTCAGCCATAAAAATATCTCTTTTAATCTTTAATAGTGTATGTAGTCTTTTCGCCACGGGCATAAGTGAATATTTCTCTTCATATTTTCCTGGCTCCGGTCTTTCATAATGTGAAGCAAGAATGATTTTACAATCTCTGTCTATACAATAACGGATCGTTTGCAACGCAGAACGTATACGTCTGTCATCTGTGATGTTCCCAAACTCATCCTTAGGTACATTAAAATCACATCTTATAAAAACTCTTTTACCATCAATCTTTAAATCTTTTATTGTTTTCATATGTTCCCTGTCTAACTTTTTACTTGCTTATATGTATTGCCATATCTACCAAACGGCGAGAATATCCCCACTCATTGTCATACCAAGAGAGTACCTTTACCATGTTATCGCCTATAACTTGTATAGTATCAAGTGGCACAACCGTACTTAACTCTTCACCTACAAAGTCTTGAGAAACCCTATACTCTTCATCTACACCTAAAATACCTTTATGTGAGCCTTCACTCGCCGTTTTAAATGCAGCTTGGACCTCTTCAACTGTTACGTTTGAGTTTAGTGTTACTGTCAGATCCACCAAAGAAACATCCGGTGTAGGAACTCTTATCGCTTGTCCATTTATCTTACCTGTGAGATTTGGAAGTACTTTGGAGATAGCTTTTGCTGCACCTGTAGTAGTCGGCACCAAATTTACTGCACCTGAACGACCTTTTCTAGGATCTTTTTTATGTTTGGCATCTAGGATTGGCTGAGAAGAAGTATACGAGTGTATGGTAGTCATTAACCCTTTATCTATACCAAATGCATCATCCAATACTTTGGCTACGGGTGCAAGCCCATTGGTTGTACAACTTGCATTTGAAACGATAGATTGACCGGCATAATCATCTGCATTTGCACCAAGTACAAATGTAGCGGTATCATCTTTTGCAGGTGCTGAAAAGAGGACTTTCTTTACGCCGTTATCTAAGTAAGGCTTTACACTATCGGCTGTTAAGAAAGCACCTGTACATTCCAATACAAGCTCTGCACCACAAGATGCAAAATCTATCTTAGAAAGATCACGTTCAGCAAATATCTTTGCTTTAGTCTCCCCTATGTTAAGGTATCCATCGGCTACGGTAACATCGTTGCGTCTACCATGAACAGAGTCATATTTGAGATTATACTGAAGCATCTCTTCAGTTCCAGAAGCATTGACGGCAACAAGCTCAATATCATCTCTATCTGCAATAATACGCGCCACACATCTACCGATTCTACCAAGTCCGTTAATTGCTACTTTTACAGCCATACTTTACCCTTATGATTATTATGCTAAAATTACGCAATTTTACAGTAAATGAGGTTAGTATTTGGTTAATCATCAAAAGCCTACTATAGCTATCTTTGGGGGGAGTTTTGACCCTCCGCACAAAGGACATCAACTTATTGTTGAAAAAGCTATAGAAAACTTACAGATCGATAAACTGTTTGTAGTACCTGCTTACCTAAACCCTTTTAAAACATCTACCCTGGCAGATGCCCCTACACGACTTTCATGGTGTCATACACTATTTGACTCTATTGACCGTGTTAAAGTAGATGAATATGAGATAAAAGAAGGCAAAAGTACAGTAACCTCACAAAGTGTAAAACATTTTAACCAGGCATACAATGTCAAGTATCTTATCATAGGATCTGACAATCTGTCAACAGTGACAAAATGGCATGAATTTGAATGGCTAAATGAAACAGTGACTTGGGTTATAGCAACACGAGACAACCATCATTTAGCTACGGATGAACTTAACAATTGGTTACTGCTTCCTATAGAGGCGCCCATGAGTTCAACCCAAATAAGAGAAGAAAAAGATTTACAATTTATTGACGAAAAGATCAAAAAATCTGTCAAACACATATTAGAAGGGCAACACCATATGACAATAGACGAAAGAATAGCAAACATCGTAAAAATACTTGATGATAAAAAAGCTGAAGAGATAGAAGTATTTAACCTTGAAGATGCAGACTATATAGCAAAACGTGTAGTGATCGCTAATTCACTTAACGGTAAACACACCCTTGCACTTTTTGACCACCTTAAAAAAGAGCTTAAAAAACAGGGGGATACATTTCTCGCATCAGACTCCAGTGATGAATGGGCAGTGGCTGACTTGGGGGATATCCTCATCCATATCATGATTCCTGAATATAGACAGCGCTATTCACTAGAAACATTTTTAAATGAACTCGTTGAAAATCAAAAGAAAAAAGATATCGATCCTGCATAAAGATCATTCTAAAGAAAATACTTTTAGATTTCCATATAACAAACGACAATTATTCGTCGTTTGTTTAGCCTATCTCATGACCTGATCCAGCGAAAAACTCCAATAATAAAAATAACCCTATAGTTACGATCGGTGAAAAAATAAGCCAGCTATAATATCTATCTTTTACAAGATATACTATCAATCCACCCCAAGAAAGAAGTATCAATATAAGATGTGTCAAGTATATCGGCATAACCTGTCGCGTTAAATTTCCGAGCACTGCCAAGGTGATGATAACACCAAATGTGACAAGCGATATAAAAAGTTTTTTAAGGTTTCTGTTTCGAGTATATTGAAAAAAGGTGATCCCCAGTGTGCTAAATATAGCTAAAATAATGAGTGTTTTCATACAAACTTCTCCCTTACTACATCATTCATTGTACTTGCACCCTAAGGATATTTTCGATGGGCACACGGGTATGACAAGGACACAATACTATAACTTATCTACGGTCTGTATCCCAAGTATATCTAAACCTTGTTTGATAGTTTTTGCTGTGAGATCAGCCAACAGTAAACGGCTCATCTTTGTTACTTCGTCTACACCCTCTTTAAGTATAGGATTCTGTTCGTAAAAGCGCATAAAGAGTGATACCAGATCATAGAGATAGGTTGTGATCTGATTGGGTGCCGCATCTTCTGCTGCACGGCTAAGTATATCTTCAAAACGAAGAAGCATTGTAGAAAGTCTATGTTCCAAAGCATCTCCAATAATGATATCACCTTCCATAGCACCATCATACTTTTTAAAGATGCTTTGAATCCTCGCATAGGCATACTGCATATAGAGTGAAGTATTTCCTTCAAAACTCAGCATTTTATCCCAATTAAAAATGTAGTTTGATTCACGGTTTATCGCAAGATCCGCATACTTTACTGCTCCAATTCCTATGATCTTTGCCAATGCTTCTACCTGTTCTTCCGAATAGCTCTCTTTATCATTGATCGTCTCTTTAGCTTTGACAACAGCCTCATCAAGTAATTCAATAAGTTTGACCGTCCCACCTTCACGTGTTTTAAATGGTTTTCCATCTTTGCCCATCATAGTACCAAATGCAATATGTTCAAGCTTCACATCTTGAGGAACAAAACTGGCTTCCTTTGCCACCCTGAAGACTTGTTTGAAGTGTTCACCCTGTCTTGCATCTACTACATAAGAGATACGTTGTGCACCTAATGTCTTTGCTCTATAACGCAATGCTGCAAGGTCAGTGGTGGCATAGAGATACCCTCCATCACCCTTTTGAACGATAACAGGTACTTCATCATCTTCTAAAAATACACATTGTGCTCCATTACTTTGTGTCAATAAGCCTGTTGCATCCAGGTCGCTGATCACATTACTTAGGTCATCATTGTAAAAACTTTCTGCACGAACATCCTTACGCGTTAGATTTACACCAAGTTTGTCATAGACCTCTTCACAGTGTCCCAATGAGATATCTATAAACTTCTGCCATAGCTCTAAACAGTGGCTATCGCCACTTTGGATTTTTACAACATACTCTCTGGCTTTGTTTGCAAAGGCTTCATCTGCATCAAAACGGCCTTTCGCATCTTTATAGAACTGCTCCAAGTCCTTCAGACTTACAGAACCATCTTCCTGTATCTCTTCGAGGTAAGCGATAAGCATTCCAAACTGTGTACCCCAGTCTCCAATATGGTTTTGACGTATGACCTCATCCCCAAGATAGGTTAAAAGATTTGCCAGTGTGTCACCGATGATAGTTGAACGTAAGTGTCCTACATGCATCTGTTTCGCCATGTTCGGACCAGAATAATCTACCACAACTTTGATAGGTGTTTCACGTTTTTCTACGCCAAGTCTGTTATCTATACGGGCCAATTCACATTGTGAAGCTAACCAAAAAGGATTGAGCCATAAATTGATAAAACCTGGTCCAGCAATCTCTGCTTTCGCCAGAACACCAGTTAAGTCAAGATTTTCGATGATCTGTGTGGCTATCTCTCTTGGATTTTTACCCAACTTTTTAGACAAAGCCATCGCACCATTAAACTGAAAGTCTCCAAACTCAGGTTTGGTTGCTTCAGATACACTCATAGGTTCTTGCTCTATACCTGCTTTAGAAAAAGCTTCTTTGATCACGTTATTAATTTGCAATTTTAATTTCATAGGTTTTCCGTCATAGTTAATATGGAATTGTAGTAGAAAATAGCTTCATAGCTATTTGGAGGAATACTCTCAATACTGAGTAACAAAATACTCAGTATAAAAATTAAGCATTTTCGCTTTTTTTCTCTTCGATTTTTGCTTCAGGTTCTTCAGCATCATTCTTTGCAATCTCTTTAGGCTCTTCTTCATCCTCTTTAATTGCTTTTTTGAAATCTTTGATACCTTTTCCCATACCTTTTGCAAGATCTGGAATCTTTTTTGCTCCAAAAAGAAGCACAACAATCGCCAATACGATTAGTAATTCTGGCATACTTGGCATACCCATGTCAATCCTTTATATTTCGCTACGCTGAGCATTAATTTGAATAATTATACTGCAATATGTTTAATATTAGTTATTTGCCAACCATTGTGCAACAAATTTTTCTTCATCTTCTGTACTTTGTTTCAATCTAGCAGCGTTAGCAACAATAACAAATTGTCTTGCTGCTTCTTCTACAGTATCATTGATAATAATAAAATCATATTCTCCTACAGCTTTGATCTCATCTTGTGCATTTTCAATACGCTTCACAATAACAGTTTCATCATCTGTAGACCGTGCACGAAGTCTTGTCTCCAATGCTTTCAAAGTCGGAGGTGTAATAAATGCAGAAGTGGTAATGTCATTCATTTTTCCACGTACAAGCCGATGTCCCTGTACATCGATATCAAATATCACCAGCTTTCCCTGTTCCAAGGCTTCTCTCACAGGCTTCAGTGATGTTCCATAGTAGTTACCGTGCACTTCTGCATATTCAAGAAAATTTCCCGCTTTGATATCTTCTTCAAAGCTCTCTTTAGTGACAAAAAAATAATCTTTGCCATCCTTTTCTCCCACTCTAGGAGCTCTCGTAGTTGTAGATATGGAAAAGTAGTATTCACCTATCTTACCTGATGCTTCGTTTATGATCGTACTTTTCCCCGCACCACTAGGACCTGAGAGTACTAAAATAGCCCCTTTTCGCATTATTGATCATCCTCTAACTTTATTTTAATCTCTATCTCTTTACCTTTTAAGAGCTTCTTGATTTTTTTAGGCTTCATTTTGTCCAATGCTGCTGCAATAGCATCTTCGATACGAGAAAGTTCATCGTCATTAAAACGTGTCTCTTTTTTCTTTTTATTCTTTTTCTTTTCAAGTTTTTTGCCTATTTCTTTACTGGTATCTAAATCGGAGATACTTAACTCTTCGACAATTTCATTTTCTTCTACTATCTCTAATCCATCAGCGATAAGCTGCTCTTTGATAGCTTTGACTTTACGTGCTTCATACTCATCATCACTTAAAACTTCATCCTCTTTATGCAGATCAGCTTTATCATCCATATCCAATAATGCTTTAATCTTTTCTATTTCATTATTGTCAAGTATCTCAGTACCTGTATGCTCTTCAGATTTTGAAATGTCATCAGTTTCTTCATCTTCTTCATCCAGAGGAAAGATATCGGGTAATATTAATTCTTCATCTTCGGAAGATAAAGTTATGACAGATGTATCATTCGGTGTAATATGTTCTACTTCATCCTCTTCCAATTCAACCGTCTCTACATTCTCAATAATAGCAATGATCTGAGAAGGCAAAAACGGTTTTTTAATAGTCTCATCAAAACCTCTCATCACCTCATCACTATAGGAAATAAAAACTTTTTTTCTTGCCTTTAATGTCCCAAGCAGTTCTTTTACATCATCTACATAAGAAGACTCATCTACAAAAACAATGTCATAGAAAGTCTTTTCACATTTTTTTGCATTATCTACTTCATTCAATTCAATATGTTCATCTCTGGTGCAAAGGGTAAGTAGCCTGGAGACTACGGGATTGATATTGATGAGCAAAATTTTCATAGATGCAAACTCCCTAAAGTTATTGGTATCATTGTAATATAAATTTGGTTAGGGCTTGGTTGTTGTACGTTGAAGAAAAATAAAAAGAAGTGGTACACCCATCAGGATTCGAACCTGAGACCTTCGGTACCGCAAACCGATGCTCTATCCAGCTGAGCTATGAGTGCACATTTAAAATGTAGTAACGATATTTAGAGCGCAATTATAACCAAAAAATCTTTAAACAACTTTCAAATAATATTTTAGCTATCAAGTAGATGCATAGGGCCAAATAGTTCAAGTGCTTTAGGGTTGGAAATAAACGTATGATTGTATGGATGTTCCAGTTCTATCGTTTCAAATTTATCCAATGAAAATTGTTTTTTTAGGTCCTTTGCATGTGTACCGAACAAGATGAGTTTTGGTGCATCCTTTTCAAGAGAATTTAAAAGTGTTTGTACAAAAGGCTTCCATGCTTTTACATGTTTTTTAGTACTTTTTTTGTCTGTAAAGATCAAGGCTGTGTTTAAAAGCAATACACCGTTCTTTTCAAAATTACGGCGAAGAGCATCTATGGAATCAATCATTCGTGCTTTATCCAACTTAGCTATGGCGTCTTGTGTAATATCATTCGAGGTCAATCTTTTATTTGCAACCAATGCCATTTTGATGAAATTTCGCAGGCTCGTAGCACGATTTACCTCTTTACTCAAACCAGAATTTGAAAAAAGGTTTTCTACCTTGGTATCGATAAAGGCATATCCACCTGCACTCTCTTTTCTCGGATAAGGGTCCTGCCCAAATAAGATATATTTGACTTTCTCTTTAGGAAGGGTATTGAAAGCATTGAAATAGTTTTCTTTAGAAGGAAAATAGCTTGTGTCTTCTTCTAAAAACCTTTGATAATCTGCCTCAAGAGAGGCATAGGCTTTAGATAAAATTGTCTCCCAAGAGCTTTTGCACATCAGTCTCTCTTTTTGAGTTTATCAAACTTGATTATCAGTTCTATTTTACTTATTGGAATACCCAATTTCTCAGAGACAGAAGCTTTACTTTCTCCTGCATCAATAAGGGTCATCACATCATCAAGGGATGAAAAGTTTTCTATCACATCTTTTACAGCAACACGTGATGCTTCATAATTTGCTATCGTCGTATTTTTAACATCCAGTATCTCATTTAACTTTTTATTCTCTTTTGATAATTTACTATTTTTACTAACTAGCATCAATAGTATAATCACCAACAGTGTTAACAATGATAATACTGTTATATCTATCATATGCATTCTAAATAACCTCCATAATAATTAAAATTAAAAAAACAAATCCTAAGTAACCGTTCACTGTAAAAAATGCTTTGTCTATCTTTGTAAAATCTTTGTTGACAATATAATGTTCGTAACTTAACATGATAGCAGAAAAAATCACTGCAATGTGAGCACAAAAACCTAGCTCCGAAGTGATTACAAAATAAGTCCAAAAAATCACAGCTAAAAAGTGAAATACCCTTGCGATCCACATCGTCTTTTTTGCACCGAACTTCGAAGGGATAGAGTGTAAATTATGGACTTTATCAAACTCCATGTCTTGTAAAGAGTAGAGCAGATCAAACCCTGCTACCCAAAACATGACACCTATGGCCAAATAGACAGACCATAGAGTGATCTCACCACTGACCGCAACCACCCCTGCAATAGGTGCCAATCCTAAACTGACCCCCAATATGAGATGTGCTATTGAAGAGAATCGTTTAAATAGTGTGTATGCGCCCAGCACCAACAAAATTGGTACAGAGAGCTGGAATGCTAAACTATTTACAAAGTATGCAACCATAATAAACAACAAGGCATTGATAACAATAAAACCTCCCATTTGAGCCTTAGAGACCCTCCCGTCTACAGAAGGACGGTCTTTTGTACGTGGGTTAAGGATGTCAACATCTCTGTCAAGATAACGGTTTACACCCATAGCAAAGTTTCGTGCAGTGACTGCGGCCAGTGTTCCTAGAAGCAACAGCCTCCAACCAAACCAACCTTGCGCTGCAACAAACATAGCAATAAAGATAAATGGCAGGGAGAACACTGAGTGTTTAAACATGACCAGTTCTGAAAAATGGTTTAGTTTTTCTTTAACGCGATTCACTACTGGGCTCTATGGATGCGGAATTTTTAATTTAGAATTCAATGACCATGCAATGATCAATACTAAAACAGCGATCAGATATCCGCTTGTGATAACACCATAGGCATTCAATAAATAGAGTATCCATAAGAGAATAGCACCCAATGGCGTAGGCACACCTTCAAAATACTTTTCAACCTCTCCCACATCGACTTTAAGGTTAAACTCGACTAGTCTTCGTAGCCCATTGATGATATACCAGATAAATACCAAACCGAGTATCAGTTCTTCTATACCGACGATACCACTATAGTGCTTTACCGCATAAAAAAGTAAAAATGGAGGCATGACCACAAAAGAGAGGAAGTCAGCAAAACTGTCAAGTTGTATACCAAATTCTGTTGAAAGATTGTATTTACGTGCTAATTTTCCATCTATAATGTCACAGGCACCACCAATCCATGCTAAAACAATAGCTGTAAAGAAATCACCTTTGACGATGAAAAATATCGCCATGACACCTGCTGAGACATTCAAATATGTCACCATGTTCGCAATATTAAAACGATTGTTCTTGTCAAAAAAATTCATGCTTGCCTTTCTATAATCTTAAAGAGTATTTTATCCTTTTTGGGGTTATGGTATGATTACGCTATGAGAAGTATTAAAATACACTACAGTGAAGCAGCAAATGCCGAATCTTAAAAACTTTAAACAACTTGCTCTCATCGGTCCTACTGCATCTGGGAAAACATCCCTTTCTATCAAGATCGCACAGCAGATGAATGCATATATCTTGTCACTCGATTCACTCTCTATTTATAAAGAGATTGATATTGTTTCTGCTAAGCCTACCATGGATGAAAGAAGCGGCATAATACATTATGGTATAGATTATCTCTATCCTCATGAGAACTTTGATGTAACAACTTTTATCAAACTATATCATGAAGTGTATGCACGATGTTTACTAGATGAGAAAAATCTTGTGATTGTAGGAGGCACAAGTTTTTATTTGAAAATGCTTATTGAAGGTATAAGTAAACTGCCAGACATTAGTATTGAGACAAAAGAAAAAACGCATCACTATTTACTAAACTTAAAAAGTACATACAATTGGCTGTATGATTTAGACAAGGAATATATGTCGAAGATAGAATCTAATGATCCCTACCGTATCGAAAAAGCTTTACATATCTATTTGGAAACCGATCTGACTCCTACACAGTATTTTGAACAATTTCCTCCAAAACCCACAGTCACAGAAAGTCTCCCTATTTATCAAATAATGATCGAAAGGGAGACGCTTCGGGAACGTATAGCCTTACGAACGAACCTGATGATGAATGATGGACTGATCGATGAGATATGTATGCTTGAGAAACAATACACACGTACACCTAACTGCATGAAATCTATAGGTATCAAAGAGACATTGGCTTATCTGGATGGCATCTATGACAAAAAGAAGTTGATAGAAAAGATTACTACCAATACTGCAAGACTTGCCAAACGACAAACAACATTTAATAATTCTCAGTTTACTAATGTAATCAAAGGCAGTGTTAAAGAGTTGGAAAAAATGTTGGTAAGAGATGAATAAGGCACTTTAAAGTGCCCTATTATCTGTTAGTTATAGAAGGAGACTCTATAACTGCGGATACTAGTATCCGCTGGCACTTATCATATAGTAAAGATAAGATACAAGTGGCTGTACATAGAAGATAGCCGCAACTGTTGCCACTGTTGCAAATCCAATAATAACCATCAATGGTCTAGAAATGTTATAGTAAACCACCTCTACATCTTTTACCGGATCTTTAAGGAACATATAGACAACAAGTTTCAAGTAATAGTACGCAGCGATAGCTGAGTTAAGACCCATGACGATCGCTAACCAGATATACCCAGCATTTACGGCTGCTTGCATTACGTAAATTTTACCCCAGAACACTGAGAATGGAGGTACACCTGCAAGTGAGAACATAAAGAGTCCCATTACTACCGCACCCATAGGCATGATCTGTATCAAACCTGCAAATTTCTCATAAGGGTGATCATAATGTTTATCAAATCTTCTTACTTTATGACGAGAGATCCATAACATAGCAAAAGCACCAAGATTTGTGAACATAAAGAGTGCATAGTATAAGAATATACTTGTATTACCCTCTGTTGTATCTAATGCCAACGCAGCCATAATGAAACCGGCATGTGAGATAGAAGAGTATGCAAGCATACGTTTCACATCATTTTGAACCAATGCCATAATATTTGCAAGTGTCATTGTAAGTACTGCGATAATAAGGATAGTCCATCTTACCCACTCAATACCTAAATCAATATACATACCAAAAATTCTAATACTTACTACAAATGCAGCAACTTTCGGTACTACTGACATATATCCGGCTAGAGGAGCAGAAGCACCCTCATATACATCTGGCGCCCATGTATGGAATGGGAAAAGTGAAATTTTAAATGCAAAAGCAACCAACAACAATACAGATGAGCCAAAGATTGCGATCATTAATCCTGTTTCATTAATACGTGAAGCAAGTACTTCAGCTACTTTATATAGTTCTACAGAGCCAGTCAGTGCATAAATTACTGCAGAACCCATAGCGAAGAATGCAGCTGCAAGTGCACCCATTGTAAAGTACTTCACAGCAGCTTCATATGAATTTGCTCTATTGTGAAGTGCAATAAGCGTATAAAGAGCAAGTGATGCTGTTTCAAGCCCTACAAATATAAGGATCAGGTTATCTGATGCGACCATGAATTGGAATCCAGCAATCATAAATAAGAACAGTGCAAAAAATTCAGGGTATGAATATTCATGGAATCTTTTAGATGTTAATGCCAAAGGTATAAATATCATAGAACCACCAATGATCATCAACTGGGATATGATTGAAATACCATCAATCAGCATCACATCAAAGAAACCGCGCTCATTTACATTGAGCCCTAAAACAGCTCCGAAATCAACAAAGAGTACCAAAATTGTTAACATGACATAAAGTGATTTATGTAATGTTTGTTTCACTAGGTCAATTATCAAGATTATCAAACCACCGGCAATTGCAATAAGCATTGGAGCAAGAGTAATAAGGTTTAGACTCTCTAAACTCACATTAATAGGCTGTAACATTACTTCACCTCCTTACTTGATTTTGCAACTCTTATCATATCTTTTGCCTCTTGTGTAATTGCCTTTTCATTCATAAAACTCAGCAATACTTTTACAGAGTTATCTATAGGTTCAAGTACCGGTTTAGGATATACACCTAACCAAATCACAATTGCAACCAATGGAATGAGTGACCATGTTTCTCTACCATTTAGATCTTTAAGTTTTTTATTTTCTTCATTATTCAGTGGTCCGAAGAAAGTACGTTTCATGACTCTTAGCATATATACTGCACCTAAGATTATAGATGTACCAGCTAAGATTGTCATCATTGGCGATACTTGGTAGAAACCAAGAAGTACAAGGAACTCACCAACGAAACCGATAGTCAATGGTAAACCTACAGAGGCCATCAGCATAATTCCAAAAATAACTGCAAACTTAGGCATCACTGATGCAATACCTCCAAACTCTGACATAAGCTTTGTATGTCTTCTATCATAGATCATTCCAACAAGCATAAACAGAGCACCCGAAACGATACCGTGAGACAACATTTGGAATACTGAACCAGACAGACCTTCTGCATTCATAGCAAAAAGACCAAGCATGATAATACCCATGTGTGATACCGAAGAATATGCTACAACTTGTTTAACATCTTTCTGTGCGTATGCGATCATTGCTGTATAGATGATCATGATCAACGACAAAACTGCAATTGGGGTAATAGAAAGCACTGATGCATCTGGGAACATCGGTAGTGAAAATCTTACAAAACCGTATGTACCCATCTTTAGAAGTACCGCTGCAAGAATGACCGAACCGATCGTTGGTGCTTGACCGTGTGCATATGGAATCCATGTATGGAATGGGAACATCGGTACTTTAATGGCAAAACCAATAAAGAATGCTGCAAATAACCATAGCTGGTAATTCACAGGTAATACCAATGCATACCAGTCTGTAATGGCAAAACTCCAGACTCCAGTAAGGTTATGGTAAATATATGCAACAAATAACATACCTACAAGCATAATAAGTGATCCCGTAAACGTATAGAGGAAGAACTTAATAGATGCATAGATTCTTAATGGTCCACCCCAAGCTCCAACGATATATAGCATTGGTACAAGAGACAGTTCCCAGAAGAGATAGAAGATAATAGCATCAAGTGCAACAAATACACCTACCATTGTCATTTCTAGGAAAAGAAGTGTCACAATCATATTTTTAATATTTTTTGTTTCACCCATACTTGCCATGCCGATAAGTGTCATCAAAGTTGTCATAAGAATAATGAACAATGAGATACCATCAACACCAACATAATATGAGATACCCATATCAGGGATCAAAGGAATCATTTCAACAAACTGCATACCTGCATTTGATGTGTCAAAACTGAACCATAACCATAAAGAAAGAAAGAATTCAATTGTAGCTACGGTAATACCATAGGTTTTTGCACTCTCTTTATCTACTACAAACCCAAGCAATCCTGCAACTGCTGGGAAGAAGACCAATATACTTAAAATATTTTCCATTTTTACCCCTTAACCTATCATCGCTGAAATCGCAGCAATTACCAATAACAGTACCGCACCAACAGCCATCCAGTTTAGATAGTTTGAAAGGTTACCTGTTTGCATACTTCTTGTTTTATCACCAGAACCGTAAAGGAACTTCGCAATATTGTCTACTGTTGCGTCTACTATTTTTAAATCTACTTCTGTCCAGAACTTTTCAGAGATCATCATATATGGTTTAGTGATGAATTCTTCATAGAATTTTGGGACATAATATTGATTTGCAAGTAATTTATAGAAGAAACCGTTTTCAACTTTTTCACTTCTTTTCCAAGCATTTTCACCTGTTCTTGCATATTTATAATAGGCATAAGCAATACCAGAAAGTGCAAAAAAGATAACAATAAGACCCAGATACATTGCTAAATGATGTGTGTGATCTGACATTTCATACTGAACCGTTTCACCTATCTTATAAATGAACGCTTTGTATGATGCCATAAACCAACCTGTGATAATCGCAAGTACTGCAAGAGGAGACATTGCTACAAGTACAAATTTATACATTTCATGTGGGTGGAAGCCTAATGGTGTATGACGATCTTCACCATGGAATGATAAAAATACTTGTCTAAATGAATAGAATGCTGTCATACCTGCAGTAATAACCAACATACCCCATAAAATATACGTATGTTCATTAAATGCCGTTTCTATGATCGCATCTTTTGACCAGAAACCTGCGAGCGGCGGTAATCCAGCAAGGGCAATAGAAGCGATAGTCATATAGATCCATGTACCTCTCATTTTCTTTCTTAGTGCACCCATTTTAAAGAGATCAAGTTCATCATGCATTGCGTGCATTACGTTACCCCCACCAAGGAAGAGAAGTGCTTTAAAGAATGCGTGTGCTGCAAGGTGGAAAAGTGCTATCCAATATGCACCAAGTCCTGCTGCCGCGAACATGTACCCTAACTGAGAAAGTGTTGAGTATGCAATGATTCTTTTTAAATCACGTTCAACCAATGCCATAGATGCTGCATAGAATGCCACAAATGTACCAAGAGATGCAATGAAGAAACTTACGCCTGCAACTTCTTCCATGCTATACAGTGGATTGGATCTGATAACCAAGAAAACCCCAGCTGTTACCATTGTTGCTGCGTGAATCAATGCAGAAACCGGTGTAGGACCTTCCATTGCATCTGTCAACCATGTATGAAGCGGGAATTGAGCTGATTTACCCATTGCTCCGATAAAGAGTGCAATAGCTGCTGTGACCAACACTGTTTCACCAAGATATGGAAGCTGTGCAAACACTTCATCATACTGAAGAGATCCTGTATTCCAGTATAGAATAAAGATACCGATCAACATTCCAAGGTCAGCAATACGGTTCATGATAAACGCTTCATTTGCTGCCCAAGATGGAGAGATAGAAGGATTTTCTTCTCTGGTCTGATCTGGCTTATGGTACCAAAATCCAACAAGTAGCCATGAACAGACGCCAACACCTTCCCAACCTATAAAGAGGCCGGCAAAGTTATCTGACATAACAAGTATCATCATAGAAAATACGAAAGCTGAAAGATACGAGAAAAATCTGTTAAAACTCTTATCATGGTCCATATAACCGATCGCATAAACATGGACTACAGTAGAAACCAAAGTAACCACTGTCATCATTGTTACAGAGATTTGATCCACTACAAAACCAAATGGAATGCTAAGATCACCTGCATTGATCCAATCCATCATTCTTACATGTACAACTGTACCTGTCGTGTAAAGATTGTATGCTAAAGTTGCCGAAGCAACAAACGATATACCTATAAGTAAAGAACCTACAACACCCACAAATATTTTTCTTTCACTCATACCAAATATAGCTGCAAAAAGAGAACCTACAAATGGTGCAAAAAGTGCTACATATACTAAATTTTCCATTACTATCCTCTCATGCTTGCAAGGTCATCTAAATCAAGACTTCCATATTTTTTATACAGTACAATTAATATACCAAGTCCTACTGCCACTTCACTCGCTGCAATAGCAATAATAAAGAATGCAAACATTTGTCCTGTCAAATCATTGTAATAATGTGAAATGGCTGCAAATGCAATATTTACTGCATTAAGCATGACCTCTGTTGCGAAGAAAAGCATTAAAAGGTTTCTTCTTCTAAGTACCCCTACCAATCCTATAGAGAAGAGAATTGCAGATACGATCAAATAGTGAGAAAGACCTATCATCATTTTTCATCCTTTACTATCATAATTTCATCATCTGCACTCATATCTTCAGTGAGACTTACATCCATTTTCTTACCGGCAAGTATAATTCCGGCAATCATAGCTACGAGTAACATAAGCGCTGCTACTTCAAACGGTACAAGGTACTTAGTAAAGAGCACGATACCTACATCCTGTGCATTCCCTACACCTTCATGCATTGGATACAGTGCCTGTACATTCTCGCTGAAGATCGGTGCTGCAAACATGAGTACCAATACTAATGCTGATAATCCTCCAAGTAAAAATACTAAAGCATTGCTTGTATTTTTCTCTTTAATGTCTCTTGTTGCATCAAAGAACATCATTGCAAAGGCATAAAGTGCCATAACAGCTCCTACATATACAACCAGTTGCACTACACCAAGGAAATCTGCTCCCAAGATAAAGAAAAAACCAGATATGAGTACCATTCCTGCCGCCAACGATGTCATGGCGTAAAGTACATTCTTGCTCATAACTGTTATCAAAAACAGTCCTATTGTTAAAGCCGAAAATAGGTAAAAGGCTACGATTTCATACATTCTACTCTCTCCTAATACGCTAGTGGCGTTTGTTTGATATTTTCATCTGCATTTGGTGTTACAGCCCCAAATCCGTCGTACTCTTGTTGTAAGTTAAGCTTATCAATAGGCGTTAACATATCTTCAAAGAGTGAGAATCCTGCTCTCTGCTCTGCAGCATTTTCATATCTTGGTCCATGGACAATAGCAAGCTCTGGACATACTTCAGCACAATAACCACAAAAAATACAACGACCAAAGTTAATAGTATATTCACTTACTTCTTTACGTTGGTTCTCATCATATCTTGTATCCATAGAGATACAATTTGATATACATATCTTTTCACAAAGACCACAACCGATACATCTGTAATGACCACTTTCAAGCAATCTAAGCATGTCATGTATCGCTCTATATCTTGGTGATATCGGCAGTTTCTCAAATGGATACTTTACCGTATGCATGTCTCCTTTAAAAAGTGCCTTGAGCATTGCTTTCATAGTTACCCCAAGTCCTACAAAGAGTTCACCCTTGAATGTTCTCTTTACTACTTGCGTAAACTTCTCCATCCCAGTTACTGGGGTTTTACCAACATCTACTGTTGTATAGTTTTGTGTACCTACATTTCTGTTTTTAAACTGTTCTAAACTCATACCTACTCCCTTATACCATTATCACGATACCAGTGATAACCAAGTTGATCACTGCAATTGGCATTAACACTTTCCAACATAACCACATTAACTGATCTGGTCTTACATGTGGCCATGATGCTCTTACCCATAACATTAAGAAGAAAAAGAACCCTACTTTAAATATGATTGTCAACCATCCAATTGAACTCTCTGCATCATATCCACCTAGGAATACTATAGCTGCTATGATCGAAATAGTGATCATATTTGCATATTCTCCAATAAAAAACATACCCCATCTCATACCAGAATACTCTGTTGCGTATCCAGAAACAACCTCTGCTTCATGTTCTAGAAGGTCAAATGGTGTTCTGTTGGTCTCAGCAAATCCTGCAATCAGGAAAAGTACAAATGCAACCGGTTGTTGCCATATAAACCATGAACCTATCCCGCCAGATTGTGCAGCATTAAAATCTACAAATGAAAGTGAACCTACAAGCATGATCGGTGCTAAGATTGAAAGCCCTGTGATCACTTCATAACTTAAAAATTGTATCGCTGTTCTGGCAGCACCGATGATACCCCATTTGTTCGCTTGCGCCATACCTGCAAGCAGTGGACCATAAAGCCCAGCTGCCATCATACCAAGTACAAACAAAATACCGACATTCAGATCAGATGCGATAGAAGGTACAAATGTACCTCCAAGAAGAGGAATAAACTCAGGTACTGTAAAATCTGGGAATACAGGGACAGCAGACAACGCGATAAATGCTGTTGCAGCTGTAATCACAGGTGCAATCATAAATATAAATCTATTGGCATTTTGTGGAACGATATCTTCTTTTGTAAAAAGTTTAATACCATCTGCTGCGATCTGAAGTAAACCATATGGTCCTACGTGCATAGGGCCAAGACGTCTTTGCATAAATGCAAGAACCTTTCTTTCTATATATGTACCAAAGCCGGCTATCGCTGAAATCACTGCCAAAATAAGGATGGCTTTAATGATCACACCTAGTGCAGTGACTTGGGGTAAGTTTTCTACGAGTGTTGTTTCCATATTACACCTTTCTCAATGTTACTTTTTGATATCTAGACTCTCCAAAAAGGCCATATACATCTTTTGCAGATTTGAAATCTGGTACTTTTACGATATCACCTTCGATCTTTTCATCCGAAACGACATCTAAAGTAATGCTTCCATTTTCAAATACTACTTCTACTTTTTCACCTAAGCTCTCTGCTTTTGATGGGCTTGCATAAAGTGCAAATGCCTCAAAGATCTCATGAGACTTATCTGTAAAGTCATTAAATTGTCTAGCCGGGTTACATCTATAAGCAATATCACCTTCAAGTACTAAAGTTTCATCAAACTTCTCAACTGATGGCAATGCTGCCTCTTGGACAGAGACATCAAGTCTATATCCACGATTGTCTACACCACTATTTGTAAATGCATTTGGTAAAGAATCAAATTCGACTGACTTGAAACCTTTTTCTACTGGAAGCAACTGCGTCCAATCAATAGTCTCTTCTGGACCACCTACAAGTGCTTTCACGATATCGTTAAGCTCATATCCACCATATTCTAAAGCTGCATTCGTTGGAAGTACCCTTTTAGACATTGATGTCAACGTTCCTTCTTGCTGGTTCATTGCAGGCATATCTAAATCACCATCACTTAATGCAGAGAGTCTAAAGTCACCATTTTCATTGTAACCTACTGTATAACCTGAACATTCATCATCAAGGTCACAGATCAATGCAACACCCAGTGCATTTGACTTTGGAGGAGTCATAACCACATCGATATTACATGTTGCTTCAACAAGTGCTACAAGTTTTGCAAGGTTTTCAGCTTTTTCATGGAAGTAAAAATCTTCACCTACCATCATTGAGAAAGCTTCTTTTTTCTTTATCATTTTATCAAATGCTGCATCAAATTTCTCAGAGTCTCCACCCAATAGATTTACTAGTCCATTAATCGTAACAGTGATCTCTTTTTCAACGGTCTCTTTTACTTTTTTAGATACTTCTTCCTCTTCCCCGGTCTCTTCATTCACAACCATCTCTTTGACAGTTTTCATGACTTGTTCTTTCACCGTTCTAGTCTCAGTATTCTTAAAGCTTTCAATATACTCTTTTACCTCAGATGGAAGTTTTTCTTTATCTGCAAATAGATCTAAAATAAGATAAAGTGCTGCTTCTTCAAGACCTGCTTTGTGAATAAATGACTCAACTGTTTTGCCAAATGTAGGGATCAGTGTATCACCTACTGGATGGAAATAAAGTCCTGCACCTTTGTTTAGCTTCTGTACATTGTTAAATGCATACTTCATCGCTGGAGAATCATTTCTAAGTGCTACTCCTAGAGAGATAACAAAATCACTCTTTTTCATGATCGCATCTGTATCAGTAGAGTATAGAGATGAACCTGAAGCTGCTGTATAATATCCTAAGAATTTTTGGAATGCTCTTACCTCTGCGTTGTAAAGCTTAAGTCCCATCTTTTCTTTCAGTGTTTGAAGCATCATTGCTTCTTCATTCGTGATCATTGAATTAAAACGTACTGTGTCGGCTTTTTTAAAGGCTTCAAGTGCTGCACTAAATGCTGCTTCATCTTTACTTACATTTCTGTTTTCAAAGTCATAGGCAAAACGTGCTGAACCATCTAGTGATACATAGTTCCATTCATTGGTCACACGATAGATCTTTTCGGATCTGTCTTCAATTGAAGTATGTTTAACTTCATAATAAATTTGCGCACCATCACTTGAGTGTGCAGCAACAGCAGGTATTCTTCTTAAATCCCAAGCATTTGACTGGTACACAAAGTCACGACTTACCAGTGCACCAACCGGACATACTGCGAGACATTCTCCACAGTCTGAACAGTTAGTGAATTCTGTACCGTTACTTGGAGCAATGACAGACTTTTGAAGTTTGTTCCACATAGAATATGCATCTTTTGGCATAGAGTCTTTATATCCTTTGTCAAGTTCAGCACCACCTCTTTTTACTGTTGTGATCGCTGCATCACCTATCATGTCTTTACAGACAGTAGTACAACGTTCACATACGATACATAGACCTGGATCATAGTGTAATACTGAAGACCAGTTTGTTGTCTCTCTTTTAGTATCTGGAATCATGTATGATTGTGAATCTACACCGATCTCAAGAGTATAGTTTTGCAATTCACACTCTCCACTCTTGTCACACACACCACACTGAAGTGGGTGGTTCACATCATAGACTTCCATTATGGCTCTACGCTCTTCAAGAATCGTTGGCGTTGCGGTAGTGACTTCCATGCCCTCTTTAACTTTAGCATTACATGCGTATACCTGCTTACCGTCAGCCTCTACCAAACAAATACGACATGCCAGTGTCGGTGAACATCTTGTTAGGTAACATATTGCAGGGATAAACACATCATTAGCACGTGCAGCATTAAGGATATATTCACCTTCTTTTGCCTTATACTCGATGCCATCAATCGCAATTGAGACCATATTATCTACTGTTTGTACTTCACTCATTGTTGTTTCCTATTTTTTGATTATTTATTTTTTCAAAAGCTAGTCTGCTAAATCTGTATAAGGATATCAAATAAGCACTTAATTTTATGTCAACAACAGGATTTAATGCAATGACTCCCTTCATACGTGTATCAATCTTAAACACTCGTTCAAACTTAACTCCCTCTAACTCAAACGAAATCAAGTCCCCATCTTGTAATTTTGTAGCCATTGCAAACTGATTAGATCCATATAATATACCCGTTAAGTTATCCCCTTCTAATGTCGGATTTTCAACTTTATAGGTATAAATAAGTGCCCCGTCATATACGGGCAAATCATCTATTTCATCGACTACAAACTCTATTTTTCTCTCTTGAGGTACCAATTTATATAGACAATACTTCTTGATGTCGGCATCAAGTACTCTAAAGCCTTGAGTTTCTGGCAATTGATTACTGTACTCCATAAGATTCCTCCCCTGCAATCCTATAGTACTCGCAAGACGATTTAAGCCATTGATATCTGAAGGTTTCTTCTCATCATTCAGATAGACGCATTTGTCTCCATTGACATAGGTACCCTCTTTACAACTATGATAGACTATACTTTGCCCCTGAACCACATCATCGAGTTCACAGATCAATGCAACTCCCAGAGCATTTTGAGCAGGGGGGATACAGACAACATTCACTCCTGCATATCTTTCCAGTAACGCTATTAATTTTGCTATTTGTCCTGCGTTTGTATGTGTATACAAATCACTGCCTATGATCAATGATATTGTAGTTTTCTTATCTATGAATCCATACATAGATTCAAGTTCTTCTTCACCCACATTACTCTCTGCACTGAGGTAACCAATATCAAGGTCTTCTAAAATATCTTGAATATCTTTGGGAAACTCTTTATCTTCCAGTAATGTATGTGCCAATAATGCAGCTACACCCTCTTCACTTCCTACTTCATATTTTATAAACTGTGTTATAGTAGATTGAAGTTGTGCATCTTCTATAGGATGCATATAAACAAACTTTGGTTTATTTTCTTCCAATTTTTTACGAATTAATGGTATAGTTTCTGTACTTTCATCCTGAAACCAAACACCAAAAGATATCACTACATCAGAACTAGCCAAAGTATCTAGATCACCTTTAAAAACATGATACCCGCTACTACTACTGTACACTTTTAAAAAATCCTGATATCCCTTTGCTTCAGAACATATCAACCTCTTCCCCTGCTTTTCTTTATGCAGTTGAAGAATCATTGCTTCTTCATTGGTAACATCTGCTGAAAAAACTATACTATCAACATCCTCAAAATTCTCTTTTTGACTTTCATATGTGTACTCCACTATCATCTCTTCCTTGTACTCATCTTACCATATATATACATTCGACAACACTACTATTGTCTCCCCTATAAAATGTTTTGAAGATTGTATTAGAAAACAAATTAAAAAACAAAGTATTGTGTTAAAATGTATCACTTATGATATGAGTCATTTATTTCTTCCACTTAATCACCAATTCTTTTGTTACCTTTATTCACAGTGAAGTCCTACTTATGAATATTATAAATTTTATATACATGCATTTATACTTATGTATGTTACAATTCAAGTCAAAATAAAGTTTAATAAGGGTACACATGATACATGAAAACGGAAAAGTAGTAGACATTGCGATTATTGGAGCAGGTCCTGGCGGTATGGCAGCTGCTATCGAAGCAAAACAAGCTGGTATTGAAAACATTGTTGTTATTGACAAGGCACCCCACCACAATGATATGATCCACAAGTTTTACAAAAAAGGTAAACGTGTTGACAAAGACTGGATGGGTATTAAATTTGAATTTACTGGTAACGTTACATTTGAAGAGTGTTCAAAAGAAGAGTACATTGAGCAAATGGATGAAAAACTAAAAGAAGCTGGTGTACTTGACAAATTTGAGTATAACCATGAGATCATGAGAGTTGAAAAAGGTGAAGATGGTCTTTTCTCAATTGTATTTGGAACTGATGCAGTAGCTGAAGCTGTTGAAACCATTAAAGCTAGAAATGTAATCCTGTCTGTAGGGCGTATGGGTAAACCAAACAAACCAAGATATAAGTTCCCTAGAGAGCTTAAAGATGTACTTAACTTCAACCTTTCTAAAGTACAAAACGGTGAGCATGTAATGGTTGTAGGTGGTGGTGACACTGCTGGTGAATACGCTTATGGTCTTGTAGAGTTGGAAGGTATGGAAGATTGTGTTGTAACACTTAACTACCGTAAAGCTGAAATTACACGTATGAACCCAATTAACACTGAGATGTGTACTAAGTATCTTGACAATGGTAAAATCATTAATAAAATGGGTGTAGATGTTGAGAGCGTAGAGGTTTCACCAGCTGGTAAAATTCAAGTAAACTTTACTGACGGTTCAATTGGAGAGTATGATAGAGCTGTATACGCACTTGGTGGAACAACGCCAAAAGATATCCTTGTTAACTCTGGTGTTCAAACTGGTGAGTGGGATGTACCTGTATACAATGAAAAGACATTTGAAACAAATGTTGAAGGTCTTTACACTATCGGTGATGTTGTAACAGATCAAGGTAGTATTGCACTTGCATTCAACCACGCTAGTGATGCTGTAAAAGATATCGCTTCTAAAATCAAATAAATTTTTATACCATGCTCTTTTTGAGTATGGTATTCTATCTCACAACTTAACAAATTTCAATTCTACAAAAATAAAAATCTCAACAAAAAATTTAACTGATTATAAAATAAATATAGGAATATGCAGACACAAGTATATTACTTGGTCCACAGAAGTAAAAAGGGAGTTTTATGCCTCTTCAGCAGCTGACTCTTCAGTCCCTTGATTTGCAGCTTCTAATGCTTCTTTACGTGCTTGAGCCTCTTCCTGGCTTGCTTTTTTAACGACAACAGTCCAATCAACCTCATTGAACTTGAGTGAGTTCATTAATTGATGTCCCGTCTCCTTGATCACATCAGCAGATTTTTGAATAGAAGAGAAATCACCTACTTCAAAAAGGAAAATACCTACTTCACCTACTTTAAGTCCTTGATCAATAAGTTCAACCATTCTGTCATAAAAGTCCTCTTTTAAATGTCTTAAATCATATCTTTTCATGTGCTCTCCTTATCGATCAACTTCACCGAATACGATATTGGTAGTACCAATAATCGTAACGACGTCTGCTATGTATGTTCCTACTAAAATCTCTTGAAGTAATCCAGTATGGAAGAAGCTAGGTGCTCTACACTTTAATCTATATGCATATGGCTCACCCTCAGATTTGATATAGAAACCAAGTTCACCTTTTGGTGATTCAGTTGGCACATATACCTCTCCTTTTGGTGGTCTCATACCTTGTGTTACAAGCACAAAGTGTTGCATCAATGCGTAATTCTGCGTCATAATCTCTTCTTTTGGCGCAGAAATATATTGTGGTGAATGCGCCATAAGTTGAGGCTCTGTCTCAGCATACATAGGAACAAGCTGTCTGATAATTCTTGTAGATTGCCTGATCTCTTCCATGTAAAGTCTATAACGACCATATGAGTCACATCTTTCACTCACAGGAATATCAAAATCAAGCTCTGAATACAATTCATACGGCTCTTCTTTTCTAATATCATACTTGACACCAGATCCTCTAAGCATTGGACCAGTACAACCCCAGTTTAGTGCGTCCTCTGCAGAAATAACACCTACATCTTCAAGACGCATTTTCCAAATACGGTTTTCAGTAAGTAGTGCTTCATAAGTATGCTCTACTTCATGGTCTACCTTATCACAGAATGCAGCAATATTCTCCAACCAACCCTGAGGTAGATCAAGAGGTACACCCCCGATACGTACAGCAGAATGAGTCAATCTTGCTCCACAATAGTCTTCCATTAAATCCATTGCAAATTCTCGCTCACGGAAAGCATAAAGGAATACTGACATTGCTCCTACATCCAGTGCATGTGTCGCGATAAAGAAAAGGTGTGAAATAACACGGTTAAGCTCAAGCAACATTGTTCTGATTACTTGTGCTCTTCTCGGTGCTTCTATACCAAGAAGTTTTTCAACAGCCAATGCATATGCATAGTTATTAGAGGTTGATGCAATATAATCAAGTCTATCTGTTGTTGGCAAAAATTCATTATATGTCATGTTCTCAGCCATTTTTTCGATACCTCTATGGAGGTAACCGATATCTGGATAGGCTTTTACAACCTGCTCGCCATCAAGCTCGAGTACAAGTCTTAATTGACCGTGTGCTGAAGGATGCTGAGGACCAAAGTTGATAACCATTGTGTTGTCATCACGCTCAAAATTGAGGTTCTCAAAAAATGGCGTTAATTTATTAGCTACTTGCATTGGCTCCCCTATTTTCTTTCATCTAATTGCTTAGACGATTTTTTATTGTAATCAACTAAGAATGTATCACTATATTCAATTGCTTGTTCTGTTTCACCTTCAGAAATATCTGTACCAAATGGCACTTCATATCCTACTCTTGAGAAACGTTTTGTATCGTGTCTATCAACCTTTCCAGGATCTCTATTTTCTGGTCCGATGATATCTCTGTACTCTTTTCCAAAGATCTTATCTACTTCATACCATGAAGCAAATTCGTCACCATGCAAAGGATATGTTTTAAGTAAAGGATGACCTTCCCAATCATCAGGCATTATAATACGTTTAAGGAAAGGATGATTGTTTACTTTTATACCGAACATATCGAACATTTCACGTTCTGCAAAATTTGCAGATTTGAACAGTGACGTGATACTTTCGATCGCTTCACCATTTTTAATACGACATACTACTCTTACTCTTTTTGCTTCATTCACATTAAGAAGTTGATAAAAAAGTTCAAATTCTCCATCTTTTGCTAAGTAGTCTACTGCAGATTGCTCAGAACACTGTGTATATCCACATTGCTCTTTAAGTGTTTTAATTACAGCGACATTATTGGTTGCATCAATATGTACAACCAATTGTCCTATCTCAACGTATGTTTCTTTTGCTAGATCTCCTAATGCGGTCACTACTGCTGCGAAATGCTCGTCTTCTACTTCATGTCTAGGTACACGTGGTGCAACCCAAAATCTATCTGTATAGTAAGACTTCGCTTGAACGTTATCTTTTGGTACATATTTTCTCATTAGATTAACCTCGCTCTTTTACCTGTTTGATTGGTCAAGTCTTGTTTTGTATTTTTCTTCATATCTGCAGACTCTTTACGAATCTTCTTCTGAAGCATCATCAGTGCATACTGAAGTGTTTCAGGTCTTGGTGCACACCCTGGAAGATAGATATCAACAGGTATAATACGGTCAACACCTTGTACTGTAGCATAAGTGTTGAACATACCACCAGTATTTGCACATGAACCCATAGAGATCACCCACTTAGGCTCTGTCATCTGATCATAGAGTCTTCTGGCAAACTCAGAGTGTTTTTTAGAAAGTGTTCCTGCCAAGATCATAACATCTGCCTGTCTTGGAGAAGCTCTAAAGATGGTTCCCATTCTATCGAAGTCATAACGCGAAGCACCAGATGCCATCATTTCAATCGCACAACATGCGAGTCCATATGTTAACGGCCAAAGCGAATTCGAACGTCCCCAGTTTACGAGTTTATCTACCGAAGTCAATGCTATCGGTAAGCCAGCCGAACTGGCATAGTTTACTTGATGCTGTGCCATTCAAGTGCTCCTTTTTTCCATGCGTATACGAAACCAATCGCAAGTAGTAATATAAATAGTATCATCTCAGCAAAACCGAACCAGCCAAGCAATTTAAAATCAATTGCCCAAGGGAACATAAAGATAATCTCTACATCAAACAAAATAAACAAAAGTGCTATCAGATAAAACTGTGCAGAAATTGTATTCGGTTGCTTAGTTACCTCTGGTCCACATTCGTATATACTTAGTTTAAGTCTTTCAGTATCAAGTCGTGCAAATTTTCTACTAACGAAACGTGCAGCCCATAGCGTTGCTGGAAACGCTACGGCTGTCAACGCAAATAAAACAAATACACCAAAATATGGATGTTCTGTAATTACATGAGTCATTTTAATCCCTTTTTTTTCATAATTCTCTTTGAGAACAAGCAAAGCTCATTTTCAATTCTTCTCACTGAAGTTCACCTTTGGATCAAGTTTTCACTTAGTTTTCTCAGTAAAGATATTACATTAGAATATTAGCTCTATATTATCTAAAAGATGATTAAAAGATTTTGGGGACTTAATGCAATAAGTGATTACTTTTTAGGATGTAACTAGATGTAACTATGTGATACAAAGAAAATGCCGATACAATATCATATTAAATTATAATAACTATAAGGAGTATTAGAGTGAATATTCTTAAAAACTATATTAATATCCTGTACTGGATAGCTATGGCCGGACTTATTTTTTGGTTTGCGTACTCTAAAGGATGGATATTTGCCAATTTTGAATCCATCGAGGCCAAACAAGCCATACATTTACTCGAAAATGATGATAATGTCACACTGCTTGATGTACGAACCATTCCAGAGTATAAAAGTGGACACCTCAGAGATGCAACACTCATTCCGGTCCAGGCGCTCAGTGAAAACCTGGGCATGCTTAAACAAGATAAAGACAAAAAGATCATTGTGTATTGCAGGACAGGAAGCAGAAGCGTTTCAGCGTCCCGTATACTTGAAGAAAATGGGTTTACCCCACTCAATGTCAAAGGGGGGATCATTCAATTGATCGGTGCTGGGGCTGAATTGGTCAAATAAGCCCTTACACTTAAACCTTAAAGCCCATACTTTTTGGACCTTCAAAACTGCTCCCAAGCTCTTTTTCTATCTCTTCAAGAAAGTCTTGGTTTTCAAATACACTCTCTTCCCGTACGGCAACTTTATAAGCTGTATTTTTAATAATCAAGTTTATCTGTCCCCCTGTAAGCTCATATTTTGCCAATTCTTCTATATTGAACCCTGCTTCATAATCTGCATTTTCAGGGAGCATGAACTGCCAGAGTCTCAGACGTTGTTTTTTACCTGGTTTCTTAAACTCTATCTTGTAATTAAAACGTCTTGAAAAGGCCTTGTCTATATTTCCCAGTAAGTTGGTTGTTGCAATAAGAATACCTTCGAATTTTTCTATCTGTTCGAGAAAAATATTTTGCATTTGGTTATGCATTTTATCTGCTGAACTTCCTGTGCCTTCACTTCTTGAACTTAAAAACTGATCTGCTTCATTAAGTAATAAAATTGGATCAACTTTTGCTTTTTTGCTTAACTCTTGAAAGTCGTCAAATATCTTACGTACATTCTTTTCGCTCTCTCCTACATACATAGAAAGGATTTTAGAACAGTCGAACGAAAGTATAGGACGTTTGAGTGTTTTAGCAAGACTCATTGCGGTCATAGTCTTACCTGTACCAGCAGCTCCATAAAAAATAATACGTGCATCAATGCCCTTGCGTTTATCTTTGATTCCCCACTCTTTGAGCTTTTTAAATACTTCTTTGTCAACCTGTTTGACAACATTTTGTAATGTTTCTCTTGTTTTAGGATGCAAAACAACATCATCTAATGTTGTTGAAGGTTTAAGATACTCGAAAAGTTCTTGTTCCTGTACCAATGCATCTAGCTTAAGCTTCGTTACCTTTTTACTTTTTTTAGGATGTATGATGCGCTGCATTACCTCTTCTTGCAAATAAAATGAACGACTGACACCACCGAACATATTTAAAATCTCTTCATAATCAATGATATCATCACTAATGAGCTTAGCACCATCTTCAAGTAAGGCACGGTTTTTAATCTTCTCATACTCATCAAAACTTATCAGTTCTATAAGAGTGTTCATATCTCTAAACTGCCCTTCTCCTCCACTGTATTCTTCTTTTAGCAGTGCAAGAAAAATACGTTTTTCTTTCTCATCAAGTTCTTTTTCTTTGAAAAATTCTTCTACTACTATTGGAGTTTCTGTCATCTTCACACGTTCTTCTATACGGGTTGTCAACAGTGTCAATTTATTCTTCAAACGACCTATACTGAGTGAGTTGTCGGCAAAACCTTGTTTAAATGTGGCTATCTTATGCAGAAGTGAGACCATATCAAACTGATCTTGAAGATACTCTAGGTGATCTGTATAAGGTTTTACCTCAGGAAGAAAAATCTCTAATGAACCTTCTTCAAGCAGACGCAACAAAGAGATACTTGGTGTAACAGAAGTACTTAAAAGCTCCAATTTAGATGCCTCGTGCGCTTTAACCTGTCCAAAACTCACTTGGATCATCCAGCCTAAGTCCAAAAGGTTTTTAACCAATCCCAGCTTTTCCAAATACTTATACCCTTCTGACGAAAAGTTGTCTTGAAGTATCTCCAGTACAGAAACTTCTTCAAGTCCTGCTACATATCGTTTACAAATATACTGTACCAAAGATGCCTCTTCTTTGGTACATTTTAAATGTTCAAAGATAGATGTTTTGGTGACATTTTTAGTTTCAATAAAATCAATAAGATGTTTCAATAAGTGTTCCTAGTATATGATAATAATTTGAGTATAACAAATATTTGCTATACTTTGAGTAATATATCAGGTTGTAAAAAAGGAAAACAAATGCCTATAATGTTCGCAGATGGTACGATTAAAGGTAAATATAAATTTTTTAGCCAATGTATTATACTCACAAGAGATATGAAATAAAAAATGTCACTATTAAAGAATCTTTTTTATAAACCTCTTTCTGCACAACTCACTGTTACTTCAAGCAATGGATTTCATCTTAGACCTGTTGCACAATTTTCCTCTCTTGCTAAATCGTATTCCTGTCAAATCACTGCCACTTTTGAAGATAAAACTGTCGATACCAAACAAGTAAACAGTTTACTTTCACTCTCTTTGGAAAGAGGAGATACTTTTACACTGGTTGCTAAAGGTAAAAAAGCAGATGATGCGCTTGAAAAACTCCTGCTACTGTTTCAAACACTGATGCAAAGCGACAAAGAGATACAAAAGATAGAAAAAACTTCTTATGATTATGAAAGTGATGTCATTGAAGGAGAGATCATATCTGAAGGGGTCGCGATTGCTCCATCCTATACTTATAATACTAAAGAGATTCAACATAAATGTGAGATGGACTTTAAAGATGCACTAAATAAGAGTATAGATGACCTAGAGATACTTTATCTCAACCACAAAGAAGATGAGAATGCGGGTATCTATCTTGCACAAAAAGAACTTTTATCATCACTGGGACAAACCTGTGAAACATTAAAAGATTTAGAACAATGTATTGAGAAAGAGTCAAAAAAACTTTTAGGAACAAAACTTGACTCTAAAATAAGTGATTATCAAGATATACTACAACGTGTCAAAAAATATTTGGGCCTGGAGGTAGAAGTAACTTTTCCAAACAGCCCTTTTATCCTGTTATCCAAGGATCTACTACCTAGTGAGATCGACCATCTTCTAAAGACAAAAGTGGCAGGAGTAATCCTAAAAGAGACTTCCATTAACTCACATACAGCCATCTTACTTCGTGCTGCGGGTATCTGTTCCCTTATTACAGACACGGAAAAGATTACTGACAATGAAACTCTCATACTTGATACTCGCGCCGGGATCATTGTTCAGAGCCCAAGTGCTGATGATATCAAAAAAGCAAAAGTTAATTTAGAAAAATATAATACACATAACGCACTCAGTATCACCAAACGTTTTGAATCTGCTATCACTCAGAAAGGCAAACAGATAAATGTCCTTGCCAATGTTGCGGATATCAACAGTGCAAAAACAGCCAAAGAAGAAGGTGCCGAGGGTATAGGTCTTTTACGTTCTGAATTTTTATTTAAATCGATAAAACCTTCTGTAGAAAATCAACAAAAAGCTTATAAAGAGATCTTTGATCTATTTAATGATATTACAGTACGTACACTTGATATCGGAGGAGACAAAGCCTTGCCGTATATACAAATGCCTTTGGAAGAGAACCCTTTCCTAGGTGTACGCGGTGTACGTCTTTTTGAAACCCATCCTGAACTTTTGGAAGAGCAATTGCATGCCATTTTCCTTGCAGCAAAAGATAAACCTATCAAAATCATGTTTCCGATGGTCAGTTCAGTAGAAGAGTTTACGAAAGCAAAATCTTTTGCCCAAAAAGTAGCAAAGAAATATCAGCTTGATATTTCACATATTAGATTCGGCATTATGATTGAAGTACCCTCAGTGCTTTTTTTACTTGAATCCTTTAATCCTGTGGTAGACTTCTACTCTATTGGAACAAACGACCTTACACAATACCTTTTTGCTACAGAGAGAACACATAAAGTCCTCAAAATAGATGCACTTTCACCTGTTATATTCTCTGCCATAGAAACTATCATAAGCAAAGCGAAAAAACCTGTGAGTATCTGCGGTGAGCTTGCAGCAAATAAAAATGCTATACCAAACCTTTTAAACTTAGGGATAGAGACACTCAGTGTTTCTCCGAAAAGTATCGCCCAAACAAAGGAAACCATACGATATGTTTAATATATTACAAAAAATTGGTAAAGCCCTGATGACCCCTATTGCTGTACTTCCAGTTGCGGCACTTTTACTAAGACTAGGCTTTGGAGATATTTTTGATGGTCAAGTTGCCCTTGTCATGAAAAGTGCGGGAGATGCAATTTTTTCTCATCTTGATCTTCTTTTTGGTATAGGTATTGCCTATGGATTGGCTAAGAACAATGATGGTGCTGCAGCTCTATCTGGGGCTATAGGCGTACTCATTGCTAAAGCAGTATATATGAGCATTGATAAAGATGTGAACATGGGTGTATTTGTAGGAATCGTCATAGGTGTACTTGCAGGGACACTCTATAACCGCTATCACAACATTCAACTCCCTGAGTTTTTAGGTTTTTTTGGAGGCAAACGTTTTGTACCTATTGTTACAGCCGTTTCAGCCATAGGTGTTGGTGTACTCGCAGGCTATTTCTGGCACTTTGCGCAAAGTGGTATCGATATATTTTCAAATGCTATCATAGGATTAAACGAGATAGGAACATTTATCTACGGCACACTCAATCGTTTACTTATCCCTTTAGGATTACACCATATACTTAACTCTGTTTTTTGGTTCCAATTGGGAGAATACATATATCTTAAAGATGGTGTTGAAGTGGTTGCAAATGGGGATCTCCATCGTTTTTTTGCCGGAGATAAAACAGCCGGTGTATATATGTCAGGTTTTTATGTGGTGATGATGTTTGGTTTACCTGCGATGGCCTATGCAATCTACCTCAATACACCAAAAAACTCCCGTAAGAAAGTAGGTGCCATCTTAGCAGGTGTGGCTTTTACTTCTTTTCTCACAGGTATTACAGAGCCTTTGGAATTTCTTTTTTTGTTTGTGGCTCCTCTACTCTTTATTTTGCATGCTATTCTTACCGGTTTAGCCCTTGCTCTGGCACAAATGTTAGATATTCATGCAGGATTTGGGTTTTCAGCAGGTTTTATAGACTATGTGATCAACTATAAACTGGCGACAAACCCTTTACTTATACTGCCTTTGGGAGCAGTGTTTGCTTTCATTTATTTTATTGCTAGTTACTATACGATCAAAATATTTAAGCTCAAAATATTTGATGACTCGAATGATGACACAGTGAGCAGTAAAAGCAACGAAGCGTTAGCATTTATAGAAGCTTTGGGAGGGATAGAAAATATCACACATACGGATGCATGTATCACCAGACTACGTATGTCCGTAAATGACAGTAGTATCCTTTTGGATAAAACATTCTTAGCCCTTGGTGCTAAAGGCGTAATACGTCCAGACAAAAAATCTATTCAAATTGTTTTGGGAACGAAAGCTGAAGGCCTGGCAGAGGCTATCAAAGAAGCTTTACGCTAAACCGCCATCCTTTCCAGTGATATCTTTAAGAATATGATACGCGTGGTTGACCGCTTTGGCAATCGAACCACCACTTTTATAGACGATATCCCCTGCGACATAGAGCCCATTCACACTTGTCTCATAGTTCTCGCTCGTTATAGGCAGATCGTGTTCATCCACTTCCATTCCAGAATTTCTGAAAAAATCTATCGGCGTCGTACCACCTAGCGCGTAGATCACCCTATCATAGATTGTGTGATAACCATTGATGTAATTGACTTTGACCCTTCCCTCTGCATTCTCTATAGATTCGATATCCGTACTATACCTTACACGTAATTTCTCTTCCTGATCATAACGTTGAATAATCTCTAAATTGATATCATTTACTCTTTTGAAGCTCTCTTTCCGGTAAGAAAGTGTAACATCATTGCTACCACAAAGCTCACTTGCATACTCTACTGCTGAATCACCACCTCCTACTACGAGTATCTTCTCTTGACCACGTGCATCATAAGGATTAAAATTTACTAGTTTTTTAATCGTTGGGGGGATCTTGTAATCAGGTTTATTGGGTTTTCCCATCTTTCCTATGGCTACAATGACATTTTTGGCAAAGAAAGTGCCTTTTGGCGTAACTACAGAAAATGTATCATCATCTTTGAGGACTCTATCTGCTTCACACTCAAAGAGCGCATCGATACCATCATGATCAAGCAGTGATTCAAAGTGCTCCAATGTACTCTCTTTCGTACCATCAAAGAACTCAACATTACCTTCAAATTCTATATTCTGTCCCTGCCAGTTTCGGTCAACTCTTTTGGCATCTTTGTAGTACTGTCTGATAGTCTGAGAGTGGTTGTCACCTTTTTCGATAAGCAATATCTTCTTCACACCAAAGAATGAAGCCTCAACAGCTGAGGCAATACCACCTGGACCACCGCCAACGATAATAAGATCATATAAATTTTCCATAATTATACCTCCCATTTGAAAAATAGTTTTTTCATTATAACACAAGAGGATATTAAACAATTAGCACATCCTCTACGTGTTGATGCCCTTTATGGTATTTTTTTGCTTCTCACTATTTTATGGAATTATTTCTTTTTTTCTTTTTTTTCACTTTTATCTTTCTTAGGTGTTTTAAGGACAATAAAAAATGCGACCAAAATCAAACCATACACTACATAATAGTAAATATTGTCACTTTGTGGCATTAACTTACCTCCATAATCATATCTTGGCTTTTCACGATATTTAATCGTTTTTCAATATTTTTTACATCACTGTCATCAGAAATGATGATAGGCGTTATAATGTCTTTGGCATATTCGCGAAGATAAGGCAGATCAACACGTATCACTGGATCTCCAGCTTTAACTTCATCTCCTTCTTTTGCAAGACGTTCAAAACCTTTTCCTTCAAGTGCCACAGTGTCTAAACCTATATGTACCATCACTTCTAGATCTTTCGTACTTTTAATGCTATAGGCATGATTCGTGGAAAATATTTTTGTGATAGTCCCATCTATTGGTGCTGTAAAAATATCTGACATTGGTATGATCGCTACACCATCACCTGCAAGCTTTTGTGAAAACACGTCATCATTTACACTTTCAAGTGCTACGACCTGTCCATCTACAGGTGCCTTTATCTCTCTTATTTTACGTTTTAAAAATCCGAACATTTGTTTACCTTTTGTACTTTACTTCACCGCTTACTATGGTTGATATAATACTAAAATTTTCATCAAAGATGACTATATCTGCATCATAGCCTACTCTTAATTCCCCTTTAGAGATACCAAGTTTACGTGCGGGTATTTTTGTCACAGCATTGACGATTTCAATAAGCCCCATAGATGTGTGTCTTCTCATATTTAACAATGCATCATTCATCTTTAATACAGAACCGGCAAGCGTACCGTCTTCCAGTACTGCTCTGCCTGCATCTACCTCAACACTTCTGCCACCCAAATCATACGTACCACATTTCATACATCCTGCTCGCATAGCATCAGTGATGAGTATCAGCTTTTCTTTTTTGACTTTCTGTACCAGCTCAAGTATAGTCGGATGGGTATGTACCAGGTCTGCAATGATGTCGCAGGTCACATCAGCATCGAACACTGCGCCCACTATGCCAGGTTTTCTGTGATGATACGAGTTCATGGCATTAAACAAATGCGTTACATGAGAGATGCCCCATGTAAAACTCTCTTGACTCTCTTTATAACTTGCATCTGAATGACCGATACTTAAAATGATATGAGGATAATCTTGTGTCAATAGCGTTACAAAACTTTTTGCGCCTTCTATTTCAGGGGCAAGAGTGATCATTTTGACTTCTTGCATATAATCTTTTATCAGTTCTAGATTCGGTGTCTGGATATATGCTTTATCTTGTGCCCCATGTTTATCTGTATTGATAAAAGGTCCTTCAAGATGAATGCCAAGTATATGTGCACCACTCACCTTAGTTGCATAAAGTTGTACATTTTGTAAAGCCTTGTCAATGGCTTCACTTGACATCGTCATCGTCGTGGCCAAAAAGGAAGTGGTCCCTGTTTGAGGAAGGGTTGATGAGATCGTTTCTAAAGCATCAAGTGTAGCATCCATTACATCTGCACCACCACTACCATGTATATGCAGGTCTATAAATCCAGCACTGACATAAGCACCTTGAGCATCAATGATTTCAATATCTGTAAGATCTATCGTATCTACGATATTGACGATCTTATCGTCAAATAAAAGGACTTTATCTTCAATGATCTTATCATCTACAAATATTTTTGCATTGAGGATAGCTTTCATTTTGTTTTAGTCCCTAATCTTGTTTTAATATGATGGATTTATTGACAGAGTGCAAAAATGTAAGCATTTTCCTCCTCATGTCACACATCATCTCTTAGACTCTGTTTTAATACACGCTTAAGTACTTTCCCTGTAGCATTTTTAGGGAGCGACTGAATGACATGAATCTTTTTTGGTATCTTATAATTTGCAAGATGCTCTCTTAGATATTTTTTTAAACCGGTCTCATCCAGTGTCTGTACATCCTCTTCAAGTTCAACATAAGCAACAGGCACTTCTCCATTCTTTTCATCAGGGATACCTATAACAGCAGAAGCACTTACCCCATCAAATACATCTATGACCTCTTCTATTTCCCGAGGATAAATATTGATGCCTTTTGAAATAATAAGATCTTTTTTTCTATCAACAATAAACAGAAATCCTTCATCATCCATATACCCTACATCACCTGTAAGTAGCCAACCGTTGACAATAGTCTCTTCTGTTGCTGTAGGACGGTTCAGATAGCCCTGCATCACATTGTCACCCTTGACGATAATATCGCCTATGGTCCCACGATGTACCTCAGTCATATCTTGATCTACGATCTTTATTTCATAACCATGTAATGCTGTGCCTACAGATCCTGGTTTTTGTTTTTTGAAGGTATTCATGGATACAGCAGGACTAGCTTCACTTAGGCCATACCCTTCCAGCAATGTTGCTCTTTTAAATTTCTTTGCCATGGCATCAAGAGTTTTTGGCTGTAAAGCGGCTGCCCCCGAGATAAATGCCCGTATATTGTTAAACCACATAAAATACCATGGTAGTTTAGCCTTTGCCAATGCATTATAGACATCAGGAATACCAAAGAAAAGTGTTACTCGTTTCAATAATGTCTGTTTAAAAATATTAGCAAAAGGTTTTAATGATTTAATGATGACTATGCTCATACCCACATACATAGGAAGCATAATCGCTATTGTAAAAGTAAAAGAGTGAAACATAGGTAAAAAGACAATGCCCCTATCTTTAGGCTTGACTTTAATAGTCATTGCACCGGACTGTCCATTGGAGAAGATGTTTTTATGACTTAACATGGCGCCTTTGGGCTTACCTGTTGTTCCGGAAGTATATATGATAACGGCTGTATCTTCCAAGGCTGTAGCACTATGTTCTATATTTATGTCCGCATATAAAGCTTCCTCAAAAGAATAATGCTGTTCTCCCTGGGCAATCTCATCACCTTCCCATACAATAACGTGACATAGATCACTTGCTTTACTGCTGTTAACAACCTTCTCATGAATACTAGATGCCATAAGTACTGAACTGCCACTGTCTTCCAAAATATAGCTCAGTTCATCTTCTTTCAAAAATGTATTAATAGGAACCACGATAGCTCCGAGTTTTGAAGCCGCAAATATCGTATAGATAAATTCTGGTGAGTTACGTAAAAAGAGTGCGATCTTGTCACCTTTTTTTACGCCTTTATCAGACAGGAAACCTGCAAGTTTATCTGCAGCCTTCAAAATATCACTATAAGTGATCTTCTCATCATCCACAAAAAGCGCAACTTTTTTACCACGCTTTTTTGTCTGAAAGGTTATGAGTTCATAAAAGTTGTTAAACTTGTAGCCCATCTTAGAACTCGTATGCCATACCTACAGTAGTTAAGTATGCACCACCACCGTTAAAGCTTGCACCATTTGCTTGAATAACTGGATTATCAGCAATCCCTGGAGCAACAGATCTTGGCTCTTTACTATCATACAAGAATGCGGCACCCCATGAAAGTGCTTCTGTTTGCTGATAACGGAATCCCATAGAGAATATTTTTGCATCTGAATCAGGTAACTCAAAACTAATTGTTTCATCAGGTACAGGTGTTTCATCTATTGCTACACCCATCATCATAGTTATTTTCTCTAACTCTACTGTTGCACCAAGTCTAAAAGTATTTGTATCTTTCCAGTCTTTAGCTGAAACTGGAAGAGGTGTACCTACAAATTCCAATGTTTCATACGCTGACCAATAGGTTCTCTCATAATTAAACTCTAATGTAAATTGATCATTCCATGTCTTAGAAATTGCAAGGTTTAATGCGGCAGGTACGGGAACAGTTACACTTGCATCCATACTAGTTCCATTAATATTAGCCGTTCCTTCTTCCTCTAATTCTATTTCTGATCTATAGGTTACAGCCATATTGATATCACTTGTAGGTTTGTATGTTGCTGCTAGGTTATATCCAAATTCAATTGTATCACCTTCCATATCAACTACTAGTGGAACACCAATACCAGTTGCATCATTTTTCACAATACCTTCACTATAGATAAACCTTAAACCCGCACCGACAGATAAATCATCCGATATTTTATATGAAACCGAAGGGTTGACTTCTATCACTTTTAAAGTAAACTCTTCTGCAAATGCCTTTCCTGGCTGTTCATGCCATCTTTTTGTTAATCCTGCTGGTGCAACCATACTCACACCCCATCTAAAGTCAGCCATTGGTGCAGCTACATAATGAAAGTTAGGAATAAGAATATTTTCTTCTTCTGATTCTGCCATTCCATAATAATCAATTGAAGGAAGATTTGCTAAAGTTATTGCTCCTTCTATATACTGTTTTTCGTCCATAAAAGCCATATTTGCAGGGTTATGATAGTTTGTATCTGCGCCCATAGTATGCGCCACATATGCAGCTCCTAATGCCATTGAATTAAGTGACTGCTCTGGGATCTTATATCCTCCTGCCATGACAACTGAACTTACTATTACACTAAGTGCCAAACCTTTCACTGATCTTCCCATTGTTCTTCTCCCTTTTTTTAAATTTAATCTTCAATCAAAGCATACAATGCCCTGATCTCCTCAGCCCAGATCGACTCATCAATGGTTTCCAAGATAAGCGGTATGTCATTCATACGAGAGTCATTCATAATGAATTTAAAGGCATCCCATCCGATCTCTCCTTGTCCTAAAGAGTGATGTCTGTCTACTCGAGAGCCTAACGGTGGCTTAGAATCATTGATATGCATACCCATGAGATACTCTCTTCCAACTATTTTATCGAAACTGTTCCATGTTTCATCATAGGCTTCTCTGGTGCGGATATCATACCCTGCTGTAAACATATGACAGGTATCGATACAAACACCTACGCGACTTTTATCTTCTACTTTATCTATGATATGTGCCAAATGTTCAAATTTATACCCAAGATTGGAACCTTGTCCAGCTGTATTTTCAATGACAAGTTTTACATTTGAATCTGCAGTAGCCTCAATTGATCTATTAAGCGATTCTGCTATGACATCCAAACATCCCAATTCTGCCTGCATAAGCTTATCGATATACTCTGGATCTTTTTTAGAGATCTTTGTCAAATGTGAGCCAGGATGAAAGTTAAGTCTGTCAAGGCCCAATATACGACAACGCTCTAGTTCATCTATGAAAGCATCTCTTGATTTATCAAGTTTTTCTACTTCCGGGTGTCCAAGATTTATAAGGTATGAATCATGTGGTAATATATGCTTAGACAAGATGCCTGAAGCTTCAAGATTGGTATGAAATGCATCTATCGTTTTTGTCTCTAAAGGTTTTGCTACCCACTGTCTTTGATTTTTCGTAAAAAGTGCGAATGCTTTTGCCCCTATAGCCATCGCATTAAGAGGTGCATTGTCTACACCTCCGCTTGCACTTACATGTGCACCGACAAATTTTGTCATCTTCTAACCTTAATATTGTTTTTTAACTTTTATAAGTATAGAATTGATTGTATCATGGAAAATAATTTGATTGTTTAAAACAGTATATTCGATATTGTATTTGTCTTCTTTTACGATTTTTTGTGTAAACCCGTCACCTTTTCTTTCTAATCCAAGACCATCAAAGAGAGGTTTTCCTCTAAAGATATTTCCTAGTATATCCTCAGGATACATATCGCTTAACACTTCTTTATTAAAACTACTTTTACTCATACATTCCAACAAACTCATGCACACAGAAGTATCAGATATCTCTAAAGACATAAGGGCTTGGCCACTGCCATAGATCTCAACTTTAAGCTCATTTTCATTTTCATAAATAAAGCCCATATCTGCATATTTGAAGGTAGGCGTCTTAAAGATGATGTATGCAGCATTTTGTTCAACATACTCTTTAGGTGTACAGGCAATCAAAAGAAAACCCATCATCAAAATTGAAACTGTTCTTTTAAAACCCATCTGTTTTTCCTTATTTTAGATAAATTATACACTATCTTAAGAGATTTTTAAGCGCCCTATCTATATAATGCCATCCACAAGTTACAGATGGCCCCATCGTCTAGCGGTTAGGATCCATGGTTTTCATCCATGTTACCGGAGTTCGAGTCTCCGTGGGGTCACCATTTTTAACTTGTAAATATCATAATAATGTGGCCCCATCGTCTAGCGGTTAGGATCCATGGTTTTCATCCATGTTACCGGAGTTCGAGTCTCCGTGGGGTCACCATTTATTTATTGAATTTTACTACACGGTTTATTTTATACAAAATTCCACTCTAATAAAAATAAAAGTGAGCCTTTAAATGTTTCGACTTTTCTATATAATTATAATACTCATATTACCTTTACAAAGTATTGCATCTGATTCTTATACCGTACGTATCGCTGTCTATAACAACATTGATTCCCTGAAACAAGAGTTAAAAAAACTCTCTCCTGCGGTAAGAAAAACCATAGAAATACAAAAAAGAGGGGAACAGCATGTTGCCTCATCAATACATACAAAAGATAAAACAAAGCTCCAAAAACTATTACCTTCTTATAAAAAAGTCTTCCCGGATGCCTTTATATCAACTTATGAACCCATAGAGATCAACACTACACAAACAAATAGTGTAAAAAAAACAGAAGCAAACAAAGTGATAGCTCAAACGACGATGACTAAAACTGTCGAAACTACAGAGGTAAAAGAAGTGCCTTCTGTCATGAAACGAAAAAAGAATCTATACTCCCTATAGTCGTAAAATAATCAATCCTACAAAAAAGGATATCCCTTTATACGACCGGTTCCATCAAAAAACACTTTATCTATGTGCCTATGGTGCAGAACAGTGGATGCCGAATGTGCTTATACATGTAGCATTTTTTGACAAAGAAGTCATCTATACACCTATTATGGGAGATGTATCACCTAGAAGAGAAGTATATACTATAGACAAGAACAAACTTTATATCTCTCAACAAGGTCTTTTTGATTCAGAGATCTACTATACACTTGATCGTATCACATCAGACTACTATCTTATTTCAACCTGGGTAGGCAAAAAGAAAGTTACTACAATACGTTACTATTTTGATCTGGAAAAAGCTGAAGCCTATGTTGCTTCTCTCAAATAAACAAAACATTTATTACCTGTCAGCCTAGCAGCTCAATAACTAGCTTTTGGAAAAAGTAATTGTCATACTCCCCATAGATGAATCCAGGGGATTTACGCTAAATTTTGTAAATGCTTATGCCTAAGGAGAGACAATGAAAAGAATTATGATACTTAGTGGTGCCGGACTCTCTGCAGAGAGTGGCATTCATACCTTTAGGGACCATGACGGTCTTTGGGAAAACCATGATGTTATGAAAGTCTGTTCTACGAAAGGATGGATTGAAGATCACCAATATGTAACACGTTTTTACAACGAACGGAGACGTGATCTTGAACTTAAAGAACCTAATCATGCACATAAGGTATTGGCTCAACTTGAACATGATTTTCGAGGAAGAGTCACCCATTTAACACAAAATATCGATGATCTTATGGAAAAGGCTGGTGCAAAAGATGTGATTCATCTCCATGGTACGCTGACAGATCTTCGATGCGAAGCATGTACCGAGACATTTTATATTGGGTATGCGCCTCAAGAGGGTAATGAATGTTGTCCACATTGTGGTAACAAAAGGGTTCGTCACAACGTCATCATGTTTGGCGAAGCAGCCCCTGAATACATTCATATTCAAGAAGCTATACGGCAGTGTACACTTTTCATCGCTATTGGCACCAGTGGTGCTGTGATCGACATCATTCCGATCGCAAAAGCGTTCAGACACTCCATTCTCATTGATCCCAAACGACAGGAAACTGAAAGCAAATTTGACCCTAACTCATACATTGATGAATATTTTGAGCATTTTATTCAGAAAAAAGCTGGGGATGCCGATGGATGAGATGATGGAGATCATCAAAGCACATATGGGCAGCTGATCAAAGTACAGTACTACAGATAGTTTTTGATCTTTTCAGCCCATAATCTATAAGCTCTACCCTCCAAGTGAACACCATCAATCGTATACTGGTCATCCAGTTGTCCATAGGGGGACAAGATATCGTTCAGGTCAATAAATTTTATATTCTTTTTTTCACAATACTCTTTTACTTTATCATTTAAAGTTTTAACATGACCATTATATCTGTCTGCACTCTCTCTACCTGTATATAAAGTAGATTGGACAATGGGGGTAATACCCTTAGCCCTTAATCTATCTAGGATTTGAATGTAATTGTTAAAAATATGATCTACTGATGTGTTCCAGATCAAATCATTGATACCAACCATTACAAATGCTTTTTCGATACTATCTTGTAATCGATCTACTCTATTCAATACACCGCTACTGGTATCACCAGCAATACCTCTATTCATGATGTCATCTCTTTTCAAGTAGTTCATTCCATGATCCATCTTCTGTAATAGAGTCACCGATCATAACATACTTGGGAGCAGGATGATTCATATTGGCCTGAAACTCTTTTTTTTGTTATGAACGTTCTGTTATTTCAAGCAGATGATATCCAAATTGTGTTTTCACCGGACCGTGCACCACACCTACTTCATCATTGAAGACAACTTTATCAAATTCCGGTACCATTTGACCTTGACCAAATCTACCTAATTCTCCACCCCTTGCACCTGATGGACAAGTAGAATTCTGTTTTGCTGCTTCTTCAAAGGTAATCTCACCTGAATTTATCTTCTCTTTTAGTTCATTACAGAGTGCTTCGTCGTTTACCAATATATGTCTTGCTGATGCTGTTGCCATTATTTAATTCCTTCAATTTTATTTTTCATATTCAAAAAGTATGTTTGGACATCTTTATATACTATTTTTCCTTGCTAACAAGTAAAAAAGGTTATAAGCCTGCTTCAAAAGCGACCAACTCACCCTTTTTCAATCTAGGTATGATATCTGTTCTTATCTTACGAATGAGAAAGCTCTTTTTTTCAAATGGTATCTGTTGAGAAGAAGCGATACTCTTTAGTTTTAGATCATAATGTTTTATGAGAAAATTACGTAGTACATTATTGAGCTCTTCTTCACTCATCACTTCTAAACTATCATCCACACTGAGGCCTACCAAACCTGGGTGTTCTGTCTCTCCATTGATCAATGCGGTAAAAAGTTCTGCATAACCACCCAACATATTGATATCCATGACACTTAAAACATTATCGATGAGATTTGGGTTTTCGATAAGTGTTTTTAAGATGCTCAATTGCGCCACATCATCTCTTTTTTGTGTGAAACTATCTCTTGCTCTAGCTAGATTTGTTTCTTTCCCGAAAAAAGTAGGTGAGAGCCCAAGAATGTTGCTGCTATAGGGATATACGCATCTTTGATAATAGGACTAAGTGTATCAATATACTGTTTTACAGCACCAAATGCAGCTTCTTTCGCACGAGGATCATTGAGATTATACATAGAAACAATCATCTCTAACACAAAAGGGATCAACGGTTTCGCTTCACGAAGTAACTTCGCTACTGTCTCACTCTGCCCTTTGGCTATGAGGTCTGCAGGATCCTGTCCGTCAGGGAAAAGTACAACTCCGCCATCAAAACCTGCCACTGATAACATCTGCGCTGCTTTCAGTGCTGCTGCCTACACCTGCTTTGTCACCATCATAAGCCAAGATCACTTTGGGATCACCTTTACGAAGCAGAGGCAAATGCTCAGTTGTCAATGCTGTTCCCATCCCCGCAACCGCTTCTTTGAAGCCTGCCTGATGGAACATCACTACATCCAAATACCCTTCACATATAATGATCTTTTTATTTTTATAGATACTCTCTTTTGCCAAGTGATACCCATAAAGAAGCCGTGACTTATTAAAAAGTTTTGTTTGAGGAGAGTTGATGTACTTTGCAGGATGATTCGTAATGGTTCTTCCACCAAAACCGACCAAAGATGCACTTGTAGAGTAGATAGGAAAAGTGATCCGTCTCTACAAACCGTGCATAATACCCACTGCCATTTTCACTTTGTGCAATGATCCCCGCTTCGGCTGCTTTTGGCAAAGGGAGTAAAGCATTTTGTAAAAACTGCATCACTTCTGCTCCACTTGGCACATAACCTATCTCAAACGTTTCAATGGAATTTTGAGATACCCCTCTGTCAAGCAGATACTTCATTGCTGTTTCATTATGGTTAAGGTTTTTCACATACCATTGTCCTACCGCTTCAAGTACACGTTTTGCATCAGAGTAGTCAGAGCTTCCTTTGGTATAGGTCAACGAAAAGTTATTCATGGAAGCGAGTTTTTCTATGGCTTCGGGGTAAGAGAGTTTTTCCAACTCCATCACAAACTTGATACTGTCTCCCCCAACACCACATCCAAAACAGTGGTATATCTGTTTACTTGGGCTTACGACAAACGAAGGGGTTTTTTCTCCATGAAAAGGACAGTTTGCTTTGTAGTTCGCTCCAGCTTTACGTAATTCTATAAAGCTACCTATCACATCTACAATGTCAATACTGTTTTTTAAAGATTCTATCGAGGCATTATCTATCATTTTAAAATTATATCTAATTAGATATAATTTAAGGACGTAAACAGAGTAAAGCTCATGTGACATGTTACTTTAACTTTTTACCCATAGTTATTGTATCTCTTAAGGATTATTTTGGAACACATATTACCTGCATATAATGACCCACTTTTCAGCATTATGCTTATTGTTGTCATTTCTCTTATCATTGCTCTTGGTTACCTATGGATGGGGACTGCATAAACAACAAAAAGAAGAAGGTAACCTACTTAAATTTTTAGAAAAATTTGACACTGCAGAATGTGCTTTGGAAACAGCAGACATGCCTTTTGAGCCTCATATGCTTAAACCTCTTACACTGCTTGCAAAAGCATTTGAAAATGCAGGAGAGTACCATAAAGCCATTACTATTTATCTTTACCTTATCAAAAACATTTCACATGATTCAGGCAAAATAGAACTTATGGAACGCTTGGGTAGTACCTATCTTCATGCAGGATTTTTAGAACGTCCCAGATCTATTTATACAGAGGTTTTACGTAAAAAACCTCGTAATATACCAGTCCTTTATGGACTGGGTATCGTATATGAGATCATGCAAAAATATGACAAAGCAAGAGAGGTCTAGGCCCTCTAAATACTACTGGGGGAAGAGACAAAATCACTTGAAAAATTTCTTGGATTTTTCAGAACTTCTTGCAAATAAAACCTTATCCATACAAGATAAAGTAGAGCGACTCAAAAAGCTATTTGAATGAAGAACCGAGTCTCTATCGACCCATAGTCATAGCACTTTTACAGCTTGATACCAAAAGTGCCTGGGAAATCATCAATCCCGAACGCATCAAAGAGCTTCTTGACGTTCTTTGGTTCTTACCAAATTCACAACTCGATTTAGATATAATCACATCCAATAAAAAGCTACAAACACTTTACTATGCTAAAGGCTATCTACAAGAACCCGCAACACAAAGTGGTCTCTTTAGTGTAGATATGTTAGCTACAGCAAAACAAAGTGGCTTTGAAGAGGGAGATTTACTTTTCTCTTATCTATGTCAAAAATGTAAACAGAGTTTCCCTGTTTCTTTCAAACGCTGTCCAAATTGTATGGCGATAAATTCTGTTAAAGTTGAGGAAAAAATTGCAAAATCAAGCCCGAAAACAGATTACTCTTTACTCTGATGGTTCTAGTCTGGGCAACCCCGGTCCTGGAGGATATGGAGGTATTCTAGAGTTTAAAGGAATCGTAAAGAGTACTCTGGCGCAGATGCACATACTACAAACAACCGTATGGAGCTTCAAGCTGTGATAGAAGGGCTTAAGCTCCTTAAAGAACCTTGTGATGTAGAAGTCATCTCAGATAGCTCCTATGTAGTCAAAGCCATCAACGAATGGTTAGAAGATTGGATCAAAAGAGATTTTAAAAAAGTCAAAAATGTAGACTTGTGGAAAGCCTACCTTGAAGCTGCTGCACCTCATAATGTTAGTGGTACTTGGGTAAGAGGGCATAACGGACATCCCGAAAATGAACGTTGTGATGAATTGGCACGTAATGAAGCAGAAAGAATAAAATTAACACTATAGGAGAAATAAAATGAATGATTACAGTCAATTAGAAGAACGACTGAACTATACATTTAAAAACAAGCAATTGATTATTGAGGCTTTGACACATAAAAGTTACAAAAAGCCTTACAATAATGAGCGGCTTGAATTTTTAGGAGATGCCGTACTCGACCTCATCGTAGGAGAGTACCTTTTTACTAAATTTCCAAATTCAAATGAAGGCATACTTTCAAAGATCCGTGCTTCACTTGTCAATGAAAGTGGTTTTACACTTTTAGCAAGAAAGCTGGACCTTGGATCCTATATCTACCTTTCATTGGCAGAAGAAAATAACAATGGTAGAGATAAACCTTCGTTACTTTCAAATGCCTTTGAAGCGATCATCGGTGCTATTTATCTTGAAGCAGGTTTAAGTACAGCCAAAGAGATATCCATCAAACTTCTGGAAGAGTGTCACCCAAAAATAGATCTTGACTCTCTCTCCAAAGATTACAAAACCGCTTTACAGGAACTTACACAGGCAACCCATGGAGTGACACCTGACTATACACTTTTGGACTCTTCTGGACCAGACCATAAAAAAGAGTTTGTGATTGCAGTGACCCTTGATGATAAAACCATCGCTACAGCAAAAGGAAAAAGTAAAAAAGAAGCGCAACAAAAAGCAGCTAAACTTGCATTAAAGGAATTAAAAGAATGAATACCTTTGGGAAAAAACTAACACTCACTACTTTTGGTGAATCTCATGGTAAAGCCCTTGGCTGTATACTTGATGGTGTACCTGCAGGACTTCAGATAGATGAGGCATTTATACAAAGTGAACTGGACAGAAGAAAACCCGGTAAATCTAAACTGGAAACAGGACGTAAAGAAGATGACAAATTTGAGATCCTTTCTGGTACATTTGAAGGGGTAAGTACAGGTACACCTATCGCTATGGTCATCTTTAATACCAATCAAAAATCCAAAGATTATGAGAATGTGAAAGATCTCTTTCGTCCCGGTCATGCAGACTTTACCTACTTTCATAAATATGGTTTAAGAGACTACCGTGGTGGAGGAAGAAGTTCTGCTAGAGAAACTGCTGCACGTGTTGCAGGTGGTGCCATTGCGAAACTCATGCTTAAAGAGCTAGGTGTTTCTATACAAAGCGGACTTATGTGAAGTTGATGGTATCAAAGGGTCTGTACAAGATTTTGAATATGCAAAAACATCGAAAATGTATGCCCTTGACCCTGACACAAGAAGCAGCACAAGAAGCAGCGATACTTGCAGCCAAAGAGAATCATGATTCTGTAGGCGGTGTCGTACTTACTACGGCAACAGGTGTGCCTATAGGATTGGGTGAACCACTCTACTACAAACTCGATGCTATACTTGCAGAAGCGATGATGGGTATCAATGCAGCCAAAGCCGTAGAGATCGGTGACGGTGTAGCAAGTACACACCTAAAAGGTAGTGAGAACAATGATGAGATCACTCTAGACGGGTTTACTTCCAATCACTCTGGCGGTATGCTTGGCGGTATCTCCAATGGTGATACCATCATTGTAAAAACACACTTCAAACCAACACCATCTATCTTTCAAGAACAGCAAACTATCACAACCCATAATGAAGAGGTAAAATGTAACCTTAAAGGAAGACATGATCCTTGTGTTGCCATAAGAGGGTGCAGTGGTATGTGAAGCCATGATGGCACTTACACTTGCAGATATGACCCTACTTAATATGGGTAAAAAAATGGACCACTTGACGGCTCTTTATAAAGGTAAATAATGGGTCGGAAAAACATTAGGTTTTGGCTTACTTCTTATTATTGTTAGTGCAGTGGTCTATTACTTTAATCATGCAGATCACGTTAAAAACATTAACACATTAAAAGATGCACTGAATGTACAACTGACCCAAATGCAAACAAATGGATTTACTGTCTCAGATAGAGAGATCAAAAAAGAGACAGAACATTTTGTGATACAAATCAATGATCCCAAAAAGCTGCTCTATTTTTGACAGAAAAAGGGATGCAGGTTACTGCTGAAGAAGCAGAAGAGCTTATGGGTGTACAAGTCAGAACTGATGTAGGTTACTGATAAAGATATCATTGCTTTAGATTTGTACCCTATTACACTCCCAACATATCTAACAGACATTGCAGCTAGTGAAAACGATAAAAAGATCTTAGAACAGATCAAAGAGATGATAAAGAAAAAAGCATTCTTTATGCATGTTGATATCGTACATAGCAATACTACTTTTACAGGTTATATCAAAAACATCGATGAAATATTAGAAGGAGCAAAGGAAATCAAGCTAAAGCTCGAAGGACTTCAATTCTCAGGAGAGATCAAAGAAGAAAGAATTGTTCAGTATATGCAAAAATATGACACACTTCACTTCTATATGAGTAATGAGATCAATAGAACTATCTCTGGTTATCAAAGTCACTATGCCCTGACAGGAACAACTGTTTATGATTATAATACAGACTACAGCATAGACAAGATAAAAATCGCTGAAGAATCTGAAGGTACGCTCTTTGCAGATACGATCGTTGTACACGCGACATCCATTGTAAAAGACGGACTGGCTACAGAAACACTTAAAACAAAGATCAAAGATATTGATCTCCTTTTTGAAAAAGAAAAATTTGGCATGCAAGCCTTAGATCTGGATATGAATATCAGCAATCTCCATGTGGATACTTTGGAAAAACTACAAAAAACAGATTCAAATAAAGATAAAAAGATGGATACACATATAAAAACACTGGCTTCAAATAATATGCATCTTGACATAACAAACCTCTCGGTTGCTAAAGTAACACTACAAGGGAAAGAGATGAATGGATTTTCCCTTAACGGAAAATTGGATATAGATGAATCCTTAGATATTTACCATATGGGGATGAAACCTAAACAAGCTTTGAACAACATGGAGGGAGATATTACACTGTCTATTTCAAAAGAGATCCTTGAGCTCCTGAAAAAAGATCCCAAATTTATGTTAAGCTATATGATGTATCGGCCTAAACGAGTACTAGAACAAAGAATATATGATCTTCAGATAAATAATGGTGCACTAAAAGTCAATGGTAAACTTGTAGAGTTTTAGAAAAGAGGAGGCTCATCCAAATCTTTTACTCTAAATGTTTTACGGTGTACTTCACATCTATCATATTTAAGTAATGCTTCTATATGCGCCTTTGTTCCATATCCCTTATGTTTCTCAAAGCCATATTCGGGGAATTTTTCCGCCATTCTTATCATTTCTCTATCATGCGTGACTTTTGCCAAAATACTTGCTGCACTCACTTCAGCCACTTTGGTGTCTGCTTTGATCATGGTATTAATATTCTTCACTCCAAAACTGCTGTTTCCATCAAAAAGATATTCCACTTCAGTCAAATGCTTCTGTATACTTTGCAAACCTGACTGTAAACACTTTGAAATGCCCATCTTATCAACCTCTTGCGCAGAAAAAGAGACAATGTGATATTCTGAATTTTCAATCACAAGTGGATACAGTGCTTCACGTCTTTTCTCCGTCAGCTTCTTGGAATCCATCAATCCCTCTATAGGGTTTTTCAATACTACACCAGCAATGACCAATGAACCTGCCAAAGGTCCCCTTCCTGCTTCATCTATACCGCATAATGGCTTAGTGTCCATCATTCAAAAGAGTCAAAAACTCTTCCCCGTAACGTTCAAATTTCACTTCCCCTATACCATGTACTTCAAGCATGGCATCCTTATCTTGCGGTACTTTTACACTCAAGTCTTTCAAAGTTTTGTCTGAGAAAACAATATAAGGAGGGATACCTTTTTCAGTAGCAATTTGTGTACGTAGATCACGAAGCTTATCATACACTTCCGCATCATAGTCATCAAAATAGGTCACCCTCTTTTTCGTTACCGATTTCTGTACGGTCAATCTCTCTTTTTTAAGTTCTATAGTGTGTGCACCCTTGATCACTTCTATCCCAAAAGATGTCAATCTATAGACTTTAAATTCACCTATCTCAACAGCATTCAACTCCAATAATTTGTCACCTATTGTCAGCCATTGTGATTTACTGTACTCATCTCCTATACCATAGACTGAAAGGGTATCATGTCCATTTTGCAGTACTCTTTGTTCTTTACTTCCTTTGAGAACATCAATCACATAATGTAAACCAAAATTCTGATCCGTACGTAAAATGGTGGAGAGCAGCATACGTGCGGCTGTAGTGATGTCTACCTTCTCACTTGCCGGTGCAGTACAATTATCACATTGAGTTTCACAATCATCAATCCTATCATCAAAATACGCAGCAATGCTCTGATGTCGACAGTTCTCTGAATTGGCAAAGCGTACCATACTATCCAGTTTATTGAATGCATGTTGCTTGTAGGGAGTTTCCGGGAGATCTTCAATAAACAATTTCTGCTGCACTATGTCTTGTGCAGAAAAAAGAAGGAGGGTTTCAGAAGCTTCACCATCTCTTCCTGCACGTCCAATCTCCTGATAAAAGTTTTCTAATGTCTTTGGCATTGTCATATGTACGACAAAACGTATATTACTTTTGTCTATTCCCATACCAAAAGCAATCGTAGCTACCACTATCTGTACCCTATCGGCTACAAAATCTGCATACGTTTTATTTTTCTCCTCCGTGGACAATCCTGCATGATAGGCTTTGGCTTCAATACCTTTAGTTTGCAGGAAATGTGCCACTGCTTCAGTGGACTTTCGAGAAAGTGTATAGATTATGCCTGATTCATCTGTATGGAGCTTCAAAAACTCCATCAATTGTGCTCTACCATCTTTAATGCGATGCTTTGCATTTATAGTAAGGCTTTCTCGAAATAGTGAACCTCTCACACGTTTAGGATTCATTAAACCCAAATTACTGGCAATATCGCTCTCTACTGCATGTGTTGCGGTTGCCGTAAAAGCTGCAATGGGCGTAGTTGCAAACTGTTCTTTAAGTAAAGAGAGCCGTCTATAATTCTCTCTAAATTCATGTCCCCACTCACTCACACAGTGTGCTTCATCAATGACAAAAAAATTGATAGGTAGTTGATGCAGTAAATTTAAAAAATATGCATTTGTAAGACGTTCAGGTGCGACATAAAGAAGTTTTATCACCCCCGCTCTTAACTGTGCTTCTATTTTTTGACTCTCTTCCAGGTCCTGCATAGAAGAGAGCATCTCTGCAGATATACCATTAGCCTTAAGTGCTACCACCTGATCATGCATGAGTGCCAGTAAAGGTGATACAACCACCGTAATGCCTTCCATCAAAAGTGTCGGAAGTTGATAACAGAGTGATTTACCCCCACCAGTAGGAAGGATCATCAATACATCCTGTTTTGCCAAAATAGCATCCACTACCTCTTCTTGTAAAGGCCTAAAAGAGTTGTGTCCAAAATAGTGTTCGAGGGTTGTTAATTTATTCATAGTAGAAGTGTAGCGTTTCTCATGTCAAAGAGAGTAGTAATATGTCAAATTGTCATGTTTTTATTAAATATGTTACCACTTAAACTGTCCCATGATCTAAGGGAGGAAACACCCTTAGAGTAGATGTCTATATTAAAAAAAGAGCACTATGCGCTTATATATTTCATGGTACTATACATTATGACTAAAATAACGCTTCCTCTTTGATTCTTTCAATAGATTAAGGTCTGCCACGATAAAACCATCCATACAATTATTAAAGTTTTTATCATAACCAAAGTCCATAAATTGTACGCCACCCTCTTCACACAGTTCTGAATACTGTTTATAGAGTGTCGGTACAGAATAGCCCATAAACCCTAACTCTTCTTTGAGTGTTCTCATATCTGTTCTGTAATCATCTCCTTTAAAGACTTTTTCACAATGTTCTTTTACCCACTGCACCATACTGTAAGGTGCCTTATGTTGTACCAGGTTTTCATGTGCACCAAAATAGGTTTGATAAAAATAGATCATCAATCCCTGTGCTTTTTGATTAAAGGCATCACTAAGACTTACTGCACCAAAAAGATAGCGAATATCTGGTCGCCGTTGCAAATACGCTCCTATACCCTGCCAAAGATAGTCTAGTGCTCTGGAATTCCAATATTTTGGCTGAACAAAACTTCTTCCAAGTTCTATCCCCTTTTCCAAGTAAGGTTCAAACTTTTCATCAAATCTGAAAAGTGTACTCGTATATAAACCACTGACCTCAAAATCTTCAATGATCTCACTACATACACCTAAACGGTATGCTCCTGCTATCTCTAATGCCTCGTCATCCCAGATGACTAAATGTTTATAATAGAAATCATACTCATCTATATCACGTTTTTTACCACTTCCTTCACCAACATGGCGAAAACTGATCTCTCGTAATCTTCCTATCTCTTTGATAACACAATTTTCTCTTTCAGATTCATACATAATGATACTTTTACCATCGGTAGTTTGCCCCAAAAGTATGCCGTTTTTCAGTTCGCTTTTCAGTTCACTTCTTCCTTCTGCTACAGAGATCTCATTATAAGTTGCAAAGATAGGTTTGTGACTTTTTGATACCTTATAAAGATGTTTTCTTAACAGTTTTACTCTCTCTTTTCGTGAAACGTTTGGTACATTATAGGCATCAAAAGGAATAGGTTTTCCTATTTTAAAATCTATCACCTTTCCTTTTGCCTTAAACATCTCATGAGGAAGTGTCGCAGTTGCCAAAGATCGATTGAGCATAGAAAGGAGATAAAAATTCTTAGAGTTCTTTGCTTTGATATAGATTGGTAATATAGGGGCTTGCATCTTGGTAGCAATCTTTAAAAATCCACTTTTCCATGGTGTATCTTTGACGCCATTTGGTCTTGCACGACTTACCTCTCCAGAAGGGAAAATGATCACAGCTTGTTCTGCTTCCAGTGCTTCATAGATATTTGTAACAGTTTCTTTACTCATTTTTCCATTAATATTGTCCACTGGTATGATGATATCTTTGAGGTTGTCAAACTGAGCCAAAAAAGAGTTTGCAACAATCTTGATATCTTTGCGTACATCTTTTAGCAAATGTAAAAGTGCCATTGCGTCCAGCGCACCCAATGGATGGTTCGCTATGATAACAGTACGTCCATAGGAAGGAATATGCATCAGTTCATTGGTTTTCAATCCTATAGAGACATCAAAATAATCCACAATGGCTTCTACATAAGAAAATGTATCTTTGTGAGCATTCTCTGCCATAAAAGTATTGATCTGATTTTCATGAAAAATTTTTTTCATTGCACCAAACAATACTTTTTTCATCGTTTCAGGAAATGCTTCTATCGCAGGATAGTGATGGATCATATAATTTTCTACACTTAGTTGCATTAGGCTATCCTATAGGCATAATTGATCTCTTCAATAAGATGATGGTGTACAGCCTTTACTTTTGTATGTGCATGAAAAAGCTGTTCAACCAGATCCCACTCTTCATAAATAGTACTGATTGCTTCTTCTTGATCTATAGAAAATGTTTTAGCCAGTTTTTTTGCTAAATTCTCTAGCTTCTTCTCAGATATAAACATTTCATCTTTCATTTGTTACTCCATATTTTTTATGCAAAATTATAAGTTTAGATGATAACATTTCTATTACATCTGGTAACATTTTAATTACATAAGAGCATCTCTATATTGAACTATTTGGAAGTGTAATGATGATAAAGAATAAAAAATGACATTTATAATATCGCTAGTGTATGTGGGAAGAGATGCCCTAAGACATGCTATATCAAAATGATTTCATTTCAGTAACATCAACCGTAACCATCTTGTAATAGTTTCACAATCACAGTACGTCTTAGATATGTCATCGATGTTTTTATTGTCTGTTTGATAATTGATGTTGTGATATTGTTAACCAACCCCATAAAAGAGTATGAAGAGATGATTTTTTTACTTTTTGTGATACAGGTCAGTTGAGCTTGTATCCAATACCCCAAACTGGAGAGATATACTCTTTAGTACCATCAGGATCAATCTTTTTTTTCAATCTGTTCATTGCAACATTAATTGTTTTATCATTGAACTTACTGCTATCATCATCCCAAACTTCATCACGAAGATAGTCCCTATCAAGTGGCTGGTGTGGGTTTTTAATAAATGTATATAACAGTTTAAACTCAAGTTTGGTTAAATCTATTGGTTGATGATCTATAGTTAATACATGCCTTGAAACATCCATGTGAAGATCTCTATACTTGATATTATCATTATGACGTCCTCCACTACGTTTCAACAATGCCTCAACACGAAGTAACAGCTCTTTCACTTTAAAAGGTTTATTGATATAGTCATCACCACCTCTTTTAAAGCCTTCTTCAAGTTCATAATCACGATCTTTTGCTGTCAGAAATATAACAGGTATATTATACCCCTGTTCTCTAAGATGCGCAACAAATTCGCTGCCTTCTTTACCAGGGAGATTACGATCTACGATCATTAAGGCAGGGTCTTCTTCTTCTAAAAATTGTTCTACGTTTTCAGTGGAATTAAATCCTATGGTATCATAACCTTCTTTTTGCAAATGATACTCGACCAATTCCAGAATATCATTTTCATCTTCAATAATTAGTATTTCCATATCTTTTTTTCTCATTTGAAATTATATTATCAGATGATAACATAATTATTACAACGAAGATATCATTACCCCTTCTAATATGTAAAAAATAATTGCTGATAAAACTGCTGCTGTAGGCACAGTAATGATCCAGGCAGTTACAATTTTTTTAACCATCCCACGCTTCACATAATTATCTCGTAATACCTTTTTAATTTTTTTTACTTGTTTTTTTTGATTTTTGATTTCATCAAATAGCTCTACTTGTCTCTTGTAATCATCCTTTGAACATCCTGCCAGATCGGCTTTTAATTCTCGAAGTTTTTCTGATTCGACATAAAGTACATCTTGTTTTTCATGCATCTCTTTACTCTCCAACCACTCTCGAAGGAAACCTACACCAAATACTGCACCAACTGCTATATGTGTAGAAGAGACAGGAAGCCCAAGTTGTGAAGCTATAACAACCGTAAGGGATGCTGCCATCATAATGGAAAATGCTCTAGTTTGATCCAGTTCTGTGATCTCTGTTCCTACTGTTCTTATCAGTCTCGGTCCAAACAGTGCCAAACCGATAGAGATACCCAGCCCACCTACGATCATTACCCATAAAGGGATAGAAGCTGTAGTTGAAACAGCACCATTACCTAATGCATCATTGACTGCAGCTAAAGGTCCGATGGCATTTGCAACGTCATTTGCGCCATGAGCAAAACTCAAAAGTGATGCAGAAAATATAAGTGGTATTGTAAAAAGTTTATTTATATCTTCTCTTGTGTTTTCCATTCCGATCACTTTTTTTACGATACGCATTTTAACTATAAAAAAAGTAATAATACCGCCTAGAGTACCTAAACTTATGGCTACACCAAATGTCGGTTTTTTACTCTCTGGTAAAAACGGTAATGTCTCAACCAATAAAGGCCATACTTTTTTCAACCCTTTCAACGTAAGATAAGCTATAAATGCTGCAGTCATCACTGCAACTAAAATAGGTACGATCTTTTTTGCAGCAGTTAATCTATCTTCTTTATAGATAATTTGAGACTTAATGATATATAAAAAAATGGCAGCTATGATCCCTCCCATGACTGGGGAGATCACCCATGAAGCAGCGATCTTACCCATCGTTATCCATGAGACTACTGCAAAACCTCCTGCTGCGATTCCTGCTCCCATAACACCACCAACAATGGAGTGCGTTGTGGATACAGGTGCTTTAAGCCAAGTAGCAAGATTTAACCAAAGTGCCGCCGAAAGTAATGCCGCTGACATAGCATAAACAAAGATCATAGGATCTGTACCAAATGCTGCAGGATCAATGATCCCTTTTTTAATCGTTCCTACTACATCTCCTCCAGCTATCAAAGCACCTAAGACTTCAAAGACAGATGCAATCAAAATTGCACCACCTATAGTCAATGCACCTGCTCCTACTGCAGGACCTACATTATTGGCAACATCATTGGCTCCGATATTCATTGCCATATATGCACCAAAAAGTGCAGCAAGTACTAGAAAACTTCCATTGCTAGATAAACCTACCAGACTATTAGCATAAAACGCAACTGCTATAGCAAAGCCTGCTCCAAGAACAATTTTGTACGAGTGTTTCATACATATCCTTATGATAAATTATTGGATGTGAATTACAATCCAAACTTTAATGCTTGAATTGTAACGAAGATATACTTGTGAGTGAATGTTTAATGACTAGTTAATACTTATAAGGTGGCAGAAAAGTCAAAAGTCTGACTTGGCATAGACTCTTTAGCAACTCATAGCCAATTAGACTAACTATAGCTACCATCTGTAAACCTTTTAGAATTTGGTTGATATTTTCATATCTAATGTTGGGCCAGTTTTAAAATATCTTGTGATCCCAACCCCTTCTTTCCAAACAATCTCATCATCCAAGATATTTCCCACCTTAAACTTTAATTCAAGCGGATAACCATATTCAAACTTTTCGCTCCAAACAAGATCCAGAAGCATCGGTGGTGTTTCATACTGATCTGGTTGTGGTACACCAAATGCGATAATACCTACTTTTCGAATACGTTCATCCATGTAGTTTAAATTAAGTGCTACTGAACGATCAGCACTATCGTATCCCACTGTAAGGTTTGCAACATAAGGGGAAAGTCCTTGCAATGGTCTATAATTGTTTGTAAACTGTGTCTCCTGTTCTTCAGTCAAAGTAACCTCAGATTTGTTATAAGAGAAGTTCCCCGATAGATAGTAATTTTTCCAATCTTTTCCAAGGAAAGATAAATCTTTTCTTCCGTCTACTTCTATTCCATAAAGAGTTGCCTCCTCAGTATTGGCAAACGAATAAATAGGCAATGCTGTAGAATAGAGTTTAACATCTTCTATTGGATCATCCATATATTTGTAAAATAATCCTAGCTTGACAAATTCATCATCAGAAATAAAGTAGCTATACTTAAGATCAAGATTATACATGATAGTGTTGACCAAGTCAGGGTTACCGATGATTGTTGCTGGCTCAAATGGGTGATTATAAACACCACTAAGTTCTCTTAGATCAGGCATAATGTAAGTTTTTGATGCAGCAATGTCAAATACATTTTTATCATCATATTCATACTTCATACTAAATGATGGGAAGAACTCTTTTACTTCCGTACTACTTGACGAAATTACAATGTCCAAAGAACCATTTAGAGCATCAGTCATATATTCATCAATTGTTTGTGTTAGGTCTACATATCGTAATCCAAATACCGTTTCAATTTGCTCCGTAGGACGCAGTTTTAATGAAAGATATGGACTAGTTTCATCAATATACCCATCAAATGCATCTGCAGGTTTATTGAATGAAGTCAATGTAAATGGACGGTATTCGTATGGATAATCAGGTATAACATACAACCAATATATCGTATCGATATCTTGTGTCAACCATTGATCTTCTTCTATAAATGATGTAGGGCTTGGTGTTAATCTAAATCTTCTCTGTCTTGAAACTCTTTCTTTAGAAGAGATAGATATCCCGTATTCGACATGTTCGTCTTGATTAAAAATGTCTATTTCATGTTTATTCTTTAAATATAAAGACTTAAGGGTGTCATCCGATTCTAATCTTAAAGCTGTATTTGTACCTGAGTTTGTATTGTACAGATATGCAAAATCATCTGTATTATAGTAGATATATTGGTAATTATTAGGCTGATAATAACTAGCCGTACTATGCTGTAAACCAAAATTAAACTTGGAATCAGAATTAAATATGCTGTAAAATATCTCTCCACTTATCTGGTCTGAATTAAGTTCTCTCTCTTCCCAATCAAGATTATAGATTGTCAAATGTTCATCATTTGAACCTAAAATACCATCAGTAACTCTGGTCACCTTACGTGAATCTTTTGTATACAGTTTCGTGTATTTTAGTTTTAATACATCCAAAAAATTATATCCAATATTTAACATCCCCCCATGAAATACAGACATCTCTCTTTGACTGATTATCCCTGACTGAGTTGGCGTTTCATACTGATTACCCTCAACATCATAGTCGTAATTAAAGTATTCTTCCTCTCTAAATGTATTCTCTTGTGAATACCCGTATGTCCCATAGAAAGATAATTCATGATCATTATTAATTGTATACGTTTTAGCCGCTTCAATAGAGCCACTTACACCTGGTGATAATGTGGTCTCATTAACATTATAGAGACGATTAACAAACATTCTTGTAAAATCAGAAAGTTGTTCTTCTGTAAAATAATCTGTCGTCAATTGTGGTGTCGTTTCACCAAGCTGCATTGCAGTTGCATCAAGAATAACCTGCGGGATATCGCGGTATGAAAAGTCATATCCCGTCCAGTCTGTTGCAGACCCGACATAATCTATAATTGCATCACCTGTATCTCTGTTAACCTTCGTACCTAAAGAGATCTTAATGAAATCTTCATCAAATCTTTCCTTCGTTCTAATGTCAATATATCCACCACCAAAACTACTTGGAATGTCTGCTGAAGCACTCTTCTGTACCTTCATCGTACCAATAACAGAAGTAGGAAAAATATCAAGAGGAACAGACCTCTTCATAGGATTTGGAGAAGGTAATGGCATAGAGTTCATCTCTACATTAGAATATCTATCCCCAAGTCCACGAACATAGATATTTTGCCCATCCACCAATGTAACTCCAGTCACTCTTTTGAGTGCTGCAGCAGCGTCTGAATCTCCTTTTTTAGATATCTCTTGTGCACCTAAGATGTTTGCAACAGCATTAATATTTTTCTCTTCAGCTACTACATCAGCAATACTACCTTCGATCTTTGGAGCAAGTACTACAAACTCTTCCAATTCCATGCTCGCAGGTGTAAGCTTAACAACCTTATTAACTATGCCATCTTTTTTAACACTGATACTGCTTATAGTCTGTGCACTGTAAGCCGAATGAACGACAGAAATACTTACCGTTCTACCTGAAGGTATTTTAGCCATAAAACGGCCATATTCATCTGTTCGAACGTCTACTGCGGTACCTCTAACAAAAACTCTAGCTCCAGCTATCGGTGTATTACCTTCTGAAGAAAGTACAGTTCCTTTAAGTGTACCTGTACCAGTTGCTGTCTCTTCTTTTCTCTCTTTAACTGAAGCAACTGCAATTGGGGTATCTATATCAATACTATCTGCACCTTTTCTTGAAAGTGTTGCAAGAACTTCAGTATTTCTACCTGCTTTGATAGTAATTGGTTTTTTAAAATACCCTAAGTGCTCTCCAGAAGCATTTTTACCAAAGATCTCAATCTGATGTTTGCCCTCTTTGATCGATAGATTTACAGCCCCGTCATTATCGGTTTTATAAGTTGTTTTACCATCGATCTTTACTTCGTTCGCGATCAACGGCTTTCCCTCACTAAATAACAATACAGTGAGTGTACCCTCTTTGGTTTCACTCGCAAAAACAGCGAATGGTAGAATTACTAAAAGAACTAAACGTAATAACCTATTCATCTATATACACTCCAAACTGTTACTTTTACATTTTTCTATATTTTTGCGGATTACTGTTGCTTTAGAGAAAAGCTCATCATCATCAATTTTCTTTAAATGCATCTCCGCATTTTCATAATCTTTTACAACATAATAAGCATACGCCAATGCATAACGCATATTGTCATTAGTCAATAATCCATAACGGTCTAAAGCATCTTTTAATCCTATGACCTTCTCAAATTCGCCTCTACTGATAAATATCGCCACTTTTTGCTTGGTCTTTTCTTCTTTGTCTGTCATCATGGAATTAAGATAAAGTGCATGTGCGAGTTCACCGTTTCTTCTGTACATCTCTGCTGCTTCTTTTAGATAAGTAGAATCATAAAAAGACCCTTTCTCAAAAAGGTCAGCCGTGACATGAGGCATATCTTTTTGGTTATAGTAATGCCCTAGAAGTATGTGTACTTTTGCAGAAGTACGGGAACTTTAACTTGCCTCTTCAAGTACTTTGATCGCCTCTTCTGACTCATCCACCACTTTGAAGCATCTGCGCCAAAGAGATATACTCCTGTACATTTGCAGGCATCTTACTCATATAGGCTTTTGCTGCATCGATAGAAGCTTGATAGAGCTTTAGTTCAGCGAAATAATAAAACTTCTGTTTCAACAGTGTTGCATCTTTAGGAAAAAGCTTTGCTCCTCTACTCAGTGCATCGATCGCAGAACCTTTTTGATCTGCTTTCCAGTAACACTCTGCTCTAAGAGTAAACAAAGATGCACTGGCACGTCCTTTTTCTCCAGCTGCATCCAATGCATGTACCGCATTGATGTACTGTTCAGACTTTATAGTACGCCTGAGAAAGATAGATATAGATCTCTTCGATCTGATCTTTTCTTAGTTTTTCCGGGTCAAATACAGGTTTTTTGACTACAGGTTCTTCTACTTTTTTCTTTTCAGAAAAAACCGTAAAGAGATACTCTCTTTTAGGTTTCTCTTCCACTGGTGGCTCATACACCTTTTGCTTCGTTGCAATGATCGCTTTTTTAAATGCGTTGATAGCAGCCTGATAGTTCTCACTTTTGAGAAAGATCAAACCTCTCATATTATGATATTTATCCCATTCTATCTTCGTATGAGAATCTTTTGCAAGTTGAAGCTCTTCAAGTGCTTTATCATACTTTCCATCATAGTACATGATGGTAGCGATCTCCATATGGTTGATCGTTTGTTCTTCAGCCTCTTTTGCCTGCAGTGAATATGTCAAGAAAAAGACAAGTGATAGTGTAATAATTTTTTTCAACATGATTTCACCTTAATTAAAATCGAAGCGTACTTTTTGCTTCGCCCATACTTTGACCGGGTTACCTTTATATTTTGCCGGAGCAAAACGCCAATTTCTTACACCTCTTAGTGCTGCTTGATCAAATACACCTGCCGGACTTGAAGCGATCACTTTTGCCAGTTCTACACTTCCGTCTTTACCGATAAGCAGGTTCACAACCACATACCCTTTGATACGCTTTTTTGCTGCTGATGCAGGATACTCTAATGGACCACGAGAAATAACTCTTGGTTTACTGTCAACCGTTCCTTCACTCATCGCTGCATCTGCTGCCATATCACCTAAAAGGTTTTTACCGTCACCCATGAAATCCCCTGTAGCAAACTCAGGGATATTCATAGCGATTCCACCAAGCATCGCTCCTAGATCAGGTAGTGGTGCTCTTGGTTGTGCTTTTGGCTTCGGTTTTGGCTTTGGCTTCGGCTTCTCAACTTTTGGCGGTTGTTTTGTCATCTTCATATAACGCATAGGATCTTTGACTTTTTTCTCTTTTTTCTCGACCTTTGCATTAAATGAAACAACCAGTACCATCATCAAAAAAGCGCCAAGAGCCATTGCCCATAAGGCAGAGGATTTGGCACGATCTCTATTAAACTTTTTATTGGCCATAATAGATTATCCCATCTCTTTTGATGTGGATACAGCTACATCTTTTGCCCCTGACATACGACACTCATCTACTACATCGATCAGCGTCTCCACGGGAATCGTATCATCAGATATAACTAGGACTGACTTATCAGTAGATGTACGTAGCAAGTCTCTTAATTTACTCTGGATAGCCCATAGTTGTACCGGTTGGTTATCAATGTAAACCTGAGAGGTATTGTCTATATAGACACGTACCACTTTCGCATCTGACTTACTGGCACTTGCTGCAGATGGACGCTCCAGATCTAATTTCATATCTTTAACAAACGTAGTAGTTACCATAAAAAAGATCAATAGGATAAAAACCATATCGATCAATGGTGATACATCTACATTGTCTACTTCTTGTTTCTTTGGTCTAATTCTCATTCTGCATCCTTCGTGGATATAATATCTGTGATCTGTTCAAATTCAAGCTCATAACGTTCTGCCTTTCTATCAAGCACACGTCCAACGATCAACCCAGGAACGGCAACTACCAATCCAAGTTCCGTCGTAAAAAGTGCTTTGGAAATACCACCGGATATACTGGCACCCTGAGCAAACATCGAACTGCTTTGCAGTGCATCAAATGTCTCGATCATCCCCATAACCGTTCCAAGCAAACCTACCAGTGGTGCAAGCACTACGATCGTCCTGATCATGATTCTATAATTGTTTACATCACTATAGTACGGAAGCAAGACACCGTTGATATGCTTTCTTACATTTGCCCCGATTGCTTTTGCCTCTTGTGCTGCGTGTAACGCATCAGCTACAGCATAGTCAAGCATGCCTCTCATAGCCTGATCTTCGCCTCTTTTTTCATGCTTGGTGATCATACGGCGGACATTTCCTTTGGTTCCCCTCTTAAGGATAAAATAACGATATCCCAAACCATACCAAAGGAAGAAGTTAAGTACAAAAAGTACCCACATGACCACTCCTCCAGTATTCATAAGATCGACAAATGTGCCGATTAACTCAAATGGCGAAAGCATCTTAGCCTCTATACTTCTCGTAAAGATTTACGATATGTAAAGCACTTTGCTCCATAGAGTCTTTAATACTCTGTGCCCAACCAGAAAGCAGGTTTCCGATCAACAGAAGCGGAATCGCTACAATAAGACCTTGCATCGTTGTCACAAGTGCTGCAGAGATACCACCTGAAAGCAGTTTCGGGTCACCTGTACCAAACTCTGTGATCACTTCAAATGTCTCGATCATCCCTGTTACCGTACCAAGAAGTCCAAGCAGCGGTGCAACAGCTGCGATCACCAGCACAAAACTACCGAATCTGTCAATCTGAGTACTTTCATTAAGGATATTTTCCATAATGACATCTTCAATGTGTGCTCTCTCTTTTTTGATATTTCTCAACGTCGCTTTGATCACTCTTGCTGTTGAGCCTTTATATCCTTTAAGCTTCTCCAATGAAACCGTGCTACCCTCACCAGACTCTAATGTATCTACCACAATTTGAGTAATCTCATTTACATTTGTACTTGCTCCCATCAAATTGATCACTCTTAATCCTAAAAGAACCAAACCAAAGAGCCCAAGTGTAAAGATGATATATCCGATGACACCGCCATCTTCCATAGTATCTAAAAAAGTCTTCTCTGTAACGTAATCCACCTCTTTATCAAGGTTTTCATATACAAAGATATCGATCGTCTCAGTCTTCTCTTTTCCAAACATTGACTTGGCATCATCAGCTGAGCCCACAGCATTCCATAGTTTATAGTTACCTGCTCCTGCTGGCGCAAGTGCTCCTGCTGCCCCTTTAGAGATACCATACGCCGCGATATTTCCTACTTTTACGATATCGCCTTTTACTTTTTTCCCATCCGGAAGATAGAACTCTCCTTTCTCATTTCTCAAAGAAGAGAGTTCACTATAGAGTTTCATTGAAGTACCAAATGCCTGCTGGATCTTCTCCACATCATTTGTTTTATTATCATCTGAGATTTTCATACCATACGGCTCAAGTGCCAAACGTGCCTGATTGACCACATTACCTGTAAGCCCTCCAGTCTCTTCTTTCTCAGCTAACATCTTTGAGAGTTTTTCAAGTTTCTCACCACTTGATTTTACCTTTGCAGAGACATCAAGAAGTTTCCCCTGAAGTGCTTCTACTTTCTCTTTAGATGCTTGAGTTTCGTTAGCTTGGTGCACTTTATCTGTTTCAAGTCTTTTTTCTAATTCTGCTTTTTGTGCTTTAAGGAATGCATACTCTTTTTGGTAGGCTCTTTCAAGTTCACCAGCATGTACAGCTGTCGCAAGTGATACAAATGTCACAAGCGCAAAAAATAGTTTAGTCATAGATAATGCTTTCATTAGTTAGCTCCTCTGAGTAGTAGTGCATTTGGTAGTGTAAAGTATCCTGTTCGGATCTGTTTTTGCAATGCATCAAAAAGATCAATGATCTGGTCACGCTCAGTACTATCTTTTGCTACTACATAGCTGTACTTCTTGCCATCTTGTTTCACATACCCGACTCTATCATCCGGTGTTGCAAAGAACATCATCAGTGATCCCACTTTGGCGATCTTTGCCATAGTCGATTTCCCGTCAAGTGTGATCTCCTGTTTAAACTGCCCGATCTCTTTGGTCAAACGCAATGCATCATCATAACTTGCCCATGTCAATGCAAGTGCCTTCTCTTGGGAAATATTTCCATTTTTAAGATCATCTTTGATCTGATGAAGCCCAGCAATTCTCTCTTCTACTTTGAAAGGGATACCTGCTTTTATTTCCTTCTCAAGTGTTTCAAGTGCTTTATTTACAACTGGTTTCAGATCAACTGATGCACTTCCCATCTCTTCAAGCTTTTTTTGAGTTTTTTCAATGTTTTGCTGTGTGAGCTTCAATGACGTTTCTTGTCTATTGATCTGTGCTTCATTGTCAGAGATCTGCAGTGCATAAGATTTCATCTGCGATTTATAAGCATCTTTATTATCATCGATTTGTGTATAGAGTGCCTCTACTTGTGTTCTAAGCTCCATAATCGAGTTAACCATTTGTTCATTTGCTGCATGAAGCATCGTGCCTGATATGGCTAGAGCTGCTGATATAGGGATCAACTTATTTTTAAATTTGCCCATTTTTTTTCCTTGTTTGTTAATTAAAAAACCGGTATGGATTTTGATATGTGGAATATTGCCTAAAAATTATAACTGAATGGAAACATTGCATACTAATGAAGTTTGAAGTTACTATAAAGACTGACCGAGTCAGTCTTTATAGTATGTTTTAGTTATAGTTAACCACATTAGTAGTACTAGCATTAAAGATCGTTCTGATCTCAGTAGCACCATCAGTTGCATCATCTGTTCTGTCTACAAAATCATAATCTCCGATTACTCCTGATGTATTGATAGTAACATTTCCAAAATCAATTTCAGTAAGCTCAGGAATTAGTTGTGAATAAACTGCACCTGCA
>CAWAVD010000015.1:0-62311 GCA_963785375.1 Sulfurovaceae bacterium
CAAACTTAATAACATTAAGTCCTTGTAAGATTGTAATTTACCCCATAGATCAACATTATGTCTAGACTCTTAACAATACTAAGTTACTCAAAGCTTACGAGCTGGGAGAAACATGAACACATCGGTGTTTATCTTTCTCTTAGTGGTGGGGCTAGAGGGAGGGTCATACCCAGCTCCATTCCGAACCTGGAAGTCAAGCCTCCCATCGCCGATAATACTGCAGGCTACGTCTGTGGAAATGTAGGTCGCTGCCACTTTGAGTTTTATCTATTTACCTTCTCTTTTAATCATTTATATTCTTTTATCTTTTTTATTTATCTTTTTATGTCATATATGACTATTTATGTACTTCATTATATTTACTAAACTTTATCATTACTTTTAATGATATTTTAATTATAATAAACATATAATACATTTATGAAAGGTTGCAATTTTAAACATTCATGTTGAACAACTTTTACACCTTGTCCAAATTTGTAAATCACTTAAATGTTCGCTCGTTTGATTGCCTTTTCATATCGATTCTTCATTTTTTCTATAAAATTTATAATTAAACCTTTGATTAATAGTCTATTTACTCATCATTAACTCCTATGCGTTTATAATGTTATTAGAAAAGGTAGCAACTCTAAAGAGCTTTTGTTTTACTCCTTGTCCAAAATTGTAAACTTCCTTGTTTGCTCTTTGGCTGCCTTTTATTGAAGAGCCTTACTCCCTTTAAATACCTTTTTAGGCTCTTCGTTTGTTTTCTTTTAACAAACCTTCTTAAACGTACTTTACGATAAAATACATTTACTTAACTACATTTTAGGAAACGATAATGTCTAAAAAAATTGCATCTGCAAGAATCTCTGAAAAGAGTTCACAATTACTTCAAGATCTTAATAATTCACTACCATTTGATAAAGCACTTTATAAAGAAGATATAGAGGGCTCAAGAGCACATGCCTATATGCTTTGTGAACAGGGTATCATTTCTAAAGAGGATTATGAGAAGATAGAAGGAGGATTGTATGAGATACTTGGAGAAGTAGAGTCTGGTGTATTTAAACTTGATGGTGATGATGAAGATATTCATATGGCTATAGAAGGAAGACTGACTGAGAAAGTTGGGGATGCGGGTAAACGTCTGCACACTGCACGTAGTCGTAATGACCAGGTAGCACTTGACTTTAGACTCTATGTACAGAACAATACAAAAGCGATTGCAGAGCTGCTTTTAGAGAACATTATACACTTGTAAAGGTAGCAGAAAAAAATGCTGAAGTGATGCTTCCTGGTATGACACACTTACAACATGCACAGCCTATAAACTTCGGTTACCACATGATGGCTTATGCAAGTATGTTTAAACGTGATTATGAGCGTTTTATTAGCTCTTATGAGCGTAATAATTATTCTCCAATAGGTTGTGCTGCATTGGCTGGTACACCTCATCACTATTACACGTCAGATGACTTCAGATAAACTAGGTTTTAATGCACCAACCTTGAACTGTCTTGACACGGTAAGTGACCGTGACTTTGCACTGGAGATACTCTTTAACATCAGTACAATGATGATGCACATGAGCCGTTTAAGTGAAGAGCTTATCTTGTGGTCTGCAAGTGAATTTAGATGGGTGACACTTACTGACAGACATGCAACAGGTTCTTCGATCATGCCACAAAAGAAAAATCCTGATATCCCTGAACTTCTCAGAGGAAAAACAGGACGTGTAAACGGTAACCTGGTTGCACTTCTTACTGTGATGAAAGGTTTACCACTTGCCTATAATAAAGATATGCAAGAAGACAAAGAAGGTGTATTTGACTCTGTGAGAACAGCAATACTTTCACTCAAGTACTTGAAGAGATGATAGCAGACATGACAGTCAATGCAGAACAGATGGAAGCAGCATGTATGATAGGCCACCTTTCTGCTACAGATCTAGCAGACTACCTCGTGAAAGAAGCTGGACTTCCATTCCGTGATGCATACCATATTACTGGTAATGCCGTAAACTTAGCAGAAGAAAAAGGTCTGGATATTTCAGAACTAAGTTTAGAAGATTTACAAAGTATAGATGAACGTATAGGTGAAGGTGTAGTAGCCTTACTTGATAACCGTGCTTCTATGAATGCCCGTAAGTCTGAAGGTGGTACGGCTACAGTTAGAACTTTGGAGCAGATAGAGAGTTTGAAGAAATGGTTGGAAATGCAGTCATAATTAATACTTTTCATATCGCCATTAGGATGAACATGAGAGACAGATGTTTTTATGTTCTTCCGGTGTTTCTTTTGCGAAATGTTCAAATTCTGGTAGTTCATCAAACGGATGTGCTGCGATATAGAGCAATTGTTTCTATCATAGAAAAATCTCCTTTCTCAGCAAGTGTGATGGCTTCTTGAAGCATATAGTTTTTCAATACATATTTTGGGTTGGTCTTTAGCATCGATTTTTGGCGTTCATTTTGTGTATGTGATTCCTTTGCTAAGCGTTTATCATAGAGGTTAAGCCAGCCGTCAACTGGCACTGGATTCATAGCAATATCAAAAAGAGGCATTCTGTCACCGTCATAGCGACTGAGCGTTCGAAAGTAAAGAGTATAGTCGACATAGGCATCTTGCAGTGCACCTACCAGATCTGTAATTAGTTCAACATCTTCATCCAGTTTTAAATTCAATCCTAGTTTTTGACGCATGACATCGATATAGGCATCAGGATAGAGGAAGTTACCAAAATCATCAAGTTTTTTCTGCATTCTCTCTTTATCAATGATTGGAGAGAGTGCTTTAGAGAGCATAGTAAGATTCCAGTAGGAGACATTGGGTTGGTCGCCATAGCTGTAGCGACCTGCTTTATCGGTTTTGTTACACACAAATCCGTAGTCAAAATCATCCAGCATGGCATAAGGCCCATAGTCGATAGTGAGACCTGCGATGGACATGTTGTCTGTATTCATGACACCATGGTCAAAGCCCACTCCTTGCCACTGTGCGATTAGCTTTGCAGTACGTTCAACGACTTCACAAAAAAACTTAAAATAGCGATCTTCATCATTTTGCAAATGCGGGTAGGATTCGGTGATGACATAGTCGGTGAGGGATTTGAGTTTATCGTATTCTTTAAAATAGTAAAAGTATTCAAATGTACCAAAACGCACCCAACTTGGTGACATACGCATGACAATGGCCCCGCGTTCTATATTATTTCGCAAGATCTTTGTTTGTGACCCAATGATACCAAGAGCCCTTGTTGTGGGGATGCCAAGATGGTGCATCGCTTCACTCATCAGGTATTCTCTTATGGAAGAGGGTAGGGCTGCTCGGCCGTCTGACGTGCGTGAGTAGAGTGTTTCTCCACTTCCTTTGGTTTGAAGTTGCCAGCCATTGATGCTTCCTAGATTGATAGCTCTTCCATCTCCTAGACGTGGTGCATAATTACCAAACTGATGTCCGGCATAGCACATGGAAAAGGGACGTGCACCTTTGGGGATGAAGGTACCGTTGAGCAGTCCTACAAAACGAGGATCATCCTTGCTGTTGCTATCAAGATCGATGAGTTCTGCTGCATTGGGATTGAAGCTGATCAGATACGGATCATCAAGTGGTGTAGGGTCTGTCATATCGTAAAATTCGTTATCTAGCGAAAGATACGTAGTTTGAAATTTAAGGTTATCAAGTGTCATAAGACGTTTTACATTTGTTATCCTTAAGATAAGATAAGGTTTTACTTTTGAAGTAGTATTATATCTCAGATAGTGTACACTATGACAAATAAATTTTTGGAGTTAATATGAATGTATCGGTAGAGTATCTAGGTGAAAAAAAGTTTAAAGCAAATACAATAAAATCCTCTTATATTTTAGACTGTAAAGAGATCACTCCTGTGGAATATTTTGCTACAGGTATTATCGGATGTACAGGTATTGACCTTGTAATGATGGCAGAAAAAGACGGCTATGAAGTGAGTAACTACACTGTAAAAGCAGAGATAGAACGAACGGATACTGTTCCAATGAAATTTGCTTCTATGCATATCATATTTGACTTTCAGGGAGAGTTTGATACGACCAAGGCAAAACGTTATATTGGAGCATCTTTAGAAAATTATTGTACAACGGTGAATTCAATTCGTGATTCAGTGAAAGTCAGTTATACGATCATCCAAAACGGAGAGACAATAGTGCAGAAGGAAGATCTTATCTCTATGAGTGTACCACTTGAAGATGGATTTGGCGGAGCTTGCTGTTCGTAGTTTTTAGAGATCATCTATTTTAGAGATAAGCTTTGAGATCTCTTGCGCTTTGATTTTTTTCCCACATATTTTAGCTGTAGGTCGATTCTTGCACTGTTTACACATATCAATACATGATTTTACTGTGATCGTATCATCAGGAAAGGCTTTTTCAAGTTTTTTCTGAAGCTTATCTACATTGGAGAATTTTTTACAAATTTGTATCTTCATATTTAACTATAGCATATTTTTTTGCTTTCAGATACTTTTTACTGTTAGGGGAGTATGATAACTGTATAATCATATACTAAAAAAGGACAATTATGAATCCTGTATCACAAGATATATTAGGAAGAAAAGATGAAATTATCTCCGAAATGAATGCGATCTTTAATGTTAATATGAAGATTACTAGTTGGGATGTACCTGAAGCAGATGATACACTGGCAGCGGAAATGATCATAGATATTATGCAAGAGGCGCTTGATGGCTTAAAGGCAAAATTGGATGCTGGTGAATTTAAAGCTTAATAAATTATTTGTAAGACTTTTGTGTTTCTCTGCTCTTAAAAAAGAGCAGAGAAGTGCTATGTTTAGATAAGTCCCAGTTCAGCAAGAAGCGCTTTGATAGTAGGTGAAAGTTCACTTAATTCTTGTAAGAAGGTACCTGATGCCATATCTTCTCTATACCATTCTTCAATACGTTTCATTGAATCACTTTTTTCTTCTTCAGTAAGTGTATTAGATTTATCAATGTTGTCTTTTATCTTTTCTAAGTGTTTTAAATTAGTATCGCTCATGTTTGATCCTTTTGGAGATATTATAATTTTATTATAGAATGATAATACTTTCAAACATATGTGATATGACCTAATACACATTTCGCTATAATGCGAACCCAAATCACCATATATGGATATACACATGATACAACTTACAAATCTCTCTAAAAGCTTTGGGGGACAAACCCTTTTTAAAGATGTCAATTTAAAGCTTTCACCTGGACAGAAGATAGGTCTTGTAGGGCGTAATGGATCTGGAAAATCTACGCTTTTTAAGATCATCCTTGGTGAAGAGAGTTATGACTCCGGTGATGTCAGCATTCCTAAAAACTACATGATTGGTACACTTAAACAACATCTCGTTTTTACTGAGAAAACTGTACGTGAAGAGTGTGCACTGGTACTTCCTGAAGATGAACAGTGGAACTTTTATAAGATAGAAAAGCTCTTGTTTGGTCTTGGGTTTACAGCAGAAGACTTGGATAAAGATCCTATGAGCTTTTCTGGAGGCTATCAAATACGTATCAATCTTGTTAAACTCTTGGCAACAGAGCCAAATATGTTATTGCTTGATGAGCCTACCAACTATCTAGACTTGCCTTCTTTAAGATGGTTGAAAGGTTTTATTAAAGAGTTTGAGGGTGAAGTAATACTTATTACACACGACCGTGATTTTATGGATGCTGTGACCACCCATACTATGGGTATACAGCGTAAAGGACTGCGTTTAGTGCAGGGTGACAGTTATAAGTATTACTCCACACTTGAGATGGAAGATGAAACCTATGAAAAAACAAAGGCAAATCAAGATAAAAAGCGTAAAGAACTTGAAGACTTTGTTGCACGTAATAAAGCCAGAGCATCTACAGCAGCACTTGCACAGTCGAAACAAAAAGAACTTGATAAAATGGATGATATGGAAGACTTGCAGAATGATGCTACTTTATCATTTAATTTCAAATATAAAGAGACACCTGCAAAAGTAGTTCTTCGTGCAGAAAATCTGGGTTTTGGATATAATCCTGAAGAACCGCTTTTTCAAGGAATCACCTTTGCTTTGGAGAAGGGAAAACGGCTGGCGATTATCGGTAAGAATGGTAAAGGTAAGTCAACACTTTTAAACTATATTGCAGGAGAATTGCCACTTCAGAGGGGGAAACTTGATTTTCACCCCTCTACTACATTTGCACACTTTGGACAAACAAATATTGAAAGACTGAATGTAAAGGCTACGATCATTGATGAAATCGCTTCAGTAAGTAAAGATATAGGTATACCTGAATCACGTAGTATAGCAGGACGTATGATGTTTTCGGGTGATCTTGCCGATAAAAAAATAGAAGTACTTTCAGGGGGAGAACGCAGTCGTGTCATGTTAGGAAAGATCATCGCAACACCTGCAAATCTTCTTTTCCTCGATGAGCCTACGAACCACCTAGATATGCAGTCCATTGATGCTCTAGCAGATGCCATAGATGAATTTGAAGGGTCTCTTATTATGGTTACACACTCAGAAATGCTTTTGAGAAGATTGGCTGATGCACTTATTATTTTTCATAAAGGCAGTGCAGAGTATTTTGATGGTACTTATGATGAATTTTTAGAAAAGATAGGTTGGGAAGAGGAAGAAGGTGCTGCACCTACAAAGAAAAAACCTAAGATTAATCATAAAGAACGTAAGAAGCTGCGTAAAGCTGTGACACAGGAACGTAATGAAGTACGTAAACCTTATACCAAAGAGATAAAGTTTTGTGAAGAAAAAATAGAAGAGGTTGAAGCAGAGCTCTCAGCAAAAAATGCAGAGCTTGAAAAAGCATCAAGCAAGGGTGATAACGATGCTATAATGCAACTTTCCCGTGAAGTAGGACTTGTACAGCAAGAAGTGGATACACTTTTTGAACGTTTAGAGATAGCTACGGAAAAAGATGATGAGATCGTTGCTGAATACGAACTAAAACTTGCAGAAATAGATGCGTAATTAATATGTTAATCATTTAATTTGGCAGATTATCTTGTATCTTAACTGGTAGTATTGTTTCTCTCTTCATTTTTTTAGAAAAAACGAAGTAAAAAATTGTCATAGCTCTCGAATCGCTTCACTTACGAGGACGTTCACCATGACATTATTTAAGTATATAGGATGTGAGAGTTTTTACATACTGGCTTGGTTATCTTCATGGCTGTGATCCCATGTAAGTTTTCCTCCACCGAGCATGTGGAAATGTAGATGGTTTACCTCTTGCCCTCCATCTTCACCATTGTTCGTGACGAGTCTATATCCTGACGTATCTACCCCCACTTTTGTTGCTACTTCCTGTGCAAAACTGGTTAATCCTGCCATCGTCTCCGGTGTGACATCCTGAAAACAATCAACATGTGTTTTGGGAATGATGAGAATGTGGATAGGTGCCTTAGGGTAGAGATCATGAAATGCTAAAAAATGTTCACTTTCATGAACAGTATTGTTTGGTATTTCTTTGTTTACAATTTTGCAGAATATGCACATTTTGTGGTCCTTTAACTGGTTGTTTATTTTATTTTTGCTTATCATATCAACTTGTTCAACCCCATGTCAAGCAGGAGCAAAGTGTAGTGATATTTAATTTCATAGATGTAAAGTATAGCACAGTTAAGTAGTAATAAATCCCATTATTAGTAAGTTTTGGATAAAATCACGACAATACAAAGAAGTCATATAGAGGTTAAATGAAAAATTTAGAAGAGAAAATTGTTCAAGCTGATTCACTTGAACAATTAGAAAAAGTGCGTGTTGAGCTTTTTGGAAAGAAGGGTGTTCTGGCAGCTGAGTTTGCCAAGATGAAAGATGTTCCTGGTCCAGAAAAAAAAGCATTTGCAGAGGGGCTTAATAAAAATAAAGCTGCATTGCAAGCAAGTTTTGATGCACGTTATGAAGTGCTTAAGGCTGAGGAGATAGAAAAAGTACTGAAAAGTGAAGCTCTAGATGTCTCTCTTTATGGTACATTGGCTCAAAAAGGTGCTTTGCATCCGGTAATGGAGACAATGGACAAGATCATTGACTATTTTGTTGCATTGAACTTTGCTGTTGAAACTGGTCCTATGGTAGAAGATGACTTTCATAACTTTGAAGCTTTAAATCTCCCTAAGTATCACCCGGCACGTGATATGCAGGATACTTTTTATTTTAAAGATGGTGGACTTTTACGTACACACACATCTCCGGTACAGATACGTACAATGATGGAAACCAAACCTCCTATCCGTATGATCGCTCCAGGAACGGTATTTAGACGTGATTATGATTTGACACATACACCGATGTTCCATCAGGTAGAAGGTTTGGTAGTGGATGATAAAGGAAAAGTAAGTTTTGCAAACCTCAAGTCTATATTGATTGATTTCCTACATTATATGTTTGGAGATGTTGAAGTGCGTTTCAGACCAAGTTTCTTCCCATTTACCGAACCATCAGCTGAAGTAGATATCTCTTGTATTTTTTGTGAAGGTAATGGATGTAGAGTCTGTTCACATACAGGCTGGCTAGAAGTTCTTGGATGTGGTATTGTTGATCCAAATGTCTTTAAGGCAGTGGGATATGAAGATGTAAGTGGTTATGCCTTTGGGTTGGGTGTAGAGCGTTTTGCAATGCTTATGCATAAGATACCGGACCTAAGGTCTTTGTTTGAAGGTGATATTCGTTTGTTGGAGCAGTTTAGATGATAGTAACAAGAAGTTGGTTAAATGAATTTATTGATCTTAGTATGGTCTCCAATGAGAAGCTTTACGAAACGTTTAACTCCATTGGACTCGAAGTTGACAGTCTTAAAAAAATCGAAATAGCCGAAAAAGTAGTGATTGGAAAAATTCTTTCTTGTGAAAAACACCCTGATGCAGACAAGCTAAACGTATGTCAGATAGATATTGGAAGTGGGACAAGACAGATAGTCTGTGGTGCAGTGAATGTTGTAGAAGCAGAGTACGTTGCAGTTGCAACGATAGGAGCAGTACTTCCTGGTGATTTCACTATTAAACATGCAAAACTTCGTGGTGTTGAGAGTGAAGGGATGGTGTGTGCTTCTACTGAACTTGGTTTACCAGATACAGGCAAAGGGATTATGATACTGGATGAAAGTATTGGTGAACTTGAAGTAGGTAGAGAGTTAAGCTCCTATGAAAAAGTAGCAGATACGATCATCGAGCTTGAGCTTACAGCCAACAGGGGTGATTGCCTTAGTATCTTTGGTGTGGCAAGAGATTTGAGTGCAGCGCTTGATATTAAGATGAAGACTTTTGAATACAAGCAAGAAGAGAAGATTAAGCTTGGTATTGCCAGAGAAGCTGAGCTCCGTCATATTGGCGAGATGGACGCAGATCTACATTATAAACTGGCAACCATAGAAAATATTCGCAGTAATTTCCTTGTACAGTTACGTTTGGCGATGGTTAATGTAGATGCTGAAGGAAAACTTGCGAGAATACTTGCGTATGCAACTCACACTACAGGTGTTATATTACGTGCCTATGATAGCAGAACCTTCCGAAATAGTGATAATAAGATCTCTGTACAGCCTGTAGGAAAAACAAAAGGTGTGATAGAAATTTTAGGAAACGATAAAGTACTTTCTACAGTAGGTGTAAATCAAGTCCCAGAAACGATAGCAGACGACGAAACAAAAGAGCTTTTAATAGAGGCTAGCTATATCAATCCAGATACTTTAGTTGAGGCGATCTCTACAACTTCTTTAAAAACAGACAATCTGTACTATAATACATCTAGAGGAGCGAATCCTGATCTTCAATTTGGTCTCTCTTACCTCGCTTCTATAATGGATAACGACACAGATGTCTCTTTTTATGAAGGTTCACTTAACGTGAACGTTGAAAGAGAGCATCAAACGATTATTGTAGATGCACAAGAGATTGCATCTATTATAGGTATGGATGTTGAAATAGGTAAGATCGTAACGATACTCCAAAAACTTGGGTTTGAGATAAATTCTATGGGATATGAGATTATTCCTGTAACGGTACCACTTTTTAGACATGATATTAAACATATTCAGGATATCGCTGAAGAGATTGTACGCATCATAGGGATCAACAATATTAAAGCTAAACCTTTTGTATTTGCAGAAAAGCCACGGCTTAATGACACAACTGACAAGTATAGAGCTAAAAAAGAGTTTAAGAACCGTGCTGTGGGTGTATCATTTTATGAAAATGTATCTTATGTATTTTCAGAAAGAGCACTTTTGGAAAAATATGGGTTTAGCCAGGTTAAAGAAGCTCTTGAACTTGCAAACCCTATAGCTGAAGAGCTTAATACACTTAGATCTACGATTTTAGTCAATTTACTCAATGCCGTGAAGCGTAATGTGAGTTATAGTAAAAAATCTATCCCTCTATTTGAGATAGGTGCAGTATTTGAAAGTAAAAGGGAACAGCGTGAAGTCATCTCTTTTGTATTTTCTGGTCAGCTTGAAGGTGAAAATGTAAGCAATGCGGGAAAACCAAAGATGATTGATTTTGCCTCTTTTACACAAAAACTAGGAGCAGTTATTGGTGCTTTTGAATTAGTTCCTTGTACCTATTCAAATAGTCTTATTCACCCATACCTGTCTGCAAATATCATTGTAAACAGTAAAGTATGTGGATTCATCTCAAAGCTGCATCCTGCGGTACAGGAGAATTTTGGTCTACCTGAAACATTCATTGCAGAACTCGATTTTGATGCTTTATTGCCTACGCATATCAATGCAACGCCTATTTCTAAGTTCCAGGGAGTCTATAAAGACCTCTCTGTAGTGATAGACAAGTCTTTGAGTTACTATGAAGTAGCAAAAGTACTTAATGTACTAGATCTTCCAATACTTAAAGATGCCTACCCAGTAGATATCTATGAAGATGAGAAATTAGGAGATAAAAAGAGTTTAACTATACGTTTCTTTATCCAGTCTATGGAAAAAACCCTTGAAGATGCTGATATAGAAGAGGTCATGGGTCAAATTATGATGGCACTTGAGACAGAATGTAAAGCTGAATTGAGATAAAGATGAAAATAAAATTAGCCTCTAATTATGGATTTTGTTTTGGTGTAAAAAGAGCTATTGAAATAGCTGAAGAGCACAGAGGATCTGTAACATATGGTCCGTTAATTCATAATAAAGATGAGATTGATAGACTTAAAACAGGCTTCAATATAGGTCTTGCTGAACGTTTAGAAGATATAGAGACTGATGATACGGTGGTTATACGTACACATGGTATCCCTAAAAATGAATTGGCAATGTTAAAAAGCCAAGATCATAATGTTATAGATGCAACTTGTCCCTATGTAACAACCCCTCAAAATATTGTACAAAAGATGAGTTTAGAAGGCTATAGTATTGTTATATTTGGAGATAAAAATCATCCAGAGATTAAAGGTGTGGTGAGTTATGCAGAAGATCCGGAAGATGCTTTTATCGTGCTTGAACCTGAAGAGTTAAAAAAAATTCCTCTTAAAGGGAAGGTTGCAGTGGTTTCCCAAACAACAAAAAAACCTGAAGATTTTTCCAAAATAGTTACTGCTTTATTGCAAACGCGTAAAGAAGTAAGGGTATTTAACACTATATGTAATGCAACATTTGAAAATCAGGATGCTGCAGCAGAGCTCGCTAAAAATGCTGATGTCATGGTAGTCATTGGAGGCAAGCACTCTTCTAATACCAAACAGTTACATGGTATTTGCGAGCGTGATTGTAAAGACAGTTACCTCATAGAGAATGAAAAAGAGCTTGAAGCGAGTTGGTTTGAAGGTAAAGAACTTTGTGGTATTTCTGCAGGTGCTTCTACTCCGGATTGGATTGTACAGAATGTGATCAATAAAATTCAAGAAATGAAGAAGGTGGATGAAGTTATATGAACACATTAACACTTAAACCAATTTCTAAAATCAATGGAGAGATCAATCTTCCAGGATCTAAAAGTCTTTCAAACAGAGCTTTATTACTTGCAGCATTGGCACAAGGAACCACTATGATCACCAATCTTTTAGAGAGCGATGATACTAGACACATGCTTAATGCCCTCAAACATCTAGGTATCAAATATACGCTTTCTGAAAACAAAACAGAATGTACTGTGATCGGTAATGCAGGTGCGATAGACAGTATAAATTTAGTAGAACTTTTCTTAGGTAATGCAGGTACAGCGATGCGCCCGCTTTGTGCAGCATTATGTCTTGGTACAGGCTCTTACTTGCTTACAGGTGAACCTCGAATGAAAGAGAGGCCTATTGGGCATTTAGTAGATGCTTTACGAGAAGCAGGAGCACATATCAGCTATCAAGAAAATGACGGGTATCCGCCAGTTTTGATAGAAGCCGATGGGCTATCAGGAGGTAATATACAGATAGATGGTGCTATTTCAAGCCAGTTTTTAACAGCCCTGCTACTCGCAGCACCTATGGCAAAAGAAGATATGACTATTTCTATCATTGGAGAACTTGTCTCTAAGCCTTATATTGATATTACATTACATATTATGAAAGAGTTTGGTGTAAATGTGGTGCATGACGACTATAAGACTTTCAACATAAAAGGTAGACAAACCTATAAGGCTGTAGAAACTTTTATGGTAGAAGGTGATGCTTCTTCAGCTTCTTATTTTTTAGCTGCAGCTGCGATCAAAGGTGGTACCGTAAAAGTCACAGGTATTGGAAAAAATAGTATCCAAGGTGATGTTCAGTTTGTTGATGTACTTGAAAAAATGGGAGCAGTTGTAGAGTGGGGTGATGATTTTGTATCAGTAAGTAAAGGTGAGCTTCATGCTATAGATATGGATTTTAATCATATTCCTGATGCAGCTATGACAATAGCTACTACAGCACTTTTTGTAGAAGGCACAACCACACTTAGAAACATTTATAATTGGCGTGTGAAAGAGACAGACAGACTTTTTGCTATGGCAACAGAACTTCGTAAGGTTGGAGCAGAGGTGGAAGAGGGTGAGGATTATCTTAAAATTACTGCACCAAAAGTACTTAAACATGCAGCCATTGATACCTATGATGACCATAGAATGGCGATGTGTTTTTCTCTTTTAGCACTCAACCCCGTTTCTGTCACAATCAATGAGCCTGAGTGTACGGCTAAAACATTTCCTACATATTTTAAAGTGCTTGAAAGTATCTCTTCTTACTAACCGACTAAAAATATACTAAAAACTTAAAAGCAACAAGAGATATAACTAAAAAGCTGATGTTGACCTAGCCTCAGCGCAGCTTAGAGGCCTTTGCCACATAAGCCATATTTATGGTTAAAAAGGTATAATAACGCAAAATTAGGCACACATAAGGATAGGTATGAAGTTCGAAGATATCGAAATAGAAGAAGTAGATTTTGAGGCGATGCTCGAGGAATCGTTTAAAAAATCAGAGTCAAAAAGTGATTTGGTAACAGGTACAGTTGTTAAGATAGATGAAAAAGATGAAATTGCAGTAATTGACATCGGTGGTGGTAGAGATGCTACAATTACACTAGACGAGTTAAAAGATGAACAGGGTATTCTTGCATTTAATGTAGGTGATACAATTGATGTTGTAAATATGGGAAGAGGTCGTATTTCTCATAAAGCTGCCTTAAGCAGAGTAGCATTAAATGAATTCATTAATGAATATGATGAAGACCAAGAGTATATCATCGAAGGTGTTGTAACAAAAACAAACAAAGGTGGTTATGTTGTTGACTGTGATGGTTTAGAATTCTTCATGCCACGTACACTTTCTTACCTTTCATCAAAAATTGATCCTATAGGTAAAAAAGTAAAAGCTGTTATTGTAAAAGTCGATAAAGATAAAGGTTCAGTTGTTGTTTCTAGAAAAGAACTTATAGAACGTGATAAAGCAAAAACAGACGAGATCGTTGCTGAACTTCTCGAAAAGAAAGAGCCTGTAGTTGGTACAATTAAGAAAATTACGTCTTATGGTATGTTTGTAGATGTTGGTGGTATGGACGGTCTTGTTCACTATTCACAGATCTCTCATAAAGGTCCAGTGAACCCATCTAAGTATTTTTCAGAAGGTGATCAAGTTAATGTTATCGCTTTGGACTATGACAAAAAGAAAAGACACCTTTCACTTTCTATAAAAGATGCAAATCCTGATCCTTGGGCTGATATTGATTCTATCATCGGCGTGGGTGATACAGTAACTGCTACAGTTTCTAACATTGAACCTTATGGTGTATTTGTTGATCTTGGTGAAGATCTTGAAGCATTCCTTCATGTATCTGAGATCTCTTGGGATAAAAATGTTAAACACCCTAAAGATTACTTAGAAAATAATTCAGAGATCAATGTTGAAGTGATTGAAGTTGATAAAGAAGGTAGAAGATTAAGAGTGAGCCTTAAAAATCTTCTACCTAAACCTATGGACGCATTCACTTCTGAAAACAAAGTTGGTGATGTAGTTACTGGTACAGTAACATCAATTACTGATTTTGGTGCATTCGTAAAAGTTGGTTCAGTTGAAGGTCTTCTTCATAATCAAGAAATTTCTTGGGATAAATCAAAGAATGCTAAATCAGAACTTAAAGTTGGTGATGAAGTTGAAGTGAAGATCATCAAGATTGATAGAGATGCAGGTAAGATCTCATTGAGTAAAAAAGCGCTTGAAGCTTCACCTGTAAAAGCATTCGCTGAAACGCATAAAAATGGTTCTATCGTAACAGGAACCGTAAAAGACAAAAAAGACTTTGGTGTATTCATTTCACTTGAAGACAACATTGATGCGCTTATAAGAACAGAAGATCTTCACCCACTTAAATTCGATGAAATTGAAAAAGGTCAGGAAATTACAGGTGTGATCAGCTTTATTGACCCTAATGCTGATAGAATTAGAGTTTCTGTTAAAAGACTAGAGCGTCAAGAAGAAAGAGATGCAATGAATCAACTTAATTTAGAGCAAGATGACAGTATGACTCTAGGTGATGCTTTTGGCGATAAATTTAAAAGATAAATAAGTAGTATTAAACACTTTTTAGAAAAGCTTCAAAAACTTAAAGTTAGAAAATGTATTTATGTACATTTTCTAAGCTTTGAATGTTAATATTGAGTTGCCTACAGTAGGTAGTTCATACGACTAGTCGTATTCTTCCTTGCTATAATGGTAATTAAATTTTCACAAAAATAAAGGTTATGAGATGTCAAAAAAGACGATCGTTGTTTGTGACCATATCCATCAGGATGGATTGGATATTCTTGCAAATGATAGTGAAATAGAATTTATCAATGCAGCGGATGAGCCTAAAGATAAGCTCATTTCTGAAATAATCCCTTTGGCAGATGTTGCTATAACACGTTCATCAACGGATGTAGATGAGGCATTTTTGGCATCTGCTAAAAAAGTTACTGCAGTCGTACGTGCAGGTGTTGGTGTAGATAATGTGGACATTGCTGGTTCGAGTAAGCAAGGTATCGTTATTATGAATGTACCTACTGCAAATACCATTGCGGCAGTTGAGCTTACAATGGCGCATTTACTTTCATGTGTAAGACAATTTCCTTATGCACATAACAATCTCAAACTTGATCGTGTATGGAGAAGACAGGACTGGTATGGTACTGAGCTGAAAGATAAAAAGCTTGGTGTGATCGGTTTTGGTAACATAGGTTCACGTGTAGGGAAAAGAGCTAAAGCCTTTGAAATGGATGTTCTAGCATATGACCCCTACATAGATCCAAGTAAAGCAACAGATATAGATGTTGGATACACTAAAAACTTTGAAGATATTTTAGCATGTGACATTATCACGATCCATACACCCAAAAATTCTGAAACTATTGGTATGATAGGTAAAGAAGAGATAGCTAAAATGAAAGATGGCGTTATTCTTATAAATTGTGCTAGGGGTGGTCTTTATGATGAGGATGCACTATTAGAAGGGCTGACTTCTGGTAAGGTAGCAATGGCAGGTATCGATGTATTTAACAAAGAACCAGCAACTGATCACCCTCTGCTTGACCTTGCTAATGTAACGGTTACCCCTCATCTTGGCGCAAATACTAAGGAATCACAAAAAAATATTGCTATTCAGGCAGCAGAAAATGCAATAGCAGCAGCAAAAGGTATCTCGTACCCTAATGCACTCAATTTGCCTATAAAAGAGCATGAACTTCCTGATTTTGTAAGACCATACTTAGAACTTATTCAAAAAATTGGTCATATGTCTGCACAGATCACAAAGAGTGCTGTCAAGTCAATTAAGGTCATGGCATCTGGTCCAGTAGCAGACCATATAGAGTCTATGGGTACATTCGCAACTGTGGGCGTGCTCACTGAATCTTTGGGAGATCAAATCAACTATGTAAATGCTGAGTTCGTTGCAGATGAACGTGGTATTGAGATTATAAAAGAAGTACAGCCAAGTAATAGTGGCTTTACGAACAAAATTGGTGTAAAGCTTACAACTTCAGAAGGTACGATCTCTATAGAAGGAACTGTTTTTGATGATAGTGAACAACGAATCATTGAAATTGACGACTACATCTTAGATGTTGAGCCAAAAGGTACAATGATATTCTTTAGAAATACAGATACTCCAGGCGTCATTGGTGATGTGGGTAGAATCATGGCAGAGAATGGTTTAAACATATCCGACTTTAGACTAGGGCGCGACAGTAAGAAGCAAGCACTTGCCGTAGTTCGTGTTGATGGTCAAATTAAAAAAGAACTTCTCGATGAACTTTCTGCATTAGAAGCATGTATTAGTGTATCTCACGCTACACTTTAAAAACTAAGTGGAATTTCCACTTAGTTACTTCTCCTATTTTTCTCCATTATAATGTAAACACATTTTTATATTATTGCATTCTTTCCAGCTCTATACTTTATTATTTTAAGTTATGAAAGATATAATAAGTACTTATTATATTATGGATTACAGTGAAAAATTATTTCTTTAGTTATAATATAATGTAATCTTGGCAAAAGGGAGCACTTCTTATGAAAAAATATCTCATTTTTTTCTTATCATGGCCATTATTTGCGGGTTTAAACAACTTAAATATTGATCAAGCTATTGCTATGTTAAAAAAGAATAACCTAGAATTAAAAATATCACATTTTAATGAACAAATGAAGGCGTATGAAGCAGCTGCTGCCCAAGGACATCACTATGGTAAATTGGATGTAGCAGTTACAGGAATGCGTTCTAATGATGCAGGAAATGTATTTGGGTTTAAATTGCAAAGTCGTGAAGCTACGTTCAATGACTTTGGTTTTGATGAATTTTTGGCACAGATGGGTGGGCTACCTAGTAATGCGCCAGAGCTTTTGGCTACAGAACCAACTAATCTTAATTATCCAGAAGCAAGAAATCATTATCAGACTAAAATTTCCTACATGCTACCTCTGTATACCGGTGGTAAACTTTCAGAGTATGGACGTATTACAGATGCTTTGCAACGTATGAGCCAGTGGGATACACAAAAACTTCTTAATGAAAAAATATTTCAGACAAAAAAAGCATTTTATGATATCTCATTAGTAGAAAATTACATTTTTAATCTCTCCAAGATCATTAAAAATATTAACCGTTTAGAATCAATCGTGAAAAGTATGGGAGAAGAGGGATATACACGAGAGATTGATCTACTTGAAGTTCAGGCACGTAGGGCTGAAGCGGAAAGTATGTATAACCAAGCTAAGCTCAATAGAAATCTTGCGTATCAATTTCTCTCTTTTTTACTCAATGAAGAAGTTAGTTCTATTAAAAAAGTGAATGAAATGGCACCCATGCCTAATATTGTTACTGAAGAAGTAGAAAGTAACAATATTGATATACAGAAAGCGTTGTTGGGATTAAAGATCACTGAAATGGCTATGAATGTCGAAAAGGCGAACTATCTACCAACTGTTGGCGCATTTGGAGAGTATGGAAGTGCTGATGATGAGTTTTGGAATGAATTTAGAGATAAAGATTCGTACACGGTTGGTATACAATTAAAGTGGAATATCTTTAATGGTGGTATAGATGCTGCTAACCTTGAAAAAGCAAAAGTGAATCATCTAAAAGTACAGGATGAAGTCGCACTAGCTAAATCTGGTATTGCATTGAAAGTAAAAAAGCTTGAAACAGAGATCCTAAGTAAAAATGCAGATGTTAAAAGTTATCAAAAACAATTGCGATTTGCACAAAAAGTATATGAAAACTATCAATCAAGATATAAAGAAGGGATTACCTCTATATCAGATGTTTTAATCAAGCAATCTAAGGAATTAGAAGTATTACTTAAGTTACTAACCGTGAAGAATGAGCGTAATACAAAAATATTTGAACTAAACAGTATATTAAATATAGGAGGAAATGTATGAATAAGCTTACACAATTAATCGTCTTAGTATTGATGTTGACATCTGTAAATGCTACAGAGATAAACCTAAGTGGATCGGTTGTTTCTGACAATCAAAAAATGATAACTAGCCGTTATATGGGATATGTCAGAAATATGGCAGTATCAGAAGGAGATATCGTTAAGAAAGGTCAACTCCTTTATGAGATCGATTCTAAAGAAATAGAATCAGCGGAAAGACAAGTCGATCTTGCTATTTCTCAAGCAAGACTTTCTCTTCAAATGAATAAAAACCAATACAATAACGTATTGACCAATCTTGGAAGGCATGAAAGACTTTACAAGAAACAAATGGTTTCTAAGTATGAATATGAAATGTTGCAACTTGCTGCCGAAAATCTTAAAGATATGGTGAAGATATCAGAAGAACAGGTAAATCAGGCACTTGCTAAAAAAGATGAAGTGCTAAACCAGTATAATTATTTGAAGATCCTTGCACCTAACGATGGTGTAATTGTTGAGAAGCGACTAAATGAAGGGGAAATGGCCATTCCTGGTATGCCTGCAGTTGTGTTGACGGATCTGAGTAAATTAACAATTGTGGCGGAACTAAGTGAAACACAATTGAGATATATTAACCTCAATAAAAAAGTAGATATTGAAATACCTTCTATAGGATTTGTAACTGTTGGTAAAATTATATCTATTATTCCAAGTTCAAATCCTATGACACATAAATTTAAGATTAAAATGAGCTTTGACAGTAGTGGAAGATCTTCTGTGTACCCCGGTATGTATGCCAAAATTATTATTATTAAGTAGGTAGTAATGGAAAATAAAAAAGAATATGAGATTATAAATGTAGCAGGAAAACTTGCAAAAGGTTTTTTGCATAATCCTTTAACTATAGTTCTCGGTGCAATGTTATTGCTTGTTGGCTATATAGCACTTAATACCATGCCACGGGAAGAAGATCCTCAGATTGCAATTTCAGGTGGTGCAGTTGTTGTTGCCATGCCCGGAGCAACACCTAAAGAAGTAGAAAATATTATTGTTAAGCCATTAGAACGTAAGTTACGAGAAGTACGTGGTATAGAACATATCTATGGCATGGCTATGGATAATGTAGGTGTTGTTAACGTGATGTATTACATTGGTGAAAATAGAGAAGATTCCAATCTAAAACTCTATGATAAAGTAATGCAAAATATGGATCTCATGCCTAAAGGCGTGATGCAGCCAAGTGTAAAACCATTTGATATCGATATTGATATTCCTATTGTAACGGTCGCATTTTATCCAAAAACAAAAAGAAATATTGATGATGTAAAACTTTTTGAAATGGTTAGAAGAGTACAGCAAAAAATAAATGCTGTTGAAAATGTGGCTAAAACCACTTTAAAAGGTGAGAGAAAAGCACAATACAATATAGAGGTTGATATGGGAAAACTTTCTGCATATCATCTTTCTTTAGGACAGATCATGCAATCTGTACAATCTTTGGCAGTGGCTGTGCCTGATGTAAAAGGAAGAACACAAAATAATAATCTGGTAATTTTTGGAGTAAAAAATGCTATTGAAAGTGTAGAAGATGTTGGAAATGTAATTGTAGCACAATACATGGGCTCACCTATTTACTTAAAAGATGTTGCAGATGTAACTGAGGGTGTAGATATACAAAATTTTCAAACAGCTAAAATATTAATGAGAGAACAAAATATAAATAAAGAAGCTGATAAGGATAAATCTGATCAGTTAAAAGCAACATTGAGTGAAGAAAAAAATCAAATTACAATGACCGTTGCAAAGCTTGCTGGGACCAATGCAGTTTTTGTGGCTGAAGATGTTTTGGATGTATTAAAGGATATGAAAAAGAATTTGAAAAATCAGGTATTGGATATCTTATGACAAGAAACTATGGTGTACGGGCAAATGAAGCAGTAAATGAATTCATGCATCATTTGATTATTACTATTGTGATCATTGCATTGATGTTGGTTTTTGCTTTAGGTTGGAGAGAATCTATTATTGTAACATTTACTGTACCTGCTATTTTAGCAGTGACACTATTCACTGCATGGATGACTGGCCAAACTATGAACAGGATTACACTTTTTGCTCTCTTACTCTCTCTGGGACTTCTTGTGGATGCCGCCATTATTGTGATTGAAAATATTCATAGACATTTACATAGTCATGGTGTCGAAGATAAAGAAATGGGAGAACTTTTGATTGAAGCAACAGATGAGATCGGTGCACCAACAAATATAGCAACCTTAGCGATTATTTTGACAATGGTTCCTATGGCATTTGTTGGAGGAATGATGGGTTCATTTATGAAACCTATTCCATATAATGTACCTGTAGCACTGATAGCATCACTTTTCGTAGCTTATATATTTACACCATATTTAAGTTTAAAATTACTGAAAAAGCCAGAACATGGTGAGTACAAACAACAGATGATAAGAAGGATCAAAATAATGAAAAATCTTGAAAGTTTTATTTATAGTATTCTTGATAGCAGGTCAAAGAAAAAATTGGTTGATTATGTTAACCGCCGCAGCATTTTTCCTTTCACTTTTAATGTTTCCTACTAAATTGGTATTGGCAAAAATGTTACCAGGAAAAAGTGATAATACCTTTTCTATCTATATTGATACACCAACAGGATCATCTATTGAACAGACAAAAGAAGTGAGTAGCTGTGTGATAGATTTTTTAAAAAAAGAAGAAGAAGTCATGAATATTGAACTTTTCTTAGGACAGGGAATTCCACTTGATTATGCAGGTCTTGTTAAGGGTGCAAGTATGAAACGTACTGAAAATGTTGCAGAAATATCTGTGAATCTTACAGATAAACATCACCGTGATGAACCTTCATTTCTTATGGTACAGCGTTTAAGACCTATAATTCAAGAAGCATGTGTACCTTTAACGAGAGGTACAAACATTAAATTTGTAGAACAACCATCTGGACCTCCTACCTTAGCCTCATTGTAGTTGAAGTACATGGTGAAAACTTAGAAAAAATAAGAGTCTTGCTGTAGATGTCGCGGATGTTTTATCAGAAACTGAAGGACTGGTGGATATTGATATTATGGCGGATGAAAATTATGAAAAATATGAACTTATACCTGACAAAGAAAAATTGCAAGAAGTGGCTTAGGTGTTAGACAAGTTAATAATATCATATATCTTGCTTTTGAAGGTATGGTCATAGCCCATAAAAACTCTCAAAATTCACCAGATCAAATACCTATATTTTTGGTATTGGATAATGAAAGTAAAAAATTACCTGAATCAAATGTAGATGCATTGCAGAGTAAGCTTTCATCCCTGAACTTAATGAATAAGCAAGGAATGATGGTACCATTAAGTGAAGTAGTTGACTATTCGTAAAGTAAAGTCAAATCCTATGATCATGCATAAAGATCTTTCTCGTATGGTGAATGTAATTGCTGAAACAGATATGGTTTCTCAAGTTTATCCATTATTGGATGCACGTGCTGTGATGATTGAAAAATTTGAAAAAGATTATATTATTACGAAAGCAGGTTTATCAACGTATATGTTTGACTTCACTTTAGAAGATAAAAAAACACATGAAAAATTTCTGATACGTTGGGATGGAGAAATGAAAGTAACACTTGATACCTTTAGAGATCTAGGTGCTGCATTTATATCTGCATTGATATTGATCTTTTTATTGTTGGTTATTTACTATAAAAGCTTTGCTATAAGTGGTATTGTACTCTTGGGTTCATTTCTTTCACTTATAGGTGTAATAGTAGGGCACTGGGTGGCAAATCTGGTTTACCTCTGAGACATTCTTCCTGACAGCAACTTCCTTATTGGATTTATTGCACTCATTGGGATTAGTTCACGTAATTCATTGTTGCTTATAGACTTTGCTCAATCATTGATGGAATGTGATGGTATAAAAAAACGTAGAGCCATTGCAATCGCTGCAGCCACAAGAGCGAAACCTATTGCATTAACTGCAGTTGCTATTATTTTAGGGTCTGCATTACTTGCAGGAGACCCGGTATTTGGTGGATTGGGTGTCGCACTTATTTCAGGAACTGTTGCAGCAGTTTTTGTTTCACTTCTTTTTGTCCCTGTACTGATGGATAATGCAAAAGCAATGGATTTTGAAAAGATTGACCATCCGATGGAGAACATTATAACTATTTCTATCACAAAATAAACACTTCTTTTTGGCATCCTTTTGAGGGTGCCTTCTGCCTATAACCTTTTAACCAAGCATTTGCTATAATCACCCATAATTTTTAAGGAGCTAAAATGGCTACAATTGGAATGGGTGATATCAAAAAAGGTACAAGACTTGAAATTACTGGGAACCCTTATAAGGTTACAGACTTTCAGCATGTTAAACCAGGTAAAGGTGCAGCTTTTGTACGTATGAAGATCAAAAATCTTGCTACAGGTAAAACAATTGAAAAAACGGTACATGCAGGTGATAAATTTGAAGTACCGGAACTTGAACAAAAAACAATGCAATATCTTTATGATGATGGTGAAATGCTTCAGTTTATGGATACAACAACTTTTGAGCAGATAGGACTTACACATGAGCAAGTAGGTAAAGATACTTTTGATTTTATGATAGATGGTATGGAAGCTGAGATCTTGTTTCATGGAGGTAAAGCTATTTCAGTTGAGATACCTCAAACAGTTGTACTTAAAGATAGTTGAGACTCCACCTAACTTTAAAGGTGATTCTCAAGGGGGTAAAAAACCAGCAACACTTGAAAGTGGAGCTGTGGTACAAGTACCTTTTCATGTACTCGAGGGTGAGATGATCAAAGTAGATACGGTTGAGGGTAAATATTTAGAGAAAGCGAAATAAGATCTTTCTTGAAGGCTTAGTGATCAGGGTTTCATCTTTCTAAAGATTGTAAGAGGCATACATATGTATCCTTTATAAACTCTAACTTATATTTCTTTCTTTTCTTCTTAAATACTTTTTCACAATCTTTTATCATAGCATCTGGTATCGTAGCAATGGTCATAAATTCAGACATTTTTAACATAGGATACATATAGGCTATATAATATTTAGGATCAAGTATTTTTGCTTTTCCATTTTCAATCAGTATAGGGTAAGGAAGCATAGCTGCATTGTTTCTACCAATTCTTTTTGTAAATTTACTTGTTCTTTTCGAAAGTTTTACACCTACTAAGTGTCGAACCATTTTCTAATGTTTGAGTAAAGACCACTTTATTATTATCTTTTATTTTTTCCAATAGGTCATCTCCTGAGGCAACTTCTATCATATCTTCATAATAAGGCATACCATTCATAAATTGGTATTTTGGCAAAAGTTGGAATTTGAGTGCATCTTTTGAATTTTTCAGACTTGGAAATGCGTCGATTAGTTTTACCAAGTATTTTTTTGGCAGCTTTTTCATCATAGTCAGCTTGCAAAAATCCTTTTGCCATATAAAGAGGATTAATAATACTGATAGTTTTTTCTTTTGTGTCAACAAGCGCACGTAATGATGCTATAAAGCCTCTATTTTCTTTACTTGCCATACTGATTAAGGATTTATCGGTAAATACCACAGAGATAAGTGTACCTTTTTTGTCGACAGGTACAGAGGTAATGATTTCAAATCCAGCAGCTTTAAGTTTTTCTTCTACTTTTTCTACATCCATGAATTCACCACGGAGATGTGCGGAAATTCTTCCCTTGGTTTACTTCACCTATTCTAGTATTGGTGCTAGAATGTTTCTTCTTTTATCTTATCAAATCTATGTGGTATATAATTTGGCGGAACCCGTTTTGAAAATTTAATACTTCTGTCTAATACGGCTTTATTTTTTTTGGATTTGAATGCTTCAGGTACTTTTGGTACAGCTGGAATAGCAATGTTTACAGTACCACTAGATGTTTCTATACATTGTATATTTCTTTCCTGTGTTTTATTTGCCTCTGAAAAAGGTATGAACTTTTGAGCAGTAGTACAATTGGTTGCTTCTTTTGCAGCTACCGACATATTTTCCTGTGGAACTACCTAACATATTTCTTTTAGTGTATTGGTATTTTCTATGGCTTTCATCCCATATGCAGTTAGGATTTCAGGTATCTCTTTGTCAAGTTTATTAACAAGTCTTACTCTTTTTTCGTCAGTAATGTTTAATGTTGTTGACCAGTTTTCGTAATCTAAGCATACCGATAACAATTTTATTGCTTCCTTTTTTAATATACATATACATAGTACAAGGTGCAAATAGTCCTGCTTCTGGATAGCGCCTTCATTATCAAACATATTGTAGGAAAATTCTAAATGACAGAGTGAATAAGTCCAGAATGCATCATATCCTGCAAAGTATTTCTTCAGCATTATCTGTTGCTTCCATAAAATTATGGTAACCGGCGATAAGGTAGCCTTTATTGATAAAAGCAAGTTCAAATGGTTTTGGAATGTCATCAATAAATTCATCCATATCATCAGGTGCTTCAAACTCATATTCGAAAGTATGCATACGGTTTTCTGGGAGTTTTTTATATCCTGGTATGACTTAGTAAACTTCAATCCTTTAGTTCTAAATTCTTCTTCTAACTTGCATCGAGAGGTTGAAAGGATGCAGATAAATTTTTCTCTTACTTCTTTGTCTTCTATTCCTATCATATCTAGAATGCATTTGGCATGATATGTCCTACATGTGTCACATTTTCATCAAGTTTTTTATAGATAAGCATATTAAATGGAGCAAAACAGCAATACGAGGATCGATGTTGAGCAGCGGCAAAGTAGCTTTGTCATTTACAACAGATAAAAAACTAAGTGTATCTAAAACAGTTGAACCATATTTGTTTTCATATTGGTCATTGACTCTGTGGTGAGGATCAGTGACTTCATAATCAATAGATTTTAGTTCATCTTTAACAATCCTATTATATTCTTTCTCGATATTACCTTCCACTTTATACATAACGGCTAAAGCATTATCTGGAAGAGATATATTTTGTACAGAAACAGGTTCTATTTTTTTAGAGATTTCTTTGTCTATTGATTTTGTTGCAACTGCAGCTTTTTTTATATGAGGGGTGAGTACCTTTGGTGTTTCTTTAAGCGGGTTGACGTTAGATACAGCAGTCATACCAAATTCGGTTAAAATTTCTGGTATCTCTCTGTCAAGTTCTTCAATCAGTGCAAGTCTTTTTTTATCTGTGATACCTAATGTATCAGACCAGTTATGTAGTCTAAACATTCCAACAATAAGCTTATTGGTTCCTTTTTTGATATACATATACATGGTACAAGGTGCAAATAAACCTGCTTCAGGACGTGCACCTTCATTATCAAACATATTGTAAGAAAATTTTAGATGACAAAGAGAATAGGTCCAAAAAGCATCAAAATCAGAGAGAATATCTTCTGCATCATCAGTTGTTTCCATAAAGTTATGATATCCGGCTATCAGATAGCCTTTATCGATGAAAGCAAGTTCAAATTTATTTTGGAAATCCATCGATAAAATCGTCTATATCTTCCGGTACTTCAAATTCATATTCGAAATTGATCATTTTTTGCTCTAGGAAGTTTTTGATATGGCATATAGGATTTCTTGCCACCCAACTCTTTTTCGATCATATTATCAAGTGATTTAAAGGTAGCAGTAAACTTCTCTTTTACCTCTTTGTCTTCAATACCTAAGATATTTAACATGACCTTTGGCATAAGGTGTCCAACATGTGTCTTATTTTCATCAAGTTTTTTGTATATAAGCATATTAAATGGTGCAAATCCAGCGATACGTGGATCGATATTAAGCAGTGGCAAGATAGTTTCATCATTGACTACAGGCATAAAACTAAGTACATCAAGTACAGTTGAACCATATTTTGTTTCATACTGATCATTGACTCTTTTATGTGGGTCTGTGAGTTGAAAACCTATACTTTTTAGTTTTTTTTCTACAAAAGTATTGTATCTCTCTTCTGCATTACCATCTATTGTATAGAAAACTGCAAGAGAATCATCATTTATGGATGTTGTAGAAGTAGTGCTTTCTTGTACTGCAGTAGCAAAGAGCAGGGCAGGTAAAAGTAAGACAAAGGCTAGTATTCGATTTTAAACAGTATTCACATGAATCCTTTGGACAAGTATTATATATAGAATAGCATAGAATTTATATATATAATAAATATAGGTTATGAAATTGGTTTGTAATGTAAGGAAACGCTACCAAAAGTGACTGGCAATTTGTAGAGATAGATAAGAAGGAAAAATCCTTCTTATCTATTATGTAGAATAATGATTAGTTAGTCATTAATTGTTTTAACTGAATCGTTTAGGTTTTCTGAAACAGACTTCACAGACTCTCTCTGGTCATTAGAAACTGTTTTTGTTGCATCTGAACTTTCTTCATTTACAGATTTCACAGAATCTCTTGTATCACTAGAGATAGTTTTTGTAGCATCACTTGTATTTGTTGCAACAGAAGTAACAGAATCTTTTGAGTCATTAGAGATCGTACTAGTTGTACTGTTAAAGTCATTAGAAACAGATTTCACAGAATCTCTTGAGTCAGCAGAAACAGTTTTAACAGAATCTCAGAATCAGCAGAAACAGACTTCACAGAATCTCTAGAATCAGCAGAAACAGTTTTAACAGAATCTTTTGAATCTTTAGATAAAGTAACTATAGACTCTTTTGTATCAGTACTAAAAGTTGTACTGCTCTCTTTTAAGTCACTAGTAGTTGTTTTAAGTGATTCTTTTGTATCACTTGAAAGGTCAGTAGTTACACTTCCCATATCAGAACTTGTGTTTAATTCCATTGTTTTTAAATCATCAGAAGCTTTAATAGTAGTATCTTTTGCATCTGCACTTACATTGGTTACAGTTCTTTCTGCACTTTTAGATGTTTCTACTGCACCATCTTTTGTGGCTACAACACTGTCTTTAGCATCTTTACTCATGCTGATAGCAGCTTCTTTCATATCTTTAAACATATCATTAAAGTCAAAATCAGCTTGCGCACTTGTTACCAATAATGCAGCCACTGCTGCAGAAATTGTAATTATCTTTTTCATAAATGAATCCCTTTTAATTAAATATTTATATAATAGTATATATAAACTTATGTTAATTATAACTTAATCTTTTTTAATAAAAAAGATTATTTTTAATTATATTATAGAATATGACATAGTAGATAAGTATTTATAATAATATATAATATCAAAAGAATTACGAGTAATTGGGAAAGGTAACCTCATTTTAAAGGTTACCTTGTATTGATGTTGCTGTAAATAATATCACTTGTTTATATTCTTTCTTCTTATATACTCTTCATATTCTTCTTTTGTGATAGCTTTGGTATCTTTTTTGTGAGAAACCTCTTTGAAAGAATCATTAGTACTCGATATCATTTCGTCATTAGACTTTTTCTTTTTGTCTAAAATATTTTCTGTTGTCTTAGTCGCACGAGTTCCAGTAGATTCTATAGGTTTATTTGTATTATTTGAAACGGTTTTAGTTGACTGTTCTATGGTAGTAGTTGCAGTACAAACAGATTCTTTTTTTATCCTAGATGGAGTATCTTTTCCTTGAGTGATGTCTTTAAAAGAATCATTGAGATTTGATGCGACTTCATCTATAGATTCTCTCACATCATCTGAAACAGTTTCCGTGGTCTCACTTATTGCACTTTCAGTAGACTCTATAGCATCACCTGTATCATCTGAAACTGTTTTAGTTGAATCTTCTATATTGGTAGCTACAGAGTCTACTGAATCTTTAGAGTCATTTGATACATCTTCCATAGAATCTTTTGTATTATTTGAAACGGTTTTAAGAGAATCGACAGAATCACTAGAAATATTTTCTGCTGCATCACTTGCATCTTCCGAAACAGTTTCTATGGAGTCCCTAACATCATCGGAAACATCCTCTATAGAGTCTGATAGATCTGATGAAAGAGCATCGACACTATCCTTTGCATCAGTATATACTGCATCTGAAACATCTTTAGCATCTTCACTTGTATCGGCAATAACATCTTTAGAGTCATCTAAAACTGATTCAGTTGCATCTCGACCATCTTTGAAAGTTGCTTCTGTAGCAGTATCTATATCATCAGAAACCTTCTCAGAAACATCCTCAACATCAGAATTGATCGCACGCGATGATCTTTCAGCACTTTTAGATATTTCTTCAGCACCTTCTGTCATGGCAGTCATGCTATCTTTTGCATCATCTGTCATGGCTTCAGCAACCTCTTTCATGTCATCGAACATATCTCCAAAGCTAAAACCAGCTTCGGCATGAGTAAATAATGCAAGTGCTGCTAAAGTAGTGATCATTTTTTTCATTCTGAAACCTTTTATTTATATTATTATTGATGGTATCAATAGTTATTTTAAACATCTCTTAAAGTAAAAGTTGTCAAATATGAGATTAGTTAGGGATAATTTTATGAGAAGTATAAGCAAGCTCAAAACTGAGCTGCTTAAGGAGATAGATGGTCATATCATCTATCTCAAATATTAGTCATTAATTGTTTTAACAGAATCGTTTAGGTTTTCTGAAACAGATTTTACAGACTCTCTCTGATCATTAGATATAGTTTTAGCTGCATCTGAACTTTCTTCATTTACAGACTTAATAGAATCTCTTGTATCACTAGAAACTGTTTTTGTAGCAGCACTTGACTCTTTAGCCGTTGTATCTATTGCTGATCTTGTATCTCCAGATACAGTTTTTACAGAGTCGGCAGAATCAGAAGAAACTGTTTTTACAGAGTCGGCAGAATCAGCAGAAACTGTTTTTACAGAGTCAGTAGAGTCAGCAGAAACTGTTTTTACAGAGTCGGCAGAGTCTTTAGAAACACTTTTCACAGCGTCTGTTGAGTCTTTAGAAATAGCGATTGTAGAATCTTTGAATTCTTTAGAAGCAACAGTTCCAGAATCTTTAAGATCCTTGGATGTATTTGTAATTGCATCTTTTGTATCTGTTGATACTGCATGTACAGTATCTCTACTGTCTTTAGATGTAGAAACTTCAGCTGTTTTAAGATCATCAGAAACTTTTACAGTAGTATCTTTCGTATCTGCACTTACATTAGTTACAGTTCTTTCAGCACTTTTAGATGTTTCAACAGCACCATCTTTTGTAGCGACTACACTGTCTTTAGCATCTTTACTCATGCTGATAGCAGCTTCTTTCATATCTTTGAACATATCTCCAAAGTCAAAATCAGCTTGCGCACTTGTTACCAATAATGCAGCTACAGCTACAGAAGTTGTAATCATTTTTTTCATAGGTATACCCTTTGTATAATTTTTGTATTTATGCGAATTATACTGAAATAATATTAAATATGACTTATTATAAATATTATAATATAATATTAAGAAATATTTATTTTTAATTACATTAAATGTTTAAGACTTGAATTGGTGAATAAGTAATGAGATTATTTTGTGTAGGTAGTGATAGAAGGCTATGCCTTCTATCGTATTTGGAGTTATTATTTGTTAATTGTTTTAACAGAATCGTTGAGGTTTTCTGAAATAGATTTTACAGATTCTCTCTCATCATTTGAAGCAGTTTTGGCTGCATCACTAGATTCCTTAGCAGTTGAGTCCACTGAATCTCTTGCATCATTAGATGCTTGTTTTACTGCAGCACTTGATTCTTTCGCTACAGAATCAACAGAATCTTTAGAGTCAGCAGAAACAGTTTTCACAGAGTCAGCTGAGTCAGCAGAAACAGATTTCACAGAATCTCTAGAATCCTTAGATACTGATTCTACTGTTGAATTTAGATCTGAAGAAACAGACTTTACAGAATCTTTAGAGTCACTAGAGATACTTTTCACAGCATCTGTTGAATCTTTAGAAATAGCAATAGTAGAATCTTTAAACTCTTTAGTAGCAACATTTGAAGATTCTTTTAGATCTTTAGAAGTATTAGTAATGGAGTCTTTTGTATCAGTTGATACAGAGTTTACAGTATCTCTACTGTCTTTTGATGTAGAAACTTCAGCTGTTTTAAGATCATCAGAAACTTTTACAGTAGTATCTTTCGTATCTGCACTTACATTAGTTACTGTTCTTTCAGCACTTTGTGTTGTTTCAACAGTACCATCTTTTACAGCTACAACACTGTCTTTAGCATCTTTACTAATGCTGATAGCAGCTTCTTTCATATCTTTGAACATTTCATTCAATTCATTTGCCTGAACATTTGTTACCAATAATGCAGCTAAAGCTACAGAAGTTGTAATTATTTTTTTCATTGTATACCCTTTTTGAATTTTTTTTATAATTTATTATATCATAAGTGATATTAAACTTAACTTATATTCTAAATAATACTAGCTTATATTATTTGCTATTAGACATTTATTTATGATACCCAGGAGAGATATTAAAACAAGAAGTATTGCGTTTGTTTAATATTTACTTGCATAATCTTATTACATCTATGGTAGATTTATAGGTCATGAAGAAACAATGATATTAGTCATAATTATTTTTGATTTGATTCATGCATAATAATCAATTTAGTGATTATTTGATACAATACTTTAAGATTGGATTCAAATATTATAGTTGCGTATTTTTGATGTTAAGAAAAAAGGAAGTTAGATGAAGAGATTATTGGTTAGTTGTGTGATGGTGATTACTTTTGGATTTGGACAAGAGTATACACAGGCAGATAGAATTTTTGATATGCAAAAGATGGCACAAGCTATGCAAGATATGCAAGCTGGATTTTTTTATAACAACCTTGATATTGTAAAAGCAGGTGCTAAAGATTTGAAAGAAACTATTGTGAAAATCAGACCAATAAAGAAAGAGATAGAAAATAAAGATGTCTATGAAAGATGGATGGATAATAATACGGCAATGACAAAACGTATTCAAAGGAAGATCGAACAAAATACAGATGATATTGTTGCACGTTTTTCCGATGGGGATGCTACACAAGCATTACAGTATTATAGTAAGATTTCATCAGAATGTATGAAATGTCATGTACGATTAAGAAAGTGGTAGATATAAAATGAAAAAAATAATAATAGTAGCATTGTTGCTCAGTGCATTTTCACAGGCAGGTGATATCACTTTGACAGGTACAGTCGTTTCTGATGGTCAGAAAATGATTGGTGCACGTTTTATGGGATATATAAAAAAAGTTTTTGTAAAGCTTGGTGATAAAGTAAAAAGAGAAGATGACCTTTATGAAATGGAATCTGCTGAATTTGATATCATGAAAACGCAAGCTGATCTTATGCTTGAACAATCAAAGGTCATTGTTGAGTTTTGGCGAAAAGAATTAAGAGATGTCAATACAAAAAAATTAAGGTTAAGCAGCACGTATCGTGATGATAATAAGATTTTTCTTACTGATATGTTAGATTTAGATGCTCAAGCAGCAAATATAGAGACAATGCTGGAAGCAATGCAAGTTGTGGTTGAAGAAGCGAATATAAAAGCGAAGCAAATGGCAAGTACATATAACTACATAAAAATGAAAGCACCTTCAGATGGTGTGGTAGTACAAAAGAATATTAAGGTAGGTGATATGATCATGCCTGGTATGTTAACCATTATGATAGTAGATACTGAAAACCTAGAGATCGATGTCTCTATCTCGGAGAGTATTATATCTAGAGTTAATACAGGTATGAAAGTACCTGTCGAAATACCATCTCTTAACTATCATACTATGGGAATCATACATGCTATCGTACCGGATGCAAACCCTATGACTCACAAGATAAAAATGCGTATAAGATTTGATAGAGGAACACAGAATATTTTCCCTGGTATGTATGCAAAAGTTACACTAAAGAATACTAATTAAATTCTTGACTGAACGATGTGCTACTTTTTCACATCGTCTTTCCAATTATTTTTCATAAATCTAACTTATCTTGTCGTTTATTACTATTTATTAATAGTGAAGTCGTTACAATACCAATATAGATAAATCATTAAGGAGAAAAGAAGATGAAAAAAGCGTTATTGATATCAGTATTAGTAAGTGGTGTACTTTTTGCACAGCAACAACATATCCAACCGGATAGAATGAAGAATATGGCAGATATGGAAGTCGCAATGGCTAATATACAAAAAGGGTTTCTTTATAACAATATTAATGTTGTTAAAAATGGTGTTGCACAGCTTAAGGAAACTGTAAAATTCACAGAATCTTTCATGAAAGAGGGTGTAGGTGAAAATAAAATAAATAACAAGATGTATGCGCATCAAGAAGCTGCTACTATCACTAAGTATGCTGATGAGATTCTAGTCACATTTGAAAAGGGTGATAGATACAGTGCAGCAAATAACTATCTTCTTATCTTGAGTAAATGTCTTTCTTGCCATCAAACAGTTAGATCTTGGTAATACTTTTTTAGGAAGAGTGTTTTCTCTTCCTAACTTTCTTTCTTCTATCATTTCATTTCCCCAATATTAGATATTTGTTATTTATTTATTTAATTCATCATCTTTATATAAATAATTTATTATAATTTATTATTCTAATTTACAATGAAGGCTAAACATGAAAAAAATATTGGAAAGTATACTGATTATTGCAGTATCATTTAGTGGACTCTTTGCTGTCGAATCAGCTACTTCAGAAACTACAGTCAAAAAGAGTACTGTGGTGTATACCATAAAGGGAAATGCAGAAGAAAAATACTACACAATGATGGATGAACCTATCAAAGCACTTGGATATCGTCTTCCTGATCCAAGAAAACATGTAAATCAAGTCTATAAGGAACAGTATGGTTCAACCACACTTGAAGTGTTAAGTTTTATGACAATTGTAAATGATACAAAAGTAAAACCTCTTTTGGAAATAGACCCGAGACTTGCGGGCTTTAACCCATTCAACCTAGTGATATATAAACACCAGGGTAAAGATGAATCTGTTATTTCTCATCTGACTGCAGAAGCCATTATAGAGATGCTAGGGATTACAGATAAAAAAGTAATCACAGAGTATACTAAGCAGATGGATGAACTTGATGCGCTTATTGCAAAGACATTTCCTTCAGCAGTAGTCAGTCATGGAAAATATGAAGGTGAAATAAAAGACTCTATGCTTCATTACGAGATAAAATTTGATAGACCTGAAGATCTAGATGATTATATCGATGAGATCCAGGAAAAAGTTGATGATACTTTTACAGAAAAAGGGTATATCATGGCTGGTTTCTTTGATTATAAAATGGGAAAACCAGACCTTCTTCCTTCTTATGATGCATTTTGGACTTTTTCTCTTTGTCATTTTCCTTACTCATATACAGTTTTTGACAATGAAGATGCTATGCCCGAAGCAGCTGTATTTGCACCATGTACGATGTATATGTATATCAAAAAAGACAGCAATACGCTTGTTATAGGGATGCCAAGACTTTCAAATTGGAATAGATTTTTTACTATGAATAATAAAACAAGAATGGATTTTCTCAATAAATTAGATAAAGATATCCCTGCAACTTTTGTTGAAATTGGTGCTAAAGAGATTAAATAAGGAGTGAAGATGGCTAGTGTACTTTTACCTATAGCAAAAGGTTTTGAGGAACTTGAAGCGGTTGCTTTGATAGATGTAATGCGTCGTGGTGGAATAGAGGTTCGTGTAGCATACTTGGAGGATGAATTTCAGGGAAATTTAGTTTTAGGTGCTAATGGAATCACTATACAGGCCGATACTTCTATCCGAAATGTTATAAGTGATGAATTTGACATGATGGTACTTCCAGGTGGTTGGGATGGTACCTATGCTTTGGCTGAAAATGCACGAATCATAGAATTACTTCAAGAGTTTAAAGCAACTAAGGTGGTCGGGGCCATGTGTGCAGCCCCCTTTGCGCTTAAAAAAGCAGGGGTTTTAGGGAATGAGTATACATGTTACCCAGGTGCCAAAGAAAAGATAGATCATCCTGGATACAGAGATGATATGAAAGTGGTGACCGATGGTAATGTTATGACTTCTCAAGGTCCTGGAACTGCAGTCTGCTTTGGACTAGCCATTTTAAAGCGATTGGTTGGTGAAGAAAGTATGCAGGCTGTAAAAGACGGTATGCTTTTAAATTATTGTGCTTAGTGCATTTATTAGACAGACTACAATAAAAAGAAAGATAGGGGGAGGTAGCTATCCTCTATTTCGGCTGTGATGTTTGGTAAATCTTTTAGTTTTTGTCAGATTCCCTCTACTTTTCCCTTGATTTTTTCAATCTATTTTTAACTAACCTCTGCTATATTAGACCTAATTATTTTAAAGGCCATTCATGTCAGAAGAACCAAAAGTCAAGCCACAATTTACTCATCTCCATTTACATACTGAATACTCTCTACTTGATGGTGCTAACAAGATCAAAGCACTTGCAAAAAAGATCAAAGAGCAGGGGATGACCTCCGTAGCTATGACGGATCATGGCAACATGTTTGGTACTATTGATTTTTATAATACCATGAGAAATGAGGGGATCAAGCCAATCATTGGAATGGAAGCCTATGTGCATAATCAGGAGGAGTTGGGTGACAAATCTATACGCCAGCGTTTTCACCTCTGTTTATATGCTAAAAATGAAGTCGGTTATAAAAATCTGATGTACTTGAGTTCACGTGCCTATATCGATGGGTTTTACTATTATCCTCGGATCAACTGGGATCTACTTAAAGAAAATAGTGAAGGTCTGATCTGTTCTTCTGCCTGTTTGCAGGGAGAAGTGAACTGGCATATGAACCTTTCAGAGAGAAATCTGAAATTTGGTGCCAAAGGGTATGGTGAAGCAAAGAAAGTGGCACTTAAATACAAAGATGTCTTTGGTGATGACTTTTACCTTGAACTCATGCGTCACGGTATTGGTGATCAGCATCGTATAGATAAGCAGATCATACAACTCTCAAAAGAGACGGGCATTAAGATCATTGCAACTAACGACACACACTATACAGAACAAAAAGATGCAGATGCCCATGAAGCATTTATGTGTATCGCTATGAACAAACTTTATGATGATCCTAACCGTTTACGTCATTCGGTCCATGAGTTTTATGTGAAATCACCAGAGCAGATGGCAGAACTTTTTGCAGATATTCCTGAAGCCATTGAAAATACACAGGAAATAGCAGATAAATGTAATCTGGAAATCAAGCTGGGTGATCCTACACCCCCTAACTTTAAATTTTCAAGAGAGCGTGCAGCCGAGTCAGGTATCAGTATACCTGAACCGGATAAAGAGTATTCTCTGGAGAATGACAAAGTCCTTTTTATAGAAGAATCTAAAAGAGGACTTGAAAATCGTCTCAAGATCGTCCCTGAAGAAAAACATCAAGAGTATAGAGATAGGCTCCAAGTGGAGATAGATATTATTAACAATATGAAATTCCCAGGCTATATGCTTATTGTTTGGGATTTTGTAGATGCGGCAAAGCAGATGGGTATTCCTGTTGGACCCGGACGTGGTTCGGCAGCAGGTTCACTTGTTGCGTATTCACTGGGTATCACAGATATTGACCCTATGCCGTACGGATTGCTTTTTGAAAGATTTTTGAATCCTGAACGTATCTCTATGCCGGATATCGATATGGATTTCTGTCAAGCACGTCGTCAAGAGATACTTGATTATGTCGTTGAGAAGTATGGTCGTGTGAACGTGGCACAGATCATTACTTTTGGTAAATTATTGGCAAAAGGGGTGATCCGTGATGTAGCCCGTGTACTTGATATGCCTTATTCTAAAGCAGATGCAATGGCGAAGCTTATTCCTGATGAACTGGGAATAGATTTGAAAAACTCTTATGAGAAAGAACCTAAGATCAAAGAACTGTTAGACAGTGATCCACAGGCAAAACGTACCTGGGAGTATGCATTAGCACTTGAAGGGCTGAACCGTAATGCAGGAACGCATGCTGCAGGCGTCGTTATCTCCAATGAACCGCTTTGGCAAAAGACACCTCTATTTAAGCCTACGGGACTTGATACGCTTGCAACACAGTATTCTGGTAAGTATGTAGAAGATGTGGATCTTATCAAGTTTGACTTTTTGGGACTCAAAACACTTACAGTCATAGAAGAGGCATTAAAGCTTGTAGAAAAAAGACATGGCAAGCGTATTAATTTTGTTGAAGAAAATATTGAAGACAAAGAAGTCTATGACTATATTGGTACAGGTGAAACACTGGGACTATTTCAAATAGAATCTGCAGGCATGCAAGACTTGGCTAAAAAACTTAAGCCAAACGGTTTTGAAGATGTCATTGCGATGCTTGCTCTATATCGTCCAGGACCGATGGAATCAGGGATGCTAGATGACTTTGTTGAACGTAAACATGGGCGTGCGAAGATTACTTATGCTTTTCCCGAACTTGAGCCTATTCTCAAGCCAACTTATGGGGTAATTGTTTATCAAGAACAGGTCATGCAGATTGTGCAGACGATCGGTGGTTTTAGTCTTGGCGGAGCAGACCTTGTACGTAGGGCGATGGGTAAGAAGATCAAAGAAGAGATGGATAAACTCAAAGGACAGTTTGCTGACGGTGCTGCTGAAAAAGGTTTTGACAGAGAAAAAGCGGCAGATCTTTTTGATCTTATCGTAAAATTTGCAGGTTATGGTTTTAACAAATCTCACTCTGCTGCGTATGCGATGATAACCTTTTATACTTCTTATTTGAAGCATTATTATCCTACAGAGTTCATGGCGGCTATCCTAACATTGGAAAAGAATAATACGGACAAAGTAGTAAAATACGTCGACGAACTCAAACGTATGGGAATTAAACTTCTCCCCCCAGATATTAACCGTTCAGGCCTTGTATTTGAAGCTCGTAAGATTGATGGTCATGAGGTCGTTATGTTTGGTATGGGCGCCATTAAAGGTGCAGGTGATATTGCTATTAATACTATGCTTAAAGCGAGAAAAGAAGGAGAGTTCAAAGACTTTTCTGACTTTGTCTCACGTATTGATTCAAGTAAAGTCAATAAGAAAGTTATCGAGTCACTTATTAAAGCGGGTGCATTTGACAGCTTTGGGTATAGTCGTAAAGCGATGCTCTCACAAATAGAAGAGATTATTGAGACAGCTAAAAAAGCAGGAGATGCCAAGAAACAAGCTGTGGGTTCACTGTTTGGAGAAGCTGCAGAGATGACGACTGTTACTTTAGAATTATCTCATATGGATGAGTTTGAACCTATGGAAATTTTGGAGATGGAAAAAGAATCTCTAGGTTTCTATGTTTCAGGCCATCCATTGGATAAATACCGTGAAACACTTGAAGAGATCAGCTACACTCTCAGTTCAGAGATAGATGATTTGGCTGATGGTTCACAGGCAATGTTCATAGGTAAAATTGAACATATTACTGAGAAGATAAGTAAAAAAGGTAACAAGTTCGGTATTGCCAATATCATGGATTTACATGGAAACATAGAGCTTATGCTTTTTGAAAATCGTCTAAAGGAACTTGAAGAAGATTTTGATCTTACAAAACCGATTGCTTTTAAAGTAAAGATCACTAAAGATGGTGACTTTACACGTATGAATATTTTGAAGATCTCAAGTATGAAGGACGCAAAGAAAACAAAGGTAAAGGTAGAAAAAGAGGTTAAGCACGTAGAAGAACCTGTACAACCCCCACTCATACTTGCACTCAATCTTATGCCAGATGCAAAGATAGTTGAAGAGTTGATGTGTTTGGTAGACAAATACCCAGGAAAACGTCCCTTGGAAGTTCATATTAAATCCAAACTTGCAGATGTAGTTATAGAATCAAAATTAAAAGTGAGTGAACTCATTATGGAAGAAGCGAAAGAGCTTGGGATTTATTTGGAAGAGAGTTTAGCTGTCGAAGGATAAAACCTTTGTATAGCATTGTTAGAATAAAAAAGGAAAATAATATGCTCAAAAATATATTAGTAGTTTCATGTCTACTCTCTTTTGCGCTTGCAGAAAAAAACACAGCTATGATACACGCACATAGTATTGAAATTACCTATACTTCCGAAGAGGGAGAAGTAAAAAAAACTACAATAGCTAGAGACTCAGACTTGAGATGTCGAAATATACCTTTTAATGCAAGAGAGTTTTGGGATGGTTCATATGCAAGTAGGGATGTAGCAGAGTATTGTAAAAAAACATTTATTACCGCAGCAGGTAAACTCTCTCCTATGATAATGCATAAAGATATTGAAACTTTTGGTGAACTTGAAGTGTTGGAATTTCTTGAAGAGATGCAGGATGATGATCAGATGCTGTTCGTTGACAGCAGAAAAACACAATGGTTTCAAAGTTTGACCATCCCTTCGGCGATCAACATACCTTTTATCTATTTTACTGAAAGAGATAAGTGGGCCAAAGAGAAAAAAGATGCACTGAAACGTTTTGGGGTTGAAGGTGACAAAGCACCTTATGATTTCTCTAAAGCCAAGACTATTCTCTTCTTTTGTAATGGTATTTGGTGTAGACAGTCACCACAAATGATAGAAGCTCTTTTAGAGTTAGGATACCCACCGCATAAGATGAAGTGGTATCGTGGAGGTATGCAAAGTTGGTTGAATGTAGGTATGACCTCTACAAGGACAGCCAAGTAATTAGCTAAGGATTATTGATCTGAGGGAATGATGATAAAAATATTATAAGTGCTTAATTAATCTTATTTTTATTAATATATATTATAATGATTTCTTATTATAATATAAAGGATAGCAATGAAATTTATTAAAGGATTATTTACATTTGTAGGTGCAGTAGTTGTAATTGGTTTTATTTTTGCGTTTGTGAAGTTTGACCTGGGTACAAGAATAGGTCAGGTAAGTAAGCTTGATTCTCAGGCATTACCAGAATATATGAAAATGTTTGACACAGTATTGACCACAGGTGATCCTGCTAAAGGGATGATCCGTAAAGTCAAAATGGTCATACCAGAAGGGATGACAAAAGCAGAAGCTTTTGAGAATGCTTTAGAGATAATGGATGAAACAGCCAGTGAATATGGTATGGCTTTAGTCGACAATAAAACAATGCCTAGAAATGGTAAACTCTTTAAAGATGGAGGACTTCTGACTCATATACGTTCATATTGTTCACCTTATATTGCAGATGTATTTTTGAAACATTCAGCAGAATTTATTGGTTTTATGCCATGTAGAGTAGGTGTTGTTGAAGAACCTAATGGTGATATATACATTTATACGATGAGTTTGGAACTTATGATCAATGGTGGATATGAATTATCTCCTGAACTTTTAGAACTTGCGAATGAGGTAAGATCTGGAATGTATGCTATGATAGAAAATGCAGCTGCAGGAGAATAGTTCCTCTTTCTTACATAGACTTACATGATAGTATAAGTCTATGTAAGTCTATTGATTGCTTCTAACAATACACTTCTAAACAATATACAACATTTTACATTCTACATTTTAGATATAATTATCAGACTAAATAAACGAAAATAGGAATCTTATGTCAATCGAAGAAGATGAAAAAGCATTTAACCTTTTAGAACAAGCAGTGCATAAAGCACAGAAATCTTTGGAACAAACAAAACATTTTCAACCATTTTTAATGTTACTAAATGATGCTGGAGAAATTGAATTTTTTGAAAATGAGATAGAAGAGTCTACAGAAAGTTACACTTTATTGGAAGAAACTTTAAGGGTACGAATCAAAGAGGGTGATGTTGATGTCATGGTTTTAGTCGTTGATACACTCATCCCAGATAGATTTGTTAAAGATATCCCAAGTGGAATACGTTTGCATCTAGAAGAGAGAAGTCAAATCGATAAAAAGATCGCTGCAAGGTTTCTTTATGTACCGTATGAACTCTGCAGGATAGGAGATGGTGAGATGTTCGTAAAGCTTCACGCACCTATACCTGTAGGTTTCCCGGCAGAATATATAGTCAGTTAAATAGCGCAACTCATTATTCATAGTTTTTTCATTCAATTTAAGACAAAATTTGTGTAGTATAGAAACAAATAAATAATATAAGTTTTGGAAAACACACTATTTATTATCATAATACACAAATAGTGCTACAATCTGACCATCAATAATTTAATTTAAGGAATAAAAATGTCACAATTACCAAAAATCATATGGTCAAAAATTGATGAAGCGCCAGCACTAGCTACGTATTCATTGCTACCAATCGTAAATGCGTTTACACAAGCAGCAGGTGTAGAAGTGGTAGAGAGTGATATCTCTCTAGCAGGTAGAGTACTAGCAGCAATGGGTCTTGCAGAAGATGAATTGTCTAAACTAGGTGAGGTTGTGCTTCAACCAGATGGAAACGTTATCAAACTTCCAAACATCTCTGCATCAGTAGGGCAGCTTAAAGATTGTATAGCTGAACTTCAAGGTCAAGGTTACGATATCCCTAACTACCCAGAAGAGCCTGCAAATGCAGAAGAAGAAGCGATCCAGGCAAAATATAGCGTATGTCTAGGTTCTGCAGTGAACCCGGTACTAAGAGAAGGTAACTCAGACAGAAGAGCAGCTAAAGCAGTAAAAAGATTTGCACAGCAAAACCCACACAGACTTAAAGCAGTGGATGAGAACTGTCAAGCATACGTCGCACATATGGGTGGAAAAGGTGACTTCTTCGCACACGAGAAATCAGTGACACTTGATAAAGATCAAAAAGTAACGATCGCACTTAACGGTAAAGAGCTGACTTCTATTGATGCAATTGCTGGTGAAGTACTTGATGGTACATTTATGTCAATCTCTGCACTTAGAGCATTCTATAAGCAAACGATCCAAGATGCTAAAGATAAAGGTCTTATTTGGTCACTACACCTTAAAGCAACAATGATGAAGATTTCTGACCCGATCATGTTCGGTCACGGATTTGAAATCTTCTTTGAAGATGTATTCGCTAAATATGCAGATACTTTCAAAGCATTAGGTGTAAACCCTAATATGGGTATGAGTGATCTTGAGAAAAAGATTTCTGGTCACGCACAAGAAGCTGAGATCAAAGCTGCATTTCCAAGCTGTAGTTGATTCTGATGCACCAAAGATTGCAATGGTTGATTCTGATAAAGGTCAAACTAACTTTAACGCTTCTAACGATGTAATTATCGATGCTTCTATGCCAGTAGTGGTAAGAGAAGGTGGAAAGCAGTGGGATAGAACTGGTGCAGCAGGTGAAACGGTTGCTGTAGTTCCTGATTCAACGTACGCTATGTTCCATGAAGAGATGGTAGCTGATATCGTGAAAAACGGTCAGTATGATGTATCTACAATGGGTGCAATGCAAAATATCGGTCTTATGGCTCAAAAAGCTGAAGAGTACGGTTCTCACCCAACAACATTCGAACTGACTGAAGCTGGTACAGTAACTGTGACAGGTGAAGATGGGGTACTTATGAGCTTTGAATGTGAAGCAGGTGATATCTGGAGACTTGCTAGAACAAAAGATATACCTATCAGAGACTGGGTAAGACTGACTGTTGAAAGAACTAGATTTGAAAACATCCCAGCTATCTTCTGGCTAGATGAGAACAGAGCACACGATGCAGAACTTATCAAAAAAGTTAACGAGTACCTTAAAGAGTACGATACTGATGGTTTAGATATCAGATTTATGAAAGTCACTGATGCAACAAGATTTACAAATGCTGAGATCAGAAAAGGTAACAATGTTATCGCTGTAACTGGTAACGTTCTTAGAGACCACTTGACTGATATGTACCCGATCCTAGAGCTTGGAACATCTGCTAAAATGCTTTCTATCGTTCCATTGATCGCTGGTGGTGGATTGTTTGAAACTGGTGCTGGTGGATCTGCTCCTAAGCACGTGGATCAATTCCTTGAAACTGGTCACTTAAGATGGGATTCACTTGGTGAGTTCTTGGCATTGGCTGAGTCACTTAGAATGATCGGTCAAAAACATGACGATGCTAAACTTGCTGCTATGACTGCAGGTCTTGATGCTGCTAACCAAGGGTACCTTGATAACAATAAAGCACCAGGAAGAAAAGTAGGTCAGCCAGATAACAAAGCGTCTCACTTCTTCTTAGCTCAGTACTGGGCAGAAGCACTTGCAAACGGTGACAATGCAGAACTAGCTGCTAAGTTCGCTCCAGTGGCTGCTGCACTTAAAGAGAATGAAGAGAAGATCATGGAAGAACTTATTGCTGAAGGTGAAGGTAAAACTCAAGATGTTGGTGGTTACTTCCATCCAAATGATGCGATGGCTGCTAAGGCAATGAGACCATCTGCTACTCTTAATGCAATTATTGATGCTATCTAAGTAGTATTGTACCATAACTGTGCAATACTCGTCACTAGAATGTAATAACATTTTGGTATACTGTACGCTTCTACGGAGGGCTTGTTCTTCCGTACCACTTCTTAGTATCTAGTGTAAAAAGATACTCTTAACACAAAAGTGTTATATAACATAGGGTTGATGTAGCCTCTTTTGTCGCAAAGCATAATTGATAATAAAAATTATGAGTTATGTTTTGCTTTGAGGTCCCCTATAGTTCTCAATTAAAGGATTATAATGAAAAAAGGTAAAAAAGTATCGATTATTGGTGCAGGTAATGTAGGTGCTACTGTAGCATATTCACTGGCAATGAAGGGTACCTGTCATGAGATCGTACTTAGAGACAGAAACACAGAGATAGCAAAAGGCAAAGCTTTAGATATGTCTCAAGCAGCAAATGCTGCTAGAATGCACACTGTTGTAAAAGTAGCAGAAGAAGCTGCAGACATGGCTGATTCAGATGTTGTTGTGATAACAGCAGGAAGTCCTAGATTGCCAGGTATGAGTAGGGATGATCTACTGATGATCAATGCAGAAATTACGAAAGAAGTGGTAGCTGATGTAAAAAAACATGCTCCTGAAGCTATTATTATTATGGTTTCTAATCCATTAGATGTAATGACATATGTAGCGCTAAAAGAATCAGGTTTTCCTAAAGAGAGAGTCATCGGTATGGCTGGTATATTAGATTCTGCTAGAATGGCACACTTTATTCATGAAAAAATCGGTTATGGTGCAGGGCAGATACGTGCTTCAGTTATGGGTGGACATGGTGATGACATGGTACCACTTCCTAAATTTTCTACAGTTGCAGGTGTACCTTTGACAGATGTACTTGATGAAGCAGATATTCTTGAGATTGTAGAGCGTACTAAGCATGGTGGAGCAGAAATTGTTGGTTATTTAAAAACTGGATCTGCGTACTATGCTCCGGCAAAATCTACAGCGATCATGGTAGAAGCGATTTTAAAAGATACAAAACAGATACACCCATGTGCCGTATACTTAGATGGTCATTATGGTCACACTGATGTAGTTTCTGGTGTTCCTGTCGCACTTGGTGCAAATGGGGTTGAGAAACTTTTTGAAATGACACTGAATGAAGGGCAAAAGACTAAGTTTGCTAAAAGTGTTGAGTCAGTTAGAAGTATGATCAATGTACTTAAAGAGAATAAATTTTTTGACTAAAGGCTAAAAATGAGAGAAATTGAATTTGATGTTATTGTAAAAGCTGTAAAAGATATGATCATGCACTGTGGTACAGATCTACCACAAGATACTTATGATGCCCTTGAATCAGCTATGGAGGCTGAAAAGTCACCGGTAAGTAAAGAGGTGATTCGTCAAATTCTTGAAAATGCCAATATTGCAAAAGATGAGAAAAGACCACTTTGTCAAGATACAGGTTTAGCAGTATTTTTTGTGAATGTTGGAGAAGATGTACGTATCAAAGGCGGTCTTTTGAGAGATGCTATTAACAAAGGAACAGAAGAAGGTTATAAAGAGGGTTACTTAAGGGCTTCAACGTGTGAACCATTTAGCCGTTTAAACCTAAAAGATACTGTAGGGTATAACCTTCCAGCGATCATTCATTTTGATATTGTAGCGGGTGATAAGATTGACATTGAATATGCTGCAAAAGGCGGTGGTTCTGAAAATGTTTCGCGTGCAAAAGTTTTCCCGCCAGCAGCTGGAAAAGATGGTATTGTTGAATACGTTAAAGAAGTTATCTCTGATGCAGGTGGAAATCCATGTCCTCCTATCACTATAGGCGTAGGAATTGGTGGAACATTTGAAAAAGCAGTGATATCATCAAAACATGCGCTTTTTAGAGATCTTGAAACGAAAAATGAAGATCCAGAGATGGCTGAACTTGAAGAAAGAATCTTAAATGAAGTAAATAAGCTTGGAATAGGTGCGATGGGTATGGGTGGAACAAAAACTGCTTTAGCTGTACATATTGAATCAAATCCTTGCCATATTGCATCGCTTCCAGTTTCTGTAAATGTTCAGTGTCACTCATCAAGACACACGCATATCACAATATAAGGAGAGAAGATGGCAACGTATACATTAACAACACCACTCACTTCTGAAGATACAAAAAAACTTGTAGCTGGAGATACTGTTTTACTTAATGGTACTATTTATACTGCTAGAGATGCTGCACATAAGAGACTTGTAGACCTTATCGAAGCAGGGGAAGAACTTCCATTTGACTTGGAAGGTTCTGTCATCTATTTTGTTGGCCCTACACCTCCTAAACCAGGTGATCCTATCGGTAGCGCAGGCCCGACCACTTCATATAGAATGGATACTTACTCTCCAACTATGTTGAAACATGGTTCAAAAGGTATGATAGGTAAAGGAAAAAGAAATCAAGCTGTAAAAGATGCTTGTGTTGCTTATGATGGTATCTATTTTGGTGCGACAGGTGGAGCTGGTGCACTACTTGGAAAACAGATTCGTTCTGCAGAAGTAATAGCCTATCCTGAATTAGGCCCAGAAGCTGTAAGAAAGATTACAGTGGAAGATTTTCCAGTAACTGTGGTAAATGATACAAAGGGTAATGACATTTACCAAATGGGCCGTGCAGAATATGAGGTTAAGGATTAAAATCCAAAACTACCCTGGAAGTATTTTTCGACTTATATAAGAGCTAAAGCTCAAAAAATCATATCTAAATTCAGTAACATTGTATTTAAAAAAATGCAATGTTACATACTCCTCCTACATATAACTATTTTCCTTTTTCTATTTTAATACTCCTTTATTAATAAAAATAGAGTATTCTAAGTAATGATGATACATAAAAGGATGATTTATGGATTATAGAATTGAAAAAGATACCATGGGAGAGATCAAGGTCCCTACTGAGAAATACTGGGGAGCACAAACACAAAGATCATTGCAAAATTTCAAAATAGGTCTTGAAAAAATGCCTCTTGAAATCATTTATGGTTTTGCTAATTTGAAAAAAGCATGTGCTTTGGTAAACCAATCTTTAGGTCGTCTAACTGATGAAAAAGCAATGGCAATATCTAAAGCTTGTGATATTGTTCTCTCTGGGGAGCTTGATGACAATTTTCCACTTGTGGTATGGCAAACAGGGTCTGGATCACAGTCCAACATGAATATGAATGAGGTACTCGCAAATAAGGCGACCGAGATATTAGGTGGGGATTTCACAAGAGAAATGCTGCTTCATCCAAATGATGATGTCAATAAAGGACAAAGTTCCAATGACACTTATCCCAGTGCAATGCGTATTGCTGAAGTGGTTTCTGTAACAGATATGCTTATCCCTACACTCATACAATTGAAAAATACGCTGGATCAAAAAGCAAAAACTTTTTCTGATGTTGTAAAGATTGGAAGAACACACCTTCAGGATGCAACACCACTTACACTAGGTCAAGAACTTTCCGGATATGTATCAATGTTGGAGACAAATCTAAAACAAATCAATGATGCACTCATATATTGTAGAGAACTTGCAATAGGAGGTACGGCTGTAGGTACGGGTCTTAATTCGCATCCAGAGTTTTCTAAAAGAGTTATCGTACAACTGAATCAATTTATGCCAAAAAACTATGGTTTTGTTTCACAACCAAATAAATTTCATGCATTGACCGGACATGATGCTGAAGTTGTTCTGAGCGGTGCTCTGAAAGCTCTTGCTGGAAATCTTATGAAAATTGCTAATGATATAAGATGGCTAGCCTCTGGACCTAGATGTGGTTTGGGCGAGATAGAGATTCCTTCAAATGAACCAGGTTCATCTATCATGCCAGGTAAAGTTAATCCTACTCAAGCAGAAGCTATGACGATGGTCGCTGTACAGGTAATGGGAAATGATACATCAATAGGTATTGCTGCATCTCAAGGTAACTTTGAACTCAATGTTTTTAAGCCTATAATTGCCTATAATATACTTCAATCTATAAAGTTACTCACAGACACATTGAGAAGTTTTGATACACATTGTGCAGTAGGTATTGAACCAATTAGAGAAAATATTGATAGATTTCTAAATGACTCCCTTATGCTTGTTACGATATTAAGTCCGCATATTGGTTACGAAAATGCAGCTACAATCGCTAAAACAGCACAAAAAAATGGTACGACACTTAAAGAAGAAGCTGTTGCACTGGGATTTATGTCTACAGAAGAGTTTGATTCATGTGTAAAACCTGAAGCGATGATAACACCTAAAACAAAATTATAGTATAAATGACCCTTTTACTTGGCGTTAATGTGTAGATATTTAACATATCTTACTAATTTTTATTATTTATAATCAGATTAATCATTCCTTATAGAAATTAGTTCTACAATTCAATACTTATTGTATTTTTAAAGGAGATAACGTGAATATTCATGAGTATCAAGCGAAACAAATATTCCAAAAATATGGTGTTCCAACACCTAGAGGTATTATTGCAAATACACCTGATCAAGCTGTAGCGAATGCAGAAGAACTAGGTGGAAATGTTTGGGTAGTTAAAGCCCAAATTCATGCAGGTGGTAGAGGACTAGGTGGTGGTGTTAAACTTGCTAAGTCTATAGATGAAGTAAGAACACTTGCTACTGAAATTCTAGGTATGACGTTGGTAACACATCAAACAGGACCAGAAGGTAAACTTGTTCAAAAAGTGTATATTGAAGAAGGTGCGAATATTCAAGATGAACTTTATCTTTCAGTAGTGCTTGACCGTGCAGCTGAAATGCCGATCATCATGGCATCAACAGAAGGTGGTATGGACATTGAAACAGTGGCTGAGGAAACACCAGAGAAGATCATTAAGATCGCTGTAGATCCTGCATTTGGTTTCCAGGGATACCATGGTAGAGAGCTTGTATTTGGTCTTGGTATCACAGATAAAGCTGAACAGAAAAAAATGATTTCATTTGCATCTAAACTTTATAGACTTTACATGGAAAATGATGCTGAAATGATAGAGATCAACCCATTGATTAAAACTGCAGAAGGTGACTTTTTGGCTCTTGATGGAAAGATGGGCTTTGATGACTCTGCACTAGGACGACATCCTGATATTGAAGATATGAGAGATATCTCTGAAGAAGATCCAGATGAAAGAGAAGCATCTCAATATGGACTTTCTTATATTTCACTTGATGGAGAGATAGGTTGTATGGTAAATGGTGCTGGTCTTGCAATGGGTACTATGGATACAATTAACTATATGGGGGGTACACCTGCAAACTTCCTTGATGTAGGTGGATCAGCGAATGCTGAGACTGTTGCAAAAGGATTTGAGATTATTCTAAAAAATCCAAAAGTAAAAGCTATTTTTGTGAATATTTTTGGTGGAATTGTAAGATGTGATAGAATCGCAAATGGTATTATTGAAGCAACTAAAATAACAGATGTAAATGTACCGGTTATTGTAAGACTTGATGGTACAAATGCACCAGAAGCAGCAGAGATTTTGAAAAATGCAAATATTGCCAACCTTATCGTTGGTGATGATTTAGGTGATGGTGCAGCGAAAGCTGTAGCAGCGGCGAAGGGAGAGTAAAAGATGTCAATTTTAGTAAACAAAGATACAAAAGTTATTGTTCAGGGTTTTACGGGTAAAGAAGGTTCTTTCCATGCTGAACAATGTATGGGCTATGGTACGAAAATCGTTGGTGGTGTTACACCGGGCAAAGGTGGACAAACACACCTTGGTCAACCGGTATTTGATACAGTTAAAGATGCTGTGAACACAACAGGTGCTACAGTTTCTATGATTTTTGTTCCACCTGCATTTGTTGCAGATGCTGTAATGGAAGCTGCAGCTGCAGGGATTGAACTTGCAGTGATTATTACAGAAGGTGCACCAGTACGTGACATGCAAGCTGCTAAAGCATGTGCTGTTAAAAATGGTATGAAGACAATCGGTCCAAACTGTCCTGGAATAATTACTGCCGAAGAGTGTAAAATAGGAATTATGCCTGGTATGATCTTCAAAAAAGGAAATGTTGGACTTATCTCTAAATCTGGTACGTTGACATATGAAGGTGCAAATCAAGTATGTAATGAAGGTTATGGTATTTCAACAGCGGTTGGAATTGGTGGTGACCCAATTATCGGTTTAAGCTATAAGCAACTGCTTCAAGAATTCCAAGAAGATCCGGAGACTGAAGCGATTGTTATGATAGGTGAAATTGGTGGAGATCTTGAGATTCAAGCAGCATCGTATATCAAAGAAAATATCACTAAACCAGTGGTTGCTTTCATCGCAGGTCAAACGGCACCAGCTGGCAAAAGAATGGGGCATGCAGGTGCTATTATTTCTGGTTCTGCAGGTACGGCAAAAGAAAAAATGGATGCACTTGAAGCAGCAGGTGTTAAAGTAGTTGTATCACCAGCTGAAATAGGTAAGGCTGTAAAAGAAGTTCTTTCTTAATCAGACTACTTTTTATACAATTTCCATACATTTTTAGTGGGCATCTTTGCCCACACTACAAAATTCCCTCAAAAACTCTATTTTTATTACATTTGATTAAAAAAGAAACATACTACACTTATTTTATTTACCTTTTTTGACTATAATATTATTAAATTAAATCGTCAGGAATTATTCATGAAACAATCATTTGAAGTTTTTAATGTTAAATGTAGCGGATGTGCTTCTACACTTAAGAGTAAATTGGCCAAAGAATTTGGAGAGATAGTAGTTGATTTAGATGTTATCCCACGTAAGATTACTTTAGATATGGAAAATAAGGATAAAAATAAGTTAGCTAAAGCATTAAGAGAACTTGGGTATCCTTTAGCTGAAGAAGAGATGAGCTTTATGGACAGTACTTCAGCTAAAGCAAAAAGTTTTGTCTCGTGCGCTATAGGTAAAATAAACAGTTAATCAGGTTTCATTTACATTGTTCTATACGCTTTTTCTTATTTCATGAATTATAAGGATCTACCAAGTTTAAAAGTGTCTCACTTAGATAATAGAAGGTAATAGTTCATATTTGCTTTTAACATTCATATCACTTTTGAAGATGAAGAAATCTTTCTGTCGACGTTCAAATATATAATTATTCTACAAATATAAATCAATTGCTTTTTATATGGTATAATTTCATCAAGGTGCAATAGGTAGTTGCTGGTGACACTAAGTCACGAGAGGAAAGTCCGGGCTGCAAGTGAGACAGAACTCCATCTAACGGATGGCCAGAGTAATCTGAGGGCAAGTGCAACAGAAAGTAGGTAGCCATTTCGGTGGTGATAGTGAAAGGGTGGAGTAAGAGCCCACCAGTGCTTATGGTAACATAGGTAGCTAGGTAAACCCTGTTCGCAGCAAGAAGTATATGGTATAAGTCTCACAGGCTGTTAGATCAGCACTCATACTTCGCTTGAATTTATTGGCAACAATACGTCTAGACAAATAACTACCCACGACAGAACCCGGCTTATCGTTGCTCCTGACTAATATTAATGAAGTCTTCTGACTTCAATTAGTCCAAAAGTCAATAAAAAATCATCCCAAATTCTTATTTATATTACTTCAATATCTCTAACTTAATGACATGATTAAGAGAGAATATTATGTGACAAACTCAATAAATATTGTAAAAAATACATGTTGATAGAGGTTCCGTTTCGAATAAATCACTTCGAATAATTTCCTAGTTTAACTCAGTGTTTGATACACAGTTTGTATCCACTAATATTGATATCTCTGTCTTAATGACATGCTGAAAACGTTATAAAATTATATATTAGCCAGCTTGTGATGTTAAATCTGCAAGTGGCTCTATTTTATAAGGTTTTCATTTCACACTAGTTTCACACTTCTATTTTATACTTCACCTGAATATGGATCAAGCGGTTCTGATTTGAAGATCAGATAAGGATTACAAAAAAATTAAAAGGATTTAATAAGGAAAAAATTAACAGCAATCTTACTTCTAACAATCGGTTTAGCTTCAAGCGCTATGGCACATCATCCTGCACCAGTAGATCAAGCAGGCTCAGGAATACCAGATAATTCTGGACACTGGGATGCATTTCTTGGTGGAATGTAACATAGACTAGTTCATTATATTAATATATTTTGGATAAAAAAAACAAGGCATATCCTTTAAACGGGGTATGCCTTTTTTTTTTCTCATCAGAATATTCTTTCTCAAAATCATTATATAACTATTAAACAATTGTCTACTCAACACCTCATAAAGTTATATATTTTATAAGGTTTTAAGCTAAGCTCTCATTTAAATGTCATAACGGCATAACCGTCGTTCTGAAAACCAATAGTATCAATAAAACTATTCTCAGAGATTTGTATAAAAGGTAAAACTTCCTTCTCTTCAATGCCATTTGCATTTAACGACATAGCACAGACAATGATCTTCACCTTTTTGTCTTCTGCTAGACGTTTAATACTCTCCTGGGCCTTCTTAATATAGGACATATCCTCATCAGGAACTATTTCATTATAAAGATTAGAAACCATCGGAACACATCCTCCATGAAGGGTAACAACAAACTTTGCTTTATCACCACGTTTTTCTATCATACTCATTGTTTTTTCTATCAAACTCATACGTGTCTTTATAAAACGCGCATTATCTGAACTACAGTCAAATACAGATTTATACTCTTGTGCCTGTATAAAACTCACTAAAATCGATATCATAATTATATATTTTTTCATTATACTTATTCTCCTCATTATATAGGTTACTCACTTTTCTTATTATCATCAGCAGGATCTTTGTAATCTATAGTTGGTATCAAAAATGCAACTGTCAACAATGTACCACTTACAATTAAAACAGTTAGTAACCCATGTCCTATAAAAAAATCATCTAATTTTATCTTGCCTAGATCTGGCCCTATGATTTGTTGAATATATGGATATCCAACAGTAAAAGTCAATCCACCAATCATTCCACCAACTACACCTACCAATGCATCAATACGTCCTTCCGAAACTGAAACAAAAAATGCTGATGGACATTTACCTAAAATGACCAAGCCTATTCCAAATAAGATCGCACCTATGGTGAGGCCACCTAGCATTGTTGGTTTAATATCAAAAGTTGCATATCCTGATTGAACTAGGAAATAAAAACCCACACTCGAAAGGGCAACTGTAGTCATAGCCATTCTAGGTACTAAAGTATCCTCAAAAATCATAAACCCAGCCATTTTTTCAAACTTGTCAAGACGTGAATATAAAATAATAGCTCCAAAAGCAAATCCGATAAGAAGTACCTTTAAAATAGAGCCATGCTCTTGATCTGCTACAGTATTGAACATATCAATAATACGATCAATCATATTGAATTCCTTATTTTTCTTTTATAAAAAAACCTACCGGTGATCATCCCGGTACCTAATGCTATTATGGCAAAGATCATGCCACTGATAGCGAGTTGACTCCCGCCAGATAATATATGTCCAGCATTACAACCTCCAGCCAATCTTGCTCCAAACACTAGAAGAAATCCAGCTATGAAGCTCCAAACCATACGTGAAGGGACAGAACTATTTTTTCGTTCTTTCCAAAGTGTAGGTATATAACTTATATGAAATGTCTTGGTAACAATTACAGACATAAAGAGTCCACCAAAAAATACTCCTATCAACATTACAGCTTCCCATGCACCTGATTTTTCTATGATTGCAGCATATTCATAATGTTCTGTATCTAGATCAAATATTAAATTTGCAAGGTATGACATACCAGTTGATGCACCTATAGGACGATCTGCACCCCATATAGAGAAAGTAAAATAAAATAATAAAGCCATTAAGAGGCCACCAAGCCACCAAGGTATTGTACGAGGCATAATTTATCCTTTTTAAAAATTAATAAAAACGTAAAGTAAAGATTAAAGCCCTTTCGTCGGCTCAGAGCAATGCTCCTTCTCGTGCTGATGGCCATTGGGCTTTGCGTCGGTATGGTACTTTTTTTTGTCATTGCCGAGGAAGTTTTTCTCGTATGGCAGCGATTTCTGTATTCTGCTACTGGGATGATGAGTGGTCTGCTTGGAATTCTGATACCTGCCCTTGGATTTGTGCTGATCTGCGGGTTGGTGTATGGGCTGGACTATGGCGAAATGGGAGCAAAGACGACTCCTAATCAGGGCATCCGTCAGTCAGCCAAGAATGCTATCATTGTGTTTCTGGTTGTCGAACTGCTTTTTGGAGTGATCGGTGGGTTACTTGACGAGCTTGTCTGTTATACTCATCCTCGGGTTGATCCCTGGGATGCTTGTTGGACTGAAATATGGAGGATTGGCTGCCATTCACCACTATATCCTGCGTGCCATCCTTTGCTGGACAGGCCATATTCCCTGGAGGTTAGCTCGCTTCCTCGACTACGCCACCGAGCGCATCTTCCTGCGCAAGGTCGGCGGCGGCTACATCTTTATCCACCGCCTGCTACAGGACTACTTTGCGGAGTTGTGGGAGAGGGAGTATGGAAAGAGCAGCCCCCTAGCGGCAAGCGCTCTTGCAGAGGAGACTGATCTCCCATGGTCTTGCGGACTGTAGGGTGATTCTCTGGCTCCCACGCTCCGCATCCCGCCACAAACAGGAGGAACACACCCATGAACTTTGTCCTGATCATGACCGACACCCAAAACAAATCGATGGTCGGCGCGTACGGCGACCCGCAGCGCCGTGGACACCCCCCACCTCGACCGCCTGGCCCAGACCGGCATCCGCTTTGAGCGCGCCTACACCTCCTGCCCGCTCTGCACGCCCGCCCGCAGCGGCCTGTTCACCGGCACCCATCCCCCGGTCAATGGCGCCTGGTGCAACAACGTCGCCCCCAACCCCGCCATCCCCCTGATGGGCACCATCTTTCGCCACTATGGCTACCGCACCGCCTACACCGGCAAGTGGCACCTCGACGGCAGCGCCTACTTTGGCGACGGCGTCCCCGGCGGCGGCTTTGAGCCCGACTGGTGGTACGACGGCAAGCGCTACGCCCAGGACATCGGCCCCGAGATGTTTCGCGCCTACCGCACCTGCAAGACGGCCGGACGAGCTGCGCGCAGCCGGGTTCACCGAGGACAACATCTGGGGCCATCGCGTCGCCGACCGGGCGATCGACTTTTTGGAGCAGCGTCGGCGACGATCCCTTTTGCCTGGTCGTCTCCTTTGACGAACCGCACGGCCCCTTCGTCACCCCGCCCGAGTACTGGGAGCAGTTCACCGCCGCCGACATCCCCAAGCCGCCCAACTATAACGCGCCCCTGGACGGCAAGCCCCAGCTCCAGCACGTGCACCGCGCCTCGCCACGCCGAGCGTCGACTGGCTGGACTTTGCCGCCACGCAGACCCGCTTTTTCGGCTGCAACAGCTACGTCGACCGCGAGATCGGGCGCGTGATCGAGGCCGTCGAGCGGCTGCACGGCGACGACACGCTGATCGTCTACACCTCGGACCACGGCGACATGCTGGGCGCGCACGGCCTGCGCAGCAAGGGGCCGATGATGTACGAGGAAATCACCAACGTCCCCCTCATCGTGCGCCTGCCCGGCGGCCCGCCGGGCGCAGTCAGCCACGCCCTGGCCAGCCACGTCGACCTGATCCCCACCATGCTCGACCTGGCGGGCATCGAACGCCCGCCCAGCCTGCACGGCACCAGCCTGGCGCCCGTCTTGCGCGATCCCGACGCCACCGTCCGCGACAGCGGCATGGTCAGTTTCACCCGCTTTGCGATCAACCACGACGACTGGGGCGAGTTCTACCCCATCCGCTGCGCGGTCGGCGAGCGCTACAAACTGGCGGTCAACCTCTTTGAGCGGGACGAGCTGTACGACCTGCAGGCCGATCCCTACGAGACGACCAACCTGATCGACGACCCGGACGCACGCCGCCGGCCCGCGACCGCCTGCACGACGCCCTGCTGGCCGAGATGGACCGCATCCGCGATCCCTTTCGCTCCTTCCGCTGGGGCGACCGCCCCTGGCGCACGCGTCCGCCACGCCTTTTATCACGGCGGCACCCGCCGCGCCGTCCCGCCGGCTTTCCCTTTCAGGCCACGTCGATCGAGGCGGATGGGACCAAGTCCAAGAGCTAGACAGATTGATTCACCGGATCTCGCAGGAACCTGTTCACAGGATGGACCCAATCGGAAATGCCTAGCAGTATCACTTCAGATCATGACAGAACAACATCTGCGGAACTGCACTGGACGTCCCGGATCTGCAGGATGATCCCAGACAAATCCTGTGCAATCCTGCAAATCCTGTGCATCCTGTCCAAACAAGGAGAAGCGACATGCTAGGCAGAATCACAGACTCTCACAATCCCCCCACCTATACGCACATCAGCGGCGTCTTTCCCCACCTCGCCGTCACCGCCGGCCACATCCCGCGCAGCGAAAACGGCATCGGCGCGCTGATGCCCTGGGCCGAGCGCCTCTGGTTCATCACCTATCCCTCCGACCCCGGCACCGGCACCGGGATGGGCCTCTATGCCATCGACGCCGACCTGAACCTGACCAAGCACCCCGAAAGCGTCGAAGGCACCTATGCCAACCGCTTTATCCACCAGCGCCTCCAACCAACTGATCATCGGCCCGCACCTGATCGACGTCGAGGGCAACGTGCGCACCATCGAGCCCCTGGTCCCCCACCGGCTCACCGCGACCATGGCCCACCTGCGACGACCCGCAGAACAAGGTCCTCTTTTTGACCATGGCCGCCCTGATCTTCGAGCTGGACCTGAACACCCTCCAGGTCACCCAGCTCTTTGACCTGGTCCAGGAACTCGACCTGGGCGACGTCGAGCACCTCCATTTCAAGGACGCCTACACCGGCCAGGGCCGGATCGTCGTCGCCAACAACACCTACACCGAGCGCGACTACCTCGACGGCCCCACCCAGGGCCGCCTCGCCGAGTGGGACGGCGAGCCGCTGGACCACCCTCGAGACCTGCCAGTTTAACGCCGTCACCGGCCGCACCTCGATCGACGACGCGATCTATGCCATCGGCGCCGACAATGCCTCCGCCATCCTCAAGGTCTGCATCGACGGCCGGTGGGCCACCTACCGCCTGCCCAAGGGCACCCACACCCAGGACCACTCGTGGACCACCGAGTGGCCGCGCATCCGCGAGGTCGAGTCCGAGCGCTGGCTGGTCAATGCCAGCGGCATGTTTTACGAGCTGCCCGCCATGCAGTACGGCGGCAAAGTCTGGGGCCTGCGCCCGATCTGCACCCACCTGCGCATCATTGGCGACTACTGCTCCTGGCGCGGCCTGCTGGTGATGGCCGGCGACCAGACCACGCCCCTGCACGACAGCAACCCCTTTATCGGCCAGCCGCAGGCCAACCTCTGGTTCGGCAAGACCGACGACCTGTGGCAGTTTGGCCGGCCCAAGGGCTGGGGCGGCCCCTGGCGCGAGCAGCGCGTGCGCGCCGGCGAGCCCTCCGATCCCTTTTTGATGACCGGGTTTGGCGGCAAGACCCTGCACCTGCGCCACGACGCCGGCCACGAGTCGAGTTCGCCGTCGAGGTCGATTTCCTGGGCGACCAGAGCTGGGCCCCCTATGACATCCTGCGCGTCCCCGCCAGCGGATACGCCTACCACGTCTTTCCGCCCGGCTTTAGCGCCCACTGGGTGCGCTTCACCGCCGAATCCGACTGCACCGCCACCGCGTTCTTTCACTACACGTGACACGACTCACTGCAGAGACCGGTTTCACCGCCAAGATCACGGAACTGCATCGCAGACCGCCTTGTTTCACTATACATGACAAGGCGAGCATCTGTGCGCTTGCACCGTCTGATGCCAGCGCCTGCGTCGAGCTTCGTCAACGGCCAAGTCATCGCGAGCAGATGTCGCAGCATCATGACTTGACTTGCCTGCATCCTGACACTATAATCTCTGACCGACCGTTCAAATCTCAATGAGCGAGGTTCTTGGATCTGTGTACATCCAAGAACTCGGTAGAACTGCACAAGCGATGGTGATGACACCGGTCCTGGTCTGCGAGAACAAGTAGACGTCTAGAATGGCGCGCAAAAAAACACGACGGAAAAGAACAAAAAGACATCCACGTCCACCGCTGCGCGTGCTCGTGAAAAAGGGGAACGATGCGTGGCAGCGTGGGCAACAGGAAGACGCGCTGCGCTCCTGGGAACGGGCATGGCAGAAAAAGCCATCCCCACAACTGGCGGCGGCGCTAGGCGAGCTTTTCTTTCGCCGAGGCGTGTCCTTGCTGATCGATGCCGAGAATCAAGACGGCCTTCAGAGCAGCCTGGTCGAGCTGGAAAAAGTCCAGACGTTTACGCCAGACGATGGGCGTCCTTTGTACTACATGGGCGTGGCCCACCATTTGCTGGGTGAACTGGAGCAAGCGCAGGCATTCTACCAGCGGGTATTGGAACAAGAGCCAAACAGTCGCCGGGCAGCCTATCGCATCGCGCTGATTGCGCTGGAGCAGCGTCGCGATCCGACGTCCAGTCCGGGTTGGCCCTTGCTGGATCCGCATCAACAAGCAGACTTGCTGGCTGCATGGCAGTTGCTAGGCTCGCAGCGGCCGTTCCGTATCAAGAGCGCGCAGATGTCCGTTCAGACAGACAGTGTTCACCCCCTGTGGGCCGGTCTGTCCGCGCTCAGTGGCCGGAGACCAAACAAACGAGAGGCCAAGGCGGCCTTGGAACAGGCGATGGAACAAGAGAACGAGGGCGCTCCACGTTTTCGCCTGGCCCAGGTCTACCTGGGCGATCTGCTCTGGCCGGACGAGCCGCTGGCAGCCGCACGTCATTGGGTCAACGCGGCCCGTGAGGGGATCCCCAAGTGGGCCGATCGAAATCAGGCTGTGGGTGCCGAGCTGCTGGCCCGTCACGCCCTGGAATCAGGCGATCTGGATGCCGCGCTCTCTTGTGCTCGTATCGCGCTGGATCACGATCCGGACCAATCTGTCTATCAAGAAGTGATGGGCCACGTCGAGTTTCATCTTGGCAATCAGGCTGCTCAGGAGGACCGCTGGGACGAGGCCGTCCAACACTGGGCGGAAGCCTATCAACTGGGGTGCAGGGAATGGGGCCTGGTTCACAACCAAGCCCTGGGCCACGAGCGGCTAGAGCAGTGGGCAGACGCAGCCTCTGCCTGGCGTGAGTTTCTCCGGCGCCGCCCACGTCGTGCAGATGCATCCCAACGCGTTATCTCTGCAGCAAGAAACCCAGGTGCGACGTCACATCGCCTCGTTGTATTGGCGTGCAGGACAAGAGAATGCAGCTCTGCAGTTCTATCGCCAGGCCCTCGATGCTCAGCCCAAGGACGAGGGCAATGTACAGTTGCGACATCGAGCTGGCCAATCTCCTGGTTTCACACGGCCGCTGGCGGCAGGCCGAACAGACCCTGCGCGAAGGGCAGAGAGACCATCCTGATCACGTCCAGTTGCTTCAGGCACTGGGACTGCTCTACGAAGAACGCGAACAGCGCAAGCGGGCACAAGCGACTTGGGAGCAGATCCTCCAGATCGCACCCGAGCATCCGATCGCGCGAGAGAATCTGGCCAAACATCTGACCTGGCAGGCCTGGGACCTGGAAAAAGGCGGGCATTTTGACGAGGCCCAGGCATTGTATATGCGGGCGATCGAGTACGCGCCACAGGATACGGATATCAAGCTGGACCTGGCAGACATGTACCACGTCACGTGGCGATCAAGATGAGGTGACGCGTGTCATAGAGGAGATACTGGCCCAGTCACCGAACGACCCACAAGTGATGGAGGCGGTCATTCGTTTCTGGGTCGAGCATGACGCAAGCGAACGGGCGGATGCTCTGCTGCAACAGGCCCAGGGATCGCCGGAAGAGAGGGCAGAGCTGTATGCCCTCGTCGGGATGGGCTATGGCCAGGCTGACCAGCAGACAAGTGCGAAGACCTGATCCGGCAGGCGGTGCAAATCGGCCAGGTCCCTCATCTCACAGCGATACGGGTGGCACACGCCCTGTTGCAGAACGACCTATACCCGCCGGCCGTCACGCTGCTTGAACAGAGCCTCTACGAGTTCCCTGGTGAACCGATGGCCAGCCTCTTGCTGGCGACAGCCTTTGCTCTGCAAGGAAACCAAGGACGCTCCCGTGAGGTGCTCAGAAGGGCGCGCATTGCCTCCCGACAGATGGGCGATCGCGAATCTGTTTCCATGTTGCAGGATATGGGGAGCATGATCAACTCAGACCCAGCCGCCATGCTGGCATTGTTCGAGCTGATGGGTCTGATCGATGAAATCTGACGTCGACAGATTTGACCAGGACGAAAATCCCTACCAGGTGATGGGACTCGCCTCCACGGCCACAGAGGAAGAGATCCGCCGCGCCTATTTCAAGCTGGTGCGCGAGCATCCACCGGAGCGGGATCCAGGACCAATTCAAGCGTATCCGAGCGGCCTACGAGATCCTGCGCGATCCCGCTCGCCGGGCAGAATGGGATCTGTTTGTGGCCGTGCAGCCGCCCGCCCCGCTGCCTTCTCGTCGCCGGCCCAAGCCCGACCTGGCATTCCATCGAGAGGACGTGCTCTGGTTGCTGCGTCAAGAGATCAGGCCCAGCCTTCAGGATGCCGAAAACGATTTTCGTCCGATAGAGCCACCTACGCCACAAAACTAGGCCTAATCGGCCAGACTAGATCTCACTTCTGAGGTATAGTCATTGTGTACGTACAAGATGAACAAACGATCAAGCTCAAGACCAAGAGCCCTCGGTTCCACAACAGCAGCCTCACGTTCCCGCCGGGAGACAACCGGAAGGGCTAGAGCCAGCCGAACCCTCCCCGGACGCCGGCCCGGATCTGCATCTGCCGGCGGCAGAGAACAAGCCGAATGTGAGCCGGGTACATTCCGGAAGACTGGTTGTCCGAGATGGTCACGCTGACCGTCCAGGGACGCCAACAGATGGATCGCGTCGAGTCCCGCGTCGAGTCGTTGACTCGACTGGCCTGAGCGGCTGGAGCAGCCGGTTGAGCGAGACGATGGCCGAGACGGAGGCTTTGCGCGATGCCCTGGAAGGCATCCAGGCAGAGCTGAAACGTATTGGGCCGCCAGCAGTTCAAGGCCAATACCCTGGATGAAACGCGTGTCGAACGCTGGCAGGACACGGTGGAAACGCTGGAATCGGCTCTCTCTCGCCGTGAGGGCGAGATCGCGGCCATCCGGCTCGAGCATCGCCAGGCGGTTGAGGCCGCAAGGCAAGAATGGCTCTCTGCACTGCTGCCTGTTCTGGATGGGCTGGAAGACGCGTTTGCCGCCGGCAACGCCCAGATCGACCGCCTCCAGGCCGGGTACGATGAGCGGGAGACAGAGCAGCGCCAGCCGCGCGGCTTGTTTGCCCGATTCCGCCAGTCGTGGAGTCGTCCCCACCGATGCACCCGACCCCGATGCCTTGACCTCGCTCAGCGCCTGGTTGGAGGGTCTACGGATGTTGCGCGACAGGACGTGGGCTTTGCTTGAAGGTGGGGGAGCACGGGTACTCCCGACCGTAGGACATCCTTTTGATCCCCACCTGCACATCGCAGTCGACACGCTCGATCGCAGCGACATCGCCGCCGGCACGGTCATAGAGGAGCGACGACGCGGCTACCGGGTGGGAGATCGCGTGATTCGTTTTGCCGAGGTCATCGTCGCCCGTTCACCCACCGCCCACGAGACGGAACAAGACATAGAGAACGCACAATCCTTTGAGGAGCAAAGGTGAGCGAGATCATTGGAATCGATCTAGGTACAACCAACTCGGCAGTGGCCATCGTACAGGATGGCACGCCGCGTATTCTGCCCAAGGGGGAGGATCGTATCATCCCCTCTGTCGTCGGTCTCACCGATCAGGGAGAGCTCTTGGTCGGCACGCCCGCGTGGAACCAGTATGTCTATGCTCCAGAGCGCACCGTGCGTTCGATCAAGCGCAAGATGGGTACCGCAGAACGGGTCACGCTGGGCGACCGCTCCTACACACCACAAGAGATCTCGGCAATGATCCTGCGAGAATTGGCTCACATCGCAGAGACCCATCTCGGCCACCCGGTACGCCAGGTGGTGATCACCGTACCCGCTTACTTTAATGACGCTCAACGGCAGGCCACGCGAGATGCAGGCGTCATCGCCGGGTTGGACGTCGTACGTATCATCAACGAGCCGACCGCCGCATCCCTGGCGTATGGGATGAACGCAGACTTGGATCAAGTCGTGCTGGTCTATGACCTGGGAGGGGGCACGTTCGACGCCTCGTTGATCGAAATGCAGGGCGGCATCTTTGAAGTACGGGCCAGCCATGGAGATACGCAGCTTGGCGGCGATGACTTTGACGTACTCTTGGCCCAAACCCTCCAAGAGAGCTTTGAGGAACACGCACAAGGTATCCGTTCAGGACCCTCGTGCCCTGGCTCGTCTCAGCCGGGCTGCGGAGGGAGCCAAGATCGCGCTCTCCAGTCACCCCTATGTCTTGGCGCGAGAAGAGTACTTGATGGAAAAACAGGGGGTACCCCTTCACCTGGAACAAGAGATCTCGCGCCAAGACACTAGAGACGTTGGTGGACGATTTGCTCCAGCGAACACTCACCGCAGTCGATCAGACCCTGCAGGATGCCAAACTGGAGCCCAGCGATCTGGACGTGGTCCTGCTGGTCGGCGGTTCGACGTTGATCCCCCGTGTGCAAGAACTGCTGGGCAATCATCTGGGAATCGAGCCGCGCAGCGTGGTGAACCCCCGTGAGGTGGTCGCTCTGGGGGCCGCAGTCCAAGGAGCGATCATCGCCGGGCAGCCGGTAGACGCCATCCTGGTGGACGTGACCCCGCACTCGCTGGGGATCGAGATCGCCACGATTCAGATGGGGCACATCATCCCCGGCATTTACGAGGTCTTGATTCCCCGCAATACCGCTGTGCCGACCAGCCAGGAAGAAGAATTCTATACACTGTTCCCCGATCAGGACACCGTTCGAATTCAGGTATACCAGGGAGAGAGCCCCATAGCCGAACAGAACACGCTGCTGGGCGAGTTCCTGGTCCAGGACCTCAAGCCCGAGCGATCAGAAGAGCTGGCAAGAGTGGACGTCCAGTTTAGCCTGGACATAGATGGGGTGCTGCACGTAGAAGCAACCGATCGGCGGACCGGGAAAAAGAAAGGCATTACCGTCACCGCCTCTCCGACGCGTATGAATGCATCGGAAATCGCCCGTGCGCAGGCCGAGCTTCAGTTGTGGGACGAAGAGGCTGGACCGTTGCTGGCGCGGGCACGCTTGCTGCTGCAAGAGGACCTGGACGAGGAGGACCACAAAGAACTGCAGCGAGCGATCTCTGAATTGGAGCAAGCCCTCCAGTCGGGCGATCGTGGTGCGTTGGAAGACTGCAAGGACGAACTGCTGTTCGTGTTGTACGAGCTGGAGGAATAGCGTCTACCCAACTAGACAGGAGATCACCATGTCCGAACTCAAAACCCAAAAGACCGACGCCAGCGTGACCGACTTTCTCAACGGCGTCGAGCACGAGAAAGACGCGAGGACAGTTTTGCCCTCCTGGACCTGATGCGCGAGATCACCGGAAAAGAGCCTGCCATGTGGGGGCCGAGTATCGTCGGCTTTGGCACTTACAAATACAAGTATGCTTCCGGTCGTGAGGGCGAGTGGCCGACTGCGGGTTCTCGCCCCGGAAGCGCAACCTGACCCTGTACATCATGCCCGGTTTGATCGATACGAGGCGCTATTGGCCGAACTCGGCAAGTTCAAAACGGGCAAGTCGTG
>CAWAVD010000016.1:0-8734 GCA_963785375.1 Sulfurovaceae bacterium
TGCATAGATCTTGTAAATCGCTTCCGTCCCTGAGGGACGAAGCGCAAACCATCCGTTTTTTGCTACAACTTTAAGCCCGCCGATCGCTGCACCGTTACCCGGAGCATGGGTTAAAATAGCTTCTATAGGCTCACCTGCAAGTACCTCTTCTTTTACATCTTCCGTTGAAAGTTTTTTTAGAATAGTACGTTGCTCTTCATTGGCTGGTGCATCGATACGTGCATAGATCGGTGCACCAAATTTTTTTGTGAGTTCTTGGTAATGTTCACCAGGGTCTTTTCCTGTCACTGCAAGGATCTCAGCAGAGAGAAGGGTTAAAATGATACCATCTTTATCGGTACTCCAGACACTGCCGTCTTTACGTAAAAAACTTGCCCCGGCACTCTCTTCTCCTCCAAAAAATATTTCGCCATTGTTCAGACCGTCGACAAACCATTTAAAACCAACAGGGACCTCAATGACTTTTTTGTTAAGTGAATCTGCAATTCGATCGATCATAGAACTGCTTACAAGTGTTTTTCCTATGCCTAGATCACTCTTCCACTGAGGTCGGTTTTGTGCCAGATAGTTGATGGCAACACTGAGGTAATGGTTAGGGTTCATTAAGCCTACACTTTTTGTCACGATACCATGACGGTCAAAGTCAGTGTCATTTCCAAAAGCGATGTCATATTTTTCTTTCAATGCGACCAGTCCTGCCATAGCATAAGGAGATGAACAGTCCATACGAATTTTGCCGTCTTTGTCACAGTGCATAAAAGAAAAAGTCGAATCAAGCGTATCATTGAATATTTCCATATTGAGTCCATAACGTTTTTTGATAGCAGCGTAGTATGTCATACCTGAACCACCCATAGCGTCAGCACCAATGAGTATGCCAGACTTGGCAATAGCCTTCCATATCGATCACATTCTCCAAATCATTGACATAAGGAGATACATAATCGTATTCAACGACATGGTCAGAATGCAATGCTTCATCCAGTGTCAGTTTTTTGACACCGTCGAGTCCATTTTCCATAAGCGTATTCGCACGTGTTTCTATCCAGTCAGTCACATCCGTATCGGCCGGTCCTCCATGTGGAGGATTGTATTTGAATCCTCCATCAGTGGGTGGATTATGTGAAGGCGTGATCACAATACCGTCACAGAGTGCATTGCTATCATACATTATGTGTCAAGATCGCATGAGATATAACTGGTGTGGGTGTATAGCTAAAATCCTTGGCTATATATACGGTAACTGCATTGGCTGCGAGTACCTGTAAAGCAGAGAGTTGTGCAGGGTAGGAGAGAGCATGGGTATCCATACCCATAAATAAAATACCTTCAATACCCGCTTCCTTACGGTAATCACATACAGCCTGTGTCACAGCAAGAATATGCATCTCATTGAAACTTGTAAGCAGTGAAGAACCACGGTGTCCTGAAGTTCCAAAGCTGATACGTTGTGCATTATTCTGTGTATCAGGTATTTTAGTATAATAATCACTGATGAGTTCGGGAATATTTGCAAGCACTGATTTTGGTGCTAATTTACCGGCATAGGGGTGTAGACTCATTATTTACCTTTAGTATATTTATATAGGTGTCAGTTTAGCATTTCTATCATATCATTTCTCATACATTACTGATTAAAATTGAAACAATAGTGTTATATCTTTCATATGGAATTTGATTATAATAAATTGAAGCAATAAGGATGGTAGTATGATATTAGCAGGAGATATCGGTGGTACAAAAACCAATCTCGCATTGTTTGAAGTTGAGGGAAATAAACTTGAAGTTCAAGTACAACAGCAATTCCCCAGCAAAGCATTTTCTAGTTTGAACGAGGTGATCATGGCCTTTAGCGAACAGACATCCATGCCAAAGATAAAAGCAGCATGTTTTGGTATAGCTGGTCCGATCATAGATGGACATTGCCGAACAACCAATCTGCCTTGGGATATTAGCGTTGTGGATCTGCAAAAATATCTGCACATTGATAAAATACATTTGATGAATGATCTTGAAGCGACTGCATATGGAATGTTGTATGTGCCGGAAGATCAATTTGTAGAGCTGAATCCAACTGGACGGCCGTTCAATGGTAATCGTGCTGTGATTGCTGCGGGTACAGGACTGGGAGAAGCAATGTTATATTATGATGGTACACATTACCATCCTATAGGTTCAGAGGGAGGTCATTGCGATTTTGCACCTGTAACTGTACAGCAGGATGCATTGTTGAAATGGCTGCGTGATCGTTACCCAGGACATGTAAGTTATGAAAGAATACTCTCTGGTCCCGGAATTTATACTTTATATGAATTTTTATCTGAGAGTGCTTTTGCACCAGAACCTGTCTCTATGATGGATATCCCAGAAGGGATGGACCGTAGTGATCATGGTAAGTGAATGTGCTTTAAATGAACGTGATCCTCTTTGTTTGGAAGCACTTCGATTGTTTGCAGAAATATATGGTGCCGAAGCAGGAAATCTTGCGTTAAAAAGTATGTCACGTGGGGGAGTGTATATCGGTGGGGGTATTGCTCCTAAGATCTTACCGATGCTTGCCAATAGGTCATTTTATGAATGGATTTGTTAAGTAAAGGACGTTTTGAAGAGATGTTACGCGGAATGCAGGTAAAAATTGCTTTGAATCCTGAGACTGCCTTGTTGGGTGCTGCATATTTTGCTTTAGATAGACTGTAAATATATTCATTCAGTATACTATTGACTAAAATATAATCACAAAATTGATTACATAGTTAACTTATCACGTTATACTCATTAAAAGTAATAATCAACGAGAAAGAAGATTATGATAAATGAAGTAAAAAGTGTATGTGATATAACTATTTTTGGCGGGCATGGCGATCTTGCTTTTAGAAAATTGATGCCTGCACTTTATCATCTTAGCAATGACGGTTACCTCGATCAGAAGAGTCGTATCATTACTGCTACAAGAGATCCTATGAGTCTTGAAGAGCATTGCACTCTTGTGAGGAGCAGGTTAAAAGAATTTTTACCTGATAATGCTTTTGAAGAAGAAAAGTTCAAACAATTTGAAAAACAACTCCATGTGGTGATTATAGATTTTAGTCATGATGAGAGTTATAGTGGACTAAAAGAACTCCTTGACAGGTATCCGAAAAGAGACAGAGTAAACTATCTCTCAACTGCACCTGATTTTTTTGCTCCTATTTGTAAGTCTTTAAGTCAATGGGAGTTAATAAGCGATCAAAGTAGGGTGGTACTTGAAAAACCTATCGGTCGTGACCTGGAGTCATCACATGTGATCAATGTGGAAGTCCTGAAGTACTTTGAAGAATCACAGATTTATCGTATTGATCATTATCTAGGAAAAGACACCGTACAGAATATTATGGCGCTTCGTTTTTCAAACCGCTTTTTCATGCCGCTTTGGGATGGAAGTAATATTGATCATGTCCAGATCACTGTGGCTGAAAGTGTAGGTGTTGAAGGAAGATGGGGATATTATGATGATTACGGTGCAATGCGTGATATGGTTCAAAATCACTTGATGCAACTGCTTTGCCTTGTAGCTATGGAGCCACCTTGTTCACTTGATGCAGACAGTGTACGTGATGAAAAAGTAAAAGTATTGCGTTCTCTTCGTATGATGACTCCTGCTGATATTGAACAAAAGACAGTACGTGCACAGTATGCACATGGGTCAAGCAACGGGGAACCGGTACCAGGTTATCTTGAAGGTGAAGGTGTTGAAGAGAGTACGACAGAAACTTTTGCTGCTCTTCGTGTTGATATAGATAATTGGCGTTGGAATGGCGTACCTTTTTATCTTAGAAGCGGAAAGCGTATGAGACAGAGAAACTCAGAGATCGTGATTCATTTTAAAACGATTCCACATTCTATTTTTGCAAACCAGGGTAAATGTATCTCTGAGAATAAACTCGTCATTTCACTGCAACCAAAAGAGAGTATCCATCTTCAGCTAATGAATAAGATCCCCGGTTTAAGTGAGCAGATGAGATTACAGAAGGTGGAGCTTGAGCTTAATACTCCATTGAATACGAAACACAAACCAGATGCCTATGAACGCTTACTTTTAGATGTAATACGTGCTAATCCGACACTTTTTATGCGTCTTGATGAGGTGGAAGCTGCATGGAAATGGGCTGATGTAATTTTAAATGGTTGGGCAGAAGATACTGTGCCTATGAAAAGTTACAATGCAGGAACCGATGGTCCAAGTGCTGCAGTACAACTCATTGCAAGAGATGGTAGGAGTTGGCACGATGAGTAGAACACTACATACCTTTTCGTCGCAGGAAGCTTTGATAGAGCTACTCAGTCAAAGTATAATCGATCAACTCCAAGAAGCAATTGATAAAAAAGGTAAAGCTTCTTTACTTGTTTCAGGAGGAAGTACACCTAAACCACTCTTTAAAAAACTCAGTGCGACTTCACTTGCATGGGAAAAGGTCATTGTTGGGCTATGTGATGAAAGATGGATACCTATTTCAGATGAGAACAGTAATGAACATCTTGTAAAAAACTATTTACTTCAAGGTCAAGCAAGCAAGGCAACATTTATAGGTATGTATAATGAAGAGTTAGATGTACAAACAGCAGAAAAATGGTGTTCACAAAAGATGAAAGAAACACTTTTTCCTTTTGATGTACTTGTTTTAGGTATGGGAAATGATGCCCATACAGCTTCTCTTTTTCCTGATAATGTAAAATTGGAAAAGGCATTTGATCTTGATAATGAAGATCTATGTATCGCTATTGAACCTTCAACTGCACCTTATATGCGTATGAGCTTGACACGTTCGGCCATTTTGAGTGCTAAGAACATTTACCTGCATTTTGAAGGTGAAGAAAAACTTGCTGTATATGGTGATGTGATTACGGGAGATGATATGTATAAAATGCCAATTCGCTCTATTTTAAATCAGGATACTAAAAATGTAGAGGTATATTATGCATGAATGAGATTATCCAAAAAGTTACAGCAGATATCATAGAACGTTCAGCCAAGAGCAGGGCTGTATATCTTGACCGCATCGCTAAAGCAAGAGGGCATGGGGTCAATCGAAACAAACTGGGGTGCAGTAACCTTGCCCATGCAATGGCACCCATGGAAGAGAATGAAAAAACTTCACTTGCAGGAATGCAAAGTCCAAATATTGCTATCGTAACAGCTTATAACGATATGCTTTCTGCGCATGAACCCTACAAACTGTATCCTACACTTATCAAACGTACGTTGATGGATCTTGGTGCTACTGCACAAGTTGCAGGTGGCGTACCTGCTATGTGTGATGGAGTAACGCAGTCTCAGCCAGGTATGGAGTTAAGTCTTTTCAGTCGAGACAATATAGCGATGGGGACAGCCATAGGGCTTTCTCATAATGTGTATGACGGGGCACTGTATCTTGGTGTATGTGACAAGATCGTTCCAGGACTTGTGATCGGTGCTTTGGCGTTTGGTCATCTTCCTGGACTATTTGTGCCTGCAGGTCCTATGCCTTCAGGTATAAGTAATGCACAAAAAGCAAAGGTACGTCAGGACTTTGCACAAGGGAAAGTGAGTGAAGACTCTTTGTTAAAAGTAGAGTCTGCTTCGTATCACAGCAGTGGTACCTGTACATTTTACGGTACAGCAAATTCAAACCAGATGTTACTTGAAATGATGGGGCTTCAACTTCCAAACAGTTCTTTTGTCAATACAAATACACCTCTTAGAGAAGCTTTGACTGCACATGCGGCAAAAACAATTTTAAGTATGACAGACTTATCTGGAACCTATAAACCTATAGCAGAGATCATTGATGAAAAAAGCTTTGTGAATGCCATAGTCGGATTGATGGCAACGGGAGGCTCAACGAATCATACGATCCATATTATTGCTATGGCAAGAGCTGCGGGGATCATACTGAACTGGGATGATTTTGATGCTATTTCCAAAGTTACTCCTTTATTATGTAAGATGTATCCAAACGGTCAGGCAGATGTGAATCATTTTAGAGATGCAGGTGGTATGAGTGTAGTGATCTCCCAACTCCTTGATGCTGGACTTGTTCATAATGATGTGGAAACAATAGTGGGAAAAGGTTTAGATGCATACATTGCAGAGCCGAGTCTTAACAATGGAAGTGTGATGTTTAAAGAAGGGCAAAAAATATCAAGAGATGAAAGTGTGGTTTCAAGTATTGAAGAATCCTTTTAGTGAGGAAGGCGGCCTAAAACTACTTAGTGGTAATCTGGGACGAAGTGTTATCAAGACTTCTGCATTGAAACCTGAACAGTTTATTATTGAAGCGGAAGCTATTGTTTTTGAATCCCAGGAATCTTTGCAGAGTGCATTTAAACAAGGTGAACTTGAAAAAGACTTTATCGCTGTCGTACGGTATCAGGGACCTAAAGCCAACGGTATGCCTGAACTTCATGGACTTATGCCACCTTTGGGGTGTTTTCAAGATAAGGGATTTAAAGTAGCCATTATCACTGATGGACGTATGTCAGGTGCCTCAGGTAAAGTACCTTCAGCCATTCATTTGTCCCTGAAGCACTTGATGGCGGAATGCTAGCAAAGGTTAAAACGGGTGATATTATCCGTTTTGATGCACATAAAGGAGAGATCATACTTTTGGTCGATGAAGATGAATTAGAGTCACGTTCCATAGCAATACCGGACCTAAGTGCCAATAGACATGGTTTTGGTAGAGAACTTTTTGTCTCTGTACGTCAAAATATAGGTTCTGGCAGAAGAGGGTGCAAGCATTTTTGATATCAGTGGAAAGGAGCGTGCATGACAGCGAAAGAAGTAATGGAAATATCACCAGTTGTTCCTGTTATAGCCTTAGAGAATGTAGAGGATGCCTTGCCACTTGCAGAGGCTCTGTTGGAAGGCGGTATTTCTATGATGGAGATAACACTTCGTACAGAAGCGGGACTTAAAGCTATAGAAGCATTTCCAAATCAATGCCCCAAATGCATGTCGGTGCAGGAACAGTACTTAATGCAGGTGATTTTAAACAGGCGGTTGCCCATGGTGCACAGTTTGTTTTTAGTCCGGGTATCAGTGAAGAGTTGATGCAGGTTTCAAAAGAATTGGATATTGCTCTTATTCCTGGTGTGGCTACAGCTTCTGAAGTCATGTTGGCCAAAAATAACGGTTTTGAACATTGTAAACTTTTTCCAGCTACCTTGGCAGGTGGTGTTGAAGCCTTAAAGGCTTTCAGCGGTCCTTTTGCTTCTATGTGTTTTTGTCCAACAGGAGGAGTGAATTTAAAAAATCTAAATGACTTTTTATCTCTTTCCAATGTTGTCTGCGTAGGTGGAAGTTGGATCGTACCCAAAGCAGCTATAGAGAAAAAGGATTTTCACGAAGTTACAAGGCTTTGCAAAGAGGCAATGGATATAATAAAATCATATAAGGTGGAAGCATGAAAAATAATCTCTATTTCACTTCAAATAGTAGAAAAGAAGAACAAAAAGCATTTCAGGCCATTAATAATGAGCAGGAATCCATTGGATATTATTCACTTCCTGATCAAGATATAAGCTCTATACTGGAATATTGCAACACTATTTCCAAGGATGTGGAAACGATAGCTGTGATCGGTATAGGAGGAAGTTCTTTGGGGGCGAAAGCAGTGTATGAATTTATGAAACCTGTGAAAGAGCTACCTAGGAAGCTCTACTTCTTTGAAAGTACGGACCCTATCAATATCACGGATCTGCTTTCCAAATTTGATGTCAAAAAAACACATTTTCTTGTTATCTCAAAATCAGGCAGTACAGTTGAAACCTTTTCCATTTATAAGTACATCTATTCGTTACAAAGTGACGCCTCAGCTTATACTTTTATTACCGATCCAGACTCACCACTTGAAAAATATGCCAAAGAGATAAAAGCTTCAGTACTTCATCTGCCTGATAATGTAGGGGGAAGATTTTCTGTACTTTCAACAGTGGGATTGGTTCCTTTGGCAATGTGCGGTATTGATATTAACTCTTTGCTCGCAGGTGCAAGATCGATTAAAAACAGTTTTTTTGAACATGGATATATTCGGGATATACTTCTTAATAAAGCTGTTTACTATGCAAAAAACCATGCTCAGTACAATATAAATTGTATCTTTGCCTATTCTGAAACACTGAAGTATTTTTGTCAATGGTATGTCCAGCTTTGGGGAGAAAGCTTGGGAAAACATCAAAGACATAGTGCATTCCATGTAGGACTTACCCCCATCGGGCTTATTGGTCCGAAAGATCAACACTCTTTTCTTCAACTGATCATGGAGGGTACCAGAGACAAGTCAGTGACCTTTATCAAGATCGAAGATTTTCATGATGATACTACTATTCCTGATATAACACTTCCAAATTTGGAAATGCTTGATAGTTTAAATAACCTGCCTTTTTCCAAATTGATCAATATGCAATGTGACTCTGTGATAGAGGCATTACTGGATCAAAAGAGCATTCCTTTAGATACGATCACCATACAAAGTGTAACAGAAGATAATATCGGTTCTCTAATGTTTTATTATGAACTACTCACGTCTCTTGTAGGTGAACTTATAGATGTAAACACCTATGATCAGCCTGGTGTGGAAGCAGGGAAGATCATTTTAAAAAGTAAATTACAAGAGCTATGATCTCATATACCATATTAGGTTTTCATTTTATCAAAAAAAATACTTAGTTACTTTTATTTTGAATAGCGAATAAGACACCATCCCAGAATTTGCCC
>CAWAVD010000017.1:0-3970 GCA_963785375.1 Sulfurovaceae bacterium
TGTCCGACTGCTCTTCTAGTTCATTGCCAACCTTCTTTAGGTTTTCAAGATTATTTTCGTGAGCTTCTTTTTTCATTTTATCTTTCTCCTTTTATTAATTGATATTACTTATGATAGCAATTATTAAAATGAATGTTTCTTAATAAGAATGAAATTTTGCCTTTTATTTAATCAAATTGGAAATGGATAATAATTAGTTAATGCTCTAATAATATTACATTATAATCCTCAGTGGGGGGGTATCGTATTTATGTTGAATGAGAAATATTGAGTGAGTTTTACTCTTAAAACGTAATATTCACTCAATAGTTCTACTAAAAATGGAAGAATTGTTGAGAATTATTTTAAAAAATAAGTGATGGGTTAATCTAAGCTACTCAAATGATGGTTTTTAGAGGTGCCCATATTTAATTTAACTATTTTTATCAATTATTTCTCACCTTGTTTTGTAGACATTTTAATATTATACTCTTTTTCACTCCCATATCGAATCATATCCACCCCATACTTATCTCTGATCTTAAGCAGTCCTGCATTGAGGCTCGCCATCTTTTTATCCTTCTCATACTCTAACAGTGAGTAGGTTTTTATATTACTAGGGGTCATAAAGTTTGAAGCATTCATCGCTATATAGTGGATGGCATAATTTGGGTATTTATCCAGTTTCCGTATAGTCTCTAGTGCCAGATCAATAAAGAAGCGTTCATTAAAAAGCCTGTGTTGTGTGACAGATATCTTACTTGAGTACCCAAACTCATAGCGTATTTTAAAATAAAAGGTAAGCGGTGAAATACCCAGTTTCACTATGCTGTGACTAAGGTACCTTGCAAGTATAGTCACACGTCTAAATATCTCATCTCTGTGTTTGATGGCTTTAAAGTTTCTACTCATTCCAATACCCCGTCTGTCATGGTAAGGGATGACTTCTTCATTGTCTGTACCACAGACCCTTTTGTATAGGTCTCTGCCTGTCTTCCCGTAACAGTTCAAGAGTGAAGGCGCATCTCTTAGTTCTCCTAAGTTCTTGATACCATAGGATGAGAGTCTTTTAAAGATAGCTCTTCCCACACCTGGAAAATCTTCTATGGGAATATGTGCGGTCTCTTTACGTACTTCATGGTCATAGAGTACCATAGCACCATAGGGTTTGATCTCATCGGTAAGAAGTTTAGCGATCCACTTGGAACGGCTTGCACCTATAGAGATAGGCAGGTCGAACCGTCTTTTAATATCATCCCTAAGTTCAGTGATAAAGTCTTGTGTATCCTCATCTTTGATCCATCCTGACAGGTCACCAAAGAACTCATCAATGGAATACTGCTCCAGAACAGGTATCCTGGCTTCAAGGTAGCGTTTGAGTTTTTGAGAGAGCTCCTGATAGAACATATGGTCACTTGGCAACACCAACAAATCAGGGCAGAGGGTAAATGCTTCTTTCAGTGGTGTGCCTGTCTTGATCTTATACTTCTTAGCTTCATAACTCTTGGCAATGACAATGCCCTTTATGGAACCATCAGGGTCAATAAACTCTTCCTTCCATGCATTCAGGATATCATGACTTTAGGATTTCTAAACTCAAGCACTGAGTTAAAGGCTCCTGTATCACCTAAGAGTACCCCATCTTTTTTACCATTAGCAAAGATCCGTTTATCACTGCTTTTGACCACCACCACATTTCTGTTCTTTAAAAAAGGGTAGCGTGTACGCTCTGCAGAGACAAAATAGCAGTCCAGATCAAGATGAATTTTCATTTATTTTCCTTCTATGAATTAAACTAAGTTTAACTGTATATGGAGAAATGAATAAAATAATTGATAAAATATCAACTGATAAGGAATTTTGTATGAATAACCATGAGATTATAGAGAAGCTCAAAGATATCATCAGTCAGGAGATGCCTGATAGTATTGTCTATGAAAAAGATGTGGCTAAAGCTTTGGGAATGTCAAAAGAGTCCTTCAGTCATTTTAAAAAGCGTGGCAGTGTACCTTTGGAACAGATAGCGTATTTCTGTGCCACACGAAAGATATCGATTAACTGGATACTCTTTGACCAGATGCCAAAGTCGCTTGAAGAAGAGACAGAGAAGTATACCCGTATCAAGTATTTCTCCAAGATCAATGCAGGAGCAGGAGGAGGAGCGTTCAGTGAAGAAGAGGAGTATGCACTTATCAATATAGATAAAGTGCTGCTTGATACACTGTACCGTTCGCACAATGCCAATCCTAAACATATTGCTGCGCTGAATGTCATGGGGGATTCAATGGAACCCACCCTTGGGGATAAAGAAGTCATTCTCTTTGACAGAGAAGATAAAGATTTTACCAAAGGGGGTATCTTCATTGTCTCAACCAATGCAGGACTGTTTGTAAAACGTATCGCACAACGTATCGATGGTACGATAGAACTGATTAGTGATAACAAGAACTATAACTCTGAAGTGATCAATGAAGATGAGATGTCGGGGGTATCACTGATTGGTAAAGTGGTTGGAAAAGTGGGGATTGTCTAAAAAAAGAGATCAGTATTAAAACAGTGCACTTCTTCTTGGCTCTATACATTGTTCAGTATTGTTTGCAGGAGAATTGACAAAGGTAGAGACCTCATAGGCTTGCATAGCATGCTCATCAAAAGGTTTTAGAAGTGGCATCAAGGCTTCACTCTCATGTATGCCTGTATCAAGCCAAAGTTCCCAATCTTTTGGTTCTAAAATGACAGGCATTCTGTCATGAATGGGTTTCATCATCTCATTGGGTGTGGTGGTGATGATCGCTGAGGATAGGATCTCTTTATGAGTGCTAGGATCAAGCCAGGTATCACAGATTCCTGCAAGTGCGAAGTAGTTTGCATCAGTTGGGTAGATCCAGTAGGGTACTTTATGTTTTCCTTCTTTTTTCCACTCATAGAATCCATTGATAGGGATAATGCATCGGTTGGACTTAAAAGGAGTCCTGAAAGTAGGTTTTTCTGTTAGGGTTTCTGCTCTGGCATTTATTGGCTGGAATTTACTGTCTTTTGCCCAATGGGGAATGAGACCAAACCTGGTGTATTGATAGACTTTGTGATTGGTCAGTGTTGCGATTGGCTGAGAGGGTGCGATATTATAGCTTGGTTGAAGAGTGAGATTATGTTCGACTTCTTTTATAGTCTTTTTAACCTCGTCTAAAAACTGTTTATCGTCATGTAGTGCAACTCGTCCACACATAATCATTTCCTTTATATCTAATTGATATATCATACCAACTCTACGTTAATATAATTGAAATACAATAGTATTATACACTTTTAGAAGAGAGGGAGATTATGGATGGCAATTAAAACACCACATGTAGCAGTAGATGGCGTGATCGAAATATATAGTGAAGGTATTTTTCAAGGTATTGTTCTTATAGAACGTAAAAATCCACCATATGGTCATGCATTGCCAGGAGGATTTGTTGATATAGGTGAGAGTGTAGAGGATGCCTTAAAGCGTGAAATGAAAGAAGAAGTGCAGCTTGATGTAGAGATTATAGATCTTTTAGGCGTATACTCAGATCCAAAACGTGATCCGAGATTTCATACTGTTTCAATAGTATATATATGTAAAGCAGATCAAAATCCTGTTGCAGCAGATGATGCAAAAACTGCTGAAGTTATTTCTCTAAATGATTTGCAGAATATGGATCTGGTTTTTGATCATAATGAGATCATCTCTCAATATTTAGCTAGTCAAGATTATAAATAGAAACATAGAATTCAATCTTGGAGTTATGGCTCCTTCAGTAGAAAGAGCCTAGTGATATTATCAATTTATAATTCCAGATTTTTCGAGGCGTGATATTTTATCTTTATCAAGCTTACTTTGTTTCATACGTTTTCCATTGTTCCAAATCCAATGCTTTTGAGACTTAGTAAGTGTCTTTCCTCTGTTGATGAAACTTTCTATCTCTTCTCGTCTGGATCGCCAGTGATTGTCTCTTTCATGTTC
>CAWAVD010000018.1:0-118891 GCA_963785375.1 Sulfurovaceae bacterium
TCTCTGCCAGGAAAATACTAAAACCTCAACTACACACCTAAATAACGGTCTTAGTAGCTTCTTTAAGTTTTAATCATTTACTATCAATTCTCTAAAAAATATACTATTTACCTATCCTCACCTGTCTTATCATTTATAAAAAAGTGTAAAATATTTAACCATTTATTCAACCACAACAAAACTTAACCTACTTTCAAAGTTATTAAAATAATGATGTAGCCATTATCACTACACTTGTAACTAGAAAAGCTTTTAAAGTATCTATGTATTCTTTGTTAAATTGAAAACCTTATAATAATGTTATATACATGTAACCACTACTTGACATAATTACAAAAATGATAACAGTGGAGCGATTACATGAAAATTGTAACAAAGCATATTAATATTTTTTACAAAGATGATAAGATACTTTTCTATCTTCTATTAGCAACAAATATACTAATCTATTCTGTAGCTATAATATTCCACTACGCCTAATATACTTTACAGTTATCTACGTATATAAAACATGAAATCTTGACACTCTGTCTAATGAGTTCAAGTCTTTATTTCCCTTGATGTAATCAATGTAATAGAACATATTGATGTATGATCATCAAAATGACGTCACTTAAACCTCATAAATTATATATTGTATAAGTTATTGAAAATAAATTTGATTAAAATTTGTATTTTATTGTAGAATGGATTAACTGTTGATTTTTAAATTTGTAGATCAACAATATTGAAACACCCAACTTATTAAATGTGGAAGACTTTTATTTTAAAAATTTTTTAGATTATTGACGAGTTAATTTGAAGAAGTGGGACAAAGCCCACTTCAATATTATGAAAGTTAAGTTAAAAAACTTATTCTTTAGTAATCGCCCAAGTTCCATCACCATCATCAGCTTCTGAGTGCTGGATGTTAACATATAACGTTTTAGGGTCGGTTGGACTGAAGTAGATACCGGTACCTTCTGCACCTGGATCAGTCAAAGAAGAAAAAAGCTCAACTTCTTCAGATGCACCATACTTGTTTACTTTCGCAGTAGATGCGAACCAGATATCAGATGGCTTGTTATCTTCGATCATGATCAGGTCACCGTTTGGTGCTTCAGCAAGGTTATCGACACTGTCGAAACCAGTTTGATGATCTTCATCACCTGGCTTACCAATTTCTACTGGTACATTAACACCCGGCTTAACAAAGTCACTTACCTGCATAGTCTTCATGTTCAGTGCAATTACACGACCTTCATATAGCTCGCTCTTGAATTCCAGCTGGCCAAAGTTATCCTTAGATGGATCAGTTTCAGTTTTTGCATCACGAGGACCTTCAGTGATTGCTACGTATAGAGTGTCACCAATGATTTCTAGATCTTCTGGACGCTGGTAGCTTTGACCACCAAACTCAGTACCTGAAGTACGTGCATTTAATGGATCGATTGGGCCAGCCCATTCAGCAGAACCAACACCATCTGCACCATTTACTTTTAATACGAACAGCTCACCAGATGAAAGATCCCCGTAAGTGCTTGGTACGAACTTGTAAACACCGCCACCACAAGGAACAACACCATCACAGCCACTTGTACGACCACGGTGCTCGTCAACCACATATATATTACCGTCTGAATCAAGGTCGATACCTTCGTGAGCCATACGACCAACCTGTGGACGATCAATAACTTCAGCAATTGACATCATGTCGTCATTTAGAACTACTTCGAATAAACGACCACCAGTTGTTTCTTCAGCAAATAATAATGTGCCCCAAGGCGTCCAGCGAATACCGTCTAATGCATTCCAGCTTGGGTCGCTTCCTAGCAGTTTAGTTTCACCAGTTTTTAGATCTACTACTGATAGAGCACCACCTTCTGGCAGGCTTGCAGGAAGACGCAGCTCGTGAGTACGGTACATGAAACGACCTGCCTGAGGACCAGTTTCATTAACTACATTCATATCATGCCAGTCGTCACGGCCGCCATCATAAATGTTTAGATCTGATTCATCAGAAACGACTTTTTGAGTATAACCTTCTGGAAGTTTCCATGGTGCAGAAACATCCCAGTCATTTGAGTTTGCAGATTGTGCTAATGGTATAAACTTTGTAAAATCTTTAAGTTTACCATAAGCATGACCTTTATTGTCTTTTGCACTAACTACTGTTAGAGATAAAGCAATTGCTCCAGCACATATTACACTCATGTGAATTATTTTTTTCATTATATAACCTTTATACTTTTTTGATGACTTAATGTTAAAAATTTATCTGTAACAATACTGTGTCAATTCACTTACAATATTATTATGAAAAATTCTTTCCTCTTTAGATTGCTAACGTGTTAATTCTAAAATTTATTCATAACAGTTTTATATCAATATAATCACAATAGTGTTACCAAAAATTCATAATATATTTTATGGTAAGTATTGTTGTAAGATTTACATTTTATATCCTAAAAAAAGACTATTAAACGCTTTTATAACCCAAAGTTTAATCATCAAAAATAAAAAACCTTATAATCTAACATAGTTTATAGCAGATCAGAAATCCTTATACAGTTATATATTTGTTTTTTATTCCTTAAATCAATAGAGATTGAAGACAAAGATGTTGGTAAACTTTGTTTAATGATTGAACCAAATACGAGTGAGATAAAGGTCATAGATTATACAATCTAATATGTGCTAATTTGTTCAAATTGAAGTTTTAATTTTTAGAGGGCTTATTGCGTTCACACACTTAAAGCCAGAAGGGAATAAAAATTTATATTACAAGGCTATAAGCCTCATAATACCATCTTATTCATTTTAATATCTGTCTCTGGAAACTTGAGAAATCACCAGTGTCACGATACCGATAACGAATAATATGGCTGTTGCAATTAAAATATTTTCTACCATAAGTTATCCTTTAATTATTATTTTTCATACTATAGTAATATTATATTACTTTATAGCTTAAATTATAGCATATTACTATATTCTAATTATATTTTTCTTTATGCTAGTATTTAACTTTTACAAAAGACGGTAAACCTATGCAATGGTTCAAATGATTTTAGTTATTTAACTAGAGAATTAGAGAAAGTTTTTAGTAGGAGCTTGTCAAATCGAATTGGATCTGACAAGCTAAAATTGAACGAATTTATTCAATAAAGTTAGGCAGCCTTTTTAACTGCTTTTTTCGCTACTTTTTTTGCGGCTTTTTTCGTTTTAGGTTTTTTCTTCAACATAGTTTTTGTTACTTGCTTAAGTACTTTATCTGCTGCTTTTTTCTTTACGACTTTTTTGGCAACCGCTTTCTTTGTTGCTTTTTTAGCAACTTTTTTTACCGCTTTTTTCTTTAGAACTTTTGCCATAGGTGGCTCCTTTATGTAAAATGATTATTTTAAACTATATATAGTAAATAGTAATAAAATATAGTTTATAGTACTGTTTTTGACATTAAAAGTAAATTAAATATAGGCTTATGCTATAATATATTTCGAAATATATTATAAAATGAGATTTGATGACATTCATAGAATTTAAAAAATTATTACTGGATGCTGAAATCAGTTTGCCTAAATTTAGTAAACTGATCAAAGTTAGTGAGAAAAACCTTCAGTCATACAAGAAAAAAGGTGAGGTCCCCAATGCTATTGCAGTAGTTGCTGTGTGTTTTGCAACTATGAATAAAGAAGGTATAGATTATCGAGAGTTAGTTGAATCATTAGGATTAATTGCAAAAGTGAAAAAAGGTTCAGGGTTTGCCAATAAAAAAGTAGAGAATGAGACACCTAATGATAAGCAATAGACATTATCTAAAAAGTAAATGAATATCTCATTTACTAGATTGCTAAGTTCTTGATATCGACAAAAAATACAACAATAACTAAAAGGTTATACTTTCAGGACCTCAGTGTGTACTTTCCAAAACTCTTCAAAACTTTTCTCTATAGATAGATTAGCAATATATTGTGTACCATTCTCTCCTAAATTCCTTCTTAGTTTAGTATCAAAATGTAGATCTTCAATTGTATCAATCCATTTTTTCTTTCTTTCAATATTTATTGCATAACCTCGTTGATTTTCATCACTTAACAGTGACTTTGGTCCTCCCTTGTCACTGACAATAACAGGAAGGCCAGAACTCATAGCCTCCATTACTACTTGTCCTAGAGTATCTGTTGTAGAGGGGAAGAGAAAAAAATCACTACTTGCATAAATTTGAGATAACTCCTTTCCTTTTTTAATGCCAAGTGTTTTAATATTATATTTACTAAAAAGGGTTTTATCCTTCATATCGCCACCTACGACAACAAGATAAACATTTTTAATTAAAGATTGAATATAGTAATTCTTCCAAATATCCAATAAGAAAGGGAAATTTTTTTCTTTGGTCAACCTTCCTACATAAAGTACAATTGTTGCATCATTCGGAATATCATATTTATCCCAAATTTTTCTATCTTTATAAGTTGGGTTAAACTTTTTAACATCAATACCTGCTTGTAGCGTATAAATTTGCTGTAAGTCAATCTTAATATCTTCATGTACAATATTTTTATAGAATTCACTTCTTGTGAAAAGTGCAGAAAAGTCTTTATAAAAGGATTGCATTATTTTATTACCTATAGTACGTACGATATCAAATGGTAAACTACTATAAGCAAAATTCGGGAAATCTGTATGATAGGTTCCTAACAGTGGGATACCTTTTTTCATAGCAATTTTTCGCCCCATCCATCCTACAAATCCTGGAGTTGATACATGTATTGCATCTGGATTGATAGAATCAGTATATTTACGTAACTCTTCGTAGGAAGGGAAGACTAAGTCAAGTTCGGGATAAAATGGTATTTTCATTCTAAATTTTGGTTTAAAAATCTTTACATTTTCAAAATGAGGACACTCTTTTACTGAAGAGGTCACAACAAAAAGATCCAAGCCTTCTCTTTGTGAAATTACACTCAAATCCTGTATAAAACGAGACACTCCATTTATATCACAAAAAGTATCGGTAAAGAGTAAAACTTTAATCTTTTTCATGTTTATCCCAATAAATAATCTTCCATTCCCCTTCTAATGTTTCAACCAGAGCAGTACAGGATTCAACCCAATCACCAGAATTTTTATATTCTATTCCATCAATTTGTCTTATCTCGGCTTTATGAATATGTCCACATATCACTCCATCATAACCTTTGTGCTTTGCATACTCGACTAAAATTTTTTCATAATCCGTAATAAAATTTACCGATTTTTTTACATTCTCTTTGATGAATTTAGAAAGAGACCAATAACGCTTTATTCCTGGTATACGTCTAAAAAATTGTAGAAAATGATTTAGATGAAGTAAAAATTTGGTCCCTAGATGGATGTCTAAGACAAATATAGATTTATATTTCATAAAACAAATTATTGTATAAAGATATTTCTTATTGGTAACAAAGCATTTAATTAATTATTATATTTATAAAATGTATATCACAGTGATGAAATCTAACGTGATAAAGAAATCTATATTCAGTCCTAAAAATTAAGTATGAAGTTCTAAATGATATAAAAAGTCCTTATTGCTTTCGATAATCCACTGAAGATATAGATAAGGATAAAATAACTTTTTGCAAACCTTATAATCTAACATAGAATATAAGGTTTGTCGTTGTATCAACGTTTGCGAGCCATAAATATCACCTCTTTATTAGAAAACCTTATAAAATGTTCTATACAGGAGGTTTTATAAGGTAAAGCATGTTTCTCCAAAAGACGAAATAAATGTATCATTACTTGTGAAATCGGTATATATCTTAAAAAAAGAATATTTTCTGTATACTTTTTAACAGAAAGACAAAGTTGTTCAATTATTGGGTATAACTATCTATATAATGTAAATGACAAATTTAATTTTGGAGGTCTTGAATGAAGAAATTAGTTTTAGAATTAGCCATAGTTACAATGATAGTTGGGTTAAATGGATGTGCTGTTTCAAATAATAATACACTTGATAAAACTTTTGAAGAATATAAAACTTATAAAGCTCATAAGGCAATGGCCATTGCTATGGATGATGATGGTAGATATGCTATTGGTTATTCATCTGATTATTCATCACAAGATCGAGCAAATCAAAGAGCTATTAAACAATGTACTGATGTTAATAATAAATCAGAATATAAAATCAAAGCGAAATGTAAACTCTATGCAATTAATAATGATATTATTTTAGATTAAAAATATAGGCACTATATACCTGTTCGGCTTTAGTCTTATTTCAGTCGAACTTTTAAGGCTTCTTTTTCTTCATGAAGCTTGACTACAGCGTCTTTTAATTGTTTCGTTTTTTCTGCTCTTATTCTGCAATATCATCTAATAAATCTTGGCTTTTCATTTATACACCCCACTTTTAATACCTATAACTTTCATCTCCCTTGCTGTGCCTAATGATACATATATCAAATTTTAAGCAGATTTCTTTTTATTCTTTTCAATAGCTACTAAGACACCATCCCAAAATCTTATTCTTGCCTTGATTGCATTAAGAGCAGCTTTTTCCGCTTCTGCGATCTTTGCCTCATCTCCTTCACATAATAAGTCAAGCATACGTAAAGACATTGGTCCATGATGGTCTCCGTCAAGTTCTATATGACGATCTAGATAATAATGAAACACCTCTGCTTTTTCTCGTGATATATTCATTTTATTCAACAGTGCACGAAACATTTCTGGGATAATATGTTCTCTTCCCAATGCAAATGCTGCCGCAATGACATGTGATTTATCGCTATAAATGAAATCAAATGTCGTTTCCATAAATTCTTTAGCGGCGGAAGGTATGTGAATTGTATTCATAGCAGTTTCTAAAGAATTGGCGGATACCTCCTCTATAAACATATTGACAAGTGCACTGCTCCCCTTGCATACTTCTTCCATAGCTAACGTGTAAAGCTTAAAATGACTCGAATACGTAGGGGTACCATCTTCTAAAGGAATACCTTCATCTGACTCTTCTTCTAAAACAATATCATTTATGAAACGTTGTACCTGCACATCACCATTAGGAAGCCATGGTACGCCTGCAGGTGCAATTTGGTTTTGCAAATATTTCACTAAAGACATAAAGTCCCAGACCGAATAGATATGATGTTGCATAAAGATTTTTAAATCATCCATATCTTTAACGGCTTCATAAACTGGATGCATTGCAAGTTCTTTTCTTAGGCGCTTCACGTTTTCAAGTGGGAAAGTTGACATGTTGTATTCTCTTTATTTTTTTGCAAAGTCTAGCAAAAGCCTATTAAAAGAAAATTAAAACTGTAGAGTCTATGGAGCAAAGCTTTCTACTTAGTTAAATTCTACCAGCTTGTAGATATATTAGCGATACAAATTTAATAGAACCCTTGAATTGTTTGGTATTTCCAAACATTAAAATGACTATCTGTTGCTTTTTAACGTAGTCTATATTATAATAGTTTATATAGATAATAGTAAATATATTATATTACCTTCAAAATGCGATGAAAGAGCTCTATGAGAAGTATCAATACATATTATACAAACAAAGACCAACTTGCATCTTTTATTCAGGATCAAAATATCCAAAACTCTTCTTCACTTTTAATACAGGTTTTTTCTGCAATTACCACTAAATCCTTTCTAAGCAGACTTGTATCAGAGTTAGCGAATCTCTTACCTGATGCTATAATTATAGGTTGCACTACGGATGGTGAAATTATGGACGGCAAAGTCTCTTCTGGAAAGGTAGTTCTAAGTTTTACCCAATTTGAGAACACTATCCTTAAAGCAGCATCTGTTGAACATCAAAAAAATGGCTATTACAGTGGTCAATACTTAGCAGAAAAGTTGATTGATGGAGATACCAAACTGCTTATTGCCTTTGTAGATGGTATTCTTACAAATGGCGAAGAGTTTCTAAATGGTATTAGCTTTGTGAATAATAAAATTATTGTTGCAGGAGGACATGCAGGAGACAACCATCAATTCATAGAAACATTTGTTTTTACTAAAGATCATATCTTAACAAGAGCTGCTGTGGCTGTATCCTTAAGCAGTAAGCACTTGCATGTCCATAGAGATTACAGTTTTAACTGGCATCCTATAGGAACTGAACTTACGATAACCAAAGCTGAAGAAAATCGTATTTACACGATAAATGGGAGAAGTGCAGTGGAAACTTATGCCCACTATCTTGGAGAGGATATCTCTAAAGGTCTGCCTGGAATTGGTGTAGAATTTCCTTTGATTCTCAATCGTGATGGTGGACATGTGTCACGTGCCGCTATCGCGAAGGTTGATGATGGTTCACTCATTGTCGGAGGTAATGTGCATACTGGGGAGAAAGTACGTATTGGGTACGGTAACAGTAAAGAGATTTTGAAAAAATCACAAAATATTTTACGAGCTACTGCACAAAAACCTTCCGAAACTATTTTCATCTATTCATGTATGACACGCAAATACTTTATGGGTGATGAGGTTGAATCTGAGATCATGCCCTTACAGCAGATTGCGCCTGTCTCTGGATTTTTTACCTATGGAGAATTTTACACTTCTAAAAGTATGGAACTTTATAACCAAACAATGACATTGATTTCGTTAAGTGAGCATGATACGATATCCTGTGATTCCCCTAAAATTGAACCTTATAAATCCGATATCAATAGCGCCTCCATTGAAGCTCTTACCCACCTCATCAACATAACAAGCAAAGAAGTGAAAGAGCAAACGGAAGCGCTCAAAAAAAGTAACCAATTAAATCAAGAGCTTAAAGAACGTATGGAGTTGGCTCTTTCCGGGAGTAATGACGGTATTTGGGATTGGAATATTCTGGAGAATACAGTCTATTTTTCTCCTCGCTGGAAAGAGATCGTTGGGTATAAAGATGATGAACTTCCAAATACTGTATCTAGCTGGGATGACAGAATTCATCCTGATGACAGAGAACAGACGTGGAAAGATGTCTATGATAATGTGAATGGGATAACAGAGTATTATGATAATGTTCATCGATTAAGACACAAAGATGGACATTGGGTATGGATCCACGATAGAGGAAAAGTACAGTTTGATGAAGAGGGTAAAGCTATTCGTATGATAGGTACCCATACGGACATAACAGAACAGCAAAAAAATCAGATAAAGCTTTTACATCAAGCACAAATGATAGAACAAATACATGAATCTATCTGCACAACAGATCTAAAAGGATATCTAACAAGTTGGAACAAAGGGTCTGAAACTCTCTTTGGCTACAAAGCAAATGAGATCATTGGGAAACGTATTTCACTGCTGTTTCCTGAAGGAACTTTTGAGACATTTAAAACACATATCCCTACATTGATGAAAAAAGGGTCATATCGATGTACTTTATCTCTTATAAAAAAATCTAAAGAGCGTCTACTTATAGACGTATCACTTTCACTTCTTAAAGACGAAAAAGGTAAAGATGTTGGTATTGTAGGCTATTTGCAAGATATCACAGAACGTCAAAAAGCAGAAGAAAAACTCCTTGAACAGCAAGAGGTGTTGGAGCAGCAAGCCCATTATGATGCATTAACAGGTCTTCCCAATAGAGTACTCTTTACCGATAGACTAGAGCAGAGCATACAAAAAGCAAAAAGACACAATGAAGGATTTGCCCTTTTTTTCATTGATTTAGACAAGTTTAAACATATCAATGATTCACTGGGCCATGCAGTGGGGGACAGAGTTTTACAGATTGTATCAAAACGTATTTATACCATGATCCGACATGAAGATACATTAGCACGTTTAAGTGGTGATGAATTTACACTGATTATGGAAGATTTAGTACATCCCGAAAATGCAACTGTATTAGCAAAGAATATACTTCAGGTACTGGAAACCGCTATTGTTATTGATGAACATATCATCTATGTAACCGGGAGTATTGGTATTTGTCTTTATCCACAGGATGCTACAGATACAGAATCTCTACTGAAATATGCAGATACAGCTATGTATAAGGCTAAAGAAGAGGGAAGAAATACTTTTCAATTCTATTCATCGGAGATGACAGAATTTGCTTTAAACCGAATGGCGATGAAAACCAGTTTACGTCAAGCTATCGAACATAAAGAGTTTGTCATCTATTATCAAGCACAGATGGAAGCAGCTACCAATACTTTGATAGGGGTAGAAGCATTAGTACGATGGAAACATCCTACTAGAGGTCTTCTCTCTCCTGATCAATTCCTCCCTCTTGCAGAAGAGACAAGCATGATCATCGAGATTGATGACTTGGTCATGCAGACCGCAATGCATCAAGTTAGTCAGTGGTATAAAGATGGACTTCACCCTGGTATACTAGGATTAAATCTTTCCATACAACACTTAGAAAAAGGAGCTTTCCCACAAAAGGTCAAAGATTGCCTTAATAAAAATAATTTTAAAGCAGAGTGGCTAGAACTAGAAATTACAGAGAGTCAAATGTTGAAGAGGCCTGAGGAAGTCATTGAAAAATTAACAGAAATAAATAATCTGGGCATAGGTATCTCCATTGATGACTTTGGGACTGGGTATTCTTCTTTATCTCTCCTAAAACGTTTACCTATCAATAGACTTAAAATCGATCGATCCTTTATTCAGGATATTCCGACAGATGAAGAAGACGTTGCTATCGTTAAGGCTATTATCGCTTTAGCAAAGAGTCTAAAGCTTGAGCTTATCGCAGAAGGAGTAGAGACATCAGAGCAGAGAGATTTCTTACTTAAAAATAACTGTTTGTATATTCAGGGCCACTATTACAATCCTCCTGTATCTAAAGAAGAAATGAGGAGCATACTCTTACAGAATAAAGTGCTTTCTTGACATGTTTATGCAGAAATTAAAATTTTAATCTTCCCAAAAAAAGGCAATCTGTAGTATACTAATATTCATATTGTACATATTAAGGTTTTCTATGAAAAAATTATCTTTATTTCTTTCTATTTTTGTACTTCTTTTTTTGAGTGCATGTCAAGAACCTGGACTTTTCGGGAAAACGGTTAAAAAAGAGTACTACACTGGCGGCCAGATACGTTCAGAATTTATTATGAGTGATAAAAGTGGCCAAAATGGCCTTCGTAAAGAGTATGGATACGATGGAAATGTCATCTCCACAGTAAATATACGAAATGGTGTACCTCACGGCATTTCAAAAGGATATGATGACAAAGGGCGTGTTCTTTCGAAAGTAAATTACATTAATGGGAAAAAAGATGGTATCTTTGAGGCATACTATCCCAATGGTGATGTGATGGTATCCTATACCTACAAAAATGGTATAAAAGAGGGGCCTGCACAAACGTATAACAAAGACGGTTCTGTTCATAGAAGAGTCATATACAGTAACGATAAAATTATTAACTAATCTTTCGATATGAGTCTTTTACCAGGATATACACATATTGTTAATACCAAACTTAAACATATTTACCTTACTTTTGACAATGTGGGTAACCTCGTTATCAAATCCCCCAAGGTATCTCAACGTGAAATAGAACAACTTTTACTTAAAAAATCCTCCTGGATTAATACTTCTAGAGAAAAGCTACAACAAAAAAAAGGGAAACCTGTAGATTTTTCCAATATAATGGAGTTGTATTATCTGGGCAAGTCTTACGAAATAGATTTAGTGCAACACAGTAAAAAACGAATACACCTTGATTTTGACGGGAAAAAATTTACACTCTTCTACCATACCTATGATGAAAGACTTTTTCAAACGCATTTCGATAGATTCTACAAAAATGAAGCAGAGGAAAAGATACCTTCTCAAGTAGAATTCTGGGCAAATCAAATGGGTCTTTCTCCTACCAAGCTACGCTTTAGAAAAACAAAGCGACAATGGGGAAGCTGTAGCGGGAAAGACGTGTTAAGTTTCAATACCATGATGATGAAACTCCCATATAAAGTGATACAATACATTATTATACATGAACTGGCGCATATCAAACATAAACATCATCAAAAAGATTTTTGGCAATTGGTTGAAAACTATGCATCTGACTACAAAACACAGATCAAAGAACTACATAAATATATGACGTAAGGAGTCTATTATCGATTCATTTTATCTTCTGGCATTTATGCTTATCATACTTTTGGGATCAGTATTTGTATATATCTTCTACCTTAAAGAGAAAAAAGAGCATCTCGATGCCATAAAACGGGGATTTTGCCCAAAATGTCATCAAAAGAGTATCGAACTGACAGATCAACGATCAGGTGGATGCTCTGGACCTAAGCTACTCTCATTTGAATGTATGGAGTGTGGCTATACCAATAGTTTTGCAGTAGATAACAATGATAATTGCGGTACAGGTGGCTGTCGTTGATCCAATAGCAGTTGACACCTAAGCTTTTTCATGTTATAACACTCTAGAAAAACAGATCCACCCAAAAAAAAGGCATTATATGAATTTTAGTAACTCATCTTTAGATTTCTCTATACTTCCCTACCAAGAAGGGGTAAATCCTCCTGTCACCAAACCCAACCCAGAATTTTTAACAGATATTGGAGAAGAAGGTATGAGAGCACTTCTCGATCGATTTTATATGGGTCTCTTTGAAAGCCCGATCAAAGAAATATTTCCAAAAGACAAAGAAGTGATGAAAAAGGCTGGACAGACTTCCGCAGACTTTTTCATACAAATTTGTGGGGGTCCTTCTTACTTCAACCAAAATCGTGGTGCACCTCAGATGAGAGGAAGACATGCCCCTTTCCCTATCACACCCAATGCAAGACTGCATTGGCTTGTCACTTTTGAAGCAGCGCTCCAACCTATCATAGAACAAAGATTGAGTTCAGAAGAAAATATACAAAGTTTTTGGAACTACCTCAATGTCTTTTCTCTATGGATGATAAACAAACAAGACTAAGACCGTCGTATAAAGGGGATTAAAATCTCTTTATACGTCTATGGCAGTAAGGCATTGTACCCTTCTTTTCATAGTAGTCCTGATGATATCCTTCCGCACTATAAAAAGGTCCTATTTCTATGATATTTGTGGCTACCTTAAGTCCTTTATTTTCAAGTACCTTTATGAGTTTTTCAATGGTTTTACGTTCTTCTTTATCGCTGACAAATACTGCAGAAAGGTATTGACTCCCTATATCCGGTCCCTGTCCATCAGTTTGAGTTGGATCATGTATTTCAAAAAATGTTTTTGCTAACGTTTCATAGGATACTTTGGCAGGATCATAGAGTACTTCAACTGTTTCTATATGGCCAGTATTTTTTTGTACCACATCATAGTAACGAGGATTTTTCAGATGACCGCCCATAAAGCCTGAAGTCACTTCTTTGACCCCTTCAACTTTTTCAAGATAATACTCTACACCCCAAAAACATCCGCCGGCAAAATAGGCTTTTTTCAATGTAGAGGTTTGGGCTTTCTTTTTTTGAAAATTAAGAGACACAGAGTTGACACAATGACGTGTATTTTTAGATGTAAGTCCTTCTCCTCTAAACACGTGCCCCATATGTGCGCCACAGTTAGCACAAACGATCTCGGTACGTCTACCATCAGCATCAGGCACTTCTTTGATAGCGCCAGGTATAGCATCATCGAAACTTGGCCAACCGCAATGAGAATCGAACTTGTCCTTAGACCTGTACAGTGGCGTATCACATACTTTACACGTATAGGTACCATCTTCTTTTGTATGGACATACTTTCCAGAGAAAGGACGTTCTGTTCCTTTTTCTATAAGGACATGCTTTTCAAAGTCTGTTAAATGATTTACTTTCGTTATCCATGGATTGAACTCTTCTGCCATAAGAAATGTTATCATAGCCAAGAGAATGAATACTACTTTTTGCATATTTTACCCTTCATTTTTTAAGAACTATACGGTAACACTGTGTAATTTTGATGTACTAATCTCTCATGATTGCATATTTACCAGAACCTAAGAGAACAACAACCAAGGCACTTAAAAGATAAAACATCGGCACTTCTACTGCCCAAGCCCCATGAGCCCCAAGCTTCAATAAAGATCCCATTTTTGTTAAGTAGATAGCCACTGCCATATTGAACACGATAACCCCTGCCCAAAGTCTACTCTTCCATCCTATAATTAAAAAAATGGGGGCAAGTATCTCACCTATATAAATACCATAGGCTAACACTTCAGGTAATCCTTCAAGCTTTACCAAGCCCTTAATATATGTGATCCCATGTAACGCTTTATCGATACCATGAAACAGCATCATGCCTCCAACCATAAGACGTAAAATAAGTTTTCCTATATTCTCTGACATACCTCTATCCTTCTTCATATAAATTATCTGATTATAGCAAGTATTTTCAAAATGAAAAGAAATGTAAGAATTATTTCCGGATTCTCATAATAAGTATAGTTTTGTCAAAATAAAGTGAAGGGGGTTTCTATAGTTTCATAACACTAGCAATTAGATTGATTTGTATAGAATAAGTGGCCGGGAGAGGGGGATTCGAACCCCCGGAGGTATTACCCTCACCGGTTTTCAAGACCGGCACGTTCAACCGCTCCGACATCTCCCGACATTTGAAGAATAGAATATTATCTAAAGATAGATAAAATCTAGTTTATATAGTGGAGGAGCCACCCGGATTTGAACCGGGGATAGCAGCTTTGCAGGCTGCGGCCTTACCACTTGGCGATGGCTCCACGCTAAAATTATATACATAATGGAACATCAAAAATAGACTACGTTTGTAGTATTTGATGTTCCATCAAATGGTACCCGGAGCCGGACTTGAACCGGCACGGTCACAATGACCGGGGGATTTTAAGTCCCCTGTGTCTACCATTCCACCACCCGGGCACGGGTTTTTAAGTCACTAAAGACTTTGGTAAAAAACTTCTGAACCAAAAGGTGAAGCTTTAGTAAGATGAATTGATGCGGGACTTTGTTCCGTATCTTGAAGACATCTATTATGGAGCGGGCGAACGGGTTCGAACCGTCGACCCCAACCTTGGCAAGGTTATGCTCTACCGCTGAGCTACGCCCGCACATCCATACCTCTTTTAAGTGTTTAACTTAAAATTGGAGTGCGATTATAGCCAAAAAACTTTTTAATGTAAAGAGAATTTAAACGCTTTTAGCTTTAAAAGAAAATTTTCTATCATTTTTTGAGTTTCATCTGCTATAATCCATTACATAACTCAAATATAAATTTAAAGGATTTACCATGAGAAGTGACGAAATAAAACAGGGGTTTAGTAGAGCTCCACATAGAAGTCTACTACGTGCAACAGGTGTTAAAGATGAAGATTTTGAAAAACCATTCATTGGTGTAGCAAACTCATTTATAGAAATTATTCCTGGACACTTTTTCCTTAACAAAGTTGCTGAAGTAATCAAAGAAGAGATCCGTGCAAACGGTTGTGTACCTTTTGAATTCAATACTATTGGTGTAGATGATGGTATTGCCATGGGTCATGATGGTATGCTCTTCTCTCTTCCGAGTCGTGAGATCATCGCCAACTCGATAGAGACTGTGATGAATGCACATAAACTTGATGCTATGATCGCTATACCTAACTGTGATAAGATTGTTCCAGGGATGATTATGGGTGCTTTACGCGTGAATGTACCTACCGTATTTGTTTCTGGTGGTCCTATGCAAAAGGGTCATACAAAAGATGGTACGCCTATAGATCTTGCTACAGCATTTGAGGCGGTAGGAAAGCATGAAACAGGAGAAATCACAGATGAAGAACTTCTTGATATAGAGTGTAATGCCTGTCCAAGTGGTGGATCTTGTTCAGGGATGTTTACTGCAAACTCTATGAATACACTCATGGAGGCTATGGGTATTGCTTTACCTGGTAATGGTACTATCCTTGCATTGACACCTGAGAGAACTGAACTTTATAGAAAAGCAGCCAGACGTATCTGTGAAATAGCAAAATCAGACGCAGCAGAGCGTGAAAAGTACCGTATGCGAAATATTTTAAATGAAAATGCTGTACGCAATGCTTTTGCAGTAGATATGGCAATGGGTGGAAGTTCAAATACGGTACTTCACATGCTGGCTATTGCAAGAGAAGCTGAAGTTGATTTCAATCTTGAAGACATCAATGCTATAAGTAAAAGAGTTTCACATATAGCAAAAATTTCTCCATCACTCTCAACAGTACATATGGAAGACATTAACAAAGCAGGTGGTGTCAATGCCGTTATGCATGAGATGATGAAACGTGGGGATAACATCTTACTTGATAACTTAGGGGTAACAGGTGAAACACTTTATGAAAAAGTAAAAGATGCGGAGATCCTTGATACAAACATTATCCACACAATAGACAATCCTTACTCTGAAGTGGGTGGATTGGCGATCCTTTATGGAAACCTTGCAGAACAGGGTGCAGTTATTAAAACAGCAGGTATCACTGGTGATAGAGTCTTTACAGGTACTGCTGTATGTTTTAACTCACAGGATGAGGCTATCTCAGGGATCATCAATGGTAAGGTTAAGGCCGGAAACGTTGTGGTCATAAGATATGAAGGGCCTCGTGGTGGACCTGGAATGCAAGAGATGCTAAGTCCGACAAGTCTTATCATGGGTATGGGGCTTGGAGACAAAGTGGCCCTTATCACGGATGGTAGATTCTCAGGTGCGACAAGAGGTGCAAGTATCGGGCATGTAAGTCCTGAAGCTGCAGAAGGTGGTCTGATAGGTTTACTTGAGGATGGTGATGAAATCCACATCGATGTGGACAATTACATCTTGGAGGCAAAGCTTACGTTTGAAGAGATAGCGGAAAGAAGAGACCACTTCAAACCACTTGTCAAACCATTAACAAGTAAGTGGTTAAAGCAATATAGAGCACTAGTAACCAATGCAAGTTCGGGAGCTATACTAGAAGCAGAATAATAACACATAATTTTTATATAGACTTATAGTATATCAAGGCTCTGTCTTGATATACATTCTCCTACCTACCTCACATAAATATTACAGTCAGTTTATCTGATCAAGTGAAGTCTTGATCTTAGTTTGCCCATCAGTGTTGATTTAAAAGGCAACAATACTATATCTTTCAAACTCTTGATCTCTTTTAAAGAGTGTATGTAGGAACTTTCCATAACACTATCTTTCTGATGTACTTCACCACAACTTGCACACTGCTTCCATACGCCATTCCAAGCAACATTTGTGTTGCCACATTTTTTACAACAAACACTCATGATACTTCCTTTAAACTTATGATTAAGACAGGATTCACTTACTCACATACATCTGATTTTGATTTATGATACTTTTCAATCTTACGGAGGATTACTGCATTGAACAACTGAGGACAAACTACTCCTCAGGAAAACTATTGTTCCTTAAGAAGGGCGTCGCGCCCCTTTGTACCTGTTACTATAAAAGTTCTTATCTAGACTTGTAATGACAACCTTTTTCTTTGCAGATGACGCATGGATAAATTTGTTGTCTCCAAGATAGATACCTACATGGTTTACATACCCTTTACGTTTTTTAGAGGTATCAAAGAAGATAAGATCTCCTTTTTGTAATTCGTCTCTTTTTACATATTTTCCAACTTTGGACTGCATGATAGACGTACGTGGGAGGTCAATACCATTCTTTTTATAGACATACTTAACAAAACTCGAACAATCATAGGTGTCTTTATTTCCACTTGCTCCCCATACATACTTTCGTCCTAATTTTGTTTTTGCTAAAGAGGTTATACGTTGACATTTTTTAGTGTTTTCATCTTTTTTACTTGAAAAAATATCAGTGAAAGTAAAAGTGTTGCGCTTTTTTACTTTTTCACCTTTCTCCAAATTAATAGAGTCCAAATTTGATAATGAGGCAGCTAACTGTTTATTTGAAGCTTTTTTCTTTATTTTTGTATATCTTAGAGGTTTCTTATTTTGAGGTACTTTTAATACCTGACCCACTTTAATCATTTGACCTTTTTTGAGTCCATTGGCTTTACGTACTTTTGAGATAGTAGTACGGTTTTTACGTGCGATTGAAGAAAGAGTATCTCCCTTTTTGATCACATACTTTACCGATTTAGTAGTCATTTTAGTATTGTAAACATACCTATTAGTTGGTATTTTCAATACTTTTCCATATTGGATCATATCTCCATTTTTAAGACCATTGGCCTTTCTTACTTTTGCAATACTCGTATGATGTTTACGTGCAATAGAAGAAAGTGTTTCACCTTTTTTAACCGTATGTTTCAATGTTGTGGGAATAGCAGCATTAGCTGAAATTGTAGCGAGAGATAAACTTAGCAATAGTGTATAAAGTTTTTTCAATGTATTCTCCTGATAAATTAATACTCTATTTAAGTATGTTCATAAAAGTACATACTAAAAAATATATAGTAATTCTAACTACATATGATTAATCAAAAATAAACATTGTGTTAAAGCTAACTTAAACTGTATACATATGATTTAATCAAAAATAAACATTTTAATGCTGTTTTAAGTTAGTTTCTATGTAACTTAAAAACTATGTTACTTTTTAAACATTAAAAAGAAAAAAAATTAAAATCAATGAAAAAGCATACTATATTATTTTTTTTGTAGATGTTTTACAATATGATCAGCCACTCTAAAAGCATTCGCATAAATGGTCCATGTATAAGCGACAGAGCCTCCTGTAGGCATAAAACTAGCATCTGCGACATAGAGGTTTTTGATATCATGAGATCGACAATATTTATTGAGTACAGATGTTTTTGGATCATTACCAAAACGACATCCTCCTGCAATCAGGTTTTGAGGAGGTGTAGAAGAAATAGAAGAATAAATGTTCTTTGCCCCCATCTCTTTCAATAATTTTTCGCATTTTTTAGCAATATAGTTGCCTACTTTAACATCTTGAGGATGTCCTTCTATCCTTAACTTACCTACGGGCATACCAAACTTGTCTTTATGAGAAGGATCTAATGCAACAAAACAGTTGTCATTAGGAAGCCAATCATTAAACACTTCAAAACGAATACTTTTCTGGTCTGTAAAACGTGAAACTACCCGTTTTCCTAAATCCCTACCCCATACAAGTTTACCCTCTTCATAGTTATTTTTACGTGCACGGCTGATAATGTTCTGGTGCTCAAACATAAACTCTACTGAACCACCTTTAAATTTTCCATCCCACCAATGGTCTATAAAGTACCAGTCCAAGATAGAGCGATTCACAAAAAGTCCTGTAGTCATAAGATCTTCAAATTTAATATGTTTCAATGAGTCTTTATGTAACTCTCCCTGCCCAGAACCTCCCCCTGAAAAGAGTAAATTTTTACCAACTTCTCCACTGCTATTCCCTAATCCATCAGGATGATGTTCATTTGCAGAGTTAAGTAATAGTCTTGCACTTTCATGTGCCTGTGCTGCTAGAACAAAGATGTTTCCCTGAATCTTTTTTTCCTTGCCCGTAATAGTATCAATCACTACGGCATAATTGACTTTATCTTTTTTATCTGCATGTAAACTCTTGACATAGGAATTAGTAAGTAATGTTAGGTTTCCTGTAGCCATAGCAGGTTTTAAAAGTGCCTCTCTTGAGCTTCCTTTTGCTCCAGAACTGCACCCGTAACTTCCACAGAAATTTGAATAATAACATGCATCTCGCCCAGGCTTATCTTTTGAAAGAACGGCCCTTGGTGTCACTAAAGGTGTGATGTCAAGCTTTTTACAACTCTTGTCAAAAAGTTTTACCACTGCATTTTCTCTAGTGGGAGGTTGTGTAAAGTCTGTAGTGCTTCGTGGAGGTTCAAAAGGATGTTTATCTACCTTGCCTGATATTCCGACTAATTCTTCTGTTAAAGTATAGTAAGGTTCAAGGTCATCATAAGAGATAGGCCAGTCCACTACATTGGCCCCTTCTATCTCTCCATATTTACTTTTTAGTCTCAAGTCATCAGGATGTAATCGGTGTAGCATACCTGACATCAAATTGGAAGATCCCCCCACAATGTTTCCATTCCAAAAACTCCAACCAGACTCATAGGTAGGAGTAGCTATCCACTCACCATCTACCTTTTCCTCTATCGTATGGTATTCATCAAATAAATTAGGGGTTACCAAGTCTCTCCTGCAGTATGCCAATTCATCTTTAGAGAACTCTTCACGCTTAATGAGCCTTCCCTTTTCAAGAACAGCTACTTTGTAACCGGCTTTACATAGTGTATACGCTACAGCACCTCCACTTGCTCCCGAACCTACAATTACAACGTCATAGAGATTCATAATTCAATATACCTTATTTTAGGTCTTGGAAAACCGCCAAAAGAAGAGAGTACTTGCCATCCTGATTCTTTAATATTTGAACCATATATCGGATCAGAGAAAAGGCCTTCCATAGTCAGTGTTATGATACGGGACAACCAATTGCGTCCGTAATTTGTCTCTTCATAGGCACGTAAAGCTTTTTCTTTCTCCTGCTCCGTCATAGAAATAAATCTTCCTTTTTCACGCATTTCCAGTTCTTTTGCTCCATCAAGAACAAATGCTTTGATGTCTTTATCAAAACTCTTATGTCTCATAGTTTCAAACAAAAACTGTGTTACCTTCATGGATCTTGCAGAAGGAAGTTTACTCCCCTCTGGAAACATATGCTCTTGTACGGCTGCAATAGTTGATTCTACCTCTTTAAAGTGTTTTTCAAAGTCACTGACCTCTTTTGCCTGTAGGTAAGATGAGATTCCTAGTACGGAATCCAAGTATCAGAAATTTTCTTCTTTTCATTCTTTTATCTTTCATTAACTTTGATGCATCATAATAATATTGTGTGTATTTTAAGTGCACTTAAAATACACAGGTTGTACACGATCTGGATATTATACTTAAAGTCTAAAAAAATTAGGAGGTAGCGTATGAAAATGTTCACTTTTATTACATTGGCTAGTAGGCTTAGTACTGGTATGTTATGTGCATATACCGAAAGTAATAACCCGATTGATAAGACTGAACAACATTGTGAATAATCATAAAAAATAATCTTCCTTGAAATGAAACACGGTGCATCTTTATAAGATTCATATCCACTTTTATCCCAAGTATTGATTTATGTTATACTTTTCTACTTTTTTATCAAAGGATATTATTATGATGACAAAATTACTCTTTTCATCTCTGTTTAGCTTTGCATTACTTTTGATGAACGGATGTGGTGAGGAGAAAGAAACACAGGTCCCTGTGATGAAATGTGAACCAGGAAAATGTGGTCAAGGTAAATGTGGCGATCAATGATTAATCTTTTATATATCTTTTTTAGAAAAGATATATATTTTCTTTACCTAATACACACACATTACACATCTTTCCTACTATACTTACATCGTTACACCAAACAAACTGTCACGAAAGGTAAACCAAATGCTAAATACCATATATCCCATCACTAGAAATATACTAAACCACGGACAAAGTGTTTCTTTACTCTTTGCCAGACTCACTATTGCCTATGGATTTTATGAACCTGCTATGCAAAAATGGTCAGATATTAAAAGTGTCGCCGGATGGTTTGGTACATTAGGTATACCCTTTCCTACTCTCAATGCTTATTTGGCTGCGAGTAGTGAACTACTGGGTGTTGTGCTATTGACTTTGGGACTTTTTACTAGACTGATCTCCATTCCACTGATGGTTGTGATGGTCGTTGCCATTACCACTGTACATTTATCACATGGCTTTGCTGCAAGTGATAATGGTTTTGAAATTCCACTTTATTATTTGTTATTTTTATCTCTCTTTGCTTCACTAGGAGCCGGAAAACTTAGCTTGGATCATCTTCTCTTTGCTGAAGAGCAATAAAATCATATTAAAGGAAAATAAATGAAAAAAATACTTATATTACTTGGAGCAATCACACTGACATTCTCTCTTTCATTGGCAGAAGGGAAATGTGGCCAAGGAAAATGCGGAGAAGGTCAAAAAACTGAAAAAAAATGTGACAATGGCAAATGTGACAGCAGTAAAAAGAAGAAAGTGGAAAAGTGTAACAGCGGAAAATGTAATGGTACTACTCAAGAAACAAAAACTGCACCGACTAAAGGTAAATGCGGCCAAGGTAAATGTGGATAAACTACCCACAACATTCTTACTTTAACTCCTCTATCTTTGAGATAGAGGAGTTTCATCTTTCTTTTATCAATCATTGTATAATGTATCTATTGGTCAGGTAAAGGATACTTATGAAACATCTACTTATTTCCTTCATTATATTATTCTCTTTTTTAGGCTGTGAAGACAAAGCAAGGATCAGGCTGCACATGATGCCCAAATAGCAGAACAAGCTAGAGCAGAATTACTTGCTGAACTTGAAGCACAAGAAGTGTCAAAAGAAAAAAATGTAACGAAGCTATCTAAGATGGGAGTTCATATGAATGAGGGCATTATTACCATCGATACCAATAAAACAAAAGACTTTTTTAGAGACTTAAATCAAAAAATGGCCGAACAAATTAAAAAGATCGCTGATGATTTGGACAAAGGAATCATTGAATCAAAAGAAGCAGGAGTGGAGATAAAGGAACAATATATCCATATCGACCTCAATAAAACCCAAACCCTACTTCAAGACTGGAGTAAGAAAATGCAAATTTTTGTACAAGAATTTGATGAAATGGCAAAAGAATTAGAAATAAACAGCTCAAATACTACAAAAAAAGGAATATAATGCAACCAATCGATATGAACTCTGATGAATTTCAAGCTGAATTAGAAAAAACATGGTCTTTTGTAGACAAGGTCAATGACCAATTTGGTTTTGTACCCAATCCAAATGAAGAGGTTAATGAAGGTGTAGCTATGGGGCTAGCACGTAACAAGATCATCTATGGCAAAAGATTTTGTCCTTGTTTTATGGTGATAGGTGAAACCAAAGAGGAACAAAAAGCTGCGGATAACCGGATCTGTCCCTGTAAACCTGCACTAGAGAAAGAGATCCCAGAAGATGGAACATGTCACTGCGGGATCTTCTGTACGCCTGAATATGCACAGGCACAAGCACAACATGATGCTATAGAAGAAGTTGTACATCAACACTCTGGTGGTTTAACAAAAGAACAATCAGCTCTTCTTCTTAAAGAAGAACAACTAGATGGGGATGAACTTGAAGCACTCATAGAAGCAAAAAAACTAGGAATGATCGATTTTACACTTGTGGATACAAGAGAGTATATGGAGTACCAAATGGAGCATATAGTAGGGACTGACAAACTTGTACCTACCTCACAATTCTATGCAAAAGTAGAAGAACTCGCAGGACTCAAAAAAGAACCTATCATCGTTTACTGTCACTCAGGAAGCAGGAGCTATCAGGTACAACACGCTATGAAAGGCTTAGGATTCGAACACGTATGTAATCTTAGACCAGGTATCATCGGCTTTTCCGGTCAAACACAAAGAGGATAATCTCTTTCCTCCTCCTTGTGGGTATTTATACCCACCGATAGGACTAAAGAGAAAATTCTCATCTCTCATGTAAATCAAAACAGCAAAAATCCATCCGACCATGACAGTTCATTGCATTTTAATTTTATGTAGTGCCAGTATGGTGTTTTTGGGGGTTTATTTTTTTATTGATTCCATCTAGAAATAAAAAAAGTTAATGAATAAAATACAATCCGAAGACAACATTTTAAATTTGGGAAATAATTAAAGCGGATGAGGAGCCGAAACTCCTCAAGAAATAGTTAACTAAAAAGTTAATTATTTAGCAAGCGCTGCTTTAGAAGCTTCTGCTACTTTTGCAAAACTTTCTGGAGCATTCATTGCCATATCAGCAAGAATTTTTCTGTCAAGTTCAATGTTTGCAAGCTTAAGACCATGCATAAATGTTGAATAGTTCATACCATTTAATCTTGTTGCCGCATTAATACGAACGATCCAAAGTCTTCTGAAATCTCTCTTTTTTTGTCTTCTATCTCTGTAAGCATATACTAATGAACGCTCGAGTTGTTCTTTCGCTTTTCTGAAATGTTTTCTTCTACCGCTGTAGAACCCTCTAGCTTGTTTTAATAGTCTTTTATGACGTCTGTGTCTTACAACACCAGTTTTTACTCTCATGGTTATCCTTTACCTTAGACTTGTACTGTAACTTTTTTAAGTCAGTTTTAGTAGGTGTCAAACATTCTCTCTGTTTGAACTTGCCCCTAATCGGGGGAATCTCAAAATAAAAAAACGATTAGTTAATCATCTCTTTAATGTTTTTTGCATCAACAGGGTCAACGTGCTTAGGACTTCTCATACTTCTGTGATGTTTACCATCAACTTTAGAAAGAATGTGACTTCTATAGGCTGTTCCTCTTTTGATTTTGCCGCTTTTTTTCACTTTAAAACGCTTAACTGCGCCTTTAACACTTTTCATTTTTGGCATATGCTTACTCCCTTATGTATTTTTCCCACCAAACATACATTTGGTAGAAAATGGGACGTTATTATACCCAAACTATCTAAAAATTTTCTAAAGTCTTGTCATGCTCTTATTTGCAAATAATGCCCATCGTTACACAATGAATCTAAAACTTTTAGATTCCCGAGTCAAGCCCTAGAATAACGTGAAAACTCTAACCCTATTTGTGATAAAATCTATGTATTAAAAATGAGGGTAAGCCTAGTGGACAAAGTAACCGAAATTCTTTCTCAAAAAAAGAAACTATTAACAGAGGTTTATTTTGATCTACAACTGCATTTTGAAGAAAAATATGGGAAAGATGCCCTTGTTCTGATGGAGATTGGTACTTTTTTTGAAGTCTATGAAGTCAACAATGATGAACTGAAAGTTGGGAAAGCAAAAGAGATAGCCGAACTACTCAACATTCAGCTCACCAGGAAAAGTAAAGCCGTGTTGGAAAACTCAGTTTCGAATCCTCTTCTTGCAGGAGTACCTGCCGTCTCTTTAGATCGTTATCTCTCCCGTCTCATCTCTACCAAAAAGTATACCATCATCGTGGTCAAGCAAAAAGGAGAGATGCCAAATATCAAACGCTATGTCTCGAATATCATCTCTCCAGGTACCAATTTTGAATATCTGAGCGAACCTAGTGAAAACAACATTGTTTCACTACTTATAGATGAAAATGCCGGTATCTTCTCTGTTGGTTACTCAGCCATTGATGTCAGTACGGGTAAAACTATCTGTAACGAGATACATTCTACTCGTGATGATAAAACTTATGCCCTAGATGAAGCCTTTAACCTTTTGCAGACCTATACCACTTCGGAGGTGATCATTACACTTGACAGTAAAGAGATAGACAAAGAGTGGATCATACACTATTTGGAACTCGAGTCACTCCATTACTCACTCAATACAAAACGCTTTAAAATACATTTTCAAAATGAGCTCTTTACCCGTGTATTCAACATCAACTCCTTTCTCTCAAGCATTGAGTTTTTAGACCTTGAACGACACCCTTATACAACGGAGTCTCTAGCTGTATTAATTGATTTTATTATTGAACATGATGAAAGCATCATAGAAAAAATGAACAAGCCACAATTCCTGGGGAATAACCGCTATATGTATATTGGCAACAATGCAATGGAACAACTTTCAGTCATTTCACGTGATCCAGCTGACATCACCCTACTTGACCTAATTGATAAAACCTCTACTGCTTTTGGGAAACGTCTTCTTAAAGAACGTCTACTCAACCCTATCTGCGATCAAGAGTTACTTGAAAAACGCTATGACCTTACAGAGCTACTATTACCTAGCATCAATCGTTTTGAAACCCATTTAAAGCAAATCTATGACCTTGAACGTATCACAAGGCGTATCAAACTTCGTAAATTACACCCTGTAGAACTTACCTATATTGCTATGTCCTTAGAGGCTATTTTGAAACTTCTTGAAGATGCGGAAAGTAATCGTCTTGAGATAGATGACAACCTGTATGAAGAAACACTGGAAATGTTGAAAGTCTTGCATGACACATTTGAGCTAGATGTCTGTGCTAAATTCCGTATAGAGCAGATCAATGATAATCTTTTTAAAGACGGTGTCTATCCAGCTATTGACAGTATTGTCAAGACTCAGCAAAAAGAAGTCAATAAAATGGAAGATGTGGCTACCCATGTTGAGTCACTCTTCGATAAAGACAAACTTTTTTCAGGTACTGCTAAATATACTACTGTAAGTTATCTCGAAAGTGAAGGATACTTTCTCCATCTTACAAAAAACCGATTTACCCTGATAGAAAAATCCCTAAAAGAGTCTTTTGTCACCATTGACAATGAGCATCACTTTTTTAAAGATTTTCAGTATAAGTCTTTAAAAAATGCCGTTAAAGTACATGCTCCCCTCTTTGAAGAGATTACCAGAAACTATGAAACCTCTCAAATCAAGCTTGTTTCACTTGTCAAACAGCGTTATATAGAAAGTCTTGACCTACTTGAAAATAGATTTTCATTACTGCTTGACAAACTGATAGTCTTTATTGCGAACATTGATGTTGCCATTTCTAATGCCAAATGTGCCAAAACTATGAATTTGTCCCGGCCAATTATTGAAGAAGGTAATTTTTACGAGGCCATTGCACTGCGTCATCCCATTATAGAATCAAATGATGAAAGAGGGATCTATGTGCCTAATGATGTTTTTTTAGGTCAGAACAATGGCACTGCCCACAATCATATCACACTGAATGCCAGTGATGGAGAAAATATTTTAGGGACCTTGTTGTATGGTATAAACTCTTCGGGAAAATCCTCTTTAATGAAAAGCATAGGGCTTTCCATTGTCTTGGCCCAAGCAGGATTCTTTGTACCCGCAGTGGAACTTCGTTTAGGTCTGTATGACAAACTTTTTACACGTATCGTTTCACAAGACAACCTCTATAAAGGATTATCCACCTTTGCTGTAGAGATGATGGAGCTCAAAAACATCTTTAACCGTGCAGATGAACGTTCTTTGATCTTAGGTGATGAGATAAGCCAAGGAACAGAAACAGAATCGGCCCTTGCCATCGTTTCAAGTGCTATTTTAAGGCTTATCTCTCTTAGGTCGACGTTTATCTTTGCTACACACTTACATCAGTTAGGAAGCATCCCTCAGCTACAAAACCTGAAACATCTAATCTTCTTACATCTAGGTATCAAGTATGATGAAAGCAATGACACACTTATTTATAACCGTGTCTTACAGTTAGGTATGGGAGACAGCCTTTATGGACTGGAGTTTGCCAAATCACTGCATATGGATAAGGAATTTCTGCAAACAGCACAAACCATACGTGAAAACCTGAACCATGGTGGAAGTGATATTAAAAAACTACGTAAACAAAAAAGCAGCAAATACAACAAACATCTTTACCTCAGTAAGTGTGCTCTGTGTGGAGAGAGTGTAGAAGATGTACATCATATCGCTGAACAAAAGCATGCGAATGAAGAAGGTCGGATAGACCATTTTCACAAAAACCATAAGTATAATCTCATACCGCTATGTAAAAAACATCATAACTTAGTACATGAAGGAAAAATCAACATATCTGGATTTGTGATGACAAATGAGGGATTGAAGTTACATTATGAGATCAAAGAGTAAAACAATACTCTTTGATTGAAACATTATTTCTTTTGAGGTGTTACGTACATATTTATGTAACGCCCTTCCTGTGTAGGTTTACTTTCGAGAGTTCCGATATCTTCAAGCATTGGCCATACACGGTTAAGAACATCTACACCCCATTCAGGGTTTGCCATTTCACGTCCTCTCAAGAATACACGTAACTTAACGTGCTTCCCTTTCTCTAAAAATTCTCTGGCATGTTTTACTTTGTAGTTAATGTCATTTTCTGCGATTTTACAAGAAAACTTTACTTCTTTAACATCTATGATCTTTTGTTTTTTTCTTGCTTCTTTTTTCTTTTTTTCAAGTTCATACTTATGCTTTCCGTAGTCCATGATTTTAGCAACAGGAGGCTTGGCATCAGGTGACATAAGAACAAGATCTAAGCCTTTGTCTTCTGCTATTTGTAGTGCTTCAGATTTAGAAATGATACCAAACTGTTCACCATCATCACCAAGTACTCTAAGTTCATTCGATCTGATTGCGTCATTCATAATGACATCATCAGGCTTTTTTCTACCTCTGTTTCTATCTTGTTGTCTACTCAAATTTTACCTTCTTGAAGTTGTTGTGTTAATTTTACCATAAATTCGTCTTGTGTAAGATTATACTGTTCTTTGGCTCTTCTGTCTCGAATTGCAACTTTGTTATTTTCTACTTCTTCATCTCCAATGATCACTACGTACGGTACACGCTGCTTTTCAGCATTTCGTACACGCTTATTAAGAGAATCATTTTTATCATAGACTTCTGCATCCATTCCCTCTTGGACCATTCTTTTCTTAAGTGCATGGGCGTAATCTGCATGTGAATCTGCAATCGGTACAAATATAACTTGTACAGGAGATAAGAAGAAAGGAAATTCTCCCGCATAATGTTCAGTCAAGATACCAATGAAACGTTCAAATGACCCTAAGATGGCTCTATGTATCATCACTGGTTGTTTACGTGTGTTATCAACTGCGACATACTCAACCTCAAAACGTTCAGGCAGGTTGAAGTCTACTTGTATCGTACCACACTGCCATTTACGCCCAATAGCATCTGTGATCTTAATGTCTATCTTAGGTCCATAAAATGCACCTCCGCCTTCATCTATGGTAAAAGGTAAGTTATTGCCATTAAGTGCATCTTTAAGCCCTTGTGTTGCCACTTCCCATACTGCATCTTCACCGATCGCTTTTTCTGGCTTGGTTGATACTTCCATAGTGTAATCAAAACCAAACAGTTTCATCACGGAATCCACAAACTCAACTACATCAAGTACTTCAGCAGCTATCTGATCTGGTTCACAGAAGATATGTGCATCATCCTGGGTAAATTCACGTACACGAAGAAGACCATGCAGTACACCTGACTTTTCATGACGATGCACCACACCATACTCATAATAACGTAACGGCAGATCACGATAACTTTTTGGCGTTTGTTTAAAGACTTGGATGTGCCCTAAACAGTTCATAGGCTTGATACCATACTCTTGTTCATCAATAGTCGTAAGATACATATTTTCACCATAACAAGCATAGTGTCCAGAAGTTCTCCACATATCTGCCTTAAGGATCTCTGGACCTCGAACAGGTTCATAACCACGTGTTAGATGTGCTTTATGCAAAATACTCTCTAACTTGTAACGAAGCTTCGCACCTTTAGGCATCCAGAAAGGAAGCCCTGCACCTGCTGATTCATTGAACATAAAGAGTTCCATCTCGTGACCTATCTTTCTATGATCACGTTTTTTTGCCTCTTCGAGCATTGTCATATGTGCTTTAAGAGATTCTTTGTCTGCAAATGCAATACCATAAATACGTGTAAGCATTTCAGCATTTTCATCACCACCTAGGTATGCGCCTGCAACACGTGTAAGTTTAAAGTTATGTAAAAAACGAAGAGCCGGCACATGAGGTCCACGACACAGGTCCTCAAAATCACCTTGCTTGTAGACTGAAAGTGTGTCATCATCGATACGAGACATCACTTTTTGTTTCAAGTCATCACCCGCAAACTTTTCCATAGCTTCCGCTTTACTCATCTCATACTTTTCTATCTTATATTTTTTCTTGATGAGTTCTTTCATCTTCTTTTCGATGGCTTTAAGGTCATTCTCGCCTATTTGTTCATCAACTCTGAAGTCATAGTAAAAACCTTCATCTACAACTGGTCCAACAAAGAACTGTGAATTAGGATAAAGTTCTGTGATGGCTTGTGCCATGAGGTGTGCTGTAGAGTGACGTACAATCTCTAAAGAAGCTTCAGAGTTGTCATACTCGATAGGTGTTGCTGTACAGTTTTCACCTGCACTCTGTGTATCTATAATATTGCCCTGGTCGTCTATATAACCGATAAGATTTTCGCTCAAATTAGCCCTTTGTGTTATCGTTGCCTACAATGCAACGTTAAAAATGCGGCTATTATAGCCAAAAGTTGGATAGAAAGAAATTAATGAAATAAATCAAGAAGTTAAAAATGTAGTTTTTTTCTGAAAGTTTCTTTAATCATTTAATATTTTTATCAGTCCCATAGGTGCGTATGCTGCCATTGGTCCACCTGCTATCCACTTTTTCATTGCGAGTTTACCTCGTAGCGCATAATGATCACCTTCATCTGTTTTGCTAACTTCATCAGAGTATTTTACTAATGCTTTTGCACTTTCTTCATTATTCTCTGCAAAATTTTTAGACAAATACTGGGTATATATTTTAAGTTTTTCTTTATCTGTAAGTTGATATTTTTTTGCCATATAGTCCATTACACCTGTAAAATACCCAAAAATCATTGGATGATTATTTTTATCATTCAGTAAAAATGGATTATTTAGTTTTGGCATTGCAAGAGATGCTTCAGTAAACCGATCTAACTCTTCATGAATTTTTTGATAAGGTACTGCATCTTTTGTTTTCAAAAAATCAAATAACCCCACACTTACCCCTCTAAATTAAATCAATATTATTACTATAGCATAAAAAAGTCAAATACTGTCAAAAAATATCTGTATATACAAAAGAGATTTCAACATGAGAAGTTAAGAAAATTTTTTATCAATAAATCCGCTAATTTCTCATACCTCTATCTAAACATAAAGGTACCGTTTGATCTTCTTTGTCGGTGTTTTGACAAAAGGCTCACGCTGTTCAATGATTTTTCTTATCCGTGAAAAACTAGAAATATTTTCATTGGTCTCTGTTCTAATTTCTTCAAGCAATGCATCGATTTTTGCATGCGTTTTTGTTTCAGACTTCTGCTTAACACCAAAATGTTCATCAAGCTTATCATAATCAAGATGTACTCGGGCAGAAACTACTCCTTGATTATCAAAAACAAGTGAATCTGCCACATAAGGATGTAAATTAATCATTGCTTCGATCTGTTCAGGATAGATATTTTCTCCACTTGGCCCTACAATGATATTTTTTGCACGACCACGCATAAAAAAGTAACCATCGTCATCAAAATATCCTATATCCTCCGTATTAAACCATCCGTTCTCATCTATAACCTCAGCCGTTTTTTCAGGGTCTTTATAATACCCCAACATCACATTAGGACCACGTGCCCAAAGTGTTCCAGCTCCCTCTTCATTTTGATCACGGAGTTCCAATTCTGTCCCTGGAAGTGCTGGACCGATAGCTTTATATTTTGTCTCATTCGGATTCGTGCCTGCTAACAAAGGCGCAGTCTCAGTTAATCCATACCCGATACAGTATGGGAATTCAGCTTCGCGTAAAAACTTCTCAACTGCAGGAGAAACACCTGCCCCACCTATACCGAAAAACCGAAGGTTCCCACCAAAAGTATCTACAAGCTTCTTCCCAGCAATTTTATTAAGTATTTTACGAATAAAAGGGATGGCATAGAGTGTTTTTATAAAGATGTTTTTTTGAAAATTAGGCAATACTTTATTTCTATAGATCTTTTCGATGACCAATGGTACTGTTAACATGCAGCTAGGTTTAACATCTGCCATGGCTTTGATCAAAATGGTTGGGGTAGGAGGCTTTTGGATATAGTAAATTGAGGCTCCATTTAGAATCGGGACTAGCATACCTATGGTACATTCATAGGTATGTGCAAGGGGCAAAATAGAAAGGAAACGGTCTTCAGGAAAAATATCTATGATGTGTTGTGCCGCGGTTGCATTCGATACTAAGTTTTTATGACTGAGCATTACCCCTTTTGAACTTCCTGTCGTACCGGAGGTATAAATAATAGAAGCAAGGTCATCTTCACTTATCAAGGCTTCTGGCTTCTCTTTCTTATGCTTTCCAATTTTTCCCATAGCTTTAGTAAAATGTGCACCACTTTTTTTGATTACATTATCCACAGTAGATGGGGTTGATAATTTTTCAAGAATCTCAAGTCTATCCGTGATGACTAATAGGCTCATGGAAGGTGGTTGTCTTTCATCCAGCATCGTTTGAAAAAGTTTTTCGGAGATGAATGCAGCTTTACATTCTGCATGTGTAGCTATATGCAATGCCTCAGAAGTATGAAAATCTGGTAAAACAGGCACAATCACTGCTCCCATGGTTGTGACTGCAAAATAAACTGCACTCCAATTTGGCATATTCTCACTGTAAAGTGCGACACGGTCACCAGACTTAATCCCATAGGCTTGCAGCATCTCCTGGACATATTCCACATTTTGGGCAAGTTGTGTATAATGTATGGGATCACCCCCTACAAACTGTACAGCAGGACGGTTTTGATAGGTTTTGACACTATAGTCAAACAGCGCTTTAAGTGTTAATGCCGGTAATTCTATAAATGGTTTCTTCATTCACCTCGCCTTTTCTCAACTTCAGTCATTGTATATAACTATAGCAAAAGAAAAAAACCATTGCTTAGCCATGTGCTATAAAGTTATATTATCAATAATAAATTGTATCTGTTTTATATTATAAATATAGATAAAAATTAAGAAATATATGAAGGTGGTGATCACGATTGGACTTGAACCAACGACTTCTTCCATGTCAAGGAAGTACTCTACCAACTGAGTTACGCGATCGTACGGCAAAACACTAAGTTTTTTGTAGGCTGAAAGTATAGCCTAGAGATACTTAAAAGTGAGGTGTGACTTAGTCCTGACAGACCCAGGCACTCTCTTTACAGAGTTTATCAAGGTATCCACTTGCTTCACTTTTACCTGAGATCAATGCTTTCTTGAAGTTATCATAGGCTTTCATTTTGTCATGCATGATACCTTCTCCCCATGCATACAATACTGCTACATTAACCTGAGCAGATGGGTCCCCCATGCTTGCTGCTTTTTGGAAGAGTTCAAATGCTTTTTGCTGGTCTTGCTTCACACCTTTACCTTCCATGTATAAGGCAGCAAGATTGTTATAAGCTTGCATGATACCCGCTTCTACTGCTTTTTCATACCAGTATCTTGCTTTTTCGTACCCATGGGCTTCTGTTTCTGCCGCGGTATGATAGAGTTGTGCCAAGTTATACTGTGCAGGACCATTTCCCTGTTTTGCCGCTTTTTCATACCATTTCTTGGCCTTGTCAAGGTCTTTCTGGACGCCTTTGCCATTCGCATAAATAAGTCCAACATTGTACTGTGCTTTTGCATCATCTTTTTTAGCTAGGGAATAAAAGGTATTGAGTGCTTTAATGTAACCGCCATTGTTATAGTCTTCTACTGCCTGATTGAAATCATTTGAGAAGAGCGTGACTGTAGCAATGATAAAAATAGATAAAACTTTCATAATTTCCTCTTTAAACTAATAGATACATTATATCAGGGTCTCAGCAACAAATGTCTTAGTTACCTTACCGCCAAATCTGTAAATACCCTCTTCATAACTCACATAAAGTTCTTCTCCGCTTGCAGGATGTACCTTCATATTATCAGAAACTTTACCTTCTTTATGGCAACGTATAAAACATGCGACCATGCCTGTTCCGCATGCCAAGGTTTCATCTTCCACTCCACGCTCGTAGGTACGAACATACAGGGTATCATCTTTAACCATACAAATATCCACATTCGCATTATATTTATGGCGCAAGATACGTGCTTCTTCTATATTTAAATCATCGATATTGTCTCTCAGAGCAACAAGATGCGGCACACCGGAATTGATCAGCCACCATCTTTCTCCATACTCCTCTATATCATCACTGATGATATCAGGAGGAACCATATCGCTCACCACATAGAGACCATTGATAGTCGCACGGATCACACCGGCACCGGTTAAAAACTCTGCTTTATTGTCTTTAGCGATGCCTTTTTCCAGCGCAAAGTGGGCTACAGCACGGCTTGCATTACCACACATATCTGCCACACTTCCATCTGCATTATAAAATTCCCATTCAAAATCATATTCAGGGTGGGGCAACACTACAACCATACCATCTGCTCCTACACCATTTTGCCTATGGCACAATTTTTTGGCAAGTGCTGATCTGTCTGCTTTTTCTTGTGCCACGAACATGACAAAATCATTACCACTGGCTGAATATTTAGTCACTGTCATTCATTATCTCCTCTTTTACGCGTTCACATTCTTTTTCTAATTGCGTAAGTGTACCACTATTATCTATAACATAGGTAGCCAGTTTACATTTTTCTTCTACAGGTATCTGTGACTGTATACGATTCAACGCTTCTTCTCTTGTGTAACCTTCTCTCTCCATAAGGCGTTCAAGTTGTTGCTCTTTTGTTGTATAGACCACTAACGATTTTTCTATAGGGTACCGCTTGTTTTCAAAAAATAGGGGGATATCAATAAAATAAGGTTTTCCCAATTTGTCGTACTCTTCAGAGAGTCTTTCGATCTTCTTATAGATAAGAGGATGCAAAAGTGCTTCAAGTTTTTTGCGTTTAGCGTTATCAGCGAAGACAATGGTTCCTAACGCTTTTCTGTCTACTTTACCCTCTTTTACCAACCCTGCACCAAACAATTTAGCGATAGCTTCATGCTGTTCATCAAGTATCTTATGAGCAATCTTGTCAGCATCTATGATATGAAATCCTAAGGATACAAGCTTGGCTACAGTCGAACTCTTTCCTGTAGCAATACTTCCTGTAAGGGCTATAGCATATTTAAAAGCCATTACCACCTTCTATATGACTGAAGTTGCATGTTATCATAGCCGTAAATGTCATTTCTAAACTGTAGCACCCCATCATAATCCACATAAGCAGTTAAATAAACAACGTCCACCGGTACCTGTTCAGTTAAAGGCAAAAATGCTTTATCTATACCTTCAAGTGTCTGTTGCGCCTTTTCAAAATCGACTGTGTCATTAAAGGTAGAGAAGGTTTCAAGAAGTTCTATCGGTTTAGCAAGACGGATACACCCATGACTGAATGCTCTTACATTTCTTTTGAAGAGACTCTTGGTTGGTGTGTCATGCATGTACACTGAAAATTGATTCGGGAAAAGGAACTTCACTTTTCCTAAAGCATTATGATCACCTGGAATCTGAGCAAAACGGTACGGTACTGTTTTACTATAGCGGTATCGACTCCAATTTACTGAAGAGGCACTTACTTTTCTTGCATCTTTCCCCCAGCCTGTATGTATCTCAATTTTGTCTTTTTTCATGGCATTGGGATTTTTCATAATCTCAGGGATTAACTCTTTTTGTATGATACTCTTAGGTACATTCCAATGTGGATTCAAAACAATCGTTTGCACAGTGTTTGAGAATATCGGTGTAGGGTTTTTTCTTGTTCCAGTAATTACTCTCATCTTCAAAAGAAGTTTTTTATCTTCTTCAAAAAAGAGGGTAAACGCAGGGATATTAATGATGATATGTCGTTTACTATGACGCTCATGAAGCCATTTAATACGGTCAAGATTTAAACGTATCTGTTCTATACGCTCTTCTATGGGTGTATTGAGTGCTGCTAAGGTTTCTTTCCCTATGATCCCTTCCGCTTCCAGTCCATGACGTTTTTGAAAGTTAATGATCACTTCGTTTAGACAGGCATCATACGTATTTTCTCCATTAGCGCTGCATGTACCATAGTCTCCTGTTATACGAAGTCTCTCACGTAATAATGGTATAACATCAGATGTTTCACCAGGCTTTAATGTTTTTGAGAGCGGTATCTGTGGCCATCCTCCATTTTTCTGAATCGCTAAGTATTTGATGAGTGCTTCCTGAAGTTCTTTATAACGATACTCTTTAGGTACTGCCTCTGCAAAGAGAGAAGCCAAACTACCACTCAGAGCTGCATTTTCAAGAAGAGAAATAGGACCGAATTGAGGTTTATAGGTCACCCACCCTGCGTAGATATCTGCTGCTTTTAAATTATAGAGCCTATCCTTAAAGGCGCCCCAATTAATACTTCCATACAAAGTATAATCCGCATACCCTTTATAGAGCTGGGAAATTTTAAATTCGAGATCTACTTTTTGGGACAGTGTGCCATTTGAGGCGTAAATATCTTGCGCTTTTTGTTGCAAACGAATAGCATCTTGGTACAACTTAGAAGAAGCCTCCAGCGTTTGGTCTTCCGTGATCTGTGTAAAAAGCTCATTGCCGAAAGAAGAGACAGCATCTTCATCTACCCATACCGGTACATAGAAAAGACGGGTATAAAGTTGTTTTAAAAAGCTATCTTTAGATTGTGTCTGTAGTGAGTTCATCATCACTGTTGATGCTGCTTCGTGAAATACCAAATTGGAATTTGCACTTGCCCCCTGTGTAGATATAAGAGTGGCCATAAAAATGAGACTTAACCATAAATGTTTGACTCTATATTTTATTCTTACCATAATTTTCCATTTTATCATTAATTCATAAAAAGAGTATATCAAAAAGTTTTAAGCAAATGACTTTTTCACACAAAAATACAAGACTAAAAATTATAATTGGCGACTGCTCTAAACTGATTATAATCTTCCGTCCCATTTACTTTAAAGTCTACTGATGCATACGCAGTAGATAGAGTGATCTTGTCATTGAAGTTGTACTCTAAAACTGTATCTATCTCTCTTGATTCATAGAGCGAGGGGTCATCTGATTTAAAGCTACCATATGCAACCCCAAAAGTGAAGTTGTTGCCACCAAGTTTTCCAAGATCATACCCAGCACCGATAATCCATGCACTTCCTGCAGTTCCCACTACATCAAGAGTCTGATCTTCCATCGATGTGAAGAAAGGGCCTCCACCTAAACTCAGTCCCACTGCACCCGTATCTCCATTGTCTTGATTATAGGCCGCTAAAATGGTTACGCCGATCTCTGTCAAATCGGTTTCTAGACTGATACCATAAGTCTGGGCATCCTGCTTGCCAAGGAGTGCTGTTCCTGTTTCCCGACTGCCATCATACTGAAGTCCGAGTATTAAGGATATACTTTTAGACAATTGATACGAATATCCTGCTTCTGCATAAATTACATTGCCTATATTATGATAGTTGTAATACCAAAGACTCAAAGAAAGATCTCTAATGCCTTCATAATTAGCAGCCGCATAATAAATGCCTTTCATATTTTGATCTACGTCCAAAGTTTGACACACCTTAACAAATTTAGAACTATCCACACCATTTTCCCAACCCGCCATACTATTGATAAATCCTGCAGATAATTCCAGATCATCCACATCTGTATTTGTGATTCTATATACTTCAAAATAGTTTGGTATCATCCTGATGTCATCACTGTCTGCATGTGGTGTATCTAGGGACTGTCTCCCAAGTTTTATCTCAGTATTTTCCCATTTTCCATTTAAGTATGCCTGGGAGAGGAGAATAAAGCTTTTTCCATTCGCATCAAAAAAATCATTATTTAGAGTGGAATCATTTTTCTTATTTCCAAGATTAAATACAGCGTATGCTTCAGCCCCCAGCAACAGTCCATTCCACCTTTGCGTACTAACATGAAAATGGCCCGCTAGTGCATAAGCAGTTGTATCGGGTGCACCTTCTTCTGAAAAGTTAATATATCCTGCTCTCATTTGGCCTTTTCTATGCTCTAAAGGGTCATATCCACTCAAGATACTTCTTACACTTTGGACTGCTATGGGTTGCTGAATCTTTTCTTCTGTAGAAGAAACGTTAGATTCAGCGTTAATGCTTTCTAAGGCTCGACTGAAGTCTTCTCCATAGACACTAATACTCATTATCATTATTGAGAGTACACTTAATGCTATATTATGCATTTTTAATTCTTCCTGTTTACATTTTATGGCTTTGCAATAAGGACAAAGCAGCGCTTTGTCCTTACCCGTTGATTCTTTCTACTTCTATTTTGCCTGCTTCATCTGCACGCACTGCAATAAGCGTCGAGCCTACCTCTATTTCCATGGTCTGCTTTGCAAGGGAACAGCCTTTTATAAGGAGTGTTTCTCCACGCATTACACCAAAAGAGGTCAACCTGTCTTTTAAAGCTTTATCTGCATGGATCTTAACGATCTCTGCCTTGTCACCCTTATGTAAATCACTCAATACCATCTTACACTCCTGTAATCATCAGCGTCACGCGGTACGCTATAAAACTTAATATCCATGCTGTCGTAGTGGTCATTAGGAAAAGATATACCAAATATTTCCATCCTCCTGCTTCTCTAGCAAAGACCATGGATGCAGCCAAACAAGGCAAGTAGATCATTACAAATACAATAAATGCGATCGCTGCTGCAAACGGTATGTTTGCCTGTATCTGTGCAATAAGACCTTCGTTCCCTTCATCTACCTCATCACCCAATGCATAGAGTACACCCAATGTAGAAACAACCACTTCTTTTGCAGCTAGCCCTGTCTCCAATGCTACTGCCATACGCCAATCAAAACCAAGTGGTGCAAAGAATGGTTCAGAAGCGTGTCCTATTTGTCCCAAATAACTCTGTTCTAGTAATTGCAACGCAAGTTCATTGCTTAATTGACTTTTTACTTCATCGCTGCTTGCTTGTGCTATCATGGTTTGATACTTCGTTTCAAGTACAGTGTTTTTAGGATAATTACCTGCAAACCAGATCAGTATAGCAGCAGCCAAAATGAAAGTTCCTGCTTTTTTAAGATAAGATTTTGCCTGTCCATACACAGTATGCCAGATAAGCTTCAGTGACGGCATACGATACTTTGGCATTTCCATTACAAAAGGTTCATCTTCACCTTTAAAGACAAACATTTTAAGTACCTTCGCTGCAAGTAGCCCTAACATAGCACCTGAAATGTAAATGATAAACAGGATATTTCCCGCTTGTTCTTGTGCAAAAAAAGCTCCTGCAAAAAGGACGTAGATAGGCAGTCTTGCCCCACAGGACATAAACCCTATGATGAAAAGTGTAATGAGTCTATCCTTTTCATTTTTAAGTGTACGTGCCGCCATATAGGCAGGAACAGAACATCCAAATCCTGTCACCAATGGTATAAAGCTTTTCCCATGTAACCCAAATTTATGGAAAAACCCATCCAATAAAAAAGCAACACGGCTCATGTAGCCTGTTGTCTCAAGCAATGCGATACCTATAAATAAGATAAGAATATTTGGCAAGAACATCACAACGGCTCCTACCCCCGCGATCATTCCATCTGCAACAAGTGAACCTAGCTCACCTTCACCCAGTACTGATTTGGCTTGATCACCAAGCCATCCGAAAAATGCATCAATATAGTCCATAGGTACAGAACCCAATTCAAACGTAAGCTGGAAGAGTCCCCACATAAAGAATAAAAAGAGAGGGATACCCAAAATTTTGTTAATCAGTAGATTATCTATCTTCTGCGTAAGGTTCTTCGCTTTCATTCCTTCTACGGACATTACTTCCATCTTCGCACCCTTTGCAAAAGCAAAATGTTCATCTGCAAAGATCTCATCTAAATCTTTTGTATTACTGTGCAGATAGATATGATTAAGTCCTTCTCTTACAATAGGCAACATCTCTATCCAAATAGGTTCATCGTGCATTTTTTTATACACATCTACATTTTCCTGTAGTAATCTCACGGCTAATTGACGATAAGGAATGGTGCTTTTATAATTTTTTTCTCTTAAAAAGGTGACGATTGTCTCAATCTCTTCTTCAATTGGATCACTATAAATCACTTTTGCACCCGTCTCTTCTTTTTCATAGACTTCAATGATCGCCTCTTTAAGTGCTTCCACTCCTGTCTTTTGTGCTGCTGACGTTTTAATGCATGGTACTCCAAGGATAGCTGAGAGTTGATTCTCATCTATCGTAATACCTTCTTTTCTTGCTTCATCATCCATGTTAAGTGCAACTACTACTTTTTTACCAGTTTCAAGGAGTTGCGTTGTAAATAAGAGGTTTCTCTGAAGGTTGGTAGAATCAACTACATTGACGATGACATCATACTCATCACTTTGTAAAAAGCTTTTTGTTACTTTCTCTTCTATCGTGTATTCAGTTAAAGAGTATGCTCCTGGAAGGTCAATGATATGTACTTCATAGTCCTTACAGGTAACTTCATCACAGATTTGAAATTCTACTTCTGTTTTATCAACTGTTACACCTGAAAAGTTACCCACTTTAAGTGTAGCATTCGATATGGCATTAATCAGTGAACTTTTCCCTACATTGGGTTGCCCGGCTAATGCAATGATAATTTTTTCCACATTTTTTCCTTATGGAGTATTATAATTTCTTGAAATGATAATTGTTATCACTTGATGAAAGTTTGTGGAGTATAGTCTACCTTTTCTTAAAAAAGAGTTAAGTTGAGAGTAATTATCAATACATTATAATTCTTTTTTAAAATTTCAATCCTCTTAAAAATTCTCCTGCTTTTCCACCAAGTGCTTTTTCAATCTTATCCTGTAATTGTTCATCTATTTTATCTTTGAGTATTGCTGAGGTATCAATAGTGACCTTTGGATCATCTATCTTTCCTTTGATCTGCCCATGAACAGTATAGTTTTCATACACAAATGTGAACTTAGCTGTATTTGTGTTGTCCATTTTATTGACCCTTCCATCAGTGATCTCGACACTGCTGTGTGATCCCTTTGCATGTAACGTATAGTCTGTAATCTTACCTTTAATATCTGCATGAAATTTTGTAGAAGAAAAGATAACCCTTGTTGGATCTTTTCCGATCAGCATTTTTATTGTATTGGTTGTAGGACTTGGTTTAATCTGAAAGGACTTGATATCAAGATCCACGACACCTGATTTCTTCTTAAGGTTATACTTCCCTTTACCAAATGCTTTTCCAAGAAAATTTTGTTTGTGCCCTAGCATTCCCAAAATATTTTCCAAAGGTACATTGTCTATCGTACTGTCAAGCTCATCCCCTCTAAGTATATAACTGATCTTTCCATCCAAGGAAATGCTTGAACCATCTGCATTGACTACTTTATCCTTAAATAACTCTCCTTTCAATACAAGAGGTCCATAAAGTTTTTTATCAATAATCGGTCTGTATCTCTTTTAAGCTTGGGATATCTATAATATAAGCACTTTTAATGGTTTTCTTTTGCATATCATAGATTGTATTGTTAAGCATGATGTCTCCTACCGAACTTTTCAATTTTGTATTGCTATATCCTTTTCCTTCTTTAAATGTTCCTGAAGAGTCCAAATCCAGAGTGATGCTTAACTCTTCTCCTGTCAGTTTTTTCATCTGATCAGGTTGTGTTACCAGCTTGGTACTTTTAATTTTGAATGTTCCCTCTTCAGGATGAAGGTTTGTCAAAACTATCTGCGCATCTATGGTTCCTTTTGTGTATGCAGGCAATCCGCTCAAAGCAAGAATCTTCTCCACAGAAAGTTCTGATGCCTGTACCTTAGCTGATTTACTGTCATAGGAAAATTCCACTTTTTTACCCAACCCGCTTGTCACACCAGAAATACTAAGTTTGTCTTTAAACTTGAGTACTCCTTTTGCACTAACGGGTGTTCCTTTAGCTACTTGTGCTTTATGCATCACTGCATTGACATCATGGATTAAGATATTATAATCTGAAAGTAAACTTTTTTGTTTAAGATCATAAGCCAAAGAAGAGAGTGAAATATCTGTAAGTGTTGAGTCTAGTTTCAGATCCCCCGTAAGAACTGAATCGGATATTTTTCCTTTGGATTTCAATGTAAATCTATTCTCTATAGGAATCTTATAGCGAGACATTTTTTCTAAAGCCTTAGTTTTTAACACTCCTTTGTCAATTTGTACAGCATAAGTTCCTGTCTTTAATTTCACATTATCCAAGTTTATAGTACCGCTAAGCTCACCTTTTGCATAATCAGGTTGTTTAAAAAATGGAAGAAGCTTTTCTAAAGAGAGTTTGTCTAAAGTGATCTTAGCTGATTCGTCTACAGTAAACTCAAGCGTACCTCCCAAAGAATGACTTGTACCCACAACATGTGTAACCTTATCCATCTTCTCCACGTTACCATCTACTTTTAAAAATCCTGCCAATTTATTCTTTGATAGGATACGCATATCTTTTACATCCAGACTGTACTCGGCACTTAAATGATCCAAAACCATATCTATACTTGCATCTTTGATTTGCAATGTAAAAAGATTACTTTGTACATTACCTACGAAATTGATATCTTGACCTTCTAGTTTTGCGTCTAATGTCCCTGTTAGATAACTTTTTTCAGGAAGTGTGTAGTTATACAGTTCTTTGACCAATGTACGATTGAAAGACGATTTATTGAGTACGATATGTCCATATCCACTTGCTGTATCTTCACCTATATCAGGCATATCTATGTCTATGTCTATCTTTCCTTCTACCAATGCAGGATGACCCAAATACTCGAGTACTTCTGCAAACTCTGCCCCTTGCATGTCAAACACAATCTTCTGAGGTACATCATTGATAATATTGAAACGGTAGTCTAGCTTTGCGTCAAATGCAGACCCTTTACCCTCTACTAAAATATCTTCAGAAGTCCCTTTAAAACTTCCTTGAATATCTACATTTTTTAATTTTCTACTCTCATGCGTAAACGTGTCCGCTTTTACATGATAGGTCCCCTCAAATGACTGACTCCGTAGATCATACTGTGCTACTACATGTACGACAGCCTGCTTATTTATAAGCATATCCAAGCTTGATGTCCCGGATTCAAGTGTAAACATCTTTATCTCAACAGGCAATCCTATCTCGTGTTCCAACTTCTCTTGAACATAAGGTTTGAGTATTTCATTACCTGTATGGGTAAAAGAGAACAGAAAGAGACCCATGATACTCACCAGTAAAAACAATAGAACCGAAAGTGATATAGTTATAAATTTATTCATAGAGTTATTATACTAAAATAACCATATAAGTGCTAGAATACCTCTATGCATTTTACATTTGGTTCACCATTCCTATTGGTACTACTTTTATTATTGCCGTGTTTTCTCTGGTGTAAACAATACAGTAAACCCTACTATTTCCCCAAGTTGTCATGGGTGACAAGACAGAGTCCCCTTTTAAGTTGGGAGCCATGGCTCAAAATGGCCATCTTTACTCTTATGGTCCTTGTGCTTGCAAAACCTTTTGTCTATGATGTTAGTACAGATCAACATAAAAAAGGACGTGACCTCATACTCGCTATTGATGCAAGTGGTTCTATGGCACAGAGCGGATTTGATGCAAAAGACAGACTTCAAACTAAATATGCGATTACTAAGTCCCTCTCCAAGGACTTCATAAAAAAACGTTTTGATGACAACATGGGGGTTGTCGTTTTTGGCACCTTTGCCTATACAGCTTCCCCTCTGACCTATGATCTTGAATCCCTTTCTTACCTATTAGAGATGACCAATGTTGGACTTGCTGGAGAAAGCACAGCCATAGGTGATGCCATCATGCAGTCCCTACGTACCCTCTCTTACGGACAAGCTAAGAACAAAGCTATCATTTTACTGACAGACGGATACCATAATGCAGGAAAATTCTCCCCCAAAGAGGCAGTAATAAAAGCCAAAGAAGCAGGCATCAAGATCTATACTATAGGGATAGGAAAAAAGTCTGATTATGATGTATCTTTACTAGAGACCATTGCCAAGCAAAGCGGTGCTAAAAGTTATGCAGCTTCTTCAGCCAAAGCTTTAGCAAGCATCTATGAAGAGATCAATAACTTAGAACCTAGTGCCATAAGAAGTGAGAACTACCTCAACCAAAGATTGCTGATTTTGTATCCTCTGGGTCTAGTCTTTATCTTACTTTTACTTTGGGTACTACTTACACAAAGGAGTGAAAAATGACACTTCTATATCCTAGCTTTTTATGGTTGCTAATTCCCTTGGCATTGCTTTTATGGAATAATCCTCGTAAGCTGATGACTTCTGTACATCTCATCATTCTTATACTTATTGTCATAACACTCAGTCGTCCTGTACAAGAAGAAGCCTTACAAGAGGCAAGTATAGAGGCCAAAGATATTATCATAGCATTGGATGTCTCTTACTCTATGAAAGCTGAAGATATAAGTCCTAACCGTTATGATTTTGCAAAAGAGACGATTGCTGCTTTACTTGAGCAAAACCCTGGTGACAACATCATGCTTATGGCATTTACCACCAACCCTTTGCTACTTTCCCCGCCTACCACAGATCACGTTCTCATAAATGTCGCACTGCAAAACCTTAATCCAGAATTTATCCTTACAAAGGGTACTTCACTTGAAAAACTTTTTAAGAAACTGGCGACTATGAAGATGGCGGGACATAAAAACCTTATTCTGATAACAGATGGAGGTGAAGAAGAAAACCTTGATAAGCTGATACCCCTTGTACAAAATGCTAATATCTCATTAAGTATTCTAGCCTTGGGAACTACCCAAGGAACTACCATAAAGAACAAAGACGGCAGCCTCCTGAAGGACAAAGAGGACAACCTTGTTATTTCGCGGGTCAATCCACTTTTGTCTTCTCTGGCTTCTTCCGTATCAGGTGCCTATATTACTCCTTCAACTACAGCTAGAGCAACAGCCCAAAAAGTCAACAATGCCCTACAAAGTAATGAACATAAAGCACAAACTATACAGAAGAGACAGCGCCATTATCGAGAACTCTATCAAATACCTTTGATCCTGGCTCTTTTGATGTTCTTTATGCTGCATACACGAGCCATTAAATATCTTTTCATACTCTTTGCCTTTTTTGGACTACAGGCCGAAGCATCTATGCTTGACAACTACCATCTTAATATTGCCTATAAAAGCTACAAAGCGTCGGATTTTAATGAAACAAAGCGTCAAGTAAAGCAGATAAAAGTTCGTTCTCTTCAAAGCCAAATGCTACTAGCAAATACCTACTTCAAACAGCGTGCATTTAAAAAAGCTATAAAGGTCTACAAATCCATACGTTCTACTTCATCAAATATCAAACAGCAACTCTATTACAATATTGCCAATGCCTATGCTATGCTGGAATCGTATGATAAAGCCAAAATTTACTATACTAAAACTTTACAATTGGGTGAAGATGCAGATGCACAGTATAACCTGAAACTTGTAGCTCTACTGCATGACCAAAAGAGCGCAGAGCTCGGGATAGCACACCCTAAATCACAAGATTCCTCTTCAAGTAAAAGTGAATCCCAGGAAGAGCAAGAAGAAAAAGAGTCAAGGGATGAAGATGAGCCGAGTTCCGGAAGCGGTGGTGGGGGAGAAAGCCAAGCACAAAAAGAGCAGGAAAAGAGCAAACTCTTAAGTGATGGAAGTGAAGAACAACACCCTTTGGGATCTAAAGTCTATGAGCTTATAAATGAAGGATACATACGTGAAAAACAGCCTTGGTAAACCATATATTCACCTACTCTTTTTGTTTCTAAGTATGATCGTGATTCATGCAGAAGATTTTGTGTATGCTTTTAATACAGACAAACAAAGTCCTTATGTCAAAGAACCTATTATCCTTACCCTTGATATCAATCAAACCAACCATGATGTTGTTCTGCTCTTTAACTTTAGTATTAACAAAAGTAAAGATTACACCTTTCAAAGACTTGACACGCAAGAGACTGATAGCTATCACAATGTCCAGATACATTATGTTTATCTTATCTACCCTTTGAAGTCTGGTGATATCAACATTACATTCAATCTTCTTAAAAAGGTAACGACCGACGACAGTGTCGCTTACAGTTTTTCGGGAGATAGAGATAATGTAAAAGGTCTAGTGACTGTTGATACCAATATCATTTTACCGCCAGTAACGTTAAAAGTGAAACCATTACCACCCAAAACAATACTTGTAGGTGATTTCAGTCTCACACATTCAATTAAAACGCATCAGGCAAAAGCATATGAGCCGCTACCTTTCCAGGTACAGATCAAAGGGTTAGGGTATCCCCCACTACTAGATGATCTGCTTCCACAAGAGGGCAACTTTACACGCTTTACGGAAAAGCCTATTGTTGCTTCTTTCCCAAGCACAAAAGGGACACAAAGCACCGTTACTTACCCTATGGCACTTTCGCACAGCGAAAACTTTACCCTTATCCCTATTGTGCTTAAGGCCTTTAACCCTAAAACAGAGAAAAGCTATCTTCTCACGGTTCCCGAACAACACTTTGAGATAGAAGAAGTACCAGAACAGAGTTTGACTGACACTATAGATGCACCTGATCTCGCAAAAGAAGATTGGTCCTGGTTCAGTACACTTTTGGGTTATATGGTGGTATTTGCTGCAGGATATCTTACAGCACTCAGTTGGAATTGGAAAAAGAAGAGTATCTCTAAAATACGTCATCCGTTAATACAAAAAATACAAAACTGTAAAGATGAAAAAGCCTTGCTGCAAGTACTTATAGCAGCAGATAATAAACGTTTTAGCACATCCATAGAGAAATTAGAAACTTCTATATATGGAAATGGTAAAATCAATTTGAATAAAGTCAAACAAGAGGCAGAAGCACAGATATGAATGAACAAATCGATAAACTCAAAAAAGAATTAACCAAGGCTGTCATAGGACAGGAAGTGATGATAGAAGGTTTACTAATAGGATTGCTTTGTGATGGGCACATCCTTGTTGAAGGGGTCCCTGGACTGGCAAAGACCACAACTATCAATGCACTCTCTCATGCTATAGGATTAGATGCTAAGCGTATACAATTCACTCCTGACCTCTTACCTTCTGACATTATAGGTGCACAGATCTATAATCCTGAAGATCATAGTTTCAGCATCAAAAAAGGTCCTCTTTTTACACATCTTCTTCTGGCCGATGAGATCAACCGTGCTCCTGCCAAGGTACAGTCTGCTCTACTTGAAGTAATGCAAGAACGACAAGTCACTATCGCGGAAGAAACATTTAAACTTGAAAGTCCTTTTCTGGTTATGGCCACACAGAACCCTATAGAACAAGAAGGAGTGTATGCACTTCCCGAAGCTCAACTAGACAGATTTATGATGAAGATTATTGTACAACATAACAGTGAAGATGAAGAACTTGAGATCATGAGAAAAGCTGCCAGCAAGAGTTTCGAAGAAGTGAAAGCCGTGCTTAGTATAGAAGACCTCCATAAGCTTCAAGAGGAGATTAGAAAAGTACATGTAGACGAAGAACTTGAGCGCTATATGGTACAGATTATCACTGCCACAAGAGATCCGGAGAAATTTGGATTAGAAAACATTGCAGATAATGTAATGTTTGGGGCAAGCCCTAGAGCCTCTATAGACCTCTACAAGGCTGCCAAGGCCAAAGCTTTTTTACGTGGCAATGATTTTGTAAGTCCTGCAGATATAGGGTATGTGGTCCATAATGTACTGCGTCACCGCATTGTACTTTCTTATGAGGCCAGAGCCAAAGGGATACATACTGATGAGATCATCTCTACCATTATTGAGACTTTACCAATACCCTAATGAATACAAACAAAAATACATTTCGATGGAAGGCTCTCCAACTTAAAGCCAGACACCAGGTTTATACTCTGCTTAGTGGGCATAACCTCTCCAAGCTCCATGGAGAAGGGTATGACTTCTCAGAATTGAGAGAATATCAAATAGGTGATGATATACGTAAGATAAACTGGACCATCACGGCAAAACTCGGAACACCCTACATCAAAGAGCTACACGCCAACCGTGAACTCTCTGTTGTCGTAGCTGTACTCATGGATGCAAATGTCTATTATGGGTCAGGAAATGCTAAACAAAAGAAGCTTACCGAGGTTGCGACACTCTTGGGGTATGCTGCACAGCAGAACAGTGACCTCTTTACAGGGTTAAGCTATACTCAGGGAAGTACCTATGCTACGCCTCCCACGAAACAATTGTATCATATAGAGCAGTTTTCAAAAACCCTTTTTGATGCCTCTCTTCTGAACACTTCCCTCGACTACGCTGCTGCTATTCAAGACCTATTCAAAAGACTCTATAAACCTTCTCTTGTATTTGTATTGGGTGACTTTTTAGAAGAAGTAGACTTATCACTCCTAGCACAAAAACATGAAGTCATTGCTGTTATTATCCGTAACAGAGAAGAGGAAATGCCTAAAAAGCTTGGAGAAGTAACACTTTCATCTCCAAAAGATAAGAAAAAGATAGATACTTATTTTGGTCAAAGAAGTATAGAAAGATATCTTGAAAAACTCAAAGAAAATGACGAAAAATTGGCTGAACACTTTGCCAGATATGATATACGCACTGTGAAAATTTTTGTAGGTGATGAAGCAGTAAGTAAACTAGTAAGACTGTTCGTATAATTAAATGATCTTGATAGTCAGCAAGCTATAAAATTCTCAGAAGTGACTGTATCAATCTATGTTCAAAATCACTATCATTATATGAAATATCTTTTAATAGTTGTATTATTTTAGAAGATCCTTATAACTTTTATCTGGATTAAATTTCAGCTTCTCTTCCACTCGTATAATACGTTGATCACCTGATTTATAGGCTTTTTTCAAGCGTTTAAGGATTTTAGCCTGTATCTTATCTTTTTTGATCTTATGCTGCTTGAAGAACTTTTTGATCCCTATCCAATTGCCTTCTACCGGAGTAATACTCTCTTCTTCCGAAAAAACTTCTATAGCTTCTTCTGCTTCTCGAGGCTTCTTTTGCTCTAGTTGGTGAACATATAGTGTACGCATCTCATAAAATGCTTCTTTCAGAAGGTCTATTTCGCCTTTGAGTGTCGTGGAGATCTGTTTGTTAGATTTTTTCAAGTCTTTGACTGTGCCTTTGAGAACAGAAATAGTTTCATCTTTAGCATCCAATAAAGTTTTATAGTCTACACTTTCTGATTTTGATGGAGAAGAAGATGTTTTCTTCGAATTATCCTCTTTAGTCGTGGAATTAGATTCTTGCGTCGTTTGTACAGGTTCTTTTGCAACTTCTTTGTCAACGACAATGTAAAGTTTTCCTTCTACATTTTTCGCTGTCAATATCCCTCGTTTGATCTTTGCATAGACAGCTTGTCTTGAGATACCTAGTTCTTGTGCATACTCAGCAGGCTTCATCAACTTTTCCATATCCATCCCTGTTTACAGTTTTGTAAATGATAGCATAAGTTTGATGAAAGGTTTACAGAAAGAAGTATTCATTTGCGTCAAAAGAGAAAATAGTAGTCGTATTTAAAATTTCATAGAAAAATGCTAATCATTATATTTTATAAGGTTTTACATTTAATACAACAACTAATATATAATTACTACATATAAATATTATAATTTAATACATAATTAACACTCTTTCTACTATACTTATAGGATAAAAATTATCAATAAGGATAGAAAATGAAACCCTATAAAATACTTGCAACATCTTTGCTTATATCTTCATATTTATTTGGAACAACACCAAATGAAAATAATACTGATATACTAGTCACCAAGGCAAAACAAAGTGGTATGTTGAGTATACCTGAGAATAAAACTGAACTTTCAAAGCTGATAGACCCCAATGGTCATATGATTACATCTGAAAGAGTGGAACTAGGAAAAAAACTTTACTTTGAACCAAGACTTTCAAAAAGTGGTATCATCTCTTGTAATACTTGTCACAATCTTGGATTAGGCGGTGCTGATGGCGTTGCTGCAGCTGTGGGACATAAATGGATAGCTAATCCACATCATTTAAACTCACCGACAGTCTACAATGCAGTCTTTTATGATAAACAATTTTGGGATGGCAGAAGCCATAACCTTGAAGACCAGGCACAAGGTCCTATGCAAGCGCCACCGGAAATGGCATCACCTCAATCATTGGTTATAGAGAGAATCAATTCTATTCCTGAGTATGTACAGGCTTTTAAAACAGCATATGGTGAAGATGTTAAAATCGATTTTAAGACTATTACAGCAACGATTGGTATCTTTGAAAGAACGCTTGTTACGCCTTCAGCATATGATGATTTCATGAACGGTAAAACAGATGCACTTAATGAGGCACAAAAGAAAGGTATGCATACCTTTATCGATAAAGGATGTGCATCTTGTCACAATGGTGTAGCACTGGGTGGTACGATGCAACCCTTTGAAATAGCAGCTAAATACAAGTTTTCAACATTGGGTGACTTCAAAGGTGATGATAACGGTTTGGTAAAAACACCAACACTTAGAAATATCACAGAGACGGCTCCGTATTTCCATAATGGTGCTATCTGGAGTCTTGCTGAAGCAGTCAAAGAAATGGGAAGTACTCAGCTAGGTATCAAGATTTCAGATAAAGAAGCCTCTGAGATTGTAGATTTCCTAGGTGCCCTTAAAGGTAGAAAACCACAGATCGTCTATCCACAGCTTCCAGAAAGCACACTCAATACACCTAGACCAGACTTTAACTAGTCATTGTAGGAGTTTATTCAACTCCTACAAAACTTTTTCCTCTAAATCTTTATGTATCTTGTTAGAGTTTTAAGTATGTAATGATTTTCCTAATTTATTTTTGGGTACCATCAAGTACAGGAACAAATAAACACTGCTCAATGGTTTCAGAAGTGATACGGCCATTTTTTTTATAGTAGCGAGTAATGATATGATAATTTTCAGCCTCTTCTACAGGCGCAACTAAGATACCGCCCTCAGCCAATTGTTCAAAAAGCACTTCAGGTATCTCTTTGGCCGTTGCTGAAAATAGGATACGTTCAAAAGGAGCATACTGCTTCCATCCTCTTTGTCCGTCATCAAAACGTGTAATGATATTATGCATCTCGAGTAAGGAAAAACGACTTTTCGCTTCTTTAAGAAGTTCATCGATACGTTCTATGGTAAATACACGACGACAGATCTTACTAAGTATTGCTGCTTGATAACCACTTCCGCAGCCAACTTCCAGTATAGAGTCAACCCCTTCAAGTTCCAGGTGTTGTGTCATTTTTGCAACGGTCAGAGGAGAAGATATCCACTGGCTTGCTGCTAAGGGAAGGGCCTCAAGCTGATACGCAAGATGCTTAAACTGTGACGGGACAAAAGATTCCCTATCCACAGTTAAAAATGCCTCTTTGACATGCTCATCTAATGTAAAATGTTTCTCAATTTCTACAACAAGATTTTGTCGTTGCCTTGCTTTTATCATACGTATAGTACCCTATTCCCAAATAATGCAGAAATTCTATCTAAAATCTAGTTAAAAAGGCTTTTGGGTTTATTTATCTTGCTAGTCCATAACTATATAACGACGCATTTTCTTGATTTCTCTGAAGTCTATATTTCCCTCTATGGCCTCTAATCTATCATTCATGATCACTTCTCCAGTAGGGGAGATGATACAAGATGAACTTGCCATATCTTCATCAGAAGAGTTTGAAACGATAACATAACATTGGTTCATCACTGCCAGTGCCTGGGAGAGTACTTCCAAGTGCTTTTTGCGCTGTTTCCCCCATCTTGAAGGGACAAATACTACATCTGCATCTTCAACCTGTGCCCATAATTCTTTAAACCGTAATTCGAAACAGAGAAGAATGGCATACTTCACCCCTTCTATCTCGAACGGTTTGATCTTTTTCTTTTTCCCTGCTTGAAAATAGAGATCTTCATCTCCAAGTTTAAAAAGTTTTACCTTCTCCTGTCTATGCACTATTTTATGTTTATGAATGACCACTGCTTGATTAACAAAGTGATCACCTTCTTTAAGAATCAGTGTAATTACCACTATCTGTTCATTTACTTCTTTTTTTAGTGTTTTGAGAGCATTCGCTGAAAATTTTGCAGCCGTTGCCATATGTTCATAATCAAATGAGGTTAAAAATACTTCCGGTGCAACAATAATCTGTTTATCTTGATATTCTTTGAGGTGGTAAAGAAGAGTATCGAGGTTTTCCTGATACCGTTTATACGAAGGAAGTTGTAGCGTAACAACTTCCATTGTTTTAGGTATATTGAGCATATTAAGACCTAAAAATCATCCAGGTCTAGACTTCCTTTGGAATAGTTCGTTACATTCCCTTCAAAGAAGTTTGTCTTTTGGTCATTAAACTGTGAGAAATTGTCTACCCACTTGATAGGATGTTCCACATTATAAATTTTCTCCAGTCCCACTGCATGTAATCTTTTGTCTGCAAGATACTGAATATACTGTTCTATGATATCATCTGTAAGTCCCAGTATTTGTCCTTGAGTAATATAGGATCCCCATTGACACTCAAGTTTTACAGCCGATCTGAACATTTCATATACATCATCAATAAGCTCTTTAGTGAAAAGTTCTGGTCTCTCTTTTTTGGTAGAGTTGATCATATTTTGAAACAAAAGAAGGTGTGTCACCTCATCTCTTTGAATGAAACGTATCATTTGTGCTGTTCCAAGCATTTTATCTGAACGTGCCAGCGTATAAAGGTAAGCAAAACCACTATAAAAATAGATACCCTCAAGAATTTGATTGGCAAACATCGCTTTTACAATATTGGCATCTGTAGGATTACTTGTAAGCTCATCATACACTTTGGCTATAGCATCATTTTTAGACTTAAGCATCATATCTCTTCTCCAAAGATCATATATCTCATCAGAGTTTGTAGAAATACTGTCTACCATTACCGCATAACTCTGAGAGTGTAGCGCCTCTTCAAATGCCTGTCTTACCAAAATAAGATTGACTTCAGGGGAAGTAATAAAAGGATTTAGATTGTCAATGATATTGTTGGTCTGAAGAGAATCCATAAAAATGAGTTGTGCCAGTACTTTATCGTAAGCTGACTTCTCTGCATCCGTCAAATTTTTATAATCATTCACATCACGGGTCATGTCTACTTCTTTAGGGAACCACGTATTGTTCAGCATCATCTCCCATAGATTATAAGCCCATTGGTATTTGATATCATTCAGTTCAAATATTCCGGTAGGATCGCCACCAAATATTTTACGTTCACTTGTTTTTTCTTTTGAGTCAGGGTTGTATATTCTTTTTCGTTCCATCTGTACACCTTGATAATTTTTCATCTATAATTTAAAACATTATACACATTTTGGCTGATTGTTTGGCTAAATAAGTCTATCAATATTTTAGAAAATTGTAAACGTAAATTACTATTTTGAATCGTAGTAAATAGACCCTAAATAAACATTAGATATTTCAAATAAAGTTTGAATAAATTTAGTAATTACAAGAAGTGTTCTACACTTATGAAAGTTAAGAGATTAAATGATTTTACAGATAGGCAACTTTTCATGGGAAATATATTTGAAAAGAGATATGTATCGATATTGGAGACAAAGATACAAACAAGGCGAAAAGCTACCTAGAAAGTCTGAAGTATCAAAAAGGGAAAAGAAACCTTCATGACTTTCATTTAATAGTATAGTATCCATGTATGAAATAAGTGTGAAATTTAACTATGTCTATCAGTAATATAATTTTTAATTAGGTTAAATTTTGAGTAAAAGGTAACTTCTGTATATTCTGGACTAATAAAGGGAGTATATTCATACAAGTTTTTAAATGCATTAAACAAGAAAAAGTTACCTAGAAAACCATAAAGATGAAAAAAGAGAGGAAGGAAGGTATCTTCATGGTCTTCATTTGATAATTATAGTTTTTTTGTGTGTACTCATTGTGAAACCTGGAAGCAGGAAAAACTATAGTATGATCACACAGGGGATAGAGTTCAAAAAAATATTATGATGAATGACCAAGACCGCTCTACAAGTGTGACTAATAAATACTATAGTTTTATCGTCATTTAGCACTTATTTACATGTCGAAAATAAGCGTTTTTTTTATTTTTTCCATATCAATGCCTAAAAAAGGATTAAAAGTCTGTTATTTCTTGATTTAGGTACCATAAATTGGATTTCGAGAATTTTCTGTACATTTTCATTCATATTGAAAATACATTTACTTTAAAAAAGCTAAATGACAATAATATATAATTTTCAGTGTTCTTAATTTGCATTTTTTTCTTATGTATATTAAGTATAATACTTTTTTGAGTTCGTTTAATGTTTTTGCAGCATCAAGATAAAAATGAAATCATAGATCCGGTTATAGTGCATAGCTGTCAAGACCAGTCTATAAATTCTCATCCAAGTCAAAACAACTTCAGAGAGCTCAAGATATTTTTTATAAATTTTATCACCATTAATTAAATAAAATCATGCAAATGTAGTTTATGCTCTCTTATATGGGCAGATATATATTGTCAAGTATTCTGGTTAAATAATAAATGATTGACTGCCTTTTTCTAAAATAGCCTTTATGCCCAAAAATGTAATCTAATTCTGCTCTTACATTAATCAGCTCTCAAAAATAATATTGATGCAACTAAGTATATTCATCTTTACGTTTATCATATATTTTGAATTATTGACATCCAACACACTCTTGTGATCTATCCTCAATATCATTAGAAGATTCAGGAGACTGAGATCTCAAGTAATATGTTGACTTCAGTCCGAACTTCCAAGCATTCATATAAATCTCATTCAAGTATTTACCGCTTGCTTTATCTAGCGTAATAAAGATGTTGAGACTTTGTCCCTGGTCTAACCATTTCTGTCTAATAGCTCCTGCTTTAATAAGTAGGTTTTGATCCAGATCATAACTAGGTGTATAGTACTGCCAAGTATCTGCAGAAAGATTCGGTGCAACAACTGGAATAAGCCCTGAAAGGTTCTCTTCAAACCACTTTCTTTTATATACGGGTTCTATCGCTTGAGTTGTTCCTGTCAAGATAGAGATAGAACTCGTAGGTGCGATAGCCATAAGATAACCATTTCTCATACCATCTTTTTTTACTTTTTCTCTCAGTCCATGCCAATCATGGCTATATCCAAAGAGACCTCCTCTGTCAACCAACTTACAAGCATTCTCATTTGCCTTGTCAATAGGGAAGATACCTTTAGACCAATCTGAACCTTCAAAAGTTGGATAGAGTCCTTTTTCCAATGCGAGGTTACTAGATGCTTCAATCGTATAGTAAGAGAATGACTCCATCACTTCATCTATCTTTGTAAAGTGGTCATGGCTTCCCCACTCTATCTGGTTCTCGGCTAGCATCTGTGCCTCACCCATTACACCAAGACCTATAGATCTTGACTTTTCATTTGTCCTCTTTACTTTAGCTAAAGGATAAAAATTTAAGTCAATCACATTGTCAAGCATACGGATTGCAGTAGGAACAACACGCTTAAGATCTTCTTGCGTGTGTACATTGGCAAGATTAACAGAGGCAAGGTTACACACTGCAGTGTCTCCATCTGTCTTCTCTTTGTCTACTATCCATATCTGTCGACCGTTAAGACTGTCAAGTGCTGTCACTTTTTTAGCTGGTTTTGTTGTACCATTGTCTACTGTCAACATTTCATTTTCATCATAAGCTTCTTGACTTCCATCTTCAAATGTAAATCGTGTCTTATATGTATTTGGTGCTGTGTTTTGGAAAATCTCTGTACAAAGATTTGTACTTCTTATTACCCCAACATGTTTGTTTGGATTTGCTCTGTTTGCTGTATCTTTAAATGTAAGGAATGGATTTCCTGTTTCAAAGTATGATCTGAGCATCTCTTTCCAAAGACTTTTTGCAGAGACTCTTTCTCTTGTAATGTTGTCATCTGAATTTTCAAGCTCAATGTAACGTGCTTCAAACTCTTCACCATAAAGTGTTGTCAATTCTGTCACTTCAAATGGATCAAAAAGTGTCCACATCTCATCTGCTTCAACTCTTTTCATAAAAAGGTCATTAAGCCACATTGCAGGGAAAAGGTCATGTGCTCTACGACGTTCTTCCCCTGAGTTTTTCTTGAGATCAAGGAAGTCACGAACGTCAACATGCCAAGGTTCAATGTAAACAGCTATCGCTCCTTTACGCGTACCAAGTTGGTCAACTGCGATGGCAACATCATTGGCAATCTTAAGGAACGGTACAATTCCTCCTGCCGCATGCTTATGACCATCAATATATGAACCCATACCACGAACCAATGACCAGTCCCAACCAATACCTCCACCGAACTTAGAAAGTAAAGCCATCTCTTTATATCCGTCAAAAATACCTTCAATGTTGTCTGGCGTAGATCCAATGTAACAAGAGCTCAGTTGATGTCTTGGAGTTCTAGCATTGGACAAGGTTGGTGTTGCCGCCATCACTTCGAACTTACTCAAAATATCGTAAAACTTTTTCGCCCATGTTTGACAATCAAACTCATTTTGTGCCAAGAACATTGCGACACCCATAAACAGTTGTTGCGGTAATTCAATAGGTGTACCACTACGGTCTTTTAGTAAATATCTGTCATATAGTGTACGGATACCAAGGTATGTAAACTGTAAATCACGTTCAGGTTTAATATAATTATTAAGATCATCAAGATCATACTTGTCTTTAAGTCCAAGAACGATACGTCCCTCTTTCTCTCCCCGCTCAAAATGTTCACGCAAATGGTTGTACCCTGTAAAACCTGTTACTTTATGGTAGAGATCATAAAGAAAAAGTCTAGCTGCAACAAAAGTCCAGTCCGGTCTGTCAATATCTATTTTGTCAACTGCAGTTTTAATGAGTGTCTGTTGTATCTCTTGAGAGCTAATCATATCACGAAACTGAAGCTTTGCATCAACTTCAAGTTCACTTTGACTAACACGGACAAGACCCTCTACCGCTGCTGATGTGTACTTTTGAATCTTTCCTACATCTAAAGTTTCTACTCTACCATTTCGTTTTACAACTCTGATCATTTTTCCCTGTCCTTTTATCTTGCTTTGTCATCTTATTTTCACGACAATGATTAATCCGATTTTACTCAAATTTACCTTGTGTATTTTTGAAAAGTTGTATCATTTTTAGGCATCTTTTTTATAAGATTTGGTGATAGTTTTTGAAAGGAAGTCTGGGTGGGAAGTTTCGAAAAAAATAAACTTTATATATAGGAAAAAAGAGCAAAGAAAGTAACATTTAACTTATAATTAAATTAGTATTTTCTGTCCATACTAGAGATTTTAAAACTGTATTTTACACAGTGTAAAATCTCCGGTCTAATATGATAAAGTGTGATCTTATTTAAACACTCTTTTGAAAATAGCATCTACATTTTTAGTGTAATAATCAAAGTTAAAACATTCTCTGATCTGCTCTTCAGAAAGTTTAGATCTCAATTCTTCATCTCCAAGTAAGTGACCTAAGTATAAAGATTCACCTTTATCATTAGTAGATGGTTTACCTTGCTGGATCTCTTCCCAAACTTTCATAGCATTTCTTTGTACAATTCTATATGCATCTTCTCTACTTACACCAGCTTTAGGAAGCTCCAAAAGTACTCTTTGAGAGAAAACAAGTCCACCTGTAAGGTTAAGGTTTTTCATCATATTTTCAGGCATCACTGTAAGGTTTGCAATTACATTATTCATACGGTGCATCATAAAGTCACAGGTAATGAAAGCATCTGGTAACCAGAAACGTTCAGTTGATGAGTGCGAGATATCTCTTTCATGCCAAAGTGCAACATTTTCCATAGCTGGTATCACATAAGCTCTTATCATTCTTGCAAGACCTGTAATGTTTTCAGTAAGGATTGGATTTCTTTTATGCGGCATAGCAGAAGATCCCTTTTGCCCTTTAGCAAAAAACTCTTCAGCTTCATAAACTTCTGTTCTTTGCAAGTGTCTAACTTGTACTGCAAATTTTTCTACAGAAGAAGCCATAAGTGCTAATGCAGTTGCCAATCTTGCATATCTATCTCTATGTACTACTTGATTTGAACAAGGTTCAGGTTTTAAACCTAACTCCGCCATTGCTAACTCTTCAAGTTCTAGTGGGGCATGTGCAAAGTTACCCATAGCACCAGAGATTTGACCTACAGCTATTACTTCCATAGTTTCTTCAAGGTTCTTAAGATGTCTAGCCATCTCATCATACCACACGGCTAAAGTCAAACCAAATGTGATAGGCTCACCATGGATACCATGACTTCTTCCTACCATGAGAGTCATCTTGTGCTCTTCCGCTCTTTTTTTAATTGATTCCATCAGCATTTTTGTATCAGCAATGATAATTTCTAATGAAGCTTTCATTTGAAGCGCAACACCTGTATCTACAGCATCCGAAGAAGTCATACCATAGTGGAACCATCTAGACTCTTCTCCTAGACTTTCACTAACACTGGTGTTAAAAGCTATCAGGTCATGTTTGGTAACGGCTTCTATCTCTTCTATTCTCTCGACAGAAAATGTGGCATTCTTAACAATCTTTTCACAATCCTCATCAGGGATAAGCCCAAGTTTATTCCATGCTTTAACTGCTGCTTTTTCAACCTCAAGCCATGCTGCATATCTTGCATGTTGTGTCCAATGTTTTGTCATCTCTTCTCTTGCGTATCTTTCTACCATTGCATACCCTTATGTGTATAAAAATTTGATACAATTCTACCAAAATAGCAGTTAATAATACGACTAGTTATATTCGCTGCCTGATGAAAGTGACCAGTGTCAACAAACTATTTTCTATAAAATTGACGAGATGTCAAAGTTTAAAAAATAGACATTTTTGGACTTTGTTTAAAGCAGTCCTATCAATAAAAAAGGTGATGAAGAGATGCCATTTGTCAAAGAGAAATTTACTGTACCAAAGAAAATGCCTGCTTTTCTATTTATTATGCATACCTTTAACTTTACCCAAGGTCAGGCACAACGGGTATTGGCAAAAGGAAGACTCCTGATAGATGGTGTTTCTATATTTAATACAGGAAAATCTATAGAAGGTGAAATAGAAGTGGTCTATTTTAAACCTTCTTCACAAGGGAACAAGCCTCTTTTTCACAACAAAGATTTTATGGTTTTTGAAAAGTATTCTGGTGTTTTAGTGCATCCTAATACTATGGCAACACCTTATTCTTTACTTGATGAAATTCGTCACATTGCTGGTGACAATGCAAATGCTGTTCATCGTATAGATATGGAAACTTCCGGTCTACTTTTAGCAAGCAAACATAAAAGTTCAGAGTCCTATTTAAAGATGTCATTCGAAAATAGAAACATTAAAAAATCTTACCTCGCCTGGGTTGAGGGAAGAGTATCAAAACCATTTTCATCAAGTGAGCGAATCAAGATAAACAATGACTATAGTCAAACCAAACACAAAGTCTTTATTTCTGAGAATGGGAAAGCATCTCATACTGATTTTATACCTCTTGAGTATGATGAAAAGCTTGATGCAACACTCATAGCTTGTTACCCACATACAGGAAGAACACATCAGATAAGAGTACATTTGTTTCACGTGAAACATCCTATTTTAGGAGATCCTATTTATGGTACAACTTTTGAAGCTGCCAATGCATATCTAGAAAATGAACTCACAATAGAAGAACGTAAAATAGAAACTGGGGCAAGTAGACTTATGCTACATGCACAAAGCTTGTCTTTTGATATGGGTCCTAGATTTCATATAGAAAGTAAAAGTAATTTTTCTGAAATGAAAGATTTGATCTGCGAAAAAGAAATACGAGTATTCAACTCAAAAGAGAAAAGTTAAGCCTTAAAAGAATATTATAAAAAGTAGGATGTATTAACTCTGAAAAGATTTTCAGAGTTTTTTCTTTTGGGTTGGCATTATGCCTTATTTTGAAAGTAGGAAAAAAGAAACGTTGAGGAGGGCGGTATTATTTCTCCTCATCACTCCTCGAATCATAGATAAACCAACCTACTCCGACAGCCGCAACTAGGATTATAAATCCTAACATAAAAAGTTCTAAACTTGGCATTAACTTTCTCCTTCTAATTCTTGTTCTCTTAACTGGCCACAAGCCGCTGATATATCCAATCCTTTAGACTCACGAATAGTACAGTGCAGTCCTCTATGAGTCAAATACTCTTGAAACTTTTTCATGTCACTTTCACTAGGTCGTTTAAACTCTGTACCTCCATAAGGATTAAAATAGATCAAGTTTACCTTCGCTTTGATACCGTCTAAAAGTGAAAGTAGCTTCTTTGCAGCAGAGATATCATCATTGACATCCTTGATGACAAGATACTCAAACATTACTCTTTTTCTAGCATTGACAGGAAAGTTTTTAACTGCATTGATAATAGACGCAATATTATATGCTTTGTTAATAGGCATCAACTGTTGTCTTAATTCATCATCGACTGCATGCAGTGAGATCGCTAAATTTACGCCCAAGTCCATCTTTCCCAATCTTTCTATCTTTGAACTTAATCCAGAGGTAGAAATTGTTTGTCTATGTGTAGCTATTGCCATACCTTCAGGGTCCGCAAATATCTTTACAGATTTTGCAACTTCAGTTAGATTGTCAAGTGGCTCACCCATACCCATATAGACAATATTGACACGCCGGTTGGCTTCAATGTCATTATCTTTCTTAATCATACGCAATTGTTCAACGATTTCACCTGCTGTTAAATTACGCATGAAACCGCCCTTTGCTGTCAAACAAAAGGCACATCCTACCTTACACCCTACCTGCGATGAGATACACACTGTATAACGTTCCTGATGCTTTACAGAGCCATCTTCATGATATTCTTTCTCTCTCATTAAAAGTAGTACTGCTTCAATAGTATGTCCATCATGAAGTTCAAAAAGATATTTACGGCTTCCATCTTTAGAATTCTGTACCATTACTGTTTTGAGAGGATGAAGAGTATATTCTTCATCCAATTGTTCTCTCATCTCCTTAGGAAGATTTTTCATCTCTTCAAATGATTCTGCATACTTATGGTAGATCCAATTGTATATCTGTTTTGCACGAAAAGAAGGCTTAATCAATTCACTTAACTCTTCTTTTGTCAGATCTTGTATTATTTTCTTCATTTATTTACTTTCTTTAATATACTTAGTTAGTCTAAGCATTGCTTCTTTATGATTATCCATAAAGTCTTTATGTGCATTTTCATCACAATAATTTGTGACGATAAAAATACCTGCAGCAGGTATCTCAAAAGATCTTGCTACCTTCAATACGGCATAGAATTCCATATTTTCCAAATGAATATTTTTAGAAAGATATGCCTTGCTTATATTTTTATCTGTCGTAATATAATTCGAGCTATTTATTATTGTTTCACGTGAAACATCTTCTGCAGTAGAAACCATATTGTCTATAGGAGTATAAGAACCTCCTGTGAAAAAACTATTTTCTATATTTGAAGCTGTCTTTGATTCTATAATGTCAAAAATTTTCTTTCCCCCATAGGAACCTGCGGTACCAACAAACAATATAAATTTTGGTTTTTGAGACATACATAAGCGTGTTAGGTTTATAGATACATCTGTCATCCCAATGCCAATAGGCAAAGCGAAATCAAACTGTTCACTCTCTCCTGCACAAATAATCATAAACTACATTCTCACTGGGATATTTTTCCCTCTAAGATAGCTTTTTAATTCCATAATGTCAATCTCTTTAAAGTGGAAGATCGAGGCTGCCAAGGCAGCATCTGCATTACCAAGCGTGAATGCTTCTTCAATATGTTTCATAGTACCTGCGCCTCCAGAAGCAATGACAGGGATATTTACCAGTTCACTTATCTTCTTGTTTAACTTATTGTCGAACCCTGCTTTAGTACCATCTGCATCCATAGAAGTCACAAGTAACTCACCTGCACCTCTTTCATAGGCTTCTTTTGCCCACTCCAATGCATCTAATCCTGTGTCATTACGTCCACCATGTGTAAAGACATGCCATTTGTCCTCTGCGACTCTTTTAGCATCTATAGCGACTACAATACACTGGGATCCAAAACGCTTGGCTCCCTCTTCTATAAATTCTGGTCTTTTGATCGCTGCAGAATTCACACTGACTTTATCACATCCCACATTGAGAAGATTATAAATATCCGAAAGCTCTCTTATACCTCCACCAACAGTTAAAGGGATAAATACTTCTTCTGCTACCTTTTTCACAACATCAACTATAGTGTCACGTCCTTCATGACTCGCGCCGATATCAAGAAAAGTAATCTCATCTGCACCTTCCTCATTGTAACGTCTGGCAACTTCTACAGGATCACCTGCATCACGTAAACCCACAAAATTAACACCTTTTACTACCCGCCCGTTATCTACATCAAGACAAGGTATGATACGTTTTGCAAAATAATCCATCTAATAAGCCGTCTTCCTCTCAAAATTATGATAAGATTATACAAAAATTATCCCAAACCTGGGATTAGTATGAAGTATAAAGGTAGATTATAGTATGATTATTGAAAATTTAGCCGAATTTGCAAGTAAAAAATTTGGTCAAAACTTTTTAAAGAATGATATCTATCTTCACAAAATCATCCAAGCGATGCCCAATGACGATTTAAAAGTCGCAGAAATTGGGCCTGGCTTAGGTGATTTAACCAAAGAACTTGTAAAAGTTCGAAATGTCACAGCATTTGAGGTTGATAAAAGATTATGTGAGCATCTTACTGTCGAATTCAAAGAACCTATCCACGAAGGGCGATTTGAATTACGGTGTGGAGATGTGCTTGAGCGTTGGGAGTCAGGAAGTTTACTGGATGAACCTTATCATCTGGTAGCCAACTTGCCCTACTATATCGCAACCAATATTATATTAAAAGCATTTAAAGATGAACACTGTCACTCTATTCTGGTGATGGTTCAAAAAGAAGTTGCCGTTAAATTTGCTGCAAGTGTCAAACAGAAAGAGTTTTCTGCTCTATCTGTTCTTGCTGCAAGTGTCGGAAAAGCAACACTTTGTTTCGAAGTTGAGCCCGAAGCATTTGTTCCACCTCCAAACGTTACTTCTGCGGTGCTTTTAATAGAGAAAGATCGGTCACTGGATGACGAGAAGTTTGAAGCGTTCTTAAAGATCGCATTTGCGCAACCACGCAAAAAACTCTCGAAAAACCTTATGGCTGCTTTTTCTAAAGATATTGTAAATACAATTTTCGCAAAGTTGGAACTTGATTCTAATTTACGACCTCATGAAGCTGGGACATCTATTTATCATCACATATATAATGAATTAAAGGATAATTTAGATGGAAAACAACAAACAGAACAACGAAAAGTCTCAAAATCAAGAGCAAAAAACGCCCAGAGATAGAAAACCAAATCCACATAGACAAAATACACAAGGACAAAATCCTAACAAGCCTAACCCTAATCCAAACAGAAAACCACATCCAAATAGAAAGCCAAATCCAAATAGAGAAGTAGACGGTAATGTGCCAGATAGAGATGCGCCAAATGGGAACAGGAAACCAAACCCAAGCAGAAATCAAAATTCTAATCGGAAACCAAACCCAAATAGAAACCAAAATACAGAAGGCCAAGGCAATAGACAAAATCCAAGTAATAAACAGCATTCTAGTAATAGACCTAACCAAAATCGTGGTGGTGGAAAAAACAGAAATAAAAGAAAAAATGTTACCACGGTAAATGATACAATGAGAGCATCACTCGAAGAGAATTTACGTGTGAAAGATGCGACCATGAACCCATGGAAAAAGGTTGACATGGCGAGTAAAGGAAAAATCAGATTTACGCCACTGGGAGGTCTTGGAGAGATCGGTGGGAACATGGCTGTACTTGAAACAGAGACTACGGCTATCATTATCGATGTGGGTATGTCTTTCCCTGATGAAACAATGCACGGTGTGGATATCTTGGTACCTGATTTTTCTTATTTGCATACACTTAAAGAAACAAAAGATGTTTATGTCATCATCACACATGGTCACGAAGACCACATTGGTGCAATGCCTTACTTATTTAAAGAGCTACAGTTCCCTATCTATGCAACACCGCTTGCACTTGCAATGATAGAAAATAAGTTTAACGAACATGGACTTAGTAAATTCACAAATAAATTTAACTTTGTAACACTGAGAAAACAGTATCAAATAGGTGACATGAAGATAGAATGGCTACACAATACGCATTCTATCATTGATGCATGTTCTCTTGCCATTGAAACACCTGCAGGAACCATCATACATACGGCTGACTTTAAGATAGACCACACGCCAGTAGATGACTACACAATGGACTTACGTAGATATGCCTATTATGGAGAAAAAGGTGTACTTTGTCTTTTCTCAGATTCTACAAATGCTCATAACCCAGGATTCACAAAAAGTGAAAAAGTGGTAGGAAAAACTTTTGATACGTTATTTGATCTTGCAAAAGGCAGAGTTATTATGTCAACTTTCTCTTCTAATGTCCATAGAATCTTTCAAGCAATGCAAAGAGGTGTGGAACATGGTAGGAAGATCTGTGTGATCGGACGTTCCATGGAAAGAAATGTAGAGACCAACAGAGCTCTAGGTTTTGTGGATATAGAAGATAAACACTTCATTGAAGTACACGAAGTACCTAAATATGCTGATCATGAAATTCTTGTGGTGACTACAGGATCACAGGGTGAAACTATGGCAGCATTAAACCGTATGGCAACGGATGAACATAGACATATCAAACTTAAACCATCTGATACTGTCATTATCTCTGCATCAGCTATTCCTGGAAATGAAGCTTCTGTTTCTGGACTCATGAATAAGCTTATGAAGGCAGGGGTTACAGTACGCTATAAAGAATTTGGAGATATTCACGTTTCTGGTCATGCAGGACAAGAAGAACAAAAACTCATATTAAGACTTATTCAGCCTAAGTTCTTTCTTCCTGTTCATGGAGAATACAACCACATTGCACAACATGCTAAAACTGCTGTGGCTTGTGGTGTTGATGAACGCAATATCTTACTTATGAGTGATGGAGACCAGGTTGAGATCACACCTAAATATCTCAAAAAAGTCAAAACAGTTAAGAGTGGTAAAACATATATCGATAACCAAAACAATATGACGATAGAAAATGATGTTGTACTTGACAGACAAAAACTTGCTGAAGACGGTATCGTAAATGTTGTTGCACAGATTTCTCAAAGTAACCAGAAGGTTGTAGGTAAACCTGTGGTCACTTCACATGGTCTTGTTGCAGATAAAGATGATAAAAAGTTTGCAAAAGAGATAGAAGTTCTACTTGAAACTATGATGTTAAATATGAAACCTGAAGCATTGAAGAACCATAGAGATATTGAAAATGATATACGTTCTGTAGTTAGAAAACATGTTGTTCGTACTAAAAAAAGATACCCACTTATCATTCCTACTATCTTCATCGTTTAACTCACTTCTGCCTTTGGGCAGGAGCGATTATGATTATTTAGATATTTTGTATCAAACATTCAAAAAAACCACTTCTCTCCTGACCTACTAATTATGCTATAATCATTGAAAAATATAAAGACTGATATCATGGATCTCATCAAAATTGCACAAGAAACTTTTCACATTGAAGCAGACGCCTTATACAAGGCTGCTGAACGTTTAGACCAAAATTTTTTGGATGCTATTTCGCTTATATTGAGAACAAAAGGAAAACTCATTATCACTGGCGTAGGAAAATCGGGACTTGTAGGTGCCAAAATGGCTGCTACTTTTGCAAGTACAGGTACATCCAGTTTCTTTTTACATCCAACAGAAGCACTACATGGGGACTTAGGAATGATAGGGAAAGAGGATACGCTACTTGCTATAAGCAGCAGTGGTGAAAGTGAAGAGCTTACCAAAATTCTTCCCCATATCAAACGTTTTGACATTCCTCTTATTGGTCTGACAGGAAATAAATACTCATCCCTTGGCTCTTACGCTGATGTTTTTCTTGATATTTCTGTAGAAAAAGAAGCCTGCCCTCTGGGTGCCGCTCCTACGACATCTACGACACTGACCATGGCACTGGGTGATGCCTTGGCTGTAGCACTTATGGAACAGAGAGGATTTAAACAAGAGGATTTTGCCTCTTTCCATCCGGGAGGCTCTCTGGGCAGAAAACTTTTTGTGAAGATCAAAGATCTCATGCGAACAACAGATCTGCCTATCATCAAAGATACGACTACCCTTAAAGATGCCATTGTCTCTATGAGCGAAGGTAAACTTGGTACGGTACTTATCGTAGATGCAGAAGATAGATTTATCGCTATTTTAAGCGATGGTGACCTTAGACGGGCACTGATGAAAGAAGGATTCAGCTTGGATCACTTGGCAATAGAATATGCAAGCCAGAATCCTAAAAGTTATACCAATACAGAATTACTGGCGAGTGATGCCCTTGAAATTATAGAAAATGGACGCATACAACTTTTGCCTATCACAAATGATATAGGGAAGATCATCGGTGTATTACACATCCATGATCTAATCAATGCTGGAATTAAAAGTAAATAAAAACGAGAAACAATGAGACTAAACAAATATATATCACATAACACAAAATACTCAAGACGCGAAGCTGACAAGCTTATAGAAGAAGGTGAAGTCACTTTAAATAAAAAAGTCTTGAAAGACTTTGGATATGAAGTAGAAGAAGGTGACCGCATCTATGTCAAAGGTAGACCTGTTAAAGAGAGTAAAGAACTGACCATCATCGTATACAATAAACCAAAAGGTGTTCTTGTCACGAAAAAAGATGATAGAGGCCGTGCAACCATTTATCATAAACTACCGGGAAAATACAGGCACTTTATACCTGTAGGTAGGCTAGACTATGCCTCTGAAGGACTTTTGCTCTTAACGGACACTCCAGAGGTTGCAACTGCTCTTATGGAAAGTGGTCTGGACCGTACGTATAACCTCAAGATTGATAAACCTATTACTGAAGAGATGATCACTGCGATGAAAGAAGGTCTCGTACTCGATGATGCACGTGCCGGAGCACATGAAAAATCGAAGATCTACAGTATGGAGTTTGCTCCTTTTGTACACTTTGAAGTAAGAGCCGAAGGAAAAAACTTTTCAAAACTTCGTGTTACTATCACGGAGGGGAAAAACAGAGAGTTAAGAAGATTCTTTGCACACTTTGATGCCAAAGTACTTGATCTGAAGCGTGTCGCATTTGGAGGCATAGAGCTGAACAATCTTCCTACCAACAAAACACGTTACTTTACGCGAAGAGAATATGATGATGTACACAAGTTTATGAAACGCATAAGAACGAATGCTGCTGCAGAAGCAAAGAACAGAGCCAATGAACGCAAGCAGGAAGAAAAAAACAGACGAGAAAAAGAGTTTGAAGAAAAAACATCTGGCACGTCAAAGAAGTTTAGTAAAAAAGATTAAGTTTTGCCACATCTTGCATTAAAATATCGCCCAAAAACACTTGATGATATGATAGGTCAATCACACCTTTTAGGCAAGAATGCTATATTACAAAAACTCATCACTACTGGCACCCTCTCCCATACTTTTTTTTATGGACCCCCTGGTTGTGGGAAAACAACTCTTGCAAGGGTGATTGCTTCCCTTCTCGACATACCTTTTTATGAGATGAATGCCACCACACTTAAGATAGAAGATCTGCGAAAGATCTTTAAAGAGTATACGAATGCGCTCCAAAAGCCTCTTATTTTCATTGATGAAGTGCATAGACTTAGTAAAAACCAGCAAGAAGTACTTTTACCTTTTATGGAAAATCAAGCTGCTCTGATCATAGGTGCTTCTACAGAAAATCCTTACTATTCACTGACTGCTGCAATGCGTTCGCGTTCTCATCTTTTTGAACTTGAATCGATACATGAAAAAGAGTTACACACTTATCTTGAGAAAGTCATACAACTTGAAGATCTCTTAGTAGAAGATGAAGCGAAAGAGTACCTTGTTTTTTCTAGTGGCGGTGATGTAAGGGCAATGTTAAACTTGCTTGAGAGTGCATCAGCCGTAGGGAACCCTATTACACTCAATACACTCAAACAAATACGGCCCCATGCCATGCAAGCAGGGAGTGCTGAGAGCGAGAGCCACTATGAACTGACTTCTGCCATGATCAAAAGTATTCGTGGGTCTGATATAAATGCCTCAATCTATTATCTTGCTAGATTGATAGATGGAGGCGAACCTGCAGAATTCATTGCAAGACGTTTAACCATTCTGGCGAGTGAAGATATAGGAAATGCTAACCCCCCTGCTCTTAATCTTGCCAGTTCTACACTGAACATCGTAAAACATATCGGCTATCCGGAAGCAAGAATATCACTTTCTCAACTGGTCATCTATCTTGCATCATCTCCCAAGTCCAATAGTGCCTATATGGCTATCAATACAGCACTGAAAGATATTGCTGCGGGAGAGATACATCCTATTCCCTCTCACATAAAAACCCATGCAAAAGAATATCTGTATCCACATGACTTTGGCGGCTGGGTACAACAATCCTACCTTTCTGTACCTAAGAAATATTATACTACCCAAAAGATAGGTTTTGAAAAAACACTTTGGGAATGGTATGAGAAAATAAAATCCAAACAATAAAACACATTTATGCCACATTTCTGTGTTATAATTAAATTAATAAAAGATAAAGGATTTTTCAGAATGAAAAAAAACATAGTTAATATGATATTTGCTTCAAGTGCAAGTATTGCTTTATTAGCAGGTTGTACAGGACAAGAAGCAGTACCTAGTAATGCAACACAGACAGGTGCAGCAACTGGTGCTTTGGCAGGCGCAGTCATCGGATACAATTCAGGTAGCAATAGTGGCACAAATGCAGCAGCTGGGGCTTTAATTGGTGCAGCCCTAGGAGGAGCCGTAGGAAATGCCGTCGATAGTCAAAATCAAGAACCAGTACCTCCAGGCGGATGGCAATAGCTCTTTAGCCCAAAATGATATAAAAAAGGATATATAATGAAATTTACAAAACCGATACTTGTAGCTACTGCTGCAACCTTCATGCTGAGTGGATGCTACAATCAACCTGGTCTTGTTCAGGATGAAAGTTATGATCGTACCAAAACAGGTGTCGCTACAGGTGCTATTGCTGGCTCAGTGATAGGTTATAATACAGGTAGCCGGGATTCAAAAAGTGCTATCATTGGTGGACTTCTAGGTGCTGCTCTAGGTGGTGCGGTAGGCTATAGTATGGACCAACAGGCCAATGAGATCGCACGAGCATTAGGTACAGGAGTAAACAATGATCCACTTGCTGCCCTTGACCCAAATAATGATATTATCGTGTCAAAAACCTCTAGTCATGTAAAAATAATGTTTAGAGACCGTATGATGTTTGCTACAGCTTCATCGACCTTACAACCAAATGCAAGATCAAAAGTACAAAAAGTAGGACAACTGTTAGCAAATTATCCTCAAACTATTGTAGGTGTAGCAGGATTTACAGACAATGTAGGAAGCTATGATTACAACCAGGGACTTTCACAAAGACGTGCAGATACAGTAGCTAACCTCCTGACAGTAAATGGAAGACCATTCACAAAAGGATGTTCATATAATAAAGCGATTGCACCAAACGATTCTGCTACAAATAGAGCACTTAACAGACGTGTAGAAGTCTATCTCTATGCAGATAGAAGTAAAATGACGGATCCTTGCCGTTAAGATGCTACTTCAATGAGCTAAGCAAACGCTTGGCTTGTTCTGCATCCATAGAACCGGAAAAATATTGAGTCTCAGCATCATCGATAGAAGCAGTAAGTCTTGCCTGTAAAGCTTCTCCCCTAACTCTCTCTTTTATAAATATTTTCATATCAGAAAAATCAGGAAAAAGTGCTAAAAATTCAATTTTTAATTTAGAATTATTCCATGCATCTACTTGTGTACCTACGGGTGCACCTGTCATATCGAGTATCTCTCGTCCAATACTGTCAACACTTTGATACTGGTCATACTTGTGCTTCTGTTTGTATTCTTCATTTTGAAATTGCTCATCTTGCTGTATATCACCTACAAACTGAGTAATATAATAAAGAAACCCTATTCCTATAAGCAGAAAGAAAAATAAACTTTTATCCATTATGAAATCCCAACTATACATTTAATATGAAAATTATACACTAATTTTTAAAAAAGATGTAATTAAGGTTTTTGTAAAAAATGATAAAGCTGAATTTCCACCTAAGTATACAGAGTGCATTCACCTATTTTCAATATCTAAAGTTCTATAATTAAGACGACAATAAGAGCCTGTACAAACTCGCTATAATGATATATATCATCAGTGTAAAGGAATAAAAAGTGAAAAAAATAGTGCTGTACATATTAGCGTTAGTGACATTCCTGTTCGGTACTGAACCTTTTCCATCTGATAACCTTAGCGTACTAGAAGATGAAATACACAGTTTAAAATTAAAAAATAAAGAACTAGAAATGCAAAATAAAAAGTATCAAGAACAAATCAAAAAATATAGACATACTTTGATTGCAAAAAATCTAAAAAGAGCTAAGTTAAAACTTACTCAAGCCTCTGTCGGCACTATAATGCCTTTGGCTGGCACTACTTCTATTTTAGCACTGACATACAATGATATTCGTGACTACTGCAAAGATATTCAAGAATTTAAAGCACTTGAAGCATCGATTTTTGGTTTTTTTGATCAGGATGTTTCAGACGATGAAGCACTCTTATGTAGTTATACTATGAAAGAAGACATACTGCCTGATTTAAATGAAGATTCCAAAGAATGGATCAAAGATAAATATGAAAAGATAGAAGATCAGACCAAAGAAAAAATGGATAAATGGTTTTAATTTTTTAATAAAGTGATTTAAAAATAATAAGAAGTGATTAAATAGTCAGATTGGTTTATATGTGGTGCGGATGAGAGGACTCGAACCTCCACGCCGTAAAGCACCAGATCCTAAGTCTGGCGTGTATACCAATTTCACCACATCCGCATGTGATTGTTTTACAAAACAATGAAAAGTAAGTGGTACACCCGTTAGGATTCGAACCTAAGACCCTCGCCTTAGAAGGGCGATGCTCTATCCAGCTGAGCTACGAGTGCACGAAAAAATAATAATAAATACCAAATCTGATACATTAACTGGTACGCCAGAGAGGACTCGAACCCCTAACCCTCAGATCCGAAGTCTGATGCTCTATCCAATTGAGCCACTAGCGCTTCATCATTTGGGTGGTTACCCTAATTAATTACCAATGGGGTGGGCGACGGGACTCGAACCCGCGACAAACAGTACCACAAACTGTCGCTCTACCAACTGAACTACGCCCACCATTAATTAATGATTACTTATTATCATAATGTTAAATATCTAAATGGTCGGAGTGAAAGGACTCGAACCTTCGACCCCCTGGTCCCAAACCAGGTGCGCTACCAGACTGCGCTACACTCCGTTACCTTATAAAAAGGAACGCAATTATAGTCAAAAGGTTTCCATTTGTCAATAGATTTTTGAAAAAAATGAAAAAATATACTTTTAATCCCTATATTAGAGGTACTTTAGGTTGAATGAGTATAATAAATACATCTACATGGCAGGGTGAACATATGAATAGTATATTTGAACAGATTAATGGTTTTTTAGCCAATATTTTCTTCTTTGATGTCTTTTTTGGCGCTGTTGAAGGAGCAAGTATGCCCTTCATCGTCGCATGGCTCATTGTTGGAGGTGTATTACTTACCTTCCGTTTTGGGTTTATCAATATACGTATGTTCTCCCACTCATTTAAAATCATTACAGGTAAATACAAAACAGCGGACGATGTAGGAGAGATCACCCCTTTTCAATCTTTAACCACTGCTTTGTCTGCAACTGTTGGTCTTGGAAATATTGCAGGTGTTGCGATTGCTATCGCTGTTGGTGGACCTGGAGCTACTTTTTGGATGATCCTGGCGGGCTTCTTTGGTATGACACTTAAATTTACAGAAGTGACCCTTGCGCAGATCTACAGAGAAAGAAGACCTGATGGACGTATTATGGGTGGGGCGATGCAGTATCTCTCCAAAGGACTTGCCTCTAAGGGCCATGTTAAACTGGGAAAAATACTTGCTGTTATGTTCGCAGTACTCGCCATAGGGGGATCTTTAGGTGCAGGGAATGCTTTCCAAACCTCACAAGCCATGGGTGTACTCTCCGAACGTATACCTTTCTTTCAACAGTATCCGATTGTCTTTGGTCTTATCATGGCAACACTAGTAGGGTTTGTCATTATCGGTGGGATCAAACGTATTGCACATACAGCAGAAAAGATCGTTCCTACCATGGTATTGATCTATTTGCTTGCATCATTATGGATACTGATCACAAATGCATCAGCAGTACCTGCTGCCATCTACACCATCTTTCATGAGGCCTTTGCCCCTACAGCTGCGGCAGGTGGACTTCTAGGTGTACTTGTACAAGGCTTTAAGCGTGCTGCCTTCTCAAGTGAAGCAGGGATAGGTTCAGCTGCTATCGTCCACTCTACAGCCTCAGTGAAATATCCAGTAAGACAGGGAATGGTTGCACTGTATGAGCCATTTATAGATACGATCGTTATCTGTAGTATGACTGCGCTGGTCATCGTCACTACGGGTGTCTATGATCCTAGTGGAGAGTTTGCTAACCTTGTAGCTTCGAAACAGGGTGCTGCACTTACTGCAGCAGCATATGGAACGGTTATTTCTTGGTTTCCTATTATTTTATCATTCTCTATCGTACTTTTCGCCTTTTCCACGATGATCTCATGGTCTTATTATGGAGAACGTTCTTGGACTTATCTGTTTGGTGAAAAATATACGCTGATATTCAAACTTATATTCGTTTCATTTACCGTCATGGCATCGGTCACCAGTGCTTCAACATTATTAGAGTTCTCTGACCTGCTTATATTGGGAATGGCATTACCAAACCTCATAGGACTTTATATGCTGCAAGATGTTGTGCACAATAATCTAAAAGCATATCTTTCAAAATGGAAAAGTGGGGAATTGGATAAAGAGTGTATACGCAAAGGAGTATGTGAACCTTAGTAATAGGATGAAGGAAGATGGCTTAAACCATCTCCACACCTTTTTCACCTTGTGTAAGTTCACCGATAACATAACCGTCTGTATTTGCAAGTACGGCATCGACATTTTCAGGGTCTACGACCCATACCATTCCTACACCCATGTTAAAGGCTCTGTACATCTCTTCTTCATCAACATACTGGCTCATAAATTCAAAGACCGGCAATACCCTAATGCTATCTTTCTTTACAATTGCTCTCATACCCTCTGGAAGAACCCTAGGAAGGTTTTCTATGATTCCTCCACCCGTGATGTGGGCCAAGGCTTTTACATGCTGTTTATTGGCTTTATACTCTTTTACATAGATACGTGTTGGTTCAAGCAACGTCTCTACAAGCGGTTTACCTTCAAATTCAGTTTCAAGACTCATTCCCAGCTTATCAAAGAAAAGTTTTCTTACCAGTGAATATCCATTTGAGTGTATCCCAGAACTTGGCATAGCGATGAGGATCTGCCCTTCTTTGACATTGGCCACCGTATCCATCTCTGAACGTTCAGCGATACCTACGGCAAATCCTGCAAGATCAAAGTCGTCATCTGAATACATTCCTGGCATCTCAGCAGTTTCTCCCCCTACAAGTGCACATTCAGATCTACGACAACCTTCTGCTATACCAGCAACTACATCTTTTGCATTTTCAGGAAGCAATTTACCTGTTGCATAGTAATCCAAGAAGAACATTGGTGTACCATTGTTACATATAAGGTCGTTTACACACATTGCCACTAGGTCTATACCTACCGTGTCGAGTTTACCGCTATCTATAGCAATACGAAGCTTTGTTCCTACACCGTCTGTTGCAGAAAGGATCACTGGCTCTTTATACCCTGTTGGAAGGGCATAAGCACCTGCAAATGAACCTATACCACCGATAACATTTTTATCGAAAGTAGATTTTACATCACTTTTGATCGCTTCTACAAACTCATTACCGGCATCGATATCTACACCGGCATCTTTATATGATATATTTGACATTAGTCGTTGTCCTTTTCATTGGTTTCTTCACATTTACACGCAGGGAAAATCTTTTTAAGCATAATAAGCCCTGGACAAAAGCCCGTCAATCCTGCGATGATAAGCATGACCATCATAGCAAATTGCAAAATAAATGCAGCCGCATACATGCCAGAACCTGCTAAACCCATAACAAATCCTAGTATACTCGCTTGTATTAAACGTTGTATCTTTTCAGCACACATTTAAAAATCCTTATTAGAAATTGGGCGTATTATATCTAATTTTAGCTGTTTAACTTCCGTTATCGTATGCAACATGTCTTTAGAACAAACCTCTAAAAATCACGTCCACTTTGTGTTCATATTAGAAGAACGTTCACACAATAGGTAGTGTTAAGAGCGGAGTTTTCTTCCTAGCTTCTCTTCAACAGAACCCACTTTATTTCCAAGTCTACCTACTGGACCATCACGCCAATCAATCTTTATAGAGCTATAAACACGACCACAATCTTTTTGAAGCTCTTTGTAAGCCTTATTGATTACATTCAATACTTCTTCAACGGTTTCACCTTCAATGATCGTCCCCATAGGGGTGAGTTGATAGACTAAACCACTTTTATCTACAATATCTAAAACTCGTGCAACAAAGGCACTTTTACTTTGGGTTTTCTCGGTTGGGAACATACTGAATTCTACTAATGCTGACATAATCATCCTTCATCTTTTGTTTATTTTTCATGTTATAACAGATTATAGGTTATAATCTCCATACAAAGGATGAAAATGGTTGATATGATTGTAGTTGGTGCAGGGGCTGCTGGACTCGTTGCTGCGATCAGCACTGCTAGAGCAGGGCATACAGTGACATTACTTGAACAAAATACCAAAATAGGTAAAAAAATACTTGTTTCGGGTAATGGAAAATGCAATATCGACAATAAATATATCTCTACCAACCGTTTCCATGGAGAAAACCCAGATTTCATACAAGAAGTTCTAGAAGCTCATGGCTTCGAAATAGTAAAAAAGTTTTTCACATCCATTGGACTTGAACTAGTCGAAGGCAAAGAGGGCAAAATGTTCCCTATGTCTTTACAGGCAGCTTCTGTGGTTGAATTACTGGAGCATGAAGCCAAAAGAGCAGGAGTAAAGATTCTCTGTGACTGTGTCGTGACTGCTATAGATAAGAAAGCGGATATCTTTACATTAGAAACTTCACAAGGTGTAAAAACCGGTAAGAACCTGCTTCTCTCTTCAGGTTCACCTGCAGCACCCCAACTGGGAGGTTCGAACTCCGGATATGCCTTTGCTACTAAAATGGGACATTCTCTGATACCACGGTATCCTTCACTTGTACAACTTTGCTCAGAAGAAACATGGGTCAAAGAATGTGCAGGTGTAAAAGTTGCGGGAACAGCACAACTTTATGCCAACGGCGAGTATATCACAGAAAAAAAAGGAGACCTTCTTTTTACCAATTACGGTATTAGCGGTCTGGCCATTCTGGATTTAAGCCGTGAAGTGAGTACCAGACTGGCAAATTTTGACTACTGTGAACTTCATCTGGACCTCATACCGGAACTCAGTAAAGAGAAACTCACAAACTTATTTTTGAATCGAATAGAAGAGGGGAGTGTTAAACCTTTAGCACTATGGCTACAAGGGGTACTGAATAAAAAACTTATTCACATCGTCCTTGAACAATCTAGATGTAAAGCCAAAATAGAGAGTGAACTCAATAGAAAAGAGGTGGGAAAACTGATCTATGCCATTAAAAATCTCAAACTCAGCATCAATGACACGAAAGGATTTAAAGGGGCTGAAGTAGCCACAGGCGGTGTCAATACCATTGAAATAAACCCACAAACAATGGAATCAAAACTTGTACCCAATCTTTACTTTGCAGGAGAGATACTGGATGTCGATGGAGACAGAGGAGGATTTAACTTTCACTTTGCCTGGGTCTCTGGATTAAGAGCAGGGAATAATATAAAAAGAGTTAAGAAATAGTCTTTTAGTTTGCTGAAGATTTGGTCTGATAGGGTGTACATAGAGAGGAAACTTACTTGTAGTAAGTGACCGAACGAAGTATGCTCCATTCGATCAAAGGTATCTTGAAATAAAGAACTAGCTAGCGTTCTTTTTATCTCTTGCAAGTCTTTTACGTACTGTCGGATCAAGAGACTTTTTACGAATTCTTACAGAAATAGGTGTAATTTCGATAAGCTCATCATCTTCAATCCACTCCATCGCGGACTCAAGTGTAATAGGTCTTGGCGGTATCAATTTAATCGCATCATCTGCACCCGATGTTCTCATGTTTGTAAGCTGTTTTCCCTTAAGAGGGTTCACATCCAAGTCACCTGGTCTTGCTGATTCTCCGATAACCATACCTGAGTATACTTTATCCTGTGGGTTAATGAAAAGAGTTCCTCTAGCTTGAAGGTTAAAGATAGAGAAGGCTACTGCTTCACCGTTATCCATAGAAACCAATGCACCCGGCGTTCTACTTTCAACTTTTCCTGAATAAGGTCTATACTCTAAGTAAGAGTGGTTCATGATACCTTCACCCTTAGTGTCAGTCAAGAATTCATTTCTAAATCCGATAAGTCCACGTGCAGGAATCTCAAACTCAAGTCTTACTGTACCATCTGGCATTGGAGTAAGTGATGTCATTTCTGCTTTTCTTTTACCTAGTTTTTCGATAGCAACACCCTGGAACTCTTCAGGAACATCTACTACTAAGTGCTCAAATGGCTCCATCTTTATACCGTTTTCCTCTTTCACAACAACTTCTGGACGTGCAAGAAGGAATTCAAACCCTTCTCTTCTCATATTTTCTGCCAAAATACCGATCTGTAGTTCACCACGACCCGAAACTTTAAATGATGCGTCACCTGTAGGCTCCATACGCATAGCAATGTTTGTTTCCATCTCTTTTTCAAGTCTTTCACGGATCTTATTAGAAGTTACATGCTTGCCTTCCGTACCTGCCAAAGGACCGTCATTTACAGACATAATAACTGAAAGTGTCGGTTCTTCAACATGCATAGGGTCAAGTGCTACCGGGTTAACAGGATCACAAACAGAGTCACCTACATCAATGTCTGAGAAACCCGCGATCGCAACGATATCTCCTGCTTCCGCTTCTTGGATCTCAATACGCTCAAGTCCTTTAAACCCAATAAGTTTAGAGATACGGCTTTTTGATTTTGTTCCACAAGCTTTTACAAGAAGGTACTCATCACCTTTTTTCACTTTACCGTTAAAGATACGTGTAATACCGATACGACCGACAAAGTTATCAGAGTCAAGTGTAAATACTTGTGCCTGAGTATCGTTGTCTGGTGAACCCTGCGGATATGGTACTTTTTCTAAAATAGCTTCAAAAAGTGGTGTCATGTCTTTGTTTTCGTCTTCCATTTCCCATTTTGCATAACCGTCTCTGGCTGCTGCATAAAGTACTGGGAAATCAAGTTGCTCTTCATTTGCATCAAGTGCTACAAGAAGATCAAACATTTCGTCAAGTACTCTTTCAGGGTCTGCTCCGTCTTTATCAATCTTGTTGATCACAACAACGGGAATAAGTCCAAGTTCGACAGCTTTTTTCAAAACGAATTTTGTTTGTGGCATTGCACCTTCTTGTGCATCAACAAGCATAAGTACACCATCAACCATTTTAAGAACACGTTCAACTTCACCACCAAAATCGGCGTGACCCGGGGTGTCAATAATGTTGATTTTGTGATCACCGTACATGATTGCAGTGTTTTTAGAAAGGATTGTGATACCTCTCTCTTTTTCAATAGCATCGCTATCCATAGCTCTCTCTTCTACTTGCTGGTGTGCTGCAAATGTACCAGACTGCTGAAGAAGTTCATCTACCAGTGTTGTTTTACCGTGGTCAACGTGAGCGATAACCGCAATGTTTTTAATTTTTTGCATAAAATGTCCTAAAATAGAGCTTCTTGCCCTTATGTAATTTTCGCGAATTATATCCAAAATATACTATATAAGAGATTTTTATGTAAAAAAGTATCTAAATAACATTCTCTACTGTGTTGAAATATCTGCCTTATTTTGACCTGCTATAATGAAAATCCATACATTTCATGATAGGTTTTCATCGCATAACGATCTGTCATAGCTGCGATATAATCTGCAATGACCCGTTCTTTTTTACGTACTTCAAAAAGCTCTTTTTGATAGGGAGGAAGAAGATCTGTATCTTCTGTAAATGCTCTATATAATCCTTTAATACACTGTTTTCCAGCATGCATTTTACGTACAATTTTTTGATGTTTATAGAGTTTTTTTAGTAATAGTTTTTTAAGTTTTTTAAGCTGTGTGGCTGTCTGTTTTGAGAATCCTACCGGCAACTTTTCCTGGGCGTCGATCGTTACAGAAATAGGCATCTCTCTTCGATACTTTATTGCACCATCCTTTGAATTATCAATAAAATCTTCTACAAGAAGTTTAATAAGTCCTGCTACAAAACGATGTCTGTAGAGTTTTTCATCTCTTTTAATACCTTCGTTTTGTACCACTTCATCCACTCTTAAACATAGTTCATCTTCTAAAAGGTCATCAAAAGTGATAAGTCCATACTTGATACCATCATCGATGTCATGAGAAGTATAAGCGATCTCATCTGCATGATCTACCACCATCGCTTCAAGTGAAGGATGTTTGTCTAGATCGAAACGAGTATCCAAGCTCTCTAAAAATGGCTTTTTATAAGGATAAGAGTGTTTGAGTACTCCTTCAAGTGTAGCAAATGTAAGATTAAGACCATCAAACTCTTTATAGCGTTTTTCCAGTTTAGTCAAAACTCTGAAGGATTGAAAGTTATGTTCAAATCCTAAAGGTCTACCATCTTCCTTAAGTAATTTATCTAACTCATCTCCACCGACATGACCAAAAGGTGTATGTCCCAGATCATGTGATAACGCGATGACCTCTGCAAGGGTTTCATTCAGATCAAGTGTACGTGAAAGTGTTCTAGCTATCTGGCTTACTTCAAGCGAGTGGGTAAGTCGTGTACGAAAGTAATCACCTTCATGATTTAAGAAAACCTGTGTTTTATACTCCAAACGTCTGAAAGAGCTGCAATGAACCACTCTATCCCTGTCTCTTGCATAAGGGTCTCTAAAATCTTTTTCAAAACTAAAAAATCGTTCATCTGCCTTCACGGTCTAATCCTTATATTGCTCTAAATTTATAGTGATATAATTGTATCTAAATTATGATGGAGTGTCCTATGGAAATGTATCACATAGAGTATGAAAAACCTAAAGTTACACTTTTACAACAATCTGGTCTTGGTGTTGCAGAGATCGCGGCAAGAACATGTTATGACAGTTTTGAGAACAGTGAAAATGAATGTGTAAAAAATGCTATGGATGACCTAGATACCGATGCGATCAATAACATTGATGATTCGGATCTACTATCAAATTTGGCGTGGGTGCACCATCATCATTCCATCATTGAACATGCTACCTTGAGTTTTTTGATACAAGGTACTTCAAGAGGAGTACTTCAAGAACATGCTAGACATAGACTCCAAGCCATCTCTGTCAGAAGTACACGATACACTATGTCCTCTGTGATCAATGCTTTTGTGGCTTCACTAGAAAATGAGGATGGCTATCCATTCTTTTTAACAACCCTTCTTGATTTAAATCTTTTTGTTATTACAGACAAAAAGTATTTAGACATAGAGATCAGAGCGATTTATGATAAGTTATTGTTTCAATATAAAAAAGACAATGACTTTATTAACAATGCCGTGGCTAAATCATCTATTCCATTTATAGAAGAGTACAAAGGTAATGCCAATGCGTTATATACAGCATTAGAAGATGGAAAGAAAAAAAGAAATGTCGGAGATGGATTTAAACATATTGTCTCTGATAACTGGAAAGTCGATATGGTGGTCACTTTTAATATCAGAAGTCTAAAAAACTATTTTGATCTTAGAGATTCCGGTGCCGCTTGGTTTCAGATACAATGGTTAGCGGAAGCAATGAAAGAAGTAACTCCTGTAAAATATTTAAAACTTATTGATAAAAAATATAAATAGTTCTAAAGATTTAAATTAGATATAATACACAATCAATAGACCAGGGGAATTTTTTGCAACGTTTAGCACTACTATTATTTATTGGATTTTTTCATATCAATCTTTATGCAGAGGCACTCTCTATAGAAAATATTTCTGCTCATATCGAAAAGGGACTACACACACGTATCAAGGGTCAAAATAAACCTATCATTCAAAATATTTATGCACAAACGGGAAACAAACCTTTATGGATAGGCAGTAAAAACAGAACAAAAACAAGCCATTTGATCCAAGCACTTAATGATCCTCTTTTTAACTATAAAAATAAATCATTTGATCAAACTTCTATCAAACTTCTCTTTTATCAGCTTGACAACGGAGAGATCAGTCCTAGAAAACAAGCATCTGCCTATGCCAAACTTGATCTTGTACTTACGAGCTCGATGGTACGTTTGGTTCGCTTTATTGTTCAAGGTGATGTCGATTGGAATATGGTGCAGGAAAAACTCAAAACACTTGAGCAAAGTGATGATATTACAGCAAGATGGGAAATGACACCGAAGGGATTTCCAGATGAAGAAGAGCTTATATCTGCTATAGAAAATGACACAATACATGAATATCTAAACTCCCTCATTCCAATGGAAAAACGCTATAGAAAACTTGTCAAACTTCTCAAAGATTACCGTGTTATGGATAAATTTCCACAGATAAAATACAGTAAAGAATCGTTGAAAATCGGTGATAGTTCAAGTCGAATCAAAGAGATAAAAAAACGACTACAGATCTCTGGGGATTATCCTAAAAAAGCACCTATAGATAGTACATTTGATCAAACACTCAAAAATGCTGTCATGACATACCAAAAAAGATACTTGCTTAAGGTAACAGGTATGGTAGATACAACAACCACCTACTATCTGAATCAACCCGTTAAAAATAATATACAAGCTATCATTACAAATTTAGATAAAACAAAACTTTATCCAAAACAATTTGAAGATGAATATGTTGAAGTGAATATCCCTGATTTTAATTTACGATATTATAAAGATCAAAAAATGATCATGAAAAGAGGTCTTGTAGTAGGGCGCATAGACAGACCTACACCTCTTTTCTCTGACACTATAAGTTATATGGTACTCAATCCTACTTGGACAATTCCTGATAATCTTATAAAAAGAGATTTAATCCCGGTTCTTAGGGAAAACCCTATGTATTTGGAAGAGAATAATATTCAAGCATTTAAAGGTAAAAAAGAGATAAAAATAACACAAGAGATGCTGGACCCTTATGAAAAAAGTGAAAAACAAGTACCTTACCGTTTTGTACAATTTCCTGGTGAAACAAATGCACTAGGACGTGTGAAGTTTATGTTCCCTAACAAATATGCCGTCTATCTACATGATACAGATAATAAATCATTGCTCTCACGACGATATAAGATCTATAGTTCTGGCTGCATGCGTGTAGAAAAACCTTTTGACCTGGTAGATACACTGCTTGAACATACTTGGAAAAGTTATTCAAAAAGTCAAATAGACGAAATACTTGAAAGTAATAAACCGACGACTATCAGCCTTAAAAAACCTATCCCTGTACATATCATCTACTTTACTGTTTATGAAGAAAATGGTTTAGCGTATTTCAAAAATGATATCTATCTCTATGATAAGATCATTGAAGAATCAGTAGTGGGAAATAAAAAAGATACATTTACTGTACCTAAAAAACGTATGATCTCTGTAAAGAAAAACGCACAGCCTCTTTCTAACTAGGCTTCTTTCTCATTTTAACCCTTTGTAAATGTGTCAGTGTAATAGCCATTGCATCTGTAATATCTAAGGGTTTTATCTCTTTTTTGATACCAAACAATCTTTTAACCATAAAAGCGACTTGTTCTTTATTTGCTTTTCCATTTCCAGTAACTGCTTTTTTTACTTGTAATGGAGTGTATTCATAGAAATAACCCACTTCTTGAAGTACTTTTAAAGAGAGTGCCCCTCTAAACTGTGCAAGCTTTAAAACCGTCTTAGGATTGTAAGCAAAAAAGATATCTTCAATAGCCACTTCATCTACCTTATGAGCCTTTAAAATGACGTCTATACCCTCTACAAGCTCTACTATCTGCTCTTGTAACTCTTTTGCCTTGATTTTAACCAAACCTGCTTCAACAAGTGAAAAATTTTTTCCATCCCAATATATGATACAGTAGCCTAAATTACGGCTTCCGGGGTCTATTCCTAAAATATTCATTCACACCTTTGTTCACATAGTGAATAAAATTATTCAACTCTGTTTAATAACGCTATTTTAGCTTAAATTGGCTAAAATATGATAAGTTATTCACATTAAAAATTTTAACTCTTTAAAGTGGTGAAAATTTATTCACACATTTAAAAATATCAAAGGCAATATTAAATGAATATAGGACAAAAAGTACTTTTTGAATTGAAAAAAGAGATCTCTGAAGTAGAGTATGAACGATATATTAAAAACCTTACCTATGATACAAAACGATCACGTAGTAATATAGTCTATTTTAATGCCCCAAATATGATCGTTGCAAAATGGATCAAAAGTAAATATACGGATAAACTTATTCATCTTTTTGAACTGCAAAACGAAATAAAACCAGAAATAGAAATTACAGTCGGAAAACAAAAACAACAAGGTTCTACTCCTCTTACAAAAAATTCAAGTGAAAAAAGTTATTCTAAAAGTACCTATTTGAATCCCTCTTTAACCTTTGAAAGTTTTATTGTAGGAAACTCCAACCAATTTGCCTACACTACAGCAAAATCTGTGGCTGAAAAGCCTGGAAAACAATATAATCCTCTTTTTCTGTATGGTGGTGTAGGACTGGGGAAAACCCATCTTCTTCAAGCCATTGGTAATTATCATATCAATCTAGGAAAAACGGTCATCTATACTACACTCGAACAATTTATGAACTCTTTTACTTCTCATCTACGTTCTCAAACTATGGACAGATTTAGAGATAAATTTAGAGAATGTGATCTACTGCTTATAGATGATATACAGTTTTTAAGTAGAAAAGAACAAACCCAAGAAGAGTTTTTTCACACTTTTAACGAGCTTTATAACAATGACAAACAGATCGTTATTACCTCTGACAGACAACCCAAAAAAATTGCCGGCCTAGTAGATAGACTTAGAAGCCGTTTTGAAATGGGACTAATGGCAGATATACAACCCCCAGGACTCGAAACAAAAATTGCTATTATCCAAAAAAAATGTGAACTTGATGGAATTAAACTTGATAACGAGATCGTCAATTACATTGCTACACATATGGGTGATAATATACGTGAAATTGAAGGAACCATTATCAAACTCAATGCACTCTCTTCTATGCTTAATCAGGAGATCACCCTTGATTTTGCACAAAATGCCATTAAAGATCAACTAAAAGAGAAAAAAGAAAATATTACGATTGATGAAATTGTAAAGATCATTTCTAAAGAACTCAATATCAAACCTTCAGATATGAAATCTAAAAAAAGAACAAAGAATGTTGTAAATGCAAGAAGAATCGCTATTTATCTTGCTAGAAATCTTACACCAAATTCTATGCCACAAATTGCAGTATATTTTGGTATGAAAGACCATACAGCTATCTCACATGCTATGAAAAAAATCAATGAAATTATAGAGAGTGATGAAAATTTTAAAGTCATTTTAGAAGAACTCTCTAATAAAGTAAATACACATACTCAAAATGACATACTATAAACTATTTTAATACATAGAAAACTTGAATAAAAAAAAGATATAATTTTAAAAGTGAATAAATGTGAATGTTTAAAAATAGTTATTCATTCCATTTAACAACGGTTACACGAGCAATAAAGTAGTTTTTCACATATTCATGTCATACTACTACTACGTACTAATTTTATTAAAAATAAGGAAAGTCAATGAAGATAAGAGCACAAAAACAAATTATAGAATCTATACTCATTAATTTACAACCTTTTTTAGAAAAAAAAGATGCAAGTCAAATTACCTCACACATATTATTTACCACTGAAAATAATATGTGTATTGTGAAAGCAACTGATTCAGAGATAGGTTTAAAAATTGTTACTGATAATATTAGTATTGAAGCAGAAGGGTCATTTACTGCACATGGTAAAAAACTTCTAGATATTATACGTATACTTAAAGACGATGAAATTACATTAGAACTTTTAGATAATACACTTATTATCAAACAAAAACATTCTAAATTTAAACTTCCTACCTTTGAGCCAAACTCTTATCCAGCATTCCCAACAATTAATGACAAACCTCAAATTACTTTAGATTCTTTAAGTTTAATACAAAACCTAAAAAAAATCTCTCCTGCTATAGATACAAATAATCCAAAGTTTGAGCTCAATGGTGCTTTGATTAACATAAAAAATGATTCTACTGATCTAGTTGGAACAGATACAAGAAGATTAGCCATAGCAACTATTCCTGGAAATAATACTGAAGAACTCTCTTTAATAGTTCCGAAAAAAGCTATTTTGGAAATACAAAAACTTTTTTTAGATCAAATAGATATCTTTTTTGATGAAACAAATCTTATTATTACAAATGAAAACTACTATTTTTATACAAGACTGATCAACGGAAAATTTCCGGATTATCAACGTATTATTCCAGCTACGACAAAGCATCAGGTTACCCTTCCAAAAAAAGAGATGATCGATGCAATAAAAATGATTACAACTATTTCACAAGAGATAAAGATGACACTTTTATCTGATACGATTATTTTTAACTCATTAAGTGCAGATAATGTAGAAGCTAAAACAGAATTAGAACTCAATACTGGGTTAAGTGATAAATTTGAACTTTCATTCAATAGCAAATATATTTTGGACTTTATTTCACAAACAAATAAAAATGAATTCCTTATAGAATTTAATGAACCATCTCTACCATTTATCGTAAAAGACGATAATTTTATTACAATCATCATGCCAATTGTTGCATAAAAGGAAAAGCGTTATATGAGTGAAAATAAAACAAAATATATTTTTGTTACAGGTGGAGTACTTTCTTCTTTGGGAAAAGGTATTACTGCTGCAAGTATAGGAACATTATTAAAACATACAGGACAACGAGTAGGGGTATTAAAGCTTGATCCATATATCAATGTTGATCCAGGGACGATGTCACCTTTAGAACATGGTGAAGTTTTTGTAACTAAAGATGGAGCTGAAACTGATCTGGATCTAGGTCATTATGAAAGATTTTTAGATACTTCACTGACACAAAACAATAACTTTACAACAGGTCTTGTCTATAAAACAGTCATAGAAAACGAGCGTAAAGGGAAATATCTTGGTAAAACGATTCAAGTAGTTCCTCATATTGTAAATGAAATTAAAGAACGTATTGTAAGAGCAGGTGAAAATAAAAATATTCTTATCGTTGAATTGGGTGGTACAACAGGTGATATCGAAGGTTTACCATTTTTAGAAACCATTAGACAAATGAAACATGAATTTGGTAAAACACAAGTCATGAATATCCATGTAACGCTTTTACCTTACATCAAAGCTGCTGGAGAACTTAAAACAAAGCCAACCCAACATTCTGTTCAAGAACTTAGACGTATAGGTATTGCACCACATATGATTGTACTTCGTGCTGAAGTACCTGTTTCAAGTGAAATTAAAAGAAAAATTGCATATTCTTGTGATGTGGATGAAGATTCTGTTATTGTTGCTGCAGATGCTCCTACGATTTATCAAGTACCTTTAAATTTTTTAGATCAGGATATACTAACACCTATTTGCAAACAATTGGATCTCAATGATTGTCACCCGAATATGGATGAATGGAGAGATCTGGTACATAAGATCATTATGCCAAGTGACAATATGAAAATTGCTTTTGTAGGTAAATATTTGGATCTTAAAGAATCTTATAAATCTTTAACAGAAGCATTAATTCACGCAGGTGCACATCTTGATACAAAAGTAGAAATCAAATGGGTAGATAGTGAAAAAGTTGAAGATGATGGTGCGCAGAAATACTTGAATGATTGTGACGGTGTTTTGGTTGCTGGTGGTTTTGGAGGACGTGGTGTTGAAGGTAAAATTCAAGCGATTAAGTATGCAAGAGAAAATAAAATACCATTTTTAGGTATATGTCTGGGTATGCAACTTGCTATGGTTGAATTTGCCAGAAATGTTCTTGGAATTGAAGATGCTAACTCAGTAGAGTTTGATAAAGATACTAAAAATCCTATTATTTTTCTTATCGATGAATTTATAGATGCAAGTGGTTCAAAACAAGTGAGAACAACAACATCTCCAATGGGCGGAACTATGCGTCTTGGTGAATATGAATGTGAAACAAAAGAAGGTTCAAATCTCAGAACAGCTTATGATTCACGTATTATTTATGAGAGACACAGACACCGTTATGAAGCAAATCCTAAATACAGAGATGCATTAGAAGCAAAAGGTATGGATATTACTGGTGAATCTGATGGACTTATTGAAGCAGTGGAAGTGAAAGATCATCCTTGGTTCTTGGGTGTACAATTCCATCCAGAATTTACTTCTAGACTTCAAAATGCTAACCCATCGATTTTAGCGTTTGTTAAAGCAGCAATTGAACATAAAAAATAATGGTTAAACCATTAACACTTACAGGGTTAGAACTACTTTTAAACGAACGTTTTGAAGAGGGTTTTCTCTCTTTGCGTGATCTCCCTCATCCTTCCTTGTTTAAGGATATGGACAGGGCCACCGAACGCATTGTTTCTGCTATAAAAAATAAAGAAAAAATAACTATTATCGGCGACTATGACGTAGATGGTGTAACCTCTACAACACTAATGAAACTTTTTTTCGATGAAATTGATTATCCTATTGAGTGGATCATACCTAATCGATTTAGAGATGGATACGGCCTTTCAGTCAATATTATACCTCGTATACTTGGCACGGATCTGGCTATTACTGTAGATAATGGTATTTCTGCTGTACATGCAGCCAAACTCTGTAAAGAAGAAGGAATAGATCTTATAATCACTGATCATCATCTTTTGGCACCAGAGGTACCTGATGCCTATGCAATTATAGATCAAAAACAAGAGTCATGTACATTTCCTTATAATGATGTTTGTGGTGCACAAATAGTTTGGTATCTTATTGCTTCGCTCAAAAATGCTTTGAATGTCAAAGTAGATATGATTTCCTATATGGAACTTGTTGCTATCGCAATCATCGCAGATATGATGCCTTTACAACACATTAATAGAGCGATGGTACTTGCAGGGATACAAGCACTAAATAAAAGCCATAGACCTGCAATTAAAGCTTTCCTTGAACATAGTAACAAAGAGTTTTTAGGTTACGATGATATAGGGTTTTTTTTAGCACCATTATTAAATAGTGCAGGGCGTATGGATGATGCTTCTTTTGCTGTAGATTTTTTAAGTTCAACTAATATTTATGATGCAAGAGAGAGATTAGAACGATTGATAGAATTTAATACTCTAAGAAAAGCTACTGAACATGAGATCACTCAAAAAGCGATGTTACAAGTTGATCATAAAGATGAAGTGATTATCGTTGTAGGTGAAACATGGCATGAAGGTGTGGTAGGGATTGTAGCAGCAAGAGTTGCACGGGCCTGTGAAAAACCCTGTATTATTCTGACACAAAATGAAGAAGATTTACTGAAAGGAAGTGGTAGAAGTTTTGGAGAGTGCGATCTATTTTCTATCGTAGACAGTACTAGAATCCATCTAGAGAAGTTTGGAGGGCATCAAGCAGCCATTGGTCTGTCTTTGAAAAAAGAGAGCTTGGAGCCCTTTAAAATAAATGTACAGAAAAATTTTAAAGATGGTGATTATGTCAAAGAAGTTTTTGATCCGGAAATAGTAGGAAACCTACACTTTTCCATTATCTCTTTTGAATTGACAGCCTTAGTGAAAAAGTTTGAACCTTATGGTGAGGGAAACAGTGCACCCAAGTTTATCAGTACGAATGTAGAGATACTTCAATCAGATACGATGGGAAAAGAGGGTGAACACTTACGCTTTTCTTTTGCACAGGACGGTATAGTGATGCAAGGTGTGAAGTTTAAAACTAGAGAGGTTTTTGAAATAGGAACCAAAGTAGATATTGTTTATACAGTAAATGAAAATGTTTTTAGAGGGAAGACAACTTTACAGTTGATGGTAGATAAGGTGATTCCAAAGCCAAGCTGATACTTGACTTTGGAGAAAATGTAGACTATTAGATAGGTAAAACTCTAATATTTTCGTCCACTTTTTCTTTTAAGATGTTTTCTATTGCAAAAAGTGTACCTGTATCAGCACTTGCACAACCTGAACATGCTCCTAAGTATCTTATATAGATATCGAAGTGTGCACCATTTTCCTTGATATCAAGGATTTCCATATCGCCACCATCCATAACAAGCATCTGTCTAATATTTTCATCAACCACTTTGTCAACAGCTTTAATACGTTGAACAATAGTCATTTGGGCAAAATCAACTGTAGAGCCACCTGTATTACCAAGTGTTGCTCCTGCACCCATTTTTTCTTTTTCATATTCTTCTAATAAGTCTACAAGATAAACATCTTTTTCCTCGTGTCCACCAGGTTTGATACATGATTTACAAAATGCACCTGCTTTGGTGTAGTCTGTAATTTGCTCAACTGTTGTAAGGTCATTTAGACGAATCACTTCTTGTAAAGTAGAGAGTGTTACTCGTGCACATTCACATACGATCACTTCTTCTTCGAAGCTGTTTATATCTACACCTTTGTACTGTGCAGCAGCTTTTTTGATAACATCATAAGCCATAACAGAACAGTGCATTTTTTGTGGTGGTACTGCTGGAGTATCAGCATCATCACGCATTGCTTTCTCAACATCGATATTTGTAATTTTAACCGCTTCATCAACGGTTTTTCCTTTACAAAGTTCAGCCATAGTATCAGAACTTGCAATAGCAGTACCACAACCGAAACTTTTAAATTTAGAAGAAAGAATCATGTCTGTTTCTGGATCAACTGCCCAATAAAGTCTTACCGCATCTCCACAGCTCTCTGCACCAAAGTCAGCAACGATGAGTTTAGCACCCATCTCTTTTGCTTGTTCTTCTGTGATCTCACCCATATTTTGAGGGTTGTTCATTAAATCTGTTACTTTATTACTGTACTCATCCCAGATGGTACCACCTACTAAACTATCTATACCCATTTTATATCCTTTATTATTTTTTTATATATTAATGGTGATGAGAGTCTAATCCACTCTCATGACCTTCTGGTGCATATGCGTATGAACTTGAGATTCCTCTAAGTCTTAGCACAGCAGCTTTAACTACGTTAAGTGTGTAGTCCAACTCATCTTTCGTCGTGTAACGGCTTAGTGAAAAACGGATCGCTGTATGTGCCAAGTCTTCTGCTGCACCGATCGCTTCCATTACAGAGTTTGCTTCTAGGTCCTCACTTGCACAAGCAGAACCCGTACTCGCACCGATACCAGCACGGCTAAGGTCCCATAACATCGATTCACCCTCAATACCTCTGAATGAAATAAGGATGGTGTTTGGTGTTCTTTTTTCTCTCGGTGTTACAACAAATGTATCTTCTATTTTGAGGAGTTCATCTTCAAAATTATCTCTCAACTTTCTGATCTCTGACATTTCATAGTCGAGTGCATCAATAGCTTGTTCCATAGCTTTACCCATACCTACGATACCTGCAACATTGAGTGTACCTGAACGGTATCCACCCATTTGTGCACCACCATGAAGCAGAGGCATAAGTTCTTTACCTTTTTTCATATAGAGTGCACCCACACCTTTAGGTCCATGAAACTTATGTGCAGAAAAAGTAAGATAATCTACATTAAATGACTGTACATCTACAGGTACTTTACCTATGGCTTGTACACCATCTGTATGGAAAAGCACGTTATGATCTTTGCAGATATTACCTATCTCTTCTATAGGGAAAATGGCACCTGTTTCATTGTTGGCCCACATCACAGATACAAGAGCAGTGTCATCAGTGATACTGTCTTTTACGCTCTGAGCTTCTATAAGACCTTCATGGTTGATAGGAAGGTAAGTGACTTTACATCCCATATTTTCTAGAAACTTCGCTGTTGCTATAACAGAAGGGTGTTCCACTTCAGAAACTATGATGTGGTTCTTTTGGCCTGTTAGTATGTATTGAAAATAGATACTTTTTAGTACCCAGTTATTACTTTCTGTTGCACAAGAAGTAATCACGACAGAATCTTCTTTAGGTGAATTGATGCCTGCATAAATTCTTTCCATCCCAGCTTTTATACCAGGGTGTGTATCACTGGCAAATATATGCAATGAGTTTGGATTACCATACTTTTGTACAAAATACGGTTCCATCTCTGCGAAGACCTGTGGGTCAACAATCGTTGTTGCATTATTGTCTAAATATACCTTCATTCATTTTCTCCTCTGAATAGAATAAAATTCAATTCATTTTTTTTAATTTATAACGATACTCATTTTAATTAAGACTAATTTAGTCCTAATTAGTTTACTGCATAATACGCTGTTATTCTTAAACTAAGATAAAATTCTAATTTAAATAGGATAATTATACTCCTAATTAGATTATTTTTGCTTTATAAATATAGTATGGGAGGGGAAATAGTGTACTTTGAAGAAAAAAAGCAAAACGAAGATTATTCGTTTTGCTTTAAAAATTAGAAGGAGTAGGTGTATTAATGAGGTTGTAAAATTCATTTCTTGTACGTTCATCACTTTTAAAAAGACCACGAAGTGCAGAGCTTACCGTTGTTGAGTTGATCTTTTGGACTCCTCTCATTTCCATGCACATATGACGAGCATGCACGACTACAGCTACACCTTTAGGTTTAATCGTTTCCAAAATAGCATCTGCGATCTGTTCTGTCATCTGTTCTTGTATCTGTAAACGTCTGGCATAGACATTCACAATACGAGGGATCTTGGAAAGCCCTACCACTTTACCATCTGGTATGTATGCTACATGCGCACGCCCAATAATAGGAAGCATATGATGTTCACACATAGAATAAAACTCGATATCACGTACTAAGACCATTTCATCATTGCTTGTACTGAAAAGTGCCTGATTGAGTATCTCTTTTGGATCTTGGTGGTAACCTTCAGTAAGAAACTGCAGTGCTTTTGCCACACGCGTAGGTGTTTTAAGCAACCCTTCACGTGTTGGATCTTCTCCTAAAAGTTCAAGGACTTTTGTGACAGCCTGTTCAAATTCTTCTTCTTTATTCATCATCATAACCTATGTAGATATTTTTCACATTGTAGCTAAAGTCCAATAAATTCATACCCGATATGAATTTATTTTGGTGAACATTTTTGAGCAAATTGGAAACTGTATGGATGGATTGACTACTATAAAAGAATGTACATTGAATTAATTTTGTTTTAGAAAGCTACTATATAGATTAACTATTTTTTCATCCACTTTTGATATAGCCAGTTTATGTATCTCTTCTTCATTAAAGTAGCTTTTTTGTTCAGGATTGTTCTCATAATATACAAAGACTTTACATCTCAGTTTAAAGTGTGTATAGGCGTGATACACTTCACCTATATATTCTGAAGCACAATAGGGAACCTTCATACTTTCAAATCCCCAAAGACCATGTAAGAATATTCCATCCCTTTGTATAAGTGCCAATCTATCATCATAAATACGTATAAGTATATTCTCTTCTCTGGTCGGTACGATTCGCTTCTTTTTTTCAGGATAACGTGAAGGATCTTGTTGTCCTTTGCAAATATTATTTAGTGGACAGACATTACACTTAGGATTTCTGGGTAGACAAATAGTTGCACCTATATCCATCATAGCTTGGTTAAAATCAAAAGGATTGCTAGTGTCTACGAATTCATAAGCGATTTCCCAAAGCTTTTTTTCATTTGGCTTGATAATCTGATGTAAGCGACAAAGAATCCGTCTAACATTGGCTTCCATGATGGGAACAGGTTGTTTAAAGGCAAAGGCAGCGATGGCATGTGCCGTATTTTTTCCAATGCCAGGCAGTTTTACCAGTTCATCTATCTCATTAGGAAGCGCTTCTACAATTCCAGCAGTTTTATGAAGATTTTTGGCACGATTGTAGTACCCAAGCCCCTCCCACATTTTCAATACATCATCCAAAGGCGCCTCAGCTAAATGTTTTAATGTTGGAAAACGTTCTATAAAAGGAATATAGTATCTTTCCAATACAGTTTTGACTTGTGTTTGCTGAAGCATTACTTCAGAGAGATAGATATAATAGGCATCATCAGTATTTCGCCAGGGAAGGTCCAGTCGTCCGTATTGTTTGTACCAATGATGAATATTTTGGTGGGTTTTTATATGCATGGTGGGATTATAGCATGAGTTGCTTGGTACATCCAATATGATATAATATACCAAAATCTCACTATACATAAAAGACAAAGGATAAAAATGAAACTAAAGAAAATAACCTCTTTGGTCATGCTTTGGTCTATGATCATGATGACATATACGGGAATTATTCTTTATATTGCACCTCATGGTAGAGTAGCTTACTGGACGAACTGGAAAGTGTTTGGATGGAGTAAGGATCAGTTTGCTGATGTTCATACAACTTTTATGTTGCTTTTTATCGTGGCCACACTGATGCATCTCTATTATAATTGGAAACCATTGACCAGTTATATGAAAAATCAGGTGAAAGAGTTTATATTTTTTACCAAAGAGATGTTAGTCGCCACAGCACTTGTTGTAGTGTTTCTCTTTGGTACACTTTATACATTACCACTTTTTTCACATTTTCTTGAGTTTGGAGAGGAGATGAAAGAGAGTTGGGTAGAAAAAAGTGAAGAGCCACCTTACGGACATGCTGAAGAATCTACACTAAAAGATTTCAGTCAAAAAACAGGATATGATCTGGACCAAGTCTTGAGCGTGTTGAACGAACACAATATAAGTGCATCATCAACAGACACTTTAGAATACTTGGCCATTGAAAGAGGAAAAACACCAGGTGATATTTTCCGATTGATAAGCGCTTCTTTAGGTAACAAAACACCCAGAATAACGGGACTTGGACGAAAATCTTTCGCTGAGGTGGCAAAAGTATTAAATATTCAGAGTGATGTATTTTTAAAAGAGTTAGAGGAAATGGGCATTAAAGCACAGAAAGAAGATAAGTTTAGAGCAACGATTGAGAAACAGGGTTTTAATACAAGGGAAGTAGTAGATACTTTTTTAGATGTACATGAAAAAGAAGAATGAAATGACTGTATTTGAGAAAAGTTTTCATAAAAAAGTTTATTTGATGGTTAAACACTTATTAATACAATTTTCATTATCATTAAGTATATAATTTAACAATATAAGGAGTTAAAATGAAATTAAATAGGGTAATACTAGCGTTTTTAATGTTTGTAGGATTAGCACAAGCTGAAGCAAAGTTAACAGCAGAACTTTGGGGCGGTGAAGGTAATCAAGCAGTACAGTTAGATTCATTAATTAAAAAGATAGATACGATCGGTTATTCTACTGTAGCGGCAAATAGAGATATCCAAGTTCACTATTATAATAAATTTAAAGAGAAGACTTTAGAGATGATTTCTTTTTATGGACTTGTAAACAAAGAAGCGCTTAGACCACTTTTACTTAAAAACCCTGATTTTGGTGCATATGCTCCATACAACTTTTTTGGGTATAAAACACTTGACAAAGAAAAAGATGATAATACATGGTATGGACACCTTGCCCCAGAAACTATGTTGGATATCATTGGTGAAAAAGATGCGGATGCAAGAAAAGCATTTACAGATATGGTAGTTTCTTTTGATGCATTGGTAGAAAAAGAGATGAAGCCGACAAAATCAAAAAGATTTGAACATACGAAACCACTACCGAAAAATGGTCTTACTAGAATGGTGAAAAAATTTGAAAAGCCGGATGATATGGAAGAATTTGTTGAGGATTTTGTCATGGATCATGATGGACGTTTCTCTAAACATAACTTTATTATCGCTGGGTTCATTGATTTTAAATTTGAATATGCTGATATGGATTTAGCATTTGATAAATATGATGCATACTGGGTATCTATGCTTTGTCACTTTGAATTTTCTAACTCTATCTTTAACAGAGGAATGCCTGAAGCAGGTATGTTTGCACCATGTTCAGTTTATTTTTACATTCCTAAAGGAACAAATGAGCTTCACGTAGGATATGCAAGTGTAGATAACTGGATCAATGCATTGGATTTTACGGATCAAAAACGTATCGATTATATGAGAGCGATCGATGCAGAGGTTGTTGAAACATTTAAAGAGATGGGCTTTGAAGTCGTAACATTAGGTAAAGACTAATAGCCTGTTATAAGTCAGATACATTAAATACAAAAAAAGGAAGATAGATGAAATGGTTTAAAATAACATGGGCGTTTTTATTGGTGTTAGCAACGGCACAGGTGAGTTTACAGGCTGCAGGTACTAAATTAGAAATAGGTGCTCCCGCACCAGAAGTACTTAGTACATATTATGCAGCGAAAGCACAGAGTGCAGAGAGTGTAGCATCAAAATTGAAAGCCAATGGTTTTTCTATTTTGGCTACAACAACACCGATCAAAGGTTCGACAGTAATTACTATCACGAATAAAGAGTTAAAAGCAACCAACTCTTGGTTAGCAACGCTAAATGTATTGGTAAATGAAAAAGAAGTACGTGTACAAAACCCATCTTATTTTGGGGCAGCATACCTTCAAGACAAGTTTAAATATGGTCAGTTCTCTGCAACTTTGAAGTCACTTCAAAAAGCACTTGGCGATCTTCATACTGTTGCAGATGAGTTTAAACTTGCAAAACTTCCTAAATATCAGTTTATGATGGGTATGGCATATGTAGAAGATACGATCAATGTAGGTGAAGGTTCAGACCTAGAAGCAAAGCTTAAAGATAACAAATATGTTGCTTATAGTCTTAAGCTTCCTAATGGATCAACACTTGTTGGGCATAGCTTAAGAAGCAGAACAAATAAATTTCTTCTTAAGATTGATGCAGGTCATAATGCACATATATTACCATATAGAAGTATGATCAAAGATGGAAAAGCAGTGATGTTGGACCCTAAATACTACTTAGCAGTTTCTCTACCTCTTTTAAGTATGGGAGAATTTATGAAAATAGCTTCTACACCAGGTGAGATAGAAAAAGATATCAAAAGAACATATAAATAGTATGAACCTTAGCTATCCAGAGCTATTCTGGATAGCCTTTTTTACAACCCCTTCCCCCTTAGAATTTTAATGCTTATGGGTATTTCAACATTATTTAGATAAAATCACGTAATTATATAAAAAAGGATTGTAGTGAAAGTTACAGTAAACAAAGTAGACGACGCAAATGTAATCGTAAGTGGTACTATAGAAAATAGTGCTATTGAAGAGAACATTAACAAGATGGCTGTTCAAGCTGGTAAAGAGATGAAAGTAGATGGATTCAGAAAAGGTAAAGTACCTGCACATGTGGTTAAACAAATGCATGGAGATAAACTTGCTCAAGATGCTGAAGGCGAAATTCTTAAAGAACTTATTGATGCTGGTATGAAAGAAGCAGGCATCAATCCGGCTGATATGATAGGCCAGCCTACATTTAAGAAATATGATAAAACAGATTCTGGTATTGATGTAGAAGTAGAAATCTCTACTAGACCGGTATTTAAAGCAGAAGGCCATATGGATGTGCTTCCAGCATTTGACAGACCAACGGCATCAGAAAAAGAAGTTGAAGAGAAATTGAATGAGATTGCAGCACAACAATCACCTTATCTAAAGATCAAAAGAAAACGTATGGTAAGAGATGGTGATATGGTTCTTATCGACTTTGAAGGTTTTGTGGATGGTGTAGCATTTGATGGAGGTAAAGCAGAGAAGTTTAATCTAAAGATCGGTTCAGGTCAATTTATCCCAGGTTTTGAAGAGCAGATTATCGGTATGAAGTATGACGAAGAGAAAACAGTTACAGTCACTTTCCCCGAAGATTATCAGTCAGCCGATCTTGCAGGTAAAGAAGCTGAATTTAAAGTAAAACTTCATGAAATCCAAGAGCAGGTACCTGCAGAGCTTAATGATGAGCTGGCACAAAAACTTCTCCAAGGTGAAGAAAATGCAACTCTTGAAATGTTGACTGACAGAGTAAAAACTCAGATCGAATCAACAGAAATTTCAAAACTCTATAATGAAGACCTCAAACCAAAATTGGTTGAAGCACTTGTTGCTAAATTTGATTTTGCGTTGCCAAACAATATTGTTGAGCAAGAGATCGATGCAAAGATCAATGCTAAAGCAAGAGAAATGAGTGAAGAAGAACTTAACTCTTTCAAAGACAATCCTGAGAAAGTTCAAACACTTCGTGAAGAACTAAGAGCAGATGCTGAAGCAAGTGTAAAAGCAACATTTATTGTGGATGCATTGGCAAAGAAAGAAGAAGTATCTGTAGATGATCAAGAAGTATCACAAGCTATTTACTATGAAGCGATGATGAGTGGGCAGGATCCACAAGAAGTGATCAAATATTATCAAGAAAACAACCTTCTGCCAGCTGTGAAGATGGGTATGATTGAAGATAAACTCTTTGGAAAAATGTTAGGATTAGATAAATAAATTCAGCAAATAAATAGCAGCCTTTGGTTGCTATTTGCTTTGTTAACCTACAGAGTGTATAGTTGAGTTGATAAAAAATCTATTTAACTATATATTATTAAAGGTAAAAAAATGAGTTATATTCCATATGTTGTAGAACAAACAGGTAGAGGCGAAAGATCTTACGATATCTATTCACGATTACTTAAAGACCGTATTATTATGTTAAGTGGTGAAGTAAATGACCAAGTTGCCTCTACAGTTGTAGCACAACTTCTTTTTCTAGAAGCACAAGATCCAGATAAAGACATTTATTTTTACATTAACTCTCCAGGAGGTGTGATTACCTCAGGACTCTCGATGTTCGATACAATGAACTATATTAAACCCGATATCGTTACTATATGTATAGGTCAAGCAGCATCAATGGGTGCCTTCTTGCTTTCTTCTGGAACGAAAGGTAAGCGTTATGCTCTGCCACATGCACGTATTATGATCCACCAACCGTCAGGTGGCGCACAAGGGCAGTCAACTGATATTCAGATACAAGCAAAAGAGATACAAAGACTCAAAGACACACTCAATCATATTTTGGCTGAACAGACAGGCAAAACAGCAAAACGTATAGAAAAAGATACAGAAAGAGACAACTTTATGTCTTCCCAAGAAGCTCTGGAATATGGGCTCATCGATAAAGTATTGACAAAAAGTTTTATATAGTAGAGAGAGTAAATGGTTAGAGAAATAGTAGTATATCCAGACAAAAGATTAAAACTTATCTCACAAGAGGTAGAGTCTTTTAACGGAGCATTGCATGACCTACTTGATGATATGTATGATACCATGCTAGCACGTAATGGTGTAGGGCTTGCAGCAATCCAGGTGGGCATTGACCTGAGAGCACTGATTATCAATATTCCTCTAGAGAATGCAGATAATGAACATGATCAGCCTAAAGAAAATACTTTAGAGATGATAAACCCTGTCATCATTGAAAAAGACGGATCAGAGAAATTTCAAGAGGGATGTCTTTCTGTTCCTGGTATCTACGAAGAGGTAGAGCGTGCCAAACATGTCAAAGTTGAGTATTTTGATAGAGAGGGTAATAAACATGTTATAGAAGATAATGATTTTCTTGCAATTGCTATTCAGCATGAGATTGATCATTTAGATGGTAAAGTTTTCATCGAGAAGCTCTCTTATATGAAGAGAAAGAAATTTGAAAAAGAGTGGAAAAAACGTCAAAAAGAATCATAAATACTCATTGATTTCTTCGATTGTCTTTTCCTTTCCGGAACATTATATACCTTGTGCTATCATGGCATTCGCAACACGCTTAAAACCTAAGATATTTGCCCCTGAGACTAGATCCATTCCCAAATCATAATCATCACATGTTCTTTTAATATCTTTAGAGATCTGAGACATAATATTTTGAAGTTTTTCATCTACTTCTTCTTCACTAAAATAACGTAGAGAATTATTTTGACTCATCTCCAAGACACTCACCGCAACACCACCTGCATTTGCAGCTTTTGCAGGCCCAAATATAATATTATGCTGTTTAAAAAGTTCTATCCCTTTTTTTGTTGTAGGCATATTGGCACCTTCTGCTACAACTTTTACATCATTGTCTACCAGCCTTTTTGCACAATCTTCTCCTAGTTCATTCTCTGTCGCACAAGGAAATGCAGCAAAACAAGGAATATTCCACACATGATTACTGCCTCCTTCATATTGCTCTTTTTTTACATAGGTTGCACTTTTTCTCTCTGCCACATAGTATTCTAGAGAGGCACGTCTTTCTAATTTTAGATTTTTCAAAAGCGTAAGGTCGATACCATTACTATCATGGATGGCACCTTTAGAGTCAGAACAGGTAACAGGGATAGCTCCAAGATCATAGAGTTTTTCTATGGCATGTATGGCGACATTACCACTGCCACTGATAGTACAAATCTTACCCTTTAGTGTTTCGCCTATATCTTCTAAAAGCGTTTGCGTAAAGTAGATCAGACCATATCCAGTAGCTGAGATACGACCTAAACTTCCACCAAGGGAGAGAGGTTTAGAGGTAATAATACTGTGATATGAATTTGTGAGTTGTTTGTACTCTCCAAAAAGATAACCTACTTCTCTTGCACCTACACCTATATCTCCACCTAGGATATCAATATCAGCTCCAATACTATTATAGAATGATGACATAAAAGCTTGACAAAACTTCATGATCTCTTTGTCACTTTTCCCTTTGGGATCAAAGTCTGCACCCCCCTTAGCTCCACCTATATGAAGTCCAGTAATTGCATTTTTAAATATTTGCTCAAAAGCGAGAAACTTTAGGATATCAGGGGTTACTGATGGATGAAAACGTACACCTCCCTTGTAGGGTCCAAGGGCATTGTTAAATTGAATTCTATAGCCATTATTGACGTGTATGATATTATCATCATCCATCCACTCTATTTTAAAAAAAATGGCTCTATTGGGAACAATGATCCTTTCGAGGATATTCTCATTGATATATTCTGGGTGCTGTTCAATGAGTGGTCTGATTGAATTGAAGACTTCTTCAATTGCCTGAAAAAAAACGGTATCACCTTGACAATTCGTTTCCTTTGCACGTTTCAGTACTTGTTCAACATGATCCATAGGGGTCCTTTATATTTTTTAGTTCTATAAAGTAAATTATATTACAATTAGACATACTTTTAGCCTTTATTTAAAAATTAGTGAATCATGATTCCAGACAGAACATTAGGCCAGAGTCAAATTCTAGAAAATGCTATCAGTAGATTTGGGCTGTCACATAGAAGTATAGCATCGCTGAAAAAGATAGCCAGATCCATCTCAGATCTAAATGGACATGAACAGATCAAGAAAATAGATATTTTGGAACCATTGAGTTACAGACGCAGGAAATAGCATTATTATTTCACTGCATCTTCGTCAGAAGTAATGAAGAAAAGTTTATTAGAGGATTTCAACCACTACTTTAGTAATGATAAATCCACCTATAACAAGCCAGGCAAACATTGCTGTTGCAGTATAGACTGGAGCCAGACCCAAACCTTTAAATTTAGAAAAACGTGTTCCCATACCTAGTGCAGTCATGGCCATGGTAAGTAGAAAGGTATCGATTTCATTGATCACACTTACGATATTTTCTGGTATTAAATGTAGTGAGTTAAATCCAGCTACACCTATAAAATAGACAGCAAACCAAGGTATAACAAGTTTAACATCTCCAGCAGGCCCACCTTCTTTTTTAGCTGTATAGCTTAAATAGATCCCCAAAACGATCAGCATAGGGGCTATCATAATTACACGCGTCATTTTTACAATAATCGCCGAGTTTGCCATCTCTTCAGGTGCACCAGGTACTGAAAACGGAACGGCTACAACCTGTGCTACTTCATGGATCGTACCTCCAACATAGATACCAAATTCTCTGGCAGTCATATGTAAAAAACCTGTAGCATTTTCGAAGAGTGTGGTATAGAGTACAGGATAGAGGAACATCGAGATAGTTCCAAATAGTACAACCATAGAGACTGCTATCGCTGTCTTATACTCTTCTGCTTTTAGTACAGGTTCTGTGGCAAGTACCGCAGCAGCACCACAAACAGAAGCACCAGAAGCAGTCAGCATAGACGTATCTTTGTCCATACCAAATATTTTATGACCTAGCCATGATCCAAGTATAAAGGTCGTAGAAAGCATGATAAGGGAGACAAGAAAACCATCCATCCCTACTTCAGCTATTTGTTGAAATGTAATTCTAAATCCATAAAAGACGATAGCAAAACGTAAGATCTTTTTTGCCGAAAAAGTAATACCTGTTTCCCACTCTGATGGAAGTTGGTTGTGTAGAGTATTCGCATAAAAAATTCCAAGAACAATACCGATGACCAAAGGTGAAAGACCTAATGCCTTGACTGGACCAAGTGCTGCGATAAATGTTGCTGCAGCAGAAAAGATAGCGACAAATAAAATACCGCTCATAGTCCCCTTACGATTTTGTGGAGAAAACGCCATAAAAATCCTTTAATTCAAAATAATTGATAACATTTTCAGAATTCTACTATAATTTTGATATAATTTACGAATTATTTATGATTTAAAGAATTACATAGATGGTGAATACCTATTTTACATAAGAGAGTAAAGATGAAATTAACACTTAGACAAATGGAGATTTTCTTAAATGTGGTTGTCTCCGGACATTTGACCAATGTTGCTAAAGATATGAACCTAAGTCAATCCGCAATTTCTATGTCAATTAAAGAATTGGAAAATATTTTGGGCCGACCGGTGTTTGACCGTATTAATAAAAAGCTTGTACTCAATGAAGTAGGACGTGCATTCTATAAAGAGATAGACCCTATCTTTAAAAAGCTCTCAGATATAGAGTATGAATTTAAGAATTCAGAAAACAAGGGGATGATCCGTGTAGGAGCGAGTACTACTATCGTAGACTATTTAATGCCGGCTATTATATGTAGCTATATGAGCTCTTATCCTGATGTTAAAATCACGCTCAAAGAGGGTAATACAAAAGAGATCGCAAATATGATCAAAGAGGGAACGATCGATATCGGTTTTGTTGAAGGTTTTGTTGCAGGTGCGGATATTGTGAAGGAAAAAATAGGGGTAGATGAGCTCGTAATTGTGACAGCAGACCAAAACCTATGTAAAAATTGCACTATTGACGAACTGGAAGATAAAAGATGGGTACTTAGAGAAGAGGGTTCGGGGACAAGGGAAGTGTTTTTAGAATATATTAAAGAGAAAGTAGATCATTTAAATATTTTCTTGGAGTTAGGACATACGGAATCTATTAAAAGTATTTTGATGAACCGTGAATGTCTCACCTGTATCTCTAAAATCTCAGTAAAAAATGAAATAGAAGAAGGAAAATTGTTTAAAGTGCCTGTACAGAACTTTGAGTGTAAAAGAGATTTTCTGATGATCTATCATAAAGACAAATATCATAGTGCACTGTTTGAAAAGTTTGTCTTTTTCTCTCGAAAACTGATGACGCAAATGGTAGAAGGTAAAACCCCTTCCACTATGCAGGGTTCTCAAAATTCCTAAATGCTTTTTGATACTCTTCTGGATGATTGAGATTTGTAAAAGGGATATCTTCATCAAATTTCACAAAAAGAGTATTTGCAAGCTTTAGAAGTTCTCCTAGCTTGTGATTACCTTTTTCTAATTGCAGATAGGCCAAAGGTAAGATAGATCTTTTATAGATCCCACAAAGAGGTTGGATACCACTTGGACTTTGTGCCACAATAGCATCCCTAGAGTTTTGATCATGCTCCAGAAGTTTCTCAATAGTCTCCTTGTTTACAAAGGGAGCATCCACACTTAAAATGAAAACCTTTTCTACTTTTAAAGTTTCAAAAATGGAAATGATTCCCACAAGAGGAGAAATCTCTGTATAATTGTCTTCAATGACAAGACAATCAAAATTAAATTTATGCTCTTTAGCTGAGATATATACTTTGTCAAACATGGTATTGAGTTTTGCTTGTTGAAACTCAGTGAGTGTGGGATATCCCGCAAAAGGAAGCAGCGCTTTGTCTTCTCCCATACGAGAACTTTTTCCTCCGGCAAATATGACAGCAATCATGGTTTCAGTCATGCCTGTATACTCACTTTACGTTTTTGATGAAGCAGTAAGAAAACAAATGCTATAAGGGCGACTATTGATTCGATCAGAAAAAGATATTCTCCATAGACCTGACCAGACAGTACAGCTCCTACGGAACCACCTAGTCCAAATGCGATACCCAGAAAAAACTGCTGTGCAAGTTTTTTTTGAGTATAGAGTGAAAAAACATAGGTAATGGCCGCAGTATGGTAAAGTGCAAAACTGATCGCATGGAGGGATTGTGATGTAAAGGTAAGTGCCACCGAATCTGGGAAAAGGTAAAGCATCATCCATCTGAGTGCCCCGGCAAGTGTTGCAAACTGTAAGATATGCAACAAGTTCCTTTGCAATAACGGGCCTTGAAAATAAAGCATGAAAATTTCACAGACTACACCAAAACTCCACATCCAACTTGTCATTTCAAGGGAGATCCCATGCTCTGTTTCATAAATAGTAAAAAAGTTATAAAATCCACCAAATCCTACCTGCATTAAAAATATAGAGACCCAAAATGCCCAATACTTTGAAAGTGAGAAGGATGCATCCTCTTGTGTACTGGAATGAGAGATCGTATCATATTTGGTGAGCATGGCACCAAAGAGAAGGGTTAAAAATGCTACCGTACTTAAATAATAGAGGGCTTCATAAGGCGAGTCAAGTACTCTTCCTAGCCAGAGTGCTATACCTACAAAACCTAGAGATCCCCAGAGACGTACTTTTCCGTAGCCGTGTTTTGGTAGGGTGGCCAAGGCAATGGTCTCAACATAAGGAAGAGAGATACCCATCGCTGCACCGAAGAGAAGGTTGGCTGCAAGATAGACCCAAAAATCATTGACTGTAGCTAAAAAAAGCAAGGTACTGAAAAATGTAAAGAGTAGGGAGAGCTGGTAAACCCTAGGGGTTAAAGAGATAAAATGTCTAAAAGCAAAAGGAAGTAGAAAACGCATAAACGGTGCTGCAGCATACAGGATACCAACATCCAAGGGTGAATATCCAAGGTCAAGCAACACTTTTGGCATGAAGATGACATAGACACCGACAAGTGCAAAGTAAAAGAAGTAGTAAGCACCTAAAAGTGGTGAGAGCAGTGTAGTCATTTGTTTCATTTCTTATTTACAACTGCTGTTGCAGATAAGAGATCATGTAGTGCTTTGTTGTCTTTTCTAAAAAACATAAGTGCCCAACCTAAAAAGGTAAATAGTGAAAGGATCGTAGCCAAACTTCTAAATAGTATAACAAACAGGGTGGGTTTCTGTTTGGTATTCTCATCAATCAGTGTAATATTATAGGCACGATATCCAGGGGTTTGTCCTGTAAAATGCATAAACAGTGTCTGTACAATGATCAGAGGAAGAAGTATATAAATCCATCCCAGGAGTTTATGTTCTGCAAAATCCTCTCTTCCATCCATGACAAGATAAAAGACCACATACATGATAGGCATGAGAAGCATGAAAGTATCGGTCAAAAAAGCTTTGATTTTCAACCCTACAGATGCATAATTATTCTGATCTGATGAAGCTTTTACTTTGGGTGTCTGTTGTTGAGTCTTGCCTTGTTTGATCTTTCTAAAACGCTGCTTAGCCATTAAAAATCCCAAAGTATAGCAGCATAAGGACCCGAGAAGTCCATATCTACATTGAATCCATTGAGCAAATCATCACTGTCCAGGTGAAATGCCTTATATCCTGCTTCCAGACCTACTCCCATGGCCAGGGTATAGCGGGCAGATAGTTCATAATCATAAACAGTGATATCCCAATAGCTGATGGCATTGGCTTCAAGTTGTAAAGAGAGGTCTGCGACAGGTATATTAAAACGCGCTTTGCCATAAAGCATAGGTGTCCAGATTGAAAAATTTGCAACATCACTCAGTATATTATTGTTCAAACGCATGTCACCAGAGAGATACCTTAGGGTCAGTCCTGCATCCACTTCGACCCAATTGTCCAGAAACTCATAATAGAGTGTGACATCAGTCATATCAAGTGACAAGCTGCTGTCAATATGACCATCATAGGTGTTGTCTCCCCATGTAAAGTCATTGACACTGTTGCTTCCATCATGCGAAAGTGTCGCATATCCTAGCCTTACATTGGGAAGTAAAGGAAAAGGATGTTCAAAACAGGCTTTCAAAAAGATATCTTGTTCTTCACTAAAGCCTAAAGTCTCTTCTATATCTGCAGCGCTGCCTCTATAAGAAGCATTACCGCTAGGCTGATGATTGAAGAAACCAAGAGAGGCTTCTCCTCCTACCGTATCAGCATGCGTCCAGTTGAATGTGATCAGCAGGTAGAGTGCAAGTTTTTTAAAATGTGCCATTTATTGTAATCCTTGCGTCATAGTAAAGATAGGAAGAAGCATCGCTGAAACGATGACTCCCACAACCACACCGATAAAGAGCATCATAAACGGTTCAAGTAAACTGAGGAGCAGTTTGAGTTTGTCTTCATTCTCTTCCGCATAAAGGGCAGAGGTATTGTTTAGGATCTGTGCCACTTCACTTGACTCTTCCCCCAAAGCTAAGGACTGCATGAAATTACGTTTGAGTTTCACCCCTTTTGACATTTGAAGAGAATTGGAGAGCTTATTACCTTCGAGTACTTTAACCGCCGCTTTTTCAAACAGATCACGAAGGCCATAGTTTGCAAAAGTAGCTTTGGCAAGCTGTACCGCTTGTGCATAGGCAACTCCTGAACTTAGCATGAGTGAGAGGATATAAGAGAACCTTCCCAATTCATGGTTCTGGATCAGTGTACCTAATACCGGAATTTTGAGTAACAATGAATCAATGATACGGTGAAAGGCATCCCATTTCGCATATGAGATTTTAAATGTAATGATAAGAAGGAGTATAGTGACAATGATAGCGATATAATGTGCCGTCAAAAAGTCACTTAATCCAAGCACAAATTGAGTGATAGGAGGAAGTTCTTGATCGGTATCTTCAAAAATTTCTGTAATTTTTGGGACGACAAAAGCGATAAGGAAAGAGGTCATCCCTATGGCAACGGTAAAAATGATAGCAGGGTAGGTCATAGCCCCCTTGACCTGTTTTTTTACTTTGTTCTGTGCAGAGAAAAAATTCCCCATATTGGTAAGTACTTCAACCATCTTCCCGCTCTGCCCTGCAACATTGAGGCTTTGAAGAAAAAATTCTGGTAAAGCATAGACTTTCTGTGCATGAAGTGCATTGTAAAGGGATTTTCCTTCATCGATCATGGTCTTCACAGAATTAAGAAAAGAGACATATTTTTTCTCTCCCTCATGTTGGTTCTCAAGCAGTTTGACCGCAGTTAGTATGGTCATACCTGAATTCAGATATGAAGAGAGTTCTTTAGAGAAAGTACTAAGGAGTTCTCCGGGCATTTGACGTTTAGAAAAGGTCTCAAGTGAAAACTCTTTTGTGGGGATAAGTCCCTCATGATAAATTTTTTGTGTACGAAGTTTTTGCCCTGCTTCTTCAACAGAACTGGCCGTAACAGTACCTTTAACTTTTCTTCCTGCTTTGTCAAAACCTTTGTACTTAAAAAGCATCCTCATAATATCCTTGTGAAAAATTATAAGTATTATAACTTTTTTAGCTGTATCTTGCTACCGTACTTTTATAGTGCTTTATTTTCTCCCCAATATTTTTTTACTCCCAGGCAATTTTAAAGACTATAGATGTTACAGCATAAAATATTGAGGGTGAATATATGAAATACGGTATTTTTGTCAGTAATATTTTCGTATTTTTCTAGTATCCTTCTATCAAAAAATTTTATGGGTGCAAGAAAAGGCTTTGACAATGAACTGAAGAAGTTAATATGCAGATGAAGTTTGCTATTGCTGTGTTTTCTTCGTTAAAAAGGTTGTACTTTTACATGATAGTAGATTGAGGAATGCATACCTTTTAACATGACTTCATTGATAATGACAGTAGGCGCTTGTTGCTCTTGAGGAGGCATGATTCTGATCTCGTCAGGGATAAACACATCTCTGCTATTTTGCTTTAAAATTTCTCTGCTTTTTAATTCTTTGATTTTAAAAAACATTCCCATAGCGTCATAGGCTGTTTTATTGTCTTCGTGATGCTCTAGAATATTGCTGCCTAAATAGAGAGAGTCTTGTAAAGTGAGTTTATTCCTTTCGGAGATATAGACTATTTGTTCATGATTATCTGAATGAATTTTGAGCACAAATATAATGGCAAATGAGATGATGATTACAGATATAAGGATTTCAATTATGGTAAAAGCTGGGCGTAACTGTTTCAATAGAAGTCTCCACTATCAGATGCAAGAGTACTGTTTCTCAACCAATATTCTTGTGCCTCTTCGGGTGAAGAAAATTCTTTAGGTTCTCCAAAAAATGCAGGTAAGAAATAAGTTCCTTTGTCATTTTCTAAAATGATTTGAGTGGAACTTCCATTCTTAAAAAAGTCCATAATAAGACATATCTTTTTATCTTGATACCTACCATATTCGATAGGTATAAGGGTATCACGAACATCAATAGTGTAGGCTTGAATATTTGTAAGGTCTATAGGACTTGTATATTCCATAAATCCTGACGATATATCCTGTCTAAGATAGCAGGAGCGACACTGATTGATACAGAGTAGCGTAGCTTGACCACTGAAGTGTTCAGACGAGATGATATTGGATTTCAGGTTGAGAGGGGTGAGTGCTTTTGGTTTTGGTTTTCCTATCTCTACTCCCTCAAAGCCAAGGAAATAGACTATAGAGACAATGAGTATAACGATAAGAAGCTCTATGAGAGAGAATCCTTTACTCACTTTATATCTCTTGGAATAGGACATAGAAATATCTTATTGGTTACATTCACTAAACAGAATATCTTTGTTGTTCTCTTCTCCACCCTCTTTTCTATCAGCTGCGTAAGAGATAAGTTCAAACCCTGATCCTGTTCGTATATAGACAAAAGGGGTTTTCCATGAGTCTTTAGGTATCTTTTGAAGGTAAGGTTTAGCACGATAGTTTGGGTATTTGTCTGTATCCGGGTTATTTACAAGTGCCTCAAATCCCTCTTCTGTTTCAGGGTAATTACCATTGTCCAATTTGAACATGTCTAGTCTTTTCTTTAAGTCATTCATTTTTAAGCATACTGTATCTCTTTTTGCTCCATCTGCAGCATCCATAAGACCTGGAGCAACAACAGCAACAAGGCCTCCTAGAATCACGATAACGATGAGCAGCTCAATAAGTGAGAACCCTGATCTTAAATTTTTTTGTTTTTTCATTCTAAATCCTTTGCTTTACTTAGATGTATTATTAACTTTGAGTTTGCTTTACTTAGATATAATATCGCTTTTAGAAAAGAAATTTTACTTTAATAGAGCTTTATAAATGCATAAAATACAATATATAAACAGTAGAGGTACAAGTCGTCAAGGTTTTGCTCTTCTGATCACTTTGTCTGTATTGTCTGTTATTATTGGGTTAACGATGGTACTTCTTAGTTATTTTGAAGAAGTTCAACAAGATGCGAGCGATACAAAAGCATTGATACAAGCCGATGTTTATTATAGCGATATAACAAATATATTCCAAGGGCTGGAAGATAAAAAAACACTTTTCTCGATACTCTATACGGCCGCTTTGCCTCTACATACACCTGATGGCAAATTTTCGCTTATTTTAGAATGTGAGCCTTTGAACAAAGGAGTCAATATTAACTGGCTAGGGTGGGAACATAATGCAACCCTACAGAAAACAGCAGAAGAGATTTTTGAAGTTCTTGCGCAAGAGTATAATATGGAAGATCCAGGAAGACTGCAGACAATGCTATATGAAGAGATAGTGCCTCCAAACGAAGCTACTTTTAAGAATCAAAGTAGATTTCATCAAAAAAAAGGTATTATATCATTTCAACAATTTGAGAATATAGTGAGCCGTTACCAATTTGAGGTAGATGATCCTAACATAGGCTCTATCCCATGGAAAAAGTATTTTAGTTTTTCCCCCAAAAGCAATAAAATAGATGCCGAATATAGTTCTCCCGAGTTGATTTCTTATCTTTTTGACATAGACATTGAAACAGTTAGAGAATGGGCATTTTCTAACATGGTTGCTCAGGGGCAGAGAAAGTTACACTAAAAGCACTTGTGAACCAGAGTGGAGGTAATTATGCTCAAAGGAAAAGTATTTTAGCAGATAAAGAATTTTTGGATACGACAGCATGTTCTGTAGATTATGCTCTTGCTGGAGAGCAATATAGATTTAGATTTGAATATATTGAGGGAGAGGCAAAACATTTTGAATTTTTGGGAAAACAATAAAGACTTAATTCTTGCCCACCCTTCTATGGAGCAAGTGAAACTTTCAAACACTGTGAATGTAATGTTGCCTCCGCAGTTTTATACATTAAAAAAAGAAGCCTTGCTTATTCAATATGCATATCAGGCTAAACGAGTCGCTTCATCGATTTTTGAAGGTTTGCTTGAAGAAGGTAAAGATTATGAGTATATGGTATGGAAAGAGGATGAGGAGTGGGTCTTTCTCGCGTATGATATAAAGATGATCACTGCGTTTTTGGAAAGCAAGGGCTTTGCCTTGGAAAATATTTCTAAGCTCTTTTTCGCTCAACAATCAGTGGACCTTTTCGATAAACCGCTGCTGTTGGGAGAAAATGAAGCACTGGTCTCTTTGGACGATACGGTAGTGGTCGTTCCCAAAGGAGCCTTGACGCAGGATGACGGACCTTCACTGGTTTTTAACAACAGTTTTACTCCTAAAAAGGGCGTAGTGCTCCAAGGTGCTTATGGGTCTGTGCTTAGTATGAAACAGGCTTCGATACTTGCTGCTATTTTTACACTTTTTGCACTTATGTTCTTTGTTGAAGGGTGGCGGTATAGCAATAATAGCAAAGCAGGAGGATCACAGTTAGAAGAGCTGATTGAAGCATATCCTTCTTTGCAAAGTAAATATACGCGAGACAGTATAGTTGCAAAATATAAAACGATTGATACTGCTGAGAGAAAAAAACGAGACATCATTAAAATATTTTCGGAGATGATCTTTAAAGGTGTTACACTCACCTCATTGGATATAGATGAAAAGATGTTTAAGGCACAGTTTTCATGTGAAAATGCTCAAGTGGCAAAACGTATTGAATCATTGGCGAAAAAAAACAAATTGAACACTTCTGCTATTTCAGGAAGTAATGACTTGAAAATAGAAGGTGCATTATGACTTGGAAAAGATACCAAAATGAGTTGATAGCACTTCTTGCTCTTCTACTGATGTTTAGTGCATACAGTTATAAAACGGTACAGGTTTTTACACAAACTGAAACTATGGCTGAATCAAAGCGTTCTATTGAAGAGATCAAAGAAGTGGTTGCTCTTAAAAAGGTATGGTCTGATAACAAGACCAGTAAAAACGTAGATAAACTTCAGACACTTATTCCTGCATCCAAGGTGAAATGGAGCAATAAAAGTAAAAAAGTCACAGCAAACTATAAAGGCTTAAGTGCAAGAGAATTGAATAAGCTCGTGACAAAAATACTCAACTTGCCTGTAGAGATACAAAAGCTAAAAATTCAAAAAATAGCTTCAAACTATGATGTGGAGTTCAAATGCAAGTGGTAAAAAAGGGTTTTATCGTATTCATAGTGATCTGGATTGCCATAGTTGTACTTATGCCGAAGAAAGAGTTTTATTATAAGTTGGAAGAAGAGCTGGTCAAGCATGAGATAAAGCTCAACGAAGCAAAGGTAAGTGAAGGATTGTTTTCTTTAGGTCTTGAGAAGGTGACGTATATTTTAAGGGCATAAAGGTAGCAACGATAGAAGAAATGAATTTTTTTACTGTGCTCTTTTACAGCCGTATGGAATTACAGTCACTTCATGTAGATGATTCTTTAAAAACGATGGTGCCACAAGAAACACAAAAAGCTGTCATAACACATTCTATTTTTTCACCTCTGGGGGTTTTCGTTGAGGCAAGTGGATCTTTTGGTGCGATGGCAGGGGCTATTGATTTAAGTGATCGAAAAGTACATTTAGATTTTAACGAGAGCAAAAATATAGAAATGTTAAGATCTCGATTGAAAAAGGACGAAAAAGGATGGGTATATGAAACATCTTTTTAAGCCGAAAGTAGTCAAAGGTCTTTGGTCGTTATTGATTTTATTGCTTGTCGTAAAAATACTTTGGTTTGTTGTTGCAGTGGTGTGGTTGCCGACAAGCGGCGTGGACCATGCTGAAGATAAAGGGGGGTAAAGCCCTTTACTATAGAGTCAAGTTAAGCCCAAATGAAGCACCGGCTCCTACGACAACGAAGCCGCTACAGACTGCGGGTAGCATTAAAGATATCAAGCTTTTGGCCATTTATAATGCCTCGGATGTTACAGTGGTGACAGTAGAGTATAAACGTAAAACAAAAGTACTTGCCAAAGGTGAAGCCATCAATGGATTTGTACTTGAAGGAGCAGGCGAATGACTATGCGACTTTCAGTAAAAATGCAAAAACATATACCAGTTGCTTTGGTCATGAGCACAAAAGGCGATAAAGCCATTACAAGTGCTAAGCCCTCCTCTACTGAGTACGCAGACAGAAAGTAAGGTTAAAGGGGATGTTGTGGATGCAGGTGATCATAAGATCGTTGATAAATCACTGATAGATCATTATGCTAAAAATATGGATGATATTTATAAAAATATCGGTATAGTAGAGGTAAAAAAAGGTAATGATTTACAAGGTTTCCGCATCTCTTTTGTTCGCAAAGGATCACCATTTTCAAAACTTGGAGTAAAAAGAGGTGATGTGATTAAAGCTATTAATGGTCAAAAGATAGATAGTTACAATGCTGCTTTTGGTGTATATAAAAATATTTCAAATATCAACAACCTGACATTGGTTATTGAAAGAGATAAAGAAGAAATGGAGTTAGAATATGAAGTTAACTAAAGTTATATTGAGTGTATTGATTGTGTTGTCTGTAGGGCTGTATGCGGAAGAAGAAACGGTGGATGTAAACTTCCGTGATCTTGAAGTAAAAGATTTCATCGAGATGGTTTCTAAGATCACACAGAAGAACATTTTGATAGAAGTCGAGCCAAAAGGGAAGATCAATTTTGTCTCTACCAAACCTATCAAAAAGAGTGCGCTTTTCTCACTGGCAAACTCTATTTTAGGAGGTAAAGGCTTAACGATCATTGATCAAGGCGAGTATTATAAGGTCGTAAAAGGCTCTGACGCTGCCGGAGAAGGACTGGAAGTTAGCAGCAGCATTAAAGGCGATACCATGAAAACAGTCATGTTCCCTTTAAAGAATCGAATGCCGCAGTACTTCGTGCAAAGATCAAACCATTGTTGCACAAAGGTGCACAAGTGATCTCTTTTAAAGAGAACAATGTTTTAGCTATTACAGCCGATCCAAGAACCTTAGAAGCAATATCAAAAGTCATTAAGGCAGTTGAGGTTACAGGTGAAAAAAGATCAGTTGTTCTTAAGTTGAAAAACTCCAGCGTGAAAGATGTCTATCCCTAATGCACAAAATATGGCCAAGAATATTTTCCCGCAAACCATAGAGAGTGAAAAAGTAGAGATTTTGAAAGATGAGGCAACCAACTCCATCATCTTGGTAGGACAACCCAACAATACCAGCCGTATGATCAAGTACATTAAGCAGCTCGACATCAAAGGAGAGAGTACGACACAGCAGATGTATGTGATCAGACTTAAAAACTCTAACGTTGAAGAGATGGAGAAGATCATGAGCCAACTGATCGCCCAAATGAACAATGTTGCACTTAAAGCACCTAAAAAAGGAGCCGAACCACCAAGTAAAGCCATGGTCGTATCTGACATAGAAAGAAATGCCCTCGTCTTACTGGCTACAGCGGAACAGATGAAGAACATTAGAGATACGATCAAGAGGATTGATATACCTAAAGTTCAGGTATATGTTAAAGCGAAGATCGTTGAAATAGACAGTAATTTAGCACAGCAGGTAGGACTTAAATACGGGTTTAATGGTGGAGCTATAACCAGTAGCGGTCTTTATACATTGGCAGGAAACTTGGGCGCATCAGCACTACAAATGTCACCAGCACTTTTAGGCTTTCTAAATACAAATACTGAAACGTATGAAGGTCTTGATTCTAATGGTAATCCTATTTATTCTAGTGACCCAGCATTTAAGTTTGATGCGACTGATAAGGTCTTTGCTTTAGGTGCAACCCTTGATCTCTTGCAACAAAACGGTGCAGCACGTTTGATGAGTGAACCTTCGGTACTCTGTACGAACAACAAAGAAGCAGAGATATATATAGGACAGACGAGGTCTATCTTGACACAGGCACAACAGTCTACAACCGGTGTCTCGAATGTGGTGAACAACTATTCTAGAGAAGACATCGGCCTGACACTGAAAGTGAAGCCAAGACTTTCAAGCAACAACAAAGTGACACTCGAGGTGGAAACCGTACTTGAGGACATCGATCCTTCTTCAGAACAACAAGCAGACAGACCGACCACAACAAAAAGAACAGTAAAGACCAATGCCATTGTGAACAATGGTGAGATGATCATCTTGGGCGGACTTATAAAGAGAGTTGGAGGTAAAGGGGAGTCAAAAGTACCTTTCTTCGGAGATATTCCTATTTTAGGAGACGCGCTCTTCACGCATCATTCAGATGTGGAAAGAGAGCAGAATGTCGTTATCTATCTTACGCCGTATATCGTAAGAAAGAGTGGTGACCTTCAAAAGTTAAAAAGTATGTTATCTGAACTTGAAGAGGTGCAGGAAAGATATAACAACTTTTTCAAGCAGTCACTTGAAGAAAAAACAGGTGTCCCTGCCTCTGAAACAGTTTCGCCAGCAAGCAACAGAATTAAAAGAACCCCTCATCAAAATAATTTAAGTCTTCTAGAAGGGGACGTATAATGCATTTCCCTCGTCTTCAGGATGTAAACTTAGAGCCTCTCTGGGAAGAGGAAGTAAATCACAAGTTAGCACTAAAGCACTTTTTGCTTTTCAGTATTATCGATGATGTTAAAACTTGTGTTGTCGAACAAAAAACATTAGGTGATGCACTGAACTATTTGGCAAAGCTCTCGTTGGATTATCCGGTGACAATCGTAGATGATGAGAGTTTTGAGAGACTTAAAAATAAATTTTTAGAGATTCAAACCGGTACTGAATTTGAAGAGATGGCAACAACTTCAGATGAGCTCATTGAAGCAGAATCTGACCTGTTGGAATTTATCCGTAATTCGCAAGACTTACTTTCAAGCGAAGAGTCCGCTCCTATCATCAAGCTTGTAAATTCACTCTTTTTTCAAGCTTTGCAAAAAAGAGCAAGTGATATTCACATCGAAAGTGGGGAAAGAAAAGGTGAAGTACGTTTACGTATAGATGGAGCTTTGAAGAAGCATCTTGACCTTGAAAAGAGTATTGTTACTTTGGTCATAAACCGTATCAAAGTTATATCAAATCTTGATATCTCTGAGAAAAGAGTCCCTCAAGATGGACGTACTCAGTTAGCGATATCAGGGAAGACGATTGATGTCAGGGTTTCTATCTTGCCTACCTACCATGGGGAGAGAGTCGTGATGCGTATACTTTCTCAAACAGAGCACATACCGACATTGGAATCTTTAGGCTTTATGGATGAGATCACTAAAGATCTGTACAGATTGCTCAATCACGCTCATGGTATGATACTAGTAACAGGACCTACAGGTTCAGGTAAATCAACCACACTCCATGCTTGTTTGCAGCATGTTTCGACTCCAGATAAGAATATCATTACAGTAGAAGACCCGGTGGAGTACAATGCAGATAATATTTCTCAAATACAGGTAAACACGAAAGTCGGGCTTACTTTTGCAGCAGGATTACGTTCCATCCTAAGACAGGATCCTGACATTATCATGGTGGGAGAGATCCGTGACAGTGAAACAGCTGAAATAGCACTTCGTTCAGCATTGACAGGACACCTACTCCTCTCTACGTTGCATACCAATGATTCAACCTCTTCTTTAAGCCGTTTGATGGATATGGGTATAGCAAATTTTCTTGTCTCTTCAACACTTTTAGGAGTATTAGCACAGAGGCTTACACGTAACCTTTGTATGCACTGTAAAGAAGAGACTAATCTAGCCCCTGCAACAGCACAAGAGATAGGTGTTCCTGAAGAGAAGATGTATTTTAAAGCAATAGGATGCAAAGAATGTGATTTCACAGGCTATAAAGGCAGACAGGCTATCGGTGAACTTTTCATAATCGATGATCATGTAAAAGAGATGATGAAAGATGGATTTACTGATCATCAAGTAAGAGATGCTATGAAGAAAAAAGGCATGAAAACGATCGCAGATAAACTTAAAGAGATGTTATTGGCAGGTGACACGAGTTATGAAGAGGCCATTCGTGTTGGACTTATGGATGGCTAAGGTCAATGGTTAACCGTAAAGCATTCACCCTTTTAGAAGTACTGATCTCGATTGCACTTTTAGGTATTGTTATTTTGGCGCTTTTCAGCTCTGTCGATATGCTTCAAAACTCTAATCAACATCTTTTAAAATACCTGGAAAAATCCAAAAAAATTACCAACGCCACAAAAGTATTGTATTTGGATATTTTAGGTTCAGATGGGAATATTACAATTCAAAAAGATGAATTCAGCAGGGTATGTATGGAGGGGACACGGAATTCTCTTTATGCTTTACCTTCGGCAAAAGTGTGTTGGATTGTCCTTAAAAAAGATAATACTCTTGCACGAATCGAAGGGAACTATTACCGTTTACCCGTAAACTCAGAAGAGAGAGTTGAAATAAACCCTGTAATGGATGGTATAGAGGTCTTTGATATCTATCATGAAAAAGATAAAGTACTGGTCCTCATGCAACAAAAAGGACAAGAACCCATTAGCTTTATGATACAAGGGGTCAGCAAACCTATTCCAAAGAAGAAAACAACAAAACAACCTTCAACTGGGATAACTCCAGCACCTGTATAAACGAATTCCATATCGCTATTACATGCAAGACCAAAACGGACTAAACAAACTTTTGCTAGAATAGCTAGTATGTATTTGTATCATGAAGGATTTTGGAATGCAAGAGATATATGAAAAGTTGGGGCTGTTCTATCTGGGTAAAGATATCGATAAGCAAAATTTGGAACCCACAGAGGCATTGACACTGCTAAAAAACAAGAATTTTACTACCCATGCAGCGATCATTGGTATGACAGGTTCGGGAAAGACCGGACTTGGTGTGGGGATCATAGAAGAGGCGGCCATAGACAATATCCCTTCTATCATTATAGATCCAAAAGGAGATATGGGAGATTTGTGCCTTACGGATCCGAGTTTTTCTTCTAGTGCTTTTGAATCATGGGTGGCTGATGAAGCCAAAACAAAAGAGGCTAACGTTAGTAGCATATGCTACGAAGATATCTTCAATGTGGAAAGAGGGTATAGAGAGTTGGGGGCAAAATACTGAGCGCGTACAAAAATTTCATGATGTGAAGAAAACCATCTATACTCCAGGAAGTTCTGCCGGAGTCTCTGTCAATGTGATGAGTTCACTCGAAGTGCCGCCTGCCTCAGATACTTGAAGACAGTGATACTTTTGCCTCATACTTGAAAAGTACTACCACCTCCTTGCTCTCATTAGTAGGTATTGATGCAGATCCATTAGAATCAAAAGAGTATATCCTGCTTGCACAGATTATTACAAAATCATGGTTCTCAAATGAAGATCTGAGTATAGAAGGTATCATAGGTAAGATACTCAATCCTTCTTTTAAAAAGATAGGAGTATTGCCTTTAGATGATTTTTATCCACAAAATGATCGTTTTAAATTGGCAACTAAATTTAATGCGCTCCTTGCAAGTCCAAGTTTTTCCCTATGGCTCCAGGGTGAAAATTTAGATATTCAAAAACTTTTGTATGATGAAAATGGTAAAGCCAAAATGGCTATTTTTTCTATCTCACATCTCAATGATGAAGAACGTATGTTCTTTGTGACTTTGCTGCTCAATAAATACATTGCCTGGATGCGTCGACAAAGTGGTACTTCTGCACTCAAAACATTACTTTATATGGATGAGATCTTTGGTTTCTTTCCTCCTACCAAGAACCCACCAAGTAAAGAACCTATGCTGCTTCTTTTGAAGCAGGCAAGAGCTTTTGGAGTAGGTGTGGTACTAAGTACACAAAACCCTGTAGATTTGGACTATAAAGGGCTTTCTAACATAGGAACATGGTTTGTAGGCAGGTTGCAAACTACTCAAGATATAGAAAAGGTCATTGATGGGTTGGGAGGTAAAGTAGGTTCAAACTTTGATAAAAATGAAATTAAGAACCTTCTAGCCAATTTACAAAAGAGAACCTTCTTCCTCAAGAGTGCACATTTGGATGATATTAGACTTTTTAGTACTCGTTGGGTGATGAGTTATCTTAAAGGACCACTCAAAGAAATGAAATAGCACTTCTTATGCAAGAGCAAAAGGCAGCACAGTATCTGGAAGTTAAGTCAGTAGAAAGTACGGGAAAAGAGACTTCTGATTCGAGGGTTATCAAAATATTGATCCTTCTATTCCTCAATACTATGAACCGGATGCTTCACAACAAAATATATTTTCGGCAACTTTGGGGGCAAAGGCAAAGATACATTTTTATCAACAACGAAGAGGTATTGATATAGAAAGAGCACTTGAACTTTTTATACCTCTCGAAGAGAAACAACAACGTATTATATGGGAAGATGCAATAGAAGAAGAACTTGCTTTTGATAGATTCCCTCATACGGCCCCTGCCAACGCAAAATTTCATCCCTTGCCGGACGTTGTTTTAGAAGACAAGAGATTGGCAAAAGCGGTAAGAGACTTAAAAGAGACACTCTACCGTGAACATAGTTTGGAACTACTGCGTTGTATCTCACCTAAGTTGGAATCCACAGTAGATGAATCACGTTCCGACTTCATGGTTCGTTTACAAGATGGTCTCAATGATAAAAAAGAGATAGAAATTGAAAAATTTCAAACACGATATGGTAGAAAAGAGAAAACGCTTATTGACAGGCTCTCCCGTGCCAAAGAACGTGTAGAAAAAGAAGCATCGGACTCTACAGGTTCTATGATAGAAGCAGGTATCGCGGTACTTGGTGCACTATTTGGACGTAAAAGCCCGACAAAGATAGGTCGTGCAGTGAGTAAAGGAAGCAAGATACTCAAAGAACGTGGAGAGATGAGTCGTGCACAAGAACGTATGGTAGCTATTGAAGAAGAGATAGAAGCATTGGAATATGAACTGGAAGATAAAATAGATGCACTAAATGAAAAATACAGTGTAGACAACTGTGAGATAGAAACATTTAGTATTAAGCCAAGAAAGACTGATATTGATATAGAGATATGTGCTATTGTATGGAGGGTGAGGGCTAATATCGTGAATAGTTAATTATAGTGGTAGAACCAAAATGCTACCCTGACCGATGGAAGGAAATACTTTGGAATGCGAAACGAAGCCATAAAGGCAAGGCCTTTTAGCCTTTACTTCCAGGTTTAATAGCAGTACTTCCTTCTTTGCACATGGGACAGTCTTCTGGAGCGTACATTTCAAATGTAAAGTCATCAAGTGCAAACAATGGTACATTATTTGGCAGACTGCATTCTTCTTTTGCCTCGCTATCCGTTCCCACACGTTTACAAAAACCTCTGTTTGCCAGTGATGCAAAGGCAACGACTTTGCCACCCAATGCCTCTATAGCCTGAGCAGCTTTTAATGCAGAACCACCAGTCGTAATTATGTCTTCACAAATGATGATCTTTTCACCCTTTGCTACTTCAAAACCACGCCGTAACTCCATGCCTCCCTCTTTCTTCTCAACAAATATAGAACGTACATCTAAGTGAACGTGCAAGTTCATAACCGGCAAGTACACCACCTAAAGCAGGTGCACACACAGTGTCTACTTCAATGCCATGTGAGCGGATCATCTCTGCTAGAGCATCAGTGAGCAAAGAGGCCTTTTTAGGATATTCAAGAACTTTTGCACTTTGAAGATATCTGTTTGAGTGATTGCCGCTTGCTAGAAGAAAGTGACCTTCAAGTAGAGCATTAGCCTCTTTATATGCTTTTTCTACATCATAGGATTTTTGCATATTTAAACCTTAAGGATATCAGCTTCTTTAGCTTTAAATGTGTCGTCTACTTTTGCAATGAATTCATCCGTGATTTTTTGGATTTGATCTTGAGCTTTCTTAGATTCATCTTCGCTGATCTCTTTGTCTTTCTCAAGTTTTTTGATCTTGTCATTACCATCTTTTCTTACATTTCTGACAGCAATTTTTGCATGTTCAACCATACCTTTGGCCTGCTTAACGATCTCTTGTCTCTGTTCACTTGTCATTGGTGGGAAAAAGAGTTTGATGAAGTCTCCATCATTGTTTGGATTCACGCCGATATTTGCTTCCTGGATCGCTTTTTCAATCACAGGAAGAAGGTTTTTTTCCCAAGGAGTTATACTGATCGTTGTCGCATCTGTAGCAATAACACTACCTACTTGGTTTAATGCTGTCATGGTTCCATAGTAGTCCACCTTAATGTTATCTATGATACCAGTTGTTACTTTTCCTGTTCTAAGTGAAGAAAAATCTCTTTTAAGAGCTTCAATACTCTTTTGCATATTTTCTTTTGTTTGTTCAAAAATTTCATTTACCATAACTATCTCCTTATTTAATCTTCTGATAAATGTCTTGGATGTAATCAGAAGATTAGTATTATTTAGGGAAATTTTACCCTTTTTTACCTTGTTATGTATTGAGATAGTATTTTCGAAGGCATATATAAAGAAGGATTTTCTTCTTTATATAGGGATTAGTTAGAAGAGGGAGCAGCTGGTGCTGAAGGTGTCGTGTTTACTGGGGTGGTAGGTACCGTAG
>CAWAVD010000019.1:0-21681 GCA_963785375.1 Sulfurovaceae bacterium
CTCATAAGCCGGAGGTCGAGGGTTCAAGTCCCTCTCTTACACCATTCAAATTATCAACAATCACCTTATTTACTTTCATTCTTGAAGATTAATCAAAATAATTCACCTATTTATATTTTCCTATTTTAGACCCGCGGCTCTAACTTTTTGTCCCTATGTCAATTTGTATTTTTTATATAGCTTTTTACGTGATTAGAATGAGATTGATTTCCTTATAAAATCTTCCATATAGAACATTTTAGCATCAGCAAATTATTTTAGAGAGAAATATTTTTATGTATCCAAGTATATAAAAAAGTAGTAAAAATCTTTTTTAATTAACATATTTTAAAAATTAAACAGACATTAAAATGTCTGTTTATTGAATAGGAAAAGATGTATATGTTCCTTGAATATATAATTATTTGTTTATTATTTGTTAAGAGATATTTACTATACTTTAAAAAGAAACATGAAAAAAATCAGAGAAAATACACTAAACAACAGAAAGGAGACCATTATGGAACATGTGAAAGATGTATTAAAAACCTCACTGGAAGAACTGGAAAGGGTATTGGATACTAAAACGGTTGTAGGAGAACCGATAGTCATAGAAGGCAACACACTGATCCCCCTGATCAGTATCGGATTTGGTTTTGGTGCCGGTGGTGGTACTGGAAAGAGTAAAAAAAGTAATGATGCGGAAGTTGGAGCCGGTACCGGGGGCGGCGGTGGGATCAGGCCAGTTGCCCTTGTGATAATCAACAAAGATGGTGATGTAAGGGTTGAGTCTATCAAAAGCGGCATGGCTTCAGCATTCGAACATATAGGCGAAACTGTCGGTAAAGCGATGCAAGAAAAGCAGGAAAAAGACAAATAGCTTATAATAATATGTGATTGGAGAGAGGATGGAGATCATAGCAATTTTGATCGGCTTCCTGCTCATTGTTCTGATTTTGCTTTCTATCCCTGTTGATCTGGATTTCTATCTGAAAAAAGATGAAACATTGGAGTATCGGGGAGATCTGTGTCTACTGTTTGGTCTTGTTACTATCGATATGACCAAGCTGGATCAGAAAACAAGAAAAAGCACATTGCCAAAGAAGCAAAAAAAAGAAAAAAATCTGCATCTATTGTCATTGGCAGAAAGCAAAAGATTTATAAAGCGGCTGATGAGGCTTGTCAGGGATCTTTTTTGCGACTTACAGTTCAAAGAGTTACGTATGCATTGGCACTTTGGACTGGGTGATCCAGCAGATACCGGAATGCTTTTAGGCTTACTGCAGCCTGTTCTGCTCCCCTGGAAAAATGCAACACTTAGTGCAGATTTTCAAGAAGCCGTCCTTGAAGGCTATTGTAAAGCGCAGGTTCGTGTTTTTCCGATTCGGATATTAGGTTATATGCTAGCTTTTCTTTTTTCAGGAGCAACAATACGTGTTATAAAAAATGCTCTGATCAAGTAGTCACAATCATGACAAAGGAGATACAATGGAACATCAAGAAGCTTATCAAAGAGCTAAAAAAAGAGCAGAAGCAAAATTTGGATTTTACATTCATTTATCAGTTTACATAGCTGTATCTATTTTACTTATCATAATAAACCTAAGTTCATCCACTCAATACCTATGGTTCAAGTGGCCGCTCATGGGATGGGGCATAGGTGTACTTTTTCATGCTTTGGGAGTTTTTGTTTTTTCTGGAAGACCAGCTTTCACAGAGAAAATGATTGAAAAAGAGATGAAGAGAGAAGACTTAAAGAAGAAATAAAATAGGGATTATAATGAATAAAAAAAGGTGAAAATAATTTCCTGTTAAAAACTGATAAAATATTTTTCATTATCAATTTTTGTTCAATCAGATTTCAGTTTTGCTGTATATATTCATGATTTATGCCATCATCAAATCTAATAAAATCACCATTTATTGCATACAGAATATGAAATAACACAAGAGAGCTTACCTAACCTAAATAGTGATATAATGTGAGAAAAATAAAAGTGAGCATTATAGTATGGCAGATAAAGATGAGAATTATGCATTTCCATGGGGATTTCATATAGGAGATTTACACAAAGGCCATGAAACTATCCCTTTATATACAGGGACCAGTGATGGTGGATTTTGTTTATTGTACGATAAAGTCTCTGAAGCAAAGGCTGATAATTTACTGGAGAGTCTTTGCTTGGAATTACTCTCTACAATGCCTCCTGAAAGTTTAAAAGTAGACCTTTTTGATTTTGGTAAAAAGAAATTCTATAATCTTTCTCCTTTACAGTATATGCAAATCTATAATGTAGCGTATAATCCTGAAATGATGGCAGAACTTTTTGAAGAAATTGAAGGAACTATCGTCTCTCGTCACCAGGACTTGTTATGTTGTAATAGACCAAGTATAAGTGAGCATAATCAAAAATCAAGACTTAAACAGACGTATCATTTAGTATTGATCAATTTGGAAAACTTTCCAACTGCTGAGTATGAACTAAGAAGAATCAATAATTTTGTGGAGTCAGCTTGTCAAGCGGGTGTATATGTTATTGCTTTTGGAAATAAAGAGATAGAGCAAAGTGATAGTGAAACAACACAGACCATATTGCAACATTTTAAGAAGATAAGAGTGACAGAAAATAAATTTGAAATCACAAAAGAAATTTTTGAATTTATGGAGCTTTTAGAGGATCATAGTTTTGAATCACTCAACCTTGATAAAAGTTATTTAATGCAACAAACACTTACAAATGCTGACTTAGAGAAATATATGGACCCAGAGACAATAAAATTAGAAGAGAACACAAAGGTCAAATAAATAGGTTTAAGTAATTTTATAGACCTTTGAAACGTTAATTCTCACTCTAAGACTTACAGCTACGAAAATTTTATCTTTAATGGGTATGATGCCAAATATATTTGAACCTTAAATATCTTAGAGGTTCTCAAATTTTAATTAAAGGGTAGACAATATGTCCTCAAATACAATATATCAAATGAAAGAAGGTACACTGAGAAGTAAGATCGTTCTTTTTGACTTAGATGGTACGATTATAGATTCAACAGAGGCAATTTTGGAGAGTTTTGCAAAAGCGTATGATTTTTTTGGTGCTGAAGTACCAGCTGCAGAGAAGATCAAAGCACTCATAGGTTTGCCACTTGATGTGATGTTTGTTAAGCTTGGTGTAGATGAGGGTGAGGCCATGGCGTATGTTAAAGCCTACAAGGAGCATTACCGAACCATACATACACAAAAAACTGTGCTGCTTCCTAATGCAAAAGAGGCGATAGAGTTTGCATATCAGTATGCAAGACTTGGTATAGTGACAACAAAAACCAGTGAATATTCACGTGAGCTACTTGAGCATTTTGATTTGATGAAAGCTTTTGACGTGCTTATTGGCAGAGAAGATGTTGTGCATCCCAAACCTCATGGAGAGCCTGTCACTAAAGCGTTAAAGGCACTAGGGCATCGTTTTGGACAAGTAGCTTATTTTGTTGGCGATACAGATGTGGACATGTTAGCCGCAGAAGAAGCAGAAATTGGCTGTGTTGGCGTGTTATCCGGTTACATGAGTAAGGCAGAACTCTCTTCTTCTGCAGACTTCATATCAGTAGATGCATTAGAAGCTGTAAAACTCATAGAAAAAATGTAATGATCTGACGTAATAGTAACTATAGCGTCATAAAAAAACACCTATTGTTAAAATTACCGTTTCGGTAGGGTACTCTAACAGAACTGCTTTTGAGTTAGATAGTTCACAATTTATAGATATCTGTTCGATATAATATAAAAAAGAGAGGGTGTCAGTGGGAGAAGATACAAAAACAATTAGCGTGCAAGCTCCAGGTTCTTCGGATCGTTTACTCTGGGTCGATACTGCCAAAGGAATTGGTATTGTACTGGTAGTATTGGGGCATGTACTTGTTGGCCTAAATGGTGCAGGGCTTATTAATAACAAGCAAATGTACGTACTGGCCTTCGATATTATTTACAGTTTTCATATGCCACTTTTCTTTTTCCTTTCAGGACTCTTTTTCCTACATAGTTATACAAAACGTGGAGCGTTGCCACTCATTGGCAACAAAATGGCAACTATAGTTTATCCATTTGTTATTTGGTCTGCTATTCAGATCATCATCGAAGCAACATTGGCGAATTATACTAACAATGATGAAAATTTTGGACATCTTTTGACAATGCTTCTTTATCCTAAGTCTCAGTTTTGGTTTCTTCAAGCGCTCTTTTTAATGTTTGTTTCTTATGCCTTTCTTTTTTCTATTTTCAAGCATCGGGCGATTTGGATAACTACATTACTTTCTCTTTGTCTGTTTATTTTTCAGGACTCACTATTGATGCATATGGCTATCACAGACAATGTTATCAGAAATATAATCTATTTCAATGCTGGAATTGTTACCGCATATAGTGTAAAGTCTTTCAGATCAAGTACGGTAACGGTCATCCTCTCTATAGTGTTCTTTATTGCACTGGTCTATTCTGAATTCATATGGGCACATATCCAACTTTCCCAGTCATCTTTATACTTTGTTTTAGTTGCCGCATTTAGTGGAATCGGGATGGTATTGGCAATCTCCATTCACCAATACAGACTTGTAGAAAGGAGCATGAAACGCTTTGGGAAATATTCGATGGAAATTTATATTATGCATATCCTGTTTGCAAGCGGTGTTCGGATTGCATTGCAAAAGTTTTTCGGTATTCAGGAATTTTGGCTGCATCTGATGAGTGGGATGGCAGCAGGACTGTTTCTGCCCTTGATGTCACTTTATCTTATCAATAAATTCCATATGCAATTTTTGATACAACCGCCTGAATGGATGTCATTAAAAGACTGAGATATTTATTGAATATTTGTTTTTTAAAGCAAAAATCTAATATTTTTAAATATTTAATCATAAAAAAGATACAAATATGATATTCTTACACCATATGCATTTATAATGCAAATACTTTTATACAAGGAAGAGGAGTAAATAATGGTAAAAAAAATAGCAGCAGCTTGTCTATTGATGGCATTTGGGAGTACTTTACATGCAGCAAATATAACAGAAAGCAGTACGTTTATCGGTTTAGAATTAGAGAGTACTAAAAGTGAAAGTTCACTTCAGTTGGGAGATACTCCAAAGGTTAATTTTGAGAGCGATTCTGTACTAGAGTATGGTTTACGTTTTGGTGCAGAAAATGATGAATGGAGAACTACCTTACTTTATACGTATTATAATGATGAAGACAATGGGGCGGAAGAGACAATGCACAAAGGGTCTGTTTTACTAGATTATTTTTTCTGGAAAACTGAAGCGGATGCTATGAATATCAAACCCTATATTGGAGCACATGTAGGATACATGACTTATGAATTAACAGATGACCAGATTTTTCCAGGATTCAATACAACTATTTCGGATGGTTCTGGTGTCTTTTATGGTTTACAAGCAGGTATAAATATGATTGTATCTGAAGTTGTAGGATTTGACATTTCTTACAAATATTCTTGGACAGGGGTGGATGACAGTCCATTACCAGATAGTACATTTAAATTAGACAATATGGGTAGTATCGCATTTAGTGTTAGCTACTACTATTAAAAAATGATTCACTTTTAATACGACACTTCTGATTGAGAGCTTTGACTCTTAATCAGATTCTTTCAAAATTATCCTATAATTCCCATATAAATTTCACTACATTAGGTTAACGTTATGATAGATCTTAAATACCTCCAAAATAATTTCGAAGAAGCCAGTGCAAAATTGCAAAAGAAAGGTGTAGATTCTTCTACTCTTGAAAATCTTCAAAATTTGTTTACCTCTCTCAAAGAGGCCAATGCTACATTGGAAGCTTCAAAAGCAGAACAGAACAGTATGTCTAAACTTTTTGGTCAGTATATGAAAGAGGGCAAAGATATCTCTGAATTAAAAGCAAAGGTAGATGCCAATAAAGAGGCTATGGTACCTATGCAGGAGAAAGCCAGAGAGGCTGAAGAAGCACTTTATACTATTGCGCTTGCGATGCCTAATTTTCCAGATGATACTGTGCCAGAGGGTGAAGATGAAGATGATAATGTAGAACTTCGTAAAGTTTTAGAGCCAAAAAATTTCTCTTTTGAGCCTAAAGAACACTGGGCTTTAGCTGAAGTGAATGGATGGATAGACTTTGAACGTGGTGTAAAACTTGCAAAGAGTCGTTTCTCTGTTCTCCGTGGTGAAGCTGCAAGGCTGGAGAGAGCACTTATAAACTTCTTCCTAGACACAAATGCTACCAAAGGCTTTGAAGAGCTCTGTGTGCCATTTATGAATAATGCTACTATGCTTCAAGGTACAGGACAGCTGCCTAAGTTTGAAGATGATCTTTTTAAAATAGACGGAGAAGATCTATACTTAATCCCTACAGCTGAAGTTCCATTGACAAATATGTACAATGACGAAATACTTACAGAGAAAGAACTGCCGGTACTGATGACAGGTTACACACCATGTTTTAGAAAAGAAGCAGGGTCTGCAGGACGTGATACACGTGGTATGATACGTCAACACCAGTTTGATAAAGTGGAGATGGTAGCCATCGCACATCCGGATAAGTCGGATGAGGTATTTGAAATGATGGTACAAAACGCTTCAGATATATTGACAGCACTTGGCTTACCTCACCGAGTTGTAGAGCTTTGTCATGGGGACTTGGGATTTTCAGCTGCAACAACGATAGATTTAGAAGTGTGGCTCCCGGGACAAAACAAATACCGTGAAATCTCTTCGATCTCTAACACAAGAGACTTCCAGGCAAGACGTGCAAAGATACGTTTTAAAGATGGCAAGAAAAACAGATTCGTTCACACACTGAATGGCTCAGCACTCGCGGTAGGACGTACGCTAATTGCGATCATGGAGAACTATCAAAACGAAGATGGAACTATTTCTATTCCTACTGTGCTTCAAAAGTATATGTAAGTCTGGATTGTCATCATTTTAGTAAGTAATTTTACAAAATACCTCTAAATAGGCAGATTGACCTGCCTATATGCTGCCACAATTAACAAGCCTTTTTCTTTTTTTAATTCTCTTCATTGACTATAATTTCGTCTGATATAGAAGATTTTAGAGTAACCAATCTGACATTACTGATATCAAAGAAGAAGTCAAGTACGTATAGTTTCAATGAGTACGTTTTATATGATTTTATAGTAATTGGAAGTTTTAGTTTTAAAGAGAGTGAAGACATTTATATAAGACATAACTGTAGACATACTATTTAATACTTATTTGATTTTTTATCATTCTGTGGGAGCACTCTGACTTTGTGAGACCTATACTATCTGTTTGTCAAAAAAAGAGAGAAAAATGGATATAGAAACCGACCTAATACAAAAAATGAGCGCCTAAAAACTCAAGCAAATTACGTTATATAGGGCACTAAAAAGAGTTTATTTAAAAATGGCTGTAAAAAAACACTAAATCTTGTCCTAATTGTAATTCTTCTCACGTTATAAAAAAGGGAAAACAAAGAGGTCTTCAACGCTATAAATGCCAAGATTGTAATCATTGGTTTTCATCAAAAAGAAGACCAGATAAACTTCAAAATATTATCTTTAAAGAATACTTTTATTACAAACAAACTTTGAGACAATTATCTGAGAAATATCAACGAAGTTTACCCTGGATCAGAAAGCAGATATTTGAATATGAGCCACCATATCATACCTATGATCCAAGAGAAGTAACTGTCATTGCAGATGCTACTTTCTTTGGCAAGAAAAGAGATAAATTCGGTGTACTTGTATTCAGAGATGCGATCAGTGGTGAAATACTTATTTGGAAGCATATTGAGACTGAGCAGATCAAAGACTATAAGTATTTAATAGATGAATTGATTGACAAGGATTTCACCATACAAGGAGTTGTTGTAGATGATAAACGTGGCTTATTCAAGGCTTTGGATGAGTATCCGGTACAAATGCTTTAGATGGAGGAGTATTCACACAGCTTAAAAAACTTATGAAACTACATCAAGGCATGGGTAGAAGTTTGAAGACCAAATTGATCGATGATTATCTGGTTAATTATAATAAAAGGCTACAATTTAGGCGCTCGTTTTTTTCATCGTATACTGCAATGTGCAAATATTTGATGGTTTTAAAATAAGATAAACTATTAAAGCACAATAGTAACAAAGGACGAGCAAAAACGTTTTTTTTCATTGGTTTAAAAACCGTGCGTAATGCTGTTTCCGTCCTTTGCTCTTTCAAAGCTGAACTAAGAACATTAGGCAAAAAGCCTGCATAGTACGATGATAACTTCAAAAGAGATATATTGTAGCACAAGATATTTTTCAAGGAGTTAAAGATGAAAAGCTTTCAAACTATAGTTGGAATCGATGTAGCACAGGATAGTCTGGCAATCAGTATCTTTGATGGGGTAACACATCAAATGAAAGAGCTTGACTACACAAAAAAAATAATTAGAAAAGAGTTGATTACTCCGTTCAAAAAAGTCAAAGAATCAGTTGTCTTTGTAATGGAAAGTACAGGTATATATCATACCAGATTAGCATATTGGCTAGTTGCTGAGGGATTAAATATTTCTGTCGTAAACCCCTTGATAATCAAGAGATATTCCCAAATGCATTTGATGCGTATTAAAACAGATAGTGCTGATGCCAAACTGATCGCAGAGTATGGGTATGAGTATCAACATAAGCTTTCTTTTTTTAGAACTAAAGATGAATCACAAATAGCTGTAGATAACCTAGTCAAGGCTATTGATGATCTTTTACTGCAAAGAACAATGACAAATAATCAGCATCATGCACTTAAAAAACAAGCCAATTATTCCAAAGAAGCTTTGGACTCCTATAAGAGACATTTAAAATTCATAAAGGATGAATTAAAGCGACTTGAGAAAACCTTGCAAACACTCTTGGAAAATGAATTTAACCAAGAGTATGAACTGTTAAGGTCTATCCCTGGGATAGGATTAAAAGTAAGTGCTATGATCATCGCTGTCTTTAACGGATTTGAAAACTTTGCTAGTGCAAAACAAGCTTGTAGTTTTGCAGGTATTGCACCCAGCCCTTATGAGTCAGGAACTTCGGTGAAAGGTAGAGGCTCTATCTCAAAAAGAGGTAATACATTTGCTAGAAAGATGCTTTATATGGGTGCATTGGTTGCAACTATTCACAATCCTTTGATTAGGAAACAGTACCAAAGACTGGTAGAAAGTGGCAAGAGCAAAATGGTTGCTATGGTCGCTGCAGCTAACAAGTTACTCAGACAAGCCTTTGGTGTATTGAAATCTAGAAAACCATTTGATCTCAATTATGTTAAAGAGTATAATATGTAGATTGATCTTTAGGAGTTTCTAAGACAGAACATTACGTCAAGAAGCATAAAAAATATTTATTATTATACATTATTTGCTATTATTAGAATATTCCGGTATACTTATATATTGAAAGATGATTTAGAGTTTCATCTTTGGCTTGACTTTTATTGCTAACCTTTAGTTTACAGTATCATCCTCCCGAAAGAACACTCCAATTTATATTTTCAGCACATCAGTAATGAAGTGTATAAACAACTAAAAGGAATTGCAATGGCAACTCAAGTAAACGGAACAGTAAAATGGTTCAACAGTGAAAAAGGTTTCGGTTTTATCGAACAAGAACAAGGTGGAGATGATGTATTTGTACATTATCGTCAAATTAACAGTAACGGCTACGACCGTGTTTCCCTTAATGAAGGTCAAAAAGTGACTTTTGAGATCGGTAAAGGCGAAAAAGGCTTACAAGCTGAAAACGTTACTGGTCTTTAAGTCCATCTAATGGGCAGAGAAATCTGTCCATATTTTAAACAGTTTTATAAAGAGACCAATAGGTCTTTTTATGAATTGCTTAAAGGAAATGTATGAAAAGTAAAGAAGCTGTTTTAGAAGCGTTAAATGAAGGTAAAAATCTTATTAGTAGTATTACAGGATTGGAATACACTCTGATTAATGGGATATTACATAGCCGTCACAGTGAGAGATCTGAGTGGAATGAAAGTGGTCTTAATTTTTATTTTGCGCCATCTTGGCTCAACCTCAAAATAGTAGAAGAAAAATCTACCAATATATAAGATTTAACAGAGTCTCGCAGACTCTGCTGTTTCATATATAAAAATCTCTGTTCTATCATTAAAAAATACTTTTACACTCCATTTTATTTAAAATTTCCAAGGTCTTAGTTACATCATAAATAGCGCTGTGATACTGTTCATCATCAAATTCAATATTATAATATTTACAAGTCTCAATAAGTTTTGGGTTTTTTATATTACCCCTAGTATTGATCGCTTTAACAATTTTTTTATTCTCTTTCATAGTACAGAAATGATTTTCAAATGAGAGCAACTCTCCTATATGTCTTAATTCAAATGATATGTTATGAGCTACTAATGTTTTAGTATTTTTACAAAACTCTACAAAGTCCGTATCATCTTCAAAGTACTCTTCATAAGTTACACTTTTTCTTAATCTTTCAAGTCTATCGGGAGATAGTTTATGTACTGCTAGCGCATGAGGGTTTACTTCATATTCCGAGAAATAATAACGATGAAAAGTATCTAGAACTTTATATTCATTATTTACTTGCTCAACACGAAAAGCTGCTACTTCTATAACATCATGTATATTTGCTGAGTTTGTTTCAAAGTCTAAAATTATCACTTGTTATCCATATTTTTAAGTGCAAAGCAATTTTTATCTGCAAATAGGTTTATAGTATTAAATGATAGAGAAATGGTACGGGATATAATTTTCATAGTGATATCATATCTAGATTGTATTTAACTAATCATATATGTATCACTAAGTCAGCGTGTTGCCACAGAATAATGAAAAGTCAAATAACTATTCAATAGTATGTCTATAATTCTGTCCTATATAAATGTCTTCACACCCTTCTAAATTAAAGACATATTTATGTTTTTAAATGACCAGACAAAAGCTACGTACACAAAGAAGGTGTTTCTGTTTATATATTTGAAAGAAATAAAAGATTCAATAATTGTGGCAGTGAATAGGCAGTTCAATCTGCCTATTTATAGTTATTTAGTAAAAATACTTACTAAACTGAGATGAGTATGATTTACATATACTTTTGAAGAACAGTAGGAATAGTGATGCTTCCATCTTCGTTTTGATAGTTCTCCATGATAGCGACAATCGTACGGCCTACGGCGAGTGCTGAGCCATTCAGTGTATGAACAAATCTATTTTTCTTACCATCTTTAAAACGGATCTTTGCACGTCTAGCCTGGAAGTCTCTTGTGTTGGAGATAGATGAGATTTCGCGGTATTTGTTTTGTCCTGGAAGCCACACGCCATCGGATATAATATCTGTAAACCTGCTTTAAAGCGTTTGTATACAATGCTTTGAGTTATATTTGAAATTTTATTATTTTGGTTTTGGCAGTGTATAGGCAGTTGAGTTAGTGATTTATTTTTTAATATTGTATTTTTATAAAAAAAGAAATGTATTTTAGATTCTCGAAGAGCCTAAAAAACAAGGAAGTGATTAGGCTCTTCTATTAAAAGGCAGCCAAAGAGCAAACAAGGAAGTTTACAATTTTGGACAAGGAGTAAAACTAGCTCTTAAGACATGCTGCCTTAAGGGATATGTAGTTTATTATTAAAATGTCATCAAAAGATGCGGTGAATCGCTCATCGAATATTCCACCCTGCATGTGTCAGACTGTGCCATGTGATGTGCTGATGCACTTGATGCTAAACCGATAGCCAATAGTAATCGTGTTATTAATCTTTTCATTTGATTCCTTTCTTTTTAAAGATGAGGAGTTATTCGGAAAATGGATAGACAGGATAGTTTATGATAGAATATAATAATTAAAAAGGATTTTTTAATGAAAAACAAATGCTTGAGTGATTGAGTTAGTTGAATAGCTTTTTTACATTAAATTTAAAATAATAAAGGAAATAAAGTATGAAAACATTATCAAAACTTACAATAGGTCTTCTTGCCGGTTTGTCAATGACTGGCATATGTTCTGCTGAAATACCAAAAATGAAGATGACCACAGATATACCTGCATCTATTACCACTCCAGCGAGTGTTGAAACACGCTTAGGTACATTAAACTTTTTTGATGGTTTCCCTGATGATGCGACCACACAAAAAGTATATGACAATCTCGACTTTATGCGAGGGGTAGAAGCTTTTCTTAATTGTGCTCAAGGTGCCTCTGCTGAAGGTTTACGTATAGGATGGGGCTCTCAGGGAGCTAATAACAATCAGACACTGCTCATTATGGAAAACCTGATGGACTCTAAGTCGCTCTATCTAACGCCTAATAGTGAAAGTGTCTATCACACTTCATGGCTGGATACCAGCAAAGGTCCTCTTGTTATTGAAACACCACCGAATGTCTTGGGTGTTATCGACGACCATTGGTTTAAGTACGTGGGAGATTTCGGTAATGCAGGCCCTGATAAAGGTAAAGGGGGTAAGTATCTTCTTCTCCCTCCGGGCTATAAAGGAGAAGTGCCAAAAGGGTATGTCGTGTTGCGTTCTCAGACTTATGGTAACTTGCTGTTCTTCCGTGGATTTTTGGAAAACGGTAGTACAAAGACAGCTGTAGATAACACCAAAAAGTTTTATAAAGTATATCTGTTATCCGAAGCGAACAATCCGCCGCCGATGAAGTTCATCAATGTATCAGGTAAGGAAGTCAATACGATCCATGCAAATGATTTTCATTTCTATGAAGAGGTGGATGCGATCGTGCAGTATGAACCGAATGAAGCACTGAATCCTGAGACTCTGGGTCTGCTAGCCTCTATTGGGATTGAAAAAGGCAAAAAATTTGCCCCGGATGCACGAATGAAAAAAATCCTTACGGAGTCGGTCGCAGTGGCAAATGCAACAGCACGGGCCTTAACGTTCCGTCCTCGAATGGATGGAGTTTACTATTATGAAGATAGACAATGGTTTACAAGTTTTCCTGGAGGAAGTTACGAGTTTTTAAAGCAGCCTGGAGTTCGTAATCTTGACGGCCGTGTTATGTTTCACTATTATGCGACTGGGATCACACCGGCAATGGCAACGAAGATGGTGGGTGTCGGATCACAATATGCAGCAGTGACCACTGATTCTAAAGGTAAGCCTCTTGATGGAAGTAAGACTTACAAGATCCATCTGCCTGCAAACATCCCTGCCAAAAACTTTTGGTCGATTGTAGTGTATGATAACCAGACACGTTCTATGCTCCAGACAGATCAGCAGTTTCCGAGTATTGGAAGCCTGAAAAAAGACATCGTTATCAATTCTGATACATCGGTAGATGTTTGGTTCGGTCCAACTGCACCAAAAGGTCATGAGGCTAATTGGGTACAAACTGTTCCGGGCAAAAGTTGGAATGCTATCTTCCGCCTTTATGCTCCACTAGAGCCATGGTTTGACAAGACCTGGAAACCGGGTGATATTGAACTGGTAAAATAGAACAATCTACAAATAGAGATTTGGCTTTTAGCCAAGTCTCTATTTTTCATTAGCTCATTAGATATACCAAATACAACAAATGCATTAGATGGAGATGTATTCACACAGTTTAAAAAGTTAGCTAAATTACATCAAGGAATTACAAAGAGTTTAAGTCTAAATTGATTGATGACTACTTGATTCATTATAATAAAAAGCTATGATTTAGGCGCTCGAATTTTTCACTACGTCGTAAATTATAAGGTTTTACAAATATACAGTATTGTTCGAAAAAGGGATATACATTCTATCTATCTAGTAGTATGTTATAATATACAAAAGTTTAAAAATCGTACGAAGGATAATGACAATGAAAAGAAGAGAAATAAAAATATTCAAGCCATTTTTAGTAACCCTACTACTCTGTGGACTATCATATGATGTATTAGCAGTAGAGAATACCGCGACAGACATGATTGAAGAAGTAGCAGAGAGTACACCAAGACAGGAAAGTACCGACGAATTACGAAAAGCAGCCCAAAACCCGGTAGCCAGCATGATCTCTCTTCCTTTTCAGAACAATACGGATTTCAATATAGGTCCGGATAATAAGACGAAAAATACACTGAACATTCAGCCTGTATATCCTTTCGAACTCAACGATGACTGGAACCTGATTACCCGATCGATTTTCCCTCTCGTTTCACAACCAGATCTGTTTCCTGGACAAGATAGAACTTTTGGATTGGGAGATACAACAATTACTGCGTTTCTCTCACCCAAAGAACCAGGTAAGATCATTTGGGGTGCGGGACCAATGTTTCTTTTGCCGACAGCTACAGATGACATGCTAGGTGCAGATAAATGGGGACTTGGTATTTCAGGACTTGTACTCACTATGGTTGATAAATGGACCATTGGTGCACTTGTCAGTAATATCTGGTCAGTCGCAGGATCAGGAGATAATGATATCAATCTCTTAACTTTGCAGTATTTTGTAAACTATAACCTTGATGATGGATGGTACTTAGTTAGTGCACCGATCAATACTGCTAACTGGGAAGCAGACAGTGACAATAGATGGACTATACCTGTAGGTGGTGGAGCCGGTAGAGTATTTAAAATAGGGAATCAGCCTGTGAATGCACAAGTATCTGCATATTATAATGTAGAGACACCTGATAATTTTGGGGCAGAATGGCAAATGAGAGCACAAATCCAGTTTTTGTTTCCTAAGTAGGTTATGCTTTATATTATAAGGTAGTTAAAAGTAAAGCAAATAACTAGGAGGAGATACTTCTTTTACATTTCAATATCTTATTTTCCAAAACCTTATAAAATATGTTAGATTATAAGGTTTTGGGATTTTTACTGAACACTGTTGTCTATCATCATAGTACTGACCATGAAAACGATGTTCTTAATGGTCATGATATTATTCATTGTTCTCATTTCATTGCATTTATCATATAATCCGACCGTCGTTAAGAAAGCTAACGCCTAGGTGAGCAGCGGCCTAAATGGCCGTCCTCTGTACCGAATTGTTAGCTTGCTGAAATTCTGTGCTAAACGTGTATCGAACTTACTTCTGCTGTGTCACTGCTGGTGGTGGTACCCAACTGCCATTTATTACGCTTTCTTTTGGCACATAAAGGTGCATGTTGAACTGCTGTCGATCAGTAACATGTCAGGCCATAGAAGCCGACGACGAATTGAAAAACCGTCTTTGGCGCAAGAAGCAAGTTCTGACTTGTTTCTCATAATCCAGTCTCTTTTCTTTGATCCTAGTTAGATTTCTTCAGCACTGGCTTCGAAATCGTCCATTTGCCACTCATGATCTCCGGCTCCGGAAGATAATAACGTGCGGTCACGTCGAACGGCCCGACAGGGACCTCCAGGCAGTTCACGTCGCCTTCTTCACACTTGACCTTGAAGCGGAAGATGTAGGTGCCGTCCTCATTCTTGACGGCGGTCGTGTTGTTGAAGTGGTAGCGGTTGTCGTCGTTGGGGTGGAGGCGACCGGTGGTTGAGTCATAAACGGTGATCGACCAGAAGGAGTTGACCGGAGGTGCCTCCGTCACCAGAACGTATTCGCCCTTCGAGCCTTCGAGGGTCTCACCGGACGCGTCGGTAAAGATCCCCTCATAGGCGCTGTGAGAGGTTACTGGTCCGCCCCAGCCCTCCTTGGTGCCGTAAGAGTGGTAGAGATAGGGGACATCCTTGCCGGGTTCCTGGCCCGGCCCAACGATCGTCTTGCTATATGGCACGGACAACTTGACGACTCGTCCATGCGCTTGTTGGCTTCCTGCGCAACTTGCTCGTCAAAACCACTCAGCAGATCGACTGCGGGCATCTCGCGGATGGTCGGCCCTTCAATCGTGATGCCGTCGAAAACGGCTTGTGCATCCGCCATGTCGGCAGCGTCATTCTTGTCCTTGACTTCGATCCGCGTGACGACCGCGGACAATAGCGACGGCACTTCAACAGCCTCACCCGTCAATGGTCTCAGGTTTCTCGCCATGGTAAAGCGTATAGCTGCCGTCAGGACCGATAATGTTGTGGTAGTTTGCATTCCGGTCGTCCTGGAGCTGGAACGAGGTGAATCGCTTCTTCGAGGGCGAATCCGAGCGCAGCACTACCGGCCCATCTCCGAGATAGATGAACGCCGTCTTGTAGAGGGTGTCGTTGTTGCTCCGGACGATCTTGTCCTCACCAGCCTTGAGCAGGTCCCGCGACGCCTGACCCCATTGATTCAGCTTTCCGGCGTCTCCGCCCGTGAGCCGCAGGGCGTACTCAAAAGTCTCCTGGTAGGGAAATTTTTGAATGTAGTCTTCCACCTGTTTCTCAAAATTATCCTTTACCGCGGCAGCACTTGTTGCCTCTTTAGGGCTGGGGTTACCGAATATCGGAGTTATCAAGGCTCCTGTGAGTAATGCAGTGGCGATCAAAGATGTTTTTAACGTATTCATTCTTTCTCCTTTTTTACTGGCTTTGTCTGCTTATAAATCAAGCACTTTTACATAGGAATTCTATGTCACACTATATGTTTTTCCACTATTATAAGTATAACATAAAAATAAATAAAATTTATTTTTATGTGACAATATAATAGTATTAAATCAATAGAGGAGAAAGATTATGAAAATTAAAATTCACAATAGAGTATGGCGTTTGCTTATTGCATCCGCACTGGCAATAGTTGACAAAGCCCATGCTGCTGAACCTGCAGCGATAAATCTTACGGATGAACAAGTAAAGAATATAATTCAACGATCATATCCGTTTCCACATAAAAATGATAGAGCAAATAATCAATATCGTCTTTTTTAAAACCTTATAAAATATATAACTTTATGAGGTGTTGAGTAGATAATTATTTAATAGTTATATAATGATTTTAAGAGAGAATATTCTGATGAGAGAAAATAAAAAAGGCATACCCCGCATTGCAGGATACGCCTTGATTTTTATCCAGTATATTAATGCAGTGGACTAGTCTATGTTACATTCCACCAAGCAGTGCATCCCAGTGTCCAGAAGTATCTGGTATTCCTGATCCGGCCTGATCTACTGGTGCTGGATGATGTGCCATAGCGCCTGAAGCTAAACCGATTGTTAGTAGTAAGATTGCTGTAAATTTTTTCATATAAAATCCTTTTAAATTATATATCCATCTGATCCTGAAGATCAGAACCGTGTTAATGAATTACAGGATGAAGTATAAACAAGAAGTGTGAATAGAGTGTGAAGAGAAAACCTTATAAAATAGAGCCACTTGCAGATTCAATATCACAAAGTGGCTAATTTTCAAGAGTCTGCAATCAACCATTAAAAACAGTTGTCTATTGAAATTATTTACAACTAAACATCTAAAAATTGTTAAAAATCCTATTTTTTGTACGTGCTTTATGGTCTGCATTGTAGGAAATGATGTTTTTGGTTCTGTAATTTAGAGAAAGTTAAGTAACAAGTTTCAAAGACTGCGTGATACAGACTGACAACACAGCAAAGGCTAACACAGAAGCTACCTTTTGTGCACCCTGATAGTAGATCTTACTGCATCCATAACTGTCTTTAAATAGGCATTGACTCTCTCAACACTGGTTCGTTGGTTATAGTGTCGATCATCCGAATCATTATAGAGTTTGAGTGGCTCTAATATCTTCTTTTCACTTTTGGCTAAAGCAATTTTTGCTTTGAGTTTTTTTGAATTCTTTGGATTGATATCAATAATGGGTCTATGGTTTTGTTTTTTAGAATAATTTCTTATGATACTCGTATCATAGGCTGCATCAGCAAGGTCATATAGATAGTTTACTTTCTGACTACTTTCTTTAATGAGTGGTAATGCCAATGAACTGTCATGTACTGATGCTGAAGAGTAGCGTACAGTGATAGGAATATCACCATCTACTACCGAGAGATGAAGTTTGCCTCCTGTCCATCTGTGCCGGTTACCTTTCGAATTTTGTTTGATACTGGTATTACATTTTGTTGATATCAGAGACAACATCTCTTCTGCATCATTCATATTCTCCTGTTGTTGTAAAATACTTGGCTTTTTAGCAGGAAGCTCTTCACCTTTTCTGGGACGCCCCTGTCTTCGTTTAGGCTTGACTTCTTTTTTACGCTGTACAGCTTTTTCTCTAAGTTCAATCGCTGTGGAGTCCATACTGCCATAAAAGAAAATCATTTCACCTAAGTACTTCTCTATAAAAACATTATGGGCTTTGGTTGCAATACGTTGCTGGCTGAATTCTTTAAAGACACGGCTGAATTTGGATTCGCTTGGAATATCATTACCGTATCTCCATCCACATATTATTCTCAGTGTTCTATCGATCTTTAATCTCTCTATGAGATCACGTGTCGTTTGAAGGTTATAGACCTGTTTGGCTACAAAGGCACGTGCCATTTCTTCTCTGTCTTTGGGTGGGTTGGTGATATGAATAGAGTAGACAAACTTTTCTATCTGTGCAAAGTCCAGTATCTTGATCAGTTTTTCTTCTTTAGGACTTAAGCTTTCCCATTGATTCTTCGAGTCTTGGAAAAAGAGTCTGATCCAAATTGATGACTTTAAGCCACATTTTTGAAAGTGAAGGTATAATTTTTCTCATAAGCTGACTCTTTTTGATAGTGATTTTTGTGGTAAAAAATTATAACTTTTTGAAATCAGAATCAGCTTTTTTTATCGTCTTCCCCTCTATCCAGGCAGCCGATAAAAAAAGCTGCAGCCAAAGATATTATTCGGATCAATGCATCATACACATTTGGCAACTAGTCAGTACAAAGGGTAGCAAAATATGGAAGTTTCAACGTCACTGCTCGTAGGATTAATGTTCGTTACTCTCTTATCGATGGGGATTGGAAATGCGCTGAATACCTTATCTGTCATTGTAGAAAAAGGGGGGAAGTCCGGTTACGGTGACTTACAGGTTGGATGGCTTGGATTACTGTTGATCTTATATTTCAACATGTTCTGGCATGTCAGCGATCTGCTTTCGGTTGAAAAATGGGGTTTTATTGGCTTTTTATATATGATGACCGGACCGATACTGATCTATTTTGCGACATCGATCCTGATTGCAACGAAAAATGAAGATGGGGGTCAAAAAACACTTGTAAGACCCCGTTTTTTTGTTGTCTTTGTACTCCTTCAGTTCTGGATCATTACGGTAGACCTGATGCTTGAAAAAAGTCTCATTGAACACAGTCTACTAAACATTATCATGATGTCCATCGCCCTTGTTCTAATACGTAAGCATGATGAAAAGATACAACATTACGGTTTTGCAATAAGTTTGGGAACCGTAGTACTTGCAGTCATTTTAAGAAGTCTTGGGGTATTGAGTTAACATCATACAGTTGGGTCAAAATCTCTTAATATAAAAAAGGAGACGTAATGTTCTGTCTTAGAAACTCCTAAAGATCAATCTACATATTATACTCTTTAACATAATTGAGATCAAATGGTTTTCTAGATTTCAATACACCAAAGGCTTGTCTGAGTAACTTGTTAGCTGCAGCGACCATAGCAACCATTTTGCTCTTGCCACTTTCTACCAGTCTTTGGTACTGTTTCCTAATCAAAGGATTGTGAATAGTTGCAACCAATGCACCCATATAAAGCATCTTTCTAGCAAATATATTACCTCTTTTTGAGATAGAGCCTCTACCTTTCACCGAAGTTCCTGACTCATAAGGGCTGGGTGCAATACCTGCAAAACTACAAGCTTGTTTTGCACTAGCAAAGTTTTCAAATCCGTTAAAGACAGCGATGATCATAGCACTTACTTTTAATCCTATCCCAGGGATAGACCTTAACAGTTCATACTCTTGGTTAAATTCATTTTCCAAGAGTGTTTGCAAGGTTTTCTCAAGTCGCTTTAATTCATCCTTTATGAATTTTAAATGTCTCTTATAGGAGTCCAAAGCTTCTTTGGAATAATTGGCTTGTTTTTTAAGTGCATGATGCTGATTATTTGTCATTGTTCTTTGCAGTAAAAGATCATCAATAGCCTTGACTAGGTTATCTACAGCTATTTGTGATTCATCTTTAGTTCTAAAAAAAGAAAGCTTATGTTGATACTCATACCCATACTCTGCGATCAGTTTGGCATCAGCACTATCTGTTTTAATACGCATCAAATGCATTTGGGAATATCTCTTGATTATCAAGGGGTTTACGACAGAAATATTTAATCCCTCAGCAACTAGCCAATATGCTAATCTGGTATGATATATACCTGTACTTTCCATTACAAAGACAACTGATTCTTTGACTTTTTTGAACGGAGTAATCAACTCTTTTCTAATTATTTTTTTTGTGTAGTCAAGCTCTTTCATTTGATGTGTTACCCCATCAAAGATACTGATTTCCAGACTATCCTGTGCTACATCGATTCCAACTATAGTTTGAAAGCTTTTCATCTTTAACTCCTTGAAAAATATCTTGTGCTACAATATATCTCTTTTGAAGTTATCATCGTACTATGCAGGCTTTTTGCCTAATGTTCTTAGTTCAGCTTTGAAAGAGCAAAGGACGGAAACAGCATTACGCACGGTTTTTAAACCAATGAAAAAAAACGTTTTTGCTCGTCCTTTGTTACTATTGTGCTTTAATAGTTTATCTTATTTTAAAACCATCAAATATTTGCACATTGCAGTATACGATGAAAAAAACGAGCGCCTAAATTATAGCCTTTTATTATAATTAACCAGGTAATCATCAATCAATTTGGTCTTCAAACTTCTACCCATGCCTTGATGTAGTTTCATAAGTTTTTTAAGCTGTGTGAATACTCCTCCATCTAAAGCATTTGTAGTATTTACGATACTTAGATCAGGATGGTTCTTATAAGTAAAAAGATAGGGCAAATTTCTTCTCAAACTTTTGTATGCAGCAACTAGCCTTCTATGAGCATATTGCTCTTTCCCAGTAGTGGGATTGATACTCTTTTCACTGATAAACTCTTCATATTCCTCATGCCATATATCAAGCTTGTTTTCAAATCTTGTTTGTGTGGTAGAGGTAAGTCTGGAAATTATTTTCTTAAGATCTTTGGATGCATCAAGCTTTGGCTTTCTTGTAAGATACCTCTGAAGGATCATCCTTTGGTGGAAGTGACACATTTGTACCGGATACTGATCCAAAGCCTTGAATAAGCCACGTTTATCATCTACAACAACTCCTTGTATGGTGAAATCCTTGTCAATCAATTCATCTATTAAATACTTATAGTCTTTGATCTGCTCAGTCTCAATATGCTTCCAAATAAGTATTTCACCACTGATCGCATCTCTGAATACAAGTACACCGAATTTATCTCTTTTCTTGCCAAAGAAAGTAGCATCTGCAATGACAGTTACTTCTCTTGGATCATAGGTATGATATGGTGGCTCATATTCAAATATCTGCTTTCTGATCCAGGGTAAACTTCGTTGATATTTCTCAGATAATTGTCTCAAAGTTTGTTTGTAATAAAAGTATTCTTTAAAGATAATATTTTGAAGTTTATCTGGTCTTCTTTTTGATGAAAACCAATGATTACAATCTTGGCATTTATAGCGTTGAAGACCTCTTTGTTTTCCCTTTTTTATAACGTGAGAAGAATTACAATTAGGACAAGATTTAGTGTTTTTTTACAGCCATTTTTAAATAAACTCTTTTTAGTGCCCTATATAACTAATTTGCTTGAGTTTTTAGGCGCTCATTTTTTGTATTA
>CAWAVD010000020.1:0-35093 GCA_963785375.1 Sulfurovaceae bacterium
GAGTGGCTGTTTTACCAAATGCAAATGATCAGGATGATCTATTTATTAAAACGATGGATTGGTCAGAACCTAGACCGGAATGGGGTCTAGCAGGTAATATGGGTGTATTTGCAGGTCCTAGAAACTCTTGTAGGCATATGGAACTTAACAATAGACTATTCATGCACTCATATGATGCCTCTATAGACAATGAGAATGCAGATATACTTACAGGTATATTTAATGGGCCGTTAATTGTAGGTCAATGGATTAACCTTGAATACTATTTTTCAACTGTCGACAACAAAGTGTATGGCGCAGGTTCCAAAATCTATCACAATGTTGTTTCCAAAATAGGTGTTTATAACGGAAACTACAGTGATTTAAAAATAGGTCTTCCTACACAAAGCGTTTTCGAAGAAGGTAAAGCTTATCATGAGCCTGTGCGACTTCTCACCTATATGGAAGCCCCATTAGAAAAAGTCGGTAAAGCTGTTGAAAACTCAGTTGCCAAAGAATTTATCTTGAATGAATGGATACGTCCTATCATTATTGATAAAGCAGCTAAAAAAGTATACTCATACGAGTATGGAGACTTCGTAGTCATAAAAGAGCTTCCTTAGCTCTTTTATTATATCTTAAAGCTTTAAATGATATAACCCCCTATAACTAAGATAATAAAGGAAATACTTTGTATACAATTGAAATAGAAAAACAGTGCAGTTGCGTTAAAAAAAGTGGACTTGAAAACAATATGACGTTTGACACAAGAGAAGATATGTATAATAAAGCACGTGTTTTAGAGTGCCGTATGAATCAAGAGTTTTGTATGACACACTTTTTTGAAGCTGTAGATTACGGTGATAAAATAATCATACATAGCACAGAAAGACCTGAAGATGATGAAGAGTATGAAGATGTTGAAGATGCCTGTACACTAGTACATAAAGGTAATGTAAAAATTGGTTTTGACGGCAGTAAATCTTCTCCTGGCGGTGATGGTGGTAACTAAAGTTAACACCTCACAAACAATTATTCATCTAATCAAGGTAGATTGAAAAAATCTTACCTTGAACTACCCTAAAAATAACTCTACTACAAATTAGAATTACCAAATATATAACTGTAACTAAATCTTCTCTATGTAGGAAAAGATAGGATATATAAAAATATTTTGTATAAATATTTTTAATTAGGAGTATTTTTATCTTATTTTTAGTTTTTATAACTATACTCCGGTAAATCAATAACCAAAAGGAACAAATATATGTATACAGTACAAATGGAGCACGAATGTGGATGTTTTAAAAAAAGTGAATATACGAATGAAAAATCATTTGACAATCAACAAGATGCTTATAATTATGCAAATATAGTAACAGAGTTGATGAATGAAGAGTTTTGCAGCAAACATCTATTTTTTGCTCAAAAATCAGATGATGATGCATTTATGATCAGAGTGGTTGAGAACCCTAATGGAAGTGCAAGCGCATGTAGTACAGATGCAGGTAGTTGTGGAACTTCTTGTGGTTGTTAATACTATCCACTAATTTTATATTCAGATAGTTAATCCTGTACTATCTGCATAGCTCAGGCATCAGGGTGTTATCTCTCTTTACTTGCCTATAGACATAACGATTTTTTCAACTTTTCGTATTATAGTACAGATACAATTTTACATGCATATATACTAAAACACCTCTTGTTTACTTTTCTTTAATATTGATATCTGCAGCGATAATATACAAAGGTGCATTATGTACATGCAACATCGCACTACCCCTCCCTATTGCAAAACCATATAGGTCATGTTCTTTAACGATGCTAATACCACTCATCATATCAAGAAAAGGTAGTACACTGTTTTGCAGTATTCTTGCTTCTTTAATATTTTCAAACTCTATACTAATAGTATTAAGGTCCTCACCATCATCATCTTGTACTACTATAGTAATAATTTTAGAAGAGTCTGTAGGTGATTCTATTGAACGAATCTGAGCATCTCTAAAATTATCATACTTCTCTAATACACTATTTATTTGTTCCATTTTCTACCTTTAAATGATTATGTAACATCTTAGCGAAAGAAGACTTACTTATACCCTTCGAGAGAAGCTCTCCTAGGGATTCAAAACTATTTGGTATTGACAACATATACAAGCAGAATCACAAGTATATATTTAACCATAAACAAAACCTATAACATATAATAAAGAATAATATGCTATGCTACATATTAGAACTATCAAGAAAGGATTAGATATGAGTAAATTAGATTTGACACTGACAGCAAAAGTATTGCCTGAACTCAACAAGACCAACAAGGAGTTGATAGATGTTAATGATACATTTATAAATAAACCAAATAATGATAGCTTAAACCCGATGGATATAGATTTAGAAATCTGGCGTGAAATCTTTAAAGAAGACCAAGTCGTAGTAAACGAGTGTAGTTGTAGTTGTTAATAAAGATACAACATGATGAAGTTAAAGATTTTTGCCTTAAGTTGAAAAGCACATAAGTGTTATTGCTTTAAGCAGGATCGAATATTGCAATTTGCTCTAAAGCTTGATCAAAATACTCTGGTGTCAATTCAAAAGCATTGATACCTAAGTCTGCTATCCCAAAAAGTTTATCTGTATCTTTGGGAGAAACCAATGCAAATATAACTTGTTTTGGTTTTTTGTCTTTGATCTTTTTGAGAAGACCAACACTCTCAGGTTCAACACTTAAATCACTTAGAACAATGTCGTAGGTATTCGCATCGAAAAGGCTTAAAGCTTCTTCATTCCCTAAAACCTTATCTACATGATGAAACAATTGATTGAACATATTAGTATTGGCATCAAACAGTGATCTATCATCTTTGATGAAAAGTAGATTCCATTTTCTATCTATATTCATTACTTTCCTTTTATTTATAACATTTAGTTATTAAATTTTTTTCTTAGTATTGAGAAATTCTTGAGAAAATTGATGACCTTTTTTCTTAAATACTTTAGCAATATCAGGTTCATATACTTCATCAGCAGTTGCAGAAAAAAGCTCTAACCACCTGGTAAAAGTTTCTCTTTTTAAATGTGGCATCTTTACATGAGCACCAACAAAATTTCCATAATAAGTGTCTTCACCTAAAATCTTAGCCAACCAAAAATCTGCTAGAAGCTCTATGTGATCTATCCAATCTTCATTTGTAATATCATCACCAATTTCATCTATAAAGAAAGGAGCTAATACTTCATCTACTATAGCCTTTTTATAAAATGAAGTCATCAAGATTCTAAGGTTTTCTCTAGTAATACTATTTTGAAGTTCTATCCCTCATCCTTTGTGTATCAACCATCTATATAATCCATGTAAAGTTAGAGCCATAGATGATTTTTTTTTGAAATGAAATTATAGCAAGATTTATAAAAAATTAAAATGCTCATTGTCTCAGTCTCACATGCGTCAGCTATTCCTAATGAATTGAATGAACTAGTATGAAGTAATATAGTAGGTTTGTTTGAGTATAATGTCAAAAGACCAATAAAATATAGATTATAAAGGTGTACTATGCCCATCACTATTAAAAAGCCCGTTACACTCAAATCTTATTTAAAGATAGAAGTTAATACACCTAAAATGTACCTCGTTTCTATTATCAACGATAAACACGTCTCATGGGAATTTTGCATGAGAATACTACAGGAAGTTTTTCATAAAGACTTAGAAGATGCACAAGCCATCGCCCATGAGATTGTCACCAATGGTGAAGGGTTTTGTGGTGGATATATATTGGAAATTGCAGAAACAAAGGCGGAGCTAGTTGAAGCACAAGCCAAAGATGAGGGTTTTACATTGGTATGCCTTGTTGAGGAAGTATAGTCTTAGTTCATCTTAATCTCTTTCCTTTACATTCTTCTTCAAACTTTATATAGATATCGAATTTTCTTGATTACTGTCAGTAAGTATAAACTTTTTATAGCTATAATAATTTTTAAAAACCTTACTTTTATGGAGATAAAATGCTAATTCAAGAACAAGATGTACAGCAAGTAGCGAATACTATGATGAACATGTTACATGAAGATGAGATGGAAGTTATCAACAACTTTTATGATGCTGTTAAAGCCAAAGATATAGAGAAAGTTGATGAACTTTTTGAAGGTTTTTTAGCTGAAATAGAGACACACTTTAAAACAGAAGAAGAAATGATGGAACAGAGTGGATACTCTGATGCGCAGATGCACAAAAGTGACCATGATGTGATAAGAAAAAAACTAGAGAAGTTTCACAAACGTTGGGAAGTTCTTAAAGGTCCGAAAGAATTACAAGGCTTTCTAGAAAAAGATTTTAAAAAGTGGTATACACAACATATTTCAAAATGGGATGCACAAACCGCTCCAAACCTTTAATAAATTTTAAGATACAGTAGTTAAAACACTACTACATCCTAAACTAAAACATTCTTATGAATAAATCAAACTCTAAGTAAAGAAACTATTTAGTGAGTATTTCATCCAACTCATCTTCATAAATAATTTCTTTCTCAAGAAGCAATTTTGATAAGTTCTCTATAGTACTCCAGTGTTTATCTACTAGGCTAAGAACACTTTTTTCACCTTCTACCATCCATCTTTCTAATGCCGAGTCAATTTTTTTATGGTAGTGCTGAGTATCTTTACTGTATATGGTGCTTTTGTTCGCATCCAAAACACCATTGATGTTAATGTATCCAACCTCTTTATCCATTCCGTAATGAGCAATAGCTACATAGGCATCACGAGTGGCTTGTTGCAAATCATTTGAGGCACCCGAATCCATACCTTCAATCTCACCAAATCGTTTTATTTGTGCTGCCCTTCCTGCCAAAGAGACAGATATTTTATCTTTAAAATCTTTTACTGTCATATTTTCTTGAACATCACTATAATTGTGAGAAATAAAGTGTTCATTGTTGTCTTTTGGTGTTAGACTTACATGCTCTATGCTCACATGTGGCATTAAAACTTTAGATATGACTGCACGACCTGCTTCATAAATTGCTGTCTCTTCGAACATCTGTTCAAGAGATAAATAAGATTGTCTCTCACCATATTTGATCGTATTGATCTGGTCAATTAAAATATCCTGAGTGATGGCAGGCAAGCCATGACGCAAACAATAATATGAGGCTTCTTTTCCCAACATTTCAAGTTGAGAACCTGTAAATCCTGTTGTATATGTCAACAGTTTTTTCATATCAAATGTACCACTTGTAGGCTTTTCTTCAATCACTTTATCTAAAAAGTATTGCCTTGCATCTTTATCAAGATTATTGATCTCTATATGGATCTCAACCCTTCCTGGTCTTATAATAGCCGGGTCAATGTTTTCTTTATAATTGGTTGCAGCAATGACAAAAATATCTTCACCTTTTTTACCAGAAAAGCCATCCATCTCTGATAAAAGTTTATTAATAGGTACTTCTCTACCATTTTCTCCATCACGTTTACCGAGGGTATCGATCTCGTCAATAAATATGATAGCGGGTGCATAAGCTTTTGCCCTGGTAAAGATTGACTTTGTTTTTTCAGGTTTGAGTAGTTCAAGTCCGGTAGTAGAGATAAAAGGCAGCTCTGCTTCTTTCGCAAATGCTTTTGCCAGCATCGTCTTTCCTGTACCCGGAGGTCCGTACAGAAGCATACCCTTTGGTGGTACGATATTAAAACTTTCTAAAAGTTTTGGCTCTTTAAAAAAGTTAATGACCTCACCTAGTCTCTGCTTTGCTTTATAATGTCCTGCAATATCATTAAAAGAGACATTAGGTATATCAAAGACAAGACCATCTTCACTAAAATCTTTGATTCTTACCACTTGTGAGAATTTACACGAGTTTATTTTGTAGGTAATGATACCATTCTTCTCGGTGATACTATCATTGATATCAAGGGTAGTGTTTTTTCTAAATAGTTCTCTGACAAGTGTTTCATTTTCAATAAGCGGAGTTACCCTCTCTTTTAAGAATGCTAAAGATTCTTTAGATAGAGATACTTTTATCTGTTTGAAACTCATGATCGGCTTGTCTGTTTCCTGCATGAATTCAGTGATTCTGTTAAAAAATATGGTGCTTACTTTCTCTTTAAGACGTCTTGCATCAAGTTCTGGAGCAAAATTTAGCATCTGTATTTTCAAAAAGTTATCAAAATTTTTACTTACAACAAACTGGATCTTATATTGGTCATAGAACTCATCTTTATAGTTTAGAAACACTCTTTTGGATATTTTTTCAAAAGCATCATACTCAAGCTTATTAAACAAGACAATGTGTGCTTTAGAAAATCTAGAAACAAGCTCTGGTACGATAGCTTCCTGTATACCCCCACTTCTACTTTCTCTTTTCTTTTCTCTTTTGATCGCCTCAAGGATCATCGATTCAGCTTGAATATAGTCTTTTTCAACTAGATCATGAAACCTGTAGTCTTGGTAAAGCTCTTTACCTACACTCGTCGTTATAATAAAGATTGCCTCAGTAAAGTCCACTAAGTAGTTTGCATTTTCATCATTATAGATGATGTCAGGATCTTCATTACACGGTTCATCAGTAATCTTGTCCCAACCACATGCATCACGCATTTTACCACCTTCAAAAATGGAAAAAAGGTTGTTTTGAATGACATTGTCACACTTCTCAAATGAATCGAGTACAATAACTGCCTTAGGATTTCTATGTACAAAACCAGTGAGTTGACCTACACCATAGCCTTTCCATCCAGCAGGATAACCATATAGTTCTCCACCATTTTGCTGATGGTACTGAGTCATGTCAAACTTCATGATCTTATACTTCGGCATATGTTCTGCCATAAGTTCAGCAAGTAGGTCTTACCTGTCGCCGGAGGTCCTAAAAAAAGATACGTTGCCTTAGGCCCCTTTTGATCTTTTATAGAAGTTTTCATACTGTTGGCAACAATATTGATGGCTTGGTCTTGTCCAAACAGATCTTTAGAGAGTTCTTCTTTAAACTGCTTTACAAATTCTATATTGTTTTGAGCCTCATTTAATGATTCTTCATCCCACTCACCTTGATCCAGTTTCTTGTGTTTTTCAATATTTGCTTTGACTAGTGCTTCTGTTTCTGTCATTTTTTTACTCTTATTAATTTTAATCTATTATATCCATATAATCAATAGAATGAATTGTAGCTTTTCTATCTTAATTATGGAACATTAGACTACTAAGGAAAAACTAGGTATTACTCTTTGCTTTCGCAATACGCGCTAACATAGCATCAAGACTTCCCGTTGAGCGTATTTCAATCACTGCGGTTACTACTGCATGTAATGCAACATATCTCAAGTAAGTAGTCATATCGCTACAATCACTTTCCTTCATATTTTCTTCTATTTTCCTTTTTTGATCTTGCGTTACATTAAATCCAAGCTCTATCGTTCCTTCTTGTGCTGATGTAGCAGCAGATGAAAGAGTAAACTTTTGTGTTTTTAGTGCTACAACTTTCAAATATGAAGAGATATCATCAAATCCATTTTCAGATACTCTTAACTCTATTGTCTCTTTTTCGGATGGAGTTACTTTAAAATTTATATTTATTGCTGTACCCATAAATGTGTTATCCTTTGAGGTTTATTCTATGCCATCATATTGTAAATTCACTTAATACTATAGATGAAAGTGTTATGTATATAATAAAGAAAAAAATATATGTAAAAGTATATGATCCCAAACAAATCATGATACTTCAATATTTAAGACATTAATAGCTACAATCCAACCAATTGTTCAATTGACAAAAAATTCAAAATTTTAAGGTAATAGATATGATAAACCCAGAAGCATTCGCATTAGTTCAAGATGAAACTACATCTGCTGAGACTCTAGATGAATTAAGTAATGATGAAAACCCATTTATTCGTGTACGTGTAGCTGCACATATGAATACATCACCAGAAACATTAGTTAAATTAAGTAACGATGAAACTCCTCTAGTGAAACAGTTTGTTGCTGAACATCTAAATACACCTGTGGATATTTTAATTAAATTAAGTAAAGATACTGACATGTCATATTGGATCGCAGGAAATCCGAATACACCGGTAGAACTATTAAATAAATACAGTACACATGAAGATGAAAATATTCGTTCATCTGTTGCCGTGAACCCCAATATACATGTAGCAAAATTATCGATACTCTGTTGTGATGAGAATGAAGATGTAAGAGCAGCCGTTGCCAAAAATTTAAAGACACCAGTTGCAGTTTTAAATAAATTGAGTAAAGATCCAGTAGAGAGTGTTCGAGAAGCTGCTGAAAAAAATCTAAATACACAAGCTTAGATTGTAAAATACCTTATTCTATACAATAAAGGATAAGACTGTGATAAGCTTTATCCTATTTCTACGAAGATTGACACTTTGAATGATAGACCTTAGTTACATCTGCGATAAACTCACCTGTAAAAATTTCTATAAACTCTTCATCTTCATCATGATACTCTATAAACCCAAAGAAATCATCAGGTGTAATTTCATTTTCACACATTTTATCTATGGCTTCCATATAATGGTCCGTAGCAAAAAGACCTGCTATCTCTTCTCCAAGATAATCATAGTCTTCATGATCGATCTCTTTATAACACTTTTGCTGATACATCAACGCTTCTAGTTCATCCATCCTATTACCTTGTTCCACTGATGCGGTACCATTTTTTAGAATGTTCATAATGATTTCCTGCATTTCTGCTAAGATTTTTGCCTGTTCACTCATTTCATCTCCTTTTTCATGTCTTGCAAAACTTTATAAGTACGTTTAATGGCTTAGTCTTCTTCATCCTCATCATCATTGATACCGAGGTTATCCATAAACTGTTCTGCTAAGATATTGGCTTTTTTATAAAACTTATCAGCGATCTCAGGAATAAATAGTCTATAAACAGTATGATGAAACAGTTCTAACCAACGTTCAAAAGTTTCACGATAAAGCGGTCCTATAAATGCATGGGGAGGAAAAGGATGCCCCTGATAAGGCGATTCATTTGTCATCATCTGCATCCAAAAATTATAGAGTGTATTAAGATGTTCATGCCATTTACCATTTTTTAAATCACTTCCAAGCATTTTGATGAAATATGGGCCTACCATCTCATCTTTCAGAATATCCGCATAAAATTCACGTACCATTCTTTCCACTGAAGGTCTGTCAACTGAATCGTAAGGCATCGTATCTCCTAAAATTAATAATAAAAGTATAGCTAAACAATACTACCGTAAAAATAGTATAAGTTATCACTTCTCCTATGCATACACTGCCTAGGTTTACTTATGCTTTATGAAACCCCAGGATATGCCCAAAAAGTTTATCTTCTGTGAGTCCCATTTTTGCTGCTGTCATCAAATTGTTATCTTGATAATATTTTAGTAATGCCTGTGGATCTTGACCTGTCATTGTAGCTTGGTAACCTAAAGCAGCAATAACCTCTTGTTCATGCACATCAATACCTTCTCTTTTAGCCAAGGCTTCAACAATAAGCGCCAACTTGATACTTTTTCTTGCATCATCACGCACAGATTCTCTAAGTTCCTTAAATTTATTCTTATCTTCTATATAAGATTTATGTTGTTCTTCACTGAACCCTCTTGTTTTTTCACGAACCTTTGCGTCTATCTCTTGTTCTACAATATTATTTGGTAGGGTAAATTCAAATTTTTCAAGCAAGGCTGTTATGATCTTTGGCTTAAGATCACGCATATAGATTTGTGAAAGTTCTTCTGCTGTGACTTGCTCTGCAAATTGTTTTTTTAGCGTTTCAACTGTAGCATCAGGTTTTTGAAGTACTTTTTGTGCAAAAGCATCATCAATAGTTTCTGCTTTTTGTTCTTGAATTTCATGAAGCTTTACTACAAATTTAGCTTCTTTACCAGCTAAATCAGCTGCTGAATAATCTTTAGGGAAACTAACGATCACATCTCTTTCTTCACCATACTCCATTCCAATGAGTTGTTCTTCAAATCCAGGAATGAATTGATTAGAACCCACTTTTATGTTAAATTTCTCGGCACTACCGCCTTCAAAAGGTTTATCATCTATGTAGCCTATAAAATCAATAACAGCCACATCACCACTTTCAATAGGTTTAGCTTTTTCAAGTTTAGTAAATGGCGCTTGTTTTTGAGCAAATTCTTCAAGTTTAGCATCTACAGCCTCAGGACTTGCAGTTGGTTTTGTGTAGGAAGGTGCTATGTCATTAAAGTTAATATCAACATTGATTTCAGGACTTACAGCTACTTCTACTTCAAAGTAAATACGATTATCTTGTTGCTCATACTTTTTTAGTCCAGGTTGACCTAAAATATTTTCAATATCTAAATTAGCTTCTTTGATCCCAGCATTAATGAAATCTTGGAATACTTGTCCTGCGGCATCTTGCTCAATGTTTTCATCTGAAGATTCATCATTTTTTTCTACTTTAGCAGCTTCTTCTTTAAGTTTAGCAACCTTTTCTTCAATCACACTATTCTCGACTGTACCGCTCATAATGAAGTTGATATCGTCTATTTTTTCTACTGTAACTTTCACTAGAATCCTTTATTTTTTAATTGCGTAATTTTAGCATTATTGTCTATGATTAACTTTAAGTCAGAAATAGTAGAGTTCATAGTAGTGGGATGTTTAAATTTGTAGTTTAAAAGTATTGAATTGTTTTAATTTGAGTGGTTGTATATCTTTCATTGTAGAGTGATAATTTGTTATATGGAAGTTTAATTGATTGTATCGTAAATAATACGATAGTTAATTTACTTAGTCACCCAGAAGGGTGACTAAAGGGTTGAAAAGCTTAGCTTTCCTGACCAGCCATTTCCATCGTAATACAATTACGATCTAGCATATCAGTACAAACGTATACACAAAGTGCACAACCTTTACATCTATCTTCATCTACCCAAGACGTGTTTCTCTCTTTATCGAACATAAGCGTATTTGCTTCTGGACAATATAAGGTACACGTGTTACATTTATATTCAGCACATTTATCTGCGTCTACTTTTGCTACATAATACATTTATTTCTCCCTTATATTGCGAATCTGACGATTAGTTCAGATCCTGAGACATCTACAGAGTCTGCCATTTCAAAAGTTTTCTTGATAACGTTCATATTCGCTTCAAGCAATTGCTCTTTTTTCTTAAACTTTTTCTCAATAGCGGAATCGAGCATTGCAGTACCACCAGAAGAAACAAACGAAGTTCCTAAGAATCTTTCTCTTACGGCTGCTTCAATGTTTTCTATAGATACAAGTTTTGTAAGACCAAGAAGCATACCCATCATTGCCATGTTCGTTGCAAGTTCAGTACCTGCAATTTTTAGTGCCAATGCTGTTGCATCAAATTGTACAACTGTTGCATTGAGGTCATTAAGAACTTTAATATCGTCTTCATCAAGCACATCATGATCAGTATTGATAATGATCAAACTATCCGGTTTTAAACCTGTATAAAAAGGCATTGTATATGATTTACCATGTGTAATAACTTGTGAATGGTAGATCATAATAATATCAGGGTAAACAACTTCACCTACTTCGTAAATCGGCTGATTAGAAGCTCTTACATAAGCTTCAACCGGTGCCATTCTTTTTTCAGAACCAAAGAATGGTACCAATGATGCATATTTACCTGCATTATCCATTGTAGAACCAAGGATGTGAGCAGTCGTTACAACACCCTGCCCACCTAGTCCTGAAATTCTAATATTATATCGTTCTCTTTTCTTTTGCTCAGCCATATTAAACCACCTCTGCTTTCTTAGCTCTTTTAGCTGCTTTTTCTTCAGCTTCTACACGATCAATTACTGCTTTAGCTTCATCCGTCATGTACTCTTCAAACTGGAATCTTGTTTTTTCTTTCTCTTTTGCATCAGCAAATACATCTTCAGTAGGGATTGAGTACTCAATGTTACATGAAGTATACGCATGAACAAATGTAGGACCAACTTCTCTAGCAACAAAGATCGCTCTTCTGATAACTTTTGCAGCTTTTTTGATATTTGTCGGAGAAAGTCTAACTGTATACACACAACCAGCAGCTTGCGCCAATGCTGTTGCAGGCATTTTCTCACCTTTTTTACCTAGTGGAGCCATCTTAAGGATAGCACCCTTCGGAGACATACCAGACTCTTGACCACCAGTATTTCCATAAACTTCGTTATCAAGCATGATCGTTGTGAATTTTTCACCACGGATCCATGAGTGCATAGTCATAGAGAAACCGATATCCATAGTACCACCGTCACCAGCGATAGTGATAACATCTTTATGTTTCTCAGGGAAACGTAATCTGAAATGCACGTGTTAAACCAGAAGCCATCGCATTTTGGTCACCGTAGTTACCATAGATGAATGGAACAGCAGCTTGAGAAATAGCCAAACGACCACATCCAGCTGTACCTAGTGTTACAGTCTCTTCAGGTTGTGGAAGTGAAGCAAAAATCAATCTAATGAAATATGCCATCCAACAACCAGAACACATTGGGTGTTCTTCCATTAACTCTTTGAACTGCCCCATGTTTCCTGGACCAGCTTCATCTTGAGTCTTTCCAAATGGACCGTAGTCAACTAACTCAACATAATCTTTCGGTAAATATCTTTTAAATCTCTCTGCTGGAGTTATATATTTTAAGCTCATTTTATCCCTTTCTTATAGTTTTAGATCATACTCTAGGCCAAGAGCAGTATGAATTTCTTTCATGATCAATTCAACTGGAAGTGTCATACCACCATATACTCTTGGACCCTCTACAACAATTCCACCATTTGGAATCGCAGCTTTAACTTCTTTACATAACCAACCAATGATGTTGTGCTCAGGAACGATTACAGCTTTAGCATTCTTTAATGCATCTCTGATTTCTTCAGTTGGGAATGGTCTGATCGCTTTTACTTTAACGAAACCAACACTTAGTCCATCTTCTTGAGCATATCTGTGAGCTTCTCTACATTGTGCTGCAGCACAACCAGAACCAAGAACAAATACATCAGCTTCAGGGTTTTGAACTTCGATTGGTCCACCAAGGTACTCATAGATATATTTCATTGCACGCTTGTTTGAATCCCAGATCTCTTGTTGCCATACTGAGTGAATCAAGTAAGACATAAAGTTTGACTTTTGAACTGGAGCATCACGCTGGATTCTAGCTGGTGGAGTTTCATTATCCATAGCTGGAACTGGCGCAGCAACTGAATCAAAGTCAGGAAGACATAGATCATCTGCCATCATATCAACATAACCTTTAGCGTGCGTTACGAAGAAACCTTCTGTTGCAACAGCTACTGGAATATATACATCAACTTTTTCTGTAATAGCAAATGCTGCCAATGTATAGTCGAATGTATCTTGCTGATTTTCAGCATGAAGCATTACAGCACCACAGTGCATCATGTATGCCATTTCGATATTATCTGGCTGAATTGACAATGGTGCATTAACAACACGTGTTAAGATACCTAGTACAGCTGGAACTCTATGTCCTGACCAAGAAACGATCGCTTCTAAGACCTCTAAGAAGTCCTGGTCCTGATGTTGCTGTAAATAGACGAACACCTGCTCTTGCAGCACCAGCGATAGCTGACATTGTACCAAGCTCTTCTTCTGCTCTATAGTACTCTTTAATATGCCCTTGTGCATAAATATCACCAACAAGGTGCATTACCTCTGATTGTGGTGTAATAGGATACGCAATCGCCATATCTACGTTTGCTCTTTTAACAGCTTCCGCCATCGCTTGTGCACCTGTAATAAAGTGCTGCTCTCTTGGAGCTTCTTTTAGTAGGTAATTAATATCTACTCTAGATTTTTTCTAATTGTGGTCTTTGACTTGCATCCATTGATTTTCTCCTTTATTCGACTTCAGTAACATGTTCACCTTTTTTGGTCATGATGAGACTTCTGTACTCGCCATAATCAGCCGGTGATAATGCACTGTGATCTTCTTTTTGCAAAGATGGATTTTCAGGTGGTAAAGTAGTTTCCCACTCAATGCCTAATTTGTTTCTTTCTTCAATTACGATCTCTTTGAACTTTTGAATGTCTGATGCATGTAGATCTCTAATTGATGCCATTGCTTCTTCATGTCCCATATAAGCACATAACGCAGTTGTATAACAATCAGTACCAGCACGGATCATTCTTAATGAAAGGTTTGCGTAGTGACAGTGTACACCTACAAATACACAAGCTTTGATTCTGTTGTCTAAGATAGTTAGATTTGGGTGATTTGGATTGATCTCAGCCTTAACATCAATTTTTGGATATTTTGGTCTGTAATCTGGCATAGGAATGATTTTACAGTTTGGAATCTCAGATGCAAGATCTAAAATCGCTGCTGCTTTTTCCTTAACATCGTCTTTCCAGTCCCATAGAACTTGAGGACCAGGGAAGATTGTTGGGTTGTCCCTTGTGAGTAATGCTTTAGCAGCATCTCTCATTGCCTCTTCAGGTGTGACAACATTACCATAAAGCAAAGCTGAACCTTCTGGTGCAAGCTCTACTCCCATCTCCGGTGCTGACTGTGGCATATAACCAGCAGGACCTTCTATTACTCTTTTCGTCATAGTTGACTCCTTATATGTATGAAAAAGTTTTGATAAATACACTAAAGTGCATAAAACATTTTTAAATTCATTATCATTAGATACGAAGTTTTTCAGACAGAAAGTACAATGACACATACATTCAATCGTTAAAACATGAATTTGTACCTTATAGTAGCGAATATACTTTAAATATGAAATACCTATACAATATGAAACTATCTAGATTTATTAAATAGTTACCATATGAAGCAGAAGTATACGATAGGAAAGTAGATATAAGAATTATACATTATTTATTATTATATAAATATATAAATTTATCTAAAATAAATGCATGCTAATGTGTGATTAAATAGTTGCCTAGAATAAACTTTAATTATAGATATTACAGAAAAAAAAGAAATAGAATTTTGTGCTTATTAATCACATCCTAATATAAAAAAAGGATATGATCAAAGAGAAATTATTAGAAGAAAAGCCTTAGAGAATTTAGATTTACTCAGTAAAGAAATTACTTTTTTCTGGATTTTTTTCTTGATATTTCACTATATATGAACATTTAGCAACAGCTTTTTTATTTGCTTTATCTATCTCTTGTAATACATCTTCTAAAAGTGTTCGTGCAAGACCTTTACCTGCTAATGCTTCTGGTACTATTGTATGTGTTAAATGCATGTTTCCATTTTGATCATCATATGTAATGTATGCTACATGACCATCTATATGATATTCATATTTACATTCGTCTTCATTGTGAATGAGTGTATGGGACATTATCTTTTCCTTTTAAAATTTTTGAGTATTTTAGCATTTTTTATCTCTGCTGTCTATTAAAGATGTATACGTCTACGTATTTAAGTTACTTTTGAGAGTATCAAGTATCATCTAGTGAGCCAATAAAAAGAACTTTCACCCCTTTGTTATGTGTTCGATTGACTTTAATGAAGTTGATTTTATGCCTAGCATTAGTTGTTTAATTACAAATTAAACAACTAATGCTAGAATACAAAAAAATCATTATGGGGTATTGATACGATGGCTGAAAAGAAAGAAAAGCTCTATTTAGAATTACAAATGGAAGAACTTAAGGCTGCACATGCAGATGCAACTCAAGATAATTCTGCTCCCAAAAAAAGTACTAAAGATAATAGCAAAAATGCTGAGATTGCAAAAATGTATGAAGATGCAGCAGAGTATGAAGAAGACTTAAAAGGTTTTGAAAAAGAATTAGAGATTGTTAATGCCAATGACCTCAAAGATATTGCTGCAGCATTAATTGAAAAGTTTCCAAACGAAGAAAGAGATTATGTTCAAGAATTAAGAACTACCTTGGAAATGGGTTGGACACACTTGGTAGAAGCTGAAAAAAGTCATCCAAAAGAGCAATTAGATCTCATTAAAGAAACAGATTTTGGTGATGTTGTAGAAAAATTAAACACTGTATATCCTGATTATAACGGTGAGTTTGAAGCAGAGATAAGAGATCTTTTGGTAAAGAGATGGGAAAATCTTATTGCAATTAAAAAAGAACATATTGCACAGGAACTTGCAGAGATTAAAACGACAGGACTTAAACCAAAATATGTGAAAAGAGTGTATCAACAATTCCATGGAATTGTTGAATAGATGAATTAGTTTTTAGGCTGAAAATAAATCTTTTTAGCCTAGATTAAAGCTCCAGAAGAGAGGCTGTTTAGCCCATCTCTACAGAGTCTATCTCAGTTTTAAATTGTTCGATAGAGAAAGTAACCAAGTTTGCTATCGCTTTTGCCGTGTTATTTAGATACGTCTTTGTTAAACGAATTTTACGTGTCGGTTTTGTGTATTCACTCACAACATATGTCACTAAAATATAAGGATCACCAGAAACATCACAAGTATCTGATGTTGTCGCTACATCTGGAATACAATATTCAACATCAATGTCTGGGTCTACCATCACATTGTTAACAAGTGCTACAATTGCTTCCAATTTTTCTTTAGTTTCTTGTTCTGTTGCAACTTCTTCTGGATTTGCTAGAAGTGCTACAATTTTTTCCAGTTTTTCTTTGAGTTCTTTTTCCATTACCGTTTCTTCTGGATCATTAAGCAGTACTACAATTTCTTCCAGTTTTTGTTTAATTTCGTTTATCATGACAATTTCTCCTAAAATAATATAGCTGATCATTTTCAATGAAAAGCATGAAGTATGATAGTAATATTTCGCTTAGAGATATATCTCACATCTTCATATCTACATTGTATCATAAATAAAACTGAAATCTGTAGAGAAATGATAAGAATTTTTATAAAAAAATTGATAAATTAGGAGTATGATTATAAAAGTTCTGAAGATGAATTGTGAAGACGATTAAACAAATAGTTTTATCCCACAATTCGATCTTTTTTATTTTGCATGAAAGGGCACATCATCTAAAGAGAAATTTTTCAGCTTATCTGTTATCCATTGATATTCTCTGGAGTTTTCATTCACATAAAGATAGATACCTTCTCCATCCTCATCATTTTGAATCAGTATTCCTTCACTACTTTGTATTTCCCAAGCTGCTAAAGATTCGTATTCTACATACTCTTTTTGTATCACATAACTTTGTAATGTTATTTCTTTTTCTAAAGAATAAAAAAGAAAACGTTTCGAAGCTATATCATCTACTTTTACTGGTATTTCAGAGTGTAAATAATGTATTTTGTACCCGAATTCTTCTAAGAGTTCAGACAAAAAATCCTGAGTCCAGGCAAGTACTTGTTTCATACATTTTTTTGTTGCAGGGTCTGTATTGTCTCGATCCAAATATGAAGTATTATAGTCTTTACAGATGTTACTGTAGTCTATGCCGATACCTATTTTTTTCATCTAAGCCTCTTTTACCACGCTTACTTCATCACCGACTTCAATTCTTCCATACTCTATGGGAGTAATAAAAAGACCACGCTGTCCTTGGATAAGTTCAGGAAGTTCAGGTGCAAATGCATACAAATAACGATAATCTTCACATGGTCCAGACACTTCAAATAGCATTTCACCTATCTCAAGGACAGATCCTTTTTTAAGATGATACAGGTCAACATCTACATAAATATCTTCCATCAACAGACCTCTTTCAAAAACAAGTTCCGCTTCTTCTATGATGTCATAACTCTTTTTTGAAACTAAAACCATCAGATGTTCTGTCCCATTTTCATAATCTCTACTACCTATGATACCATTTTCATCACAGTCGATGTCTTCAACCTTCATACGGTGACCAGAACGCATCATATCAGGCATGGTAATATATAATGATAATACTTTTCCACTTGTCATTTTTTATCCTTTTTTGTAATAATACAAATTTTGGATGATACTAGCATAATTTTTCTGTAATCTCATTACAATTTAGAATTAGATAAATAAATTGATAAATTATTAGTACATTTAGTCATAGACAAGAGACTAGGTAACTCTAAAGTATACATAAATTGTGATTTATATCTATTTTTCTTTCGAGCTCAACTTATTCTTTAAAATGATCTTCCCTGCTTCCACCCCAGGCTGATCATAGGTGTTTACATCTATAAGTTCTCCAACCAGTGAAGTGAGCAATTCATAGTAGAACATCAAAGAACCGATATTGTCTTCTGTCACACTCTGTATGGTAATGGTATCTAAAGGAATATCCCCTTTATCCAGTAAGGCTTCTATCACAGAATCACATTGCATATTGATCAATTTGGAGAAAGGGAGATTGTTTAAACTATCAAGCATTTCTAAATTCGGTAGAGTTATATCCGGAATAATAATATTCTCATGAAAATCCTCGATCTTGATAAAAGTCACGGACTTGTCCCTAGTCCCCTCCATGATAAGCTGGAGAAAAGAATGTTGATCTTTAGGACCTATAAGACCGATAGGTGTGAGTCCTACATGAAATGCACTGTGTCTTTGATGCTTTCCTAAACTTTCTCCCCAAAGTTGTACATACCATTGACAAAAATACTTGAGTGTTTCCGAATAGGCGAAAATACAGTTAATATTGTACTGAGCATGGTTTTTTGCATAGTAAACAGCTTTATTAAGAAGCATATCCTGAGTATACCCATGATCAAAAAAACTGTTTTTAATCAAACTTGCCCCTGCAAGTAAAGACTTAATATCAATTCCGCACATACCTAAGGGTACCAATCCTACGGTTGAAAGTACCGAGAAACGGCCACCTACATTGTTAGGCAAATAAAGTACTGAAGCATTGATCTCTTTGGCATATTTCTCAAGTGGAGAATCAGGGTCAGTAATAAACGTATAGGCAGAAGGGTCACTTTGTAAAGAATAGATATACTTATAGATGGAAAAAGTCTCTACCGTGCTTCCGGATTTGGAGATGACCAGAAAATGGGTTCTTTTTACATCAAATTTAGAAATCAGGTCTGTAATATTGATAGGATCTGTACTTTCAAAGAAATATAGTTTTCTAGGGAGATCCTTCACAGGTTTTATAAATTCATAGACTGCTTTTGCCCCTAATGAACTTCCGCCTATCCCTATAACCGCAATCGTTTCTATTTCTTTTGGAATAGTATTGCAGTATTCTAATATAGGAGTAACATCTTGGTCAGGAAGTGCATAGTAACCTATTTCTTCTTGTTCTTTATTGATGGCTTGAAATGCTCTTTGTTCTTCTTTTCTACTGCTTGAACTGAAATAGAGTTTATTTTTCATGCTACTACCTTTTTTAATTTTATTATATTTAGTGCTTCTTTGCAAAGCCTTGTGATTTCATTAAATTCCTTCTTACCTATAGACGCTTTAGGTACAATCCAACTTCCACCTACACAGACAACATTGGAAAGAGATAAAAAGTCATTTAAATTTTTTAGATTAACTCCTCCTGTTGGACAAAAACGCATCGAAGCAAAAGGACCACTAAAAGCATTTAACGCTTCAACACCACCTGCCAGAGTAGCCGGAAAAAGTTTACAATATTCAAAACCATTGTTTTTAGCCAACATTACTTCAGAAGCTGTGGCTACGCCAGGAATAAGAACAATGTCCAATTCTTTTGAAACCTGGATCAACTCTTCACTGATACCCGGGCTAAAAACAAACTGTGCACCATGGTCAACTGCCTGTTTAAAATCATTTGCATTAAGTACTGTTCCCGCACCAACATTCATTTGTGGGATTGACTTGGAAATAGCTTCTATAGCTTTAAGTCCTGCTTCCGTACGAAGTGTTATTTCCATAATGGAAATTCCGCCTTCTAACAAGGCCTCTGCTAGTGCTAAGGCATCTTCTACACTCTCTAATGCTATAACAGGGACGATAGGTGATATTTCCATTACATCTTTTGCTGTCATGCCCGCTCCTTTCCACTGATATCGAATATACTTGCACCCTCTTCAGCCAGACCTATACTTTGACGCACAGATACAAAAAGTTCTCTACCAAAACCGTGTCTATTGGCACTTAGATCAGGTACTTCTATGGAACGTGATTCTAATACTTCTTTTTCCACTAAAAGTGATATTTCACCTTTTTGAGCATCAAAACGGATAATGTCTCCAGTTTTGACCTTTGCGAGCATGCCACCATCAAGAGCTTCTGGAGAAAAATGAATGGCTGATGGCACCTTACCTGAGGCTCCAGACATACGTCCATCAGTGATTATTGCGACTTTAAATCCTTTGTCTTGAAGCACACCTAAAGGCGGCATAAGTCCATGGAGTTCAGGCATACCGTTAGCTTTAGGTCCCTGATAGCGTACTACAGCAATAAAGTCTCTTTCCAATTTACCTTCTTTAAATGCACTCTGCAAAGATTCTTGAGATTCAAACACAATAGCTTCAGATTCAATAATATACTGATCAGGTTTCAATGCAGAAGTTTTAATCACACTACGTCCTAGATTGCCCTTGAGTAGCTTGAGTCCGCCTTCTATACTAAAAGGATTTTCAGTACTTGAGACCACATTTTCATCTCTAGAAGTTTTTGCTCCTTCTTTAAAGATCAAATTTCCATTGCTAAGACTCGGTTCTACGATATACGTATCTATACCTTTGCCTACAATCGTTTCAACATCATTATGAACAAGCCCAGCATCAAGAAGTTGCGAAATCACTACACTCATACCACCTGCTTCTCTAAAATGATTTACATCGGCCTGACCATTAGGATACATCTTACACAACAAAGGTGTAACCTTGGAAATAGTATCAAAATCATCCCAGTTCAGTATGATTCCCGCAGCTCTTGCCATAGCAATAATATGAATTGTATGATTGGTTGAGCCTCCCGTTGCCATCAATCCTACTATCGCATTGACAAAGCTTTTTTCATTAATGATCTCTGCAATAGGTTTGTAGGTTCCAGATAAATCTGTCATACTCAAAATAGTTTTTGCCGCATGTCCAGTTAAAGCTTCTCTAAGAGGTGTATTTGTATTTACAAAAGAGCTGTTTGGAAGTTGCAATCCCATCATTTCGAGTAACATCTGGTTTGAATTTGCTGTACCGTAAAATGTACAAGTACCGCTGCTATGATACGAGGCCGATTCAACCTTCAGCAAAGAGTCTTCACTTACTTTTCCTTGGGCAAAATCCTGACGTACCTTTGCTTTTTGTGCATTACTTATGCCTGAGGGCATGGGTCCTGCAGGCACAAATAGTCCAGGAAGATGACCAAACGCCAAAGCACCGATCACAAGTCCGGGAACGATCTTGTCACATACACCAAGATAAAGTGCACCGTCATACACATTATGAGAAAGTCCAATGGCAGTTCCCATCGCGATATTATCCCGACTGAAAAGACTTAATTCCATACCTGGCTGAGACTGCGTTACACCATCACACATGGCAGGTACACCACCTGCAACTTGTGCTGTAGCTCCAAGGTCCATCAACGTACGTTTGATGAGCGTGGGGTAAAGTTTATAAGGCTCGTGAGCGGAAAGCATATCATTATAAGCTGTCACGATAGCAATATTTGGACTTTCCATTCCTGCAAGAGAGGTTTTTTCACTCTGATCCATAGGTGCCATGGCATGGGCAAGATTACTGCAGCCGAGTTTATTTCGGTTTACACCATGTCCCTTAGCTTTAGCAATGCGGTCAAGATATACAGCTCTACTCTTGGCTGAACGTTCTATGATATCTGCTGTTACTTTTTGGATGATCTCATTCATGCGTAATATACCTCTATATCTTTAGTATCTTCATTTAAAACTGATCGAATTGGCATTTTATACATATCATCTCCAGTAATTGCATCGCCATAAACAGCAAGTTTTTCTTCACCTTCAAAATGTAGATAAATATGATTGGCACTCAAAATAGCCGAACGAGTCAAGCTCATACGCATATAAGGTGCAGTTGTAGGTTCAATAGCGATACATAGGTCTTCATTATCAAGATCAAAAGCCTTTTCCAATTTTACATTATCAGGGAAAAGAGACGCCGTATGCGCATCATTTCCCATTCCTAAAATAAGTACATCAAAAGGCAAAAGTAATTCTTTCATTGTTTGCGTACACCATTTTTCTGCACTTTGTACATCTAATTCTTGATTATACATACCAACAAATGTAGCTTTACTTGCGTAACCTTTAAGTAAATAAGTGTTTACAAGATGCTCATTACTATTTTCATCTGTAGTAGGTATCCATCTTTCATCACATAGGCCGACACTAACCTTCTCCCATGCAAGAGAAGACTCACTGAGTTTTTTAAAGAGTGGTTTAGGTGTATTTCCTCCTGAAACCAGTAAAGAAGCTTTTCCTTTGGATTCAATCGCTTCTTGAAGCTGATCAATAATAGTTTTACTAAGTACCTCTATAAGCGCATCCTGTGATTGAAAAGTATGTAGCGTTCTACTCATCGTGCCAACTCCTTCCATCTCTTGCAATGAGCTGTACAGCGGCGCTTGGACCATCGGTTCCTGCAGTGTAACTTTTCATGGGCACAGTATCTTCTGCCCAACCATCTAAAATCACATCAGCCCACTTCCATGCAGCTTCAACCTCATCAAGACGCATAAAAAGTGTTGGATTGGCACGAATTACGTCTAAAAGCAATCGTTCATAGGCATCTGGCTTATGTTCCGTATTCAATGGAGTATTGAGCTCAAGCTCAACCTTCTGTAATCTCATCTGTTCACTTAACCCGGGGATCTTATTCATAAGCTGTAGATGGATACTCTCTTTTGGCTGTAGTGAAATAACGAGTTTATTCTCAGAGATACATTTACCCTGATTTGCAAAAATAGAATGAGGGATTGTTTTAAAATGGATCACGATTTCTGAGTTTCTCTGTCTCATACGCTTTCCACTTCTAAGATAAAAAGGTACACCATTCCAGCGCCAGTTATCTATATCAACGCGAAGAGCAGAAAAAGTTTCTGTTGTACTCTCTTCAACCCCTTCTCCCTCAAGATAACCTGGAACCGGTTCACCATTACTAGACCCATGCGTATATTGTGCGCGTACAGTCTTTTGTTCAATATCAGCAGGGGTCATCATACGAAGGGAACGCAATACTTTTACTTTTTCATCACGTACACTGTCTGCATCAAGTGAACAAGGTGGTTCCATAGCCACAAGGCAAAGCAATTGCATCAAATGATTTTGAACCATATCACGCATTGCCCCATAATCATCATAATATCCCCATCGGCCTTCAACACCTACACTTTCTGCCACGGTGATCTGTACATGGTCAATATTACTTGCATCCCAAAGCGGCATGAAAAATCTGTTTGAAAAACGAAGTGCCATAATATTCTGTACTGTGTCTTTTCCCAGATAGTGATCAATACGATAGATCTGTGATTCTTCAAAATACTTTAGTACTTCCACATTGATCACACGTGAAGACTGAAGATCACGACCGATAGGTTTTTCAAGTACCACTCTACTTTCCGGGCTGATTACTTCCCATTGACTTAAAGACTTACAAATAGGACCAAAAAAATCAGGTGCAGTCGAAAGATAATTCACTCTGTCCCTATCTGGATACATATCCAGAAGCTCTTTAAGTCCACTGTAACTCTCATCATCTCCAAAATCTATTATCACTACTTGGAGTTGTTTTTTAAAACGAGCGAATTTTTCTTCAACAAAGGCGTTATCGGGTAAAAATTCCAGAAGTTTCGATCTCACAAGGCTGCAATGTTCTTCAAGACTAATAGTATCTCTTGTAGCTGTAATGATACGACTTTTCTCATCCAAATAACTATCATTACTAAGATGATAAAGTGCTGGCATAAGTTTTCTAAAAGCAAGATCGCCATGTCCACCAAAAATAGTAATATCACATACACTTTTTATTTCATTCATCATTTTTTTCCTATTGTGTTCCCACTAAATACATTTATGACAATCATATTTAATGAGTATAACGCAATAAGAACATTATATAATCAATTAAATGGTTATATTTTAGTCAATAACAAACAGAATGAATATTTTTACAGTCTATTATGTGCATAATATGCAGCACCCAGCAATGCAGTCTCAGGATTTAAAGAAATTTTTACCTGCATACCGCGCAACATCTCTTCAAAACGTCCTTTACGTACAAATCCGTTCATAAAATGATTGTTTACAAGGACCGGTAAGATCTTAGGAGCTATACCTCCACCAATATACACTCCTCCAAGTGACATACTTTTTAAGGCAAGATTCCCTGCTTCGGCACCATATATTTCTGCAAACATACGTAGTGCTTCCATACAGAGAGGATCATGATCACTTAAAGCACATTCACTTACCATGGCACTACGATCCTTTCCCTCTGGCATATGCATCATGGAAACAGGTTCTGGTGCAAAACCGCTCTCATATAAAAACTCATACAGTGTATAAATTCCGGGACCGGATAGTATTCTTTCATAACTGACATGTCCAGGGTAGCGATTACGCATCCATTTCAATAGTTCATCCTGCTGTGCTGTTACAGGTGCAAAATCGCTGTGCCCTCCTTCTGAGCCTATAGGATGGTAATGCATACCATCATAATACAGCATTGCCTCTCCCAGGCCTGTTCCGGCAGCTATAACAGCACGATTACCATTTAACTGCCGTCCAGTAGGATTCAGGTCCATAAATTCATCTTCTGGTAGATACAACATACCATAAGCAGTGGCTTCAAGATCATTCATCAAACGTACTTTATCGATAGCTAGATCTTGTTGCAGATCCTCAGTACTTATATCCCAAGGCAAGTTGGTAGTACGACAACGACCATCTATGATCGGACCGGCTATGCCAAAGCATGCTGATTCTATTTTTAGCATGAAAGTCTCTTCTTTAAAAGCCGTTATCACATCCGAGAGACTAGAGAAATCTTTGCTAGAAAATTGCTGTTGTACACGAACTTTAAGCATGTTGTCTTCTATCTCAAAAAGTGCGAGGTTGGTTTTTGTCCCACCTATATCACCTGCTAATATCATACTGCTATCCTTCTCATATTATGTTGTAAGTTCACTCTCCGCATCTTGTGGTGCAAGTAAATACATAAATGCGCCAATGAATGCCTGGTCTGTTTGATTAGGAGACAGCCCATAAAATGCTTCCCATGCTTGCCCTCTGTGTTCATCGTAATTGCCAGTATGACTGTTCTTCCATGCAACACGTACTGCATGACCTATCAGAACATCCAATATAAGATCATCTTTAACATACAGATCAGGATTTTGTCGAAAGAGCCTTACTAAACTCTCTATAGCTTCAATATTCAACTGACGATAATCAGGGGCAGCAATACTTTGTAAAAGTGCATCGATCTTCAATGCAAAACTACGTTCTCCTGCCGTTGCATCCAGTGTAAATTCTGTACCTATACGATTCTCTATATTATATTTGTCGCCGATTACCAAAGCACTGCATTGTCGCAACAAATACCAGATATCTTTATAAAAAGTTTCAGAGATAGGCCCTACCATACCTCTCTCTTCTCTCCACTGTTTCCAATCCTCTACTCCGGATAATTCGGTAAGAAGCGGGACTGTTTTAATCGCATCAGTAGACGATGTTCCGGTAGCATGTAGATTTTCCAGATGAAGCAGGTTTTTGACTTCCTGTGTGAAAGACTTCAAGATAGCCCGAAGACGGTCATAAATAAGATGTGGAGACAAACAAAGCAAGTGCTCATAAGCATCCCCCATAGGCAAATGGCTTTCCCGGCTTATCTGACCGACCAACAATTGGATAAAATACCATGTACGAAGCGTTAACATATTTGTAAAAAGTTCAGGTTCACTTCGTATCAGGTAGCCCAAATGTAAAATAATTTCCTGTGTCAAGCTACTTTCAGCAGTATTGTTACCACAAAATGCATTTATGGTTTCCACAATGGCTATGCTTTCGTGAGGTTTTGAAAAGGTTGCCTGTTCACTATATGCACGACCAACTGCAAGGCGTTTTTGACGAATCAAAATATCGAGCAGAACATCTTCCAAACGGTCATCATATTTTCCCGTCAACTCTGCCAGACGGCGTATAACAGACCATTCATGACATACAGTAGCTGACTCATACAGTTTTTCAACTATCTGTGCCAATGTTAAACTGCCCTCTTTCATCAAGATTTCAAATTCTGGTCCCTTGCGATGCCATAACAAACCGAGTACATGGGCTTGCAACAAATGCGTTTCATTTACTTGTAGCATAGCGATCAATATTTCATCATTCTTCACTTCAAGCTCATGAACTGCTTCAACACTCAATGGATAATTAGGTTTATTTTCCTGAGAACAAATATCTGAGTCCTGGTTATTCATCTCAATTTCATGATCCTCTAATTTAAACCCGTGCAAGTCATCAATTCGCTCTACATCTGCTCTGCAAAATAATGCTTCAAATGTTCCGTTCTGAATATTTACAGAATCAGATTCACCATTTTGTATCTCACACAATAACTCGATCACTTTATCCTTCTCTTGATCACAAAGCATCGCTTCTCTGACAAGAAAGGGGATTATAGGCTGGTCCTTTTTATTCCACTTTCTTGAAAGAAACTTTAAAGAGGCACGAAAGTGTTCAGTCAGTAATTGATTGTCATAAGAGAAATAGAATCCTTGAGGATTAAAATAATAGGGAAGGAAGATGATCTTTTCTCCTGCGAGTAAATACAAACGTGATGTAGTTATCGTACGTGCGACCAAATAGGGACGACCTGTTAATGACAGTTTCCTGTTCTTACCAAGTAATGTATGTAATTTAGAAAGCGAAGAGGCATGCATGATCTTTACAGGTTTCACTTCTTCTGCTGTCACACTGATGAATCCAAGTTCACGCAATTGTTCCTTCACAGCTTCATTCTCCGCCAAAACTGGTACTAGAGGTCGTACATCGTATCTTTTGCCTACAGATCCACGCCGATCTAAAGGATCAATATCAGCAGGAGATAATACACCATCAAACATCATGTCTGAAAGCATATAAAGGCTTTGTGCCCAGACCAATGGTACATTTTCGTTAGGTATACGCATCTGACTTCCGGGATCTTTTTTCTCTGCAGAGATAGATTCTTCTGGAACTATATAGAGTTCAGGCAAAAGCTTCTCTCCATTCTGTTCCACAAAAAGGGCCTGCAGTTTCTTTTTCCAGTATGCAGCATCTTCACTGTCCTCACGCATCAATGCATCAAGTAGCAAATAGGAATAGAAAAGTGGCCATTCAGATTCAATATGTTCAAATTCACGTAACTCTGAAGGTTCATAATGTAAACGACTGGCATCTTCTATACTGCTCTGATGCCCATCAAGCAAAAAACGTTTACATCCATAATTTCCGGCAAGTTTTTTAATGATCTTGTCACGGGTACGTTTGAGCAGGTCTTCATCTTCTACAGCATACGCCGGATATCCTATGATACTCAAAAGTGCTGCATCTGTCTCTTTTGAATTGGATTCCCTAGGCAAAAGTCCCTGTAGTGTAGCACGAGAACGTGCCACATCACTTGGAACCACGTGGATCACAGATTCATGACTTAAAATATCACCAAAGAGATTGAAGCCATCCATGGCTTCAAGTGCTGCTTTGGCCATACCTACAGAACTCCCATTTATCTCTGTAGTACCATGATTGATCTTGTTTCCACGTTCCCAAATACCAAAGTCCGGCGTACAATAGGTACGACTGATATAGTGTACAAGATTCTGAACAAAATTGACTTCATCCATGGTATAGATAATACGTAAACCCGAAGCGGTCATTTGTGCGATCATCAATAAATAAAGAGAGGTTGCATCCAATTGCAGATGTCCCCATTCATCATCACCCACAACTGCCAAACCTGTGCTTGTTCCATACTTTGCATGAAGTGCATCAATAGGATTGAGTGTATTCTTAAATGCTTCAACACGGTCTGATTGGCGCATCATCGCTATAAGTAAACCTCTCATCAGTTTCACCACACTCTGACTCAAAAGAAAGCTGCGATGATGATCAGGATCATATTTACGATAAGAAAGTGCAAGTCCCCAAACACTCAGAATACTGTACACATTATCTCTTACCCAAGCATCAGTATAATCTCCATGTGCATTCACCGCTGTACTTGCAGGCAATAATCCCGTGATGGGGTCCTGACGTGACAGAATGATCTTCTCAACAACTGAAAAATGTCTATCAAGCGTCTCATGGAGTGTATCTTGATTCATATATTTACCTTTTATAATAACACTGATTACAATACTGCCTAGGTATCTTTTACTGCATTATTGTATTGATATATTATAATCTAATTCGAATAAAAAGAATGGTACTATTGTTTCAATTTTAAGCAGTAGCATATGAAGAATCACATTACAGAGATGATATACTGTCACATATCAAAATAGAAAAAGGTAAATAATGAGTCTTCATCCCTATGCCGGAAAATTAGCACCCAAATCAATCCTTGCCAATATTCCTGAACTCATCAGTGATTACTATACTAAGATACCAGATACCGAAACAGTGCCCATCGTATCAGCTTCGGAACTTCGGGACACCGTGGTTCTTCACTGCTTAAAAGTTTCAATGAGATGCATATACTTGCTGTAACGCAGGCTGTATGTGATTACCGAAAGAATCCGGTATTACCGGTACACTATTTATGGGGATGGATACACATGCCCTCTCTTATCCTGCACAATTGTCTGCTTTACAAGTACTAGCAGCCAATGAAGTCACCGTATGCATAGCCAAAGATCTTGGCTATACACCCACACCGGTCATATCCCATGCAATCTTGACACACAATGCAGATACCAATGCACTTTGTGACGGCATTGTTATCACGCCGTCACATAACCCGCCCACTGACGGAGGGTTCAAATACCAATCCGCCGCATGGGGGCCCGGCCGATACCGATGTCACTGACTGGATAGAAGCTCGTGCCAATACCCTTATGGAACAGGAACTCATTGATGTTAAAAAACTTACTCTGGATGATGCGTTAAATTCTGATCATGTCGTTGAATACCGATTATGTATCCCCGTATGTCGATGATCTTGAAAATGTGATCGATATGGAGGCGATTGCTAAGTCCGGTATTCTTATCGGTGCTGATGCTATGGGTCGTTCAGGCATGGCGTGTACGCTGCCATCAAAGAGCATTATGGACTCAATATGGAGATTTTCAACGATACACTGGATTCGACCTTCTCGTTTATGCACTGTGACAAAGATGGCAAGATTCGTATGGACTGCTCGTCTCCTTATGCCATGGCAGGACTTGTTGCTATAAAAGAGAAGTATGACATCGCTTTTGGAAATGACACCGACTTTGACCGTCACGGTATTGTCACAAAAAGTGTAGGCTTAATGAACCCGAACCACTATCTCAGTGTTGCCATCAACTATCTCGCACAAAACCGACCTCAGTGGAAGCGTGATCTAGGGATAGGCAAAACCCTGGTCAGCAGTTCAATGATCGACCGTGTTGCCTCTTCACTTGAAAAAAACGTAATTGAAGTCCCTGTTGGTTTCAAATGGTTTGTCGATGGTCTGATGGAAGGTAAGATATTTTTTGGTGGAGAAGAGAGTGCCGGGGCTAGTTTTTTTCGTAAGAATGGTTCCGCCTGGAGTACAGAGAAAGACGGTATGATCCTGACACTTCTTTCTGCTGAGATCCTTGCAACGACAGGACGTGATCCAGGTGAACATTACCAAGAACTGACAGAGAAATTTGGTTCGCCGGTCTATGCCCGTATCGATGCACCTGCAGATGCGAAGCAGCGTACAATACTCAAAAAATTGTCACCAGAAGATGTAAAAGAAGAAGTTCTTGCTCATGAGCCTATCGAAGCTATTTTAACCAATGCGCCGGGGAACGGTGCTGCTATCGGTGGTCTCAAGGTCGTGTCAAAGAACGGATGGTTTGCTCTTCGACCTTCAGGGACTGAACCAATCTACAAGTCTATGCAGAAAGCTTCATCGATGAAGTGCACTTGAAACAGATACAGGATGAAGCCCAAGCCATGGTTAGCAAACTTTTTTAACCACTCTCTTCAAATAAATAACACCTAGCGGCGGTAGTGTTAATGAGAGGGAATACTCACGTCCATGCATGGGTTCTTTTTTGGCTTTAACAGGTCCTGAATTACCGATATTCCATCCTTCATAATACGTAGATTGAGAATTAAAAATCTCAACATTATTCACCCTCATACGGTACACCTACGGTGTAAGATTCCCATGTCTCATCAGCAAAGTTACACAAAACATACACCGTCTCATCATCGCATCACTTTTACGCATAAAGCTGATACAGTTATGTTGATGATCAGCATCGTCTATCCACTCAAATCCAACATGTTTTTCATCATATTGATGTAACGCCCTTTCTTGCCGGTAAATTAAATTTAGATCACGTACCATTCGTTGAAGTTTAGCATGCAAAGGATTTTCCAGTAAATGCCAGTCAATACTTTTCTCAAAATTCCATTCTGCATATTGGGCAATGTCACCTCCCATAAAAAGCAGTTTTTTACCTGGATGTGCCATCATATAGGCGTACATAACACGAAGGTTGGCAAACTTCTGATTTGTATCACCAGGCATTTTATTGATGAGTGAGCCTTTCATATGTACTACTTCATCATGGCTCAGTGGCAACATAAAATGTTCATCAAAAGCATACCAGAGACTAAAGGTAAGCTGGTTGTGATGATACTGCCGGTGGATTGGATCATAGCCCATATATTTGAGTGTATCATGCATCCATCCCATATTCCATTTAAAACCAAAACCAAGACCACCGATACTTGTTGGGCGTGTCACCATCGGCCAGGACGTGGACTCTTCAGCAATCATCATAATATCAGGAAACTCGTTATAGACACTCTCGTTGAGCTTACGTAAAAAAGCTACGGCTTCGAGATTTTCATTACCGCCATTGATGTTAGGGGTCCATTCACCCTCTTCCCGTGCATAGTTCAAATATAACATAGACGCCACGGCATCCACACGAATACCATCAATATGATATTTATCCAGCCAGAACATAGCCGAAGAGATGAGAAATGATTTGACCTCATTTCGACCATAATCAAAAATAAAACTTCCCCACTCCGGATGAAAACCTCTCTGCGGATCTTCATGTTCATACAGTGCAGTCCCATCAAAATTAACAAGTCCATGCATATCTACAGCAAAATGTGAAGGTACCCAGTCCATGATCACACCAATACCGTTTTGATGAATATATCGATCAGATACATCAAATCTTCAGGCTCTCCAAAACGGGCTGTTGCAGAGAAATAGCCGACCACCTGATAACCCCATGAACCAAAATATGGGTACTCCGTCAACGGCATAAACTCCACATGGGTATAGTTCATCTCTTTTAGATAACCAGCAGTTCAACAGCAAGTTCCCTGTAACTTAAATATCTGTTATCCTCTTCAACTTTTCTCTCCAAGAACCAAGATGCATCTCATACACAGAAATGGGCGCATCATGGGCATTGAATTTATAACGCTTCTTCATCCATGCTTCATCTTCCCATTGATACCCATCAAGTTTCCAAACACGCGAAGCTGATTTGGAGGGTTTCTCACTATAAAATGCAAAAGGATCACTTTTATCATGTACAATATCATGAAATTTTGAAACAATATGATATTTATATGTCAAACCCTGTTCACATTTTCAATAAAACCTTCCCAAATACCCGAATCATCTTCCCTTAATTTAAGCGGATGTGCATCAATATCATACTCATTAAAATCACCACATACACTTACAGTTTGTGCATTTGGAGCCCAGACAGCAAAATGGACTCCTCCTTTCTTTATACTCCATCATATGAGAACCAAATTTCTCATAAAGTTTTGCATGGCTACCTTGTTTAAAAAGATAAATGTCCATTTCACTCAAAGTTGAAACGTTATAGTGAATCGCATGTGTCATCGTAACTCCTGTTGTTCGTGCTGTAGTCGACCAGCTATAATATGACGGTAAAGGTCTTCGTAACCTTTGGCAGCTTCACCCCAGTCAAAACGCTTTAGCATTCCATTTTGACGTAGTTTATCAAATCCTGATCTGTCATTATACCAGGTATCAACTGCCCATTTTACAGTACCGATTAGCGCTTCAGGTGTAGCATCATAAAATTTAAAACCTGTTCCACTCTTACTTGTACTGTCATAGTTTTCTATCGTATCATCCAATCCACCAGTCGCACGAACAATAGGAACAGTTCCATATCGTAAACTGTAGATCTGATTCAGTCCGCATGGTTCAAAAAGCGATGGCATCAAAAACATATCGCTTCCCGCTTCTATTTGATGGGCAAGATCATTTCGATAGCCAATATAACAGGCAAATTTTTCAGGATACTTTGCAGCTATATCGAAAAAAAGTGCTCTGCCCATTTCTCTCCTGCACCGAGTAGAACGATCTGAATATCCATCTGCATTAAATGCCGATTGATTCTGCAAAAGTCCAATGCCTTTTTGTTCAGCCAAACGTCCTACCAATCCTATCAAAGGCAGATCACTGCGTACGGGAAGATCCAACTTCTTTTGCAAAGCGGCTTTACAAAGGCCTTATCTTCCAGAGCATCACTGTCGAAATGAGTAATAATTGAATCCACTGCGGAGTCCACTCCTCATAATCCACACCGTTTAAAATACCATAGAGTTTATAGTCCTTATCTTTAATCAAACCATCAAGCCCCCAACCAAACTCCGGTGTACATATTTCCTGCGCATATTTTTTACTGACCGCATTGATCGCATCAGCATGGACAATACCGCCTTTAAGAAAATTGACACCATCATACTCTTCGAGTTCATCTGCATTGAAATGTTCCCAACCCACACCAAGTACATCCATGGCACCCTTATAGAACTTACCTTGATGCTGTAAATTATGAATACTAAGAAGTGTCCCGGTATGTTTAAAATCAGGATCATTCGCATAGGTCGTATTTAATAAAACAGGAATCGCTGCTGTATGCCAGTCATTCACATGAATCACATCAGGTTTAAAATGCAGCATCTTCGCCAATTGCATCACGGGTATGGAGAAAAAGATAAAGCGGTTGTCATTATCCCCATATCCTTCACCTTCTTCATCATAAAGACCTTTCGTCCAAAAAAACCTTCATGATCTATAAAATAGACAGGTACATCACTACCTGGAAAAACTCCCTCATAGACCCCGGCCCATGCTTCAGCCATAATACCCATAGGTACACCTAATGTACCTTCCAAAGGTTTTAGGCCATATTTTTGCTTATCGACAATATAGTATCTCGGCATCACCACACGTACATCGTGTCCTAAATCTCTCAATGCTTTAGGTAAAGCACCTGAAACATCAGCCAGACCTCCGCTCTTTGCAAACGGAACGACTTCAGATGCTGCTATCAATAATTTTAATTTATCCATCACTTCTCGTTGCTATGATCTTTTCATATATCTCTAGATACGATTTGGCACTCTCTTTCCAGGAAAAATCACAACGCATATTATGTTTTGCTATCTTGTTGTAGTATCTTTTATGCACATAAAGTTCGATAGCCTCACCAATGGCCTTTATAAATAGAACATCCTTTGGTTCAGAAAATACAATACCATACCCTTTGGTACTCTTGGCATCAAAATCTTTATAATGATGTACCGTGTCGGCCAAACCACCAACCTGATGGACTATAGGTAACGATCCATAATGCATGGCGATCATCTGTGCGAGTCCGCATGGCTCAAAAAGCGATGGCATAAGGAAGAAGTCAGCTGCCGCATACATTCTGTGCGACAAATCCTCATCGAACCAAATGTGGAGTGTTATTATGGTGCTTACAGGCAATGGCTTTTAACGCATCATGATACTTCCCTTCTCCTTCACCCAAAATAGCGATACTGCACTCCAATGTAACAATTTTGGCAAAGCTTCTATCAATAGATCCAATCCCTTTTGTGAGGCAAATCGTCCTACAAAGATAAAAAGCGGTTTTTTAGCATCTTTTAACGCTATCTCCTTTAGATAAGCTCTTTTGTTGACCGCTTTACCTCGCAAATCCACATAAGTAGCGATAAGTGCTTCATCTTGTGAAGGAGAAAAATGTTCGATATCAATGCCATTGACAATACCGGTAAGTTTATTACGATGATAATGTAAAAAACCTTCTAGGCCACATCCAAACTCTGAGGTTAATATCTCTTTGGCATAGGAGGGGCTGACTGTTGTGATCATATCTGCATACGCGATACCCGCTTTCATAAAATTGACCTGTCCGTAAAATTCCATACTCTCCATAGTGAGTGTTCTGCTTCATCTATTCCAAGCGTTTTAAGTACAGAAGGTTCAAATACCCCCTGATAAGCAAGATTATGAATTGTAAACACTGTCTTTGTCTGAATGGTTTTATCTTCTTTTATCAACAGAGGCACCAGGGCACTTTGCCAATCATTAAGATGTACAACAGCATATGCTTCTTGCTTTAGGAGTGCTACCATTGCATAATTGAAGATGCCGTATCTGGTAGCATTATCTTCATATCCACTATCAGGCGGTCCATAAAGAAAATCTCTGTCACAAAGCAAAGGTGAATAGACAAAACGATACTCCAACCCTTCATATTGGCAACCGAAAGAGTTCGACAGGGTAGACAACGCCTCCCATCATTACATCAAAATGTTCATCCAATGATACAATATTAAATCGTTCACGGTCTACGAACTTATACAGAGGCATAATGACATGCACCTCATACTCTGTACTCAGTGCACGCGGCAAACTATAGGCTACATCAGCCAGTCCTCCACTTTTAGCAAAAGGATAGACTTCACTGGCAGAAAAAAGTAACCGTTGTTTAGACATCCGTACTCTCCCGCAATAATTTGGCAGCTACTTCCGGTAAAACAGGATTAATGATCACTCCTGTACTTACTTCAAAACCGCCAAACTTATAGATACGAGGCATAATGCGAATCGCAAATCGACAAGCCTCATCTATACAGGTAAGCAATCCATGATCAACAGTACCTTGCTGTAGCGGTGGCGTAGACATCACAAGATTAAAAGAAAAACAACCCAATTGGGTCTTTAAATTTTCAAGCGTACGAAGAAGCAAAGGT
>CAWAVD010000021.1:0-49048 GCA_963785375.1 Sulfurovaceae bacterium
ACTAAACTTTACCATGACAATAGGCGACATCGATTAAGGGCAAACACAACCAATACATTTTCTACAAAATATAGTAACCAAAAAATATAAGATTGAAAACAAGAGCGAACCATACTACTCTATCATGACTCCATCCACTTTGAACTAATCTTTGGTAGGCATGTTTCCTATGCGCATGTGTAATAGGTTCGCCATTCATATATCTTCTAATCAATGTAATGTCGCATCAAACCAAAACAAAGAAAGTAAAATCAACCAAATATATATATTCCCATGACTTGTATCATAAAATACAAATACTGCAAAAATAAACCCTAAAGTTGCACTTCCTACATCTCCCATAAAAATAGATGCCTTGATGCCAATTAAAAAGCAGAAATCCTAAACTTGCTGCAACAATAACCAATCCTAAAGGATTATGAAAAAAAACAAATAATCCTAATCCCGCTATCACTGCTTCGCTCCCTGCATATCCATCAATACCATCTAAAAAGTTATAAAGATTAGTGAGCCAAACCATGGCCAAAAAAGCTAAAATATTAAGCCACCACCCATGAAGTTCAAAGAGTATAAAATCAATCGATGAAACTCCACCTAAAAAATAGAGTGCCATACCAGCTGAAGCACTTTGTATGAAAAATCGAATTTTAGAGGAAAGTGTAAAGATATCATCCATAAGACTTATAAGTGCAATAGGAATGGCACACAATAATGCATAAAAAAGTTTACTATCGATACTTTCTCTAAAATAAAAAAGTCCTATATAAAAAACCATTATAATAGCTAGACCACCTCCTTTTGGTGTAGGTCTTGAATGAGAGCTTCTTTCATTAGGGATATCTAAAACAGCTTTCTTCGTTGCATAGAGTTTTATAGCATATGTCAATACCACAGAGAGAAGAAACAATCCAATATAAATCATCTATATCTTAAGTTTATAAATTTTACTATACGGAGATGAAACCACTAACTCAAAAAGATCTTGATCATACTTTTCAAGCATAAACATCTGTACATAAGTAGAGTTAAATGTTTCTATATCCATTACAATAAATTGTCCATAACTTTCCATATAATACAACTGCAAATTCCCCATCCGCATGATAAAGCTGTGATTGCAATTTGCACTTACCCTTCTTTGTATTTTGTGTCACTAATAAAATACTTTACTGTTTTTTTTCTGTTGTCCTAAACTAATTTCACCCTTTTTTGTATCAAACATAATTCCATTTCTAAATGCAAGTATCCCTCTTTATTACTCACTGCCTGAGTAGGATAAAATAGCTATCTTTCTTTCTGCCTGTCCTGTTGTTAGATCCAAATTACCAAATACAGCTACTGTAGGAAATATTCTCATCATCCTATAAGGAAGATAGAGATAAATATCTCTTGTTTTTTCAGGAAGACTATATGTGAATCTTCTAGTTCAGAAAAAAGAAGATTAGGGTCAAGTCTGATCTTTTTGTTTATTTTTAAACAATAGTATCTGCTACAACTTTATAATTTGAATCTACATAAGTTTCTACTGCTAAACGACTTAAATTTGCAGCCAATTCTGTGTGAAGACGTTTGCATAATTTTAGAAATAATAAAATTATCATTATTATGTTTTCCTCCATCAATCAATGTAGTGGTATTCAGAATAATACCAGATAGGATATCCATAATCCCACCAGCTCAATGTATAATCTTTAGGATCAGATATATTATCGAGTTTTACAAGATCTTGTACTTCTGCCTTATTTAAAACTGTGGGTACTTTATATCCAATAATATGTGTGATATTTGGATAAAGCATTGCAGCTGTTGCAACTGTTATAAAAGTATATTTTAACTTTTTATTCTGAAACAAATCACCAAGCACAAAGAAGAGATAAATAGCTGACATTGCTGCTACAGGTACGGCATACACTGTAAATCTCAAACCGCCCCATAAAGCAAAAACCCCAATACCAATAAGAGGTAAAGCTAAAATAAATGCTCTATGTCGAATCACCAAAACAACATAACCAATCAAAGCAAGCAATAACACCCAGCTTGTGAACCAGAAATCCGATTTGCGAACATTGAGAAAGGTATTTGTCCTGCTTCTCTAACTGTCTGCTTCACCCCATAAAAACGTAGCCCTTCACTCACCGTTCCTGTTGACATATATCCTGTAACTTTAGAAAGTATCAAGTCCAAATACATTTCCAAAAAACATAAACAATAAAAATAAAATTCCTGAGATAACCATCAATTTTTTTTGCTCTATCGATATTTTTTGTAAAACAATATACAAAATCATTAACAAAAATATCTTTGCGATATAGATCAATAGGTGCTGCCAAAGGCAATGGAAGAAGTGCAACAAATACCAGTATCAAAGAAAGATAGGTCGTTTTGTCTTCTCTATGATAAAAGATCATATATACTGCATAGATAATTCCCATGGCATAAACTATCGCTTTACCTTGATCATACAAAAATGGATAAACAGCAATTGCGATCGCTGCATATAAGTGCAGACCGTAAATTAAAGTCAATGGTACTTTTCATCAAGAAATAAAGAATGAACATAGGTGCCATAGCAGAGAACATATCGGTATCATAATATCCGATCATCGTTCGATTATAATAACTCCAGGCAATGGACCCAAGTAAAGCAGCAAAGAATCCCCATAAAGATTGACTATAAAGTCTTGCTATCAATATGATTGGTATAACAACTAAACTTGATATGACTGCTGGCATATAAAGTATCACTGTTTCTAAAGAAAATGGGGTGATCTTTGTCAAAAGTGCTGTAATTGCCACAGCACCATAGTCCCACATATTTGGTATTCTAGGATTATCAGTATGCATTCCTTCCAAGATTTGTTGTACTCCTGAAGCAAAAAAATATCCATCATTGGTATTGATCATAAATTGACCATTCCACATAAAACTTGGATTATCTTGAAACTGATATACCCATATTAATCGAATCGAAAAACTAAAAATATAGGCCAACAACATTAAACCTAATAAACATTTTATTGACAGTTCTTCTTTACTTCCTCTAAAAGAATTCATTTCTTTTTACCTCTTAATTTTTTTAAAATCACTTCTAAAATACCTTTAATTGAACCTAACCCATAAGAAAAGTGTAAAATAAAGTAACCTAATACTATATAGATACTCACTAAAAAATCTTTTTTGATTGTATAACCTCTAGCAAGTAAGATTGTAACATAAAAAAATACTATAACCATCAAAATATACCAAAAAACTTGATTAAAAATTCCTAATACTAAACCTAATATAATTGTTAAACTAAATAATAGTGGTACAAGGTGTCTAATAGAAATATTTTTTATACTATTTGTGAAGTATGCAGCAAGGATAACCCATCTACCTGTCTGAAATCTATTTTTGAAAAATGATTTTAAATCTTCCCTTGGATAATATATGCATTTCACATCAGGTACTAAAAATATTTTTCCATTATTTTTTTTCAACCTTTTGTTAAACTCCAGATCTTGAACTCTTGTTAACCTTGTATCATACATACCAATATTATCAAATACTTCTTTTTTGTAAAAGCCAAATGGAACTGTATCTACCTCTAAAGGTTCGGTTACACCCAAACGAAATAATGAATTACCGACTCCAAATTTATCTGACATAACAAACTGTATAGCTTTAGCAATATAAGTATTGCTTTTCAGGCCTGTTTCACAAACAGCACCAACGTTATCTGCATCTAGCTTTATACTCCATTCCAATAATAAAGAGATATAATTTTTAGGATATTTCGCATGGGCATCAATTCGCACAATATAATCACCTTTTGCATTAGCAATCCCAATATTCATTGCGACAGGCACTATTTTTTTAGGATTGTCAAAGAGTCTAATAAAAGGATACTTCTTTTGAAACTTTTGTATAATGTCCCTTGTCTTATCATCACTCATAGCATCTATAACAAAAATTTCCACCTGCAAATGTTCAAAATCTGAATCTAAAATTGAATCTAGACACTCAGCAATATAATTTTCTTCGTTTAAGGTAGGAATGATAATGGATATTTTCAATACTTTGCCTCATCTTTATCTTGATATGTCTTTTTATTAACAGAACAAGAAACCATCTGATAAAACAAATAATCATAGCTACCCAAAAGCATTAATTTCACATAGTGATAAAAAGAATATTTAAATTGATATGATTTTCTTTTTTTATATGAAAAATAAATATCTAACACAAAAGACAGAAAACCAAATACACGAGCAAAAACTGCACCTCGACCAAAAATTATTGCATTATCTAATTGTCTACCTGTACTTCCGTCTGGATGCTTTACTATTGGTATAGGGATAAAAAGCATGTTAGCTTTTAATTTGTATATATCCATTGCGAAAATAAAATCTTCTCCTGTAGGATAAACCTCCGAACCTGGACCAAAACGTTCATCAAATAAGATATTGTTTTTCAAGATCAGATCACTTTTAAATGCCATTTCTGTTGTTCCAACTCCAGTTAATGTTCGTAAAGTATGCCATTGTTTTTCTTTTAGATAAGGCTTATAATCATTACCATTCATATCCAAAATTTTAAATGAAATAAACTCTGCAGTAGGATTATCATCAAATGATTTCATAACAGTGCGAAAAATATTATTACACAATTGGACATCATCATCCAAAATTAAAGAAATTGATCCTGGTTCTATAAAGTGTAAAGTGTTATTTCTATTTTTTGCAACACCCATACCCTTTAATTCGCTATAATAAACATCTTCTCTATTTCTCAATAACTCAATAAACTGATTAACTTCATCATTCAATACTTCAGTAACTTGATGACTTACAACGTACCTAATAGTTTTACTATTCTTCTGCAAAATATTTTCAATATTAAGGATTCTATCATTGAGTGTTGAAATTAAAATAAATAGTTGTTTAGACATATTATTTTCTTGTCAGATGTTTTCTAACAGATAGCATTTTTTCTCCCCAGCTGTGCATTGAATGATACTTCTTTATTGTATCACGCGCAACTTTACCCTGAGATACATACAATCGGTCAGAAAGAATCTCTTTAAAGGTTTCTGCCAACTCGAGGGAGGAAAAATTAACAATTTTTCCATTTGTCTGATTGATGATTTTAGACGCCCCTTCTCCATTACAGACAACAGGTGCTACAGCATATGACATTGCTTCAAGTAAGCTGTAATTAAGAAAGATCACATCAGCTGGCAATACAAATATCTTAGCTCGCATATAAAATTGTGAAGGTTCTTGTACGAAACCATAAGTCTCTATAGTATTATTAAGATTAAGATCTTGTATCATTTCTAGTATCTTTTTTTCATAAGGGACATCGACATTGTGATGATTATCATCTAACGAAGAAAACCCAGTTATAACTACTTTTATATTTGGCATATTCTTAGATAGTTGCTTAATAGCAATTACGAGCATAGCAACATGCCTTTCTTGTCTTACAGAATTCAAAAAAAGGATATCTATATCTCTATCATTATTAATTGTTATTAATCGTGGAAAAGGTACACAATTAGATATTTCTGTTATTTTTTCACTGTTAATTGAAATGGCTAAAAGGTCTCTAGTTAGGTTTGATTCTTTTGAAATAATATGATGACAAAGTTTAAGAGCGAGTCTCAACCCAAAAGCACGAACTCCATAACGATTAAACTCCTGTCCACGTAATATAATGACAAGTTTAGTTCTAAACATAAGAGCAATCAGCGTATAAACAAGTGTTAACCTACCTGTGTCATAGATTTCACAATATCTTGGCTTATACTCCATAAAAGTAGTTAAGGTTTTTAGTACTCGAAGTGGTAGACTTTTGGAAACTATTTTAACATCCGCATTATATTGTTTGATTTTTATACTGGAGAATCCTACAGCATCACTAACAAGATATTTAACAGGAATCCCACGTCGTTTATATTCATCCGATTGATACCCAATTTTATCTATAAAATGTTCTAGCCCAAGTACAATTGTCTTTTCAATATTATTCAAAAATATTACCCTTTATTGTATTTCTAACATTTATTAAATCTATAATCTTCATTTAACTTACCCAACAACTTTCGATAAGTTCTAAATAAATTCAAGTTCTTTTATCAAATTATTTAACACTTTTTCCTCATTAAACTCTGTCTCAATAAACTTTATAGCATCGTAATTTATCTTTATTTTTTCATTATAAAATTCTTCTATTTTTTTACTTAACTGTATTTTTAATTCATTATAACTTTTAAAGTAATTAACATATGGAACATCATGATTATAAAATACTATCCTTCCATAACTTAATGCCTCTAAGACGGTAAATGGCATACCACATCATGCTCTGGAGCTCTTAAATAAGCAATGTTATTTAAATATTCTTCTTCTATATCGTTAATCCAACCTAAAAATTTTACATTTTTTAAATCTACTTCATTATAGGCATCAATACCTGCAATTCTAAATTTTATATTTGGAAAATCTTTTGCTAATTTAATAATCGTATCTATGCCATAAAATATTTCTTTATTTTTTCCTATATATGAAAAAATAGAAAAACTCTCTGGCAGTTTAATTCTTTCAATATCTATTTTTTTATCATATGTCATCATTGGTGCTAATTTGGCTTTAAGTCCTATGTCTTTATTCAGTTCTTCTATTAGCCATGGAGCTATAGCCACATGACTAATCATTTCATTATTTATATAGTCTGGAGTTCCTATTTTTTTTTTAGCCTTGAGAACATCTGAACCGACCCAATGTATTAAAACTTTTTTTCTTAAAAACAGAGCTATATTAATAGTATTACTACAACATATATCACCACTAATTACATAAAGTTTTTTTGCAAATATTATTTGAAACAAATAGACAAGTTTATCTAAGCGTGATGAGTTAGTATTTAAATACATATACTTATTTTTAGAATCATATTCTTTTAGTCTTTTAGCAAGTTTATTGCCAAAATACGGTAATCCTATAATTATTATTTTCATAATACTTTTATCCTAGATATAAGGTAGTCTTTTAAATCATGAAAATGTTCATAGTCTATAATAGATAGTAATTTCGTATTATTAGAAACTGATTTACTCAATTCATTGACAAAAATATTTTTTTGTTTAATTTTAAATCCTTTTTGTTCAAGAAAACATAATATTTCTTTAATAGAATAGCCAAATCCTCTACCGATATTAATAACAGATAAATTTTTCTTATCTAGCAATTCTAAATATATCTCCACAACATCATCAATATGTATATAATCACGAACTGATTCACCCATATTTATTGTAGTAAACTCATCATTATTATTATGTGCTTTTATTATTTTAGAAATAACAGAAAAATGATCGTCTCCACCATACATATTGAATACACGAGTAATAGTATAATCAATCTTATTATCTTTACAAAATAGTTTAATCATCTCTTCATTTGAAATTTTTAATGATGCGTGTAAGCTAGAAGGGTGTAACGCGTCATCTTCCTTACACATAACATGAGATCCATAGACGGAACTGCTACTTGTATAGATAATTTTATTTATGTTAAATGACTTTTCTATTAATTTTTCTAAAATATACGCGGTGGAAGTTATTGCTAAATTAATGTAACTTTTAGGACTTGATAGGTCATTTAGTTTAGTTGAAACCTGAAAATTGTTAAAAATAACATTTATCTCTTTATCTTTAAATTTATCTAATAAATTAATATTTGTTAATAATTCTCTAGCGGAAAAAAGCTCTACATTTTCTAATTTTTGATACAATTTTTTGGACAGATTACTACTCTTTCCTATGATTATGTTTTTCATATTTACCTATTTTCAATTAATTTTTTTTGCTATTTTTAAAATCCATAATAATAATCCAAAATAAAAAATTGTAAAAAATGTAGATAGTACATGCAAAAAAGAATGTATATCGTTCTCCACTTCATTTATACTATATACTAATAAAATTATACTTATATTAGCAAATAAATTTATTAAGAAGAATATTTTTTGTTTTCCAAGTATGATAGGAATTTGTGATACTCGTGGATCTAAAAAATTTATAAATAAGTATGGTAGTAGTATCTTAGTATATTCTCCTGCCACTCTCCATTCTTGACCAAAGATGAATCCAAATATTTCTGGGGCAAAAATATATAACAAAGTAAAAACTGGTAAAGATATTATAATCAACTTTAATAAAATTGATTTAGAAACTTCATAAATTGATTCATTGTTTTCTTTGACAGTATTTAATCTTTGATACAATATTTGTCCAAAAGAAGACCCAATTATTCCTAATGGAGCTTGCAGTACTCTCAAAGCTAAGGCATAAAAGCCCAAAACAGCGCTACCAAAAAATGATGATATAATTATTGTCAACAAACTAGTTTTTGCAACATCACTAAAAGCATGTAAAGAATTATATAAAGGAAAATCCTTATATTTTTTAATTTGTTTAAACATAACAGCTTTATCTACTGCTTTAATCAACAATCTATCATTAATCAAAAAAACTTTAATTAATAGATAAACAGATAATACACGTCCAAGAATGCTACCATATATCATTCCCCCGTATAAACTATTATATCCAAGCCCTAACTGTCCTATCCCAGCTCCAAAAGCTTGAGAGATACGACTCTTTGCCATATTCTTAAAATACTTTTTTCTATTTGACCAGTAATTAAACGTTTGATATAAGCCTGATAAAAGTAGTGATAACGGTAGCAAATATAATAAGTTTAATAACTCATCTGCATTAAGCATTTTTAATATATTTTCTTTAAAAAGCAATATTATAATTGTTGTTATAATAGTTAGTAGTATTGTAATTAAAATAGAGAGTGATACTATATTTATGGCATCTTCATCTTTTGCAGGCAATACTATGGCTATCTCATACCTTCCTGTAGCAAATACAGATATAATTGACAATATACTTAGATATAAAGTGCAAACACTCCAAAGTCTTCAGGAGTATATATCCTAGTAAGTATAGGACTTATAGCTATAGGAATAGCTTGTGCAATAGTAGTGCCTGTCATCAAAGTCAGCACATTACGAGAAAATTCTGATTTAAGTTTGAATTTATTTATCATAAACCTTCACAAATATACGCTATCTCATTCTCATCTAGATAAGGATTCATAGGAAGCTCATAATCTCATTGGAAACTTGTTCAGCAATAGGAAAATCACCTTCTTTATATCCTAAATATGCAAAACACTCTTGCAAATGCAAAGGCATAGGATAATGAACTGCTGTAGGAATACCTTGTTCTTTGAGTTTTGCTTGTACTTCATCACGATTTTGTACTCGCACAGAGTATTGTGCCCAAGCTGAAGTAGCTTCTTTCTCAACAAAAGGCAAAACGATGTCTTTACCCTCTAGAGCTTTAGTATATTTTTTTGCAACTTCCTGACGTAAGTGCAAGATCTTTTTCATAATACTTGAGCTTCACATTCAGTACTGCTGCTTGAATGGTATCCATTCTCCCACCCATACCAATGTACTGATGATGGTATCTTTTAGACTGTCCGTGTACTCTAAGTGATCTTCATCTTTTCAGCCAGTGTCATCATCATTGGTAAACACTGCACCTCCATCACCAAAGCACCCAAGTGGTTTTGCAGGGAAAAAAGAAGTGGTTGAGATATCCCCTAAGTTGCTGTCTGTTTTACCCTTATAGGTACTTCCGAAACTTTGTGCACCATCGATAATCACTTTTAGGCCATGTTTATCTGCTATAGCTTGAATGGCATCCATATCTGCTGGTTGCCCATACAAAGAAACCGGTATGATAGCTTTAGTTTTTTCTGTGATCTTCTCTTCTATCTTTGAAGGATCAATGTTATAAGTTCTCTCATCAATATCTACAAAAACAGGTGTTGCTTTCAAAAATGCAATCGTCTCTGCTGTAGCGATGAAGGTAAAGGGTGTTGTGATGATCTCATCACCTGGCTGTATATCCAGTGCCATCATGGCAAGCAGTAAGGCATCTGTCCCTGAAGAACAGGTAATGGCATGTTTAGCTCCTGTAAAGTCTTGTAAAGAAGCTTCCAATTGTGTTATCTCTTCCCCCATGATATAGTTGGACTTATCCAGTACAGCTTGTATCGCTTCATCTATCTCTGTTTTATAGAGTTGGTATTGGTATTGCAGTTTTGCGAAATCTATATTCACTTTTTACTCACTTCTAACATTTTCGTCTACTATGTTGATAGATTGCAAATTCATCTTCTGCTTTATTTTCATGAAATGCCAATGTATTTCCCGAGATACCTACCCATCCTATCTGTTTAGCAGGTACACCTACCATAAGAGCATAAGGCTTCACATCTTTGTTCACTACTGCTCCAGAACCTATAAGTGCATATTCACCTATAGTGACACCACATACGATGGTTGCATTCGCACCTACAGAACATCCTTTTTTAAGCAAGTGTCTTTTTAAACTCTTCTTTTCTTTGAATGAAGGCTCTTGGGTTGATCACATTGGTAAAGACCATAGAGGGGCCAAGAAAGACATCATCCTCTACTTCAACCCCTTCATAGATGGAGACATTGTTCTGTACTTTAACGCCATTACCTACGGTTACTTTGGGTCCTACAACACAGTTTTGTCCAAAAGAACAATCTGTACCAATAGTCGTATGTGAAAGGATATGAGAGAAGTGCCAAATACGGGTATTATCTCCTATACTTACATGTTCATCAACATAACTGCTCTCATGCACAAAATAATCTGATTAACTGAGTACCTTTTTACAGAAAGGATGATACTCACCTTTAAGCCCAATAGGATCAAGATTTCTTATGGTTGATACAGTATTGATAGAACCATAAGCTTCATCCAGACCAAACCCGTTCCCTTTAAGTATCTCTTCATACCTTCTTGTATGCAGGTCTGTAAATCCTCCAGAGAACTCTATCTCTTCACCATCTACAGTGATACTTCTATAGGTTCTCTGTCCCTGTGCTTTTACCTCTTCAGGGATATAGTCATAATTCACTGACAGGAACCAGCGTACAGTGGCATTTTTGAGTTTGAAGAACCCTGCATTGGTATCTGGTGTTTTAAGGTGTACGATATTTTCTTCAACATCACCAAATATCCAGCAGAGCATATCATAGAAGTGTACACCGATATTTGATGCGATCCCTCCTGATTTTGCTTCATTTCCTTTCCATGAGATGAAGTACCATTTACCTCTTGACGTCAAATAGGTCAGATCAATATCATACACTTTATCTGGATTCTCTTCTAATTCTTTTGTGACTTTCTCTTTAAGTGCAATGATTGAGGGGTGTAGTCTGAGTTGTAGAATATTATAGACTTTATGACCTGTCTCTTCTTCTATGAGTTTTAATTGATCAATATTCCATGGGTTTAATACAAGCGGTTTTTCACAAATGGCATCTGCCCCACTTTTGAGTGCAAAACGTATATGGGAATCATGTAGATAGTTTGGAGAACAGATAGAAACATAATCTATCTTTTTGCCTGTATTTCTTCTCCATTTATCTACAAATCTGTCAAAACGTTCAAACTCTGTAAAAAAATCTGCTTCAGGGAAATGACTGTCCATAATGCCTATCCCATCATAAGGGTCAAGTGCTGCAACAAGATTGTTTCCTGTCTCTTTAATAGCTTGCATGTGCCTAGGAGCTATATAGCCTGCTGCACCGATCAATGCAAAATTCTTTGTACCCATTGTCTTCTCCATCTCTTAATAACGTATTTTATATAATGATTATACCTAAACAGCATTAATCAAACCTCGATATTAAGAGGTTACATTTACACTCCCGGTGCCTTCCACATAGATTGCGTCAATCCTCTATCCACAAGACTTAACTGATTTTCATAGACTTCTTGCCATTGTTCTTTTATGTCAGAATATTTACTAAAGTTTTCACTGTTTGGCATATACTCTTTATCCCATACTACTAAATCTTCCGCTGCGTTGACCATACTGTCATAGATACCTGCACCTACGCCTGCTGCCATAGCAGCACCTAAAGCTGTGGCTTCTGTGACTTTAGGTACTTTTATCTTGCACCCTGTTACATCTGCTAATATCTGGCACCAAAGTGATCCTTTGACTTGCTCCCCCTGCAAAGACTATCTCGTCTATCTCAATATGACTAAAGGCTTTGATCTTTTCTAAGTTAATAGCTGAGACGATGCAGGCATTCTCTTGAAGACTTCTGAACATCGAGGCTCTGTTGCATATCTCTGGATCGATGGAAAGGTTTAAAAAACTTGGTGCTGCATGGTACCATTTACCGTACTTCATACTGTCTGAAAATATAGGAGAGGATCCCATATGAACCTACAGGTACTTTTTTTGCTTTCTCTTCTAAAACAGTGTAAGTATCTATGCCTCGTTCAAGCGCTTCTTGTTTTTCTATCTCACAAAAAGCATCTCTAAACCAGCGCATGATCAAACCACTAAAGAAAGTAATGCCTTCAGCCTGAGAAAGTCCTTCTGATAACATGAGGATTGACACGGATACTCATATCTTTTGGTGGTAAGGTATCACTTTTTATATTGACCACCTGTTGCCAAAAAGAACCGCCAAGTATCGCAACTTGTCCTTCTTTCACCACACCTAAACCAGCTGCACCCAACTGCACATCACCACCACCCATCACCACTTTAGTGAAGTAGATAATCCTGTTTCTTCTGAAGCCTCTAGCAGTCACTGTTCCCATCACTGTACCTGGCTCTAAAGAAGGAGGGAATATATCTGCTTTTAATCCCACTTTTTCTGCCATCTCAGGTTCCCAATCTCTTTTGGTCAAAGAGTAAATACCTGTCGTACCTCCATTACTTGGATCTGTGGCGATGACACCACTCAGTTTTGCTAAGATCCAGTCTCCTATCATAGAGATAGAGGCTACTTTTTCATACATTTCAGGTCTGTTGTTTTTCAGCCATAAGATTCTAGGCAGTGCGCCCAGTGCAAAAGTTTGTCCTGAAGTTTCATAAAATGCTTCTTCTATGCCTGCATACTGTTCTTTTAAAAATCGTACTTCTTTATCTGCTCTGGCATCTACATTGGCAACACCCCATAATGCTTCACCATCTTTGTCATAGAGCACAATACCTTCACGCATACTCGTGGCACTGACAGCCACAATGTCACTGCCTTCTAAGTCGGCAGCTTTAAGTGCTTTTTGTATACACCAAACCGTTAAATCCCAATTTGACTCTGTATCAAACCCCATACTAGTTAGGAACACCTTCTTCTTCTAGGTGTACCCACTCTTTTTGTGCAACAGCTATTTGATTACCTTTGGTATCAAATATAACTGCTCTTACAGACCCGGTTCCTGCATCTATTGCCATGAGATATTGCATGTTATTTCCTATTTTTTTAATTTGGCTTGTTCCAGTTCCCAATACTCCATAGCAAAACTATCTGGAATAGAGATACTTCTGATACCCGCCAAGTTTATCTGCACGTAATACTGCCATCATAGTATGTGTCACAACATCATTAATGACATCTGCTTCTTTTTGCGTTTTCCCAAAAGTCACTACCCCAAACTCTTTAATGACAGCATACTTTGGATTTGGATCCAGCATGACTTCATCTGTTTTGTAAGCATTAAAATATGCTTCATACGCTACTTTAAAATGCTTGAGTGCATCTTCCACATCTCCATCTTCTACCACTAAAGGCACACGTTTAGTACGGATGATATGTTCAGGTGTTAAAACACCCCGTGTCACAGAAGCTCTTAGATTCTCTTGTGACGCATAATGTAGCGCTAAAGGTGTTTGATTGACATGCATAAATTTATCTATATTTAGCTCACTCACATCAAAATATTTTGGCTCTACCGTTTTGAGTTCTATAGATGCATTTTTTTCCAAAAATGCTTCTGCGATACTCACGGCCGCTATCATCTTGTCATAAGACTTTTTAGCATCATCATCAAAAGTAAAGATCCCATGATGATGTAAGATGATCCCTTCACAGGTATCCCAGTCAAAATCTTGTGTCATTTCATAGATCTTCTGTGCCAGAATAAATCCAGGCATGACATATGGAATGATCAGGAAATTTGGAAACAATTCATCTATCAATTCTATCCCATTTTTTGAATTAGAAATAGTCACAATAGCATCTGCATGGGTATGATCCACCACTTTAAAAGGGATGATCGCATGTAAGATAGCTTCCACCGAAGGGTTGGGTGCGCTTTTATCTATCATGGCTGCTTTTTGTTGTGTGACCATGTCACTGTCTGACAACTCTTTTAGTTTTGCCATCTCAAGAAGTGTAGACATCTTCACTGGAGCAAAACCTTCCGCTTTGATAGAAACCAGATCCCAGCCACTTCCTTTTACATACAAGATCTCTTCACCATTCACCATACTCTTCACAGAGGTATTGCCTCCGCCATGAAGTACCAGCTCATCACTTCGTCCAAGCAAATTTGAGGTGTATACCCTTAAATCCAGATCACTCTTATATTGACTGGCTTCTTTATCATCCCATAAATTTTTCAAACTCTACCCTAATACTTCTAGTTCATCTGTGTATTTATCTTCACAGTACGGTTCATAACTTGATTTATAGACTTTATAATGTGCAGAAGCTTTATGTCCATCCAATGCCGCTTCATTTTCCCATGTCTCTACCGCCATAAATCTGCGAGGGTTATTTTCATATTGAAATATCTCATAAAAGATAACCCCTGGCTCCGCCTTGCTTGGTTCAACCATAGCTGTTAAAAGTTCTTTCATCTTTTCTTCACAGCCCTCTTTAGCTATAAATGTCACACTTTTTGTAATCGTCATGCTACGCTCCTGTTTTTATAGTATTCTAACGAAAAGCCCTTATTTTTTAGAATCTATCTGCTTTCTACATCGCATACAAGTATAAACGTCATCTCTACCAGAAAACTGTCAAAAAGACAATAGTACTATAATTCTTCTCATGACATTTCACCTTTTTACATAAAGAAATATTATATCCTAAATGAAGTAATTCATATTAAATTTACATGATTATGATATAATTTTCTAACTTATTAGGGAAACGGAACTATATGAAAAAACTTGTTTTACTTGGATTTATTACTTTACTGACATTCTCACAGGCAAAAATGGTGGACGCCATTGCAATCATCGTTGAGGGGGAGCCTATCACTACTGCAGAGATACGTGCCGTACAACAACAAATGCAAATTTCCAAAGACCAAGCAACCAATCTTCTTATCCAAGACCGTCTACAAAAATCTGCAATGAGAGATATACTGATCGATGAAAAAGACATTGATGAAAAAATAGCTGCAATCGCAGCACAAAACAATCTTACTGTTCCTAAAATGCAAAAAATATTGAAAGATCAGGGTACATCTTGGAATAAATATCGTGCAAGTGTCAAAGAGGCAATGAAAAAAGAGAAGTTTTACCAGGAAAAGGTAGTCAGAACCATCACTGCACCAAGTGAAGATGAGCTCAAACTTTATTACAGAAACCACCAAGAGGAGTTTAAGATTCCTGCAACCGTAAATCTTATTGAATATTCTGCGCCTACAGAGAAGAGTATGAAAAGTTTTCTTCAAACCAAAAACACAAAAGGTATCAAAAGCCGTTCAGTTACCAAATCAACAAAAGACCTCAACCCTGGTTTATTAGGAAGTATCTTACAAACAGATGATGGTTCATTTACCCGTCCGCTCAATGCAGGAGACAGATTTATCACTTATAAGGTAATCTCAAAAGAAGGAACAGTGAATATGCCTTTTGAAGCAGCCCAAGGTGCGGTTGCAGCAAGATGGAAACAACAACAGCAAAGTAAAGCACTTAAAGACTATTTTGAAAAAATAAAAACAGACGCTGATATACAAATACTTAGATAATATTATTTACAGAACGAAGGAAAGATATGGGACTAAAATCAGACAAATGGATACGTGAAAAATCGCTCAATGAAGCCATGATAACACCTTTTTGTGAAGGACTTGTAGGGGAAGGTGTCGTAAGTTACGGATTAAGCTCGTATGGGTATGACATTCGTGTTACGGACGAATTTAAGATCTTTACAAACATCAATGCAGAAGTCGTTGATCCAAAAGATTTTAATGAGAACAATGTAGTAGACTTTAAGGGCGACATATGTATCGTACCACCTAACTCTTTTGCGCTTGCAAGAACCGTAGAGTACTTTAAAATGCCAAGTGATACTTTGGCTATCTGTCTGGGAAAAAGTACGTATGCACGTTGTGGTATTATTGTGAATGTGACACCATTTGAGCCTGGGTTTGAAGGTCATATCACTATCGAAATATCTAATACTACTCCGTTACCTGCAAAGATATATGCCAATGAAGGCATCGCGCAGGTACTCTTCCTGCAGGGTGATGAACAGTGCGAAACAACCTACAAGGACAGACAAGGAAAATACCAAAGTCAAACAGGTATTACCCTCCCTCGCATACTAAAAAAAGCGTGAGTTGCTTCTCAGATAGGGCAAAAGTCATTTTGACTTCTTGCTCCTGATAGTGTTCCATCATTCCACATAGTCCATGTTTGTGTGAATTTATTATTTATCCCTTATTTTTTCAATGATACTTACATAAAAGAAGACTCTTCTCTTGCTTTTACTCTCTTTTGTGTTACAATGCCAAAAATTCATCTGTATAAAGTATGTAAATATGAAAAACCTAATTATAGTAGAATCACCTGCTAAAGCACGTACCATTTCCAGTTTCCTAAATAAAGACTATAAAGTCATCGCCTCAAAAGGGCATATCCGTGATCTGCCAAAGAGTACATTCGGTATTACGATAGATGATGAGACAGGAGATCTTATACCCAAGTATTCTATCCCAAGAGATGCAAACCCCACCGTAAAAGAATTAAAGAAACTTTCGAAAGAAGCTGAAACTGTTTTTATCGCAACCGATGAGGATCGTGAAGGTGAGGCTATAGGGTATCATATTGCCAAAGCGATCGGAAGAGAACCGACCGAGCTTCCACGTATCGTTTTTCATGAGATCACTAAAAATGCCATACAACATGCATTGGAAACACCCCGAAAAGTGGATATGCATTCTGTAGATGCGCAGCAAACAAGAAGACTGCTTGACCGTATCGTAGGATACAAGCTTTCACCTCTCCTTGCAAGCAAGATCCAAAAAGGTCTGAGTGCAGGTAGAGTACAAAGTTCGACATTAAAACTTGTTGTAGATAGAGAACGTGAAATTAAAGCCTTTGTTCCCGAAGAGTATTGGACCATAGATGCACTTTTCGAAAAGGATATTGAGGCTTCTATTTATGACTATAATGGTCTCAAAATAGATAAAATGACGATCAAGACTGAAACAGATGCTACAGAGATAGTCACCTCAGCCAAAAGTGAATCATTTGTTGTTGTTTCACTTGAAAAAACAAAACGAAAAACGAAAACACCTCCACCATTTATGACATCAACCCTTCAGCAGACAGCCTCAACTCAACTAGGGTTTTCACCTAAAAAAACGATGATGGTAGCACAAAAGCTTTATGAGGGTGTCAAAACAGACCAAGGGACCATGGGTGTCATTACCTATATGAGAACCGACTCATTGAATCTTGCAAAAGAGGCTGTGACATCAGCGAGAGACTACATTAAAAGTACCTATGGAGATAAATACCTTCCAGCCAAAGCGAAAAACTATGCAACAAAGTCTAAGGGAGCACAAGAAGCACATGAGGCTATCCGCCCAACCATGGTTGAATTCGATAGTAAAATAGCGGCTGAATACCTCTCGTCTGACGAACTGAAACTCTATAGACTCATTTATAACCGCTTCTTAGCCTGTCAAATGACAGAAGCAGAAATGGAATCACAAACACTCCTCTTCAAGGGAGACAAATGTACATTTAAAGCAAGCGGGAGAAAACTTCTTTTTGACGGTTTTTACAAAGTGACCGGCTATACAGAGAAAGACAAGCTATTACCGGAACTGGGAAAAGGGCAAGCTGTAAGCATGGATGATATCAAACAAGAACAGCACTTCACAGAACCCCCTGCACGCTATAATGAAGCCAGTCTGATCAAAAAGCTCGAGTCACTAGGGATCGGTCGTCCAAGTACCTATGCCCCTACAGTAACCACATTGCAAACACGTAAATATATCGAGTTAGAGAAAAAACGTATCCACCCCACGGAGGTAGCGTTTACTGTCACTGAAATGCTCGAAAAACATTTCCCTGAAATCGTTGAAAGTGACTTTACCTCAAATATGGAAGAGACGCTTGATGAGATAGCAGAAGGAACAACAGACTGGCAAACTATTCTTAAAGAGTTCTATACACCTTTTTTACAAAAGGTAGAAGAGGGTAAGAAAAAGATCAAGAGCCTTAAAGTAGCCATTCCGACAGGTGAAAAGTGCCCTAAATGTGACTCTGAACTTCTTTTACGTAAAGGGCGTTATGGTGAATTCATTGCCTGTAGTAATTTTCCTAAATGTAAATACACTAAAAATACCGATGGTACAGAAGTAGAAGGTCCGGAAGAAACAGATGAAGAATGTGAGAAATGTGGTTCGATGATGGTCATTAAAAACTCTAAAAGAGGTAAATTCCTAGCCTGTTCCGCATACCCAAAATGTAAAAATGCGAAATCTCTTGAACCTGCAAAAGAACTAACGGTTCCTTGTCCGGAATGTGGAGGGAAGCTCCAGGAAAGAGAAGGGAAAAGAGGTAAATTCTTTGGTTGTGTAAATTACCCAAAATGCAAGTTTATCGCCAATTTTGAACCTGTTGATAAAAAATGTCCTGAGTGTGGTTACGCCATGGGCAAAAAAACACTTAAAAGCGGTGATGTCTATGAATGCTTTAAATGTAAACATAAAGAGGAGGCAAAATAATGTCCGATCACAAACAAATATTTTTATGCGCTATCAACAACATTTTAAGTGGTACCTGCCAAGAGGACTGTAAATTTTGTACACAAAGTGTAAGATATCATGCAGATATTCAACGATACAATTACAAAAAGATAGAACAAATTGTTTCTGAAGCAAAGGCTGCAAAAGCGAATGGTGCATTAGGCTACTGTCTAGTCACTGCAGGCAAAGGTCTTGATGACAAGAAAGTTGATTTTGTAGCACGTGCTGCACAAGGCTGTAAAAGCTGAAGTCAAAGATCTCAATCTTATCGCATGCAACGGTACTGCAAATAAAGAACAGCTTCTCTACCTGCAACAGCATGGTATCGATAGTTATAACCACAACCTTGAAACCTCTGAACGTTATTATGCAGATATCTGTACAACACATGCATGGAGTGAACGTTATGAAACATGCGAAAATGTAAAATCAGTAGGCTTGGCACTTTGTTCGGGTGGAATATTTGGTATGGGAGAAACACAGGAAGATAGAGATGCTCTTCTTGCGTCTATCGCATCCCTTTACCCAGAATCTACCCCTCTTAATTTTTACCATCCCAATCCTGCACTTCCTATCAAAACAAGAAATATAGAGCTTGGATGAAGCTATAGCATCATCAAAAAAGCACGTAGCCTCTTAGGTGAGGATAAACTGCTCATGGTGGCAGGAGGTCGTGAACTTTTATTTAATGGAAAAGAAGACTCATGTTCGAATCTGGTGCAAACGCTATGGTAATAGGTAACTACTTGACCACAGAAGGTATTGATGCAAGAAAGATAAAGAAATGCTCGATAGACTGGGTTATGAGGTAGCAACAAGCTGTGATACACACTAATATCATCCTGATACTCATACTGTCACTGTTGATATGGGGTAGCCCTTTTGTTGCGAAGTTTTTACGTTTACCGATTCCCTCCAGTAGAGATCATTTTAGGATCAATCGTTGCCTATTTTGGATTGGTGGGGCATAACGAATACTTTACACTTATTGCAGAGGTCGGTTTCCTTTATCTCATGTTTTTAGCAGGGATGGAAGTAGACTTAAAACAGATCACAAAAAGCCCTAAGATCGTCATACAAAGGTCAATGTTATTTTTTATTCTTTATGGTCATATTTTCTATCATATTTGGATTTATATTTGATCTTCATGCTATTGTCATTATCTCTATGCCGCTTATATCTATAGGTTTATTGGCATCTTTATCAAAAGTATATGGAAAAGAAGAACCATGGATACGCTTAGCCTTTATTGCTGGTGTGCTGGGTGAGATATTAAGTATCGCTGCACTTACTGTATTTGATGCTGCTATCACTACAGGGTTCTGCATTAGATCTTATTTTAAAGATCAGTTATTTACTCCTGTTTATCTTCGTGATCTATATCCTTTACAAAATGTGCAATCTACTTTTTTGGTGGTATCCAGAACTAAAAAGTACTCTTGTCCCAAAGCTGGATACTTCTGCACAAGATATCCGGCTCTCTATGGCACTCTTCTTTATCCTGATCGCCGTGATGCTATCATTGGAATTGGAAGTTGCATTAGGTGCATTTATTGCGGGGATGGCTATTTCAGCATTCTTTCACCATGAAAAAGAACTTGAAGAAAAAATGTCAAGTCTTGGATTTGGTTTTTTGGTTCCTCTCTTCTTTATTCATGTAGGAGCATCATTTGACCTACAGGGCACTTCCACTAGAAGGTGTTGTCTCAGGAGCACTGCTTATTACTGTATTGATGATCGTTTCCAGATTATTTGCTGCGATTGTATTAAAAGGGATTAGTGGCGGTTCAAAGAGATGCTTTACTTATAGCACTTTCGCTCTCTATGCCATTAACGCTACTTGTAGCGGTTGCAACCATTGGGTATGACACAAAACTATTAGATCTTTTGACATATTATCAACTTATCTTGGCTAGTATTATGGAAATTATTATCTCCATGACGATTATTAAAATCTTACAAGCGAACAAACTGCGTACGAAAGAGAAACCTCAGAATTAAAAAAGAAGAAAAGGGATTATTCTGCCCTTCTCATCTCTTGCACTGCTTCCCAATATGCCATATCTGCAGCATCTTTCGCTGCCTTCGCTTCTGCATCTACATCAATATTTACAACATTCGCTTCATTTGCAGCTTTTTTCGCAGCCGCTTCTTTTTCAGCTAATTCTGCTTCTGCTGCTTTTGCTTCTGCTGCTATTCTTTTCTAGTTCTGCTTTTTCTTCTGCTTCTTTAGCAAGTTTTTCAGCCCTTTTTTTCTCATAAGCTTCAACTTCAAGTTTCTTTCGTTGTTCTGCCTGCGCTTTTGCTTTTTTCAACTCAGCTTCTTTAGCTTGATCTGCTTTAGCATTTCTTCTTTTTCTTTTTGAAGACGCGCCTCTTCGATTTTTTTCGCTTCTAGTTGCTTCAGCTTCTTTCTTTTTGCTTCTGCTTTTTTAGCGTCATCTATAGCTTTTTGACGGATATTTTCTGCTTTGTCAGCCTGCGGACTACTTTCTTCTCTATGCTCATCAGTCAAGCATTTTTCCAGGGTCTCTTCCATCAAGCTTCAGTATTTTCTTCTTCAACTTCTTTTTCCTCATCATCTAAGAAATTCATCATCAGATTCCTGCGGCTTTTCTCAGATTCAGAAAGAAATGAATGTGCTTTCAATTATCAATATCTTCTAAAACCAGATGCATTCGCACTCACAAATAATATTACCATTCCTGTCCATAGATACTTTTTCATACTTTACTCCTTAGGTTCTAACTGTTTTAATTCAAAATACTCTTTTTGAAGTCTTTGATTATCTACTTTTAATATTTTCTCTTCAAAAGACAAACCTTGTTTTTTCTCTTTTAACTGATTCAAAACAGTTAGTGAGTTCTCCCCATAGATCAAGACACCTACATAGATACCAAAGAGAAGGATACCTATATTGTCACTAAAAAGGTTTTTAGTGAAAATCCAGCTATGCTACCTTCTTCTCTCGATCTGACATATATTATACCTTCATTTACTTTGTAAAAATTGAGGCACCCAAATACTCAAACTGTCCAAGTTCTGCTTCGATTTCAAGAAGTCTGTTATATTTAGCGATTCTGTCACTCTTGCTGTTGATCCCGTTTTGATCTCTCCAGTATTCAATGCCACTGCAAAGTCTGCGATAAACGTATCTTCACTCTCCCCTGAACGGTGGGACATTACACAAGTATAGCCACTTCTTTGTGCAAGACGAACCGTTTGCATCGTTTCAGAAACTGTTCCTATCTGATTTGGTTTGATCAAGATAGAGTTGGCAATATCTTTTTCAATACCTTCTGCCAAGATAGATACATTGGTAACAAAAAGATCATCACCTACGAGTTGTACTTTATCTCCTAGTACTTCAGTCAGTTCTTTCCAGCCTGCCCAGTCGTCTTCTCCCAAACCATCTTCGATAGATACAATAGGATACTTAGCACACATATCAGCATAATATGCTGTAAGTTCAGAGCTTGTGATCTCTCTATTTTCAGATTTCAATACATAGAGTCCTTCATCATTAAGAAGTTCACTTGCTGCAACATCTAAAGCAATAGCAATCTGCTCTCCAGGTTTATACCCTGCTTTTTCAATCGCTTCCATGATGACCTGAATAGGCTCTTCATTGCTCTTAAGATTTGGTGCAAAACCACCTTCATCTCCAACTGCTGTACTTTCACCCATATCATCAATGATCTTCTTAAGGTTATGATATACTTCAGCACATGCTCTTAAGCCTTCTGAAAACCTGTCAAATCCTACTGGCATGACCATATATTCTTGAAAATCTACCGAGTTGTTCGCATGCTCTCCACCATTGATGATATTAAGCATTGGAACAGGCATCACTACTGCATTTGCTCCCCCGAGGTAACGATAAAGAGGCATACCCATGCTTTTAGCCGCTGCTCGTGCTACTGCCATAGAAACACCAAGCACTGCATTGGCGCCCATGTTTCCATAATTTTCAGTACCATCTACCTCTTTCATCACAAGATCAACTTCCGCTTGGTTAAAAGGGCTTAAGCCTACAAGTGCATCAGAAATAGGACCATTTACATTTTCACATGCTTGCAGTACACCTTTCCCCATATATCTGTCACCACCATCACGAAGTTCAAGGGCTTCACGTTTACCAGTACTTGCTCCACTTGGAACGATAGCACTTTCTACTGTACCATCACTTAAACTTACTGTGGCTCTAACAGTAGGGTTTCCTCTACTGTCCATTACTTCTGTTGCTACGATCTCGTCGATAAAAATCATCTGTATCCTTTATGTATCTTTGATATTTTACATTTGAATATTATTTTATCGAAATTTACCCTATACTTAAATGAGTATCACCATACAAAGGTCAATAAGCAAATTTAACCTGTAGCATAATGTTATTATTTGCAGAAGATTACTTATTTTTTAACGAGGAAAGAGACTGTTTTGGAGAAAAATACAGTAGAGAAGGGATATTCCTCTCCTCTTAGATAGATGCTAAGGAAAAACTACATTGACAGTATTTTTTATCTTCATAAAATTTATCATAAAAAAGGGCTTTGTGTATTGAAATTCTTTAAAGTATTCCTGGAGATTGGTCAATCATGAAGGTCCTGTATTATTTAGAGTACTATATAAAGTGTCAATTAATAGTTGACACTTTATATGCGATTAAGACTTAATCTTCGTTCATTTCACTTTCATCTACGGCAAGACCTTCTCCAAAACCTAATGCCTCTTTTAATCTTGCTTTCTATCTCTGCCATCATTTCAGGATTTTCTTTGATAGTGATCTTCGCATTCTCTTTACCTTGACCCAGTTTCTCAGCTACCATAACTGAACCATGCACCTGATTTGTCAATAATGTCCATTTTCACACCATAGTCAATGAGCTCTCCTACAAATGAAATCCCCTCACCGAACATAATGTCGAATTCTGCCTGTCTAAATGGTGGAGCTACTTTATTTTTTACTACTTTCGCTTTCACGCGGTTACCTATCGAGGATTCACCTTGTTTTAATGTAGCAATACGACGCACATCAATTCTCACCGAACAATAAAACTTCAATGCATTACCACCCGTTGTTGTCTCTGGTGAGCCATACCCCATTGTACCGATCTTCATACGAATTTGGTTAATAAAGATGACTGTGGTATTTGTCTTATGTAAAATGCCGTAAGTTTACGTAGTGCTTGTGACATCAATCTTGCCTGAAGTCCTACATGTGTATCTCCCATATCTCCCTCTATCTCACTTTTTGGTGTAAGTGCAGCAACGGAGTCCACAATGATCAGATCAACTGCTCCTGATCGTGCCAATGTTTCCAAAACATCAAGTGCCTGTTCACCAAAATCTGGCTGTGAAACCAAAAGGTTGTCTGTATCTACCCCTAAATTTTTGGCATAGACAACATCCAATGCATGCTCAGCATCTATGAATGCGCAAACCATATCTTTTTTCTGCGCGGAAGCGATCGTCTGCAGTGCAAGTGTAGTTTTTCCTGATGATTCAGGACCATAGACCTCTATAATACGTCCTTGTGGTATCCCACCGATCCCTAGTGCCATATCAAGTCCCAGAGACCCTGTTGAAATGGATTCAATAGGTTCAAACTCTTTATCTCCGAGCCGCATAAGTGTCCTTTACCAAACGATTTGTCGATCTGTTTGATTGCCATATCCAGTGCTTTTTGTTTACTTGCATCCATTGCCATTGTCATATCCTTAACCTTAATGTTGAATTCTAGCACCATTCTAATACGTTTTCTCTACAAGAAGTAAAAATATGTCAAATTGACATGTTTTTTATGATATTTTCTAAAAAGTTACCCCAAATACAAACAATGATAAAATACATTTATACTAAACAAAGTGAGTACCCTAGCCTATGAATACAATCCAATTAGCCCATTCTCCTGATGCAGATGATATTTTTATGTATTTTGCCATTAAATTTGGTTGGGTTGATATCAAAGGATATAGCTTTGAAAATATTGGATTGGATATTGAAACACTCAATGTTGAAGCACTTAAAGGAACGTATGATGTTTCTGCCATTAGTTTCGGCATGTATCCTCTTATCAAAAATGAGTATGCTCTTCTCCGTACGGCTGTCAGTTTTGGAGAAGGCTATGGGCCAAAACTCATACGACGCAAAAACAAAAAGCTCAAACGTAATTTTAAAGTAGCCCTGTCTGGTAAATATACAACCAATGCCATGCTTTTCAGAATTTACTACCCCGAAGCAAGACCAGTGTATATGGATTTTCTTGAAATTGAAGAGGCTGTCGTTTCAGGTAAAGTAGATGCGGGTGTTCTTATCCATGAATCCATTTTAGACTTTGATGAAAGTCTGGAGGTGGAAAAAGAGATATGGGACATTTGGGTAGAATTGGCGGGTAAAGGACTACCGTTACCTCTAGGTGGTATGGCCATACGAAGAAGTATCCCTCTTAATCGTGCAATAGAGATAGAGAATATTCTCATAGAGGGCGTTAAAGTAGCGAATAACAGGAAGGAGGAACTTTGTGCCAAACTTGAAGCAGACAACCTTGTACGCATCTCAGATGAAATGCTTACAAAATATCTTGATATGTACGCTTCTGATGAATCTGTTGAACTCTCTGATCTGCAACTCAAGGCCCTGGACAAACTATACGACATAGGCTTTGAGCATGACTTATGGGAATCCCCCCTCAAAACAGAAGGCTATTTAATTCCTAAAGAGTATGAAGCACTACGGAAAAGTTAAATGTTTTTAAAAACCATAGACTTTTCCAAATACTCCAGCATCAAGATTGGACAACCTACACAAGTACTTATGTTAGAAAAGGGGGATGTGATCCCTGAAGACAGATACCTCATCGGTGGAGCCAACAATCTGCTTGTTTCACCTACACCTCCCCCATTAATGATGCTTTCCAAAGATTTTGCCACCATAAGACAGCAAGAGAACATGTTGACCATTGGAGCAGCTATGCCAACTGGGCGCATAGTCTCTTATGCCAAAAAACATAACATTGCAGGTTTTGAATTTTGTTCCAAGCTTCCTGGCACACTTGGAGGTATGCTTGCAATGAATGCAGGAGTTAAAGAGTATGAAATATTTAATATTTTACATTCTGTTATGATTAATGGGAAATGGCTCTTGGCAGAAGAGATAGAGCATGGTTATCGTTTTGCCAAATTAGGCGGTATTGCCACACACGCTAGATTTGAAATACATATGGGTTTTAACCAGGCACTTCTGGATGAGCTCCTGAACCTACGTTCTAATCAGCCCCATCAACCAAGTGCCGGTTCCGCTTTTAAAAATCCTAAGGGAGATTATGCTGGTCGTCTAATAGAAGCCTCAGGACTAAAAGGTGTACGAAAAGGCCAAATGCAGTGGAGCAATGTGCACGCTAATTTTTTAGTCAATCTAGGTGGTGGTACATTTGAGGAGGCTAAGTCTCTCATAGACTTAGCAAAAAATGAAGTTTTAAATAGGTTTGGTATCCAATTGGTCGAAGAGATCAAAATCCTCTAAGAAAAAGGCTTACTTTGTATCTTTTGATCCACTAAAAGGTACAGTATCCTCACCTATGCAACGTACACATCTGATATAGTTAGATTCATTTGGCTTACGCTTATATTGATATGCATCAGCGCCATACACAACATAATATCTATTCTCTGTAGTTGGAGTAGACGTCCAAAAATCTGAACCGCGCAAATAGATGAAACTTTCATCCGTTTTATGATGCATATGAGTTAATTCATCTGCCGTAGGCAATCTCCAATCATTATATCCTGCATAATTCAATGTACGACAATAGTTCATCGCATGTCTATGGTTCCCTGCTTTTGCTACAGAATGTCCACGTTTATACGCGCCATCTTCCGCATCCGTATATTCCTGGTCCTGCCACATAAGAGCAACATCTGCTTCAACATACACTTTATTTGTTTTACAAGATGTATTTGATATCTTTGCAACAGGTTCAAGCGTAGTGCTTTTATCTCCACCTGCGATCAATAAAGTTGTGAACATAGAAATACATGCCACCATAAGTACTTTTTTCATCTTTTTCTCCTTCATTATCCAATATTATTCAATATCATAATATAAGATTCATCAAACCAAGCTAAATTTACTCTATAATCTGAAATAATCCAACTTTAAGCGATAAATTACGCGTAAATTTCTATTTTTACACCTTTTTCAACAGAACGCCAAAGCATATCCATGGCAAGGTTTCGTACAGCCATACACCCTTCAGTCCAATCACGTGAAAGGGTATAATTGTCACCTCTTCCATCCGCATTCCATTTAGGTTGGCCATGAATTGTAATATACCCGCCTGGGTTTACGCCTCTTGCACGTGCTCTAGCCTTATCTGCTTGATCAGGATAGGAGATCATAAGAGATTTATAGAGTCTGGAGTCACATTTTTTTCTTACAATTGTATAGGTACCCTCAGGTGTTCTATAGTCTCCTGCTTTTACTTTATTTCCTCCATCAGCTCCGCCATTTGCACCTAAAGAGATGCGGAATTCTTCAACTACTTTTCCATCTTTGTAGGCATACAGCATTCTTTTTTTCTTGTAGACAACGATTTTGTCTATTTTATTGCTATGGTCTATCTCTGCGCCTCTTGCCAATTCATTTATACACTCTTTTGTTGCATAAGGTGTTTTATCCACTTTCCCATAATGGGGGGTCTCACCACAACCAATGATAAATAGTGCGATAATCAGTCCAACTATACTCAATTTTATTTTCATATGCTTCCTTTAATTAAAATAATCAACCCCAATCCTCATTTTGACGTTTGGTTTTATGTTTGTCTTTTTTATAGGACGTACCATTTTTTAACTTCTGTAGTCGATTCAAATTACTCATCTCTGCCTCTCGCATATCAGAAAAATCTTTATCAGTAAAGACTTCCACTTTGCATGTTTGCAGATAAATACGTTGAATATACTCTTTCAGCTGCTGATGATATTCAGATTCCAAATGTACCTCTTCCTTTTCCTCTAACTTCTTTTTAAGTTGCTCAAATTTTACCACAAAATCCTGTGCCAGCACATTTTGATCTCGGAACATACGAAAAAGGTTTTTACTTATTTTTTCTAATTCTACTATATACTTTTGACGATTGAACTTATCGATCTGCTTTTGTGTATATCTCATCTTGTGCCTTTATCGGATAATAATTGGTACGCCTTCACGTACCGCATACCATAATTCCTTCATAGCAGAATTTGTTACTGCAACACACCCCTGAGTCCAATTTCGAGAAAGGGTATATGTATCACCCTTCCCGTCCGCATTCCAAGCAGGTTGCCCATGTAGCGTAATGGCTCCGCCAGGGTTCACCCCTCTCTTTGCTGCCCTCGCTTTATCTTCTGGTCGGGGGTAAGAGATACAAAGAGAACGGTAATATTGAGGAGAACAAAGTTTCCTGGAGATCCAGAATTCACCCTCTGGAGTCCTATTGTCTCCTTGTTGCTGTTTTGTTCCTATAGGGTTCTTGCCTAATGAAACAGGAATTGTATTTTGTACTTTATTATCTTTGTACAAATACATTTTACGCTCTTTTTTTACAACAACGATCTTGTCTATGCTCACACCCTCAGAAAAGTCTTCCGCTTCAAGTAATTCCTCTTTACACTCTTCTAAAGAATACTGATTTCCTTTTACCTCTGGTTCAGCCACATTGCCACAACCAGTCAAGATCAATAGGCCGATAAAAAATCCATATATATATTTCATTAAAACAGAAAATCCTTTAATTATATATTAAATATATTTTAACACAAATTGAATAACGAGAGATAAATAAAATTTTAAAATGAGGGCAATGAAAAATGAAGGAGCAATAAACACCCTTAAAAGGGAGTTTATCTAAATTGAAGGAGGAATTAGCAAGCTGCCTTTGCTGCTGCCAATGCTTCTTCATAGTTAGGCTCTTCTGTAATTTCTGGAACTACTTGCTTATAGACAACTTTTCCATCTTTTCCAATCACAAAGATCACTCTAGCCATAATACCAGCCAAAGGACCATCAGCCAAAAGTACACCATAATTGTTTGCAAAATCTTTGTTTCTGAAGTCTGAACATACTTTAATGTTATCGATTCCAGCTGCACCACACCATCTAGCCGCTGCAAATGGAAGATCCATAGATACTGTTATAACTTCTACACCTTCAAGGTCAGCTGCTTCAGCATTAAATCTTCTAGTTTCCGCATCACATACACCTGTATCAAGTGATGGTACTGCGACTACTAGTTGAACTTTACCTTCACCACCAATTGTTTCGTCTTGAAGCATTGGATCACAGTTTACTACTGTTGTCACTGGAGCTTTATCACCCACATTAATTTCTGTACCTGCTAGGTTACATACGATGTCATTTTTAAATGTTACTGTTGCCATTTAATTGCCTTTAAAATAATTTTTGTAAATGCATTATGGCTTAAGCAATATAAATACAATCTTAAATAAGACATATTTTATCTTATTTATAAAAAATTACCTGAAATTGGACAGATATATCACATAAACGATGATAGGTTTAACGCTTATTACATACCAGGTATCCTAGGGATCCTCCCCATTTTAGAAGAACGGCAATACCAACCCCACATCTTTTTCATCCAGTGACCTACAATAGGCATAGGGATCATCTTCCCTCCATTATCACTACGATAAACAAATGCTGCGCCATTCCCTGTATCCATTACACATAATATATTCAAGTGTTGCATATAACTTCGCTTTGCATCGATATTTTTAACTTTATTTATGATGTTATAGGCTACATTCTTAGCCATTACTTCTGCCACATGTCCCTGCTTTGCTCTCCACTCAGGTCCCATTAGAGAAGCAGAATCGCCAATGGCATAAATATCTTCAAACCCATCTATCTCATTATATTCGTTGGTAACAACATAGCCTGCATCACTCAATGGCAGTCCCGACTCTTTCAATACACTGTGTCCTGTACCTGCTGAAATAAACATCGTCAGATCTGACTCTAATTTTGTGCCATCTTCAAAACAGATACCATCTTCCTCAAATAAAGTAATTTTAGCACCTGTTTTTTTCTTGATATTCGTCATCTTAAACATCTTGTCCATCATGAGCAATGCTTTTTCACCCATCTTTTGTCCAGGTTTTTCCATAGGAGCAAAAAAAGTGAGTTCAAAATTATCACGTACACCTTTTTTCTTCAAATAACTATCCACATTAAAAAGCACTTCAAATGCTGGACCACCACGTACAGCTGAAGTATCCTTAGGGTTACCGCCAAACCCCATGGCGATTTTCCCTTCCTTTTTCTGTATCAAAGTGTCTAAAAGCTCATAAAGTGCCGTAGCCTCTTCTGGTTTACCACAGATAGATAAAGTATGTTCCATGCCTTTATGCTGTATCTTATCCTGTCCCAATGCGATGACCATATAGGTATATCCTTCTAGGATTCGACCACTATGCAACGTCACTTTCTTAGATTTAGCTTCTACTCGTATTACAGGGTCTACAATGAGCTGAAACCCGTGTTTCATAGCAAGTTTGTCCAAAGGAACAGAGATATCCTCTTTAGTGACTTGACCTGTTGGTATCCAAATAGAAGTTGGATAGATATAAAAATAATCTCTATCGCTGACCAGTGTTACATCTAAGTTCTGTTTTTTAAGGTAGATAGCAGCTTCCACACCTGCGAAGCCACCACCCAATACCAATACTCTAGGATGGTTCTGCACTATCTTCCTCCTAATACTTAAATATACCAGTTTTTTCGTTTGTCACTAAACTATCCGATACACTTGAATTGGCGATGAATATCCCATAAATGGCTCCTACCAGCAATCCAGAGAGAATCACGATCCAAACCGTTAATCTCTTTTCATTGCTTCCTTTGGCTCTATAGTCTTCTATATTTTCAAGTGTAGGTTCTATATTCTTCATTGCTTCTCCTTATTTCTTCACTAGGTCTGCACGAGGGTAGAAGAACACCTGCTCTCTCTCAACCATAATCTTCTCTTTATCATCTGTTGCAAAAGCTCTTATCAGTATAGGTACAGGAACATCTTTTCTTGTATTATTCGCCAATTGTTCTTTTGTTTCAAGAATAACCACTTTTTTCTTTTTCTGACCTGCTCCCAATTTAAATGGTTCAGCAGGACGCTTGATCGTTATTTTATCGTTTCCTACAATTTCAAAGTAGTAGGTATGTTCTTCTCTATCTGTATTGGCAAACATAAAGATATAGTCATTCTGTACCACACCGTTGTCAAGTACTTTATAAAGTCTTTGTCCCTTATTGATATTTAAAAGCATATGTTCTTTTTTGCTTCCCATGACAAACAAAGCAACAAGTACTATCGTCAACACGGCGAAATACGCGATAACCTTTCCTCTAAAATAGTTTGTTTTACCTTCATGACTTGACTGTCTCTTTTTCACTTGACCACTGTACCAAGCTCGGTTTACCAAGTGCGCCCATTACTGAAGTACAGGCATCCACACACTCAAGACAATTAATACACTCAAGTTGTAACCCTTTTCTAATATCAATATGAGTAGGGCATACTGTTACACATGACTCACATGTGTTACACTCTGCAGTACTGTCTACCTTTAGCAACTCTTTATAGTTGCTAAATTTCTTCTCCCTCTCGTATCCATGCCCTTCATAGATCTCTCCCCCACGGATAGGGTCATAGACTGCCATGATTGTATCATCATCATACAGCACGGATTGTACGCGACTGTAAGGACAGACATAAACACAAAAGTTCTCTTTGATAAAGACGACATCAAGGATGATAAATAATGCCATTGAGACCAAAACACCTATCAACAACATATGCTCTGAAGGATTATTCAAATAACTAAAAAAGTCTTCAGGAGGCACAAAAAACCATAAAAAGTTAGCCGCAGCAACAAAAGCAAGTACAGACCAAAGTAAAATAGCGATGACGAATTTCACTTTATTTTCCAGCTTGGACATATCCGGTTCTTTTTGCTTGTTTTTTATTTTTTTACGTAATCCTAAAAGTTTAGTTTCTATTCCATCTCTGTAGATCACCCTAAAAATAGTCTGAGGACATGCCCATCCACACCATGCTCTTCCTCCGACCGCAGTGACTGCAAATATCCCAAGAAAAAGGAGCATAAGCAGAAATGGCATGAGGTATAAGCTCTTGCATATCAAAAGCGACACCTGCTAAATGGAGTTTTTTCTGATCAAAACTTAATAAAAAAAGATGATTACCATTAATAGTGATCCATGGCATGACTATTGCTACGATGGTTGCTAAAGCATACACCCAGTATCTTTTGATACGATAAGGCACCCATCCTTTTAAATACTCTTTGGATTGATTTTTCTTCTTCCCCTCTTCAGGAAAACATTGTTCTTGTTGTGATTGTTGTTTTCATTATGATACCTTCTGTTCTTTTACTTTTCTTGCTTCTTCAAATGGACAAATAAGTACAATATTATCCATACTTCTCACACTCCCAGATTCATTGACCTCGATCCATGACCCTTCGATAAGGTCTTTAATGCCTCGTGATTCTATGTAGTCCTTCAAAGAACTGCGACTTACTTCCAACTCTCTGGCTATAGCACTCACACTCATCCCCTTAGACAGAAGAGAGATGATCTCTCTTTGATAGACATCAAATTTGGAACTTGACTTGCTCCCTTTTGGACGTCCTATGTTATTCGTTTTCTCTTTTTCTTCTATCCTTAACGCGTTCAATAAAGGAAAAATATCTACCATATTGGTATCTTTGTTCATGAGCATATTTGAATCTACGACCCAAAGATTAACATTATGACTTAGCATACAATTAATCACCTTTATCAACTCTTCAACTCTGTCACTCAATATAGACAAAGAAGAGACAATCACGGTATAACCATCCTGCATCGTTTGTAAAAAGTCTTCAAACTCTTCTCTTTCATCTAAAAGAAGATTTTTTGTCGCATACTCAACCACTTCTTTGTCAATGGTAAGTTCTTTTTTTAATGCAAAAGATAAGAATATCACTTTGCTGTGTAGTCAGATTAGGGAAATCTGGTATTTGTCTCATATATGAATAAACCATGTAATACCTTTATTAATTATAATTTCTATAATTCTATCTTATATGATGATAAAAGTCAAGTATATTTTTACTTTTATCGTCATTTCTAATATTTTTATCGTCAGTACTTCTTTACTTGCCTCCATTTTATGTTAAAATACGCCTATTATAGTATTAAAAAGTATGAGGATAAAAAGTGAACCTTACACATCTAGATGAACAAAACAAACCCAAAATGGTCGATGTTTCTGATAAAGACAACACCACACGTATTGCCACGGCAAGTGGTATCATAGAAGTAGGCCAGCCTGCTTTTGATGCAGTGATTGAGAATACAGCAAAAAAAGGCCCCGTGCTGCAAACCGCTGTTATTGCTGCCATCCAGGGGACAAAACAGACCTCAACACTCATCCCTATGTGTCATCCCCTCATGCTGACTTCCGTAAAAACAGACATAGAAGAACTCCCTGAGCTTCCTGGCTTTAAACTTACAGTAACGGCAAAACTTAATGGACAGACCGGAGTAGAGATGGAAGCACTTACTGGAGTGAGCGTAGGACTGCTTACTATTTATGATATGCTTAAAGCCATTGACAAAGGCATGATCATTAGAAACATACAATTAGAAACCAAATCCGGTGGTAAGAGTGGCGATTTTAATCGTACATAAGTTTGAACAGGAGATGCAATGATTTTAGATGATAACACACCCGAAAAGCCAAAAATAGAATACCCCACCCAATGGGGATTTAAACTGATAGGCAGAGATAAAGAGGCACTTTTAAAATGTATAAAAGAAGCGATGGGAGACAAAGAACATCTTTGTTCTTTAGGGAATTCTTCAAGAACAGGTAAATTTCATACCTATAATGCCAGTTGCATTGTCGATACAGAAGAAGAGAGAAACCATATCTTTAAATACTGTCAAGATCATGAGGATGTAGATATGGTGATTTAATTCACCTTATCTTTTTAGCTTCTTCAACATTTTATCTGCACTTAAACTCACCAACATAGAAACGATTACATACGCCAAGAAAAAGTAAAGTCCCATTTCAACTTCTGCACGACTGATATCTCCTTTATTGGCTGTAAGATACACTAAAAAGACGGCTACGACAAAAACATCCACCATCGACCATTTCCCTATCATCTTGAAAAACGTAATGATTCCATGTGCAAATCGGCTTTCCATAAAGATAGAGACAATGATTAAAGAAAGAACTTTTAACACAGGGACAATCACAGAAAAAAGCAAAATGACGATGGCAACTATGATATCTCCACTGTCCCAAAGTTTCACAATGGATCCTATGACCCCTTTAGATTCAAAAGAGAGGACAATATCTCCTAAATATTCCACTTCTTTATGAATCGTCACCATTAAAATAGGTGTGACAAGTCCAAGGATAAGTGTCATCATGGCAGACAGAGAGCCAAACAGTGTAAATGTTCGTAAGGATACGAAGAAAAAGGAAAGAAGAACCACTGCTAGTATCCCCATAAAATATATTGTGTACTCTTGTGCTTTAAGCATCGCTGCTTCTTGTTTTTCACGCACCTTATCAAGTTTCATTTTTAGTTCATCATTATAGAGGTCACCAAACAAGCTTTTTGCAAATTGTTCGAGCTTCAGACTTGCCTGTTGCCCGGGAACCTTATAGGAGACCAATTCTGTAGTGGCTTCTTCATAAAGTATGGCTTGATTGTATGCTTTTGATCCAAAGAAAGCCATAGCTCCAAGCATCAACGTCAATACAATGTAAAGTATTAGTTTTTTCATATAATGATTATACCTTAAGGTATGTTAGATGCAATGGGCTACTTCAAAATAAACCAACTCTTCTCTCTTTTAAATGATTTTCATTTTTCATCAGCTTTTTCTTTAAAAAAGTACACCATGATAAGTATCCACACAACAGCCATATCGATAGCAACATCTGCAAAATTAAATACTGCAAAGTTAAAACCGCAATGCCAAGCAACATAATCTACAACACCCCCGTGCACAAAACGATCATACACATTACCCAGTGCACCGCCTACCAATAAACCTACAGGAAATGCATAACGCTTGATGTATCCCTCTTTAAATACAAAGAATAAGATAGCCAGAATAAGAACTGCCTGTATCCATTTAAGATAAGGACCAAGAAATGCAAACATCGAGAATGCTACACCTTTGTTATAATGCAATTCAAGGTCTATACAGGTTCCAGGACGATAGTACCCCTCAACAAAAAGGGATTTAATATTCTGGTCAATGATAAATGTCCCCAGAAGGACAAGAGAAAAGACAGTAAACGCCCTCATTATGCTAGAGCACCTTTGAAGAATACTTTACACTCTTCCATCATTTCTTCTAGCTTGTCTTCATCTTTGCCTTCAAGTAAAAGACGGATCTTATTTTCTGTACCCGAATACCTAAAAAGATATCTCATTCCTAAACTTTCTACTTTTTCTTTCAATGCATCAATCCCATCAATGGTATCTAGTTCTCTTTTTTCGTCTACCATAAGATTCACTAGTAGCTGAGGGTATGACTCATACGGGTTAAATGCTTCACTTGCTTTTTGCTTGGTATCCACCAAGATATGCTAAAGCCTGGAGTGCACTCGAGATGCCGTCTCCTGTCTTCGCATAGTCTGAAAAAATGATGTGTCCACTCTGTTCCCCACCAAAGTTTATCCCATGTTTCTGCATCATCTCCACTACATTTTTATCCCCCACGGCAGACCGGTATAAGGAAGGCCTTTTGAGGCTAAATACCCATCAAGTCCTTGATTGCTCATCACTGTTGCAACCATCCCATCACCTTTGAGCGCACCTTGATTTTTAAGATGGACTGCAAGTACGGCCATAAGTTTATCTCCATCAACAACTTCACCCTTCTCGTCTACCATCACAAGCCTATCCGCATCCCCGTCAAGTGCTATTCCTACGTCTGCACGGTATTCAAGTACTGCTTTTGCCAAATACTCAGGATGCATTGCACCACATCCTTCATTAATGTTAAATCCGTTAGGTTTATCACCCAAAACCACAACATCCGCACCAAGCTCTTGCAATATAGTTGGCCCTACAATGTATCCTGCTCCGTTCGCACAATCTATCACTACTCTTTTCCCTGCCAAAGTCAGTGGCTTAGGAAATGAATTTTTGATATGCACAATATAACGGCCTATCACATCATCTATACGTTTAGACTTTCCTATATCCTTATCAAACACTTGTGCACGTTCAATGAGACTATCATCTTTAAATATAGCTTCAATCTCTTCTTCTTTATCTCTGTTTAGCTTATTTCCGTCTCCATCAAAGAATTTAATTCCATTATCATAATAAGGATTATGACTTGCCGAGATCATAATACCTGCATCACAACGCATATTTTCTGTCAAAAAAGCAATGGCCGGCGTAGGCATAGGTCCTATCTGAATAACATCAAACCCTACAGCAGTAAGTCCTGAGACGATAGCATTTTCTATCATATAGCCACTTCGTCTAGTATCTTTTCCTACTAATATCTTTTTTGTTTTCGCAAATTGTTTAAAATAGACGCCTGTTGCCATTGCTAAGCGCATTGCACTGATAGCACTTACTTTCTTTCCTGCTTTCCCGCGTACGCCATCTGTTCCAAAAAGTGTCAAATTGATTTCCTTCAGGGATTATAGAAAGATCCCTTGATTTTAATGGCTTCATTTTAACGCAAATTAGATTAACATTCCTCATATACTACTCATTTCTATCACTCCATTTGCTGTAAGCCATGCATAAAATTAATAAATCTTTAATCTTATTTTAGCTATTATTCGCGAACTATTTTCACTCTATTAAACTGAGTAAGAACAACATACCTATAAAAGGAAACAACATGGCACACCATAAGTCAGCAAAAAAACGTATTTTGCAAACAGCTGTAAGAACTGAAAGAAACAGATATTACAGAACAAGAATCAAGAACATCACAAAAGCTGTACATGAAGCAGTAGAAGCAGCAGATAAAACTGCAGCAGAAACAGCATTTGCAACAGCAAACAAACAAATCCATTCACTAGTAAGCAAAGGTTTCATCAAAAAAACAACTGCTGCTAGAAAAGTAAGCCGTCTTCATAAAATGGTAAATGCTATCGAAGCTGCATAAGCAGTCTCGATACACCTTCAGTAAAACACCAATCTAACACAAAGAACACCTATGTTCAAAGAAAAACTTCAACCATTCATAGACAGATACAATGAACTTAGCGAACTCTTAAGTTCTCCGGACATTGCCAGCGATATTAATCGTATGACAGAACTCAGTAAAGAACAGTCTGATCTTAGCACACTGGTAGAAAAAGCAAACCTTTACATTGAAACAGCAGATGCCATAGAAGAGAATAAAGAACTTTTAGGTGATCCTGAACTTGGTGACCTTGCAAAAGAAGAACTAAGTGAGTTAGAACCTATGCTTCCTGCTTTGGAAGAGGAGATCAAGGTGCTCATGATCCCTAAAGACAAAAATGATGACAGAAATATTTTCCTTGAATTACGTGCAGGTGCAGGTGGAGATGAAAGTGCTCTTTTCGTAGCCGATGTATTCAAAATGTACACACGCTATGCAGAGCACATGGGATGGAAGATAGAGATCGTCAGTACCAATGATGGAACTTCCGGCGGATACAAAGAACTTATCGCCCAGATCAAAGGAGACGGTGTTTATTCTAAGCTCAAATATGAAGCAGGTACACACCGTGTACAACGTGTACCAGACACAGAAACACAAGGGCGTGTACATACTTCAGCTATAACGGTTGCTGTCATACCCGAAGTAGATGATGTAGAAATAGACATCAAACCCAATGAAATTAAAATGGATGTTTACCGTTCAAGCGGATGTGGTGGACAGTCGGTAAATACTACTGACTCTGCCGTACGTTTAACACATATTCCTACAGGTATTGTTGCCGCTATTCAAGATGAAAAGTCTCAACATAAAAACAGAGACAAAGCGATGAAAGTACTTAAGGCAAGAGTCTATGAAGCAGAGCTTCAAAAACAACTTGATGAAACATCAAGCCAAAGAAAACTTCAGGTAGGGTCAGGTGACCGTTCAGAAAAAATAAGAACCTATAACTATCCTCAAAACAGACTCACAGACCACCGTATAGGACTTACCCTCTATGCCTTGGATGATATCATGAACAATGGTAACTTGAAATTAGTTGTAGATCCTCTTATAGCGCATGCACAAACTGAAGCTATTAAAGAAGCAGGTCTCTAAATCATGATCGAATTTAAACAACTCCAAAGTGACAATGATCTAAAAGAGGTGATCAAATCTGCTTTTGATGCAGATCTTGCTCTCTCAGGTGCATGGGGTTATACCAAAGAACTTGCTACGATCATTGAGTCTACAGAGGTACCACTAAGACAATTAGAACATATGATAGCCTCAATGCGTACTTACATAGAGATGAATATGACCCTTCCCGAAGAAGAGCGTTACGGAAGCATTAACCTCAATGAAACTGACAGGGAACAAATAAAAATTAGATGATCTCGTATATGATAAAGTAAGCTATGAGATCACAGCCATGAAAGAAAAGACCTATACTGCATTTATCAACGAATATAAAGAGGGATTAGGTAATAGAAGGGTTTGATATTACAGAACACTTTAATGAAAGAAAAAAAGCTACCATAACAAGAAATGAAGAGTATTGGTTTGAAGTGCATCAAACACTCTGATCCTACTCTTCTCTTTCAAACTCCACTTTACTTTTAAAATCTTCCCATTCCATAACTTTATATGCCCCACTGTATATATACTCTAATACCAGTAAGAATGTCTCTGTATCTCTGTAGCCTATGACACCATAGACGATGCTGTTATTGCCATCAACAAAGCCTACAGTGGGATAAAAACTTATCTCTAATGATTTCGCATACTGATGTTTGCTTCCAGTAAAATCTCGATGCTCTATACTTCCCTCATCATTGATTCCTATATCAACATAAATAAAATATTGCTCTATACTTTCTTCAATATCTACATCACCGAGTGTATCATAATGCATTTTTTCACAGAAACCACATCTCTCTTTATGAAAAAAGAGCAAAAGATGCTTGTTTTCTTTTTTTGCATGTAAAGCAAGCTTGTCTAGATTGATATTTTTCGTATCGCTAAATAAAAAAGAAGAAAAAGAAAAGAAAAAGAAGTGTTACTATCAAAGAGTGAAACATACACTTCCTTTGTTGTAAAATTAACCTATAAACTCTAAAAGTACATAGGTTAACCTTACACTATCTAGCCGACCCGGAAGGTCGTATAGATATGTTAAATCATTATTTGATTTTTTTGTCTTCAGTAACAGTATTACCTTTAAGGTCTGTCCATGTGATCTCAACTGTATCACCTTTTGCAGCACCTTTAAAACTAAATTTAAACTGTGGGTTCTTAGACCAGAACTGGCTTGTAGATACATCATATACTACTTTACCATTTGCTTTTGCTGTGATATGTGTGATGAAGTTAGCATCAACACCTTTTTTCTTTGCTTGATCATATGTAAGCATGTCATGTTTTGCCATTACTTTTACGTTCTACAACATCGCCTTTAAGCTTTGCTTTAATTTTCATATTACCCATAATATTCCTTTTTCTTTCTATTTCTGTTTATACATATTAAGTTTTTAAACCTAATTTAGCTGATTGACAAGAGAGGATTAACCTTCACATCCACCAAGTGCAACTTCAAGTGTTACGTTACCTACATAGAACTTACCATCTGTACCTTCTACGATTGCAGTGATCGTACCAGATTTTTTCATTTTGATTTTCATCATATAATCAACAATTCCACCTTCTGGCACATCAAATACACATACTGTTGCTTCAGGGTTAGCGTCTTGGAAAACAGCTACAGTTTTAGCAGCAATATCAGATTCAATTGTTACAGGGATTGCTCCACCGTTACTTGCAACTTTTGGTGCTTTAACTTTTACACCTTTTTCTTCTGGTTTAATATCACCATAAAGTGCTTTAATAGAGTCTGCTACATTATGTGCAGTCCATGTATCTGGCTTTGTAGCTCTGAAATCAATTGCAGACAAGCTTGCTGGTAATACAGCAGCTGCAACCATACTTAAACTCATAAATTTTCTTCTATCCATTTTATTTCCTTTTTGTATAAGTTAGATAAAAGGTTGGCTACTCCAACCTAATATCTTATGTTACCTAAATTTTGTGTAATAATTGTGATAACTCACACTTATTTACTTGCATCGATCATATAATCGACAACTTCATTCATCTGTGCATCAGTTAGATCCATAGCACCACCTTTTGGAGGCATACCATTTATTCCATTTATAGCATTATGATAAACTTGGTCAATACCTTTTTCAAGTACCGCTGCCCAAGCTGCTTTATCGCCTACCGCAGGTGCACCCATAGCATCTGTTTCATGACATACTTTACAGCTTGAGTCATACGCAGATTTACCAGGATGTACTGATCCATCATTTGTCACTTCTGGCAATGTTTTTTCAGCTGTCAATGGAGGACTGAAGTCAGTTAGAGCAAATCCAATTCTCTGTACTTCAGGTTCACCTTCAAAACAATCTTTCATACATCTAACGCCATTACCATAGTTCAATGGGTTATTATAGTATTCACGAGTATTGTCTGGACCTTTTGGACCATCGATATCTGGTTCAAAACCATTAACATTTGGCATTACGATCTTTAAGAATTTTTCTCTGTCAAGAACATATTCATCATCTACAGGTTCACCATCAATCTTCATTTCATTGATATAAAGGATATATGCAGATAATGCATATACTTCATCATCGGTCAATGACAATGGTGCCTGATGAGGCATACCAGTTTTAATGTACCACCATAATGTACTTGCATATGGCCAGTTCGAGCCAAATACACGCTGAGGACCATCAGAATCTGGATTTACACGTTGATTCATCAGTGTCTTTTGTGCTTCATATGCATTACCAACTGTAAGTCTTGGATAAAGTCCAGCACCTGCACCGAAGTCACCATGACAAGATTGACATTTTTCTTCATAGACTTCATCACCATATTCAACAGAACCTGAACCTTCAGGAAGACCTGTTCCGTCTGGCATAACATCGATATCCCAAGCTTTCTGCTCATTTGCAGTTGCCACTTTACCTTTATTAAATGGTGTTTGGTGTGCTTTTTCATTTACATAATACGCACCTGTTTTACCATTAACAACCGGATAAGTCACACCACCATCGATAGTGAGTTTACCATTCTCATACGTGTTCTTCACAGTATCTGACAATATAGGAGTTAATGGTCCTACTGCATCGATCTCTCTTTTAGTGAATCCCTCTGTATTCATTGGTAAAGCTGCCGCTGTTGATGTACTTTTCGCTTCTGCTGTATCTTTTGTACCATTAGATGCATTACAAGCTGTTCCCAAAAATACTACCGATGCAAGCAAAGTACTTGCAACAATTTTTTTATGATAAGATTTGTACATTTGTAACTTCTCCTTTCGCATCTATTTCCCATGTATGGATACCATTTCTATGGTATACACCTTCGATTCCTACAGCAGCTCTTTCATTTTTAACAGTCGGCTGAACATGTCCTGCATCATCTGATGCACGTGAACAAAGTAGCATTGGTTTGCCTGTATATTCATGCATGAGAGAGAATCTTGTCCAAGATTTTTCAAGGACTAAACCTTTAAGTGATGCTTCAACCCAGTTTTTACCACCATCAAATGATATATCTACAGTTGTCACTGTTCCGTGTCCAGACCAAGCAAGTCCTTCTATCTCTACCATTTCACCTTTTTTAAGGTCTTTCCATGGTTTTTCAGGACATGGTGAAGTAATTACAGAGTTCACTTCATTCACATAGAAGTGCTGTATCGCTTTACCTGTATGTTTCAATGCAGTATACTTAGATGTCTCTTCTTTTGCATAGTATGGCTCAGATGCAAACTCAAGTCTACATAACCATTTTACACATAAGTTCGCTTCCCAACCTGGAACAACGATTCTTATAGGGTAACCTTGCTCAGGACGTAATGCTTCACCATTTTGTCCCCAAACGATCATTGCATCATCAAGTACCTTATCTACAGGGATTGTTCTACCCATATGTGAACTGTCATTACCTTCTGCAAGCATCCATCTTGCTTCTGGCTTAAGTCCAAGGTCTTTAGAATATCTTTAATGTAAACACCAGTCCACTCTGCACAAGACATAAAACCTTTTGCAAACTGAATAGAGTTAAACTGAGGACCTCTCCACTCTGGTCCACCATTTGCTGGACATTCAAGGAAGTGAATTCTACTTACATTCGGATATTTCTTCAAGTTGATCCATAGTAAGTACAATTGGCTTCTCAACAAGACCATGAATCATAAGTCTATGTTCATTCGGGTTAATTGTTGGTGTACCACCGTGATGTCTGTTAAAGAAAAGTCCATTTGGTGTAAGAATACCACTCAAGTCTTGAATAGGTGTTACAGCAATTGATGCTCTATAGTTACCTGAAGAAAGAATTGGTGTTGTTCTTCTTGTTACTGCATGTTCATAAGGTGAAGGCTGACCATATAGGTTTACTGTTACATCATCACCCCACTTAATAGCCCATGGCTTGTGTTCCATAATATGTGGATCATCTTCTGCATTCGCTTTAATATGCTCGCTCGCATCTATTGTGACAGGTGCGACAACACTAGCTGCTGCTAATGCGCCCATAGAATAAGTTGCTGTTTTCTTAAAAAAGTTTCTTCTTGATACTTGTCTAATTCTGAAACAATTTCAAGTTCTTCTTTAGTTATCTTATTCATTTGTCCTCCTTGATTAATATTTTAAAATGACTAAGGATAGTTACCTTAATTTACGTCATATGCCTTAGATTATATAGAAATAAAATAAAAGATAATAGAAAATGATTATAAAAGCTTAATAATAGAGATATTTATCAACTCGCTGTAACAAATATTCACCATAAACATAAAAAATATATATAATTATCATAAATATAATATATACCTTAATATATAATTAACCAGTATATACTACAAATAGCAGTATCTTAGGCATGACGAACAAGCCAAATACCTTCAAGAAGCCATACAGCTCATTGTCAGGATATCAACATATTCTCTGGTATAATAGAGCCTCCCATCTAATCCCTCAATCACTGCAAAAACCGTGCCTTTAAATTCCATTCTGATAAAGAGTTCATACTCTATGATACTATCTGGACCCACATCGAACACTGCCACCAAACTCTTCGGATTTGCATCCTGAAAAATGGCAACTGTTTTTGCCTTGATATTGGAGCGTATGGTCACAGGTATATTTTCTCTATCTTTCACTATACCTTTAGGTATGATAAGTTCAATCTCAGTACTTTTTCTGATAGTTGAAAACTTTTCACGTCCATAAAGTGCCATAGCTGCATCATTGATAGTAGAAGATGTCCACGCTGCTGGTTTATTTTTTCTGTGATCCACAGCTAAAGCTTGTGTCATGAAGGGGACAACACAAAGACCAAGAGCTATAAAGTGACGTCGTTTCATACTTTTCCCAGTACTCTTCGTATGGCTTCAGCACGCGTTTCTGTGTCTCCCACGTTTTTTTCGTTTGCTTCTAACGCCTTTTCAAGTCCATCCTCTTCTTTTCCATATTTCATAATGAAATAAATAGACTCGGCTAACGTATTTTCCAATGGCGTGGATTCATCTGGTGCTATGGGATTAAAGTATTGATTATCCCAAAGTACACCCATACTTAAAAGTGCCAGCGCATCTTTATCTTCCTCTTGAGAAAGCTGAGATTGAGGATGTATCGCTTCTTGATACTTTACCATAGCTTGAGATACTTTAGCTGCTATAAGACCGCCAACCTGACAGCAGCGAGTTCTATTGCATCCCTATATAACATACCATTATCCATATTTTCTTCAACCATTTTATAAAATTTCTCTATTCTCTATAGATTTTGCACTACTTGTATTCACTAAAACCCCTATATAAAATTTGACTCCAAGATAATATAAATGAGCTTTAAGTTTTCTGACAGCCCAAAACAAGAGTGTATCATGTAACTAGGTCAGTATCAATTCTCCACTATAACATCTTTATGGTACAATTTTACAAAAATAAAAAGGAGCGCTTTTATGGAAAACGTAGGAAAGTAACGGCACTGTTTATATCGGTACAAGGATCCTCTAACCGAATCGAAAAAGATTTTTGTCACTTAGATCCAAAAGGGATCACAGAAGACAAATATTATGATACAAATATCAACAGATCCGTGCTTATCACGTCTGAAGAAAGTTACACTTTAGCCAATGCACATAATATACAATTTCCTTTTGGTTCTTTGGGAGAAAATATTTTAATTGATTACAATCCATACCACCTAAATGCAGGAGACCAATTGCGTATAGGTGATGTGCTTTTAGAGATAAGTCAGAACTGTACTATGTGTGATCATCTTTCTAAAATAGACGAACGTCTGCCCACACTACTTAAAGACGATAGAGGTATCTTTGCAAAAGTGATCGAAGGTGGAGTGATTAAAAAAGAGGATGAAATATATCTCTTGTGATAAGAGATATATTTACTTAAATGTGGGACATGATACCCACATGAAACAAATGTACTACTTCGCTGTAAGCTTTTCGAGTATTGCTTCCATTTTTTTCTGTGCCATGATAAGCACATCATGAGACGGTTTGTCTTCAATTGCCAATGATGCTATCCAGTTATATACTGAAGGGAATCCAATCTCCATTGTATTTTTTCCTTTTCTCTGGTACATATACATTGAACAAGGTGCAAATGCTCCTGCTTCAGGATGTGTTTTAGCTACCGTATAGATCACTTCAAGGTAACAGATCGAATATACATCATAGAAAGTATACCCTTCGTAACCACTCTCTTCAAGGTCATAGTTAATATCATTAAATCCAGCATTAATGAACATAGCTGGGATAAGTGCTTGTTCAAAGTTTTCTTGGAATGCTTCTTTTACTTCTTCCCAGTCTGCTTCAGGGTCCATTGCAAGCTGTGCAGTTGAAACCAAAGGACCTTCAGGATCTTTCATCTCATATGCCACTTTTTCTACCTTAGCATTTGGTAGTGCTGCTCTAAGTGTATCCTGTACAAGTTTACCATAAGCAATCAAGTCTGCATCATCTGCAGGTATCCCCATGATATCTGCCATTGCAGCAGCACTCAAAGAAGAGATAGAAATCGTTTTTGTTCCTTTTCTTGTCCAGATTGACATACTCATAGGAGAGAAAAGACCGATGTTCGGATACTTTTTGGCCAATCTTACCACTACATCTTTTTTGAAAAGTGTAAAGAGGTTATAGACATCAAAATCAACAACTGAAAAGTTTTTAGTCCCTGCCTTGCATTGTCTTAACCATGGTGCTGTCATGTCTCTGTTATCGTTGATGAAAAAGCCTGCTTTTTCAAATTCCGCAGCGATTGTTTTTGGTGTGATCTTACCATCACTGTTATCTGCAGTTAAAATGCTCACATTATGTGTAGCTTTTGGTGTAGCATCTGCAACAAGTCCTGTTACAAGTCCCAATGAGACAAACAGTGTGATCAACAAACCTTTTGTGAAGTGTTTCATAGTATTCCTTTGATTGTGTGTTTTATACATAGCCATAATTATAACTGAACTTAAATTAATTTAAATGTATATAAAGGAAGATAAGGGAAAAAAGAGAATGTAGTGTGTTAAGTAAGTTTAAGAGGAAAAAGATTAACAAAGGGAAATCCCTTTGTTAAATGATTTTAGAATCTATATCTGAGATAGAATCTAAAGTCTTGTGCTGATTCAACAACATTTGGTAAGCAAATGCAGAGGCCATACCCATTTGCTGCTGCAGTAGCTGCAGCAGGTTCCAGGGTCCATTCCTCATAGTTCCTTACAAGACCAATTTATGGACCATCTGTTGGGTCTACTGACCACCCAATCTCCAAGCAGCTGCACCAGCTTTGATATCATCAATTTTCATTGCAGTTACCAGTAGTAGTTACCGAAGAATCCATTACTTCCTGTGTAGTCATAGTCAATACTTACATATCTAAGTTGCATACTTAGTGCATCATTGATTTGGTAAGTACAGTTAGCTTCCCAAGCATCACCACGTGCAGCCATTTTAGAACCAATCATAGTATCTTCAGCATATGTGAATGGTCTCCAATATTGAGAACCATGGTTATACTCAAGTCCAACTGTACCATAGTTGTTCTCACCATCAGTTACAGGAAGGTATGCTCCAAACCAGTAAGATGTACCTGATTCACTCTCATGCTTGAACCTAACATGTATGACCAGTATCTGGATCTAGATTCACTCCAACCAAATGAACCAAATACTTTAGCATCAGCAAAGTAACCTTCTTCAGTTAATCCATCAATCAATACAGAAAATACTGCACCATCCATATTACCAACTGTATTATACAAATGACTATCCATATTAGGGACTAGTAGGGTCATCAATGATTACCAGATATAGTTGGAACATGGATCATTGACCTGGAACATCACAAGCTCTATAGATCATTGCTTTTGTAATAATTGACCATCATTATATGGTTCAAAGATAAATCCAGCAAGAGTTAATATCATCCACATCCACTAAAGTCACCATCAGCATATGGAGTTGGTGACTCAATCAATGGTTGAGCATTTGTAGAACCATATACCCATACATAATTTAACTGACATACCAGGAACACCAGTTACTTTTGAAAGATCTAATTTAGAACTAAATCCATCATACTCAACATTGATCATGTGACCAAGTGGTGAGTTAGCTGCATCATCTTGACTTAAGCTTGATAAGAAACCACCAGTTGAAGGTCTTCTACCTAAAGAGAATGTCCAAGGCATATCTGCTCCAAATGCATTTTCACCAAGGTACAACCAGTATGCTTGTCTTACTTTTAATGAATTATCAGTAAGTGCTTCATTACTTGTCCAGTCAAATGTACCACTAATGGACGTTCTATTGTGGTGATGCAAAATCTGCACCAAAGGCTTTATTCATAGAAAGTTGACCTTTAAATACATTATTTTGATCTGGTGCATACGCCATATTTAACCAAAGTCTCAAACTATAAAGTGAATACTTTCCTTGTGAACCTCCATTAGCCATATCATAGTTGATATTATCATATGCAGTTCTTATATCAGCACCCCATTTGATATTATCTCCTGAATCGTGTGCTTTAACTTCGTTAATCTTCTTATTTTGCTTTTTAAGCTTTTTCTTTACTTTAGCAAGTTCTGCTTCTATGTCCGCCAATCTATCAGCTGTAGATTGTGCTTGGACACTTGTTAATGCGAGTGCTGCAACAACTGATGCTGTTATAATTCTTTTCATGTTTACTCCTTTAATTTATGTTTGTCCAAAACATGTAAAGGTAAGTTTAGAGCATCTACGCTGATTTTAGACTTAAAGCAGTGAAATTTAAAAATATTTTGAAGTTAATTAATATAAAGTTATAATGTTTATAATAAAAAGGCGATACCGAGCAAAAAACAAGGAAGTTTACAATTGAGACAAGGAGTAAAACAAATACTCAGTATTTAATTGCCTTTTCTAATATCATGATAGACCATAGTAGTTAATGAAGCGTAAATCGATTCTTAACCAAAAGTTTAATTTAATAAATTATAGAGATATAACAGGATTAAGTTAACCAGAATAATGTAATACATAGCAACGCAACATACTTTCTCTACAACAGTTTTTTTTATTCAAATGTATTGGGTTCGTTTCATTTTATATACGCGTAAAAAAATAAATTTAGAAAAAGAATCCAATATAAAAGTAGACCGATACAAATAAGTAGAGAAAATTAATAAGTAGATGACATAAAAACGCCAATTCTAACAATAAGTGCAATTTCTGAGAAGTAGCGTGAAAGAAAGGGTTAATCGATGATAGGTTATCCTTTTTTCACCACAAATCCAGGAAACACTATGAAATACAAACAATTAACCCTGAAAGAAAGATACCATATTTCCACTTTATTAAAAAGAGGATGGAGACAAAAAGAGATTGCAGAATCTATAGGCGTACATCCTTCAACAATATGTAGAGAGATTCAACGAAACCGTGATAAAGAGACTAAAGAATATAGTTATGATTTTGCACATACTATTGCAACGAAGAGACAACAATCAAAAATTAAATACACAGTCATCACTTCAAAGATAAAAACCTACATTAAAACCAAACTAAAAGAAGACTGGTCACCAGAACAGATATCAGGCAGGATGAGACTTGATATTGGGTTCACTATTTGCCATGAAACGATCTATCGTTATATTTACTACAATAAATCAAGAGGTGGCAGACTATATAAGCATCTCAGACACAAGAACAAGAAACATCATAATCGCAGTAATGTCTACCAACGTAGAGGGATCATCATTGATAGAATATCCATAGATAAAAGACCAAAGATCGTCAACAGAAAGAACCGTATAGGTGACTTTGAAATAGATACGGTTATAGGCAGACATCACATAGGTGCACTGGTTACTGTCGTGGATAGGAAGTCAAAATTCACATTGATCAAGAAAGTGAAATCCAAACGTGCAGAAGAAGTCACACAAGCTTTAGTAGAGATGCTATTGCCACTTAAACCTATTACTAAAACGATTACCAGTGACAACGGTAAAGAGTTTGCTTATCACAAACAGGTATCTGAAAAGATCAAAGCTGATTTCTATTTCGCGCATCCATATTCGTGGATTGAATGAGCATACCAATGGACTCATTCGTCAATATTTACCCAAACAGACAGATTTTACACAGGTATCTAAGGAGGAAATCATTACCATACAGGACAAGCTAAACCATAGACCTAGAAAAGTACTGGATTACAGGACACCGTATAAAGTATTTTTTACAGAATTTACGAAGGTTTTAGCTGCTTGATTGAGGTGAAATTGCGTTAGTGATTAGGATTGGCGAAGTATAACTAAGAAAAAGCTAAAAGAATATAATTGATTGAAAGTAAGAGGA
>CAWAVD010000022.1:0-96506 GCA_963785375.1 Sulfurovaceae bacterium
ACAAGCACTCATTGATGATGGTTTGGAGTGGGTTGAGTATCCGCTTGAAGTCTTAATGGAAAGACATTTGGCCAAACCAATTATCAACCAAGAAAGCGGTGAAGTACTTTATGATGTAGTAACGCCTTTAGATGAGAGTAAACTGAAAAAGATGATCGAAGAAGGTATCGACACTATCGAGATTATTAATGATCTTGCTGAAGGTGCAGATATGTCGATCATTAATGCATTTATCGCTGATAATGAAAGTTTAAGACTTTTGAAGCAAACAGAGCAGATCGATGATGAAAATGTGCTTTCAGCGATCCGTATCTATAAAGTGATGAGACCAGGTGAGCCAGTAACACCTGACGCGGCAAAAGCATTTTTAAAGCAGCTTTTCTTTGACCCTGAAAGATATGACTTGACTAAAGTTGGTCGTATGAAAATGAATCATAAGTTAGGTTTAGATATTCCTGAATATGCAACAGTGCTTACAGCAGAAGATCTTATCAATACAGTGAAGTACCTGATCAAGGTGAAGAACGGTCAAGGTCATATTGATGATAGAGATCACTTAGGTAACAGAAGAATTAGAGCCATTGGTGAGCTTCTTGGTAATGAACTTCACAACGGACTTGTGAAGATGCAAAAAGCGATCAAAGATAAGATGACAACAGTATCTGGAACACTGGATGAGTTAATGCCTCATGACTTGGTAAACTCTAAAATGATTACAAATACTATTTTGGAATTTTTCTCATCCGGACAACTTTCACAGTTTATGGACCAGACAAACCCACTTTCGGAAGTCACACATAAAAGAAGACTTTCTGCACTTGGAGAGGGTGGTCTTGTAAAAGAGAGAGCCGGATTTGAAGTAAGGGATGTACACCCTACTCATTATGGACGTATTTGTCCTATTGAAACGCCTGAAGGTCAGAATATTGGTTTGATTAATACACTGGCTACGTATTCAAAAGTAAATGAGCATGGGTTCATCGAAGCACCATATAAAGTGGTGAAAGACTGTCAAGTTACAGATGAGATCGTATACATTACTGCAACACAGGAAGAAGACAAATGTATCGCGCCTGCGTCTACTCTAGTAAGCGATGACGGGCGTATTGTTGAAGATCTTATTGAGACCAGACTGAATGGTAACATTGAGCTTAATGAAGCAAAAAGAGTTGACCTTATTGATATCTCGCCATTGATGATATCTGGTTCTGCTGCTGCATTGATTCCATTCTTGGAACATGATGATGCGAACCGTGCACTAATGGGGTCAAACATGCAACGTCAAGCGGTTCCTCTTCTTAAAACGGAAGCTCCAGTTGTGGGTACGGGTATGGAAGCTATTGTAAGTCGTGATGCTTGGGAATGTGTTAAAGCAAAAAGAGCAGGTACGGTAGAGAAAATAGATGCTAAAAATATTTATATCATGGGTGAAGATGAGAGTGGCGTATTTATAGACCATTATCCACTTGAAAAGAACATGAGAACCAACCAAAACACAACGTTTACACAAACGCCTATTGTAAAGCTTGGCGATAAGATCGAAGCAAAACAAGTGATTGCCGACGGTGCGAATATGGATCAGGGTGAACTTGCTATTGGTAAAAACATCCGTGTTGCATTTATGCCTTGGTATGGATATAACTATGAGGATGCGGTGATTATCTCTGAAAAATTGATCCGTGAAGATACATTTACTTCTGTACATACGTATGAAAAAGAGGTAGAAGCGAGAGAGCTTAAGCATGGTACTGAAGAGATCACGCGTGATATTCCTAATATCCGTGAAGATGAGCTACTTCATTTAGATGAAAGCGGGATTGTTCAGATAGGTACTTACGTGAAGCCAGGTATGATCCTTGTAGGTAAAGTAAGCCCTAAAGGCGAGATCAAACCAACACCAGAAGAGAGATTGTTAAGAGCTATATTTGGTGAAAAAGCAGGTCATGTAGTAAATAAATCGCTTTACTGTCCGGCATCTATGGAAGGTGTCGTCGTTGATATCAAAGTCTTTACCAAAAAAGGCTATGAGAAAGATGCACGTGCTATCCAAGCCTATGAAGAAGAAAAAGCGGTTCTTGATGGTGATCATCATGATCAACTTCTTATGATAGATAGAGAAGAGATCTTACGTATTGCGAACTATCTCTCAAATCAAGAGTTAGCTAAAGCTGTCAACATTGGTGAAACTGAATATGCGGCTGGAACTAAGATAGATGAAGAGACTATCAAAGGAGTAAACAGATTTGCGTTAAGAGGCGTGGTTCAATCTTATACTGATGACGTACAAAATGAGTATGAGTCATTGAAAAATTACTTCTTAAAACAAAAGAAGAGATTGAAGATCGAACATGAAGAGAAATTGGCAGTACTTGAAAAAGATGACATCCTTCCTTCAGGTGTAACGAAATTGGTAAAAATCTATATTGCTACAAAGAGAAAACTCAAAGTTGGTGATAAAATGGCTGGACGTCACGGAAACAAGGGTATTGTTTCCAATATTGTTCCAGAGATCGATATGCCATACCAAGAAGATGGAAGACCGGTAGATCTTATTTTGAATCCACTAGGGGTACCATCTCGTATGAACATTGGACAGATCCTTGAAGTGCATTTAGGATTGGTTGGTAAGAATCTTGGTGAGCAGATCGAAGAGATGTTTTCGAACCAACAAGAGAGTTTCATCAAAGATCTTAGAGAAAAAATGATCGCTATTTCAGATGTAGCAAAATTAATGAATGCAAAAGCACTTTTAGAGAGTATGAGTGATGAAGATTTGATCAAATATGGTAGAGATTGGTCTACAGGTGTAAAATTTGCTGCACCGGTATTTGAAGGAGCAAATCAAGCTGAATTTGACAAGCTTTTCGAAATGGCCAAGATGGACTCAGATGGGAAAATGGTCTTGTTCGATGGTAAAACAGGTGAACAAATGATCGAAAGAGTAAACGTTGGCTATATGTACATGCTTAAACTTCACCACTTGGTTGATGAAAAAGTGCATGCACGTTCAACAGGACCTTACTCGCTTGTTACACAGCAGCCAGTAGGTGGTAAAGCACTGTTTGGTGGACAAAGGTTTGGAGAGATGGAAGTATGGGCACTTGAGGCTTATGGTGCGGCACATACCCTTAAAGAGATGTTGACCATCAAATCAGATGATGTTGAAGGTAGAGCAAGAGCATACAGGGCGATCACTAAAGGTGAAGCCGTTCCAGATTCAGGTGTACCTGAAACGATGTTCGTATTGACAAAAGAGCTTCAAGCACTAGGTCTTGATACAGAATTATATGAGAGTAAAAAAGAAGTGGAGGGTGAAGATGAGTAAGTTTTTAGAGAATTTAACACCAATAGATCTTAACAGTGAAGAGAGACCAGGTGATGTAGCAGCTTTACAACTTAGAGTTGCAAGTCCAGAAAAAGTACTCTCATGGAGTTACGGTGAAGTAAAAAAACCAGAAACAATCAATTATAGAACCCTTAAACCAGAAAGAGATGGTCTCTTCTGTGCGAAGATATTTGGACCTATTAGAGACTATGAATGTCTTTGTGGTAAATACAAAAAGATGCGTTATAAAGGTGTCGTTTGTGAAAAATGTGGAGTTGAAGTAACGACTTCTAAAGTCAGAAGAACCCGCATGGGCCATATTGACCTTATTGCTCCAGTAGCGCATATTTGGTATGTTTCATCACTTCCATCACGTATCGGTACACTTTTGGGTGTAAAAATGAAAGACCTTGAAAGAGTACTTTACTATGAAGCATACATTGTAAAAACTCCAGGTGAAGCAAGTTATGACAGTGAAGGTTTAAACCCACTGGCAAAATATGATGTATTGAATGAAGAACAGTATCAGCAGATCAGCCAACGTTTTGGTGACACGGATCTAGATGCGAGAATGGGTGGAGAAGTCATCCAGGAATTACTTGCCGATCTTGATCTTGTTGAAATGTTTACACAATTGAAACTTGATATTGAAGCGACAAAATCTGAAGCAAAAAGAAAGACGATCGTAAAACGTCTTAAAGTGATCGAAGCCTTCCTTCACTCAGGGAACAGACCAGAGTGGATGATGTTGACACAATTACCAGTACTTCCGCCGGATTTAAGACCTCTTGTAAGCCTTGATGGTGGTAAGTTCGCTGTTTCTGATGTGAATGATCTTTACAGAAGGGTGATCAACAGAAATCAGAGACTTAAAAGACTGGTAGAGTTGGATGCTCCTGAAATCATCGTAAGAAACGAAAAGCGTATGCTTCAAGAAGCAGTCGATGCACTTTTTGATAACGGTAGAAGAGGAAATGCAGTTAAAGGTGCAAATAAAAGACCACTGAAATCACTTTCTGAAGTGATCAAAGGTAAGCAAGGTCGTTTTAGACAAAACCTTCTCGGTAAAAGGGTTGACTTCTCTGGCCGTTCTGTTATCGTTGTTGGTCCAGACTTACGTATGGATCAGTGTGGATTACCTAAGAAAATGGCGATTGAACTGTTTAAGCCACACTTGATGGCAAAGCTTGAAGAAAAAGGGTACGCAACAACACTTAAGCAAGCAAAAAAGATGATCGAAAAACAAGAGAACGAAGTATGGGAATGTCTAGAAGAGGTAGTTGATAACTATCCTATTTTATTGAACCGTGCACCAACGCTTCACAAACTTTCAATTCAAGCGTTCCACCCAAGACTGATCGAAGGTAAAGCGATCCAATTACATCCACTGGTTTGTTCTGCGTTCAACGCCGACTTTGATGGGGATCAAATGGCAGTACACGTACCACTTTCAGATGAAGCAATTGCTGAAGCAAAAGTATTAATGCTTGCATCAATGAACATTTTGCTTCCGGCATCAGGTAAAGCTATCGCTGTACCATCTCAAGATATGATTTTAGGACTTTACTACCTCACACTTGAAAAAAATGATGTAAAGGGTGAACATAAACTGTTTGCCAATGTTGAAGAAGTAGAGATTGCATTTGAACAGCAGTCACTAGATCTTAATGCACGTATCAGAACGGTGATCGATGGTCACATTGCAAAATCAACTGCAGGTAGATTGATCTTGAAATCGATCATCCCTGACTATGTGCCAGAAAAATACTGGAACAAAGTTCTGAAGAAAAAAGATATTGGTGCATTGGTTGATTATATCTATAAAATTGGTGGTGTGTCTGAAACTGCTGGTTTCCTTGATAATCTTAAGGATATGGGTTTCAAATATGCAACTAAAGTGGGGGTTTCTATCTCTATTGATGATATCAAGATCCCTGAAGGTAAAGTAGGAAGTGTGGTTTCTGCTAAAGAAGAAGTGAAAGAGATACAGAGACAATTTGGTGCAGGTCTTTTGACAGATCAAGAGCGTTATAACAAAATTATTGATATCTGGACTGATGCGAATAACGGTATCGCTGAGGAGCTAATGAGCCTTATTAAAGAAGATAAAGACGGATTTAACTCGGTACACATGATGGCAGACTCAGGAGCGAGAGGTTCAGCAGCTCAAATTAGACAACTTTCTGGTATGAGAGGTCTTATGGCAAAATCAGATGGGTCAATTATTGAAACACCTATTACGTCAAACTTCCGTGAAGGTCTAAATGTACTTGAATACTTTATTTCAACGCACGGTGCGAGAAAAGGTCTTGCCGATACAGCACTTAAGACAGCGAATGCGGGTTACTTGACAAGAAAACTGATCGATGTTGCACAAAATGTGAAGATATCTATGACAGATTGTGGTACACATGAAGGTGTGGAAGTGTCTGATATTGTTGTTGGTAATGAAATGATCGAGCCATTGGCAGATCGTATCTACGGTAGAGTACTGGCTGAAGATGTTATTGACCCAATTACATCAGAAGTGCTTGTAAGTGAAGGTACAATGATAGATGAAGAGACTGCTTCAAGAGTACAGGATGCAGGTGTTCGTTCAGTGGTTATGAGAGCACCATCATCATGTAAAGCACCTAAAGGTATCTGTGCAAAATGTTATGGTCTGAACATGGCGGATAATAAAATGGTTAAACGTGGAGAGGCTGTGGGTGTGATTGCAGCACAATCCATTGGTGAGCCAGGTACACAGCTGACTCTACGTACATTCCACACGGGTGGTACGGCAACAGCAGGTAAAGAAGACAGACAAGTTATTGCAAGTAAAGAAGGTTTCATTAGATACTATAACTTGAATGTGTATCGTAACAGAGATGGTAACCTTATCGTTGCAAACAGAAGAAATGCCGGGGTACTATTGGTTGAACCTAAGATTAAAGCAACTGTTGATGGTACAGTATCTCTTGTGGTTACTCATGACGAATATGTGATCTCTGTAAATTCAGGCAGTGAGGATGAAATAAAATATAATCTCAGAAAATCTGATGTGGCTAAATCAAATGAACTTGCAGGTGTTGCAGGTAAAGTTGAAGGAAAACTATTCTTGCCACTTCAAGATGGAGATAAAGTAAAAGAAGGTGACTCAATTGTAGAAGTGATCAATGAGGGTTGGTCTGTACCAAGCCGTGTACCATTCGCCTCTGAACTTAAAGTTGAAGATGGTGCTCCAGTGACACAGAATGTGATCTCTGAGTCAAAAGGTAAAGTGAAATTCTTCTTGCTTAAAGGGGATTACCTTGAAGCACACACAGGAATCACTGAAGGTACAAAAGTAGTAGAAAAGGGTCTCTTTGCAGTTGTTGTTGATGAGAATAACAGAGAAGCGGCAAGACACTATATCTCAAGAGGTTCTGTGGTTAAAGTAGCTAATGATGCTATGGTTCAAAGGGGAGATCTTCTCTCTGCTCCTGAAACATCATCTCATGTTGTGATCGCTGAATGGGATCCGTATTCAGAGCCTATTATTGCAGAGCAACAAGGAACACTGAAGTTTGAAGATATTATTCCAGGAGTAACTGTTGTTGAGCAGTTTGATGAAGTCACAGGTGATACAAGACTTGAATTGAATGAGTATATCCCTGCAGCCTATAAGCCAGCGATCGTACTAGCGACAGCAGGTGGAGAGTTGATTCGTTATCAACTTGATGCAAAAACGATTTTATTTGTTAAAGATGGTGATGAAGTAAGTATTGCCGATATCTTGGCAAAAACGCCAAAAGCAGCAATCAAGTCAAAAGATATTACCGGGGGTCTTCCTAGAGTTTCTGAACTCTTTGAGGCTAGACGTCCTAAAGACATAGCTCTTATCGCACAGATAGACGGTATCGTAAGCTTTGGTAAACCATTACGTGGAAAAGAGAGACTCATTATCACTGGTGACAATAGTCAGGTAACTGAACAGTTTATTGATAAGAACAAAGTAGCGCTTGTACATGCTGGAGAGTATGTGCATGCTGGAGAGAAGTTGACTGACGGGATTATCTCAAGTCATGATATTCTTGCCGCATTGGGTGAAAAAGCATTATATGAGTACATTGTATCTGAAGTACAAATGGTTTATCGTAGACAAGGGGTTAATATCTCAGATAAACACATAGAGATTGTTACTTCTCAAATGATGAGACAAGTAAAAGTCGTTGAGAGCGGTGATTCCAAGTTTATTGCTGGAGATATTGTGTCTCGTCGTAAGTTCCAGGAAGAGAATGAAAGTGTTATCGCCCTTGGCGGTGAACCTTCTATTGCTGAGCCAATGCTTGTAGGTATTACACGTTCAGCAGTTGGTGCAGACAGTATTATTTCTGCGGCATCATTCCAGGATACAACAAAGGTACTTACTTCTGCATCTATTGCAGGTACAATAGATAGACTTGAGGATCTTAAAGAAAATGTTGTTATCGGGCGTCTTATACCAGTGGGTACAGGTATGATCGATAATCATAATATCAAATTTACAGCTGCAGAGTAATCTCTGCAGACTGTTTCTGGTTTAGGCTAGAAGCAGTTTAAGACTTTTCCTTCCACTCTCCCTTAAATATAAGAATTATTAAAGAATTTTTCGATATAATATGCCTCCAATTTTCTGTAGGAATTAGGCTAAATATAAATATTCAAGTAGAATGTTTATATGTGGTGTAAGAACCCAGATTCAAGAGATATGATCTCAATTCAAACTAACCAGAAAGGAAACGATTTGCCTACAATTAATCAATTGATTCGTAAAGAACGTAAAAAGCAAGTGAAAAAATCAAAATCACCTGCACTCGTAAAATGTCCTCAAAGAAGAGGCGTATGTACTAGAGTATATACTACAACACCAAAGAAACCTAACTCGGCACTTAGAAAAGTTGCTAAAGTAAGATTGACAAGTGGTTTTGAAGTAATCTCATATATCGGTGGTGAAGGTCACAACCTTCAAGAACACTCTATCGTACTTGTAAGAGGCGGAAGAATTAAAGATTTACCTGGTGTTAAGTATCACATTGTTCGTGGTGCACTAGATGCTTCAGGTGTAACTGGAAGAACAGTTGCAAGATCTAAATACGGTACTAAAAAACCTAAATAATTTTAGATTATTTAAACGCGTTATAGTAAAAGTTTAGCTTAGAAATAAGCTTAAAACAGGTGTTGTCATTTATCCTTAGGGGACAAGACTTGAGTAAATCAACCATATAAGATTGAAGAGGAAAAAAATAATGAGAAGAAGAAAAGCTCCCGTTAGACCGGTATTGCCAGATCCAGTACACGGTTCTAAAGTATTAACAAAGTTCATCAATGCAGTAATGCTTGATGGTAAGAAAAGCACAGCACAAAAAGTAATGTATGCTGCGTTAGAGAGAATTGAATCAAAATCTGGTGAAAAAGGTATTGATGTATTCAACAAAGCGATGGATAACGTCAAACCTGTAATGGAAGTAAAAAGTAGAAGAGTAGGTGGTGCAACATACCAAGTGCCTATAGAAGTTAGACCTGTAAGACAGCAATCATTGGGAATCAGATGGATCGTTGATGCAGCTAGAAAAAGAAATGAAAGAACTATGATGGAGCGTTTAAGTAACGAACTTATGGACGCTGCTACTGAAAAAGGTTCTGCTTTCAAGAAGAAAGAAGATACATATAAAATGGCTGAAGCGAACAAAGCGTTTGCTCACTATAGATGGTAAGGGACTAAGTTATGGCAAGAACGCACAAACTTAATGACGTAAGAAACATCGGTATTGCTGCACACATTGATGCAGGTAAAACAACTACAACTGAAAGAATTCTTTTCTATACAGGTGTTGAACATAAGATTGGTGAAGTACATGATGGTGCTGCAACAATGGACTGGATGGAACAAGAGCAGGAAAGAGGTATTACTATTACTTCTGCTGCTACAACTTGTGAGTGGGCTGGTAAGCAAATTAACATTATTGATACTCCGGGACACGTTGACTTTACAATTGAAGTTGAGCGTTCAATGAGAGTACTTGATGGTGCTGTATCTGTATTCTGTGCAGTTGGTGGTGTTCAGCCACAGTCAGAGACTGTATGGAGACAAAGAAACCGTTACGGTGTACCATCAATTGTATTTGTAAATAAATATGATAGAACAGGTTCAGACTTTTATGAAGTTGAAAGACAAATTGTAGAGAGACTAAAAGGTAATCCTGTACCTATTCAACTTCCAATTGGAGCTGAAGAAAACTTCCAAGGTGTTGTTGACCTTGTTAAAATGAAAGCAATCGTTTGGGATCAAGATGCTGCTATGGGTTCTAACTACCACGTAGAAGAGATTCCAGAAGATATGACAGACATTGTAGAAAAGTACCGTGAAAAATTGATTGAAGAAATTTCTTCAGTGGATGGCAACGAAGAACTTATGGAAAAATACATGGAAGGTGAAGAGCTTACAGAAGAAGAGATCATGGGTGGAATTAAAGCTGCTACAATTGGTATGCATATTGTTCCAATGACTGTTGGTTCTGCATTTAAGAACAAAGGTGTTCAGACTCTACTTGACGCTGTTGTTGCTTACCTTCCATCTCCAGTTGAAGCGCCTGCGATCAAGGGTACTAAAATGGAAGATGAAGATGCTGTAGTCACTGTTGAATCTACAGACGATGGTGAGTTCGCTTCACTTGCATTTAAGATCATGACAGACCCATTTGTTGGTCAGTTGACATTTATCCGTGTATATCGTGGTTCTTTGGAATCAGGATCTTACGTACTTAACTCAACTAAAGAGAAAAAAGAGCGTATCGGTCGTATCATGAAAATGCACGCGATCAAACGTGAAGAAGTATCTGAGATCTATGCAGGTGAGATCGGTGCAGTTGTTGGTCTTAAAAATACAACAACAGGTGATACACTTTGTTCAGATAAAGATAAAGTGGTACTTGAAAGAATGGATTTCCCAGAGCCTGTTATCTCTGTTGCGGTTGAGCCTAAAACAAAAGCTGACCAGGAGAAAATGGGACTTGCACTTGGTAAACTTGCTGCAGAAGATCCATCTTTCCGTGTTGCTACAGATGAAGAGTCAGGTCAAACAATTATTTCAGGAATGGGTGAACTCCACCTTGAAATCCTTGTAGATAGAATGAAGAGAGAGTTTAAGGTTGAAGCGGAAGTTGGTGCACCACAGGTTGCATACCGTGAAACGATTAGAAAAGCAGTTGACAAAGAGTACAAGTATGCTAAACAGTCAGGTGGTCGTGGACAGTTCGGTCACGTTTATCTTAGAATCGAGCCTCAAGAACCAGGTTTTGGTTACGAGTTTGTTGATGAAGTTAAAGGTGGGGTTGTACCAAAAGAGTTTATCCAGCCGGTTAACAAAGGTGTACAGGAAGCGATGCAAAGAGGTATCCAAGCAGGTTACCCAGTTGAAGATGTTAAAGTCACACTTTATGATGGTTCATATCACGATGTTGACTCATCTGAAATGGCATTTAAACTTGCGGGTTCAATGGGATTCAGAGACGGTTGTAGAGAAGCTAACCCAGTGATTCTTGAGCCAATGATGAAAGTTGAAGTTGAAGTACCTGAAGACTTTATGGGTGATGTTATTGGTGACGTTGCTAAAAGACGTGGTCAAGTATCAGGTATGGATGACAGAGCTGGAAACAAAATCGTTAACGGGTTTGTACCACTTTCTGAAATGTTCGGATATTCAACTGACCTACGTTCAATGACTCAAGGTCGTGCAACATATGCTATGGAATTTGATCATTATGAAGAAGTTCCATCTAATGTAGCTAAAGAAATCATTGAAAAAAGAAATAGTTAATCTTTCCACTGATATGCATCCATCTTTGAATGATGGGTGCAGTCACTTACCATTAGTAAGCTCCTTTATCTAAGCATTAAAATCTAAATACAACCCAATAAAAACTTTAACGATTAACTTATTTTAGTATTATTCTATTTTAATTTTTTAAAATTAGCATATAATAGTATTTAAAGGATAGTCCATGAGAGTAATCATTGACCTTATTGAAGACGTAAGAGAACAGATAGGTAATCATGAAACATATGAAGTAATGGCTGGTTTGCTTAAAACAGATGCAGAAGATAGTAAAAAACTTATCTATGCAGGTGAAGCACCATTAAACTCAGTCCAGCTAGAGAGAGAAAAAAGACAATTGCTATTTAAGATAGATGGTAGTGATAAAAATTTGACCATTGGAGAGCTCATCCCCTCAATCTTAATACTTGATATGGATGCAATGATGTTTGAGCTTAAAATTGATGTTAATACTCACTATAAAGGTATGGAGATAGTTGGGTTTGGCAAAAATGATGAGCTGAAGAGATATATCTTGTTTATCAAGATATAAAACTTCTTTTAGAATTTAAGCGTATACAGACTCTTTGCCAAACTCTTTGGTAAGGAAGGCATAAAAAAGAGCTCTATATTTATGTCTATTTGATGTACCCATAGCTTCACACGTTTTTTTAATAGCAGCATCTAACGTCGCTTCATCCACCTCAAGTCCAAGTTTATTTTGCAGGAAATTCTTTCTTACTGTATCAAGTTCTGAGCTGTCTGAACATGATACAGTTTCCGCATCCTGCTTATAGATTGATGGACCTAATCCAACGGTTACTTTACTAATAAGATCATCAGAAAGACTTAATCCCAATTCTTTTGAAGCAGCAATATAGTGTTCAATTTTTTCATCTAATTTACTCATGATATTTCCCTTATAATATTTATTTGTACTTTATTATATCTATAAATAATAGTTAGGTCAAATACTGAGGTTTTTGTGCTAACAATATCCAGTTCATACTAATGTTATGATGTTTACAAAAATGTGCCAGTCGCTCATAGGGAATTTTTTTACGCCTTTTAATCACTGCAAAGTATTGCGGATCTAATTCAAGTGAGTCAGCTATATCCCTGTCAAGTATCTTTTCTTTTTTTGTCTCTGCAGAGAGAATCTTCTTGACTCTTTGCATTACTTCATGAAAATCTATCATTTATATCCTTCGTATTTATATAGGCGTATCATAATTAATTTTTGGAAAGAAGTTGAAAAATATGACAAATTGTAATGTTTTAAAAAAAAGAGTTTGTGTGGTGTATTTTTGACCGAAGGGATTCCTATCCTTCTTCGGTGGAGATAAATATTTAGTTTTTGCTACTATCTATCTCAATCACAGTATGTACATTTCCTCTGGGATTAAAATCAGCTATGAGTTTCATCGATTTAGGTTTTAACTGACTATAAAGTGCATCATAAATCTCATTGGCAGAATTCTCATGAGAGATATATCTTGTCATAAAAGAGTTGATGTACAGTTTGAGTGCTTTAAGTTCTATCACTTTGAGGTCTGGTTCATAGCTGAGTTTAAGTGTGGCAAAATCAGGATAACCTGAACGAGGGCACATACACATAAACTCAGGGAGTTCTATATTGATGGTATAGTTTTTCTTGTGCTCATTTGGCCAATAGTTTTCCTCACTGTTAATGTCAAATTCCCGAATTTCTTGTTCACCGTATTTCATATAATTCCTTTAATTGTATCTATTTATCAATGTTTCTTCATCTAGTGGTTTACTTACGCCAAATCCTTGTATGTAGTTAATACCAAGTGTTTTTAGTTTCTTTTTTTGTGATTCATCGTCCACCCATTTTGCAACGGTTTGAACACGTAAGTTCTGTGCCATCTCAATTAAAGAGCTTAGCATAGCATAAGTTGTTTCATCCTCTAATTGTGTGACATAATCTCTATCAAATTGAACCATGTCAAATTTAAAATGTTTCATATATTCCATAGAAGCATTAGATGAACCAAAATTATCGATACAGATTCGAATACCTTTGGATCTGAAATTTTTTAGGGTACTTAGGTACCCACTAAGATCATGGTGTGTTTTACGTTCATAAAGTTGTATGATCAAACGAGATGGATCTACTTGTTTTTCCTCCAAGTAAGCAAAAAGTTTTGCTTGAAAAGAACTGTCTCTTAGAGAAAAAGGTGAAAGATTAAAAGTAAATGAAATGGATTCATCTAGTAAAGGCAAGAGATCTATAACATGTTTGATCAGTGTAAGATCATAGTCCCTGCCTAAACCCAAACGATTGATTATGGGTAAAAATACACGAGGTAGGATATCCTGATGGATCTCTGATTTCAGTTTAACAGCAATTTCATAGATATTAATGATGTCAGTCTGTGTATCTAAAAGCGGTCTGAACGATAAGAGTAACTTCTTCTGCTGAATAGTACTGATTACATCCTGTTCTATGCTAGAAAGTTCTTTAGCATCTTTTATCGTATCTAAATACTTATGTTTCTGATCACCTACAGATTGACTTGCGATGATATCTCGAAGTTGTATGATGGCTTTTTCAAAGTCGTCATCTGGATTGGTGACAATGGAAAATTTATAATCTATCTCCATATCATTAATGCGTTGGTTTTCTTCTATAAACTTTTCCAAGATCATTTTTATATTATCATCATTATTAAATGCAATGAGAAATTCAGAACCGCGATCTCGACCTATCAGGACTTTATTTAAACCGTTTTGTTTAAAGATCAAATTTAATCTTCGGGTAATGGTATAGAGGAGGTTATCTATTTGATCACCACTGTAGTTTTCACTCAAAGAGGAAAGATTGTCTATTTTTATGCATACAAGAGATTTTGGGTGATTTTTCTGTAGCATTTTAATAAATGTTTTTTTATTAAACCCTTGAGTAGTTTCATCCAGTAAAGTTTCCTGGACACTTAGATTCATTAAAAAATAGATAAAATAAATAGCAATAAAAGTAATAGCTGCCAGCAATAAACCATCTCTTATACTGATATGAATGGACTGCTCTTGATAAATCGTTGTATAAAAGACAAGAAAAATAAGAATGAGTAAAGGTAACCCCGCTCGTAGAGCCAGGCTAAAACGTCGTCCTCTTTCTTCTTTTTGCGAGTATAGCATTATACATCCAGATGTTTTACATCTTTGGCATGACTTTCAATGTAGTTTCTTCTAGGTTCCACTTCATCACCCATAAAGAGTGTGAAGGTGTCACTGGCAGTTTCATCATCGTTTATCGTCACTTGTAAAAGTCGTCTGTTCTCCGGAGTCATTGTTGTTTCCCAAAGTTGTTCAGGGTTCATCTCACCTAGACCTTTATAACGTTGGATATACGCTCCTTTTTTGGCTGAACTTTCGACCTCTGCAAAGAGTGTAAGAAGATCTTGGTCTTTAAACTCATCTGTAATGTGTTCATTGATTTTTTGATGTATATGTATCGCTTCATTATAGTGAGGATTGGTAAAGAGTATTTCATCTACGATAAGTTCTTCAAGTCCATCATTGGTTTGAACGAAAAGGTGTATCGTATCCTCTGTAATGGTTTTGTTGAGAATATTGTATCCAAGTTCAGCGATGTATGCTTCTATTGTTTTTGCAAGTGCTTTATTGTCTGTTCCTATGACATCCGGATTTTCTATCATATAGCGGAGCACTTCAGGCAAGGCAAAACGTTTTTCGATCTCTTTGAGCGTCATTCGGTAGTATGCTACAAGTTTGAACAGGTCCACAAGGTCAGCTTGCCCCATAGTAGTACTTTCAATAGCTGAGATACCATTTTCTATCAGGAAATCATTCAATGCTTTTTCATCTTTGAGATACGTTTCATTTTTACCCTTTTTATAGCGGTAAAGTGGTGGCTGTGCAAGGTAGAGATATCCTTTTTCGATCACAGGTTTTAAGAATCTAAAGAAGAAGGTCATCAGTAGTGTTTGAATATGGGATCCATCCACATCGGCATCGGTCATGATAATGACTTTATGGTATCGTAGCTTATCTTCATCAAATTCTTCACCGATACCACAACCTAAAGCAGTGATCATATTTTTGATCTCATCAGACTTGAGTATCTTTTCCAAACGTGCTTTTTCCACATTCAGGATCTTACCTTTGAGTGGCAGGATCGCTTGGAAAACTCTATCACGACCTTGCTTAGCAGAACCACCAGCAGAGTCCCCTTCCACCAGATAGATCTCAGAGATCTCAGGATCTTTGCTTTGACAGTCTGCAAGTTTCCCTGGAAGTGTTCCTATGCTCATGGAGTCTTTACGTTTAACGAGGTCTTTTGCACGTTTTGCTGCATCTCTACCTCTAGCAGCCAGAAGTACCTGTGCCATGATGGCTTTTGCTTCTAAAGGTGTTTCCTCAAGGTATTTGTTAAAGTTTTCAGAGAAGAATTTTTGTACCAATGGGCGTACATAAGATGATCCCAGTTTTCCTTTGGTCTGCCCTTCGAATTGTGGTTCAGGGACACGTACTGAAACAATGGCGATAAGCCCTTCTTTACAGTCATCTCCAGTGATCTTAGTGCTTTTTTCTTTAGCATTGGCATTTTTGGCAATATAACTTGCCATAGAACGTGTAAGACCAGCTCTAAAACCAGCTTCATGTGTACCACCTTCAGCTGTTTTAATATTGTTTACAAAAGAGAGTGACTTCTCAGAGTCGGCATCACAGTACATTAAAGCGATATCAATTTCAATGTCATCTGCTTTGCCTTGGAAGAATTGTGCTGTTGAAAGCGGTGTTTTGGTATTCATGTCTTCAACAAATTGTTTGATACCACCTTCGAAGTGATAAAGCTCTTTAGTACCGTCACGTTCATCTTTAAAGTCAATAGTGATCTTTGGGTTAAGGTAACAGAGTTCTCTGAAACGCTTCATGAGAATCTCTTTTTGGAAAGTGACGCTATCTGTAAAGATGGTCTCATCTGGCCAAAACTCCACTTTGGTTCCATGCTTTCTGGTTGGTCCTGTCGCTTCTAGTACACCTTGAGGGATACCTGCTTGAAAGGATTGTTCATGTATCTCACCATCTTTGAAGACTGTAAGATGTAAATCTTTGGAGAGGGCATTGACTACAGAAACACCCACACCGTGAAGTCCACCAGAAACTTTGTAGGTATCTTTGTCAAACTTACCACCAGCATGAAGTACGGTCAGTACAACGGTCGCAGCAGATATTTTTTCAGTAGGGTGCTCTTTTACCGGGATACCACGACCATTGTCCTCAATGATAGCCGAACCAGCTTTGGTCAGTGTGACTTTGATCGTATCACAGAAGCCTGCCATTGCTTCATCGATAGAGTTATCTACGACTTCGTATACAAGGTGATGGAGACCTTTTGTCGATGTGTCACCAATGTACATACCAGGTCTTTTTCTTACCGCTTCTAGTCCTTTAAGAACTTTAATATTACTAGCACCATATTCTGCCATGTTGAGACTCCATTTTGTGTGGGTTAAGTGTATATATTTTAGCTAAAAATAACTTAGGAAAGGATGGTTCTGCAGGGGATTAAAGGAGCATTTATAATAGCATGCCACTTTGTTGTTTTTTTGTACTGACAATATCGATTTCATGAGGGTCGATAAAGTGTTTTCTTTCATACGCTTCTAGTGCATATCGTCCTATCATGGCAGCATTGTCTGAACAATATTCCAGCGGTGCAACATGAAGGGTTTTTCCAAACTCATCACAAAGTGACTGATAGGCATTTCGTATGTATTTGTTAGCGGATGCACCCCCTACGATAGCAAAGTCTTTTATCTGCTCTTTTGCAAAGATCTTTTTACTTTTTTGAAGTAGGTGAAGTTTGACAGCTTTTTGAAATGATGCAGAGAGGTCTGCACGGTCCTGTTCACTCATTTTTTCACTACCACCAAGTGCTTCTATTTGAAGTCTTACTGCATTTTTAAGTCCTGAAAGAGAAAAAGCGATGAGGGGTGAATTGCGTAACGGTATAGGAAGATCAAAACGGTTTTCATCCCCTTTCAGTGCAAGTGCTTCTATAAGAGGTCCGCCAGGGTAGCCCAAGCCCATCATTTTGGCACATTTATCAAAGCTTTCACCTACAGAGTCATCCATACTTGTAGCGAGGATTTCCATATGTTCAAAACTCTCTACCCTGATGACTTGTGTATGCCCTCCTGAGATAAGAAGTACAAGTAGGGGAAAAGTAGCCTCCTTTTCTATAAAAAGAGAGTAAATATGCCCTTTAAGATGATGTACGGCAATGAGAGGTAGGGAAAGTAACGTGCTTAAGGTTTTTGCCATAGCAATGCCTTCTAGTAATGTGACCCCTAGTCCAGGTTGATTAGTGACAGCAATGGCTTTGAGTTTTTCAAAGTAGGGTTTGGTCTCTTTGAGTATTTCAGGAAGTGCAACAGCATGTAGTCTTGAAGCAAGTTCAGGAACTACACCCCCATAACAGGAGTGTTCTTTCTCCTGGGAAATCTTCTTATGATAAAGCACTTTTTTACTATCTATCTCCGTAATAGCAATAGAGCTGTCGTCACAGCTTGATTCAATGCTTAATATCATGATCTGTCCAATACAAGTTTTTCTATAAGTTCCCATTTCCCGTAACCGCTATCTGCATTGATATGACCAGCATTATTGATAATCGTTAAGGGAATATCGTAATGCTTTGCCATCATTTGAGCTTCTTCTACCTCAATATAGGGGTCATTGTCAGAAACGATCATCTGAACCTCTTTGGCATAGAGATTTTCTGTCAAAGTGCAAGGGAAAAAGGTTTTGATGGTATCTACCTCGGTGCTGAGACTAGGAGGGGAGACCAAAAAAAGTCTTTTCACATAAGGTATTTCATCCTGGCAGAGCCAAAACCAGAGTGTATTGGCTAAAGAGTGACACACGACAGTATCCGGTTTAAAATCTTCCAATATCTCTTTGAGTTGTTTTATCCATCTGTTCTTTGAAGGGAAGTGACAATTGTCAAGCAGAGGGAAAGAGACAGTCCCGTAGTTTTTGGCGATAGTTGCAGCTAATTCTGCTTGCCAGTGTGGTGCATCACTTCCACCCCATCCATGAAGTATAAGGACTTTATCTTGCGTTGACATAGGTTCTGATCTCCTTATCAAGTTGGATAATCTCATGAATGTTGGATGCTTTGACCGACTCAAATTTTTTATAGGCATCCAGTACTATATCACTCATGCCGAAAAATGAACATTGATCTTCCTGAAATGCTTGAATCGCTTCTTCATTGGCTGCATTGACCACGACACCTAAATGAGGATGCTCAAGGATATGTTCTTTAATGTTCCATATAGGATAACGCTCTGCTTCAATAGGTAAAAATTCCAAACTCCCTATGCTGAGTAGGTCTGTAGGAGGTAAAATAGACTCTTTTACCTCACCTCTCAGTGCAAAGGCTATGGGGAGTTTCATATCGACTCCTGCAAAGTGTGCAGTGGTAGAACCATCTGTGAATTCTGCTAGTGCATGAATGATCGATTTCTTCTCAATGATAGCATCGATATTATTGGTATCAAAGAGCCATTTTGCTTCTAGAAGTTCAAACAGTTTATTGGTCATGGTTGCTGAATCTATCGTGATCTTGTTCCCCATCGACCAATTCGGGTGCTTGAGTGCATCTGAGAATGTAGCATCTTTCATTTTTTCCAGTTCCCAATCTCTAAATGCACCACCACTGGCCGTAATGTAAAGTTTAGAGACGGGACGTTCATTCATCAGATACCACAAGCCAAAGTGTTCAGAGTCAATAGGTGTAATAAGAGACATATCTATGAATTCTCCTGCCACTACCAGGGACTCTTTGTTTGCCAATGCAACTCTTTTACCAAGGCTGGTGGCTTTTAGTGTAGGTGCAAGACCAGCATAGCCTACGAGTGCATTTACCACAGTATCACTCTTGGACATTTCTATAAGATCCAAAATACCTTCTGTTCCACAGAGTACATTGGAATGATTCACTTTTGTTCTATCTGCTTCATTGGCGATGGCTACAACTTTGGGATGGTACTTTTTGATCTGCGCATTCAGCAGATCAATATTGTTGCCTGCGACAAGCGCTTCTATAACAATGTTGTAACGCTCTGCGATGATGAGGGTATTGACTCCTATGGAACCGGTTGAACCGAGTAAAACTATACTTGACATTAACTAGATTAAAGATCTGAGTGCAATGACCATGATGACTGCACCAAAAAGATAGCCATCTATTCTATCCAAGATACCGCCATGTCCAGGAAGTAAGTCTCCAGAGTCTTTTACGCCTGCTTCACGCTTAAGATAAGATTCAAATAGGTCTCCAAATACCGAAGCGATAGAAGTCAGAAATGTTACAATGATCGCGATCCATAATTCGACAACATAGAGTCCCGCAAAACTACCAGCTATTGTTGCAATCAAAACACCGCCAAATACACCTTCAAGTGTTTTGTTTGGAGACGTATCTGAGAACTTTGTCTTACCTATGGTCTTACCTGTGAAAAATGCACCTACATCTGTAAGTGCAACGGTAACCAGAAGCCAGAACATAGAAGCGATACCAAAATCCTGGTAAAGTATAAGAAAAAAGAGTATTCCGCTGACCGGATAGAGGAAAGGTAGAAGGAGTCTTTTGTCAAAGTTATGGAAATAAGCAAGAGAAGAAGCAAATATGACAGCCATGAAAAAGAAGAGATCATCAGGGTTTGGATAAAAATAGGCTACTACCCATAGCATGATAGCCCATACATACATAGAGGGTCCAGTAAGCTTGAAAAGTTTCATTGCTTCATAAAAAGCAAAGATGTAAACTGTGCCCAAAAAAGCCCACATAACAAAAAAGTTATCGACCCAGCCAATAAATCCTACAAGTGCCAATAGCCCAATCCCAGTAAGCCATCGTGCCTGATAGTCTGTAAATATCTTTGTCATGATAATTCCCTAGTTAGTTAAATAAGGAATATTATAGCACGCTTTGGATTAGACGGTACTAGACTCTGATTTCAATCCCTTCTTTTGTAACAGAAATAGTGTCATATTTGTTGTAGAGTACATTAGAACCTTCTTGTACTTTTACAAACTTTCGTTTCGTGTAATCGACTTCATAATCTCCAGGGTTTTTTACAGAAAAATCTACACAGAGTTTTGCAGCAGCCTTGAGTACGGAGTCTGGCAAGTTTTGTTTATCCGTTCTGATGATCACATGACTTGAAGGTATATCACGTATGTGCATCCAAATGTCATTGGCTTTTGCCATTTCTAAAAGTTTTTGATTTTCTTTGCTGTTTCGCCCTACAAGGACCTTATAGTCTTCTATCCAGAAGAGTTCTCCATCAGTAAGACGCTCTTTTTTACGTTGTGACTTTGCTCGCTTAGGGACAAGAAGCTCAAGTTCATAAGGATCGTTGGCTTGCTCAAGGGCATAATAAATATTCTCGTAGAATGTTTTTTTGCTTTCAAGGTTCTCTTTTTCTATATGGATATTTTTAGCCTTATTCTGTGCACGCTTTGCCAGATTGAAAAAATAGTCACTCATTCGGTTTACTTTTACATTTTTAGGCAGTTTGATCGCTGATTTCATTACCTTCAAAATCATAGGTTTTTAACTTCGTATCGTAGGGTTTGATCTGATAGAGATTTGCCAAGATGAGGTTTCCATAACTTTTATACTCTTGTGCCTGTTGTGTAAGGCTCTCTTCATCAGGAAGTTTCCCTAAAAGTTGTATCAGTTTTTCACACTTTTTGGCGGTAAGAGAAAGCTTCTGTTTTTTGAGTTCTAAAAGTTTTTTTGCTTGTATCTGTGCATATTTTTCCTCTAGAACCACATCTATGTCTTTGATTTCTTTGCTTTCTTCTGTATGATCAAAAGGAGGGATTGGAAGCAGTTCTACTCCTGGTCGAATCACACGAAAAGAACTATCAGAATCGATATGCCTTAATGCTTCGATAACTGTCTCATTGTCATCAATGAGTATGGCATTGGTATTTTTCCCAGTAAATTCAAGCTGAAGATAGATGATCTTGTCTTTATAAGAACTTTTAGGAGCTAGTGTGAAGCGTAATATACGGTCTGCATCAGGTACAACTACAGCGATAAGTTTACTTGCAGAAAGAAGCGTGTGAAGCAGGGTATCAAAAGGTGCATTGTATCCCTGAAGCGGTCTCTGTGAAGGTGCTTTGTAAATAAAACTGTGTCCTCTGGTCATGTTAAAAAAATAACTTTCATTTTTATCAAATACTAACTCTAAAGTATTGTCTTCTATCCGTCTTGCTCGGCTGATAAAGGTAAAGTCGTTTAAGCGTTTGGAGATGGCTTTAAGTTCGTAGAGTTTCATTAAGGAGTCTCCTTTTTAAAGAGCAAAGCTCCTCAAAAATTCCTCGCACTAAAGCTACACACTTGGTGAGAGAATTCATTTTTATAATATAAGTGAAATTCTAGCATAATTTTTTTTCGCTATAATTCGAACAATATTTTATACATCATCTGTAAAACGAAGGACAACCTATGGCACAAACTATGACAGAAAAGATCTTCTCAGAACATGCAGGTAGAGAAGTGCATGCTGGAGAGATCGTTAGAGTAGATATCGATATGATCATCGGAAATGATATTACAACCCCTATCTCTATCAGAGCATTTGAAGAGTCTGGTGCCGAAAAAATGGCGAGACCTGACAATTTTTGTATCGTTATGGATCACTATATCCCGGCAAAAGATATCGCTTCAGCAAACCAGGCAAAGATCTCCAGAGATTTTGCCTACAAACATGACATGAAGTACTTTTTTGATGAAAAAGATATGGGTATCGAGCATGCTTTGCTTCCGGAAAAAGGATTGGTTGTACCTGGTGATGTCATCATTGGTGCAGATAGTCATACGTGTACGCATGGAGCACTTGGGGCATTCTCAACAGGTATGGGAAGTACGGACCTATCATTTGGGATGATCACAGGTGGTAACTGGTTTAAAGTGCCTGAAACCATTAAAGTAGAGTTGACAGGTAAGCCTGGCAAACATATCTACGGTAAAGACATTATCTTGGAACTTATCCGTCAGATAGGTGTGGATGGTGCACTCTACAAAGCTATTGAGTTTACAGGGGATGCAATTCAGCATCTTGGCATGGCAGATAGATTCTCTATTGCGAATATGGTTATCGAAGCGGGAGCCAAAAATGGTATCTTCGCAGTAGACGATGTGACTTTGGCGTATCTTGAAGAGAGAAAAGAGGTAAATGGTGGGTTAAGAGCTGAACCCAAGATCCATGTAGCTGACACAGATGCCGAGTACTGCCAAGTGATCACTATAGATACATCTGCACTCTCACCAGTGATCGCGTATCCTTTCTTGCCGTCAAACGGGAAACCTGTAGAGCAAGCGGTTGCTGATGATTTGAAAATAGACCAAGTGATGATAGGGTCTTGTACAAACGGACGTATCGAAGATCTGCGTATCGCAGCAGAGATCGTGAAAGGCAAAAGAGTTGCACGTCATACGCGTATGATCGTTACTCCAGCCACACAAAAGATATTACTTCAGGCACAGCACGAAGGTTTGATGGATATTCTTATCGAAGCAGGTGCAGTGGTTTCCAACCCTACATGTGGTGCATGTTTGGGTGGATATATGGGGATACTTGGTGATGGTGAGCGTTGTGTTGCTACCACCAACCGTAACTTCGTAGGTCGTATGGGTGCTAGAACTTCTGAGATCTATTTGGCAAACTCTGCCGTTGCAGCTGCTTCTGCTATTGCAGGGAAGATCGTCGATCCTAGAGATATTTAAACTTTTACCAAGATGGTTACTGAGCATTTAGATGATTTTATTTATAGCAAGAAGATGAGGATATATATGAAAAGTATTGTTTGGATAGTGTTGCTAAGCATGACTATTTGTCTTCATGCTGAGGAAATACCGAAAGATGCAGAAAAAGCGTATCGTGCAGGACAATATCTAACAGCAAAAAAGATTCTAAAAAAAGCTGCGAACAAAGGCAATGTAAAAGCGCAGGTTAACTTGGGTTTTATGTATGAATATGGAAAAGGTATTAAGCAAGAGTATGATAAAGCATTATACTGGTATAACAAAGCTGCGAAAAAAGGAAGTGCAAAAGCCCAATATAATCTTGGCTTTATGTATGAGCACGGCAGGGGGGTGAAACAGAATTACTCCACAGCATTAGAGTGGTACACCAAAGCTGCTAAAAATAAATATACAAATGCTCAATACAATATCGCTACTCTATACTATAATGGTAGGGGTGTTGAACAAAATTATGAAAAAGCACTAAAATGGTATAAAAAAGCTGCACACCAGGAAGATGCACAAGCACAATATAATGTTGGGGTTATGTACGAACAGGGTATAGGTGTCGAGCAAAATTATTTGATGGCATTAGAGTGGTACACCAAAGCCGCTAAAAATAAATATACAGATGCTCAATACAATATTGCTACTCTATACTATAATGGTAGGGGTGTTGAACAAAATTATGAAAAAGCAGCTTACTGGTATCAAAAAGCTGCAAATCAAGGTGACCCTAAAGCTCAGTATAATCTTGGTTTAATGTTTGTGAAAGGACAAGGTGTAAAGAAAAATAAAATCATGGCTTTTCAATATTGGTTAGAAGCGTCCAAAAAAAGTAATGCTGATGCCCAGAACAGTCTTGATATTCTTTGTAAAGAAAGTCCTTGGGCTTGCAAATAGAAATAGGATTTACTATTTTTTGATCTCTACAAAAAATTCTGCCAATTTCCATTTTTCTGATTCTTCAAGATAATAAGTCTGTTTAAAATATAGGACTGAGGGTGTAGTATTGTAATGACCAGTTACATGTAAGTCACCATTTTTGAGGACTTGTGGTCCTTGATCAAGTATCGGTTTCATAGTTTTTTAAAACCGTGAGATTAATACCTGAGTTTATAAAAGGTTCAAATGCTTTATTTAAGTCTTTAATGGTTGTTTTATTTTGCCAAAATGTTGATATATTCTTGTAAAATACCGACATATCTTTTTGATTGACAGAGATGGCGAAATGTTGCATATTTTCTTTAATCAATTTCGAAACTTCATCTTTTGTTGGCGGCAATGGTAAAGATTTTTCTTGTTCATTTGTTTTCGATATGACATTGTTTGTAGCATTTTGCATTCTTTTTCTCATATCTGAGTTAAAATAAATAACTACAATAGCTACTATTGCACCTAATATAATCAATTTTACTAACATATTGTTGTTTTTGGGGTTTGACATAGTACATCTCACTTTTTTAATTTTATAAAATAATTATATCTTATGTTTTATAAAATATATGTTTTGTTGTTTTTTAGTTTTGACATAAAATTATCTCATTTTTTAATTTTATAAAATAATTATAAATTATACTACTTTATTTTATAAAATATATGATATAGTGGCTTTTTAAGTTAAAGTTAAAGCCAAACCTATCTGTGAAGTGGGGACGGAAAGCTACGGGTCTTATGTGAAGATCGCCGGGTTGCATTTTCAAGGGAGTATATAGATATATATTGATAAATCTATTTGACAGATGCAACAAGGAGATCGATATGCATGCAGATAAAATTAAACAACAATCAACAAAAATGAAACTTTTTATAGTCCCTTTGGGGATTACTTTTAGCTACTTCGGGAGTCTTTATGCTTACCAAGTAGCTGGTGGTACGGCTACTCCAAATAATAATCGTAATGATTGCGATAGGAACAGGTGCAAGTACATACACAGCTAATCAGCTATAGCCATAGGAAAAGAGTTCAGACGCAAATGCAACAGCAAGCACGGCTATAGGAGTAAGAGCAACTGCAACGGGGCAAGTTGATGCAATAGCAATAGGTCATGATTCAAATGCTTCAGGACTCGGAGCTACAGCAAAAGGTGCTTTTGCAACTGCAGAAGGAAACAACAGTACAGCGACTGGATTTACTTGGTCATGATGCAAGTGCTGAAGGCAACATCAAGCATAGCAACAGGTGACAATGCACAAGCTATAGGTGATTTTAGTCTTGCGGCAGGTGCAAGTGCGTATGCTTCAGAAACAAATAGTACAGCTATAGGTAATGATGCAAGTGCAACGGCAACAAATTCTGTTGCATTAGGAGCAGGTTCAGTTGCAGATCAAAATGATACAGTTTCTGTAGGTAGTTCTGGAAATGAAAGAAGAATTACGAATGTGGCAGATGGAACAGGTGCTAATGATGCAGTGAATTTAGGACAATTGCAGGATGTTAATACTATCTTTGGATGGACGTATTGGATGACGAGAATGCACAACACAATCGCATAGACATCAGGTAATGAAATACGATGATGCTAGAATGCCAGACACAAATGAACAGCAAACATCAGCAAGAATTGGATGATGTGAATGACAAGCACAATTGCAGAACTGCAGAAGATATCGATGATGTGAATGACACAGCACAATCGCAGAACTGCAGGAAGACATCAGATGTAAATGACACAGCACAATCAGAAATGCAGCAGACATCAGATGTAAATGAAACAGCACAACAGAAATGCAGCAGACATTGATGATGTGAAAACATAGCACAACGAAATGCAGAAGACATCGATGATGTGAATGCACAGCACAACAAATGCTGCAGAATCAGATGTGAATGACACAGCACAACAGAAATGCATTAGATATTGCAGAAGTAAATGCAACAGCAGAAGCAAATAAAGAAGAATTAAGATTTTTTGATGTTAATACTGCAGCAGGTGGAGATGCTAATGCAACAGGTGAGGGTGCGGTTGCAGTAGGCCCTGATGCAACTAGCGCAAGGTGATGGCACAACAGCTATTGGTGGCGATGCAAACGCAACTGGTCAAGATGCTACAGCAACTGGACATGGGCAACAGCAAGCGAACGACACTTGCAGGAGCGAGATCGTGCAACAGCATATGGTGCAGGAGCTACAGCATATACTGATGACGTTGCCGTTGGTTACAATGCAGTTGCAAATGCGGATGCAAGTGCGGTCATTGGAGCGAATGCTGTGGTAGAATTCGACAAATTCAGTAGCAGTGGGAGCCGATGCTACTAGTTGGAGATAATTCTATGGTTCTTTAGCTCTTGGTCAAAATGCTGGTGTGACAGATGGATGCTCTCTCAGGTGCTATAGCTATAGGTCAGGATGCTGAGAGTTCAGCTGTTCGTGCTATTGCTATAGGAGACGATGCAAATGCATCTGGTATTAATTCTCAAGGCGACAGGATTGAGAGCAGATGCATCAGGTGATAATGCAATACGCGACAGGAACAAGAGCAGATGCTTCAGGAATAGGTTCAACAGGCTTCAGGGAGAGGATGCGAATGCATCAGGAACAAATGCGATAGCAACGGGAACATTGGCAGATGCTTCAGGTGATAATGCAATAGCGACTGGAACTAGAGCAGATGCTTCAGGTAATAATGCAATTGCTTCAGGAACGATGCAAATGCATCAGGAATAAGAAGTATTGCAACAGGACAGATGCGGATGCTTCAGGAACAAATGCGATTGCAACAGGTTTTTCTTCAAATGCAGAAGGTAACAACAGATCATAGCGACAGGAACTAGAGCAGATGCTTCAGGTAACAATGCAATTGCTTCAGGAACAGATGCGAATGCATCAGGTATAAGAAGCACTGCAATAGGAAATAATGCAAGCGCAAGCCAAACAGATGCAATGGCAGTAGGAACTGATGCCAATGCATCAGGTTTAAGAAGTACAGCACTTGGTCATGATGCAAATGCTGTAGGTGAATCAAGTACAGCTACAGGTGACAATGCACAAGCTATAGGTGACTTTAGTCTTGCAGCAGGTGCAAGTGCATATGCAGGAGATAGAGGCACAGCGTTAGGTGTAGACTCAAATGCATCAGGTACTTCAAGTGTTGCAACGGGTGACAGTGCAAACGCTTCAGCAATAAATGCTATTGCAACAGGAACAAATGCGAATGCATCTAATATAGATACAATAGCTATGGGAACAGATTCGAATGCTTCAGGTCTTAGAAGTACAGCGATCGGAACAGGGGCGGAAGCATTAGGAACAGATTCAAAGCAACAGGAACAAATGCAGTCGCTTCAGGAAATAGAAGCACAGCGACAGGTCTAGATTCAAAGCATCAGGCACATCAAGTACAGCGACAGGTGATATTTGCAAGTGCAGATGGAAACAGAAGTACAGCGACAGGTGTAGATTCAATAGCTTCAGGTGTTTCAAGTACAGCAACGGGTGACAGTGCAGTAGCATCCAATACAGATGCGACAGCGACAGGTTCAGGAGCAACTGCATCAGGAGAGAGAAGCATAGCGACAGGTGTAGATGCAAATGCAAGCGGAGAATACAAGTATCGCTACTTGATGGATCGAATGCTGAAGGATTAAATTCAATAGCGACTGGTACAGATTCAAACGCATTAGCGAATAATTCAATAGCTACAGGTACAAGAGCGGAAGCTTCAGGTATTGCGAGTATCGCAACAGGTAGAGATGCAAATGCAAGCGGAGAATCAAGTATCGCTACTGGTGATGGTGCAACTGCAAGTGGTAATGATTCACAAGCAAGCGGAACAAATGCGAATGCAGCAGGATTAAATGCGATAGCATCAGGAACAGATTCAAATGCTTCAGCAAATAATGCCATAGCAACAGGTACAAGAGCGGAAGCTTCAGGTATAGCGAGTATCGCAACAGGTAGAGATTCAACAGCAAGCGGGGAATCAAGTATCGCTACTGGTGATGGATCGAATGCTGAAGGATTAAATTCAATAGCGACTGGTACAGATTCAAATGCATTAGCGAATAATTCAATAGCGACAGGTACAAGAGCGGAAGCTTCAGGTATTGCGAGTATCGCAACAGGTAGAGATTCAAATGCAAGCGGGGAATCAAGTATCGCTACTGGTGATGGTGCAACTGCAAGTGGTAATGATTCACAAGCAAGCGGAACAAATGCGAATGCAGCAGGATTAAATGCGATAGCATCAGGAACAGATTCAAATGCTTCAGCAAATAATGCCATAGCAACAGGTACAAGAGCGGAAGCTTCAGGTATAGCGAGTATCGCAACAGGTAGAGATTCAACAGCAAGCGGGGAATCAAGTATCGCTACTGGTGATGGAGCTACTGCATCAGGATGGTTCAGTACAGCACTGGGAGCATTGGCAGAGGCACTAGGATTTGAAAGTACAGCTACAGGTACAAATGCACTTGCAGAAGGAAACAATAGTACAGCAACTGGATCATATGCTAAGCGGTACATCAAGTACGGCAACGGGTGACAGTGAGGATCCAATACAGATGGACAGAACAGGAGCAAGAGCGAAGCAACAGGAGAGAGAAGTACAGCGACAGGTGTAGATTCAAATGCATCAGGTATTTCATCAACAGCAACGGGTGACAAGTGCGAGTGGGCATCCAATACAGATGCGACAGCTACAGGTGCAACGAAGAGCAAATGCAAGTGGAGCACAGAGTATAGCAAGCGGATCAGATGCAAATGCAACAGGCACTGGAAGTACAGCGACAGGTATGGAAGCCCAAGCAACAGCAGACAGGGCAACAGCAACGGGTGACAGTGCAGTAGCATCCAATACAGATGCGACAGCGACAGGTTCAGGAGCAACTGCATCAGGAGAGAGAAGCACAGCGACAGGTGTAGATGCAAATGCAAGTGGAGAGTCAAGTATTGCTACCGGAGACGGAGCAACAGCAACAAAAACAAATTCACAGGCTTCCGGAACGGATGCAAGTGCAACAGGTGGAAGTTCACTTGCAATAGGGACAAGAGCAGATGCTTCAGGACTAGCAAGTATCGCTACAGGAACAGGTGCGGTAGAAGCACTAGATGGTGAGTCGCAATAGGTTCAGCATCATCAGCAAGTGATGGTACTGCAGTAGGCGAAGGTGCAAGAGCAACTAATGGTTCAGCCTTTGGTAAAGATGCAAGTGCAAGATGGTAGAGCAAGGTCTTGGTGCAGGAGCTACAACTGGAGCTACAGCTACAGGTGAAAGTACGCAAGCACAAATAATGGTACAGCAACAGGTTTAAGATCAAGTGCAACAGGTCAAAATAGTGCAGCTTATGGTGTAGATTCCGAAAGCATCAGGTGATTACAGTGTAGCAACAGGATCAGGTGCTATAGCAGGAAGGGAATAGTAGTAGATGCATTTGGTGACGGAGCTAGTGCACTAGGAGATGATAGTATTGCTTTAGGAGAGTATTCAACAGCAGAAGGGAACAAAAGTACAGCGACAGGATATAATTCTTATGCGCAAGGAACATCAAGTACAGCAAACGGTGATAATGCACAAGCTATCGGTGACTTCTCACTTGCAGCAGGTGCAAGTGCATATGCAGGTGGAGATAGAACTACCGCGACAGGTGTAGATTCAAATGCATCAGGAAGTTCACAATAGCAACAGGGACAAGAGCAAGCTTCAGGCCTAGGAAGTATCGCTACAGGTAGAGATGCAAATGCTCAGGTGATTATTCGCAGAGCATCAAGAATAGCTACCAGTGCTTCGGAAACGCAATACAATAGCGACAGGAACAAATCAGAGGCTTCAGCTGAGGATGCAATTGCAACAGGTAAGGATTCAAAGCTTCAGGGATTGCAAGTATAGCGACAGGTGTAGATTCTAATGCATCAGAAGAAGACGCGATAGCAACAGGGACAAGAGCAAAGCTTCAGGTATAGGAAGTATTGCTACAGGTAGAGATGCAAATGCACAGGAGATTATTCACAGGCTTCAGGAATAGGTGCAAGTGCTTCAGAAACCAATACGATAGCGACAGGAACAAGAGCAGAAGCGTCAGCTGAGAATGCAATTGCAACAGGTAAGGATGCAAAGCTTCAGGGATTGCAAGTATTGCGACAGGTGTAGATTCTAATGCATCAGAAGAAGACGCGATAGCGACAGGGACAAGAGCAGAAGCTTCAGGTATAGGAAGTATTGCTACAGGTAGAGATGCAAATGCTTCAGGAAATTATTCACAAGCATCAGGAATAGGTGCAAGTGCTTCAGAAACCAATACGATAGCGACAGGAACAAGAGCAGAAGCGTCAGCTGAGAATGCAATTGCAACAGGTAAAGATTCGACAGCTTCAGGGATTGCAAGTATAGCGACAGGTGTAGATTCTAATGCATCAGGTGATTACAGTGTAGCAATAGGATCAGGTGCTATAGCAGAAGGCAATAGTAGTAGTGCATTTGGTGACGGAGCTAGAGCATTAGGTGATGATAGTACAGCATTAGGCCAGTACTCAACAGCAGAAGGGAACAAAAGTACAGCGACAGGATATAACTCTTATGCGCAAGGAACATCAAGTACAGCAAACGGTGATAATGCACAAGCTATCGGTGACTTCTCATCTTGCAGCAGGTGCAAGGCGATATGCATGGTGGAGATAAGAAGTACAGCGACAGGTACAGATTCGAATGCATCAGGTACATCGAGTGTAGCGACAGGAGATTCAGCGCAGGCAATCGGAGAGAGAAGTGCGGCAACGGGTGTAGATGCATACGCAGAAGGAAATTCAAGTACGGCGACAGGTGATTCAGCACAAGCGATCGGAACCAACAGTACGGCAACAGGTGTAAATGCTTATGCATTGACCGATTCAAGTACGGCGACCGGTGACAGTGCGCAAGCTATAGGAGCAAGATCTACAGCGACAGGTGTAGATTCTAATGCATCAGGTACTTCATCAACAGCAACGGGTGATTCAGCGATGGCAACAGGAGAATACAGTACAGCAACAGGTGCATTATCAAGTGCAGATGGAAACAGAAGTACAGCGACTGGTGTATCTTCAGTAGCATCAGGTACATCATCAACAGCGACAGGTGATAGAGCTCAAGCGACAGGAGAGAGAAGTACAGCTTCTGGAGTTTTAGCGACAGCATCAGGAACATCAAGTAGTGCGACAGGTGATAGAGCAGACGCAACAGGAGAATACAGTACAGCATCAGGTGCATTATCAAGTGCAGATGGAAACAGAAGTACAGCGACTGGTGTATCTTCAGTAGCATCAGGTGCATCATCAACAGCGACAGGTGATAGAGCTCAAGCGACAGGAGAGAGAAGTACAGCTTCTGGAGTTTTAGCGACAGCATCAGGAACATCAAGTAGTGCGACAGGTGATAGAGCAGACGCAACAGGAGAATACAGTACAGCAACAGGTGCATTATCAAGTGCGGATGGAAACAGAAGTACAGCGACTGGTGTATCTTCAGTAGCATCAGGTGCATCATCAACAGCGACAGGTGATAGAGCTCAAGCGACAGGAGAGAGAAGTACAGCTTCTGGAGTTTTAGCGACAGCATCAGGAACATCAAGTAGTGCGACAGGTGATAGAGCAGACGCACAGGAGAATACAGTACAGCAACAGGTGCATTATCAAGTGCGGATGGAAACAGAAGTACAGCGACTGGTGTATCTTCAGTAGCATCAGGTGAGTCAAGTACAGCGAATGGAGACCGTGCAAATGCAGAGGGGTGGTTCAGTACAGCACTGGGAGCATTGGCAGAGGCATTAGGTTTTGAAAGTACAGCAACAGGTACAGATGCACTTGCAGAAGGAAACAACAGTACAGCAACTGGATCACATGCTGAAGCTACAGGAGAGAGAAGTACAGCGACAGGTACAGATTCGAATGCTTCAGGTACATCGAGTGTAGCGACAGGAGATTCAGCGCAGGCGATCGGAGAGAGAAGTGCGGCAACCGGTGTAGATGCATACGCAGAAGGAAATTCAAGTACGGCGACAGGTGACAGGCACAAGCGATCGGAAACAACAGTACGGCGACAGGTGTAAATGCTTATGCATTGACCATTCAAGTACAGCAACCGGTGACAGTGCGCAAGCGATAGGAGAAAGATCAACAGCGACAGGTGTAGATTCAAATGCTTCAGGAACTTCAAGAACAGCAACGGGTGATCAGTGCATAGGCGATCGGAGAGAGAAGTGCGGTCAATCTGGTGTAGATGCAAACGCAGAAGGAAATTCAAGTACAGCAACAGGTGATAGCGGCAGAGAGCAGATCAGGAACCAAAAGTACAGCAACAGGTGTAAATGCTTCAGTGCATTGACCGATTCAAGTACAGCAACTGGTACAGATGCGCAAGCTATAGGAGCAAGATCAACAGCGACAGGTGTAGATTCAAATGCATCAGCTAGATCATCAACAGCAACGGGTACAGTTCAAAGCATCGGAGAAGAAGTACGGCAACAGGTGTAGATGCAAACGCAGAAGGAAATTCAAGTACAGCGACAGGTGATATCGCACAAGCGATCGGAACCAACAGTACTGCAACAGGTGTAAATGCTTTTGCATTGACCGATTCAAGTACAGCAACCGGTGACAGTGCGCAAGCGACAGGAGAAAGAACAACAGCGACAGGTGTGGATTCAAATGCATCAGGTACTTCAAGAACAGCAACGGGTGACAGTGCGAGAGCAATCGGAGAGAGAAGTGCGGCAACCGGTGTAGATGCATACGCAGAAGGAAATTCAAGTACAGCGACCGGTGATACGGCACAAGCGATCGGAACCAACAGTACGGCAACAGGTGTAAATGCATATGCATTGACCGATTCAAGTACAGCGACCGGTGACAGTGCGCAAGCTATAGGAGAAAGATCAACAGCGACAGGTGTAGATTCGAATGCATCAGGTACATCAAGTAACAGCAACGGGTGATTCATCCAGAGCATCAGGATATAGAAGTACAGCGACAGGTGTGGATTCATTGGCATCAGCGACTTCAAGTACGGCAACAGGTGACAGTGCGAGAGCCACAGCGACATCAAGTACAGCAACAGGTGATTCATCCAACAGCATCAGGATATAGAAGTACAGCGACAGGTGTGGATTCATTGGCATCAGCGACTTCAAGTACGGCAACAGGTGACAGTGCGAGAGCCACAGCGACATCAAGTACAGCAACGGGTGATTCATCAACAGCATCAGGAAGCAGAAGTACGGCGACCGGTGTGGATTCAAGAGCAACAGGTACATCAAGTACGGCAGATGGAGACAGTGCAGTTGCATCAGGTAATAGAAGTACCGCAAACGGTGTGGATTCATTGGCATCAGCGACTTCAAGTACGGCAACAGGTGACAGTGCACAAGCCACAGCAGATATCGAGTACCGCGACAGGTGATTCATCAACAGCATCAGGAAGCAGAAGTACAGCGACCGGTGTGGATTCAAGAGCAACAGGTACATCGAGTACGGCAGATGGAGACAGTGCAGTTGCATCAGGTAATAGAAGTACCGCAAATGGTGTGGATTCATTGGCATCAGCGACATCAAGTACGGCAACAGGTGACAGTGCACAAGCCACAGCAGCATCGAGTACCGCAACGGGTGATTCATCAACAGCATCAGGAAGCAGAAGTACAGCGACCGGTGTGGATTCAAGAGCAACAGGTACATCAAGTACGGCAGATGGAGACAGTGCGAATGCACAAGGATGGTTCAGTACAGCACTAGGTGCACTTGCAGAAGCTTTAGGGTTGGAAAGTACTGCAACAGGTACTGGATCAACAGCATCAGCAGACAGAAGTACAGCGACAGGTGTGGATTCAAGTGCTTCAGGTACTTCGAGTACAGCAACAGGTGATTCATCAACAGCATCAGGAGAAAGAAGCTTGGCAGCAGGTGTGGATTCAAGTGCAACAGGTACTTCTTCGTCAGCTACAGGAGATACTGCAAGCGCAGCAGGTGAATACAGTACAGCTGCAGGTGCTATGGCAACTGCAGATGGTAATAGAAGTACAGCGACAGGTGTTGGATCAATGCATCTAGGTACTTCAAGTACAGCGACAGGTGATAGTTCGATTGCATCAGGATTTAGAAGTACAGCGACAGGAATCGGTGCTAGCGCAACTGCAGATAGTACGGTTGCGAGTGGTGCATATGCGTCAGCATCAGGAAGCAGAGGTATTGCACTAGGTGTGGATTCAAATGCATCAGGTACATCAAGTTCCGCTATGGGAGACAGTGCAAGAGCTTCTGGAGATTATAGTAGTGCTTATGGTGGTAATGCAGTGGCTGAAGGTCGTTATAGTAGCGCATATGGTTATGAAGCATTTGCTTCTGGCGAGGATAGTACAGCAACAGGTCATGCTGCTAGTGCAAATGGTATAGGTTCTACTGCATATGGTGCAGGTGCGGAAGCTTATGATTATGACACAGCTATAGGTTACAATGCTACTGTTACAGCAGATGAAAGTGTAGCTGTCGGAGCTAATACAGCTGTTCATTCAGCAAATAGTGTTGCTATTGGTGCTGGAGCAACAGTAGAAAGTGGTGCAGAGGGCAGTATGGCTCTAGGATATGGAGCAGTTGTCAATCAAGGCGTAACAAATAGTGTAGCACTTGGTCAGTACTCTGTTGCCAGTGAGTCCAATACGATTTCTGTAGGAAGTGAGGGCAATGAACGTAGAATTACGAATGTAGCTGATGGGATCAATCCGTTTGATGCTGCCAACATAAGACAATTCAATCAACTTGATTCAAAAATCAATAATGTGGACAAAAAGGCTAGTTCAGTAGCTGCTATGTCAAGTGCAATGTCTGCAATGGTCCCAAATGCCAGATCAGACAGTGATACGCAATTAAGTATGGGGGCAGGATATTATGATGGACAAACAGCAATAGCTGTAGGTGGATTCCATTATATAGATGATGACACATTGCTAAATGCGGGTGTTTCATACTCTGGCCATAATGGTGTTTCAGCACGTGGAGGTATTACGTGGGGATTCTAAAAAAGAATAAGAATAAATAGATATAGTTGTTAGTTTGGGGTGGCAAAGTGTACGATTGATCTGAATGGTCATAGACACAATGTCACTCATCTAGGGCCGAAGATATTATATATTTTATCATTGCAAGTCTTTTGGCTTAAGATAGGATAAGATAATTATCTTTGAAGTGAAAAGAAGTTGGTTTTTTTTGATAAAAAAAGATGTCACCTATGAAAATATCACTTTCTTTATATGGGTGGGTTTATCTCCCAGCATTAGGATCAAAATCCAAATCCTCCACTAAAATCAGGTGTTCCAAAACTCTGTGTAGCAAAAGAAGGATCATCGTATCCTTCTTGCACGGATAATCCTCTTAACATCATGATATCCATTTTTGGATCTATACCTTTAGGACAGACTGCCGTACACTCTCCACATAAAGTACAGTCCCATACACCATTAGTCTGAATATTGTCTATGATCTTTTTTCTATCACCTTCACGTTTGTCAGCGCTATAACGGTAGGTTCGTGTCAATGCAAAAGGGCCTAGAAAATCAGGGTTTACTGCATAGACAGGACAGGCAGAGTAGCATGAGTCACAGAGAATACAGTCTGTTTGTGTTTCACTGAGTTTTTCATCACTCTGCGTAAGGGAAGCTTCTTGTGACGCATGTAGCCAAGCTGTACTTTTAGAGAGAGTCTCTTTTGCTTTGTGTTTATCTACTTTAAGATCACGCAATACAGGATGATATTGTAGAGGTTCTATGATATCTCCGGGTTTAACTTTATATGCACAAGCAAGTTCTTCCCTTCCATTTACACGAACAGCACATGTACCGCATACGGAAGCACGACATCCAACTGAAAAGGTAAGTGTGGCATCTTGTGTCTCTTTAATGTAAGTCAAGGCATTCAAAAGAGGAATTTCACCTGCAGGTAATGTATAGAGTTGGTGGGCATTTGTTTCAGAGCGAAGAATTTTTATTTGCATGTTTCTTCCTTTTTCCACTGGACTACAATATGTTTTTTAAGCCCTTCATCTTCATCTTCAAACCCAACTTTATAGTGTGCTCCACGGCTTTCATTTCTATCAATAGCTGCGGATATTATAGTGGGTGCCAGAAGCAGAGCATTTTGAAATTCCAAAAAGTCTATGAGGTTCTGGTTATTTTCCCGACTCTTGTCTGCAACACCCATCTCTTTTTGAGTGATTTGCATAGTGGTTACTTCATTGAGTGCTTCATGAAGTTGACCATTTTCTCTGACAATACCGACCTTATCATAAAAAATATTTCCTAATTTCTCTCTATATGGATAAAAATTTACAGGCTCATTTTTTGACAATAGCGCTTCTATTTCTGCACTGTCTTTTTGTTGTTGTGTATCATCAGAAACATTCTCAATGATATGAACAGCATGTTTATGAGCATTGGTTCCTGCTAACTTTCCAAAAGCAGTAATTTCAAGTAGAGAATTGCCACCAAGTCGGTTTGCACCATGCACTTTGGCATTGGAACACTCACCTACTGCAAAGCATCCTTTGATTCCATTCACCTCTAGTGAATGATCTACATCTATCCCTCCCATAGTGTAGTGGGCTACAGGTTTTATAGGGATAAGCTCTTTTGCGGGATTAACATGTTCATGCATTTTGCACAGTTCTACTTCCTGAGGAAGAAGCTGCATAAGTTTTTCCTCTCCTAAATGGCGAACGTCTAAAAATACACGTTGTCCTTCCTGCATTTGAGAAAAAATGGCACGTGCCACTTCATCACGTGGCTTGAGTTCATCTACAAACCGTTTACCAGATTCATTTACCAAATATCCACCTTCTCCTCTTGCGCTTTCAGAAACAAGAATACAAGAGTGTTTCAGTGCCGTAGGATGGAACTGTATGAACTCCATATCAGAAAGAGCTCCACCTGCACGCAGGACAGCTGCTACACCATCTCCTGTGGAACCATATGCATTAGTGGTAAATCCATGATAGAGAGATCCATATCCACCTGTTGCCAGGATCACAGATTTTGCATTGACTTGTTTGACTTCTCCTGTGCGGATATCTAAAAATGTTGCACCTTTCACTGATCCATCTGGCACAATGAGGTTGAGAAGATAGTGTTCATCTAAAAAGTCTATTTTTTCTTTCAGACAGGTGTCGTATAAAGTATGAAGTATCTTGAGACCTGTGTAGTCTTGAGCATAACATGCACGTTTCGCTGACGCGCCACCCATTTGACGCTGTGCTATGGACTGTGAACCGATGTTGCCATTGTCCAGTCTTGAAAAAGGTACGCCTAAGCTCTCCAGCCATTCCATAGTTTCAGGAGCATCTGTACACATTTTACGAACCATATCTTCATCACAAAGTCCATGTGCAGATTTGATGGTATCTGCGATATGAGAACTAACATGATCCTCTCCTACATTCCCTAGCGCAGCATTGATACCTCCTTGCGCCATAGAGGTTTGTGAGTTCGTAGGATAGCTTTTACCTACTACGATGACCGAAGCTCCCTCTTTTTTTGCAGCAAGTGCAGCTGTAAGTCCTGCACCTCCAGAACCTATGACCAGTACATCTATCATTATTTCTCCATAAACACTTTAATATTGTTTACAATACCTTCAAGAAGCTTTTTTCTAGCTTCTATACTTGTCCAAGCAATATGTGGAGTGATGAGAAGTCTTTCCTTATGTTTGACTTCATTGAGTCTATTATTGAGCGTAATAGGCTCTTCCTCTAGGACATCTAACCCTGCATATAACGTACGTCTGTCAAGTTCAAATGCCAAGTCTGTTTCATTGATAATACCCCCTCGACCAAGATTTAATAGTATTGCCTCATTCTTTAAATAGGGGAGGTTGTTTTCATTAATGAGGTTATAGGTATTGTCATTGAGTGGGGCATGAATGGAGATGATATCACAGTCTTTGAGAATAAATTCTAAACTCTTGTGCGGATACGCATGATTTAGATTCTTTCCACTGGTAGAATAGTAACTTACTTCTGCACCAAAAGCAGTTGCAATCTTAGCAACTTCTTGCCCTATGTTACCTAATCCGATGATCCCCCATTTTTTTCCAGCTATCTCATAAAAAGGTTGACTTACATCTGTAAAAAGACCTGATTCAGTCCATGAGGCATCTTTCACTACAGTATCATAGTATGGCATTTTTTCTAGCAGATAGAGTGTCATAGCAAAGGTATGCTGTACAACACTTTTAGTTGAATATCCTGCAACATTTTTAACCTCTATCCCTTTATATTTAGCTGCATCTAGATCTACATTGTTCATGCCTGTTGCTGCGATACAGATAAGTTTCAGTCTGGGTGCTTCTTCCATCATGTTTGCAGTGATGACCACTTTATTGGTAATGACAATATCTGCTATTTGGATGCGCTCAAGGGTCTCTTCTTTAGAAGTTGTTTCGTACACAGTCAATGTTCCAAAGGACTCAAGAACACTTATGTCTAAGTCGTTACCGAGTGTTTTAGCGTCAAGTAATACAATGTTCATATTTTTCCTTAATGTTGAGGTGTTTCTGTAGTGTTATCTTCTGTACAAGAAGGTGTTTCCGTGATGGTGAGGGCACAACCGTCATCTGCTCCTGCCCTTAAAAAGTCTGAGGATAAGCCTACAGTATTGTTTTGAACCGGATTAGTTGTAATTTCTGCTGTTGATGTTTCATTAGTGTTCTGTGTTTCAAAATGTGCGATGATCTTTTTATCACCTGTTATCAGTGTTATGCCAGATGCTTCTTTAATGACAAGTGTTGGTATGGTGTGAATGTCAACAAACTTTAAAAATCCTCTGGCATTGACATTTTTCGCTGAAATAGCAGTATAGTCTATACGTTGTTTTGCAAAGTATGCTTTCACTTTTTTGCAATGGCTACAAGTGTCAGACTGTATAAGGTATAGTCCTGAAGTTGTTATAAACGATTTATTTTCAGGGATGGCAAGTGTGCTTAACCCTAGCAGTATCGAAAATACAGAAACTATAATGATAGAGGCATTTTTTATATGATTAAAAAGTGCAATGATAATTAGTGAAGAAAAAATTCCTAAACAAAAAAGACAGGCTTCAGGATTGACTATGAACTGGTAAGAAAGTATGGTTGCTTCAAATGCTATGGCAGCGTAAAGCACCATAAAAAATAAAGTTTCAAAAAATGAACTTTTGAGTGAACGGTAGCCTAAAAACAGTAAAATGAATATACTTATAAACCCAAAATAATTAAGATACATAGGGTTGAATTTGAGGAGTTCCCCTGCAAGCTTGCAACCTGTCGCTTCACATAAAGAAGTATGCTGTAATTTCAGATAGGTTTCCACACCAATATAAATAAGTAATAAAAAAGGTAAAAAAACTCTAGAAAAAACACGCATATGTACTCCTGTTAATTGTCTGAAATACTCTCTACTATAGCTGTTGCTCTTCTTTTTGCATCTTCTACTTCATCTAGAACAAGACTTACGGCCATACGACGACCTATATGTGATTCAGGTTTTCCAAAGACCCTGACAAAGCTGTCTTTTGTAAAGACATTATCAGGTACTTCAAGTATAGGATTATGACTCTCATTTTTAGCTTTGTATGCACCGCAGGCACCTGGGCCGTAGAAGGTAAAGTCAAGAGGCAGTCCAAGCACTGCTCTTACATGCAGAGCAAACTCACTTTGGCTTTGTGTGATAAGTGTTACCATTCCCGTATCATGAGGTCGTGGACTTAGTTCTGAGAAGTAGACTTCCTCATCTTTAACAAAGAATTCTACACCAAAGATACCACGACCACCTAGACCATCAGTCACTGATTTTGCGATTTCTTGGGCTTTTTTGAGTGATTCAGGACTCATTTGCATCGGCTGCCATGAGAGGATGAAGTCTCCATCTTTTTGAACATGTCCGATAGGTTCACAAAATGTTGTACCTGTTTCATTACGAACGGTTAAAAGAGTGATCTCATAGTCAAAAGGTACAAACTCTTCTACGATGAGTTCAGAGGCATCTCCACGTGCTTCTTTGGCCAATTCCCAAGATCTTTCTATATCATCAGGAGTTCTTGCAATACTTTGTCCATGACCAGATGAACTCATGACAGGTTTAATGACACAGGGAAAACCTATACGCTCACCGGCTTCTTTAAGACCTTCAAGAGTGGTAACAAATTCATATGCACTTGTTTTAAGTCTCAGCTCTTCTGCTGCAAAAACACGGATGTTTTTACGATTCATTGTTTTATTGACCGCTTCAGCATTTGGGATTACATGAAAACCTCTGGCTTCAGCTTCAAAAAGTGCTTCGATGCTAATGGCTTCAACCTCTGGCAAGATATAACTCGGCTGCTCTTTTTCAATCAGTGCAAGTACGGTTTCTTTATCTTGCATGTCTATGGCAAATGAACGGTTGGCTACAAGATGGGCAGGGGCATTCTCATATTTATCAACAGCGATGACTTCTATACCAAGTCTCTGTGCCTCAATGGCAACTTCCTTACCAAGTTCACCAGAACCCAGTAGCATGATCTTGATAGCGTCTTTTTGTAATGTGCTTGTAAATGTCATAAGAAAACCTTCGAAAAAATATGAGAATATTCTAGCGAAAAGTTGAATAATATGTAATGAGTTAAAGGAAAATTTGTGGTGGTTTAAGTGAAAAGGTAAGTTGAGTTGCAGGGCAAATGCCCTGCAGCTGTAATTTTTAGAGTCTTGACTCGTATCTTCTAAGCATGAAGAGTTTTTTAAGGATTTTCTTGCGAGTTGCAATTTTCTCTTTTTTTCTCTTTTCAGTCTCAGTTTCGTGGTTTTGTCTAGCTCTAGCTTCTGTCACGATAAGGTTTCTGTCGCATTGTCTTTTGAACTTTCTATAAGCATCATCAAAAGAGTCACGTTGTGATAGCATAATTCCTGGCATCGAAAAGCACCCCCTTCCTTATCAAAATTTCTTGGTTCTAGACCAAAATAGATAAATATGAATCGGATTATATCGTGTTAGTATTAATTTGTGATAAAATGAAGGATAAGGATTTAGTTATAGGTTCTCTCGTTAGAGCTGAAACGTTAGTAATAAGAACTGTTTGAGTAGGATTCAAGATGCAAAAAGTATTTGAAAATTGTTATGCGTTGGATAAGAGATGTTACGACTCGTATGGGTTGAGTGAAGATATACTCATGGAACATGCAGCTGCAGGCATAGGAAATTATATTCGTAAGCATTTTCCTCAAGGAACATCGGTGCTCATAGTGGCAGGTAGTGGCAATAACGGTGCAGATGGTATAGCATTGGCACGTCAGCTACATGGAGATTATGAGGTCAAACTCTATATACCTTTTACACTACACTCTGCTATGGCTAAAGTACAGTATGAACGTGCTATTTTCCTGGGAGTAAAAACCGTCGATCATATCAGTCAGGCCGATGTAGTAGTAGATGCACTTTTTGGGGCAGGTCTAAATCGAAATATAGATGAAAACATACAACACATTTTACATCAGCTTAATGCCATCAAGGGACATAAAATTGCATGTGATATTCCAACGGGAGTCGGAGAGAAGGGTACACTTATGCCTATGGCGTTTCATGCAGATATTACCTTGACCATGGGAGCATATAAAGAAGGATTGTTTCTTGATATGTGTAAAGATGTGGTAGGTACAGTGTTGCGTATCGATCTTGGTGTAAGCTCACTTTTCTATGAAGGAGAGAGTCAAACCTGTTTACTTGAAAAATCTGATTTAAAACTTCCCAGGAGAACAGAGCAGTCTACACATAAAGGCAGTTTTGGACATGCAGCCATATTCTGTGGAGAAAAGGAGGGGGCAGGTATTATCTCGGGAATGGCTGCAGCTAAATTTGGGGCTGGTCTTACAACACTGGTCGTACATGAAAAAGTAACACCACCTCCATACCTGATGCATTCAACAGTAGTACCCGAAAATGCATCTGCACTCGCTATAGGAATGGGACTTGGGTGTCACTTTGAGAGTGAGTTCATACAGAAGTATGTTGTCAAGAGTCATCAACCGATAGTATTGGATGCAGACAGTTTTTATAATGAAGAGATCCTTTCTGTACTGGAGCAAAGAGACAGAGAGATCGTGATCACGCCACACCCTAAAGAGTTTGTAGTGATGTGGAAGACATTGACAGGTGAACAGTTAACTGTCACACAAGTACAAGATAAACGATTTGAAATGGTTAGAAAATTCAATGCGAAGTATCCACACATCACACTCTTGCTTAAAGGTGCAAATACACTTATTATGCAGGAAGAGAGACTTTACATTAATCCTTTAGGATGTTCGAAACTGAGTAAAGGGGGTAGTGGGGATGTCCTTTCTGGTCTTATTGTTGCACTGCTTGCGCAAGGATACACTGCCATGGATGCAGCGATCCAAGGTTCTTTGGCTTTAGTAATAGCTGCAAACCAGTATAAGGGTGCTTCTTATGCAATGTTGTCTACGGACTTGGTAGAAGAAGTAGGTAAACTAGAGTCAGCAGTTAAGGGCTAAAACGCTACAATGCGGCCATAAGATGTCTACGCATATAAAATAGGATAACATTTAATGGTGAATAGTAGAAGAATAGCTGTACTTTTTAGTGGTAAAGGGACTAACTTTGCCCATATTGTCAAAACTTTACATCATAAAGGCTTTGAGGTTGTCGTTGCATTGACAAACAATCCAAATGCCGAAGGAATAAAGATCGCTCAATCAGCATCGATCCCTCTTGAGATCATAGATTCAAAAGCCTATCAAAGCAGAGAAGCCTTCGATACAATGGTTGTAGAACGTTTGAATCAGTATACTCCAGAGTTAACAGTACTCGCAGGCTTTATGCGTATCTTGACACCTGTCTTTACAGATCAGATAAAAAGTATCAACCTTCATCCTTCTTTATTGCCAAGACATAAAGGGCTTAATGCCATAGAAAAAAGTTATCAGGATGAATACAATAACGGTGGTGTAAGTGTACATTATGTGACTTCAGAACTTGACGGTGGTGAGATCATCTTGCAAAAAGAGATTGCTAAAAATGGCATGGATTTTGAAACCTATGATCAAAAAGTAAGAAGTATAGAAAAAGAAGCACTTGTAGAAGCTATCAGGATGGTATTGACTTAAAGTTCAATCGTATATTTACAAGTATACTCTGATCCTTCAGTAGTTAATATACTTTCGTAAAGGTTTATGCTGGGAAGTATTGCACCTAATGGTCTCTCACGATAAGCTTTGAGTTTCTCTTTGTATGCTTTGTAGTCATGTATGGTTTTGATACGACAAAGTGTGATATGTGGTTTAAATCGATAAAGCTCAAAACCTGCATTTTTGAATTCTCTTGCTTTATCGTAAAGTATTTTCTCTTCTGCCTTAGAAAAAAAGACTCTTGGGGGTCTCCCAAAATACCCTAATTCTTTTATACTTGCATGATCTTCAAGTGGAGAGATCTTTTTGAGTTTATTGATGACGGTTTTTTCATCTTTTTGTTCACCAAGAAATACCCATGTTAGATGTAAGTTTTCTTCTTTCACCCACTTCCCCTCAATGATGTCTTTAAAATCTTCCTGTATAGAATCATAGTCATCTAATATGATCGGTGAAGCGATAAAGAGTCTCATAGTATTCCTTTAATGGTGAGCAACTGTGATATTTTGACATATTTTTTTACTTTTATATTGATAATGATTTGTTGTTGCACATGAATGACTTAAAAAAGAGAATAGACAGATACAGAAATTGCTATAATTGAAAGAGAATTCTAGAAAATTTATAGAGGTTATGTCATGTTAAAAAGAAAGATCGCACTATTTAAACTGCTTGGTTTTACAGTATCGCTCGATGTAAGCTGGGGTATTATCCTTTTTTTGGTGGTATGGTCGCTTTCTAAGGGTTTTTTCCCAAGTTATTTTCCAGGACTTAGTATACAAACATACTGGATAATGGGAGTCATTGGAGCCATAGGACTGTTTATTTCTATTATCATCCATGAGTTTTCGCACTCCCTTGTAGCCCGTAAATATGGAATAAAAATAAAAGGTATTACGCTCTTTATCTTTGGAGGTGTGGCTGAGATGAAGGATGAACCCAGCACGCCTAAAAGTGAATTTTTGATGGCTATCGCAGGACCGATAGCCAGTTTTTTCTGGCTATTTTCTTCAGTGGACTGACTCAAGTCGCGGAGACATTGAAATTTTCGGTACCTGTTATAGCTATTTTGAGCTATTTGAGTACGATCAATTTATTGATCGCTGTTTTCAATATGATACCGGCATTTCCAACTGATGGAGGACGGGTGCTTCGTTCACTCTTATGGTGGATCAGGGGTGATCTCCATTGGGCAACACAGATCGCTTCACGTATTAGTCTCATGTTTGCGGTTGTGATCGTTTTTACGGGATTTATGCATATGACAGGAGGTAATACTATAGGAGGACTGTGGTGGATACTGATCGGATCTTTTCTTTTTTTTGCTGCAAATGCTTCGTATCAAAAATTATTGATAAAGGAGTCATTTGAAGGAAAAACCGTACGTCATTTTATGAATACGACACCGGTCAGTGTACCTTCTCAAATAACGCTTCAAGAGTTCGTGGACAATTATCTTTATCGCTATCATTATAAAATGTTTCCCGTGGTTACCGATGGCAAAATTTCTGGACTCATCACGGTGCAGATGCTAAAAATACATACACACGAGGAGTGGAAGTACCTTCTCGTCGAACAAGTTATGCAAGAACAAAATCCATCCAATTCAATCGCATCAAATACCCCTATCGATGATGCCCTCAACAAAATGAATGAAACTGGATTTACACGTTTACTGGTAGTAGAGCACAGTAAAATTATAGGTATCATTACACTTAAAGATCTACTTGAATATATAGCATTAAAAATAGAGTTGGACACGATACCATAGAATTCATATGTCAATTTGGATGAAGATGGAAAAATTTGATATAATCAACTTAAAAAGGGAGTAAAGATGGAAGAGATCGAAATGAATGAACGTGATAAACCAGGCATAGCAAGAGCATTGTATATACTTTTATATCTGATCATAGGGAGATTTATCTCCATGGTACTTTTTGTGATCGCCATTACCCAATACATTTACAGTTGGTTGACAGGTGAACCCAATGAGAAGATATTACAATTTACAGAAGGTTTGTCAGAGTATGCAAAACAGTTGGTCTCTTATGTAGGGTTCAACACGGATGAAAAGCCATGGCCTTTTGGCGATTGGCCGGATGCTTAAACGGCTTATACTCTCTTGTCAGTATAGAAGTGCCATATGATTAAATATGTTTCAATGAATGATATATAATATTGTTATACAAGGCTATGCAATATACTATCTCTCTTCACACTTCTTTCATATTAATACTATATACTTTCATATCTTTAAACGAAAAAGGATATTTATGAAACTGTTTAAAACAGCTTTGATACTATTTCTTTCTTCCTCTTTTCTTTCCGCTTTTTCTTTTAATGGTTGGCATTCAGGAATGACTCTTGATCAGGCATTAGAAGTGTATACGCTTGAACACAAGAGCTTTGAAAGTGACACACATACATGTAATAGTACATGTAGACATATCTATTTTACGGAAGATATCCTTGGTGCAACGGCTAAGATTACACTTCGTTTTACGCTAAGTAATAAAGTACTTTATAGTATAGAAGTATTATGGGGCTCTGGTATCAAGAAAGAAGACATGCAGCAGTTTACCGATGAGCTTGTCGCGTTTTTAGATAAAAAATATGGCGAGATTCAGGTCGGTATGCGCCCAAATTATCATGAATATGGCGTATTTAAACAAAAAAAATGGCAACCTGAACCAAACACCGAGATCATTGCAAGAAGAGGACTTTCTTCTTTGACACTTATTCTTACAGATATAGAGCTTCAGAGTAATCATGAATTTGAAATGTCTCAATTTCTAAAAGAGAAGAAGAAATAAAGAGGGTTCTCAAATAGAACCCCGAAGATATCAACTTCAACTTAAAAGCAAAACTTTTATACTATCCCTAACAAGTCAATAGGCATCCCCATCTTGTAAATTTTAAAACTATGGATAGTTAGTGTATAAGTTTTTTCACTTTTATAAGTCAGTGGAAATACCTGTATGAAGCATGAGCTAGAGATAGAACAGTTAAATAAGATTTCAAAGAGAACGGTGTGCTATAATTCGACAATGATACGATGAAGAGGAAAATATATGCAACATTATAATGATGAAAAAAATAAAGCAGGTGCCAAAGTACTGTTTATGATCGCACAGATGATAGTGCTTGCTATGGTCTATATCATTGTCTATACGTCTTTTTTAGCTGTTGGGTATGCTATAGAAGAGTATGGTATGAGCCCTGTAATGTATTTTCCTGTATTTATGGCTTTGGTTATTTTTCCTATACTGCTCTACAAGTATAGACAAATGTTCAATTCGGGTAAAATGCTTGTATCTTTTATTTGGATGATGGCTACAGCTTCTTTGACCATTGTTCTACTCTATGTCTATGTCGCACAAATTACAGGGTAATTACTTTTTTTGATACGGTTATTTCCTAAAAAACACCAAAAAATACTCAACCTTTCTATCCCTGCAGCAATCAATTCGTTACTCGATATGCTACAAGTCATCACAGATCTTATTATGGTAGGTCGAATATCTGCTTTTGCTGTCGCAGCAGTAGGCCTTGGGTTACAATCACTTGTGTTTCTTTTTGCCATACTTGCGGTACTACATATAGGTACATCTGCAGTTCTGTCACGGTTTGTGGGAGCAGGGCATATGAAACGTGCATCTACAGGGCTTTCAACCCTACTTCAGTTCGCATTCTTGCTCTCTTTGCCTTTTATGGGGCTATGGTATTTTCTTGCATCAAATGTCTATGTATGGTTTGGTACAGCACCTGAAGTAATTGCTCTGGGTAAAGAGTATGTGCAAATGTTAACATGGATGCTACCATTTGTCTTTATGAAACTGGTTTTTGTTACAGCATTTAATGCTGCGGGGAATACTAAAACACCCATGAAAATAAAGACAGCGTCTATTATTCTCAATGTATTTTTAAATTACTTATTTATTTTTGGTAATCATGGATTTCCTGAACTGGGTGTAATGGGTGCAGCGGTAGGTACAGTGATCGTCAATATATTGGAACTGATAGTCTATGTGTATTTTTATTTAAAACATAGAACACCGTATGTTCCTGCTTGGCATTATTCTAAATCTTTATTAAAGCGTGCATTGAAAGTAGGAATGCCTGCCTCTTTTGAACGTACTTTGACATTTGGAAGTTTTATGCTCTTTACGATGATCATCGCAGACTATGGCACAGAAGTATTGGCTGGTTATCAGATAGGATTACGGGTTGAGGGACTAGCATTTATGCCCGGTATCGGGTTTACCATTGCTGCGATGGCATTGATGGGACAGGGGTTAGGTGCTAAAAAACCTCAACAATCAAGAGAAGATGTCATACTTGTGCTGAAATATACGGTAGGATTGATGTTCTTTCTCTCTTTTTTTATGATATTTATGCCTGAGAAGATCGTATGGCTCTTTACTGATGATCCACAGACCATTGATGAAGCAAGTTTGTATCTGCGTATCGTAGGATTGTCACAGATTCCGTTAGCTTATAATTTTGTACTTTCGGGTGCTTTAAGAGGGGCGGGAGATACCAAGAGAACGTTGAAGATCAATCTTATTTCTGTATGGTTTGTACGTATTATTCCTGCATTTGTATTAAGTTGGTATTTTGAATCTATTTTGCTCGTTTATATTGCTATGATATCAGACACACTGGTCAAAGCCATTTGGCTCTGGAGAACTTTTGATAAAGGTGAATGGCAGAAGATCAAGGTCTAATCCATGGTCCTTACATCCAAGAAACTTCCACTTTCATACTCTAAAAGTTGAGGAAAAATAGTGACAAGATGATTTGCTGCTTCTTGTGGTGTTTGTATATTTCCTTCTTTGAGTTTTTTAGCTGAAGGATATATTTCATCGTTCACTTCGTCAATAATATGTTGGACCATAGGTGTATGTATAACACCTGGTGCGAGTGCAGTGAAATGGATATCGGGTAACTCTTTGGCATAAACTTTCAATAGCATATTAAATGCCGATTTAGAGATTGAATAGGTACCCCAGCCTTTAGAGCCATTGACTGCCGCACCTGAACTTATACCTATGATCTGTTTTACCTTCGCATGTGCATGGAGGGTGTCTATCAGTTCTTTATTTGCCCAGACATTGACTTCCATTACTTCTTTGGCATCCATTAGATCTGTTTGAGAGAGTGTTTTATATCTCTCCTAAGAGACCGGCATTGAGGATAACTAGGTCAAATGAACGATGTGCAAGGAATTCTTGAAGTGTAGATTGGATCAAAAAGGTTTCACTCAAATCATAGGGAAAGAAGAAAAAATGGGGATAGTGGTCAAGTTTTTTTGGAATGGTTTTACCTATTGCATAGACAGTGTCTCCATTTTCTAAATATGTTTTGGCTAAGGCTTCACCCAGCCCAGAACTTACACCTGTAATCAGTATATTTTTCATGAGATAACCCTTTTGTAATATATTTGTTCTTTCGATATGATATAATTATATCTAAAAGTGAAAGTCCCGAAACTGGTTACTTGTGCAAAGGGCTTTTAATTTAACCAAAGGATAGAGATGAGTAACAAAGAGGTAAAAACTTTAGATGAAAGAATCGATCGCATTTATAAAATGGCAAAAGAACATTTTGGTGAAGTACGTTTTGTAGGGATAAAAAGACATACCAAGATCGGTTGGGTTGCCAAGATACAATTTGATGAGTTTGAATCTCTTGTAGCTGAAGGGGAGAATGCTGTTGATGCCTTGAAAAATCTTCGTAAACGTCTTTCAAGAATTATAGACCGTTATAATATGGTGTGAACATTGAAAAAAAATATTATCCTGATTGGTTTTATGGGAGTAGGTAAAGGTACAACTGCACGTGCATTTACAAAAAAATACGGTACCTATATCATTGATACAGATGATCTCATAGAATCCAAAGAGAATAAAGAAGTCAAAAAGATCTTTGCCAAAAAAGGTGAAGCGTATTTTAGGGCACAGGAGCAGGAAACTGCTAACTGGATAGAAAAATGTGTCACTGGTACCTTAATCTCTTGTGGTGGAGGTTTTTACAAGGTGGATAATCTTAAAAAGCTTGGTACAGTAGTGTTGCTGGATGCTTCATTTGAGTGGATACACAACCGTTTGAAAACAGCGAAGAATGCTGAAAATAAATTGGCAAAACGTCCACTTTTTTCAAAAGAGAAAGAGGCAAAAAAACTTTATAAAGAGCGTGAAAAAGCCTATAAAGAAGTGGCAGACATTGTGATAGATGTTGAAAATCTTACCCTAGATGAACAGATCACACAGATCGCTAAAAAGTGTAAGGTCTAATTATCTTTTTGCTGAAGAGTCCAGTAATCCAACCCTTTGTATAAAGCGGTGAGTAAGCCAAATATGAGCATGGTACTTCCCATGCAGTAAGGTGCTTGTTGTATAAATGGAGCTGGCGATTGTGAAATAGTAAAAATAACATATCCCCACACTAAAAAAGCAATAAGCCCCAGTAGTCGTTTTGTCCAAGTGATAAGTAAGAGTATCGTTTCTTTTTTCATATGCTTATTTTATCCAAATTCGCTATAATTTCAGCAAATAAATTTCTAGTCTTCACAAAGTGTAAGCTTTTATGAGAAATCATTCAGTGATTCCCCGCATAAGGCTTTTGCAAAGAGTGAGATGCACCCCAAGGGTATTTCCTACGGGCAATTGAGTATGGACCTTGCGCCTACCCATAAAGATATAACACAGAAGAAGTAACCATGCAAAGATTTGAAATGTATCTAAATGAAAACTTACCTAAAGTCTCTAGTTTTCACCCTGTGTATGAAGAAGCACTGGGCGTTATGTTGACTGCCGGAGGAAAACGTTTTCGTCCTATGTTACTTTTAAATATTGTAGATACGTATGAACCGATGCTTTACAATTCTGCATTACCCGTAGCACTTGCACTTGAAATGTTCCATACCTATTCTCTTATACATGATGACCTTCCTGCTATGGATGATGCAGATCTCCGTCGCGGAAATCAAACCCTACATAAACGTTTTGATGAGGTCACGGCGATACTTGCAGGAGATGCACTCAATACAGATGCCTTTTATCTTATCGCAAAAGCACCATTGCGTGAAGATATTAAGATCAAACTTGTAGAATTGCTGGCACGTGATGGTGGCAGTCGCGGTATGGTACTTGGGCAAGCTATAGATTGCTATTTTGAAAACAGACCTCTTGAACTTGAACAGGTAAAAACATTACATAAGAATAAAACTGCCAAACTTATCGCCGTATCTTTACAGATGGGAGCAGTCATCGTAGGACTGGATAAAAAGGCACAAGATGATCTATATGCTTTTGGTATAGACCTTGGACTTCTATTTCAGATACAAGATGATATTATAGATGAGACACAGAGTGAAGAAGAGGCAGGTAAAACTACAGGCAATGACGGTGATAAAAATAGCTTTGTTAATCTTTTAGGACTGGAGAAGACTGTTGAAGAAGCAGATACTTTGGCAAAAGATTTACAAAGACGATTTGAAAGCTTTGATGAGAAGTTACAAACAGCTTTAAACCCTCTAATGGATACATACCTATACAGACACAACTAAAGGAATAACTATGGCAATGACAGAGCAGAACATTATGCGTAAAAAGATGGCAAATACGATCAGGTTTTTAGCGGCTGATACGGTACAAAAAGCAAACTCAGGACATCCGGGTGCACCTATGGGTCTTGCAGATATCGCAGTGGTTTTGAGTGAAAAACTGAGCCATAACCCTAAAAATCCAAAGTGGCTCAATCGAGACCGTTTGGTTTTTTCAGGGGGACATGCTTCTGCACTGATCTATTCGCTTTTACACCTTTGGGGTTATGACGTAAGTCTTGATGACTTGAAAAATTTCCGTCAATTAGATTCTAAAACACCAGGTCACCCTGAGTATGGACATACGGATGGTATAGAGATCACGACAGGTCCTTTGGGACAGGGTATTGCTAATGCAGTTGGTTTTGCTATGGCAGAAGCATATACAGCCAATCAGGTAAACTCAGAGACGTGTGAACTGATAGACCATAAAGTCTATTGTCTCTGTGGTGATGGTGACCTGCAAGAGGGGATCTCTTATGAAGCCTGTGCACTTGCTGGACACTTAGGGCTTAAAGATCTGGTCCTTATTTATGACAACAATGAGATCACGATCGAGGGTGATACAAGTATTGCTTGGAGTGAAGATGTTGAAAAACGTTTCGAAGCGCAGAACTGGAACGTGAAGAAGATCAATGGGCACTGTTATGATGACATTGAAAAAGCATTAGAAGAAGTACAGACAGCTACGAAACCTACTATTATCATTGCTAACACGATTATCGGTAAAGGTGCAGGTGCTTTGGAAGGGTCTCATCATACACATGGTGCACCTCTTGGGGCTGACATTATTGCTGAATCAAAAGCAAAAGAAGGTTTTGATCCTGAGGCATTTTTCCAAATCCCGGAAGATGTGCTCCTTAGATTCAGGTGTGCATTAGAACAGGGTGAACTTGCAGAAAAAGAGTGGATTCACAGACAAAAAGAAGCACCTCTTATAGAGCAAAATGAAGCGTTGTCAAGACTATTGAACCCTGACTTTTCTGCTATTGAGTTCCCAGACTTTTCTGGGGATACTGCAATGGCAACAAGAGACTCAAACGGTAAGATACTTAATGCCATTGCAACAGCTGTTCCTTCTTTCCTTGGAGGGTCAGCAGACTTGGCACCGTCGAACAAAACAGAGTTAAAAGACCTTGGAGATTTCCCTAAAGGAAGAAACCTGCACTTTGGTATCCGTGAGCACTCTATGGCTGCTATCACAAATGCGATGGCATTGTATGGTACGACGATCCCGTTCAATGCAACATTCTTTGTATTCTCTGATTATCTTAAGCCGGCAGCACGTATCGCAGCATTGACAAAGATCCAAAACTTTTTTGTGTGGACACATGACAGTATCGGTGTAGGGGAAGATGGCCCTACGCATGAGCCTATCGAACATATCTCTCAGTATAGAGCATTGCCTAACTTCTATGTATGGAGACCGGCAGATGCAACAGAGAATGTAGAGGCATGGAGAACAGCACTGACCATACAAGCACCACATGGTTTTGTATTGAGTCGTCAAAAACTTCAGACACTGAAGCCAAAAAGAGATTTTGGTGATGTAAGCAAAGGTGCCTACATTGTCAAAAAAAGAAAAGATGCGAACTTTACCTTGATGGCTTCAGGTTCCGAATTAATGCCTTGTTTAAAGGCGGCATGTCACTTAGCTGTACTTGGGATCAAAGCAAATGTGGTTTCCGTGCCATGTCTTGATCTTTTCAATGAGCAGGATGCAGAGTATAAAACAGCGGTGGTCGATCCAAATACAAAAGTACTTGCCGTTGAAGCAGCAACAGCTACAGAATTCTACCGTTATGCAGATGATGTCCTTGGTATGGAAAGCTTTGGAGCTTCCGCACCGGCAGAGCAACTCTTTGAGAAGTTCGGGTTTACACAGGAAGGTATCATGAAACGTGCCTGTAAGCTCATGGATGTAGCGTACAGAGAAGTAGAACTTGGAGAGTGTAAACTTTAAGCCATCTTACCTGTATCCGAAGCTTTACGGCTTCGTTTCAGAAGAGACGACATCTCACCCTTAAAAGTATAGGTAAAAGTATTCATAGTATCTTTTGAGTCAGCATGATAGTGAATATCATTTTTCTCACAAATATTCTTCACCATATTTAATCCTAGTCCTAAACTCCTCTTTGCACCATTGCTTTCTGTATAATCCTTATCAAATATTTTAGATACATTTCGTATATTTGGTCCTTTAGAAATAAATTTCAAAATTACTTCTGAATTTGTTTTTTCCAAAAAGATCTTTATTTCACTGTTGTCATCACTATGTTTAATAGCGTTAGAGAGGTTATTGTCGATGAGTCTTTCTAATTCTGTATCATTCATCATTATTTGTATCCCACTTTCGATATCCGAAGAGATGGTTTTGTTGTTGGCAGTCGCAATGATACTTAAAAAAGTCAATTCTTTCACTGAGGAAATTTGTAAGGTCAATCTCTAAAGATCTGTATTCTATCGTATCGTTTGAAATGATATAAGAGAGGTCTTCATAAGAGTTGGAGAGCATATTTATGGCTGAGTCTATCTGAACAAGATACGAAGCGATACTCTCTTCGCTTTTCATTTCAATCAGTGAAGTGTTAGTCATGATAACAGCGAGTGGTGTTCTAATTTGATGAACCATATCTGCGATAAACTGTTTATTTTCATCAAGTAAGAATTGATTGTCTTTTATCTGTTCTTTAAGTTCTCTATGCAAGTTCTCAAGTGCATTTCTGTCTTTATATTCTTGAGTTTTATTTTCTATGATTCCAACTCCACCAAGTATAGTATTGTCCAAACCTTTAAAAGAAAATCCTGTTATCTGTAGCCAAAGATGATTACCATTTTGTGCACTAAAGGATCCTGTGTATGATTGAGGTCCTTTAGTGAGAACATCCTTAAATACGTTTAAAATATCTGTATTATGTAGGGAGTTAAGGTTTATGCCTATCATATTATTTTCTTGTCCAAATAACTTATTTAGATGTTTATTGGCATATGAAATATTTAAGCTATTATCATAAGATAACATTGCAAGAGGCGATTCTGAAAATATGTGATTTAATAAGTTTTGTTGTACTTTTAGCTCTTTGACTGCTTTTTGTTCCGTATAGTTATTAAAAATCATGCCTATTTGTGATATGAAAAACAATATCATGAGTATAGCAAGCATAAACGCTGTGGATGACTGTATCATGAATAAAGATCCGATCAGGGGAAGCATGATAATACTGATATATACGATAGCAATGCGGAAATCAGATGCTAAAGATGTCGTCGCGCCTCCAGTAAGACCCAATAAAGATGCCAGTACAAAAAGTTGATAATAAGAATCCAGGTAAGGTACAAATATAAAGCCAAGTGAAGAGACTATCAATCCTGTTAAAAAAGCAGATATCATAAATTTTTTATGCCATATCTCAACCGAATACATTTGAGGGGATTTTTTAAAAAGATATGCCTTATAGAGTCTAAATAGGAGAAATACAATCAATAGACAAGCCCAGAGAACAATAGCATAAGAAAGTTCAGCATATAAAAATATGGTTATCATTATGGTAAATACTATGGCTGTTATAAGACTTTTTTCTGAAAGAGTATAGAGTGTATGTACTATAGATTCATCTATAGGTTGTAAGTTTTTTAACTTGTCTAGTACATGTTGAATTTTGTCTTTAGGATTCAATAATATATCCCTCTCTAATCTTTGTTTGTATGATATTGAAAGGCAGTTTTTTTCTCAATTCAACAAGTAACTGGCGTAAAGGGTACGTCTCCTTAATCTCACCTTCCCAAACATAATCATGAATCAGTGTATTAGGGACCACAGTGTTTATATGTTTTATCAGTAGTGCACAAAATCTTTTTTCTTTATATCTAAGTTGTATAAGTTTGTTCTGATAATAGAATGCTTCTTTACTGAGATCATACGTCAGTTCATCGTTCAAAGTGATTATTTCAGGCTTATTCAGTGCCAACAGATTATTGATACGTATATCCAGTTCTTTTAAATGAAATGGTTTCTTGATATATTCACTGCAGCCATTTTCAAAGGCCGTAGAAAAATTTTGTATCTCCAAAGATGCAGTAATAATAATGACAGGTGTATGAAGATCTGTTTTTCGAATGTGTTTAAGTATATCTATACCATCAATCCGTGGTATATTAATATCAAGGATATAAAGATCAAAATAGTCGTTGTCTATTTGGTTAATAGCATCTAAACCATCTTTTATACTTACTGTTTCAAATCCTTTAAGCTTGAAAAATTCTTTGATGGCAATGTTTAGTTGAAGATCATCTTCTATTATTAATACTCTCATATGATAAGTATAGTATAAAAAATGTCACATTCATGTCACATTTTAAGTTTATGCTCCATAATGAACTGGTTTAGTTAGGGGAAGGTAGTTTAAGTTACTATTCAAACTGGAGGACAAACAAAGTTACGCATATTGATACTTTTCAGGGGGGTACTCCATCCTATACAGTACGTTTTTTCTGTATTTTTTACAAAAGTGTAATCTTCACTAAAATAGTGTTTGAGTACGATTTCTATATTTTTAGGGTTACCTTTGATCTCTACTATCCAAACAAAGGTCAGTTTTTTTAACTGATGCACTTCTTTGCGTTTACGGATAATGGCACGTAAAGAGTCTTCAGCTTCACATTCTGTTATCTCATTCTCAAATACTGTGACATCGATTACAGCTTCCAGCCCAATAACACTTTGAATTTTTTTCCAGTAGTCATGTTTGAATTTATTGAAAAATGTCGGTTTGGGAATAGTTTTGCTTTTGGATACGATATAGTTGACCCTCTGGATGTAAGCAGGTGCATGTGAAACAATATCTTCAATTTGCGAATCATCATAGTCACAAGGGGTAAACCCCTCTGTATCTAATAGGTTGTTTTTTGTAAAAAACGTAAGAGATGAAGGATCAGTGATCCTTGTTTTTTCATGGACTATAGCAACAGGATAATCTTTTTGGCATCCATAACTACTCTCATCAAAGAGAAGAGACAATGAATCTTTTATCTGCATGTCTGAAGGTGTATTTTTCAGTGCTTCCTGTAGCTCTTTTATAAAGGGTGTAAGCATCAGCTCAACATCCCTCTGATCTCATCCTCATCGATCATATCTTTTTCATATTTGATGACAGCAATGTTTTCTGTTTCATTCACATAGCTCTCTACGATTGCTTCATGACTGGTCAGTGAGGCAACTCTTTCTCGGTCAAAGATGTCTAGAGGAAGATAGACATTCCCTCTGTTATTTGGGCTTGGCATAGTGGCTACCCAAACAAACCATATCACAGATATGATGGCTACAACAACAGAAAGTGTTGCTCTATCGTAGTGCTGCATAAGCCAACCTGCAAGCAGACCACCCAAGAAGATACCTACATAGGCAAAAGTATTTGCTACACCAAGTGCTGCACCTTTTTGATGAACTTTGGCAAACTTTGCTACAAAACTCTGCAAGAGAGGCTCAAACATATTGAAGCCTATAAAGAAAAGCACCACACCCACAACAAAGACCCATGCTGCACTAGCAAATCCCATAGCAAGAAAACCTAGAAAGATCACAGAAACTGAGATCATAAAGACTTGTTTCCCTTTCCCATATTTCTCTCCAAATATAGCTGCAGGTGCCATAGCGAAGAAACCAAAGATCATTGCAGGGAAATAGACTTTCCATAATTCAGATTTTTCCCAGCCAAAGCCACCTTCTGTCAATTCCTGTGTCATCACAACAGGAATGATAAAAAATGCCATGGTCATAATAGACGAATGAAAAAGAAATGTAATATACATACGTGTCAGAGATTTGTCTTTAAATACTTCTATCATCTTAGATTCTTCTTCTGCATAGCTGTGAATAATCTTTGGAGGTTGAGGTACAGCGGTAAATAAGATACCGATCGCCATCACTGAAAGAATAGCTGTCAACCAAAAAAGTTTGTCTATCCCCCAGTGACCACCTACGATAGGCGCGATGATCATTGCTGCTGCAAAACTCAATGCAATGGTTCCACCCATGATAGCCATAGCATGTGCACGCTGTTCTTCTTTTACAAGATCTGCAACCATTGCTGAAACAACTGAACCGATGGCTCCTGCACCTTGTAAAAAACGTCCGACGAGAAGCATATAGATATTGTCACTTAGTGCGGCGATTACTGAACCGATGATAAAGATGATAAGTCCAAAAAGTAAAGTTTTTTTACGTCCTACTTTATCACTGACCAGTCCAAAAGGTACTTGAAAAGCTGCTTGTGTAAGTGCATAACCACCTACAACAAGACCTGCTAAGAATGGTGTTGCACCTTCCATGTCAAGTGCATAGATGGAGAGAACAGGAAGAACGATGAAGAGCCCAAAAAATCTCAGTCCGACAATGAGACTGAGTGGCATGATCTGTTTAATCATAGTGATACCTCTATTTAGATAAAATTTCTCTCATTATATTACGAAATATTTAAGAGTAGATGATAAAGATGAATATCTCTCATCTCTCGTAAAAGAGGAAGCTCTAGTGAAAGGAATTTTCACAAGGTTTCATTCTGTGAAAAGGAGATAGAAATGCGTATCGTTTTAGCAACAGGGAACAAGGGAAAACTGCGTGAATTTAAACAAATGTGTGAAGATGAAGTGGTCGCTTTTTCTGAACTTTTAGGTGAACTTGATATCGTAGAAGACGGAGATACATTTGCTGCTAATGCGCTCATTAAAGCACATGCAATTTATGAGAAGCTGGGTAAAGAGTATTTGGTTGTATCCGATGACAGTGGTATCTCTCTGCCTATACTAGATGGTGCGCCGGGTATTTACTCAGCACGTTACGCAGGAGAAAATGCAACAGATAAAGACAATATGTACAAAGTCATAGAAAAGCTTAAAGAGAAGGGTGTAGAGTCCACAGCAGCTTATTATACAGCTGCTATCGCTATCGTCTCCAAATATGGAGAGTATGTAGTGCATGGTTGGATGCATGGAGATGTCATAGATGAACCCAGAGGAGATAAAGGATTTGGATATGATCCGATATTTATCCCTTCAGGGTTGGATAAAACATTAGGAGAACTTGATGATGCTATGAAATCCAAAATCTCACATCGTGCTCAAGCGCTAGAGTTAGCAAAACCGATCATACAGATGTTAAAGGGTAAAGAATGAAAAAACAATTTATGGAAGATCTTCAGGTCATTTATGATGAATTGCAAAGTAGACAGGCTAGTCTTAATGCCTACTATGAACTTTTAGATAAGGGACATGAGAGAGCCAATGAGATCGTGGATGCTTTTTTAAGCCTCATTGATATCCCTAAAGATGATGACTCTACTATGGCTGCACTGACACGTATCGTTAATCTTCGTGAAGATGCCTTGGAACAGGTTTTGGAAAAAAATGGTTGTTCTGCAAATGAGATAAGAGTGAAAAAAGAGTTAGCATACGGTTTTGTAAGTACGATGCATATTACACGGCATGAAAATTTCATTACATGGGTTGAGGAGAAGCAGCTCCTTACACCTTTTTATCGTTCGTTGATGTTGGGTGTACATTATGTTGGTGTTGCTATGAGCGTTTGGCAGAGCCACTGGACAGATCATATTCTTTATTCTGTGAATCTTGAACTTAGTGAGATGTTTCATGGTGATGATGCAAAAGTATTTGAGATGCTACAGAATGAATCTCTGTTAGATAGAGACGAGAGCGGATCTGTAGGCGATAGATCTTACTCTGTACTTAAAAAAGTTGATACAGGGTATAAAAGCATTGCCTATGCGGAAGCATTTCCTGAAGAGGTGACACAAGTGACTACAGCACTTGAACAGCTCATTTCGCTTTTAAATCAACATGAAGATAATGTGTTTGATCAAAAAACAGAATGGATAGCCTATTTTACAGCACTAAAAGTAGCTTTAGCGCATACAAAAACGGATGAACTCATAGGAAAATGGGCAGAGGTAGACAGACGATGGATGGCTGTAAGGACACCATTGCAGGTAGGACATCCATTAGAATATTATGAAGATCATTATAGAAAAGCGGTAGCGTTAGAATGGGATCTTCGTATTGTCAATCCTAAATTACAAGAAGGGTCAAGTACGCGTAACAACATTAAACTTTTTGCCTATGAAATGGCGAAAGAATTTGGTGAAGAAGCTTTGCATACTATGAGTAAAAATCTTTTACAGGTTGATGAGACCCAACTCTATATAGGTCAACCCGTTCTTTACTACGGAGCAGAATTCAACGGCCTTTTTTCCGCACAAGTTGTACCGAATGATGAAGAGGTTTCGGCAGAATTTGGCAAGAAGATCTTTGCGTATGCCGACTTTGTCATGGAATCTAAAAAATCTAAACCTATTATGAAACTTTCAGTTGAAACCATGGGCGAAGATTTTGTAAAAGCACAAAGAGAGCTCATAGATACAGATCCTAACTTATGGCAAGAGATTTATGATATCTCTACCGTGGGACATGAGTACGGTCATATCCTCTGGATAGATGCAGACACGGAAAACAAGATGAACAGCTCCGGACAGTTTAAAAATATTGAAGAATTTAAAGCCACTTCAGGCGGTTTGATGGCATTTTTTCATAATGAACGTGAAGCACTTAAGAATCACATTGTCAACGATCTTGTATCTCGATCGGTTGGGCTTATGGCATGGCGTGAAGTCGGTGAGGTATTGCCTTATTATTGTGAAGGATTGATCCATCTTGATATTCTTTTCAGCTCAGGGATCATTACCTATGATGAACAGATACACATTGACTATAGCAAATATGATCAGATGAAAAAAAACTATCAAAATGCATACAGAAAGTTAGCGGAAACCTACCTTTCCAAAGTTGATGCATCTCTCTATTTGAATACGTATGCGTGTAAAGAAGAGGGCGTATATTTGCCTGTAAAAGAAGAGATAAGGTCTTTTGTAGAGCAATATTATGTAAGATATAAAGATATTGGTCAGCAAACCATTTCTTTGTGATAAGGATAAAATGATCCATAGTGTCCATGTTTTTTTGATTTTGATTTTTGAATGCAGGTTCTGTATTTAAGCCAATAGAGAGTAAATTATAAAAGAGGATATATTTCTCTTATAACTATACATAAAGGATGACCCATGGCACAACTTTTTTCAGATGAATGGATCAATGCACTTAAAGATGCATGGAATAAAACACCGGAAGTCAAGGATAAATTAGCGGATATCAATTTTAATTCAGTGATTACATGCGGCTTCAAAGATGAAGAGAAACCACGTTGCGTGTTTATCGTAGAAAATGGTGAAGCAGTATCAGCAGGTTTATATAATGGTGAAGAAGCAGACTGGGATATGAGAGCTTCACAAAAAGATTGGGATAAATGGTGTACTAAACCTCTTTCTATGGCCTCTATGGGAGTAGCGTTTGCAACTGGCAAATTAAAGTTTGAGAAGGGTGATTTTAAATCGATGATAAAAAACCCATCGATGGCAGGACCATTTGTTAAAAGCTTCTCTTTAATGTGTGAGATTTAAGAGATTTTATTTAGTTTCTTGTATATACTTCAATGTACAGGAAAATTGCCCTTTAAAATATTCTTATTCAAATAATAAAACAACTTCTAACATCTTTTTAGATATAATCTCGCTTATTACGCCGTCGTCATGATGGCGATTGCGAGGATATATATATGCTACTTTTTACACCAGGACCTACGCCCGTACCAGAGTCAGTAAGACAGGCGATGGCTACCGTTACTTTACACCATAGAACACCAGAATTTGAAGCCATTTTTAAAGAAGCCCGTGAAAGACTTTTAAAACTTCTCGGAATGGATGAGTGTGTGATGATCGCCTCTTCGGGTACGGGAGCTATGCAGGCATCTATGATGAACCTTTGTAAGACTAAAGCATTGACTGTAAACTCCGGTAAGTTTGGAGAGCGTTTCGGTCAAATTGCAGATGCAATAGGAAGAGATAAAGTAGAGCTTACGTATGAGTGGAATACACCATGCTCTGTGGTAGATGTTGAAAATGCGTTGAATGAAAATCAAGATATCGATGCGATTTTTATCCAAGTGTGTGAAAGTGCGGGTGGACTTCGTCATCCTGTCGAAGCGATTGCAAAAAGAGCCAAAGAGATAAATCCAGATATCATGATCGTAGCAGACGGTATCACTGCAGTGGGTGTAGAGCCTATAGATATTTCAAATATTGATGCACTGGTTACCGGAAGTCAAAAAGCACTGATGCTCCCTCCTGGACTTGCCATGATCGGTCTTTCAAATGCAGCAGTTGAGAAAATAGGTTCAGGGGCAGATTATTATTTTAATATTGCTACAGAGATCAAAAAACAGCAGCAAAATACTACGGCATGGACGGCACCAACTACACTCATCATCGGACTTAATGCTATTTTCGATGCCATCGATGAAGAGGGGATTGAAGCCTTATATGAGAACACTGCGGCAAGAGCAAGAGCAACACAATCAGCACTAGAAGCGATCGGGTTTACTATGTATCCAAAGACACCTGCACCATCTATGAGTACAGTATTTGATGAAGATGCAGAACCTATCCGTAAACTTCTCAAAACGAAGTACGGCGTAAACATAGCAGGTGGTCAAGATCATCTTAAAGGTAAACTTTTCCGTATCAATCAGATGGGACTTATACCTGTCTATGAATCTGCATGGGTGGTGAATGCGATAGAGTTGGCATTGGCAGATCTTGGTAGAAGAGAGTTTGATGGTACAGCCAGCCGTGTATTTAACGAAACATATTTCAAAAAGAGTAACTAAATGATATTTGAACACGAAATTCCTAGTGGAAGTAGACTGTATTTTGGAGAAAGTGCCAAGATAAAAAGAGAGATTGAAAGTATCGCAAGCAAAACTTTGGATGCTCTTGGGTTTGAAGAGATCGTAACTCCACTCTTCTCATATCATCAGCATGAATGTTTTGATGACCAAAAGCCTTTAGTAAGACTGAATGATGAAGAGAACCATGAAGTGACTTTACGTGCTGATTCTACAGCAGATGTGGTACGTATCGTGACAAAAAGACTCGGACGTAGTACAGAATCTAAAAAATGGTTCTATATCCAGCCTACGGTAACGTTCCCTACAAAAGAGCAGTACCAGGTAGGGGCTGAAGTGATAGATGGTACTTTTGAGAAGATCGCAGAAACCACAACAACACTTTTAGGACAGATAGGGGCAGAACCAGTGATGCAGATAGCCAATATCCGTATTCCGCATCTTTTGAATGAAAAATATGGGGTTTCATTAGATGTACTGAAGTCAATGAACGTTGAGCAGATTATGGCTACAGACTTGTCTTGGATAGAACAACTTGTGAGAATTAACAGTGTGAAAGACCTGAATGACCTTAGTGTCTTCCCTGATGATATCAAAGCAGAACTTGAAAAGATAAAAGAGGCGACACAAAAAGTTACGTATAGCAATATGGTTATCTCTCCTCTTTTTTATGCGAAGATGAGATATTATGACTCTTTGACATTTAGAATGTTTGAGGGAAATAATCTTTTGGCTATGGGTGGTATCTACACAATTGATGGTGTAGAAGCAGCAGGATTTGCACTTTATACAGATGAGTGTATCAGCAATAAAATGAATAGAGGATAGGGTAGATGAGTAAAGCAGATTTGATTGTAGGTCTCCAATGGGGAGATGAGGGAAAAGGAAAGATCGTTGACCACATGGCACAAACACATGACTATGTATGTCGTTTCGCAGGTGGGCATAATGCTGGACACACGATTGTCATTGGAGACAAGAAGTATGCACTTCACCTTATCCCCTCTGGTGTCCTTAACCCTAAAGCTAAAAATATTGTAGGAAACGGTGTTGTACTTTCTCCTAAAGACTTTATCAAAGAGATGGAGCAGTTTGATAACTTGGAAGGAAGACTTTTCCTTTCAGACAAAGCACATGTACTCTTACCATATCATGCACTTATCGATCAAGCCAAAGAGCGTTTAAAGGGTGACAAAGCCATCGGTACAACAGGTAAAGGTATTGGACCTGCGTATGGTGATAAGATCGCTAGAGTAGGACATAGACTGGGGGAGCTGTTAAACCCTGAAAAGCTTACAGCAAAAATCTTGGAGTTCTTTAGTATAAACAAACCTGTATTTGATGCTATGGGTGTTGAAGCACCAAAAGAGGCAGAACTCTTAGGTGAACTCGAAGACTATAAAGCAATCCTTGGGCCGTATATTACCGATACTACTCAAATGATGTGGGAAATTATGGATAAGGAGAAGAAGATACTGCTTGAGGGTGCACAAGGTACCATGCTTGACATAGACCATGGTACATATCCATATGTAACTTCTTCAACAACCGTAAGTGCAGGTGCCTGTTCTGGTCTTGGTATCAACCCAAAAGATCTTGGAAAAGTAACAGGTATCGCTAAAGCATACTGTACCAGAGTAGGGAATGGACCTTTTCCAAGTGAAGATTTTGGTGAAGAAGGTGACAAACTACGTAAAAATGGTCATGAGTTTGGTACGACTACTGGACGTCCGAGAAGATGCGGTTGGTTTGATGCCGTAGCTATGCGTCATGCTGTACGTGTAAATGGCGTAGACCAGGTAGCACTTATGAAATTGGATGTTCTGGATGGTTTTGACGAGGTGAAAGTATGTGTAGCGTATGAAGTGGATGGGAAAGAGATCAATTATGTACCTTATGAACTTGAAGATGCAACACCAGTCTATAAAAGTTTTCCAGGATGGGATAAAACAGAGGGGGTAAGAGAGTTTGATGCATTACCGGAGACTGCTAAATCATATATTTTGGCATTGGAAGAAATGATAGGGACAAAGATGGGGATCATCTCCACAAGTCCAGAGCGTGAAGATACAATAATTCGATAATAAGGGGTAGCAATGAGATTAAAACCACAACAAACAGGGTATGTAGCAACAAAAATTGGGATTGATTTAGCCAATGCACCTTTTGTGACTCTCCCAAAAGGTAGAGAAGCCGTTGTTGAAGCAGCAAAAAAGATCATAGATGAAAACCTTGCAAAAGAGCACGCACTGGATCAAAAAGTCAAAAAGATCCTCGATGAAAATTATGATGAAATAGAGTTTCAACATGCAGATGAGAGACAACTCTTTTTTATGATCAAAAAGAAAATGGCTCCAGAGCATGGTGTAATCATGAATTATGACGACAGATACAATGATCTTGCACACCTTATCCTAGATGAACTGTATGAAAATTATCTTGCAGAATATACAGTCAATGAAAACCAGGTAAAGAATGTGATCTTTAAATCTTTCAAAGCCTTTGCAGATGCTTATGATGAGATCGATGATATTGTCTATGCAAAGATCAAGGGTATGGAAAAAGAAGTGATACCTGGTTCTCAGGATTATGAACTGCTTTATGAAAGATTGTATCAAGAAGAACTTTCGAAGAGAGGAATGCTTTAATGACAAAAGTCTCTTTATATTTTGAAAATGGATTGATGCTTGAAGCAAAAAGTTTTGGAGCAGAGGGTACTTCTGTAGGAGAGATCGTTTTTAACACATCCCTTACAGGCTACCAGGAGATCGTTACAGACCCTTCATATGCAGGGCAATTCGTGACATTTACAATGCCAGAGATAGGAAATGTAGGGTGTAATGCACAAGATATGGAAAGTAAAGGTGCTCACTGTAAAGGTATCATTGTACGAAGTTATCAGGACCGCCCCTCTAATTTTAGATGCGAAGAGACATTGTCAGTTTTGCTGAAAAGAGAAAATGTACTGGGTATCACTCAAATAGATACACGCTTTTTAACAAAAATGATTAGAGATGAAGGTGCGATGATGATGGTAGCTTCTACTGAGATACATGATAAGGAGAAACTTAAAGAAGTATTGGATTCTTCACCACGTATCGAAGAAGTAAATTACATTGAGCAGGTAAGTACCAAAGAGAGTTATATCCACTCTGAAGCTCGTTACAATACAGATACATTTCAGTATGATACACCTCATACAACAAAAAAGATCATTGCACTTGATTTCGGTATTAAAAGAAATATCTTAAATGAACTTACACATGCAGGAATGGAAGTAACAGTTGTACCTAACTCTATGTCAGCTGAGGAGATCATTGCCAAAATAGATGCAAAAGAGATCGATGGTGTATTTCTTTCAAATGGACCTGGGGATCCACTGATCTTAAAAGAGGAACAAGAGAAGATCAAACAGCTCATTGCTCACAAAGTACCACTTTTTGGTATCTGTCTTGGGCACCAGTTACTTTCAATCTCACATGGTTATGATACATATAAACTAAAGTTTGGACACCATGGTGGAAACCATCCTGTAAAAAACGAAATAACAGGTACTGTGGAGATCACGGCACAAAACCACAACTACAATGTGCCCGATAATATCACTGAAGTAGCGACAGTAACGCATGTAAATCTTTTTGATAATACGATTGAAGGGCTTAAGTACAATGATTCTCCGACTATGTCAGTACAGCATCATCCAGAAGCAAGTCCTGGACCACATGAAAGTGCATATATCTTTGGCGAATTTGCCAAGATGCTTTAAGGAACAAAAATGAAAATAGCGATATTGTTTGGTGGGTCTAGTTATGAACATGAAATAAGTATTGTTTCTGCCATAACAATGAAAAAAGTATTAAAAAAGTCTACACTGACGTATATTTTTGTAAGCAGTGATAGAAAATTTTATCATATTGATACAAATAAGATCAATTCTAAAATTTTTTCATCAGGTGAATACAAAAAATCTAAAGAACTGACTCTCAAAAATGGCGGTTTTCAGATAGAGGGTATGTTTGGCAGTAAATCTGTAGAGTTTGATGTGGCATTGAACCTTATTCATGGAAGAGACGGAGAAGACGGAAAGATAGCTTCCCTGATGGAATTCTATACGGTACCTTTTATCTCCCCACGTATGGAGGCTTCAGCACTCTCTTATAACAAACTTTACACTAAGTTTCTAGCAGAGAGTTTAGATGTCAAAACAGTACCTTATGAATATCTCTCAAAAAATGATGAGAGAAAAATTTCCATAAAGTATCCTGTGATAATAAAACCTGTACGTTTAGGCTCGAGTATTGGTGTGAGTATCGTAAGAGAGGCTTCAGAACTTGATTATGCGCTTGATGTTGCCTTTGAATTTGATACAGATGTGATCATAGAGCCTTTCATAGAAGGCGTAAAAGAGTTCAACCAAGCAGGTGCTTACACAAATGAGTGGGAACTCTCTATCGTTGAAGAGCCACATAAAGAAGCTTTCTTAGATTTTGAAAAAAAATATATGGACTTTTCTAGAGATTCTCAGGTGTTGGCAGCAGATATCACAGATGGGCTAAAAGTAAAAATACAAGAGAGTTTTAAGAAAATATATGACCCTCTCTTTAAAGGAAGTATCATTCGCTGTGATTTCTTTGTTGTGGATGATCAAGTCCTACTTAATGAGATCAATCCTATTCCAGGCTCTATGGCAAATTATCTGTTTGACGACTTTGAAGGTATGGTGCAAAGACTCTCACAGAATTTACCTAAAGAACAGACCATAGCGGTAGATTACCAATATATCCATTCTATTCAAAGTGCAAAAGGCAAGGCTTAAGTTTTTTGCCTATCGTTTTTTTTATTCGCCCTATTTAAAACTCTCTACAGGGAAAGTTTACGCTTTCCCATCTCTCAAAAAACACTTTTAATTAATGTATTTTATTAAATATAAAAAAATTATAAAATCTTATATATTAACTAAAAAATTTCTTTCTGTAACACAAAAGTGTTAATTATGTGTTAAATGTACTGCAAACTATACATTTTCATTGCCATTTAAGTGATTGTGGACTAAAATTAGTGCGTATTTTTAGAAATATAGACATAACCATGGGAGGGTATATGAAGAAAATTGTGATGCTTGTATTGCTTTTGTTAACTGTACTACAGGCCGAGTCTTTAGGAGTAAATGAAAAATTAGGCGAATATGTTCCACTTGATTTGACATTTATAGATGAAGACGGGAAGAGTAGAACATTGAAAGAATATATGGATGGAAAGCCAACTATTATCTCATTGAACTACTTTAGATGTGCAGGTATCTGTACACCACAACTAGAAGATATGGCAAAAATGCTGTCTAGACTTGACCTGGCTGAAAACACTGACTACAAAGCATTGACTATCAGCTTTGCACCAGATGAAACACCACCTTTAGCGAAAGCAAAAAGAAAAACACATTTGGAGTCTATGGACAGACCATATGTACAAGATGCATGGCACTTTTTAGTAACTGAGAACAACTCTTCAGCCATTTTTGCTGATAAAGTTGGATTTACGTATAAAAAGACAGTATCAAAAGCAGGTGTGGTTGACTGGATACATGCAGCCACATTGATTGTATTATCACCAGAAGGAAAAATTACAAGATACCTAAATGGTATTGAACAACTTCCTTTTGATGTTAAAATGGCAGTGCTAGAGGCAGCACAAGGAAAAGTAGGACCAACCATAGCTAAAACATTACTATACTGCTTCTCTTATGACCCAAAAGGAAAAACATATATTTTTGCTTGGGAAAAGGTAGCGGCTACAGTAATTTTAACCATTACAATCATCTTTTTCATCTGGCTTGTTAGAGCAGGTAGAAGAGATCAAGAAAATCATCAAAATCAAAGGAGAGACGTAGATGAGTAAAACTTATTTCGACGAAACACACTGTGCCATTGGGCACCCTAAAAGTACATTCATGCAGTGGATGCTTACAATTGACCATAAAAGAATTGGTATTATGTATGCAGCTGTGATGTTTGTATTCTTTTTTGTAGCTGTATTTACAGCATTTGTTATGAGACTAGAACTGTTTGCACCAGGTGGACAGTATATGGATGGAGATACATTTAACCAGGCGTTTACACTACATGGTGTAATCATGATCTTCCTTTTTATTATTCCAGGGATTCCTGCAATATTTGGAAACATTGTAATGCCACTTATGATCGGTGCGAAAGATGTATCTTTCCCAAGACTTAACTGGTTTACATTCTGGCTCTATATTGCTGGTTGTATAATTGCACTTTGTTCACTATTTATTGGTGAAGGTGTAGCTGATACAGGTTGGACTTTCTATGCACCATACTCAATGCAAACAGGAACAAATGTTATCATGGCACTTGTTGCAGCATTTGTTCTTGGTTTTGCTTCGATTCTTACTGGACTTAACTTCCTTGTTACAATCCACAGATTAAGAGCACCAGGTATGACATTCTTTAAAATGCCACTATTCGTATGGGGTATCTACGCTACGGCATGGATTCAACTTCTTGCTACGCCAGTTGTTGGTATTACACTTGTACTTGCTATTTTGGAAAAGTATTTTGGTATTGGTATCTTTGACCCGGCAAAAGGTGGAGACCCGGTATTATTTCAACACTTATTCTGGATCTACTCACACCCGGCAGTTTATCTTATGATTCTACCAGCATTTGGTATTATGTCTGAAATTATTCCTACTTTCTCAAGAAAAGAGGTATTCGGATATAGAACAATTGCTCTTTCATCAGCGTCAATTGCAGGTATTGGTTACCTTGTATGGGGTCACCACCTTTATACATCTGGTATGTCAGATGTTGCTAAAACAGTATTCTCATTCTTGACTTTCTTTGTTGCTATTCCAACAGGTGTAAAGTTCTATGACTGGGTTGCTACAATGTATCAAGGTAAAATCGTTCTTTCAACTCCAATGATTTGGGCACTTGGAACAATTATTACATTTGCGATTGGTGGTATCACAGGTATTACAATCACTATGATCGGTATGGATATCCACTTACAAGATACTTACTATACAGTTGCACACTTCCATTATGCTATTCTTGGTGGGGTTGTATTCTTGATGTTTGCAGGTATGCACTATTGGTTCCCGCTGATTACAGGTAAAATGTATAATGAAACTAAAGCTAAGATTGCTTTCTACTTAAACTTTGTTGGATTTAACCTTCTTTGGTTCCCAATGTTCATCGCTGGTTATTACGGTATGCCAAGACGTTACTTTGACTACTTACCAGAGTTCCAGATTTATCACCAGATTTCATTTATCGGTGCAGTAATCTTTATTGCTGGTCTTATCTATATGTTCTGGGTATTCTATAAAGGTTGGACAAAAGGTGAGGCAACTACACCTAACCCATGGAATGCTACAACACTTGAGTGGCACTTACCAACATCACCACCACCATTAGAGAATCACTCTAAAGTTCCGTATGTTGATTTTGATCCATATGAATATAAACATGGTGAGCCAGTGGTTAAATTTAATTATGAAACGATGCAAAGGATAGACTAATGGGACACGAATACGTACCTGAAATCGCGACTGATCGTGATGGAAATCAACATGAAGTACAAGGATGGCAAGGTGACTTTTACGGTGGGAAACTAGGTTTCTGGCTGTTCATGCTTACAGAAGTAATGATGTTTGGAGCTATGTTCCTTGCGCTTGCTTACTATAATACACTGCACCCACAAGATTTTTTAGATGCTTCGGCATCTTTAAATAGACTACTTGGTGGTACAAATACAGTAATTCTACTTGTATCTGCACTTACTATGGGTCTAGGTTTACTTAAAATGAGAGCTGGTGATGTAAAAGGTGCTAAGCTTATGATCTGGGCGACTATCATTTTGGCACTTGCTTTCTTGATCATTAAAGGATTTGAGTGGACAGCTGAGTATAATCACGGTATTTTCTTGATGCATGATAAGCTCTTACCTGAGTCACCTTTGCCATTTGGTCAAAAATTGTTTTTTGGTCTTTACTTTTCAATGACTGGACTCCATGGATTCCACATTATCATTGGTATTGGTCTTATGCTTTGGCTACTTAAAAGAATCAATGCTGGTAAAGTAAGCACTGAGCATCACATTTTACATTGGAATATCGCACTCTATTGGGATATCGTACACCTTATTTGGGTATTTGTATTCCCTTACTACTATATGATCGGAGCAGGAGGAGCTACAGGTGGACACTAAAACAGTAAATTATAACGAAGAGAAAAAAGTATATTATAAAGTACTTGTAGGACTGTTAGTATTAACAGCGATTACATTTATCCAACCTCATATGTTTATGACTGGTTCAACTTTTTTAGCGCAAATGCTCATTGCAGTAGTGAAAGCTTGGTTGATTGTGATCTATTACATGCACTTAAAAGGTGAGAAATTAATTGCAGCTATGGTGTGGTTTTCACTAGCGCTTGTTGCAGTTTTCTTTATTATTGTAATTGGTATCGATGTTACCAATTTCCAATTTGGAGCTGAAAGTCATATTACTGCTCCTGTAGCACACTAAGAGGGGTTTTACTTATGAGTAATAAATTAGAAGGATTTGGTTCAGGTGCATCTAGCTTTAACGCAGATATGGATTTTGCGTTTTGGCTGCACGTAGGGATTTCAATTGCACTGTTTTTATCAGTGGTTGTGCCTATGTTCTATTTTGCATGGAAGTACCGTGCAGATAAAGTAAAAGATGAAGAAATCGGTTCATTGACACACCATACTGGTTTAGAGTTGGCGTGGACGATCATACCTATTATTGCAGTGATGATTTTCTTTTATTATGGTAATACAACCATGCAAATGTTTAGAACTATGCCAGCTGAATCACAAAGTATTGTGATCAATGTTGAAGGTTCTAAATGGAAATGGAAGTATGAATACCCTGCAAACAAAGATGGTTATGTTCACAAAATAGGTGGTGTCTTTACACAACCTGTTTTAGACGAGAATGGTAAAGTGCTTGAAGAAGGGACTATGGGTATTTCTGCACTATATGTACCAGTTAATACCAATATCATCTTAAAAATGAGTGCACCGGAAAATGATGTAATTCACTCATTCTATATACCGGCTTTCCGTATGAAAGAAGATGTTGTACCAGGTCGTACTACAAAACAATGGTTTAATGCTAATAAAGTGGGTGAGTATGATGTAGAGTGTGCTGAATACTGTGGTACACATCACTCTTATATGTATTCAAAGATCGTAGTTATGGAAAAAGATGATTTTAATGCTTGGTTCAATAGTACTCAAGAGACACCAAAAGGTAATTTTGCTAAAACAGGTGATTCACTATTGAGAGACAATGGATGTAAACAATGTCATGCAATTGAAAAAGATACTATGCTTATCGGACCTTCTCTTAAAACTAGATTTAGTAAAGAACAAGTACTGCATGTCATCAAGAATGGTCAAGATCAACTTGGTTATCCTATGGGAGCAATGCCAGCTGGTTTAGCTTCAGGTAAAGATGCTGAAGAAATCGCTGCATATGTAGCTGGTGGAATGAAAGGTCAACAACCTGCATCATTTACTGCATGTTCTTCATGTCATGGTGAAGATGGCAAAGGAATGGGTGGAATGTCTCCGAATCTTGTAGGATATGATGCTACACTTTTGAGCCAGGTATTTAAACACGGTAAAGAAGGTACAATCGGTAGAATGCCAGCATACCCTGATATGACAGAAGAAGATATTTCAATAATTGCTGAATATCTCGACAAGAATAAATGATAAAAGATTTTTTTATTGTTACTAAGTTCGTTCTCTCCTTTGCAGTAAGTTTATCTGCACTCTTTGCCTATATCATGGCAAAGGGAGAGATTGGTCCAGATATGTTTCTTGCTACCTTTTCTGTACTTCTAGTAGCGATGGGGGTTTCTACTCTTAATCAAGTTCAAGAGTATAGAGAAGATTCTAAAATGGATAGAACGAAAAATCGTCCTATCGCAGCCGGACGTATGTCACCTCGTACCGGTACGATCATAGCAGTTATACTGATCATTTTGTCTTTTGGATTAATCTATTCACTTTTAGGGCTTACGGGCATAAACTTTTTTGGTTTCGCATTCATATGGTATAACCTTATGTATACACCGCTTAAAAAAAGATCAGCATTGGCTGTAGTACCTGGTGCAATTCTTGGTGTTATTCCTCCAGCGATAGGATGGTTGGCTGCAGGTCATACGCTCTTTGAACTTGAGTTCATAGCACTAGCTGTTTATTATTTTATATGGCAAGTACCACATTTTTGGTTACTTGTGATGCTTTTTCATGGTGATTATAAAGACGGTGGTTATCCTACAGCAATGCGTTTATTTGGTGAAGGTACATTGCAAAGATTAACATTTGTATGGCTGGTACTGACAATACATGCAGGTATTTTTCTGGTCTATACATTTCATGTCTATTCACTTATTACAGTTATTCTTTCTGCAGCACTTGGTATTTGGGCATTTTTAACATCTATGAAGTTACTTAAAAAAGAATTTAAACTCACTGATGCGCGTGCAATCTTTTGGAAGATAAATGCTGCCTTTTTAGGTATCATTATACTTTTAAGTATTGATGAGTATATCAAGCATCATCTGTAACAACCTACATATAGCAGAAGTATTTTTTCTGCTATTAATCTCTAGTTTATCAAATCTCACTACACTTTTACAGCAATATTTTAAGGAACAACTATGCAAGAACAACAGTATTCTATTCAAACAATCATAAAGAGTGTTTTTAAAGAAAAAAATCACCAGATTAAAAAAAGACTTATTTATGATAATGCTATGTTTGGAGGGCTGAGCAATAAGTGGATTAAATTGGCTTTTTTTGTTTTACCCTTTGCAATGTATGCCGCAATATTCAATCCAGCATCTTTTAAAGAACTGGGTATAGCGCAAGCCATTGTATTTTATATAATTTTACTTGTATTCGCTATGCAGATCATTGTAGCAGTGTCATACTTTAATAATAGAAAAGTGCTCAAAACAGCTTCTGCGGCATTTGAGCACTATTTCCCCGGGATTGAGATGAAGATGATTCTTTCTTCGGGTGCTACGCCATATAAAGATTTTGCCATTCACTATGAAAAAGCACTTGCTGATGAATTAGATGGAGATACATTGAAAGATAGAATGACACACGCTTTTAAGGAGATGGAGTCAGAAAATTCTCATTTGGTTGAAGCGATGAAAAGAGATAGAGAGAAAAAGGAAGGTAAATAATATGTTAAAGAGTATCTTATTATTAAGTACATTTATTTTATCTGCACTTTCAGCATCACAGAATGAAGCCTTAAAAGTTTTGTGCAGTGACAATAATGCAACAGCCTGTTATGAATATGGACTACCAATGGTTACTGGAGACAATGCTAAGGTACAGGATATAAAGGAAGAGGGTATGAGCTTTATGCGTAAAGCATGTATCCTAGGTGAGAATAAAGCTTGTGATATCATGGGTGATAACTATTATAGGAATAAAAGTTATCGTGCTGCTATGCCTTATCTTGAGAAATCATGTGCCAGGGGTGTCAAGTTTGCATGTGAGGCACTAGGAACTATCTATCGTGATGGACACGATGTTAGACAAGATGATGTAAAGTCAAGAGAGTACTATGAGCAAGCATGTACATTAAAAAGTGGTGATGCATGTTTCAATGTTGCTATTATGTATCGTGGTGGTTTTGGTGTTAATAAAAGTAGAATAAAAGAAAAAGAGTTCTACAAAAAAGGCTGTGATGCTGGATTAAAAGCGGGATGTGATCGGTTTATGGAATTAGACAATGAAGACAAAGGTATTGAAACTGGGATTTGGGCTACTATAAAAAGCTGGTTTAAGTAAACTTTCTATCTTTTAACCAAGAGGATATTAGGAGTAAAAAACTCCTAATAAAATCAATAAATTTGATAGTAAAAATAGGATAAAAATACTCTTTTAAACACTTCATAGACTCCATATACACGTAAGATGTAACCTTTCTCCCCAAATATATTCATTCTAGAATTATTTAAGTGCACATATAATCAAATAATATTATAATTATTATTGAGTGTTGTAATCTGTTTACAACATAGAATTTATACAAGGGGGTATGCATGCAATCAAACGCAGCATTAGAATATGATTATTCAATAGCAAAATTGTTCACATATACAACTATTTTGTTTGGATTTTTAGGTATGTTAGTCGGTACAATTATTGCCGCACAGATGGCATTTCCTGAATTAAACTATCTACTAGGTGAGTATGGGACATTCTCAAGATTAAGACCAATTCATACAAATGTAGTGGTATTTGGATTTACAGTAAGTGCCATTTTTGCTACATGGTACTATATTGGGCAAAGAGTACTTAAAGTATCTATGGCAGAATCAAAGTTTATTATGGTTGTGAGTAAGATACATTTTTGGCTTTATTTTGTAGGAGCATTACTTGCAACAATTACATTACTTTTGGGTATGTCAAGTGGAAAAGAGTACGCTCAGTTTGAGTGGTTTATAGATATTGTTATCGTTGTTATCTGGGTATTATGGGGTCTATCTATGATGGGACTAATAGGGATCAGAAGAGAAAAAGCGCTTTATATCTCTGTTTGGTATTATCTTGCATGTTTCCTTGGTATTGCTATGCTATATCTATTTAACAACATGTCTCTTCCAACATATTTAATGACTGATGGATTGGGTTCTATCACACACTCAGTATCTATGTATTCGGGGACAAATGATGCACTTGTACAGTGGTGGTATGGTCACAATGCGGTTGCATTTGGATTTACTGTACCTATCGTTGGTATGATCTATTACTTCCTTCCAAAAGAATCTGGACAAGCAATTTATTCATATAAGCTTTCTTTACTTTCTTTCTGGGGATTAATGTTTGTTTATCTATGGGCTGGTTCACACCACCTTTTATGGTCAACTGTTCCAGACTGGATGCAAACAATGGGTTCTGCGTTCTCTGTAGTACTTATCTTACCATCTTGGGGTTCAGCAATTAACATGCTCCTTACAATGAAAGGTGAGTGGAATCAGTTAACAGAAAATCCACTGATCAAATTTATGGTACTGGCTTCAACATTCTATATGTTGTCAACTATTGAAGGTCCTATTCAAGCGATCAAGTCAGTCAATGCAATTGCACACTTTACAGACTGGATTCCTGGACACGTTCATGACGGTGTACTTGGTTGGGTTGTATTTATGTCTATGGCTGCATTGTTCCACATGGCTCCACGTATGTTTAAAAGAGAAATTTACTCTAAAAAGCTTATGGAGACACAATTCTGGCTTCAAACAACAGCTGTTGTTCTTTACTTTACATCAATGTGGATCGCAGGTATCACACAGGGTATGATGTGGAGAGCAGTAGATGAGTATGGTAACTTGATGTATTCTTTCATCGATACAGTAAATGTACTTCATCCATACTACACTATTAGAACTGTTGCTGGTGTTATGTACCTTACTGGGTTCTTAATGTTTGCATACAATATGATCAAAACTATGACTTCTGCTAGAGAGATTACAGAAGAACCACAGTTTAGAACGCCTATGGCATAAGGGAGGTAGGTTATTATGTTTTTTCATTGGTTAGAAAAAAATCCATTCTTCTTCGCTGCGGCGATTTCGATCGTTATCGCGTTTGCTGGACTCATTGAGATTGTTCCAAACTTTTCATTGGCTGCAAGACCAACGGTCGATACGACACCTCGTACGGTTCTTGAACTTGCAGGTAAAAATGTTTATATTAAAGATAACTGTATGTCATGTCACTCACAGCTGATTCGTCCGTTTAAGTCTGAGACTGACCGTTATGGTGATTACTCACTTTCTGGTGAGTATGCATATGACAGACCATTCCTTTGGGGTTCTAAAAGAACAGGTCCAGACTTACACCGTGTAGGAAACTACAGAACAACAGATTGGCATGAAAATCACATGTTGAATCCGTCAGAAATTGTTCCAGGTTCTATCATGCCAGCATATAAGCATCAGTTTACGAACTTGGCTGATATCGAGACTGCATATGCAGAAGCAGTAACAGTTAAAAATGCATTTCACACTCCATATGGTCCTGAGTTCAAAAGAACTAGAGAAGCATGGGAAGCACACAGACCAAAAGTTCTTGCAGATGCAAAAGCTATTGCAGATGATATGAAAAATAAAGATGTTAAAGAAGCAGTTGCGAATGGTCAAGTACCTGAGATCGTAGCATTGATTGCTTACCTTAACAGCTTGAAATAGCGAGACAAAATGGACATTAGAGACCTACAAGGCTATGCCAGTTTCTTTATGACCATTTTTTTGGTAGTGATGCTGTATGGGTATATTATACACTTATACAGAAGTGAAAAGAAAGGTGAGCGTGATTATGAAAAATATGGGAATATTGCACTTGATGATGATATTACAAGTACACCTGTAGAAGATAAGCCCGCATCAGAACGAGAATATAAAGAGGAGAAGAAATGAATGCATTAATGATAAAAGCATTGGCATTTGCAGCGTTGCTTATTATAGCGACAATTGCAGTGGTAAATAGCTTGGATATGGACGTTTTTGCTGATGATATGACTGCGATTACCATGGGGGGTGCCATTGCAGTTGCAACGATTACAGCAGCTGTTGCAGTTAAATATATTAATCAGATTAAAACAGACACTGCGAGTGGTCAACTGGCAGAGGACAATTGGGACGGGATCGGTGAGTATCAAAATGAACTACCTTCAGGTTGGGCATACTCATTTTTAGCACTATTCCTTTGGTCTATGTGGTATGGACTTATAGGATATCCTGTGAATGCATATAGTCAAATTGGTGAGTACAATGAAGAAGTTTTAGCTTATAATAAGAAGTTTGAAGCTACACATAAAAATGCTGATGAAGCAACGCTTAAAGAGATGGGTGAATCTATCTATTTGGTACAATGTGCACAATGTCATGGTACTATAGGTGATGGTCTTTCTGGTAAAGCGCATGATTTCTCTGCTAGAATGACTAAAGCACAAGTACTTGATGTTATTGTAAATGGTCAAAATCAATTAGGGTATCCTATGGGTGCAATGCCTGGTGGTATGGCTCAGGGTGAGCAGGCTGAAGAGATCGCTGCATATGTAGCTGGCGGTATGAAAGGTCCTCAACCTCCATCATTTGCAGCTTGTAGTTCATGTCATGGAATAGATGGACAAGGTAACAATGGTATGTCGCCAAATCTTGTGGCTTATGATGCTGCATTGATGAATCATACGTTACAAAATGGTAAAAAGGGTATGATCGGTAAAATGCCGTCATTCAAAACACTTATTACACCAGTACAAGAGAAAGCTTTGACTGTATATATTCAGTCATTGTCAAACTAAGGAGTTTAATATGGCAGAAAATACAAAACGAAGTGTATTTGGTCTTCATGGGATATTTGGGATCTTGATCTCGATCGTAGGGTTAATTGCAATTCTTATTGTCTTGATGCTTATGTCTATTGTTACACAAAGACATGCATCGGTAAACCCGTATGATCCAACAGCTATTAGAGATGTGAATAACATTAAAATGATATCTGTAGAGAATAAGCAGTATGCATTTATTGATGCGAAAAAGGATAAATAATGATTAAATATATGGATAAAGTACTTATTGCATGTATGGGATTTTCTGCGATTGCGGCACTATACTTGTCATTTAGTGGCAACCTTTTATTTGTAGGATAAACCATGTTCAAAGCAAAAGTAAGGGCAACCTTGCTTGCTTTGGCCCTTCCACTTCTTCTAAACGCTACACATATACTTAAAGATGACATTTTAAAAATTGAAGCTTCACAACGTATCAATCAGATAGGTGACGAACTTTTATCAAAAACAGGTATAAATGGATACGTGATAGCGACCAATGAACATTTTCCTGTAGGTTTTAACTTGGTAGAGTATAGTAAGAAGTACGAAGCGCAAATGAGCAAGCCTTATGTATTATTTATATTTGCACCTCAAGCACGTATTATAGAGGACACTGACATAAAGGGTAGAGTAGGGTTGATCCCCTCATCTGATAAAGTTCGAAGTTTATATGACTATAATTCAGTCAGAGATGCAGCAGTGGATGTGGTATCTTCTAAAGATAGTAATTCTGATGAAGATAAACATAACATTGGTGTAATTCAGGCATTTTCAGAGCTTGCAGAGGGTATAGCAGAATCCAAAGGGATAGAACTTACAAAAACGATACCTAACGAGACACGTCATATGGTCTGGGTATTAAAAATTATTGTTTATATTGGTTCACTCTTGGTACTCTGGATGTTTGCACTTAGACCATTATATATGAGGATTAAATATGGCAAAAAATAACGAAAAAACGTATTGGCCGCACATGATACTTGGTTTTCTTGCGATAGGAATTACTCTAAGTTACTGGACGGTAAAGTCAGCTTCATCTATGCCAGTACAGGAGTCCAATAAATTCATGCTCAAATACCAAATGGCTGATATGAATATTAATCAGATCATGGAGAAAAAATTAGCTTTTGATCAAGCCTATAATATCAATATACTAGATGTAGAAACAATGGTTATGACAGATAACATGAACAGTAATCGGGCGCAGCCTAACCCGGTAAAATTATCACAGGGACCCAATGTTTTTTCATATGAAGTGACCACCAAAAATGGTTCAAAGATCTCTGATGCAAATGTAACATTTTTGCTTACACAGCCTCATAGCAGATCTGAAGACAAACTTTTCCCTAATGTACCTTATGTAGACGGAAAATACCAGGTCAAAGATGTGAATATTACTAAGGCAGGCAGGTATACACTGCAACTCAGAGCAGTAGTCGATGAGTTAATAGGATATTCTGAAGTATCTGCTTATCTGAAACCCTGATATTTAAACCTTTAAGACAAAGGTATGCCTTTGTCTTAATCTTTATCTGTCAATATGACAGATTTTTCTTTTTTATCTTATACTCTATGCTATACTACTCAGCATGAATCAACTCCATATTTATCCTACATCACGAGCATTAAGAACAGTGAGTTCTCAACATAAAGAAAAAGATGGTTTTTTACCGGCACTCATGCGTATGGATGAATTTGAGCAGCGTGCCATTCTTTTGGAAGAAAAAGTACAGATAGACCCATTGCAACGTATCCTACTTTTACGAGAAGCAGCAAATTTTCAAGCCTTTGAAGACTTGAAACTCAATATTGAACTGGTTAAGTTCTTTACCAAGAGTGATGCACTGTTTAAATTTTTTGAAGAGTTGGCTGCTGAGAAAATAAGCTTTGACACTTTATCCCAGGCAGATGCCTATGCAGAGTTTGAAACGCATCTTGGCATACTGGAACAACTTTTTGGGAATTATAAACACTTACTTGAGGCGCAAGGATTTACAGATAAAGCGTTTATCCCCAATGCCTATCGGCTAAATGAAGGGTTTTTACAAGGTTATGAAAGTATAGAGATACATCTTGAAGGGTATTTGAGTCATTTTGAATTAGAACTTATTGAAAAAATTTCAAAAAAAACAAAGCTGATCATACATTACACAACGAGTCCATTTAATGTGAAGATGCAAGAACGTTTTGAAGCATTGGGGATCACTTTACCAAATCATACACATGTCAGTTTTGATCTCACAGAGAAGCAAATATTGACTTCTGAGCCCAATAGAATAAAGATCAATGCGAATGTCTACTCTGTGGAAGAACGACAAGAACAGATAGCAGTTGCTTTTGTTCAGATCGAACAGATGGTACAGTCTGGAATAAACCCTGAAGATATAGTACTTATCTTGCCCGATGAAAAGTTTAAAGAGCACTTTACCTTATATGATACGCACAATAATCTAAACTTTGCAATGGGATACGACTATGCTAATGGTCGTATCTATAAATCACTTGAAGCACTTTATAAATATTGGCAAAGTTTTGATGTTGAACATAAGACTCTACTGGAGCGTTATGGATTTAACTTTGGAATGATAGAGAAATTATCTCCTGTAAAACTTTGTAAAATAGAGGAATTTTTCAGTGTTCTAGATAGCCTGGGGTTATTGGAGTGTCCATTGATCGATGGAGAAAAAAAGGAAAAGATCAATGAACGTGTCTATGAAAAATATCTTCACTTTATGAAGATATTTTCAAATGAAGAGCTTAGTGTAAAGGAATGGCTCTTCTTATGGCTTAAAGCACTCTCTCAGATTACTATCGATGATGTGCGTGGTGGCATGATCACAGTCATGGGCGTTTTAGAGACGAGGGGAGTGAGCTTTGAAGGTGTCGTCGTTGTAGATTTTAATGAAGGCATTGTTCCTGCGACTTCAACTAAAGACCAGTTTCTTAACTCCTCTGTACGTGCTTTTGCCAATCTTCCTACGAAAAATGATAGAGAAGCTTTACAAAAACAGTATTATAAACGTTTATTTGAGCAGGCCAAAGAAGTAGCCATACTCTATAGTAGCAGTGACAATAAACTCCCCTCAAAATTTCTTTATGAACTTGGGCTGGAAAGTGCAATGTCCACACGGGTTCAAACGGATCTGCTTTATGAACAGCCTTCTCAATTGATAGAAGAAAAAGATCCGATAGTAGAGCATTTTAATGCACAAAACATTACATGGTCAGCTTCAAGATTGAAAACCTATTTGGAGTGCAAACGAAAGTATTATTATCGTTACATACAAAAAATAGAAGCAAAGAAGGAAGAAGAATTAAATGAGGGTGCATTTTTACATTTACTCTTAGATCATCTCTATAGAGGAAAAGAAAGTTACGATTCTGAAGAAGAGATGCAAAAAAACATAGACATTCTGTTGGATAGATTACTTCCTTTTGACGATGCACAAATTGCGTATAGAAAATTACTGTGGAAAGAGAAGCTAAAAGGATTTGTTACTTCCCAAATAGAACACTTTAAGGCTGACTGGAGAGTTGTTGAAGTAGAAGTTGAAGTAGAGGGAAACATAGGGGGCTTACAGTTTAAAGGACGGATAGACCGTATCGACCAAAATGCTACGAACACACTTATACTTGACTATAAAAGTGGTTCAATAGCAGAAGCGAATAAAACGAAGAATATAGAGAATCTGACAGATTTACAAATGAGTATCTACCATCAAATGCTTACGGGGAAATACCAAAATGTTAATTTAGCATTCGTAAAAATACTTGAAGGGGGTACTATAGAAGAGATCACAGCCCTTGAAGAGAAAAATGAACTCTTGGCACAGCATATTATTGCACTTAAACAAACAACGCATTTTGTGGCTGAAAAATGTGAAGAGCTGCAAAAATGTAAATATTGCGAATTTACCTTGATGTGTGAAAGAGGAGAGTATGTATGAGTTTTAAACCTTTTTTAGCCTACTCTGCTTCTGCCGGTTCTGGAAAAACGTTTGCACTTTCTGTACGTTATATTTCATTGCTTTTTATCGGAGAAGCACCTGGCACTATACTTGCTGCGACCTTTACCAACAAGGCGGCAACTGAAATGCGCCAAAGAGTTGTTGACTCGTTACGTAACCTCACCGACAAAAATAATGAAGCGTTTACTAATGCAATCTGTGTAGAGACAGGACTCTCGCGTGACGAACTTTTATTGAAACAGCCTGAAGTGTTAGGTAGATTTTTGGCAAGTAGTTCTTATATTGTGACACTGGACAGTTTTTTTTCATCTATTTTACGTTCTGCTGCCTTGGAGATAGGACTTGAACCTGACTTTGTGACTAAGGAGCAAGGTGAGGATGAACTTGAAAAACATTTCCTCGATGAAGTGCAGGCAGAGGGATTGCTCTCTTCTCTTGTCAAGCTCTCTATGGATATCGAAGATAAACGTTTTATGAAGATCTTTGATCTTATGCAAAACTTTTATAAAGTAGATCCTTTATTGCCAAAGCAGGAGGAGAAAGATTTTTCTTTGGTAAAACAAGAAGAAGCCTGTGAAGTACTGAGACTTAAGATGATCAAGACGCTTGCAGAGTCAGGAGCTGCACCACGCTGCATGAATCAATTTGAAACAAAGAGCATCAAAGTGTTATTTTCCAAATCACTCTTTGAAAAAGAAACTTTGGGAGAACATTCATGGTTTAAAAAAGTGGCAAACGACGAGCTGGAAGCGCTTTATATTTTACTCAAAAAGGAGTTGGCTCTTTGGGCAAAGGTTAAAGAATCTATTGTGCTGCATAATCTCTTTAAGATATATGATTATTATAAAAATGCAACGATCACTAATGCAAAGTCTTCTGGTGTCTTGAGCTTTGATGACCTGACCTATTTTACCTATAGACTGTTACATGAGAGTCTTAGTAAAGAGTTTTTGTATTTTAAAATAGATTCTAAGTTCAAACATATACTACTTGATGAGTTTCAAGATACATCTACTTTACAATTCTTACTTTTGAAGCCACTTATAGATGAGATTTTTTCTGGACATGGACAGAGTGAATTTAAGAGTTTTTTTTATGTGGGTGATACCAAGCAGTCTCTGTATCGTTTTCGTGGTGGTGTAGAAGAGCTGTTCGATAGAGTTGCAGAATATTATGGTGTGAATATAGAACAGATGGATACGAACTATAGAAGCTCAAAAAATGTCGTCGAACAGGTCAATCGATGGTTTGAACCAATGATGCAAGGTTATGTACCTCAAAAGAGTAAAGATGGGGCTTCTGAGGGGTATGTACACGTTATAGAATCTGAGACACTGATAGATGAAGCCGTAAGCCAGGCAAAAAGACTTTTGGATCTGGGTGTAAATATCAATGATATAGCTTTTTTGGTGAGTACGAACAAAGATGGAGTAAGTGTCCAAGAAGCGTGTTTAGCTCACAATATAGATACACTGCTGCAAACTTCCAGTTCACTCAAATATCTTCCTAAAATAGCATCCCTTGTGGCTATGGTAGAGTATTTGTTTTATGGTGAAAAGATTGACGCACAGGCACTTCTTTTGAAAATAGGAAAATCATTGGAAGATATCGACACATCATGGTTCTCAGCGTTTATGAGTCCTTTAAAAGTGCTCGACACATTAGTAAGAGAATTTGGATATTTTGATGAAGACCTGAATATTTTAAAACTTTTAGAGTTTGCTTCAAACTTTTCAGATATCCCTACCTTTATCGATGAGTTCAGTACTTCTTCTATCTCTGTTGCAGCTAACTCGGCTCATGGAGCCAAGATCATGACAATTCATGGATCTAAAGGACTTGAATTCGAATATGTCATACTGCTAGATAAACTCACACGTAAAAACAGTGATAAATCAGCACTTATCTACCATTATAATGAGCATTTGTATATAGATCAAATACTTTATAGAACTAAAGGTAGAGAAAACTTTGATGAAGCATATAAACGTATTATGGAAGAACGAAAAGTATCGGAACTTAAAGATCGGAAGAATGTTCTTTATGTGGCCTTAACCCGTGCCGTGGAAGGGCTTATTGTCCTTAGAAAACCTAAAGATTCAATATTTGATGAGATTGATATGAGACCGATGTCTATAGGTGAGCATCAAATAGGCTCTGCGGATGAAATTAAAACAACTCTCCCTCAGTCGCTTAAAGAGGTGAGGATTTCAAATTATGGTATACAAGAGGTGCTTTCTACTGAAGAGAATGAAGAGAAAGACTATGAGGCAATCTTGTTTGGTTCGGCTTTGCATTATACGTTAGAGATGTTGGGTAATTTTGAAGAAGAGAGTGTGTATGCTGCAATGCTTTCATTAAAAAATCATTTTGGACAGCATTTGTCTGATGAAAGTATAGATCAGATAGAAAAGCGTATAAAAAACTTGATAGCAGATAAATCATTTCAACAGATACTCGTTGGTGCAAAAATAACGAAAGAGCAGTCTATTAGTTTTGAGGGTGAGTTGAAACAGATTGATTTATTATTGGAGTATGAGGATCATTGTCTGGTTATTGACTATAAGAGTTCAAAAAAGTATACAGTAAAACATGAAAATCAGGTGAGATATTATCAAAAAGCGATAGAGAAGATTACAGGAAAAAGAACCGAAGGAATGATCATTTATCTAACAGAAGAGGAAATTGATATAAAAATCTTAAAATAAACTTAATTTAAATAAAAATTAAGTTTAAGTGGGTACAATCCGTCCACAAAAGAACATTTAGAGACTAAATAGTTCTATTTAAACAAGGAAAATTCATGAAATTGACATCAGTTCTTAAACCTTCTGAAGTACAACGTGACTGGGTTCTGATCGATGCAGAAGGTAAAACTTTTGGTCGTATCTTAACTGAGGCAGCGACACTTCTTAGAGGTAAACATAAACCATCATTTACTCCAAATGTAGATTGTGGTGACTACGTAGTTATCATCAATGCTGAAAAAGCAAAGTTCTCAGGAAATAAACTTGAAGACAAAGAGTACTTTACTCATAGTGGTTATTTCGGTTCTACTAAAAGTAAAAAACTAGATGATATGTTAGAAAATCATACAGAAAAACTTTTTAGATTGGCTGTAAGAGGTATGCTACCAAAGACTACACTTGGTAGAACAATGCTTAAAAAGCTTAAAGTATATGCAGGTGCTGAACATCCTCACACTGCTCAAATTAATAAGGGAGCGTAAGCATGGCAACTATGTACGCAACAGGAAAAAGAAAAGCAGCGATCGCTAAAGTTTGGTTGACTCCAGGTAATGGTGAAATGCTTATCAACGGTAAAACTCTTGACCAATGGTTAGGTGGGCATGAAACACTTAAAATGAAAGTTAGACTTCCACTTGAAGCAACTAAACAACTTGAGTCAATGAACATTAGAGCAACTACACTTGGTGGTGGTTATGCGGCTCAAGCAGATGCACTTAAACATGGTATTACAAAAGCTCTTGTAGAGTTTGAACCATCTTTCAGAGCAATCCTTAAACCAATGGGACTTCTTACTAGAGACTCAAGAGTAGTTGAAAGAAAGAAACCAGGTAAGAAAAAAGCGAGAAGATCTCCACAATTCTCAAAAAGATAGTCGATACTTTTCGACTTCTTTCTCCAAGAGTTCCTCTTGGGTCATATTTGCAAGAGTTCTTCTTGCAGATTTATTTATATCTACCTCTTTCATTTAAATAAAAATATTAATTTTTCATAAAATTCTCTATTGTACTCTTTGTATAGTTTTCATTATAAAACATCCTATATAGAACATTTTATAAGGTTTTCTTTTGAAGGGTACAAATTTATGCTCCGCAAACGTCGTTATAGCGATAAACCTTATAAAATATGTTAGATTATAAGGTTTTTAATTATCTTCTATATATCCCACCAAATCAATTTGAAAAAGATATAATTAAGAAATCTTAGAAAGTAAGGTATTAGTGGAATAAAAAAGTGTCTCGAGAGTAGCCTATGTCACTACAATGAAGAAAATTACATAATATTTTACATTTATATATGGTTAATGCTTATATGATATTGTATCGCTTTTAATTCTAACTCGAAGAAATCAAATGACTTTTGTACAAAAACTCCTTCATAAACATATCACACAATATCACTTAATTATACTTGTAGCACTCTTTTTTACACTCTTTGGCAACACCACTTTTTTTTACAATGTTATAAAGGTATATCCACTTTCATTTACCAACTTTTTTTATGTAGTTTCTTTATTTTTCATACTTGCAGCCGTAATCACACTGTTCTTTACGCTATTAAGTTCGAGGTATACGACCAAACTACTGCTTATCATCACACTACTTATCTCCTCCTTTACCAGCTATTTTATGGGTATCTATCATGTTGTCATCGATGTAGGGATGATCCAAAATACTTTACAAACAGACTTGAATGAGTCAATGGATCTTTTCAGTTTCAAACTCATTTTGTATGTGCTGTTTCTTGGGATCCTTCCTTCAATATATATCTATCAAAAACCCATCAAATATCTTTCACCACATAAAGAGCTATGGATGAAAATTAAAATTATTTTAATCTCACTGGGAGTAATGGGTTTCTTTTTGCTCTCATTCAGCCAGTTCTATGCTTCTTTTTTTCGTGAACATAAGCCCTTACGATATCATACCAACCCAACCTACTGGATCTACAGTATAGGTAAATACGCTAAACAAACAGTTAAAAGTGGTCCTGTGGTCATAACACCTATTGGCATGGATGCAAATATTAATTTAGAAAAAGAGGATGAAGAAAAAGAGCTAGTCATACTCGTTGTTGGTGAAGCCGCACGAGCAGACAGATTTTCACTGAACGGCTATAAAAGAGAGACTAACCCCCTTTTAAAACAGGAAAAAAATCTGGTAAGTTTTTCCAATTTCTCATCCTGTGGTACTTCTACAGCTGTTTCTGTACCCTGTATGTTCTCAATGTTTGGGAAAGATGATTATACTTATGATAAAGGGATATCAACAGAAAATATACTCGATGTGTTGCTACATACTAACCAAATCAAAGTACTCTGGAGAGATAATAATTCAGATTCAAAAGGTGTTGCGCTTCGTGTCCCATATGAAGACTTCAGGTCCTCAGATAATAATCCTATATGTGATGAAGAGTGTCGTGATGAAGGGATGTTAGCAAACCTAGATACATATATCAAACAAAATAAAGGGAAGGATATCCTGATCGTCCTTCATATGATGGGGAACCATGGACCAGCATATTATAAACGTTATCCCAAAGCATTTGAAAAGTTCACACCTGTATGTAAAACAAACCAACTTGAGGAATGTAGCCCAGAATCGATCTCCAATGCCTACGATAATGCTATACTTTACACGGACTATTTTCTTTCAAAAGTAATCAGTTTTCTTAAAACTTATTCCATTGACCATGCAACAGCAATGTTTTATATCAGTGACCATGGAGAAAGCCTTGGAGAAAACAATCTGTATCTGCACGGACTTCCTTATTTTATGGCACCTGATACGCAGACACATGTAGCATCTATAGCATGGTTTGAGGGGAAAATAGAGGAAGATATTGATGTTGACAAACTTAGAAACTTCAGTAATAAGCCTTTTACGCAGGACAATCTTTTCCAATCTCTGCTGGGACTCTTTGAAGTAGAAACCAAACTCTACGATCCGAAAATGGACATGTTTCATGACGCAATTATCCCTTAATAGACAATTGGTACTCACTATTTCTTTGTTAATTGTAACACTGATCGTATTTGAATTAACAAACCTTGATATAGTAGTTCAGGATCTTTTTTTCGACTTCAAAACACAACAATGGATTTTAGATCGTAATGATCGTATTTTAGATTTAATCTTTTATTCGGGGATCAAAAAAGTGTTGATACTTTTTGCCTTGGCTATATTAGTCGCATTGATTGTCTTTCACAAAAAAACAATTGTGAATACTTATAAAAAAGGATTAGTAATCATCTTGCTCTCGGCAATTTTTGTCCCTTCCATAATCGGGGGTCTCAAAGCTGTTACAAATACCCCTTGTCCAAAAAATATAGAGCATTATGGTGGGAACTATCCTAATATCACAGTTTTTGGCCGTTATCCGAAGGACTTCAAACAAGAATGCAAGATACGCTGTTGGCCTGCAGGTCATGCAAGTGGAGGTTTTGCATTACTATCTTTATTCTTTCTTTTTAAACGAACTTCAAATAGAAAAAAGGCAATCATCTTTGCTTCAATGATTGGTTGGAGTATGGGAATTTACAAAATACTGATCGGGGACCACTTTTTAAGCCATACACTTATAACTATGTTTTTGGCATGGACTATAATACTGATTATCGTGCAAATAATACACAAAATACATAATCATACAGTCTTGAAATAAATAGTGGATATGAACATAGAAAATTAATTATTTATGGTGGATAAAATATTTTGAATGATTCTTTGAAAATGGAAACCTTATAAAATATATAACTTTATGAGGTTTTGAGTAGGCAATTATTTAATAGTTAGATGATGATTTTGAGGGAAGGTAACTTTTGAATTTTGGACAAGATTATAGGAGGGATGTCAATAAAAAATTATGCAATCTGAAATTAAAAGTGACCAGAAAGCCAATAGTGTATTCAAGGAGACTAATAGGCTTTCATGAGTTTTATTATAGTTTAAATTTAAACAACATTATTCAATTCATTGTTTAAAAAATAACCATTATAATACAAACTAAAATTTGTTCAGGGAAAACCTTATAAAATATATAACTTTATGAGGTTTTTTATTTCTCAGTTGTATTTGTAAACACTACTAAAATTAATTAAATAATTTCCTTTCATACCCAACGGGAAATATACCCATGTATATCATATTTTAGTTTTGGCATAATAGAGTATCTTAAACATAGGAGTTATGGCATGACTAAAGAAAATCACGATAGGTTAGAAGCATTGAGTCCAGAAGGAAAGGATGCATATATCACAGCTAAGACACGTATATTGGATGCTATAGGAAAGATGGACTTACTTAAAGATGTATCATTAACTGATGAAGAGAAAAATACTATTTACGAATTGCTTGATGACACTGCATTTTTAATGAAAAGTAAAAAACTTTAATATCAATAATATTGTTGTAAAACGGTTTATCAAATAAAAGTAATGAGTGAAGACCTTCAATAGATATTATTTACAAAGGAAATCCACTCGAGAAAAAGTTTGAAATAGTGATGTTTAAATAAATATATAAAACCTTATAAAATATATAACTTTATGGTGTTTATATAGAAATTGTTACAGTTATCATTTTTGACTCTTTTGCATTGTATTGATAAGAACGAAGGCGTTTTCATTTAATATAGTATAAAATAGTTAGCTAAAAAGAGTAATAAAAGTTTGAAACTTAAAATAGTTATCGTTCCTACAATATTTCCTATTTGACAAGACGTACAGTGTTTATATTGTTTCCCCTCATACTGTGCATAGAAGAAGTAGGCTATCATCAACGCTAAAATAGCAAGCATCAGTCCATTCTCCATTATCGTGAGTGTCTCTTTTGTTTGATCAACAGCAAAAAAGCTTATAATCAGACCTAATATACCTGCGATAAATCCATAATTGATGATGTGAAGTATTTTGTCTCTTTTAAAGACAGTTGGACAATCATTATAGTCGATAGTATCTGTTCCGAATTCAAGTTTATCATCAAAAAGTTTTTTCTCTCCTTCTGTCATTCTTATTCTAAAGTTTGCACCAAGTAAATAATCTGTTTTTCTTTGAATCGTAATAGCCAGGTCACCCTCTGCAGAAAGGAACTGCTGTTTACCTTCTCTGTCTTCGTACATAAGTGTTATTTTTTCATATCGTTTTGTTTTGGCAGTAAGCCCCGGAAAATATGCTGTAGACTCAGTAGGGGATATTGATCCTTCTCTTTTGACGATTACAGGATTAATGATCTCCAAAAATTGGCCATTATCTTGCTTGATCAATATCACGGCCAAAGGAGAACCTATTTGAAATGCTGCCAATGCATTGAGATCATTTTCAAGGATAGTCTCTTTTAAGTCTTGGATGATCTCAATAAGTGTATCATCAAAATGGCGTACGGGCGCACCAAATTCTAGACTCATGACTGTAGGATATTGTATAATTTTTTTTATCATATATTTTCTTTTTGAAGCACTTATCCTATATTTTGATATTTATTGGTGTAAAGATAGGATAAATGTTTGTCATGAATGTACCTTAGATAGACTAAGGCACAGTAGTTTTAGTGACTTTTACTTACAACGATCAACATTTTAATGTTGATCACTATAAATCTAAAAAGTTGCCAGATCTTACAAGTACGCATCGCTCTTGCAAATTTCCCCGGGATCATTGTTAAGTTGAATTGCTCATTCTGAAAGTTCACTTCTTCATGTTTCATATTGTCTCCTTTTTCTATCATAATTTTTTCACATATAAACTCAAATTGAGCTTATTCTGGGATCAATGTCCAACCTGGTTTGAGTTTTGCTTTATAGATGAACATATGGTGTAAGATATGTTTAATCCAGTGACCCGCAAGACCGATCTCTCCAAATGTATAGTCTGTATCACGACCTGTTCCAGGATATTTTTCAAAGTCTGGTACAACAGGATAGACTGTCATAGCAGCAGCTTGACCATCTAAGATACCTTTGCCTGCAGAGGCAACACATGCTGCACCCATTTCTGCCATAGAGGCTTCATGAAGATGTGCATTTTCTCCATTTTTGATCATATCACATACGGAGTGCGCAACCGCTTTACCAATGATACCAGCAGGCATACCTGTTCTTGGTGGTGTAGGGTTGATTGGTGTCCCATTTGGTGAACTCGCAGGTTTAGAGATAAGATGTGGTGGTGCAAAAGCAATCCCTGCTGCGAAGATGTTGCTAAACGACGGGTTTTGATACGTTCTTGGCCAGTCAGATGCTTTCCAGTTCTCATAAGCACCTGCATCGTATTTTGCATCTACTTTCATAAATCCATTTGGCGCGAAAAGTGTATCAGTCATGTCTGATCCATCTTTGTCATAGGCTTTAAGACCAACACCTGCAAATGGTGGTATAAGCATAGAGAAGTCAAACTCCTCTTCACCATAACTTCCGTCAAGTAGTTCATAGTGAACTTTACCCGCTTCTACTTTGTTTACATGTGCCCCGATGATCCATTCAACATTTCTTTCTGCATATAGAGATTCAGCAAAAAGTTTTGAACTTACCGCGTAACCTCCCACTTTCATATGAAGTCCGCCCATACCAAAGTCACCAAGGAAAGCTTCATTCGATATCCATTTGATATCTAACATATCACGGATACCCGCTTTTCTAGCTTCATGTTCAATGTTAAAGATGTATTCAAATGCAGCACCTTGACATGTACACATACCATGTCCTGTACCCACAAGGAGCTTCTGTTTTTCACCTGCTTTTGCTTTTTCAAATACTTTTGCAAGCTCATCATTAGCATGTACCGCGTGGTCTGCAGTACATACAGAAACTGTATGCTCTCCAAGTTCACCATTACCGTTACCTAAACCTTCTGTTGCGTCAAAGTTAAGTTTAGGACCTGTTGCATTTACAAGGTAGTCATACTCTAACTCTTCTGTTGCACCAGCATCTTCTTCTTTAGTAGATTGGATAACGATATAGGGTTTATCGTTACCCTCATTACCATTTGGATGGATCTCTGTAGCTAATGCTTGTCTATAGTCAATCCCTGCTTTTTTATAGACAGGTGCAAGAGGGAAAACTACGTCTTCCTTAGTCATTTGACCGACACCTACCCAGATGTTAGATGGAATCCAGTTCCATTGAGAGTTAGGCGTAACTACAACTACTTCGTGTTCTTTTCCTAGCCATTTTCTTGCAAATGTTGCTGTGGTATGCCCTGCAACACCACCACCCATTACTACTAATCGTGCCATTTTCTTCCTTTTATAAATTGTATATATTCATTTTATGAGATAAATTTTTAAAAGCTAATTAAAATCAATAAAATTAATGGTATTTATTATTAAAACTTATTTTTGACGTATAATAACTATATTTTATACACCAAAAATAGATGCTCTGTAAATCAATATTATTTATCTTATTTAGAGCTCATACGTCCGAATTAGCCTAAAATTACTAAAGTATGCTACTATTTTACCTCTGATATAATTTAGAAGAAGTTCACGATAAGGGAAGATAAAAATATATGAAGATGGTTATGATAAAGATCTTATTATTGATGATAGTATCTTCTCTTCAAGCAGATGTTTGGAATAACCCTCATAGTAAGGAAAAAAGTGCCTCCAATACGCTTTTTTCCTCTTTTTCACTTTCTCCTAAAAGATTGGACCCTGTTGTTTCATATAACTCCAATGAGTGGGCTTTTATCTCTCAGATCTATGAACCTCCATTGCAGTACAATTATCTTCAACGACCCTATAAAATTGAACCGCTCACCTTGATCCAAATGCCAACGATACGTTATTTGGATAGCAATAGACAGGAAGTAGATGAAAATGATGAACGTGTTGCTTTCACTGAATATAGGTTGGAATTTAGAAAAGATGTAAAGTATCAGGATCATCCATCCTTTGCCAAAGATGCGAATGGCAACTTACTCTATACTGCATTGAGTGAAGAAGCTTTAGAAAAGATAGAGACGTTAGATGATTTTGAACAAAAAGATACACGTCATTTACTGGCAGAAGATTATGCTTATGCCATAAAGCGTATGGGGGTAAGACAGAACCATTCTCCTATTTTAGACAGCATGAAAAGCTACATTGTTGGATTGGAAACATATTCGAACACCATTACACAAATTGCCAAAAAAAAGAAAGCACAGGGAGAAGTTCTTGATCTTCGTGTCTATGATATTTCAGGGGTGAAGGTAGTAGGTACCCATACATTGATTATAGAGATCAAGGGAAAATATCCACAATTTCTTTATTGGCTTACGATGAACTTTTTTGCCCCTATCCCTTGGGAGGCAGATCTTTTTTATCAGCAAAAAGGATTAGTAGCTAGAAATCTGACATTGAATTGGTATCCTGTAGGAACAGGACCATACTATTTGGCAGAGAACAATCCAAATAAGCAGATGCGTCTTGTGAAAAATCCAAATTTTCATGATGAAGTGTATCCTGTTTCCGATCATGAGGATGCAGGTAAAAAATTGCCATTTATAGATGAGGTCATTTACGCTTTGGAGAAAGAGAGTATTCCTTTATGGAACAAGTTTTTACAAGGGTATTATGATGCATCAGGTATTAGTTCTGAGGCTTTCGATCAAGCGGTACAGATCTCTTCGTCAGGTACAATGGGTCTAAGTGAAGAGATGCAGAAAAAAGATATATCACTTATTGGGTCTGTACAACCTTCCACTTTTTATATGGCATTTAATATGGTAGATCCTGTGGTGGGAGGGTATACAGAATCAGCTAGAAAATTAAGACAGGCTATCAGCATCGCGATTGATCAGGAAGAGTATATCTCTATCTTTATGAATGAAAGGGGTATGGCTGCTCAGAGTGTGATCCCTCCCGGTATTTACGGATATGAGGAGGGTGCAGAAGGCACTAATCCTGTAGTCTATGATTGGGTGGACGGTAAACGTGTTCGAAAACCATTGGGTTTTGCTAAACAACTACTGGCAGAAGCAGGTTACCCGGATGGTATTTCCACAAAAACAGGCAAGCCTTTGAAGCTTCATTATGATACCACAGCTACCGGTCCCGATGACAGGGCTTTAATGGATTGGTATCGTAAGCAGTTCGATGCTTTAGGCATACAATTGGTCATACGGGCAACCGATTATAACCGTTTTCAAGCTAAAGTACGTAAAGGGAAAACACAACTCTTCTCATGGGGGTGGAACGCAGATTATCCAGATCCTGAGAATTTCCTGTTTTTGCTTTATGGTCCAAATGCTTCCATAGATACCAATGGTGCAGGGATCAACTCTTCAAATTATAAGAATCCAGATTTTGACATACTTTTTAAAAAGATGAAAACGATGAAGGATACACCTCAAAGAATGGAGATAATACGTAAAATGATAAACATTTCAAGAGAAGATGCTCCTTGGGTGTGGGGTATTCATCCTAAATCGTTAGCCTTATCTCATGCCTGGTATCGTAATATTATTCCCAATGCCATGGCAAATAATACTTTGAAGTATAAACGCATTGATGCTGCTTTGCGAGTAAAAAAACAACAAGAATGGAATCAGCCTGTGCTCATGCCGTTGGCTATTATGGCATTGTTTGTACTGTTGATGATCTTTTCACTTCGTCGCATTTACAGAAACAGACAAAATAGGGTGATCTCTCAGGAGGAAAGTGTATGTTAGCCTATATTATAAGACGTATATTGTATGCGATACCCATACTTATAGGGGTTAATCTCATTACTTTCATGTTGTTCTTTATGGTTAACAGCCCTGATGACATGGCAAGAGCACAACTTGGGGCCAAACAGGTGACACCTGAACTTATTCAGTCTTGGAAAGAGGGGAGAGGCTATGACAAACCTCTTTTTGTCAATACCAAAGCAGAAGGTTTTGCACAGGTGTCTGATACACTTTTTGTACAAGAATCACTCAAGCTTTTTACCTTTGATTTTGGTTTTTCAGACAGTAAACGTGACATAGGATCAGATATTAAAGAGCGTATGATGCCGAGTCTTTCGATTGCTTTACCAACTTTTATCATCGCATTGATTACTAATATTTCTTTGGCACTGCTTTTAGTACTTTTCAGAGGTTCTGTATTAGATACAAGTATGATGATCATTGCTGTTATGATCATGTCAATCTCTGGGCTCTTTTATATTATCGCAGGGCAAGTGCTCTTTTCAAAGATCTGGCACTGGGTGCCTATATCTGGTTACGAGAGTGGATGGGATGGGGTTAAGTTCATTATTCTGCCTGTGATGATAGGTGTTTTTGCCGGGATAGGTTCTGGTGTACGATGGTACAGAAGTATTTTTTTGGAGCAGGTCAATCAGGATTATGTCCGTACTGCAAGGGCAAAAGGACTCTCAGAAATAAAAGTATTGTTTGGACATGTGCTTCGTAACGGGATGCTTCCTATTTTGACAGGGGTAGTGGTGATCATACCTTCACTTTTTATGGGAAGTCTTATTATGGAGTCTTTTTTTGGTATTCCTGGACTTGGTTCGTATACTATAGATGCGATCAATTCACAAGATTTTGCTATCGTTAAAGCGATGGTATTTTTAGGTTCTGTACTTTATATCGTAGGGTTAATATTAACAGATATCTCTTATACACTTTTTGATCCGAGGGTGCAACTATCATGAAACTGGTAATGCTTTGGACAGATATGTTGGTGTGGTTATTGGTGATCGTACTTTTACTATGGTCATGGGTGATCTCGCATTCCCCTCAAATTAAAAAACTCTGGCAGACGATCTTTAGATCTCATATAGCAATGGCCTCTTCCGTGGTACTGCTCTTTTATCTATTGTTCACAATGCTTGACTCTATACATCTTCGTTTAGAACTGCCTCTTAAGCTGCAAAAGGTTGAAGAAGTAAGGTATGAAGCTGAGATAGTATCTGTTCTGGATATTATCTTTGAACACAGCATTCAAAATACGGAACGTACTTACTCTGCACCTTTTGCAACAGTAGAGTATGCAAGTTCCATTGTAGTAGATGAGAATGGCATCACCCAACAGGTTCATCTTCCATTAAAATATGTATCTAAGGATAATGGTTTTATAGGTGAGTCTTTGTTAGCCTTCAGTACAGGATTATTCTTAAGCTTTTTACTTGTTAGTTTACATATATGGTGGAGAGACAGATCCAGATTTATATTGACATTTAAAGAGACATGGAGAGGTGAAAGCAATTTACCATGGCGTACAGCGTATGTGACATTCATACTTTTGGCAGTGGGATTTACCTGGCTCTATATGCTTAGCTACTCTTATCACGTATTGGGAACAGATAAAGTAGGTGGTGATGTACTCTATCAAAGCTTCAAGAGTATTCGTACCGGTGTTTTGATCGGGATACTCACGACACTGATTATGTTACCTGTAGCAGTGATTTTGGGTGTAAGTGCAGGATTGTTCGGTGGATGGGTAGATGATGTCATCCAGTACCTCTATACAACACTCTCGTCGATTCCCGGGGTATTGCTCATTGCAGCGGGCGTACTTTCTATGCAGGTGATGATGGACAATAACCCATCATGGTTTGAAACGACCCTTGAACGTTCTGATCTTCGCTTGTTATTTCTGATCTTGATCCTTGGTATCACATCGTGGACAGGCTTGTGTAGATTGCTTAGGGCTGAGACGTTAAAAATTTCTCAAATGGAGTTCGTGACTGCCGCAAAAGCCTTTGGTGTGAGTAAGTTGACCATTATCCGACGTCATATCGTTCCAAATCTCATGCATATTATCCTTATCTCGGTGGTGTTGGATTTCTCTGGTTTGGTCTTGGCTGAGGCAGTACTCTCCTATGTAGGGGTGGGGGTTGATCCAACAATGCACTCTTGGGGAAATATGATCAACCAGGCACGATTGGAAATGGCAAGAGATCCCATGGTATGGTGGTCACTCTTTTCGGCTTTTGTTTTTATGTTTATTTTGGTTTTGGCTGCAAATCTTTTTTCCGATCGTATCCAAACAGTACTTGACCCTAGGAATAAATCATGAGTTGTATCTTAAGTGTAGCAAACCTTTCTTTGTCAGTGGGGAGTGAAACATTATTAAAGGGTATCAGTTTTGAGATCCAGCATGGAGAGATCTTTGCCTTGGTCGGAGAGTCAGGATCGGGTAAATCTCTCACTTCTTTGGCAATTATGCGCTTGCTTCCTGATGCCATAGCAGTACGATCGGGAGCTATTCATTTAAAAGATAGAGCATTGTTTGCACTCCCTGAGTCACAGATGCAAATGATTCGAGGAAGATCCATAGCTATGATCTTTCAGGAACCTATGTCTGCATTGAATCCGGTGATGACAGTGGGTTCACAGGTCGCCGAAGTTTTACAGATACATCTGAGTTTAAAAAAAGATCAGATAAAAGAAAAAGTACTTTCACTCTTTAGAGAAGTGGCATTAAAAAACCCTGAGGAACGTTACAGTTGGTATCCGCATCAACTCTCTGGTGGTCAAAAACAAAGAGTGATGATCGCTATTGCACTTGCCTGTGAACCGGATTTACTTATAGCTGATGAGCCTACAACTGCGTTGGATGTTACGATACAGGCTCAGGTGCTTCGTTTACTCAAACAGATCTGTAAACAAAGAGACCTCTCTATCTTGTTCATTACACATGATATGGCAGTAGTGTCAGAAATGGCTGACAGGGTTGCAGTGATGAAAAAAGGTAAGATAGTAGAACAGGCCGTGTGTAAAGATTTTTTTACGCATCCTCAACATCCTTATACTCAGAACTTGTTGAAAGATGCGAGAGCTACAAAAGCCTATAATAAAGCAGACGAAGACTATGAACCTCTTATTGAGGTACAAAAGTTAAAAGTACATTTTCCTATCAAAAAAGGTTTTTTTCAAAGAACAATAGGGTTTGTAAAGGCAGTAGACGATGTAACAT
>CAWAVD010000023.1:0-9635 GCA_963785375.1 Sulfurovaceae bacterium
AGTGCCGCCATTGATAGTACAATTTTTTTCATGTAATTAGTTCCTTGATATTTTAAATTACGGAACTATATTACAAATTGATTACAAATTAATTACATAGATGTAACCATTTAGAACTGAGCCGATACTTTCATACCCAAGGATCGTCCTGTTTTAAATTTTCTGGTAACAAGATCTCCCTGTTTCCATACCGTCTCTTCATCTAAAAGGTTTCCAGCTTTTACTCTAAGTTCAAAATCATATTCATAAGTGAATTTTTCAGTCCAAACGATATCTAAAAGTGTAGGAGGCACTTCATAAGAATCTGGACCTTTATTGTCAGCATCAATGACTCCTACTTTACGAATTCTTTCATCCATATGATTTACATTTAAAAGTACCGATCTTTTATCTGCCTCATAACCTAAAGTAAGGTTGAGAACAAATGGAGACAATCCTTGCAGTTCTCTACCATCTGTTGTATATATATCTTTTTGTTCTTCCTTTAGACTCACTTCAGAAAAATTATAAGAGAAGTTCCCTGAAATATAATAATTAGACCATTTAGAATCAATAAAATCAAAGTTCTTTCTACCATCAATTTCAAATCCATAGAGTGTTGCAGACTCTGAGTTCATATAGGAATACCTAGGCAACGAGGAAGTAGGAAGCTGTACATCTTCTATAGGTTCCTCCATATATTTATAATATGCTCCCAATTTAACATTTTCTGTAGGAGAGATAAAATAAGAATATTTAAAATCTAAGTTATACAAAATAGTATTCACAAGATCTGGGTTACCTTCAATTGTAGCAACATCAAAAGGGTGAAAATAAACCCCTTCACTAAACTCTCTCATATCTGGCATAATATATGTTTTTGAAGCAGCAAAATCAAAATATTGATTTTCACTGTGTTTATATTTTACAGAGATCGAAGGGAAAACATCATCTATCTCTATACTTTGTGTGTCTAGAGTAATCAACCTTCTTAAATCAGGATCTAGATTATCCCTATCTTCAACATACTGGTCAATACTTTGGTCTAAACTTACGTATCTTGCACCTAGAACTACTTCAATATCTTCAGTAGGTCTACTCATCCATGAAACAAATGGACTGGTCTCATCCACTGCGCCATCAAAATAATCTGCAGCTTTGAAAAGTGGAGAAACTAGAAATATTCTATAGTCATAAGGGTACGGAGGTAAAACGTAACTGTTGTAAATACCATCTATATCCTGCACAAGGTCACGATCTGAAACAAGATCATCCCTTTGCTTATCAAGATAATATTTATTCTGTCTTGATACTCTTGTTTTAGAAGAGATATTAATACCATACTCTATATATTCATCTTTTGAAAAGATTTCAATGTTATGTTTGTTCTTCAGATACATGGCACTTAGATCATCATTGGATTCAAGTCTGTTTGCAAGGTGATTACTCAATGAATTGTCATTAAAAGTGATTCCTCCTTCAGTTATATACGCATACTGATAGTTATTTGGTTGATAAAATTCTGCTGTGGCATTTTCAAATCCAAATTCTAAATTTGAATCTGAGTTAAATATCTCGTAGTCAAAATCACCCGAGATCTGATCTACATTCATCTCTCTCTCTTCCCAATTTAGATTATAGTATGTGTAGTGTGAATAGTTAGAGCCTATAATACCATCTGTAATACGTGTTGTTTTGACAGAATTTTTTGTATACAATTTTGTATACTTCAATCGTAGTACATCCATATAGCTATATCCGATATTCAACATACCCCCATGGGCAATTTTCATCGATGTCTGATCTATAGTCCCATATTTTGTTGCTGTCGGATCTAAGTTCCCATCAATATCATAATCATATCCATAGAACTCTTCAGGAACATAGTTATTAATCTGTGCATACCCATAATTACCATAAATCGTAATATGATGGTCATCACCTATATCAAAATTCTTTGCACCCTCAATTGAACCTCCAAAACCAGGTTTGAGTGTGTCTAGATGTATACCATATATACGATTAGGATACATTCTAGTAAATTCAGATAACTCTTCTTCTGTGTAGTCTCTTGTCGTAAATGAAGGGACTCTTTGCCCTACATGCACTTCTGAAGCTTCTCGTATAGGTTCAGGGACATCCCTGTAACTCCTGTCATATCCTGTCCAGTCAGCCCCTGAACCAACATAGTCTATATGTTCATCTCCCGTATCACTGTTCAGTTGTCCGGCAAGTGATATTTTAATAAAGTCCTCATCAAATCTCTCTTTGGTTCTGACATCTATATATCCACCACCAAAACTACTAGGAATATCTGCAGATGAACTTTTTTGAATTTTCATAGAACCAATCACTGAAGAAGGGAATACATCTAAAGGTACGGTTCTTTTTAAAGGATTGGGAGAAGGAAGAGGTAATCCGTTCATCTCTACATTAGAGTATCTTTCTCCCAAACCTCTTACATAAATATTTCTACCGACCAATGTTACCCCAGTTACTCTTCGAAGTGCTGCAGCTGCTGTACCATCACCTTTTTTTGTAAACTCTTCAGAGCCAAGGATATTGGTAATGGCATTAGAATTTTTCTCTTCCGCAATTATATCTGTTAAAGAACCTTCGACTTTTGGTGCAAGAACCACAAACTCTTCAAGCTCCATACTTGCAGGTGTCAGTTTAACCACACGCTTTGTCACTTTGTCTTTCGCTACTTTTATGCCACCCACAGTCTGTGCACTGTATGCTGAGTGTACTACAGAGATACTCAAAGTCTTTCCTGATGGTACTGTCGCTTTAAATTTACCATTCTCATCTGTTCTCACATCAACTGCTGTACCTCTTACAAAAACTCTTGCACCTGCTATTGGCATATTGCCTTCTGAAGAGAGTATAGTTCCCATAAGTGTTCCTGTACCCGTCGATGCCTCTTCCTTCTTTTCTTTCATCTGGGCAACAGCTATAGGTGTATCGATATCAATACTGTCTGCGCCCGTTCTTGAAAGTGTTGCAATCACTTCGGTATTTCTATTAAACTTTATTGTTATAGTTTTTTTAAAGTAACCTAAGTTCTCTCCAGCAGCACTCTTCCCGAAGATCTCAAGCTGATGCTTACCTTCTCTTATCGATAGATTTACTGCCCCATCTTTATCTGTCTTATAGACTTTTCTACCATCGATCTTGACCTCATTTTGGTTCAAAGGCTTCCCATCACTAAATAACAATACTGTAAGTGTACCCTTATTAGATTCACTTGCAAATACTGCAAGTGGTACAATTATCACAAGTAATAAACTCAATAACTTATTCATCTATATACACTCCAGACTGTTACTTTTACATTTTTCTATATTTTTACGGATCACTGTTGCCTTAGAGAAAAGCTCATCATCATTTATCATTTTAAGATGCATCTCCGCTTTATCATAATCTTTGGCTATATAATAGGCATACGCCAATGCATAACGCATATTGTCATTAGTCAATAGTCCATAACGATCTAAAGCATCTTTTAATCCGATGACCTTTTCAAACTCTCCCCTACTGACAAAAATTGCTACTTTCTGTTTGGTTTTTTCTTCTTTATCTGTCATCATCGAGTTAAGATAAAGTGCATGTGCGAGCTCTCCATTTCTTCTGTACATCTCTGCTGCTTCTTTAATATAATTAGAGTCATAATAAGAGCCCTTCTCAAAAAGATCAGCCGTGACATGAGGCATATCTTTTTGGTTATAGTAATGACCAAGTAAAATATGTATTTTTGCAGAAGAAGGAAACTTTAACTTTGCTTCTTCAAGTACTTTGATCGCCTCTTCTGACTCACCACCGCTTTGAAGCATTTGTGCTAAAGAAATATACTCCTGTGCACTTGCCGGCATCTTTCTTCATATAAGCTTTTGCTGCATCGATCGAAGCTCTGGTAAAGCTTGAGCTCAGCAAAGTAATAAAACTTCTGTTTCAAAAGTGTGGCATCTTTAGGGAAAAGCTTTGCACCTCTACTGAGGGCATCGATCGCGGAACCTTTTTGATCTGCTTTCCAGTAGCACTCTGCTCTAAGTGTAAACAAAGATGCACTGTCACGCCCTTTTTCTCCGGCAGAATCAGTGCATGTACAGCATTGATATACTGTTCAGACTTATAGTATGCTTGAGAAAGATAGATATAGATCTCTTCGATCTGATCTTTTTTCAGTTTTTCGGCATCAAATACAGGTTTTTTCACAACGGCTTCTCTACCTTTTTCTCATCAGAAAATACTTTAAAGAGATACTCTCTTTTAGGTTTCTCTTCTACTGGCGGTACATACACTTTAGCTTTCGTTGCTTTGATCGCCTCTTTGAATGATGTTATAGAAGAAGTCATACTTCTCCTCTTTGAGAAAGATCAATCCTCTCATATTATGGTATTTATCCCATTCTATATTCGTATGAGAATCTTTGGCTAGTTGCAGCTCATCTAGTGCTTTGTCATATTTACCATCATAGTACATGATCGTAGCGATCTCCATATGGTTGATCGTTTGCTCTTCATCCTCTTTTGCCTGCAGTGAATATGTCAAGAAAAAGAAAAGTGATAGTGTAATAATTTGTTTTCAACATCTTTTCACCTTAATTAAAATCGAAGCGTACTTTTTGCTTCGCCCATACTTTGACAGGGTTACCTTTATATTTTGCCGGAGCAAAACGCCAGCTTCTTACACCTCTTAATGCTGCTTGGTCAAATACACCTGCCGGACTTGAAGCGATCACTTTTGCCAGTTCTACACTTCCGTCTTTGGCGATAAGCAGATTCACAACCACATACCCTTTGATACGCTTTTTCGCTGCTGAAGCAGGATACTCCAATGGACCACGTGAAATAACTCTTGGTTTACTGTCAACCGTTCCCTCACTCATCGCAGCATCTGCTGCCATATCTCCTAAAAGGCTTTTACCATCACCTATGAAATCCCCTGTAGAGAATTCAGGGATATTCATAGCGATACCACCAAGCATTGCTCCTAGATCAGGCAGTGGTGCTTTTGGCTGTGCTTTTGGCTTCGGTTTTGGCTTCGGTTTCGGTTTCTCAACTTTTGGCGGTTGTTTTGTCATCTTCATATAACGCATAGGATCTTTGACTTTTTTCTCTTTTTTCTCAACCTTTGCATTAAATGAAACAACCAGTACCATCATCAAAAAAGCACCAAGGGCCATTGCCCATAAGGCAGAGGATTTGGCACGATCTCTATTAAACTTTTTGTTTGCCATAATAGATTATCCCATCTCTTTTGATGTGGATACAGCTACATCTTTTGCCCCTGACATACGACACTCATCTACTACATCGATCAGCGTCTCCACAGGAATCGTATCATCAGAGATAACCAGGACTGACTTATCAGTAGATGTACGTAGTAAGTCTCTTAATTTACTCTGGATCGCCCATAGTTGTACCGGTTGGTTATCAATGTAAACCTGAGAGGTATTATCTATATAGACACGTACCACTTTCGCATCTGACTTACTTGCACTTGCTGCAGAAGGACGCTCCAGATCCAACTTCATATCTTTAACAAACGTAGTGGTTACCATAAAAAAGATCAATAGGATAAAAACCATATCGATCAGTGGTGATACATCTACATTGTCTACTTCTTGTTTCTTTGGTCTAATTCTCATTCTGCATCCTTCGTGGATATAATATCTATGATCTGTTCAAATTCAAGTTCGTAACGCTCGGCCTTTTTATCAAGTACACGTCCAACGATCAATCCTGGAACGGCAACTACCAATCCAAGTTCCGTTGTAAAAAGCGCTTTGGAAATACCTCCAGAAATACTCGCTCCCTGAGCAAACATCGAACTGCTTTGCAGTGCATCAAATGTCTCGATCATTCCCATCACTGTTCCAAGCAAACCGACAAGCGGGGCAAGCACAACGATCGTCCTGATCATGATCCTATAACTGTTTACATCACTATAGTACGGAAGCAAGACACCGTTCATATGTTTTCTTATATTTGCCCCGATCGCTTTTGCCTCTTGTGCTGCATCTAATGCATCAGCAACAGCATAGTCAAGCATGCCTCTCATTGCTTGGGCCTCACCTCTTTTTTCGTGCTTGGTGATCAAACGACGGACATTTCCTTTGGTTCCCCTCTTAAGGATAAAATAACGATATCCCAAACCATACCAAAGGAAGAAGTTAAGTACAAAAAGTACCCACATGACCACTCCTCCGGTATTCATAAGGTCGACAAATGTGCCGATTAACTCAAATGGCGAAAGCATCTTAGCCTCTATACTTCTCGTAAAGATTTACGATATGTAAAGCACTTTGCTCCATAGAGTCTTTAATACTCTGTGCCCATCCTGAAAGCAGGTTTCCAATCAACAGAAGTGGGATCGCTACGATAAGACCTTGCATCGTTGTCACAAGTGCTGCAGAGATACCACCTGAAAGCAGTTTCGGGTCACCAGTACCAAACTCTGTGATCACTTCAAATGTCTCGATCATCCCTGTTACTGTACCAAGAAGACCAAGCAGTGGTGCAACTGCGGCTATCACAAGTACAAAACTACCAAACCTATCGATCTGCGTACTCTCATTAAGGATATTTTCCATAATGACATCTTCAATGTGTGCTCTCTCTTTTTTGATATTTCTCAACGTTGCTTTGATCACTCTGGCTGTTGAACCTTTGTGTCCTTTAAGCTTTTCAAGAGAAACTGTACTACCCTCACCAGATTCTAGTGTATCTACAACAATTTGAGTGATCTCATTTACATTTGTACTAGCACCCATCAAATTGATCACTCTTAATCCTAGGAGAACCAAGCCAAAGAGCCCAAGTGTGAAGATGATATATCCGATGATACCGCCATCTTCCATAGTATCTATAAATGTCTTCTCTGTAACGTAGTCCACCTCTTTATCAAGGTTTTCGTATGCAAAAATATCGATCGACTCGGTCTTCTCTTTTCCGAACATTGCCTTAGCATCATCAGCTGAACCCACAGCATTCCATAGTTTATAGTTACCGTCTCCCGCTGGTGCAAGTGCGCCAGCCGCTTCTTTAGAGATACCATATGCAGCAATGTTTCCTACTTTTACGATATCACCTTTTACTTTTTTTCCATCCGGAAGATAAAACTCGCCTTTTTCATTTCTCAAAGAAGAGAGTTCACTATAGAGTTTTATAGAGGTATCAAATGCCTTCTGAATTTTCTCCACATCATTGGTTTTATTATCATCTGAGACTTTCATACCATAGGGTTCAAGTGCCAAACGCGCCTGATTAACAACATTGCCCGTAAGCCCTCCAGTCTCCTCTTCCTCAGCTAACATCTCTGAGAGTTTCTCAAATTTTTCATTGCTTGATTTTACCTTTGCAGAGACATCAAGAAGTTTGCCTTGAAGTGCTTCTACTTTCTCTTTAGATGCTTGAGTTTCGTTAGCTTGGTGCACTTTATCTGTTGCAAGTCTGTTTTCAAGTTCTGCTTTTTGTGCTTTAAGAAATGCATACTCTTTTTGGTATGCTCTTTCAAGTTCTCCAGCCTGTACAACTGCCGAAAGTGACAGAAATGTCACGATTACGAAAAATAGTCTAGTCATAGATAATACTTTCATTAGTTAGCTCCTCTGAGTAGTAGTGCATTAGGTAGTGTAAAGTACCCTGTACGGATCTGTTTCTGCAGTGCATCAAAAAGATCTATGATCTGATCACGCTCCACTGTATCTGTAGCTACAACATAGCTGTACTTCTCACCATCTTTCTTGACATATCCAACTCTATCATCTGGTGTTGCGAAGAACATCATCACTGAGCCCACTTTGGCGATCTTTGCCATCGTTGCTTTCCCATCAAGCGTGATCTCTTGTTTAAACTGTCCGATCTCTTTGGTCAAACGCAATGCATCATCATAACTTGCCCATGTCAATGCAAGTGCTTTTTCTTGAGAAATGTTTCCATTTTTAAGATCAGCTTTGATCTGATGAAGTGCTGCAATTCTCTCTTCCACTTTGAAAGGGATACCTGCTTTGATCTCTTTTTCAAGTGCATCAAGTGCTTCAGTGACAATAGGCGTAAGGTCAACTGTTGCACTTCCCATTTCATCAAGCTTTTTTTGCGTTTTTTCAATGTTTTGCTGTGTGAGCTTCAATGATGTTTCTTGTCTATTGATCTGTGCTTCATTGTCAGAGATCTGAAGTGCATAAGATTTCATCTTCGATTTATAAGCATCTTTATTATCATCAATTTGTGTATAGAGTGCCTCTACTTCAGCTCTAAGCTCCATAATTGACTTAACCATATTGTCATCATTTGCTGCATTAAGCATCGTGCCTGATATAGCTAGAGCTGCTGATATAGAGATTAATCTTGTAATTTTTCCCATTTTTTTTCCTTGTTTATGATTAAAAAATCGGTTTGGATTTTATTGTGTGAAATAGTGCCAAAAATTCATAACAAATTGGAAACATGTTTGAAATAAATTTTATTTAGAAGTGAAATCGAGCAGGAAAGCCTCCTGCTCATATGCAGCTAGTTGTAAGTAATACTATTACCTGTCCCTGCATTAAATTCAGTTTCAAGCGCTGCAGCTGAATCACCCGTAAAGTCCAAATCAACACCTGTAGTGATTGCAACATCATTAAAAGATACTTCTGATGTATCTACACCTGCATTTGAGTGTATAGCACCATGTGGTTCATTTTGACCACCATTATGAATGATCGTACCATTTTTAAAGTGTCCACCTACTCCGGCTTCTTTAAAGTAGATACCACCCTCTTTTGCTTGTTCTGCACCTGTTGTAATAGTAAATCCATCAAACCTTGCATATGTGTCACCCGTCATCTCAATACCTGCTGCACCTGTTGTTGTGTTGATCACAAGGTTTTTAATTTCTCCATCATAACCATCATCAAGATCCAGGTAGTCATCCCCACAGTTTGAAAGAGAAATATTAGTTAAATTCACCGTACCTCCCCAAAGCTCGATACCGTCATCACTAGAATACTCTACTGTAATATTTTCAACAACTGTTCCAGATCCAACTCCTACCATACTAAGTCCATTGATCTCTTGATCTGGTCTTGGAGCAGCACCTGAGTTAAGTACCTTTACATGTCTTAAGATACCTGAGTTGTCTGTCAAGTCCGAAGTTCCTGCTACAAAGTTGGAGTCAACTTCGTAAGGCTCAACCTGAGCATTTCCTGCATTACCAATAATAGTCAATCCTCCCCATTGTCCTGGCGCAGCAGTTTGATCTTCAGATGTAAATATAATCGGTGCGTCCTCTGTCCCAAGTGCATATATCTTAGCATCTACATCTACTGCCAACCAAGATGCGTTGTCTGCTGCTCCTGGAAGTCCAACAACCGTTGTACCTTCTTGAATTCTAAGCGAAGAACCTGCTGTCATAACCACCTGACCATCAAGTTCCCATATTTGATCTGCTGTCAATATATTACAACCACTCATATTTCCTACAAGAGCTGTTGGAACAGTACAATTACTGCTGTTGTCTGTTCCTGCATTAAATTCAGTTTCAAGTGCTGCAGCTGAATCACCCGTAAAGTCCAAATCAGTCCCTGCGATCATACCAACATTTTCAAACGACACATTTGATGTATCTACACCTGCATTTGAGTGTATAGCACCATGTGGTTCATTTTGACCACC
>CAWAVD010000024.1:0-22326 GCA_963785375.1 Sulfurovaceae bacterium
TATAAGAAGTTTTTTGATCTTCTCTTCATTACTCATAGCTTCATAGGCTTCATCTGCACCATCATCTTCTACGACAGCACCTGCAAAATGATCAATGAATTTAAATAAAGATTTCTCATCAGGTGTAAAAAGTAATTCTTCACAAATAGCAATGTCCTCTGCTGTCATTTTAGCGAGTGGGATAATGTGTTTCACATTGATGATAACAGAGGTCATCCCTGCTTGTACACAGTGATGCAGGAACACTGAATTTAAGTAGAACCTTGCATGCTTTTCCAAACCAAATGAGATGTTTGAAAGTCCCAAGTGTGGAACCTACCTCAGGATAGATCTCATGTATCTCTTTGATCGCTTCATAGGCATTTTTACCGGCAAATCTATCTTCTTCTTCACCTGTACCTACTGTAAAGGCCAGCATATCAAACATGATGTTTTGAGGTTTGAGTCCATGTTTGTTCACCGCGAGTTCATACATACGTTTTGCAACAGCTACTTTATTCTCTTTGGTTCTTGCCATCCCCTCTTCATCTATCACAAGACAGACAAGTACAGCCCCATACTTCTTGGCTAACTTACAATAGGTGGCAAAGTTCTCTTCACCATCTTCAAGGTTTGTTGAGTTAATGATAGGCTTTCCACCGATACACTTAAGCCCCTCTTCTATGGTATTAGGTCGTGTTGCGTCTGGCATCAGTGGTAGTGGGATCTTTTGGTTATAGAGCTCCATGACTGCTCGCATATCTTTAGCCCCGTCACGTCCTGCAAACTCCACATTGACATCGAGCATATGTGCACCATCACGTACTTGTGCTTGACCTACAGTAAGTGTACCTTCATAGTCACTGGCTAAGATAAGCTCTCTAAATGCTTTAGAACCCGTAGCATTACTTCGTTCACCTATGAGTAGCGGTGCAGGTTCTTGAAAAAGTTCTACCGTATTAAAAAGTGAAGCAACAGAAGGTGCAATGCTACCCGTAGGCTCTTTGGGAACTAAAGCTTCTACTGCTTTTTTAAGTGCCTGAATATGCTGAGGCGTTGTACCACAACATCCACCAAGAAAACTTACACCATCATACTCTGTAAACTCAAGTTGCTTTTCAGTAAATTCATCTGGCCCCATAGGATAGTAGGTGTATCCCCCACGGTTTTGAGGAAGTCCGGCATTGGCATGTACCGAGATAGGTATATGCACAAAGTTCAGAAAGTGTTTTAAGATGTTTTTTGACTTGGTCTGGTCCAGTACCGCAGTTAAATCCAAGGGAAAGAATATCAAATGGTTCAAGTATGGTCACAATCGTCGTAGCATCTGTACCTATAAGCATAGACCCACTAAGCTCTATCGTCACTGATACCATGATAGGAAGTTTAACATTCCTCTCTTCATTGGCATCTTGACACGCATGAAGTGCAGCTTTTATCTGTAGATGGGTCCTGACATGTCTCAAGAAGAAATACATCACAACCACCATCGATAAGGCCCAAGTGCACATAGTTTATAGCCCTCATACATTTCATCATAGTGAATGTGCCCAAGAGAAGGTAGTTTTGTTCCTGGTCCTATGGAACCTAAGACAAACTTAGGTGACTCTTCTGTACCATATTCATCACAGATCTCTGTGACAAGCTCAGCACCTTTTTTAGAAAGTTCATAGGCACGTTCACCCATCTGATATTCATCCAGTACCCATGGCATAGTACCAAAAGTGTTCGTCTTCAGTAAATCAGCCCCAGCCATGGCATAACGCTTATGTATACGTCCTATGAGTTCTGGTGCCGTATGGTTAAGTAGTTCATTACACCCCTCCTGATCCATACCTTTATCATCTATCCATGCTTCAGCTGGAACTTCAAGGTCTTGTATCTGTGTACCCATGGCACCATCAATGACAAGTATACGCTCTTGTAAAAGTGATTTTATTGTTTCTGTAGTAGACAAAAAATGCCCCTTTATTCATAATTCTGTAATTGTAGCAAAGTATGAAGAAAATATGATTAAATTTTTCATAAGATATAGTATTATGTCATATAAGCTAATAGATAGATATTATATAAGTTATATTATCTAAAAGCTAAACTCATCGTGAAGTGAGGACAGAAAGTTATGGGTCTTCATGTAGACTGCCAAACTGCGCATGACAACATTTATCTATTTCATTTGCTCTTATAAAGCTTTCAATGTAACATACCTATTATAATCATGGAGAGAAAATGGGAAAAACAATTAAAAATATTATCACCGGTAAAGAAATCACAAAACCTGACCCTGTGGATATAGAAGTACCATTTGACGGTGGGGTTATGATCACTGAAACGGATGCGGCAGGAATCATCACTTATGCAAACCGTAAGTTTCGTGAACTGACAGGATATACTAAAGAAGAACTTATCGGATCTCCACACAGCATCAACAGACATCCTGATATGCCAAAAGCTGCGTTTAAAGGAATGTGGGAAACTATAAAAGATGGAAACTACTGGGAAGGTTTTGTCAAAAACATGACAAATGAAGGTAAATACTATAATGTTGTTGTATGGATCAAACCTAAATTAGATGATGATGGTAATATCATCGGTTATATTGCAGGAAGAAAGATTCCAGATAAAGACCTTATGCAAAGAGCATTGGATAAAATATAAGGTCATGATGCATGATGAGAAATAGTTAATGGCATGCCCATTAACTATTTTTATGTAAAACTATAAACTTTTTTTTGCCTCTTGTAAAGCACTGATAACTGCATCTATATTTGCTTTAGGAATATGTACTTTCCAATCCGGTTCTTCAGCGCCAGCCTGAAGTGAAATACCAATACTTGCCACACTCTCACTCTTTGGACCATAAGGTTCCGCTACTGTTGTGATACTGATCTTTCCATCTTTTGTACCACTTAATGTCATTTCATCTATTTTCGTTACTGTTCCGCTCATAAATTATCCTTTAAATTATTTTAATGCAAATTGATTATATCACAAATATTTAACTATTTTTTACGTTTTAACAATCCATGCCATTTTTGCTTGCATACGTAACCACATTTTATGGTCTATTGCAGGAAATCCTGCATACGTTTTACCACCTTCAAGAGATTTTGTCACACCACCTTTACCTGCAATGGTTGCAAATGCACCTACTTCCAAATGTCCTGCTGTGGCACTTTGTCCACCCATCACAACATTTCTACCTAAAGTAGTTGAACCTGCCAAGTCCGACTTGTGCAGCACAAAGTGTATGTTCTCCAACATCACAATTATGGCCTATCTGTATAAGATTGTCCAGCTTAGTACCTTTGCGTATATATGTAGTACCAAATACAGCTCTGTCTATAGTACAGTTTGCACCTATCTCTACATGATCTTCCACAACTACATTGCCATTCTGATAGATCTTTACATGTTCACCCAGCTTTGTATGTGCAAAACCATATCCATCACACCCGATCACCGTACCACTGTGAATAATACACTCAGAACCCATCTTTGTATGATGATACAAAGTTACATTAGGATGCAAAAGTGTGCCTGAACCAATAGTGACATTATCACCCATATAACATCCTGCCAATAATGGTAACATTATCTCCAAAAGTCACATTTTTACCAAAACGAGACATTATTATCTATATCACATCCCTTACCTACAGTAGGCGATTTTGAATTAGTTTCAAGTTTATGCGCAAAAAACTTGGATGCCAATGCCAATTTAAGATACGCTTCATCTGTTATAAGTGCGATGGTTCCAGAAGGTAAGTAAGTGATGCATGTTTTTCATCTATAAATACGGCTGCTGCTTTTGTGTTTGGAAGTTGTGAAGTATGTTTACTGTCCGTAAAAAAACTAAGTTGTGAAGGAGTAGCTTCACTCAACGTATGAATTCCGTCGATGATCGATATCATCACCCTGAAAGTCTATACCGATCTCTTTTGTGATTTGTGAGAGTTTGTAAGTCATAAATAATCCTTATAACTTAAAGTAGAGATCACTCTTTAAATAAGATGTGACATAAAGATAATGGTTTGTATTATCTTTCTATAGCCACAACACCACCACGTACGATCTCAGAAGGATTATAACGTTGTGCTGCTTCTATAAAGTGCTGTATACGTAAAGGTTCATCTGCTACCATCGCAATGATCATCTCTTTACCCACATTTACGATCCCACCATTATATGCAGCACACAATGCAGCAATATCAGCTAAATGTTCAGCGATAGGGAACTTTACCAGTACCATCTCTTTTTCAACCATCTCTTCATGCTCGATCACCTTATAAACAGGAATCAGCTTATGCAGTTGTTTAGTGATTTGCTCCATCACTTTAGCAGAACCATTGGTTGCTATGGTGATATGTGACATCTCACTACTCAGGTATAGGTGCAACGGTAAGTGACTCGATGTTATACCCACGTCCTGCAAAAAGTGCCGTAATACGTGCAAGAACAGAACTTTCATTCAACACGATAACAGAAATAACACGTCTTTCATTAATAGAATTTGCCATTATTTCTCCTCCTTCTTTTTTGTGGTAACATCATGTTAAACAGTGCTCCACCAGCTGGTACCATAGGAAGTACATCTTCAAAACGATTGACTGCAACATTCATAAAACATACTTTATCTTGTTCTATCGCATCTTTCATCGCTGCATCAAACTCTTCTTTGGTCGTAACATCATATCCTATACCGCCACATGCTTCAGCCAAGGCTTTCCAGTTTGGCTGGAACGTCAAGTCGGTCTCAGAATAACGCTTTTCATAAAAGAATGTTTGCCACTGTCTAACCATCCCCAGGAAGTGATTATTGAGTATAAGATTGATAACCGGTATCTTATACTCAGCTGCTGTTACCAGCTCTTGCATATTCATAAGGATCGAACCATCCCCTGTTACATTGATAACTGTTTTATCAGGGAAAGCTTTTTTCGCACCAATAGCTGCAGGAAAACCAAAGCCCATTGTTCCCAATCCACCAGAATTGATCCATTGGCGTGGTCTATCAAACGGATAGTGTTGTGCTGCCCACATCTGGTGCTGCCCAACATCTGAAGTGATGATGGCATTTTCACCGACAAGCTCACCGATACGTTCTATGGCCCATTGTGGCTTGATAACCTCATCAGAATCTACATAAGACTGAGGATGAAGATTATCATAACGCTTCAATATCTCTCTCCATGCCTGATATCTGTCTGTATCTATACCGTCAAGAAGCGGTATCATTGCTTCAAGTACTTCACTCACATCACCTACAATAGGATAATCCACATCAACCAGTTTACCAATATTCGCAGCATCGATATCTACATGAATAATATCAGCATATTTTGCAAACTCAGAAAGCTTACCCGTAACCCTGTCATCAAATCTTGCACCAAAAGAGATAACCAGATCTGTCTCAGACATCGCCATATTAGATGCATAGTTACCATGCATCCCCAAGCATACCAAGAAGCAGTGGATTATTTGCTCCCAAAACGCCTCTTGCCATCAGTGTTTCAACTGCAGGTATTTGTGTTTTTTCTGCCAATTCACGTACAAGGTCGCTTGCATTTGAGAGTATAACACCCCCACCAATGTAAAGCAAAGGTTTTTTAGCTTTTTTCATTGCATCAACCGCTTTTTCTATCTGTCTTTTATTACCCTTATATGTAGGTTTATACGTAGGAATATCAACTGTGTCAGGATAAACAAACTCTCCAATGTCTACGGTAATATCTTTAGGAATATCTACAAGTACAGGTCCTGGTCTGCCAGAACGCGCAATATAAAATGCTTCTTTCAATAAACGAGGAAGTTCTTCTAGTGAACGTACCAAAAAGTTATGTTTTGTACATGGTCTGGATATACCGACAGCATCTATCTCTTGAAATCCATCAGTACCAATAAGTGCTAGAGGCACCTGCCCAGAAATAACAACCATAGGAATTGAATCCATATACGCTGTAGCAAGTCCAGTGACTGCATTTGTAAACCCTGGTCCCTATGTAACCATAGCAACACCTACTTCACCTGTAGCTCTTGCATAACCATCTGCCGCATGAACAGATGCTTGTTCATGACGGTTCAAGATATGCTCAAACCCCTCTTGTTTGTAAATTTCATCATAAACGTGCATGATAGCTCCGCCAGGGTAACCAAATACGGTCTTAACACCCTCAGCAATAATCGCTTCACACACCATTTGTGCACCACTCATCTGCATGGTTCACACTCCATTTAAATATATTTTTTTTGATTATAGCTAAAAAAGATTAGAGTTTAATGGGTCTGATTTGAGCAAGCATCTATAGCTACACCCTCACGTAGGCCATCATCTATCACAACACAACTCTCAAATGATAACAAAGAGAAGAGTTTTTTGTAAATAAGTATACCTGCTGCAATAAGATCAGACCGTCCTGTGCCAACAGCAATTTCTCTCTCTTCAAATGGCATAGAAAGTAACTTTTTCAAGTACATGTCCAGTTCGGTTGATTCAAGTAAAGTACCGTTTATCTTAGATGCATCGTAAGTTTCGTAGTTTTGTCCTAAGTTTCATAGCAGCAACTGTAGTCGGTGTTCCTGCTGTGGCAACGAAAGATTTACTTTACCTTTGCTCCCATATATTTCGTCGCAAAACATTTGCATTTCAGCCATCTCTCTAGGGAGTATCCTCTCTATGTTTTCCAATGTTTCATGGGTTTGTGCAATGGTAACTATCCCAACAGGGAAACTTTTTGTAACTGTTTCATTTTCATAGTGAAAGATAAGTTCTGTGGAGCCACCACCTATATCAATAAGCACAAAACTATCCGAATCATATTGTAATCTAGAGAGTCTTTGCTTCACAGCCAGTAATGTAAGTCTTGCTTCTTCTTCTCCTGAAATAACATCAAATAAAACACCTGTCTCTTTTTCAATTTGATAAAGTACTTCCTCTGAATTCATTGCTCTCCGTACGGCTTCAGTTGTCACAGCTCTTACTACAGAAGAGGAAAAGTCTATCTGTTCCTGTGCTTCTAGAATTGCTGAAATGACTCTTTGTACAGCTTCATCATTGATCATGTTAGATTGTGCTAAACCATCTGCCGTCTTAACAATCTTTTCATATTCAGATATCTGCATACCTGAAGTACAGTCGTACTCTAATACACGTAAAGTATTGGAACCTAGATCTATCGCTATCATTAATGCTCTTCTTTAAAAGAAAACCCACCCTCTTTTAATTTAGCCCTTATCTCTTCTTGATGTTCCAGACCCTTTGTCTCTAATGAAACAGAGACATGAGCATCACCAAATTCCAGATCTATAGAAGTTCTGTCATATCCTATCTGTACAATATTTGCACCTATTTGAGTAAGTATCTCAGTAAATGACTGTAATGCGCCTGGTTTATCTATCAGTGTGACAAGCAATTTCATTTTACGTGCAGACTTCATAAGTCCTTTTTCAATAATCAGAGAAAGCATCGTTACATCTATGTTGCCTCCACTTAGTACTACGGCTACTTTTGAACCTTTAGGCAGGTCGATCTTTCCATGTAAAAGTGCGGCAACACCTACTGCGCCGGCACCTTCTACCAATACTTTTTGTTTTTCTAACAAAAAGAGTATGGCATAAGCGATCTCATCATCACACACTGTTTCAAAAATATCTACATTGTCTAAAATGTACCCTAAAGTGATCGGTGAAGTATCTCTTACGGCAATACCATCAGCAATAGTCCTTACTGAAATCGTATCTATAGGAGTTTTTGCATCATAAGAGTATTTCATTGCAGGTGCTCCAGCTGAAGATACACCTATGATCTTACACTTAGGATTTAGTGCCTTACTCGCTACAGACATTCCAGAAATAAGTCCTCCCCCACCAACGCAAACGATCAGTGCATCAAGATCTTTCATCTCTTCAATGATCTCAAGTGCAACTGTACCTTGGCCTGCCATGACTTCATCATCTTCAAAAGGATGTACAAATGAATAGTTGTTTTCTTCCCCAAATTTTACGGCATAGGCATAGGCCTCATCATAGTTAGTACCGTGAAGTATCACATTTGCGCCAAATTCTTTCACACCCATGACCTTCGTAAGCGGTGTTGATTCTGGCATGACAATGGTTGCTTCTATACCAAAGTGTTTTGCTGAAAAAGCTACTCCCTGTGCATGATTACCTGCAGATGCTGCTACAACACCACTTCTCTCACCTGCTTCTATGAGAGAAGCTATCTTATTAAAAGCGCCTCTAATTTTAAATGCACCTGTACGCTGTAAATTCTCTTTTTTCAAGGTATACTTCATAGCCGCTCAATTGGCTTAAAATAGGTGCAAAAGATAGGGGTGTCCTATGGGCTACAGTGGATACTCTATCATACGCTTTTTCTATACTTTTTAAGTCTAACATTATCTTTCCTAGATATTATATTGTCAGAATTATATCAAAATTAAGGATAAAGCATGGAATGTGAAATGCCATTGGTTAACTCGAACCCTGAGGAGATGAAAGAAATATTTGAAAGCGTCAAAACAATCGCAATACTTAGGTCTATCCCCTGATGAAAGCAAAGCAAGTAACATGGTCGCAAGATATCTTCAAAATGCAGGATATAAAATAATCCCTGTCTATCCAAAAGAAGAGAAAATACTTAGGAGAAAAAGTATACAGATCACTTGAAGAGATCCCTTTTGAGGTGGACATGGTAGATATTTTCAGAAAGCCTAATGCATTTGATGCTATCGCTGATGCTTGTATCAGAAGAGGTGATATTAAAGTATTTTGGGGACAACTGGGACTAGTCAATAATGCTGCGGCACAAAAAGCTAAAGATGCAGGTATGAAAGTGGTGCAAAACTATTGCACTAAACTTGAACATATGGCCTTAATGGCATAGCACTAATTTTACTTTGTACTTACAGTAAAGTACAGAACTTGCTTTAAATGTAAAATATCTTATACATCATATTTAAAATATCCCTCTCTGATTCAAGTGGGGGGGATATTATGTAATCAAACTACTTCTTGCGAAGAAAAACACCACTCTCTATATGTGTTGTATGCGGAAACTGATCATATATCGCTGCCTCTATCACCTCATGCGTTTGTACCAGTGTTTCCAAATCTCTAGCAAGAGTCTCTGGGTTGCATGAGATATAGATAATATTTTCTATATTTGAAATAAGTTCTATCGTCCCTTCATCCAATCCGGCTCTAGGAGGGTCCACAAGAACAGTACTGAAATTATAGCTTTCCAAGTCAATGCCTTTCAATCTGGAAAATTCTCTTGTACCTCTTAAAGCTTCAGTCATCTCTTCAGATGCCAACCTCGCAAAAGTGATATTTTCTATGTTATTCAATGCACAATTCTCAAGTGCCGCATGAATAGAGCGTTTACTGATCTCTGTAGCTAACACTTTATCAAAGTAATGAGAGAGAGGAAGTGTAAAATTCCCCAGTCCACAATAACTCTCTAAAAAGTCCCCATATCCTACAGTTTTAGCTTGCTTGATCGCCCACTCTATCATTTTGACATTCACTATGGGATTTGGCTGAGTAAAGCCACTTTCATATTGAACATAAGTAAATGTTTTTCCATCGATATCTAACTTTTCTGTCACAAATTCATCTGAAAGAATTATTTTTTGTTTACGGCTGCGTCCCATGATCTTACAATTCAATTCTAATTCAAGCTGTTTTGCCTCAGTACTCCAAACATCATCTAGTTTTCTATGATATAGCATTGTGATGAGACATTCATCTGTATTGGTTGCTAAAAACTCCACCGCAAAAAGTCGCTGTTTTAAAACATCGGTTGAAGCGTTGATCTTATCTAGTAGTCTCCACATACGCTTTTCAATAGGTTTTATAACCTTAGGACACTCTTCTATGTTAATAGCACCTTTTTTTTCTATGTTACCCATAGCATAATCACAGACATCCCCCTCATGCCAAATGCGAAACTCTGCCCTGGCTCTGTAATGGTCAGTAGGAGAATCAAAGACTTCTAAGTCTCCTTGATAAAAAGGAGCCAAAAGTCCTGAAACCCTCTCCTCTTTTTGCTTTAGCTGTTCTTCATATCCTATTTTATAGAGTCCACAAGATCCACAACTTCCAAAATGTTTACAGTTCAAATTTCATACCTTTAATTTGCATTGGATATAATCACAATAATAAAATATATCTGTAATTTTACCCAAAAGGTCCAAAATGTCTATAAGTGTTGTCATACTCGCAGCAGGTCAAGGTACAAGAATGAAGTCTACTACACCAAAAGTTCTTCATGAAATCTCCGGAAAACCTATGCTCTTTCATGCCATAGATGCCGCACAGAAAATCTCTGATGATATCACTGTAGTTCTCTACCATCAAGCAGAACGCATACAAGCAGAAATAGAGGCACACTACTGTGACATACATTTTCACATGCAAAATGCCGTACAGTTTCCTGGTACCGGTGGAGCAATGAAAGGTGTCAACGTAAAACATGATAAAGCACTTATACTTAACGGAGATATGCCGCTGGTCACTATGACTGCACTTGAATCGCTGATGCAGGGAGATGCTGACATCAATATGTCTGTGATCAAATTAGACAACCCTTCCGGATATGGTCGTGTCATCATCAGTCAAGGAAATGTAGTGGAGATTGTTGAAGAGAAAGACTGCATTCCTGCACAAAAAGAGATCCAGACTGTTAATGCAGGTGTCTACTGTGTCAAAAAGGAGTTACTTGAAAGTTACATTCCTGCTCTCAATAATGCTAATGCTCAAAAAGAATATTATCTTACAGATATAATAAAAATGGGTGTAGACCAAGGTAAAATTGTACATCCTGTCATCGTCGAGGAAGAAGAGTTTAAAGGTGTAAACTCTAAACTTGATCTTGCACATGCAGAAGAGATACTTCAAAGACGAATCAAAACAGAGTGGATGAAAGCAGGTGTTTCGATGCGTTTACCAGAAACTATTTACATCGACTCACGTGCCATTTTTGAAGGCGAATGCATGTTAGAAAATGGAGTGAGCATTCAAGGTGTCTCATATATTAACACTTCACACATAAAAGCGCACTCTGTCATAGAAGATGCGCATATTGAAAATTCAGATGTGGGGCCTATGGCTAGAGTAAGACCCAACTCTACACTTATCGACACGCATATCGGTAACTTTGTTGAAGTAAAAAAGTCCACACTGACTGGTGTAAAAGCTGGTCATTTAGCGTACATAGGTGATGCTAGCATAGATGAAGGTTCTAACATTGGTGCAGGTGTCATCACTTGTAATTACGATGGCAAGAACAAATACCAAACAAAGATAGGTAAGAATGTTTTTGTAGGTTCAGACACACAACTGGTTGCACCTGTTACGATAGAAGATGATGTGATCATTGCTGCAGGAAGTACTATCAATAAAAATGTAGCACAGGGTGAACTTGCAATCTCACGAGCACCGATGAAAACGATCAAAAACTTCTTTTATAAATTTTTTGGAGAAAAATAGTATGCAAATTGACTTAACAGATAAATCTGTACTCTTAGGTGTCACTGGAAGTATCTCGGCATATAAAGCTTGTGATCTTGCACGTCTATTTGTAAAAGCAGGTGCACAAGTGCATGTAGTTATGACAACATCTGCTGAACGTTTTGTCTCTGCTTTGACATTTGAAGCACTCACAAGAAATCCTGTACTTACAGAGGATTCTGAAAGCTGGAGTTGTGATCTCAACCATATAGATATCGGTAAAAAGTGTGATGTCTGTGTGATTGCACCGGCTACGGCAAACACACTGAATAAACTCAGCAAAGGGATCGCAGACAATATTTTGACACAAACGGTACTTGCATTTTCCAAAAAGATGCTTGTAGCACCGGCTGCAAATACACAAATGCTTAAAAACATCTACACTGCCGAAAGCCTTAAAATGCTAAATATGAATCACTATACGATCATAGAACCTCAAGAGAAACTGCTTGCTTGTGGGGATACAGGTTCAGGTGCATTGGCGGACCCTTCAGAAATATTTTTTGAAACAGCAAAAGCACTTTTAAAAGAATCATTCTGGGAAGACAGACCAGTGGTTATCACAGGTGGAGGTACTCGTGAAAAGATAGATGAAGTACGCTATCTTTCTAATTTCTCTTCGGGGAAAATGGCAAAATCACTTTGTCTCTCTCTCTATCTCAAAGGGGCTGATGTACGCTATATTACCACTATGGGAAATGAAGGATTACCTCACAATATCTTGACCATCAATGTAAACAATACTGAGGAACTTTTAGAGCAAACACAAAATGCTTTAGTTGTGGCAAGAAAAAAAATAAATAACCAATCGTCTGGGACCAGTCATGTGTCACATCTTAAAAAGCCATATCTGTTCATGGTTGCAGCCGTATCTGATTTTACACCAAAATTTCCTCAACTGGGTAAATTAAAAAAATCTATGCTGGGTGAATCATGGAATATCGAATTAAAACAAACACCTGATATTCTCTCTTCTCTGGATAAAACGGATATTAAGACTATAGCATTCAAAGCAGAAATGGACAGTCACAATGGGTTATCGAATGCCAAGTCCCTACTTGAAGCAAAACATGTAGATGCAGTCTGCTATAATTTACTCTATAATGCTCACAGTTTTGGTACTTCAGACAATGAGATCACATTTATCACCAAAGAAGCGCAAATACCTCTGGGAAAAGCAGACAAGCTCACACTTTCAAACAGAATACTTACACAGGCCAAGGAGCTAATTGATGCATAATACTCCGTTGAAACATCTTGCTTTTATTATGGATGGTAATGGAAGATGGGCTAATAAACGTGGTCTGAACCGCACCAAAGGACATGAGAAAGGAGCTGAAGTTATTCGTGAGATCACGATGTTTTGTGCCGAGCATCCTAGTGTAGAGACTGCAACCTTCTATGCTTTTAGTACAGAAAACTGGAAGCGCCCTAAATTAGAAGTTGAATTTCTAATGAAATTGTTGAATAAGTATCTTAAAAATGAACTTGCAACTTATCTGGAACATAATATCCGTTTCCAGGCAATTGGAGATCTTAATTCATTTTCAAAACCCTTACAAAAACGTATCAAAGAGACTGAAGATATGACAAAAAACAATACAAATCTCACACAAGTTCTTGCACTCAACTATGGTGGCCGTGCTGAAATAACCCACGCAGTCAATTCACTCATCAAACAAGGCAAGTCACACCTGACTGAAGAAGATATCTCTTCTGCTTTAGAAACACCGTACAGCGATATAGACCTGCTCATACGTACCAGTGGTGAAGAACGTGTTTCCAACTTTTTGCTCTGGCAATTAAGCTACGCAGAGTTGTACTTTTCTCCAACGCTTTGGCCTGACTTCAATGTCAAAGAAATGAGTGACATCTTAGAGAACTATGCACAACGAACCAGACGTTTTGGAGGGATATAATGCCAGAAACAATTTTAATTGAAATAGCCATTATTGTATTTATCTTTGGAGCTATGATCGGTTCTTTTCTAAATGTCGTGATCTATCGTATACCAAAGGGGGAGAGTATCGTCTTTCCTTCATCCAAATGCCAAAGCTGTCAAAATAGTTTAAAATGGTGGCACAATATTCCTATCTTTTCATGGTTATTCCTAGGAGGAAAATGTTATTTTTGTAAAGAGAGAATATCCGCACAATACCCTATCGTTGAATTGCTTACGGGTATCATCTTTGTTGCACTCTATTTCAAATTAGGATTGGTCTGGTATTTACCTTTTATTGCGGCTGCATTTGCAGCATTATTTGCACTTGTCATGATAGACTTCAAATATATGGCCGTACCTGACAATGTAAACTTTGCTGCACTGATTTTTTCTCTTGTACAGCCTGAATTTCTTATGGCAGTTCTCTATGCAGGTATCGCAGCGGGTGGACTTTATCTTATAGGCTTACTCTCTTCATTCATTGCCAGAAAACAGGCTATGGGGGGTGCAGATGTCATTGTGGCAGGTACCATGGGGGCATTACTTGGATTTCCAAACTTTTTTGTCGCACTCTTTCTATCGGCTTTACTGGCTATGATTCCTGCACTCATTTGGAGGGAGAAAGGAGTACCTTTTGTACCTTTCCTAGCTTTAGCTACATTTATTGTATATCTCTATGATACACAAGCTGCACAACTTTTGGAAACGATTATCTATGGTTAATGTAAGAGGTTATATATCATCAAACTTTACAAAGTCATTTCTGACAATATTTCTACCATTTTTTATTATTATATCTCTTGTATTTTTAGTAAGGATATCCGCACTCACCTCCAAAATACAGATCGATATTCAAGAGCTTATCTTACTGTACAGTTATTCTATACCAGAGATCATTTTTTATACGTTACCGATCTCTTTCGTTGCTGCTTTAGCAAGTGTACTCATTAGCCTTTCCCAAGGCAATGAACTCATAGCACTCTATGCACTTGGGATGAAATCAAAAAAAATACTTAAAAGCTTAATGCTTATTGGTCTTCTTTTCTCACTCCTCTTAGCTACTATTTCACTACTTGCTATGCCACTGAGTAAACAATTCTATAAAGCATTTAAAGAAGAAAAGAGAAGTGAAGCAAAACTAAACATTGTTCCAGGAGAATTAGGTCAAAAGTTTGGAAACTATTATATGTATGTCAAAGATAAAACCGATGATACCTTTCATGATATTGTTATTTATAATCGTACAAATAAAGCAGATGAACAGTTTTTTTCATCTCAGACAGGTAAGATTAGCCGTAATGAGAATACATCTTCTTTACTTCTTTATAAAGGATATGGCTATACTTACGCAGATACAAAATTACAACAAGCAGAGTACGACACAGTGGAAGTTTTTGATAATTCACCTAAAACAGGGTTTCAATTTAAAAACATAATATCATACTGGAGTGCTGCAAAAAGCGATAACAAATTAATGCATAGAATGCTTTTTTTTATTTTCATTAGTCTTATTCCCTTACTTTCAGTTTATCTTGTCGCTTCTTTTACAATGATAAATCCACGTTATCAATCAAACCATTCATTTATCGTTATTTTTATTACTATATTATTCTTCTACATGATCGCATCTTCATTACAAAAATGGGGAACTCCTCTTCTTTTGATTCTATCTGTTATTGCAGTGACAATACTCGGTCAATGGCTCTTTAAAAAACGTGTATCCAAATACTTCTAATGGTCATTTCATGCGTGTAAAAGCAGTCATAAGTTATGATGGAAGTAATTATCAAGGCTTTCAAAAACAAAAAACAACAAAAATAACTATCGCTACTACCATCGAAGATGCACTTTGCTCTTTACAAATACACGCACCGATCGTTGGGAGCGGAAGAACAGATGCTGGTGTACATGCCACAGGTCAAGTTATACATTTCGACCTGCCAGACTTCTGGAATGACCTGGAAAAACTAAAACTCAATTTAAATCGTAAGTTAACAGATATTTCTTTTAAACATATCTCACATGCAGCTAATGATTTTCATGCAAGATTTAGTGCAAGGAAAAGAGTCTATCGCTATGTATTTAAAACAAGAAAACCTTCAGTTTTTGAACAAAAGTATGTTTCATATTACAAAGAGTTTGACCCGGATCTACTAGTTCATGCACTCAAGATATTTAGAGGGAAGCATGATTTTAATTTTTTTCACAAAACAGGTACGGTCACCCATACAACTGTTCGGGAAATCTATCATACAAATTATGTTGTACGCAATGGATATCATTTTATATATTTTGAGGCTAATGGATTTTTGCGTTCTCAGGTACGTATGATGGTGCATACGGCAATACTTTGTGCAAGAGGGGATATCAATGAGATGGAACTTCGAGAACAGTTGAATTGTGAAAGGAAACATACGACTAAACTAGCTCCTCCAGAGGGCCTATATCTAGCAAGAATTCTCTATTGATAATTCTTTTCATTTCTTATCTGCATTTTTTTGTTAGAATGTCATAATATTTTAATCAGGAAACATATTTTGAAAAAACTCTTTCTTTTTACCGCCTTATCACTGTTTTCTTACGCCAATAATGAAATGGAAATACTGTATCTTAAAAACGGATGTAATAGCTGTCATGGCATGTATGGAGAAGGCATGGGTGCATCTCCAAGATTACAAGGTATTCGTGAAGATATATTGCTTAGACGACTTAAAGACCTACAACAAGGAAAAACCCGTTCTGCTTTTGGTACGGTGATGATATCATTTGCTAAAGCACTTGATGAGAATCAAACTAAAGAAATGGCAAAATATCTATCTAACTTAACAACAAAAGTAAATGAGGATCGTTATGAGATAGAGTATGATCCAGCCGGAGATGGCGGATCATAGATAAAGCTAGTGTCTAATGTGTAGCAATCTGAGGCTGCACCATTTCCTCTGGCATGCCTTCCACTTCCAGCTTTTCCGGAACAGCAGGTATCATTACCTCCTGAACATCAGTTTTAACAGCTTCAGGAATTGTTTCGATAGGTGTTGTTTCCACAGGCATTTTTACAGATTCATTTGGTACAGGAAGATCAACGGTTTTGCTCTTTTCTACTTCTGTTGAAACTTCTGTTTTCTCTATTGCTTCTTCAAGTGCTTCCTCTAGGTCAAATATCTTATCATCTAAAGTCTTTACTTTTTCAACATTCATACCATACTTATAAACAAGTTCCCCACCCTCTTTTCCTTGTTCAAAGATACCTGCAACAAATACAATAAGCACTAAAATATACAGGGCTTTCATAATACCTTTACCTGTAAGCATCGCAAGTAATTTGAAAAGTAGCAGAACACCAGATGCCAACATTAGATATGTTCCCAAAGTTTTATGTTCACTCAGAGCTGCTTTTGCTGCTTCATTTAATGCAGGATACGCTTCTTTTCCATCCACTAGTCCTGTAAAGTAAGCACCTACAGAGGCAACAACTGTCAAAAGTATCAAAATAAAAGAGATACCACTTATTGCTTTTTTTCTCATAACTAAATTTATGATCTCTAATAAGAGAATCACTACAGGTAAAGCGATAGCAAAATGATCTACTGCAGGGTGCAATAAAACCGGAATATCAAACGGAAGTTCTACTTTTGGCAATGTGATAGCTGGTAATTCCATACTATTTTCCTTTTTCATAAATATATTTGTCTTGGAAGAAAAGCGAACCTTTCTTCAGTATTCTACAAGCAATTCATTTGGGTAACTACGTATTAACACTTCAGATTGAACTGTAATTATTTAGTAAGTGATTATAACACAAATGAATTAAAAGGGCTTAACCACTACCATAATGACAATAAATATCATAAGCAGTGTTGGTACTTCATTATAGATCCTTAAATACTTGCTACTTTTATAATGTGGATTGTCTATAAGTATCCTTCGAATACTTTCTAAAGAGAAATGATAGGCAATCAAAAAGACAAGAAATAATAATTTGGCATGCATCCAACCACCACTTGAAAAAATACCTGAATTCAAATAAAGCATTACAGCACCGGAAATGATCGTAGCCCACATAGCAGGTACACCTATATACTTAAAAAGCTTATACTCTTGAATCTCAACAATATCTGTAAATGCCTTAGTATCAGCGTTTTCACGGTGATAGATAAACAGCCTTGGCAAATAAAACAACATTGCCATCCAGGAGACAAAACTCATCACGTGAAATGCTAATATCCAACTATAATATCCCATATTTACTCCTTTTATCTCTTATAAATTTCTAAATCTTTTTTACTGTAGATGACTACTTGTAATTTCTTATAATAACCAAGATGTGCATAGTGTATCTTTATATGGCTGCCATTTATAGGTGGAAGTTTTTTATTTTTAAAATAGATAGGAAGAGATTGAAATAAAAAAGTATGACAAAGTGTCATACTTTTCAAACATAATTTATCTGAACATTTTTCCTAGCATATCCATAGCGCCATTAGGACCACCTGCATTTGCAAGCATTTCATCCATAATGTTACCCTCACCTCTGGTTACCTGATCTACAATCTGAGGTACTGATTCAGCTAAAGCATTTGCTGCACTCTCTTCAGGGATTCCAAGTTCTGAAGCAAAGGAAGCTACTTGATCAGAACCTAAAAGTGTAGTAATCTGCTCTATCGAGATGGATTTATTCTCACCGTTGCCTAACCATGATCCTACGATCCCTCCCAAACCATTTTGGGACAAACCACCTACAAATTTCACAAGATCAAGTCCACCTGACCCATTTCCTACAAGATGATCAAGTGCTTTGACAATAGCATCTATATCAAGTCCTTTTGTTGCTTCATCACCATTATTCTTAATTATAGCAGCACCGGTTTTTAAAAAATCTGTTAATTCCATGTTGGTTCCTTTATTATTTTTTAAATGAGTATATTACAATAAAACAATGGCATCATCTAACAATTGTATCTTCTTTGCTTCAATAAGTTCAGTCAACGTACGTTTAAAATTTTTTTTACTCATGCCAAAAACTTTTTTGATATCATCAGCATCACTTTTATACGTGAAAGGCAATGTACCATCTGCTTCTTTCAGTAATTGCAAAATAGTACCTTCAGCTTCATTTATCTTTGCTTTTTTACCTATAGGCTGTAAAGAGAGGTCCAATTTAAAATCTTTCCTGACATTTTTGATATAAACTTTTTTACGGTCACCTATGCGTATCTCTTCAAAGATTTCATTGCTGAAAAGCATCCCTTCATACTGGTTGTCAGCCACTACTTTATAGCCTAGTGGCGTTTTAGCCAATACAATAGCATCTAACAGTTTGTTTTGATGTAGACCACTCATATCTCTATTAAAATATTTACCTATTTTTTGCGTACCGTAAAGACGGCCTGTCTGTTCATCTAGACACACTCTTAACAGATATTTTTTTCCTATGTTAAAATACTCTTTTTGTTGCGAAAGAGGTACAAAGAGATCCTTCGGAAGTCCCCAGTTTACAAAAGCCCCATATGATTTATAATCTACTACTGTAAAATATCCATATTCCCCAAGCTTTGCGTAAGGCATTTTAGTCGTGGCAACAGGACGGTCTTCACTATCTGTATAAATGAATACATCGATCAAAGATCCCATAGGCATCTCATCTTCCATCACATAGATATTAGGAAGAAGTATTTCCGTTCCATCTTTAGCTTCTAAGAAATAGCCATAGTCCGTGTCTCGCATGACCTTTAAAGTGTTTATCTCACCAATATCAATCGTTAAATTTTGTGATTTTTCTTCCATGTGTTATTCCGTTTCATCTTAAATTCTGTGATGCACTCACAGTACTAGTGACATTATATCTAAAAAAAGATTTGGCTATAATGTTTGAACACAAAATCAAGGACAAAAAGTATGATCCCAAATGTATTCACCAACACTTCCACAACAAAAAGTGGTAAGAAAGTCACCCATTTAGCGTGGTGGGTAACACTTATTTTATCTATGGCGCTTTCAATTGGAACATGGAATCCTACAGGACACCATTTTATACACTATATTTCCAATGTAGATGATATCCTTTCAGGATTTAAACCTTTTGGAATACTCATCATGTTTGCACTTTGGTTATTGGCTATAAAGTCTATTTTTCAAAGTTTGAAATATTATGGTGCGATCATCACGCTTGTGATTATCGGTGCTTTCGTATGGGGATTGCAACAATACAATATCATTAATGTCACTGAATTTAAACAAGCTGGTTGGGCTGCAACCCTAGGTGTAGGACTTCTCATATGGTTTGGACTTAACGCTTCGATCATTTGGAAAAAACTTACAGGTGTCTATACTACTGACAGCAGTGATGAAGACTAAACTGTCGCTTAACTCTACTAAAGCACAATAAAAAAAGAGTCTATATAACAGACTCTTTATTTCAATATACTCTCCAAATGCTCAGCAAAATCTACAGGTGGAATAAATCCGGTCAAACTTTTCTCTGCTAAATAATTGTTTTCTTTATCAAAGAAAATGATGTTTGGAGTACCAAAAAGTTCAAACTTTTTAAGCAAAGCTTTGTCCTCATTTGTATTGTCCGTAAGATCAACTTTAATGAAAGTAAACTTTTGAAGATGTTCTTGTACTCTTGGATCCGGGAATGTGATCTCATCTAGTTCTGTACATGCAGTACAAGACTTTTTAGTAAAGTCAACAACAACTGGTTTATCGGATTCGCCTATTTCTTTCATAAGACGTTCTACACTATAACCTCTATTTCCTTTATGTGTACTCATAGCAGCAGTGGCTACAGCTCCGGAATACTGTGTAAATTTCTCAAATGGTCTTATAATTGAACTTGAACCACTCATACCACCGATAAAGAGTGATCCTCCATACATTAAGAAAACCATTGCTAAAAGTTGGAAGAGTTTTCTTGCACCCCTTGTTGCACTGCTAGAGTTAAATACACCCATATAAAGTGATGTCCCTATAAATAACAATGCCCATAGTATCAACGTCAAACTATCTGGAAGTACACGAGAAAGCATAAATATAGCTAGACCCAACATCATCACACCAAATGTTTGTGACACTATCGTCATCCAACCACCTGGTTTTGGCATAAATTTACCAGCACCTATACCTACAAGTAGAAGCGGCATACCCATACCGATACTCATGATAAAAAGTGCTGCACCTCCTAAAAAGGCATCTCCCGTATGAGAGATAAAAAGTACAGCACCTCCAAGTGGTGGTGCTACACATGGTCCTACAATAAGTGCAGAAAGAAGTCCCATGATTGCAGTTCCAAGAATACCTTTGCCTTGGGCATTATCACTTACCTTTGTAAGCTTCGACTGCCATGATGCAGGTAAACCTATTTCATAATATCCAAAAAGTGAAAATGCCAATGCGACAAACATACCGGCAAAAATAGTAAGGACCCAAGGATTTTGCATTGCTGTTTGGATATCTGCACCTACAAGTCCGGCTATAATCCCTACTACAGTGTAAGTCAAAGCCATAGAAACAACATAGACCATAGAGGTGAAAAATGCCTGTGCAACACTTGGTTTGTCACTTCCTCCCTGTTGTGAAACAATGATAGAAGACAAGATAGGGATCATAGGGAAAATACACGGTGTCAATGCCAACAGCAAACCAAAAATAAAGAAAAGCAACAAAATAAAGAAAGAACTTTCATTCACCAAAATATCTGCTATTTTTGCTGTATTTCCTTCTTTAAGAAATTTTGAGATCTTATCGAATAAGTCTAGTTCTGCTCCTTTGAATTCAAATGTTTTTTTGATAGGCTGATAACAGATACCTGCATCCGAACACCCTTGAAATTCTATCTCAAGTGTATAGTCACCTTTAACCTGCGACTCTATATCTTTAGTAGGAATCGTCACAATCAATTCTTTTTCATAAACCATGTCACCATCAAACTCATGTGGTTCTGGCTTAGTTACATCAAGTTCAACAGTAGAAGGAGAGATAACCCTGTAATATAATGTTTCGTCATATACATGAATTTTGTCTGCCATGATAAGTTTTGTTTCTATGGCATCATCTTTAAGCACAGCACTGACTTCAAATGCTTCATCTGGTGATAAAAACTTTTGTTTTTTCAATGCACTATCAAAACCTGCAGATGCAAATGTACCTAAAAGGAAACTCAATAAGAGTAACTTTTTTACTAAATAATCCATTTTCTCTCTTTTATATTAAACTTTTATAGTATTCTATTGTACTATTTGTGTATAAGCTGTGTAATAGTAGCTAAAGTTCAATAATAAAAACTAAACAAGCATTACATTTAAAGGTCAAAAAATGTCAAATCATCTCAAAAATGAACATTCTCCCTATTTACAACTACATGCTGACAACCCTGTAGACTGGTATCCTTGGGGTGAAGAAGCCTTTGAGAAAGCACGTAAAGAAAATAAAGCAATTTTTCTTTCCATAGGATACAGTTCTTGCCATTGGTGCCATGTTATGGAAGATGAATCTTTTAAAGATGAAGCAACTGCAAAAATTTTAAATGAGCATTTTGTTGCTATAAAAGTAGATAGAGAAGAACGTCCTGACATAGATAAACATTTTCAAGAAGTTTATCAATTGATGAATCAGCGCCCGGGAGGATGGCCAACTTCCATTTTTTTAACACAAGAACAAAAGCCTTTCTACTCTGCTACATATATACCAGATGAACCTCGTTACGGTATGATGAGTTTTTCAAGTCTACTTGAGGTTATTGCAGATAAATATGTTAAAGAAAAAGATCTACTTACTGAAAAAGCAGACGAGATACTTCGTTTTCTTAATCCCAAAGAATCAAGCATACAAGCTACAAAACTTGACCTGAGCATCATCGGAAGATTTTCAGATCAAGCCAAGCAACTCTTTGATAA
>CAWAVD010000025.1:0-19773 GCA_963785375.1 Sulfurovaceae bacterium
CAATAGCCTCTTCCATCCCCTGATAAATATCATGAGTTGGAGCATAGCCTACAAAGTTTTGTGCTTTTGAAATGTTGGCATTGGAGTGACGAATGTCGCCTGCTCTAAAATCACGATAGATAGCTTCTTTTTCAGTCGAAAGAGTCAATGTGAGCATTTAATTCTTTATTAATAAGTGTATAGAGTTCATTCAGTGTATTTCTACCACCTACTGCTACATTGAACGCTTCACCAAATGCTTCTGTATTGTCTGTGGTTCCTGCTAAGAGGTTCATCTGGATGACATTGTCTATGTAGGTAAAGTCACGGCTTGTTTCACCGTCACCGTTGATGTACACATCTTCACCTTCAAGAAGAGAACCAACCCACTTAGGGATGACTGCTGCATACGCTCCATCTGGGTCTTGACGACGTCCAAAGACGTTAAAATAGCGTAGACCTAGTGTTTCCATCCCGTATGTCGTTTGGAATACACCTGCATAGAGTTCATTTGTCATTTTCATGGCTGCATACGGAGAAAGAAGATTACCCGTACGTTCTTCTACTTTTGGAAGCTCTTGAGAGTCACCATACACAGAACTAGAACTCGCATAAACAAAACGTTTAATGCCTGCATCTTTTGCTGCTGTAAGCATATTGAGAAAACCAGTGATGTTCGAACGGTTAGAAGTAACAGGATCAGCGATGGAACGTGGTACCGAACCAAGTGCTGCTTGATGCAGGACAATGTCTACACCTTCGCAAGCCTTAGCACATGTATCAAAATCAGCGATGTCACCTTCTATAAAAGTAAAGTTCTTTGCTGCTTCTTCACCCACTGATGCCAAAATATCATCAATGTTATGCTGATAACCTGTAGAAAAATTATCTAACCCAACAACCTTTTGATTATGTGAAAGTAAAAACTCTGATAGATTAGAACCGATGAAGCCGGCATTACCTGTCACTAGCCAAGTTTTTTGTTCTGTTTTAAATGTTTCTAGTAGTTGTTCAAACGCTGTCATTAAAGTTTCCCGTCACTTTTTTCAAGTTTTGATTTGATGTCGTAAACAACAGTATCATTTCCATTTTTAAGTTTTTCAATATCCAAGTCCATCAAACTTATCATGAGCAACAGCTAGAACAACTGCATCATATGTTGAATTGAGTGAATCGATAAGATCCAATCCGTATTCACGTTTTACTTCGTCACTGTCTGCCCAAGGGTCATAGACTTCAACATCAGTTCCAAACTCCTGAAGCTCTTGAATAACATCAATAACACGAGAATTACGAATGTCTGGACAGTTTTCTTTAAAAGTGATCCCAAGAACAAGCACTTTTGCACCTGCAATTTTATGTTCTTTTTGGATCAGGAGCTTTAGTACCTGGTTTGCCACATACATACCCATGTTGTCATTAAGACGACGGCCTGCAAGGATGATCTCAGGGTTGTACCCTACTTCCTGTGCTTTATGTGTCAAGTAGTATGGATCTACACCGATACAGTGACCACCAACAAGACCCGGACGAAATGGAAGGAAGTTCCATTTTGTTCCCGCAGCTTCAAGTACTGCTTCAGTGTCGATGCCAAGCTTATTGAAGATAATCGCAAGTTCATTCACAAAAGCGATATTAATATCTCTTTGAGAGTTTTCTATGACCTTTGCTGCTTCAGCAACTTTAATAGTAGGTGCCAAGTGCGTTCCAGCAGTGATAATGCTTGCATAAAGGTCATCAACCTTTTTACCGATCTCAGGGGTAGAACCCGCAGTCACTTTTAAGATCTTTGTAACGGTATGTTCTTTATCACCCGGATTGATACGCTCTGGACAATAACCACAAAAGAAGTCTTCATTAAACTTCATGCCAGAAAACTTTTCAAGCACAGGTACACACTCTTCTTCTGTTGCACCAGGATACACAGTAGACTCATATATAACGATATCATCTTTTTTAAGTACTTTACCGATGGACTCACTTGCTTTAATAAGCGGTGTAAGGTCAGGTTTTTTATGTTTATCGATAGGAGTAGGAACAGTAACAATGTAGACATTACAATCAGCGATCTCGTCAAGGTCTTTAGTAAACTTCATACCATGAGCCAATGCTTCTTTTACTTGTGCTTCATTGAGCTCAAGCGTACGGTCCACACCAGAGTTAAGCTCATCGATACGCCACTGTGCAATGTCAAAACCAACTACCTCATATTTCTCCGAAAATGCATGTGCCAAAGGTAAACCTACGTATCCAAGTCCGATAACTGCTATCTTATAAGCCATATTAAAAAATCCTGATAATAAATTGGTGGAATTATATCGAAAAGGTGGTTACACGCTGATGTCATAATAATCAAGATAACACATCATCTCAATCTAATTTTCCCTCTCGAAAATTATTTCGATGGAATTATACTATTATGGATGTCATATTTATGTAACATTTGTATGAGATTAATCATGAGATCTTACAAGAAACGTAAAATAGGAAGTTTATATTCCTCTTTCTTTTGAAAAGAGGTAGTTTTACGCCAGTTTTTGATAAAAGTGATTGGTTGCTTTGACAAAGCCGTCTATCGAACCACAGTCAAATCGCGTACCTTTGAATTTGTATGCAATGACTTTACCTTGTTTGGCTTGTTCTAGAAGAGCATCAGTGATCTGGACCTCTCCATTTTTTCCAGGCTTTGTCTCTCTGAGTATGTCAAAGATATCAGGTGTGAGGATGTATCGACCTATGATAGCCATATTGGTAGGGGCATCTTTTGGATCTGGTTTTTCTACCATATCACTAACTCTGTAAGTATCGTCAGTGTTATCAACCAATTTACCTGCGATAACACCATACTTATTTGTTTCTTCCATAGGAACTTCTTCAATGGCTACAACAGAACATCCGTACTTTTCATAAACCTCTATCATCTGTTTAAGTACACCATCATCACCATTTGTACATAGGTCATCTGCCAAAATAACAGCAAATGGTTCATTCCCTATAAGCGTTTCACCTGTAAGAATGGCATGTCCCAATCCTTTCATCTCTACTTGTCTAGTATAGGAAAAAGTACATTGAGTAATAAGGAACGGATCTCATTAAGAAGAGGCTCTTTACTGGTACCTTGGATCTGGTGTTCAAGTTCATAAGAGATATCAAAATGATCCTCAATGGCTCTTTTACCCCGCCCTGTGACGATAGCCATAGTATGAATTCCTGCTTCAAGAGCTTCCTCTACACCATATTGGATAAGTGGTTTGGTTAGAACAGGTAACATCTCTTTTGGAGTAGCTTTTGTTGCAGGTAGGAAACGTGTACCATAGCCTGCTGCGGGAAATAAACATTTTTTAATCACTTGATAATCCTAATAAGTAAGTTGATGATATTATATCGAAAAGGGATTATAGTATTTAGATGTCATATTTTTGTAATATTTTTAACTCTTCTTTTGAAAACTTTATACTTCTCCATCATCTTTTCATCCATAGACCATGCTTCTATAGAAGATAAATCACATTCATTCTGTTCAGCAACCCAAACAGCTTGCTCCAAACTTTGAAGATCATCCCAATGATAATATGCAGCCAATCGATCTTTTATACAATCTGTAGATGTAAGCAGCTTCAGTATACCAGTATCTTCTTCTTTTAATGCAATTTCATTTACAGGAGCATCACCCACTCCTAATGGACCACGAGGGAACTCTATAAAAAGTTGTGTATCTTCATGTACAAAATAACGGTTATGTTCTTTAAATCCAAGGTTTATCATGACTTGTTTAATCTTTGTATGACCACCATTAAACCTATCTATAAGATCGATATCATCTGAAGTATATTTTCCTTGAGAGTAAATCTGAACGCAGGAACCTCCTGAGAGTACCGTTTCTATCCCCTCTTTTTCAAGCGCACTGCATACATAAGCAGCCAGCTCTTCCATACGCATCTCTTTGATAGTTTTCATAAAGGTTTTCCTGCTCTTCTAGGACGTTTACGTCTCATTGTAAGCCTCTCAATCTCTTCTGGCACTATAATAACTTCTAGCCTTTTCCAAAAGAGCTTTTAACTCATCTAAAAAATGCATAACGAGGATTAAATATAAACAGTCTAGTACGTCCTACATTCCTACTTACAAGTACACCACCTAGTTCTAATTTCTCTAATTGTTTTTGAATAGGGTCTAAACTTGTATTATAAAAATCTGCTATCTCTTTAGCATACCCTTCACCATTAGCAAGAATAAACTGTAATACTCTTTCACGGTTCTTAGAACCAAATATTGTTTCTAACATAAACAAATCCTTTTAAAACCTATATATAGTTTTTAATACCTATATTATAGGTTATAAAACCTATTTTGTCAAATATTATAGAAATTATATAACTTTAAAATCATCTTCTATACGAACAATGTCATCTTCACCCACATACTCACCCACCTGTGCTTCGATCATCACAAGGTCTATCTTCCCAGCATTCTCAAGACGATGGACTTCACCTATAGGTATATAAGTAGATTCATTAGCACGTACTCTGTACTCTTCTGTACCTCTAGTGACCAAAGCTGTACCACTTACTACGATCCAGTGCTCTGAACGGTGTTTGTGCATTTGTAAAGAGAGCCGTTTACCTGGCTTAACAACGATACGTTTGACCTTATAGCCTTCAGACACATCAAGTATCGTATACGTACCCCATGGACGATGTGCTGTGACATGGATGTTTGGCAGTTCAGAATTTTCTTCTTTGAGTCTTTTAACGACCTCTTTGACCTTTTGACTGCTTCCTTTTTTAGAGACAAGTAGTGCATCTGCTGTGTCAATGATGATAAGGTCGTCCACATCGATCGTAGCGACTTGTTTAGGAGAGAGGATCAAGTTATTGTTTGAGTCTATACTGATGACATTATCACTCGAATCGATCTCATCATCCAAAGATTCAAAACTCCCAGGTCACTCCAGCCTATGTCTGAAGGAATCACTTTAACCTTCTCACTTTTTTCCATCACAGCGTAATCGATACTGTCTTCAGGGATAGCAAACATATCCTCATACCTAATACGGATCATTGCATCTATTTTAGCATTGTCATAGGCGAAAAGAGAAGCTTTGTATATCTCCGGTGAATACTTTTTTAACTCTTCAAGAAAAATACCCGCTTTAAAACAGAACATCCCAGAATTCCAATAATAGTTCCCTGCATCAAGATAGGTCTGTGCAGTGAGGGCGTCAGGTTTCTCTTTAAAAGAAAGAACATCTTCACCCTTGGCTTCAATATAGCCAAAGCCTGTCTCAGGATATTGTGGTGTGATGCCAAAAGTGACAAGACAGTCCTCTTTGGCTAACTTCTCTGCTTTTTCTACTGCTTCTAAATACGCTGCTTCGTCTTTGATGAGATGATCAGAAGGTGTTACCAGAACAATCTCTTCAGCATCCAAAGCAAAACAGGCAAGAGCAATAGCCGGGGCTGTGTTCCTGCCTACTGGTTCCAGTAGATAACGTGAATTATTTGTACCAAGTTCTTCCATCTGATCAACTGCAAGAAAGTACTGTTCTGCATTAGAAACAATGAACTGTGAGTTACATACCTTTTGGTTACGTGTCACTGTCTTTTGGAAAAGTGATTCACCTTCGAAGAGTTGGACAAACTGTTTTGGCATAAGAGTACGACTAAGCGGCCAAAGGCGCGTCCCAGAGCCACCACATAGTATGATATTTGTCATCTATTACAATCTCCAAGTAGGATTTTCAACAAGCCTGAAATTATGATTATTATATCTTAAGAGGGTTAAAGATGACTCAGGACTTATGTATATCTTGACAACTATAACACTATATGTTATAGTATGCTATGATAAAACAATTTGCAAATAGAGATATAGAGAAATTCTATGTAACAGGTAAAAGCAAAAAAATACCTTCTACCATACAAAAAGTAGCACTTAGAAAACTTGATTACCTCAATGCTGCACATGTATTGGAAGACTTACGTGTCCCTCCGGGGAATATGCTTGAACCACTCAAAGGCAATTTACAGGGTAAATACTCTATTCGCATCAACAAACAATATCGCATTGTTTTTCTATTTGAAAATGGAAATGCATATGACGTAGAAATAATAGATTACCATTAGGAGACATTATGGCAACATTACAGAGACAACCAACACATGCTGGTGAAATTCTTCGAGAGGATTTCTTAAAACCACTTGGTATCACACAAAGCCATTTAGCAAAGTCACTGCATACTTCATTTCGTGCTATAAATGAGCTTGTCAATGAAAAACGAGGTATTACAACAGAAATGGCACTCAAACTTAGTAAGTATTTCGGTACAACCCCACAACTATGGCTAAATATTCAAAATCAATTTGATCTATACAAAGTAAGTATAAAAAAGAAAGAGTCTCTCGAAGAGATTGAAAAATTTGAGGTTGCATAAAAACTTCCCTGTTGAGTCATACAATACCCCCTTTATCAGGGGTATATATCGCGTCAACCTATCTGATGACACAAAGAACTAAAGTAATTCTTTATTGAGCCAACTGTACAACATTCATAACTGTAAGCTGAGTGATCACATCGATATAACTACCTTCTTCATCCAAAGCCTAAGTCTTTTCCAGCTTTTCAGCTGCTCCTTTTTGAAACACCTATAAAGGTACCACCTTTGGGGTCATTTTGGTATCTAATATCAAACTCAAACTTCTTATTACAGCCATACACTTTCCATATCTCTTTTGATATTTGCTTCTCTTTATCGAAGCTTACAATAGAAGTTTCCACTCTATCGAAATTATTGCAACCATCTATCTTCGTTAGATACTTTATATTTGTAATTGTGTCCCTTTTAATTAATCTGTCTGAAGCTGTCTTTCCTTGAAATTGTATATTAGACGAACCACACCCAATCAATAGCATAGCAAACAGTACGAAAAACACTAATTTTTTACATTTATTTAACGACATTTATTACCTTTTTTTTAATAATATTTCAAATAAACATACTACAGGACAAGACCAGCCAATAATCCATTTAGATATACTGCTGTGCAATCTGTTTCATCAACCCTCTAACCTTTAAAACCCAAATATATCCATAGCCATCCCCATAACTATCTACATATCTCTCTTACATCCTCCTGTCTAATTTATTCACTTCTACCACCCATCTTTGATATAAAGACTATCCAGTGTTCTTTTTGCTCTTTTTTGGAGATCTTTGTAAGTGTATTGTTTTGCCAGGTTTTTATATTTAGTCTGGAAGATTTGGAGCTTTCGTGTAGGTAAGAGTAATGCTTACACTTTTAGATTTGGTACGTGATGGATTAAATTTGTAACATCTGTATAGTACTTTATTTTTTACTACTTTTCCCCCAGATTTATTTCTAGTTTCATCATAGATCTCCGATACAAAACATGGATAGTTCTCTTTTCCAAAATTATTTACATGTACATTGATTCTAGAAGTTTCTTTATGGCCATAGCCAAAGTCATGAACTCTTTTTTTATATTTATTTTTAAAATAATCATTATTAGCTAGCTCTAATTGTTTATCTTCCTCTGTATATTTTCCTATAGAACTTGAAACAGATATATGATAAGATAACCAGCCTCCTTTATTTGTAGATACTTTTTGGTCTAACCCTACAGCAAATCCATTATCTCCACCATTAATAAAAAGTCCATCCCATCCCTCCATTTCAATCCAGTCATTTTTTTTGACTTGAGGCATTAATACATCAAAATCTTTTTGATGAAACATATAATGACTTGCATCATAAGGTGTAGAAAAATGAAAAAACCTAGGTGGCTCATTACCAGCCATACCAGACCTTATACCATCATAAGTATCTGAACTGCAGCTATTAAACATAAAAGTTAGAGATAGAAATAATATAAAATTAATTTTTGACATGAGTATTCCCTTTTAATTCAATAGATTGGGTATTAGAATTTTCACCATAGTTTGCCCGTGATGCATCTACTTTTATTTCATTGTAAAAATCTTTCAAACGTGTTTCTCCTCCATTTTTCTTAGTGGTACTATAATTTCTAATATCAGGTGTATACATATTATCCCCGCACCCAATAACACAAGGGTAGCCTGAATGTGGAGAGGGGTCTTTAACGTAATTTCCATCTTTATCTTTTTTACCTGTACCATTAGCGATAGTCGGTACACCTCTCATGATAGCATAAGTGAAGTTTTCCATATAACTCTCTTGGTTATTGACACCTGCTGGGTTACCTCCAAGAAAAACAGAGATTGGGTCACCAGGGTTAGTATGAGAACGATAGACATTATTTATATCAAAATCTTTATCATTAGCTCTATTTCCATAAATATCCTTTACCAAGTCTCCACCTTTTTCCCCACCAACTGGTGAACCTGAATATTGTACTAAAAATTTAGCATCGGAATTATTCTGTACTGAATCAGCCAATTCTGCTTGGTAGATATCTAAACCATTTTGTGTCATTAGTGTACCTTGTGAGTGTGCTGATGCTACTGCTGTTCCAACATTTAACTGTACAATTTGATTGATAATTTCACCTGTTTGGCGTGCACTTCCCGTACCTAAATTTCCAATGCCTAAAGATAACAGCAATATCGTCTTGTATATTTTGTATCATATCTGCGACTCCTCCATGACTTGGATTAAAGTTGAGTATAGCATCTGCATTGCCCTGTTGTGATTGTTGATTGTTGATAGCTTCATCATTGCTGTTAGCCATACCATTTGTAAACACATGATGAAGTCCTAATTTTTGTATATCTTCTGATGTGATCTTAATTTTATAGGCATCCATATCATTGTTGGAGGAATCTTCATCAATACGTACTGCTTTATTTGGATTTGTTCTATATGCCACCTCTCCTTTATCAGTAGTATATTGCTCATAATCCCAATCTTTAGATGGATTATCAGAGTCTCTTTCAGTCAATCCTAAGGCTTGCAATTTACTTTCATCTTTAACAATGATTTGATTTCGGTTATCACCTGTCAACTGTGAGGCTATTTGTGTAATATATCCGCCCTCATTTCCTACACTTGGCACAATTCCATTACTTTTATCTCCTAATATATCGAGTCCTTTACCGAGTGTCACATCTATAAAATTTTCTAAAATATTTTTCTTAGTACCATCTTCTCTTATAGGGTTTCCTTCTTTATCTTTTTTACCTTCTCCTGTTGGGAGGTTTGAACGTATCTCATTAAGTGCCACCAATCCTACATCTCTAAGTTTATTTCCAAGATTTGTTATAGCTGCATTTGGATTGTCTAAAAGTGCCAAGGTTCTATCACTTCCATACAACTCTGTATTTGATTCTTCATCTTTTGTGATCTCTTGACTATTAGATATGTCTCGGTTTACTGTTCCTGTGGTACTCCCAGCATTTATAGTTCCACTTCCAATGGTCGCTCTTGTGATCTGTTCTTTATCTGTTGTGTTATTAGTGTACTCTACTGAGTTTAATTTTGGCGTATTACCCTCACCATTATTTAGACCTACACCAGTTGTAGTTGCATCGTAGGTATCGATATCTTTAATGTCAGAAGCTACCAAGTGTTGTGTATTTAGTTCCAGATTATTTTGTTCTATACCTTGTGCATTTTGGTTAGTGATACTGGCTCCTGTAAGAGTAGTCGTATCGCCTACATTTACTGTAATGCTTTCACTTCCATTGATACCCGTTGTTTGACTTACCCATGCTCTTTCTCCGGAGGTTTCTCCTGCATTGGCTGATGCACCTGTAGGTGTACCCGTTAGAACATTACCAGAGATACTTCCACCTCTACTACTACCATCTATAGTTTGGGTATCTTGTAGGCTTTCCATATGCAGATCTTTTCCTACATTTAATGCCAGATCTTTCGCATCTATATTTACTCCACTCAATGTAGTGTCTCCAATAGAGGTGATGCTTGCTGTACCTCCTGCATAGAGTTGACTGTTTCGTTGGTAGGTTCCCTCTGTGGTCATCTCATTTTCCTGATAGCTAACTGTAGCTTGTCCTGTGTTGGTCCCGTAAAGTCCTACATTTGTGTTTTTTGTTTCACTTGAAGTTTCTGTCGTATAAGTTCCTTGACTTGCATGGATGTTAATGGTATTTGCATTCAATAGTAAGTGTATTGGCAGACCCTACATCACTTCCTGCTATTTCCAGTTCATCTACTTGCGTTTATCGTAAGAGAATTTGTAGCAGTGACACTTGAACTTACGACCTGACTATTTGCACTATGTGAGTCAGTGCTACTCTCTTCATAGAGTGCTGTAACGCCTGCTTTTACAGGTTGTTCTGCGAATGATTGGACTGCGTCATATGCCTGTAAGCTTCTGGCTACGACTGCAGAAGCACTTTGTGCATCACCTACCTCAACTATGGCATCTACTGCTGTTGAGAGGTTTTGTCTTACACCTACTTCTACACCTGCTTTGATTGATTTGGTATAAGCATCTGTATTGCTGTTTGTCTTATCTGAAAGTATACGGATATTTTCCGAATTGATAGTGATATCTTCTCCTGCTATATTTGAACCTGTTACATTCGTACTTTGTGAGTTTACGTCTAACGTTCCTACAGCGATGTTTGAGCTTGCAATTTGATTTTCTGTACTGCTTTGTGTATTTTTATCTTCCCAATACCCTGCAAATACCGATGATTCTTTAGAAGTAAGGGTAAATTCCACCCCTATCTCTTTTTTGGAGTGCTCTTCATTATTTAATGTGATATCTTTATCACTTAGAACATTAAAGTCTCTTGCTGCATCTACTCTCATGACTCCTGAAGTAATATCTGAAGCAATGACATTGGTATCTTGTCCACTTTCTATGAGAAGAGTATTTGTTTTGATAGTAGAGGCTTTGTTTGTATAGCTTGTAGTTTGTGTGCTATCTGTAGTTTCTTCAGCAAAAGTAACTCTTCCACTACTGTACCCCAAACTTAGTCCACTTTTTTCCCTAATATGCTCCTCACTTCGTGCTTCCATCCCTGAAACTATATTTACATTTTCAGTAGCAGAAAGTTTAATGCCTCCACTGTTTGTTTCTAAGTCAGTAGCCACTAGATTCACATTCTTTCCGTCCACTATAATGTTATTTTCTGCTTTAGTTGAAGCATTGGAAAGCAATGTATCACTGATAGCATCTACAGAACGTTCACTAAACAGTCCACCCAAGCTTGAACTACTCTCTTCATGATATTCGGCATTGGTATAGGCTTTGGCTTTAAAGTCTACATCTCCTTCTTTTGAAGTGATTTGAACCGAAGATGAAGCGTCGGCTACTATAGACTCCAAGCTTACTCCATTATGACCTTCTACAACAAGATTTCCTGTCTCTATATTGGTACTTTTAACTGATTGCTCTAAATGCATATCTGTAGTGGAAGAGCTTGAGAGGAATCCATCATTTCATAGTGACTTTCAACATACTTACTGTCTACTACTGCTGTAACATTTGTCTTACCTTTTGCATCTATGAATACATCTTTAGCTTTTATGTTTACAGCTTCCAAATTTGTGTCTTTACCACTCTGAAGGGAGAGTTGTTTTCCTGCTTTAATGCTACTTTGTACATGTTCAACACTTTCACCTTTGGCATATCCGTTACTCAATGTATAGTCATAACTTTTTTCATCTTTAAGCGTTTTGAGATTGATGTCCTCTTTGGCTTTGAGTACCATCGCTCCTTTAGACGTGAGTTCGGCACTTATATTGTCTATATTCTTAGCTGACTCAAGTACAAGACTGCCTTTTGTGGCTTCGATGCTTGCTGTTTTATCTATGAGCGTGTAGTGTTCTATTCCTACACTATGTTGTAAGTCTAGCCCTTTACTTACAGTTTTGTTGACGATGTTTCCCTCTGTACTGTTAAGCACAACAGAACCGCCTTTAATGCTACCCGAGAGGTTTTGAATGTCTCCAACAGCAGATACATACATGTTTGCCCCTGCTCCTATGTTTCCTCTGGCATTCGTGAGTGTACCTGTACGAAGTGTCATATCTTGTCTGCTTTGTATGTCACCGCTATTGTTTAAATGTCCATCTACCGTTAATTTCATACGGTTGGCCGCAAGATTTGCACCTGCTGGATTGTTGTACTCATTAGCCAGGTAAAGCACTGGCACCAAAACTTGTTTACCTTGAACACTCTTCTCTTCCATCCAGACCAAATCTTCCTTGAGATTTTTCAGTTGTAAAGATGTTGGAGGAACACCTAGTTCCAGTCCCACCTCTCGTGCGTAGTTTACACCTGCATTCATCAGGTTAGTATATTGCTCATTGTCATTTTGTGCGGTACCGATGTAACGTTGTCCTGTCATTGCTATGATCGCATCACGAATGAGCTGAGTCTCATACATCGCATCACCCAAACGTCTCATCTGGCTTGAGCCATCATACCCCAAACGATCCAACAAATAATCAGAACTTACAAAGTTATTATAGTTAGTGTACTCGGGATTAGCCTCTATAAGTGGACCATCCGGATCTTCTGAAGTGACAAAAAGTCCATAAGGATCATTTGGCAGAGTGATAGCTTCTGTACCAGGATCGTAAACTTGCGGAGTAAGTGCTAAAGAAGTACTTTCAATTGCATCCTGATCAACATTAGGTGTATTAAAGTTGGTATCTATGTTTGTTGTATTTTGCTGTGTCTCATCCGTAGTTTGAGTACTTGTGGAAATAGTGGGAGCATTAGGATCAATAGATACAGAAGTATCTGCTTCCATCCCATTTTGTAAAACACCAAAGTTTCCAGTCAGTGTTCCTCCTGCCAGAATTTGAGAAGAGACACCATCTATATCACGTATTTCAAATTTAGAAATAGGTAACTGCCCCAGACCTCCATCACTTTTCCGTTTCCACGAATAATTAATAGTTGTTGCTAGAGACTCTGTACTGCCTACACCTATATTGGCCAGATCACCTCTTAAATCCATATCGTTACTGGCTGCAATAAGACTGGTTTTATTTGTAATGGTATCTGCCTCTAATGCAAGGTTATGTCCAGAAATAATTTGTCCCTCTTTATGGTTAGCCAATGAAGTTGCATCTACTATCTCTTTGGTAACCGTATAGTCAACTTTTCTAAACTCTTCTTTCTTGTGTGGCTTTGTTCTTTTTACGATCATTTCATTACTATCAAGTGATGCAGTAAGTTCATAAAAATACAATGTATCGGATGTCGTTTTAGTATCTTTATACATATTTAAAATATAGGCTTGTCTGTCTTCTTTGATCATTTGTTCTGTAAGTAATACCTGTAGTTCACTCTCACTTAACATCACACCATTATCTGCATATTCTTGTATGATTTCCGCCTTGATCTTCATAAGGTCTATATCTAAAGCAATATTTCTGTCTGGACAGGAAAAACTTCCCCAATCACCACATGTTATATCAATCACGCTATTCACTTCTTGCAAAGTAGTCGTGATCTCCGTAGCTGAAATATTAAAAATCTCCGTAGCTAAAATACGCATATCACCTTGGGATTCAATCCTGGCAGAAATATTCTCTACTTTATTGCTCTTCTCCCCAGTATCATCTCTGGCAATGATCAAATTATTACCTGCATAGATATCTGCATCTTCATTGTTTCTTAGTACATTAGAAATATATAAATGCATGTCTGCACCCGAGACTAATGTATGATAGTTATAAAGATCTGTACTGTTTAATGTGAGATCAGATCCAGCGGCTATCCCTGCATAGTTGTAGATCTCTGCAGCTGTGATCTCTAAGTTCCCTGAAGAAGTAAGGAAACCATAATTATTAAGATCTCCATTTAGCATAAAAGTTGAAAGGTATCCTCCTCTTATACTTGCACTAGTGTTGTTACCATTATTATTAAGTGTATTGGCAACAATGTTTAATGCGTTGTTGGCCGTGATGTCTACTCTCGTTATTGAGATCACCACGGACGGTGATATTTGCCCTACCATTGGCAAGTATCTCTCCATGGTGTATCAAATTTTCTGCAAAATACAGATCCATAGAGTTGGATGAAAGAAACTTTGTATTGGCATCAATGTTTGAAATGTTTGAAATCACGTCTAAGTGATCTCCTGCAAAGAACCGTGATCCATCTATCTGTACATTATTTCCTGTAACATCTAAAGTATTCCCTGCTTCCAAATCTCCATTACGGTTGTCTAAGCTCTCTGCATCAAGTACAAGGTTACCATTTGCAGAGATCAAACCATTGTTATTGTTTAGGGTACCTGTTGTTGTGATATTCAAGGTACCGCCACCTGAATACAAATGGTTATTTGCATTGTTAAACGTTGTAGTATTGATATGCATCTGTGTAGCAGACACTACGCTATCACTATTGTTAACTATACCAGTATTGATAGTTCCTGTATCCTGCGCAAATAACAAAGCGTTGTTGAGATTCAGTGTTTGTGCATTTATACTTAAGTCATCACCAGCCACAATATTTGCATTATTTACTGTGACATCCTGAACTGTACTTACATGCACAGAGTTCCCTTTCATAGTAGAATCTAAAATATTTACATGTTCAGAAGCATTAAGATTAAGTAATTGGTTAGCTTCCAGGTATACATTTTGTGCTTGCAGTGCAGTACTGCTTATATTGACAGAGTCATGAGCAGAATAAAGTGTACTTCCATTCAGAGTAGTCTCTTTGGCTATGAGATTCAACTCGCTATTTGCCAGCATTGCAGAGTTTGTAAGTGTCACATCTCCTCTTGACGCTATGGTTAATCCATCTGAAGAGAGAATAGTTGCATTATTACTCTGAATGTTTGAAGTCTGGATAGTTACACCCTCGCCTGAGATACTTCCGTTATCTCCATTGAGATCAAAGAGATCCAGTAAGACTGCTTTGATCGAACCGATAAATCCTTCTTCATTGTTAAGTCTCTGTGCAGTAACCGTTGTCCCTGTACCAGAGTGGAGCGTTCCTCTTGTATTATCTATATCTCCTGAAGCACGTAATGTCAAAGTCTCATTGGCTTGTATGCTTCCGTCTGTGTTACTCAACGTGCTTGTTGTAAGTGTAAGTACATTATCAGAAAAAAGTAACCCGTTGTTGTTCAAAAACCCGTTTTCGATGTTTAGTGTCACGATGTCTAAACCTTCTACCGTCCCCTGACTATTGTCAAAGTTCTCAGCAGTGATACGCATAACATCATTCGCATGGATCAGTCCTGTATTACCAAGTGTTTGGGTATTTAACGTTGTAAGATTTGCTCTCAATTCTCCCTCATTCTGTAGTGTCTCTACAGCATGGATCACCAGTGTTTGAGTAATTACTTCTGACTGATCAGCATTGATAAAACTATTTGTATCTATCGTAGTGCCATTTAAACCATAGAGCACACCTTCGTTGTTGATACTTTGTGTAAATCCTAAGTTGAGAAAACCATCTTGTGCCTGAGTGAAGTCCGCGTTAACCCCTGCAGCGATAAGCCCCTCGTTATAGAGACTATTTCCAAGGAGAGTAAGATTAGAGCTTGCACCAGTATTTCCATGTAGGCTGATATCGGTCAAAGCTTGAAGATCAAGAGTTTGAGCGTGTACCCCTTCATTGATCTCTATGGAACTGCTGGTTGAGAGAATCTTTGCTTTGTTTCGTACAGAGACTTTACCCAAGATGATCTGACCATCAGCAGATATCTCCAATCTGTCTTGTACCAACATCTCTGAGGGGAGATTGACCCCTACTCCTTTTTGTGTACCCACAAGAGAGATGGCATTGGCATAAATACCTCCAAGTGCTGTCGAGTCTATACTGAACTTAGGTCTTTCTTTATCTGCGCTGTCAGTACTTGTGACTGTACCATCCGTATCTATATGATTTGATCCTGTCACAACCTGTAAGTCATTCGCATACAATTTAGCATTGAGTTTGATCGCTTGTGTATAAAGTTCCAGACTTGAAGTATCTCTGGCATCCAACCCTTTGCCATCTATGAAAATATCTCCACCTTCTATGTCAAAAATGGGTCGATCACCATTAAAACTTACTTTCCCTGTAGTCAGTGTAGCTTTAGGGATATTTATAAATCCTGCTCCATTGACCGTGACTCCATTAGGATTTGCTACGATGACATCTGCACTTTCTCCTGCAACTTCCAGATATCCATTAAGATGAGACCTATTGGTTCCTGAGACTTCATTGAGTATGAGTGAAGCAGAACCATCACGTACATTCTCATTCCCATAAATGTATCCTGCTAATTGTGTGTTTACCTCTTGCCCTGAATTGTTGAGTATCGTTCCTTGTGTGGGTACGTTAAATTGTATATATGTATTATGAGATACACCATTTGTATTTGGTCTTGCGATGTTTACTACAGGAGTACCATTGGCTGCACTGTCTACAGAAGTATGTTGATCTGCACGTGTATGGTCAACTATTATTTCTGCTGCCATCATAGGCTGAGATATAAAAAGAAAGGAAACGAATAGTGAAAGAAGTTGTTTCAATAGGTTTGGTTTTATTGTATGCATATGTTTTTCCTTTTAAAATCTATAAGAGAGACTGAATCCGCTCAAACCATTATTTGTTTTACGCACTTCATCGCCATTGGGTGTATAGGTTATTCTATTAGAGTCTATAACAGGGAGGGATTGAGACAGATCTAAAGACCAATGATGAAAATTAAACCTGCAACCAAAAGCAATACCTACGATATGACCGCCATAACTTTCCTCATTTCTACTCACTACACCATAATCCAATGCTAAATAAGGACTGATGGTACCGTTTGTATATGGCTGACTAAACGCCAGTTCATTGCGTATATAAAAACCTTTGTTTCCAGAAATTTGACTCTCATTCTCAAACCCTCTTACACTGTATGGACCACCAATTCCAATTTGTTCGGAACCGACAATGCCTTGTTCGGCATATTGTCCATAGAAAGAAAAATTATAGAATGCAGGTATGCCTTCGCTATTTATTCGTTTGTTATAACTAAGGTCTAAAGTATATTTATCAAAAGTAGTGTCTGCCAAAGAACCTGTTTTGGCACCAAACCAGTCCAGACCACGATTGTAGCGAAGCGTAGCATACCCATCCCATGTAGAGCCACTGTAATTGTGCGTATAAGAAAACTGTAAAATCGTTAATGTATTACTTGAGGTATCTAAATATACATCTGCCAGATAATTATCATTCTTTTTATGTAACAAAGAGAGATCGAACTTCCCTTTTTGCTGTTTGGTATGGAAAAGTTTATACTCTGATTTTATTTGAAATGTTTCATTCTCACCACTTGACTGATAATCGACATTAAGCCCATTCACAATTTGATCATAATCAAACTTGGAATAGCTGAGTTCCAAATACGCTCTGCCTATAGGTAATCCATAACTAATGCTATTGCCCAGTGAATTATTCTCATTATCTTGTTTATCTGTAGTATTCAGATTCAGTGTCAATAGATCATTGATTCCTAAAGGATCATCCCATCCAACAGAGCCACTGAATTGATACTTTCCTGATTTCTCTGTTCCATAGTTATTGACTCCTAGTGAACCATGTATTACAGACCCTATCTTTTTACCCGTGATACCTATTTGTGAAAAACCTTCTTCATTTCCCGGATTTATACTCATGGTTGCCTGTACAGACTGTAAACGATTTAGCTGTTCCAGACCCATTTCCAAATCTCGTAGATTGAGCGCTTCATTTTTTATAAAAGGGAAAACCAACGCTGTGGAAATATTTTTCCCGCTTACTGATTCTACTTTCCCTTCCATCGCAACGATCACCAAGTGCCCTTTTGACAGATCCTGAGGTTTAATATACGCCCTAGAAGTGACATATGCTTTTTCTATATAGATATTATTTATTTTCTTCACCAGTGTATTGATGTCATGCATCGAATCACATCTATGAAGATAAGGTTTTTTAAGTACATCCAAGACATCTTTATCGATCAGTGTAATATTTTCCGTATCTATACTTTCAATTTGGATACAGGCTTGTGATGTATTATTGTCTTGAGATAAAGGGATAGGTGTTAATTCTGTATAGATAGCTTCTGCAGTTTGACGCGCTTTAGTTTGTTCTTCATAGATCTTTTTTTGTTCTTCATATCGAGTAATGTCTTCTACTTGTTTGATAATGGGAGATGCTTGAAGAAGGTGTGCAGTGGATAAAAGCATACCTATCCATAGTTTAAAAGGCTTATTTATTAGTTGTTTCATAGTCTGAAAAGATGCCTTTTAGAATTTTTTATGCGGCGGAGTATACCTAAGATTACTTTAAGTATTATTTATAGTTATATATAATATAAAATACTGATTAAGTTAATATATTAAATTTAACTATTCATGATGTAATTAATTATTTAGACCGGATAAGCCCTGTGGTTTTACTCTAAATGTCTCATAACAGCCCTTCATCAGAAAAACTATAATATCCATCTTTAGCCAAGATGACATGGTCAAGCAATTCTATGCCAACCAATTTAGAAACTTCTTTAAGCCTTTGGGTAACCTGCACATCTGCCCTACTCGCTTCCAATGTCCCGGATGGATGGTTATGGGCTATGATGATCCCTGCCGCTCTATCTGCTATGGCATCTGCGTATACTTCTCTTGGATGGACCAGACTTTGATTGAGTGTACCTATAAAGACTGTTCTTGTATTGATGATGTGGGAAGCCCCGTCGAGAGTAATTACAAGGAAATGTTCTTGGGATTTGGTACTAAAAGATTTGAGTTCGTTATACACATCCTCTGCAGAAGTGATACGCTTATTATTTTGTATGAGGTAGCGTTTGCTTAATTCTATAGAGGCCAATATCTGTGATGCTTTGGCTAACCCTAAGCCATGAATGTCACAAAGTTTAGCAAGCGACAAAGTCTCAAAATCACTATCTAACATAGAGATGATCTCTTTAGCCAACTTCCGGACATCTTTACCCTGTACACCAGAACCAAGCAATATAGCCAGCAATTCATCATTTTTAAGAGACTCTACACCTTTAGCTACTAGTTTCTCTCTAGGCTTATCATCTTTATGCAATTCTTTTATACTTTTCATCTCTTCTCCTGCCCAATAAAGAGAAGTATAAAAGATTTTTAAAGATGCATATAAAAAAGTGTCAAATTGACATGTTTTAAATGGATTTATACTAAGTTGACTTAACTTACTGCCTTAATATCATCCATAGATAATTTTCCATTATCTATCAGTTTCAATAGAATATCTAAAGGTTTACTTTGGGCATTTTCACCTGTTTCATATTTGTGAAATGCTCTGACACCACCACCAAATAAAGATGAAGCTTTTTCTTGTGTAAGTTTGAGTTTCTTACGAATGGCTCTTACTTCATCAGTAGTCAAAAGATGATCAACTTCTCTTTTAAAATCAGCAATAGCTTTTTGCGAAACTTTTAAATCTTTAGGAGATAAAAAGCCCTCATTGCATTCCATACAGTAATCTCCACTTTGTATAAACTCTTTAGTATGATCTTTATAACTGTAAATTACTGTTTTATCTTCTCTTTTCAATACTCCATCACAGATAGGACATCGTTTCATGTTCTCTCCTTAAACGATATGATTATTGCATCTTCTTTCACTTGAAGTTTAATATATAAATCAATACCTTTATAACTACTATGATATACATCATGCCACAGTAAATGATTATTATAGTTTGTCATAGACTTATAAAGATCTCTAGACTTTAATCCACTTATCACTGCCAATACCTCATCATCCTCAAAACCTAACGCTGTATAGCTTTGTCTTGCTGAGAGTGTAACAACATATTTCTTTTTAGCTATAAGTTCTTTTATCGTAC
>CAWAVD010000026.1:0-9902 GCA_963785375.1 Sulfurovaceae bacterium
AGTTATATATTTTATAACGTTTTCTAACAAACTATACATTAATAAAATAATCAAAGATTTTAGAGTAATAATTCTATTGTGGGCACCTCTAAAAAAACCAAGCCAAAACAGATAAACGGTAAAACTTAAAGAAAAAGAAAGAAGAAGATGGCAGGACTGTTCGACCACAAGGATAATTAGCAAAGATCAATGCGCATCAGCCACCATTGAGCAAACTGGATATGAACTAGCATATACCTCTAGATATATAAATAAGGGAAACATGCCATATGAACTATAATATATTTTTGGATGCAGAGAAGAGATAGAAATCTTCTATCTCTGTAGGGTACTACGCTTTTTTAACCGCTTTTTTTGCAACTTTTTTTGCAACTTTTTTAGTTGTAGGTTTTTTCTTTAAAACTACTTTCGTTACTTTTTTTGCTACTGTTTTTTTGTTTTTCTTTGCAACTACTTTTTTTGCTACTGCTTTTTTAGTTACTTTTTTTGCTACTGCTTTTACCGCTTTTTTCTTAAGAACTTTTGCCATAGGTGGCTCCTTCAATTAATTTTTTAACCAGATCATTTACTACATGACCACATAATATAAACACTCTTTAGTATATCATACTTTGGTAACAGGAAGTAAGAAGTTTATGGGAGTGTGGCTACTGGAAAGGAATGATCTTATGGCATCTTCAAGATAAAACGCTCCGATATGGAGAGATGAGAAAGAAGCTGGGGAATATCATTCAAAAGATGCTGACCCAAACCCAATAGAGATCTTGCAAAAACAAGCCCATAAGCAGAAAAGTGTATCCAGTAGTGTCACCCAAAGTTGGGTATACAATAACCGATAGAGGGGCAAAACTCATACCAATCTTTGAACAACTGATAGAGTAAGGGCATGAGGTTGCAACTATTGAGAATTCAGTTATTGAATAAAAAAAGTATCTCCTACTCATCACTTGCAACATTTCTATAAAACTTAATAAAATATATAGCCTTATAAGGTTTCTTCGCTTCCAAGGAAGTCTCGTTATATTGATTAACATAATTTATCTAAAGTACTTAATTATTAAATAGCTTAGAGAGTGAAGGCCTGCTCTTTAAACTTATGGAGTTTTTTCTTGGCTTGTCTCATCAATTTTTTTTGGGTTTTTGATGTTTTGCCCAGTAGGCTATGTTCAAGTTCTTCACTGTCGGAGATATTCTTTTTATTGGATTCAAAATAGTTATGTAGAAGTATTTTCTGATTGGCCGTGTCGTTGAAATCTCCCAGTAAAGTCTGCAGTGTTTTACCTTTTTCTATTATCTTTCCGATCTTTTTGTCACCAAAGATATGTTGAAATTCCGCAAGTAGATAACGAAGTTTTTTAAGTGAGATTCTGATCTTGTGGAGTTTTTTGTCATCAAAATCTTTTTCTAAAGCATCTATCTTTTTGACGATCTTGAGGTGTAGCTTTTTGATGACCTGTTTGGCTATATGCTCTATGGCATCTTGGTTATTGCCAGAAGTAAGAAGTGTTTCTTTTTTTAATGCATTTTGATAAGCCAGAAAGAAATCTTCAAATGTTTTGCTCTTTAACATCTCTTGTATGTTTTTCTGTTCATACTCCTGTTGTTGTTTAATGTCTTCCTGTATCATATCGTGATCTTCACCCAGTTGTACTAAACTCTCTTTAATGACATCGAGATCACGTTTTTGGTTTGTTTGTGTTGCAAATTTTTCCAGGTTTTCATAGAAATAGCTGTAATGCTCTTCAGGAAAGAGGAAATCAAACTCTTTTAAAAAAGCTCTGGATTTTCTGATATTGACTCTGAACTGATGCAGGTCTTCTGCATCATCATGTAGGAGGATACGTTCTTTATAGAAGAGTATAGGCAGTGAATATTTGTACAAGATGACCCGCAGTGCATCGATGGGAGAGGGATTTGGGATGAAATAGGCATCTAGTTCATCGATGTCTTTTGTGTCAAGTTCTATGAAAATAGCATCCAAATCATAAGCCGTTTGAGGTCTGCCATGTAAAACCATGTTCTTGTTTTTGAACGATTCATCAAAGCTCACATCCTTGATGACATGTGCTTCGAGTATCGGAGGCAGTTTGAACTGTTCAAAATCTTCCATACTTGGAAATTCAATTTCAAGTATAAAGAGACCTTTGAAGTCTTTTTTGAACACGTCTATAGAATACTCTTTCCCTTCGAAGTGAAACACATATCGGTTTTTTCGTATAGGGTCTTTGATGCGATCTTCAAACTTTTTTTGAAATTTTTGTGCAGATATCTCTACTTCTTCTTCATCTCTTGAAGCACCGGTGCCATGCTTAATGGTCTTAAAATAGCGATCATCCATTTGTCTATAGCGTACATCCTTAAAGGGTGTAATGATTGTATAAAATTGAGTGATCTTGTGTCGTTGTAGATCCTGCTCATTTATAAGTGAGAGTATGGAATCGCTAAGAAGGTATTTTTTTTCTATCTCTTTCACTTTTTCCCCTGATGTTAAATTTTACATACAATCAAACATATTTTTATTATAGCATGTCTAGGTTACCAGTGAAGCAGCTAAATAATGCTATATTCCCTCAGCAATCATTACATCAGCAACTTTTTTTGAATCCTGCAATATTTGCACCATCTACATAGTTTCCTTCGACACCATACTCTTTAGCAACAGCAGTAATAGAACTTAGTCAATTTCTCTCTATTTTTTACATCTTTGTCAGCATTGTAACAACCGTCACATCACTATTTTTACTTAAATGGCTTTTGAGATATGAGAAGGCATCCATTTTATGAGGAGAGTTTAGCTAGTTGCTGCTTCCCTTTTTTTATGAGTAAAGAGATGATTTGAAGTTCCTCTTTTAATTCTTTATTTTTGGGTGATGATTCTAGTGATTCTGCAATGCTTTTTTGTCTTTTATTTAGTTTTTCCATAAGTGATTTTAGAGATTTTTTTTTATTTTCTTGCTTTAAATTTTTTAATCCTAAAGTAGATTCTATACTTTCTATCAATTTTTTAATGCCCATTTATTATCCTTTTTTAGACAACTATCCAAATGTATTCTAGCTTCAAAGGGTAACAAAAGTGTAACATATTTTATGGAGTCATTTAAGTGTAAGAAAAAGAGGAAGATAAATAAGGTCTATTTTAAATTGACGGACAAAAAAGATTTTCAAAATGGAAGAAGTAGGGAGGGTGACTGCTTTTTTATCCATTTAATTTTATTGTGTTCTTTTTAGAAAACCTTATAATCTAACATATTTTATAGCAGTGTAGAAGTCCTTATAAAGTTATATATTTTATAAGGTTCTCCCTAGCAAGATGACCATAGATTAAGCCTATTTTCAAATCTACTTTATTGTAAATAAATCATATTGATTTTTTTGTCACTTTAATTTTTATAAGAAATGAAGATATTTATTTTAGAGGATTATTTGAATATGAGGAAAATTAATTAAAAGAAGTGGGACAAAGCCCACTTCTTTATAATGAAAATTAAGTTATAAGAACTTATTTTTTAGTGATCGCCCAAGTACCGTCACCATCCTCTGCCTCAGAATGCTGGATGTTTACATATAATGTGTTAGGGTCAGTTGGACTGAAGTAGATACCAGTACCTTCTGCACCTGGGTCAGTTAGAGAAGCAAATAGCTCAACTTTCTCAGATGCGCCATACTCGTTTACTTTCGTAGTAGATGCGAACCAGATATCAGATGGCTTGTTATCTTCGATCATGATCAGGTCACCGTTTGGTGCTTCAGCAAGGTTATCAACACTGTCGAAACCAGTTTGATGACCTTCATCACCTGGTTTACCAATTTCTACTGGTACGTTAACGCCTGGCTTAACAAAGTTGCTTACCTGCATAGTCTTCATATTCAGTGCAATTACACGACCTTCGTATAACTCGCTCTTGAATTCCAGCTGCCCAAAGTTATCCTCAGCTGGATCAGTTTCAGTTTGTGCATCACGAGGACCTTCAGTGATTGCTATATATAGTGTGTCACCGATGAGTTCTAGATCTTCTGGACGCTGGTAGCTTTGACCACCGAATTCAGTTCCTGAAGTACGTGCATTTAATGGATCGATTGGACCAGCCCATTCAGCAGAACCAACACCATCTGCACCATTTACTTTTAATACGAATAGCTCACCCGATGAAAGATCACCGAAAGTATCTGGTACGAACTTGTAAACACCACCACCACAAGGTACAACACCATCACAACCACTTGTACGACCACGGTGCTCGTCAACTATATATACGTTACCGTCTGAATCAAGATCGATACCTTCGTGAGCCATACGACCAACCTGTGGACGATCAATAACTTCAGCAATTGACATCATGTCGTCATTTAGAACTACTTCAAATAAACGACCTCCAGTAGTTTCTTCTGCAAATAATAATGTACCCCAAGGCGTCCAGCGAATACCATCTAAAGCATTCCAGCTCTCGTCACTTCCTAGTAGTTTAGTTTCACCAGTTTTTAGGTCTACAACTGATAGAGCACCACCTTCAGGTAAGCTAGCAGGAAGACGCAGTTCGTGTGTACGGTACATGAAACGACCTGCCTGAGGACCAGTTTCATTAACTACATTCATATCATGCCAGTCATCACGACCGCCATCATAAATGTTTAAATCTGTTTCATCAGAAACAACAGTTTGCTTGTAACCCTTTGGAAGTTTCCATGGCGCAGAAACATCCCAGTTGTCAGCGTTTGCAGATTCTGTCAGTGGTTTGAACTTTGTGAAATCTTTAAGTTTACCATAAGCATGACCATGACCTTTACCGTGACCTTTATGGTCTTTAGCACTAACTGCTGTTAGAGTTAAAGCAATTGCACCTGCACATATAACACTCATGTGAATTATTTTTTTCATTATATAACCTTTATAGTTTTTTGATGACTTAATGTTAAAAATTTATCTGTAACAATATTGTGTCAATTTAATTACAATATTATTATGAAAAATTCTTTCCTCTTTGGATCGTTAACGTGTTAATTCTAAAATTTATTCATAACAATTTCATAACAATATAAGCACAATAGGGTTACAAAAAATTAATAATATATTTTGTGGTACGTATTGTTGTAAGATTTATATTTTATATCCTAAAAAAAGGCTTTTAAAAGCTTTCATAACACAAAGTTTAATCATTAAAAACCAAAACCTTATAATCTAACATATTTTATAACGTTTCTCGCTGTAGCGACGTTTGCAGCCCATAAATATGTACCCTCCCATAGAAAACGTTATAAAATGTTCTATATAGGAGGTTTTATAATGAAAACTATTAAAGAAAGCATAAACTCAAAAGAGTTCAAACAGCTAATGATTTACACTAGAGGTAGAGACGACCTAAGACGAAATACAAAGAAAAATCTACTAAGAACTTTTGTCTTTTTGTATTACACAGGAGCTAGAATAAATGAATTGCAAACACTTCTAGTAAAAGATGTTAGACAATTACTTGAAAAGGGTGAATTTACTCTTTTTACACAAAAGACAAACTCCCAGAGAAAAATATATTTATCCCCTGGTTTTAAAAAAGATTTGTTGCATCTGGATATACAAGAAAATGAAGAGAATAAACTAATACAGCGTGCTGGACATCCAAAAAGTTCAATGCATCCTCTAAGTTATATTAGGATCGTCAATAAGTTCATAAAAGACACGTTAGGGCAAAATTATACGTCACACAGCTTCAGACAAGGATTGCTGACAGAAATGGCTGCAAAAGGCATTAACGTTCAAATAATGGCTAAATTTGTTGGTCACACTTCGTTCAAAACAACATTGAACTATGTTAAGCCAACAGATGAGATGGTTATGTCGTCACTTGTAAGATAATAAACATGGATGTTTGTGGCTTACGAAGTATGGATTTTTACTTTCTGTTATAATATTCCTACTTCTAATGTGGGGAGAGAATATGAAAAAAAACAAGGAAGATATTATCATAGACAATATTGATAATATAACATTCAACAAAGATACTTTCCCAATCAAAAACATGCATGCGCTAAAATATAATCTAGAAGGCTTATATTATCTAGCGAATACTGTTAGAAATTTAGAAATTGAAAAATATAGAACAGATGGCACTTTCCTGCAAATGATTAGCTTAGAACATCAGGATCTTTTGATGAATATGTTCAACTGGTTCTCTATATCAGTAATCAATTATCTACGACTTGTTGGCTTTGTTGACTGTGTAAATAAAAATGCTTATACAGAAGATGATTTGAATCAGAAGCATATTAAAAATAAAATAAAACAATACACTAACAGTTATTGTAAAGGTATCATTCCAGAAATAGTAGAATACAGGAATAAACTCTCTGCTCACCATTCTTTGTTTGATCCAAAGAAGCAAGATAATATTGCCACATTAATTAGTTCTGCACTTAATACAATTGTTTATAGACAGCCCTACTATGAAGCTTCAATGTTTATGCATACTGTAGATGGAAATGCAAAAATAGAACCATGGATATTAACAAAAACATTTGACGATTTGGCACCGAGATTTTGGCCTGATTTAAAATTGCCAGAAATCCCTACTGGCCAAACAATTACAAATATATATAAAGGACTAAAGGCATCTAAAGAAGGTAGAGACGGAGATGCACTAAATTTATTTAAGCAAACCATTGAAGAACATGGTAATACCGAAGAAGTATCAGTAATGCTACAGGTAGCAATGGCATTAGTCGATAAAGGGAGTCTGCATAAAAAACAATTTAATTATCCGGAAGCATTAAAATCGTTTGATATGGTAATATCAAAATATGGGCATATAGAAGATGAAGACATTCAGGTTCAAGTTTCGATGGCTATGTTTAACAAGATTCAAACACTTGTTGATATGAAAGTGTATGATACAGCCATTCATTTAACAGATGAGCATAAAAACAAATTTAGCTCATCAGAGAATGAATTAATTTTGCGTGACTTAGGTGATTTAATGGTAAACAAATCAGGAATTTATGTTTTTGGAAACAATTTGCCTGCTGCAATTAATGCGTGTGATGAAACATATCAATTATTTTCAAACAATAATAAAATGCTAGTGTATGCTGCCAAAGCATTAGTAAATAAGGCAAATTATCTATTTCAATTAAAAAGCTATCAGGATGCACTAGAAACTTGTGAGAATATAGTTAATTCTTATAAGAAATCAACAAATCCATTATTGCGGGATCAAGCCTCTAAAGCTGAGACTATTAAACGTAGAATTTTAGTGGAAAAAAATGAACAAAACTCAAAGTAACGTCAACTCATCCTTCTGATGAAAACCTTATAAAATATGTTAGATTATAAGGTTTTGGTTTTTAACTATTTGTCCTTATCCTTATTCCGTACGATATATTTCTCAATTTCAACAAGAAAAAATACAGAAGATGAAACAAGTATAATTCTCAGCCACATACCAAGATCAATTGCTGTCGTGCCAAATATAGACTGCATTGGGGACAGATAAGTAAATCCAAGTTGAAATATGATCAGGATGCTAATAGCGATTATGACATACTTATTGCCAGTGAATCCTTCCCAATTAAATACTGAATCTTTTAGATATCGTGAATTGAACAGATAAAAAATTTCAAACATAACAAGAGTATTGACTGCAACTGTTCGTGCATGCTCGATACTGGCATGTTCTGCCATTTCCCAAAGAAAAAGACCGATTGTCCCACCCATCAGAATAAATGAAACAAAGATAACACGCCAGATAAGATAAGAGCCAAGGAGTGGCTCATCTGTATTTCGTGGTGAACGGTTCATCACATTCTTTTCAGGAGGTTCAAATGCAAGTGAAAGAGCAAGAGTAACTGCTGTGATCATATTTACCCAGAGTATTTGTACCGGTGTCAAAGGAAGTTGTTCAAATCCAAGGAGTATAGCTCCTAAAATAATCAAGGCCTCACCTCCATTAGTCGGCAAGATAAAAGCAATGGACTTTTTTAGGTTATCATAGACTGTTCGTCCCTCTTCTACTGAATGCATTATTGAAGCAAAGTTGTCATCAGCCAAAACCATTTCAGCAGCTTCTTTGGCAGCTTCTGTACCATTGCATCCCATAGCTGTACCTACATCAGCACGCTTTAAAGCAGGTGCATCATTTACCCCATCCCCTGTCATAGCAACAATCAGGCCCTGTTCTTGCAGAAGTTTTACTAAAAGTAGTTTATGTTCAGGGTTTACACGAGCATATACATCAACATCATGCACACGCTGCTTCAATTCCTCCTCACTCATCATATCAATATCTTCTCCTGTCAATACATTATCTGTATTGATAAGCTTAAGCTGGCGAGAGATCGCCAGAGCTGTAGCACCATGATCTCCTGTGATCATCTTCACATGAATACCTGCTTTTTTACAAGTTTTTACTGCATGAATAGCTTCCTCTCGAGGTGGATCTATCATTCCAAACATACCTAGCATAATTAAATCGCTCTCTACATCAGAAAATAACAAATCCACTTTTTCAGACTCAACTGGTTTAATGGCTATAGCGAGTACACGTTGTCCCTGTGCTGCTAATTCTTCGATACGTTTTAGCCAATACGCTTCGTCTAAATCGTCATCCCCATCAAGAGATCTCTGAAGAATACACATCTTTAATATCTGCTCAGGTGCTCCTTTCACAAAGATAAAAGCTTCACCACTGTGACTATGATGGAGTGTTGCCATAAATCGGTGTTCAGATTCAAAAGGTATAAGGTCTGTGCGGGGATACTTTTTGGTTTCCGTTTCAATATCTAAACCAGCTTTTATGCCTGCAACCAATAAGGCACCTTCCATTGGATCTCCATGAACAAACCATTCATTATCTTTTTGCTCGAGTGATGAATCATTACAGAGTATTGTCGCCCTTGAGAGTTCATGTAAGAGAGGTCGGTCATCAGGTAGAATGTCTTTACCCAAGAGCGATATCGAACCATGAGGATTATATCCTGTACCTGATAGATCAAATTGGTTTTTGGCTGTAGCAATGGTGCGCACTGTCATCTCATTACGAGTAAGCGTTCCTGTCTTATCTGAGCAGATCACTGATACGGCCCCCAGGGTCTCAACTGCCGGTAACTTTCGAATAATCGCATTGCGCTTAGCCATACGCCGGACACCTATTGCAAGCGTAATGGTCATAATAGCGGGTAAGCCCTCAGGAATAGCGGCTACCGCAAGGCTTACTGCAGCAAGAAACATATCAGTAGCGGTATAAGAGCGGATAAAAAAACCAAATACAAAGGTAATCATAGCAAGAACCAATATCGCTATTGTCAGCCAACGGCCAAATTGAGCCATCCGCAAAAGTAGAGGTGTCGTTACGGACTCTACTCCAGATACCAGTCTACTAATGCGACCTATCTCCGTGTCAGCACCTGTATTAACAACTATGCCACGACCTTGGCCATGTGTAACAAGAGTACTGGAATAAGCCATACATCTACGATCGCCAATCACACTTTGCTCTGAGACAGACTCTATAGTTTTTTCTATGGCAATAGATTCACCTGTCAGTGCTGCTTCCTGAATTTGAAGTCCTTTTACTCTCAAAAGTCTCAAATCTGCGGGAACCTTGTCTCCTGATTGTAAAAAGACGATATCTCCGGGAACTAATAATTCTGCCTTAATGGATATTTGTTTGCCGTCACGCACAACCATAGCATTAAGAGAAAGCATTTGCCGTATCGCTTTTAAAGCATCTTCAGCCTTTCCCTCTTGCACAAAACCGATAATAGCATTAACAAAGACAACGCCGATAATCACACCGGCATCAATCCAGTGCCCCAATATTGCCGTAACCAGACCCGCAGCAATTAATACATAAATAAGAACATTGTTAAACTGATATAAAAACCGGACAAAAAGACTACGCGGTTTTGGCTCAGGA
>CAWAVD010000027.1:0-84019 GCA_963785375.1 Sulfurovaceae bacterium
AAGCTAGAATTTTATTAAAAATGGAGTGAATATGCCTAACGAAGAATATGAGATAGAAAAAAAAGAACGAGCTAGAAAAGCGAAACTAGGTATGTTAAGCTTCTTCATAATGCTTGTAGCTTTAGTGGGTGGAATTGTCTTTATCGTACTTACTATTCCCTAATAATCACTATTTTCCTAATGAATTCTCAATCATTAATTTAGCTTGAATATGCCTAAACTTGAACATCTTGCATACATAGACCCATTTGAACCACCCCTCAAGAACGTATATCTGTTCCATATATCTCCATTTTGAAGATACCTAAATATATCAAAAAGTGTTAACACTATACTGGTTAGACACTACAACTTTTTAAAATCTTATAAAATATATAACTTTATAAGATTTTCATACATTGAAAATTTTCTTATGTATATCATATACAAGAAATACATTTCGCATACACTCCAATTGATTATTAATAAGTATATTTGCCGCTTTTGGATAGTTGAAAAAAATATTTGCTATACTTAAATGAGATAGACATATATTTTTAATAAAAGGAATACAATGAAGAGAAATAATCTAAGTTATAAGTTACAAAATACAATAAAGATTGGAGGTCTGACACTATTACTCATCGGTACACTTTCCAATTGTACAGAAAGTAATCAATCGTTAGTGCCAAAGGAAGATAGTGCCATTATATACGAAGAAGGTAAAGCTGGGCTAGTGGCAGTTAGAACTACAGAGATAACAGCTATCGTAAGAGATATAGACAAAACCTTAAGAACACTTTCGCTTCAGGGAGCAGAGGGAGAAGAAGTTAATATCAGAGTAGGACCTGATGCAGTTAATTTTAATAAGATCCAAGTAAAAGACAAAGTGAAAGTGACAGTCGCTGAAGAGCTGATTATTTCTGTTAATAAAAAAGGTGAGAAAACCCAACAAAGTTCTGAATCAATAGTCATGGTAGCTAGTGAAGATGCTAAGAAACCTGCTGGTATATCTGTAGATGTAACGGTTGTTACTGCTGATGTTGTTTCAATCAATCAGGCAAAACGTACTGCTACTTTGAAATTTAGTGATGGAGAGACTAAAACTATTTCTGTACGTGATGATGTGGACTTGAGCAAACATAAAGTTGGAGAACAGGTTGTGTTTGAAATGACTGAAATGGTAGCTATTAACGTAGTCAGAATTCAATAATAATTACATACTAGTTAGCCTTTTAATTCGACCAAACCTGATAACATATATAACTTTATGAGGTTTTGAGTAGAGAATTATTTAATAGTTACGATAATGAGTTTGAGGAATGGTAACTTTTAAATTTTGGACAAGATTATAGGAGGCATACATTTGAAAAAAATTATGCAAACTAAAATAAAAGTTACCAGAAAGCCAGGAGTATTCAAGGAGTTTAATAGGCTTTCATGAGTTCAATTATAGTCTTAATAGAAATAATTTTATTTAGTTCACTGTATAAATAATAATCATTTTAATACTATTTAAAAAATAAATACAGGATAAACCCTATAAAATAATATATTTCATAGGGTTTTCAATGAAGAATTGAGCATATAAAGTTTATACGTCTGTATTACCGCAGTGTCCACATTTTTTAGCAGCTACAGGGATACTCTCCGCACATTCACCACATATCTTTGTCGTTGGTGCTTTAGCCTGCTCAGGCTCTTTGAGTCTATTATAGGCTTTGATAAACATAAATACAACAAATCCCAGGATCACAAATGAGATCACATCATTGATAAACATACCGTACTTTATCGCAGGTGCACCAGCTTTATCTAATGCAGCCATACTTTCATAACTATTACCGTCAAGCGCTATAAAAAGCTGTGAAAAATCAACTTGTCCTAAAAGCATACCTACCGGAGGCATTACGACATTTGCAACCATAGATTTCACTACTGTTGCAAAAGCACCACCAAAGATGAAACCAACCGCCATATCTACCATATTTCCCTTAATGAGAAACTTTTTAAACTCTTCTAACATTTCTAACCTTTTTTATAAGATAAGAAATTATAATATAATGTAATAACAATTAATCTTAAGATATAAGTATGAATAAGAATAAGAAAGAAATTTTTTTAGTAATATATGATTTACCTTTCTTAACTATAATCAAAAAAAATAAACAAAAGTATATAAATATGTCTAATAATTATAGTCCGCTACGTAATATACATATCTTATTTTGGATTATCGTAGGAATGAGTATTATCCTTTTCTTGATTCCCCGTCTTGAAAACCTATTGATAAAAATGACAGCCAAACCTCATGTGATCACAGCAAGAGGAGAGCTTTCTTCTACAGAAAAAACGAATATAGAAATTTTTCGTGAAGCCAGTCCTTCAGTAGTCTACATCACTACACTTACGGAGATGGTAAACCTATGGACAAGAGATATCACTCGTATACCCAGAGGTACAGGTTCAGGCTTTGTCTGGGATAGTAATGGACACATCATCACAAACTATCATGTCCTACAAGGTGCATCAGAAATACGTATACGTTTAAGTGATCATCGTACTTTTAATGCTGTTTTTGTTGGAGCTAGTCCAGATCATGATATTGCTGTACTTCGAATACCTATGGTATCAAATATGCCTTCTCAATTACCCATTGGAACAAGCCATGACCTTCAGGTAGGACAGATGATGTATGCTATTGGAAACCCTTTCGGATTGGATCAAACACTCACTACAGGGGTCGTTTCTGCACTAAATAGAAGCCTATACAATGATAATGGCTCCGAAATCAAAGGACTTATCCAAACTGACGCAGCGATCAACCCTGGTAATTCAGGTGGTCCTCTTCTTGACAGTGCCGGACGCTTAATAGGGAATCAACACTGCAATCTACAGTCCTTCCGGAACATATGCAGGTATAGGACTTGCTGTACCTGTAGATACGGTCAACCGTATCGTACCACAGCTTATAGCAAATGGAAAATATGAAAGACCAAAACTTGGGATTACCATCGATAATGAACTCAACAAGATTATTACTGCACAATATGGTATCAAAGGTGTAGCCGTTATTGATGTACAAGATGGTTCAGCTGCTGAGGCTGCAGGACTGAAAGGCATAGAAAAAATGGATAGAAGTCATCTTATAGCAGGTGATATCATTTTAGGTATTGATGGCCATGAGATAGATGATATCAGTGCATTACTTAGTACCTTAGAAAACTATAATATCGGTGACAGAGTCAAATTAAAATATTTACGAGAAAAGAAAGAAAATACGACATCACTTATTTTAAAATAAATCTTTACTATGAAAAACAGTAAATAAAACTATAGTATACTTCACCATGGCCATACATCAAGAAACCATTACACTATCACCAAAATCAAAAGGCTTTCATCTCATCACACCAGAGATAGAAAGTTCTCTAGATTCAATACCGTTCATTAAGAGTGGTCTTTTACACCTTTTTATCCAACACACGAGTGCTTCACTCAGTATCAATGAAAATGCAGATCCTACGGTACGTGAAGATATGGAGAATTTTTTTACCGATATCGCTGATAATAAGCCCTATTATATCCACACCTATGAGGGAGCTGACGATATGCCCGCACACATCAAAGCTTCAATGCTTGGAAATTCACTTACTATCCCTATTACAAATGGTAAAATGAATCTTGGCACTTGGCAGGGGATCTATCTGGGAGAACATAGAGATTACGGCGGAAGCCGCCGTATTGTAGTCACATTATATTTTTAAGTTTAGGTTAACTTTCTGTTTCTAGCAGCCAGAAGGGTCAAGATAAACAAGCCTGCGACTGCATAATAAACCCACATTGGAATCGGTACTGGATCACCGGCTGCATAGGAATGTAAACCTGAAAGATAATAATTTACACCAAAATATGTCATAAGCACTGTTGAATATGCCCATGTAGACGATACATTATAAATGAAGTTTGACTTCAATGCCGGAATAAATCTTAAGTGAAGCACAGTAGCATAGATAAGTATAGTAACTGCAGCCCAAGTCTCTTTGGCATCCCAGCCCCAATAGCGTCCCCAACTTTCATTTGCCCAAACACCACCAAGGAAGTTTCCTATTGTCAACAAGAAGAGACCTACTATAAGGCCCATCTCTGAAAGATTACTCAACTCTTTGATAGAACGGTCTATATTCTCACTTCCATTTTGTCCTCTGATGATATATAAAATAAGTACCAAGAGTGATAAAATAGAACCTAACCCTAAGAAACCATCACCAGAAATAATCGTAGCAACATGTATCATAAGCCAATATGATTTCAGTACTGGTACAAGATTTGTTATCTCCGGGTTGATAAAGCTCATATGTGCAACAGCCATAGTCACACCTGCCAGAATAGCTGTACCAGCTAAAGCAAAAGGTGAACGTCTAGCCAAAATAATCCCTGCAAATACCGTAGAGGCTGCTATAAATACGATAGACTCATAAGCATTGGACCATGGTGCATGTCCGGCAATATACCAGCGAATCCCTAACCCTATAATATGCATTGCAAACCCTATTAGAAGGATAGCCAATGCTCCACGCATTATCCATTTCATTGAAAATGCAGGCTTCAGGACATTAATAAATGCGAAGATCAATAGTAATAGACCTAAGAACAAGTAAAGCGGTACAAGTTTGCCAAAGAGACCAAATTTATTATATTTGATCTCCATTTCAATATGATTCTTACTAGGTATCACGGCTGAACCATATTTTTCCTGATATTTCCGTACACCTTTCAATGCTATATTTGCATTAGCCCAATTACCTGTTTTAAGTCCTTCTCCTACCATTTGGAAATATGCTGAGATACTTACTCTTACCGTATCAGATTGTTCTTTTGGAAACTCTTTGATTGCATCCAATGGTGCCATCCATTTATTATTGGTATCATTAGGTTTTGGATAGATACGTAAAAGAGATCCTTGATATGCCATAAAGGCAACATTCACTCTTTCATCTATCTTTAAAAGCTCTTTATCATATTGTGTCTTTTCCAATGGTTTCTTTTTACTGGCCTCTGTTACTGCTGAAAATATTTTGTAACTATTATCTTTTTGAGTAAAGAAATCTGTAAATTTTGCATATTTAGTATTTTCAGGTAATCCCAATGTTACGGCAATCTTCTTATGTCCTACTTTTATCATCGGTACATTTTGATAAAGATCAGGTTGCATGACCATACCAAGGAACATTTGTGTAGGTTCAAGTTTAAAAAGTATTGATCTTCCTGTGATCTTAGCGACAACTTCATGTGCGACTGTATCCATAGGTTTCATACGTCCCTGATGATCCTGTACAGCAAGTTTTCCAAAGTTTCTTGCATGCTCTGCATCATAAGACTGCATTGCTTTCAACATCGTTTCATCAATAATCGGTGATGCAGCATTAAGATATTGAGGAGTAAATGCTAAAAGTGTAATAAAAGCTATAGCTGCAGCAGATGCTTGCAGTTTTCTTACCCCCTTAAGCAACTTTTGGAATCTACCGCTAGGTGCAAACAAAGACCAAATCATACCTATTGTCAGTAACAGATATCCAATATAAGTAGGTAAAGTTCCAGGATCATGATTCACTGAAAGCACTGTTCCTTTTTCATCTTGATCATAAGAAGACTGGAAAAAACGGTAATTTCTATGATCAAGTATATGGTTCATATAGATTTTATATGGCATCTTAATATTTTGTTCCTTGTCAATCAACACCACATCACTTGAGTAAGATGCAGGTGTCATAGATCCTGGATAGCGTTCTAACTCAAAATTTTCTAATTTAATAGAGAATGGCAGTTGTATCAGCTTAGCTCCCACACTCATATCTATATGTACACCATTTAAATCCAAATGCTTTGCCTTGCCTGTTCTTCCCTTATATGGTCTCGTAGTAATAATTTTACTTTCATCTCCCACACTCACCTTCCATTGAAGATATTCAGCCTGACCGCTTTGCGTTTTAATGTCATGAGAGTCCAATTTAACAATCGCTTTTTCATGTACATCTTTTAAAACAATTGCATTCGCCCCAAAACGGTATAGCATTCTGTTCTTAAACTCATTTTCCCCTGCATTTAACTCACCAGAACTTCTATCATTCATATTGAGTGTTTGAAGTACATACGGGAAATTGATTTTATATCCTGAACCTTCTTCTGTTATAAGAAAAGTTGGCTTATCGTTTGTAGGTTTTGTATCATATCCCACATAAAAATTACCAAAATCTTTTCTTTCTCCTTTAGCTATGTAATATATTTCACCTTTTTGACCTGTTGAGATTTTTAATTCTAAGAGTTTTTTTCCATCTGGAGAAGCTATCGCTTTTTCATGCGCAGTTGGCAAATATTTAAGTAATTCCACTTTCACTTCTTTGTCACCAACTGGAAGACTTTGTGTAAAAGAATTAGCTGTCATCGTAGAGAAATAAAGTTCTTTTTCAAATGTACTACTTTTCTCGCCATCTTTAGCATTTACTTGTAAGAACTTTACATCTGAAACCATCGTATTACTTGAAGAACCTTCCCGTATATGCATAATACCTTCATATCCTATATAGCGAGTTGTAATCGCGCCTATAGCTATGACGAGGAATGAAAAGTGAAAAACGAAAACAGCTGGTTTGGTTTTGTAACTTTTATACTTGAGGATATTATATACAAGGATAGCCACAAAATAAGCTAAGAATACTTCAAACCATTGTGCTTTGTAGATAAGTGCTCTCGCTGTTTGCGTACCGTAATCATTTTCTATAAATGTAGCGATGCCCACCAATGCCCCAAATGAAAACAACATAAACACAGCCATTTTCATGGAAAAAATATACTTCATCTCTTACTTCCCCTTGTCAATTAAGTAAAAGGATTATAACGGATGTTTACTAACCAAATGTTAATTCAGAGACATAATCTCTTATTATTTCTTTAATATACAATGAATGTAACAGTAAAAGAGCATCACTAAAGTTCTATCACTACACGAAACCCTACAAAGTAATTGCGTCCGCCAGAACCTAGATTGATCCGTGATGAGCAACGGCTGTTCTCAGTAGTTCCATTCCATGAGCCACCGCGAAGGACCCTACCCTTCTCATTGGAGATTTTATATGCTGACCCATCTGTAGGTGTGTTGTTATAATTTTCACTATACCAGTCTGCACACCATTCCCATACATTTCCATGCATATCATATAATCCCCATGCATTTGGTTTTTTTGTACCCACATCATGGGTTACACCTTCTGAGTTCTCTGCATACCATGCGTACTCCCCAAATTCTCCCTCATTTTCACCAAAACAATACTTTCCGGTACTTCCCGCTCGGCAAGCATATTCCCATTCAGCTTCTGTAGGAAGTCGGTAGGTCATCCCCTCTCTTTGTGTTTTCCATGCACAATATGCCTTAGCATCATGATAACGCACACGTCTTACTGGTACATCAAAACCAAGGTGTTCATGCCTTTCTTCAGGTACTTCTGCTCCTGTCGCCTGAGCAAAAAGCATATACTCTTCTACAGTCACCTGTCTCTTAGACATAGCAATATCATAGTTGATCTGCACTTCATGGAGAGGTTTTTCTCTCTCTTTGGCAAGTACGTCATCAGAACCCATAAGAAAAGACCCACGAGGTAGCTGAACAAAATTGTTATCAAAGTATGATTTCATCATATTACTTTAACTCTCCCCAGCTATTGCCTACACTTACTGAACATTCCAATGGAACCTCTAACTCCAATATATTCTCCATCGTATGTACAAAACGTTTAGATATCTCTTCTACTTTTTCTTCTTTCACTTCAAAGATAAGTTCATCATGAATCTGTAAAAGCATAAAAGCATCTAGGTTCTCTTCTTGTATCATCGTATCTATATGATTCATAGAGAGTTTTATAAGGTCAGCGGCACTTCCCTGGAAAACGGTGTTAACCGATTCACGCATAAAAGCTGCTTTTTGCATACCATTGGCATTTTCATAGTCAAATATACGTCTTCTTTTCAATATAGTTTCTACATAACCGTCTATCTTAACACGCTCTTGAATACCTTCAAGGAAATTTTTGACTGTAGGGAATGATGCAAAGTAGTTCTTGATAATCTCTTTGGCTTCTGGTTGCGTTATTCCCACATCTTCAGAAAGTTTTTTCGGTCCCATACCGTATAGAAGTCCAAAGTTCACCGATTTTGCTAAGTTTCGTTTTTCTTGAGCCTCTTCTTCTCCAAACAGTTTAATGGCAGTCGCTAAGTGAATATCAACCCCCTTATTAAATGCATCCAATAATGCGGCATCTTTTGAAAAGTGTGCAAGCAGACGAAGTTCTATTTGAGAATAATCTATACTGATCAATTTATAACCCTTTTTAGCCACAAAAGCTTCTCTTACTGAGCGTCCAAGTGCAGAACGTACAGGAATATTTTGTAAATTAGGATCACGTGAAGATAAACGTCCGGTTGCCGTACCCGTTTGAACAAATGATGTATAGATACGTGAGTGTTCATCTGCATTTGAAAGTTTAAGCAAAGGATCTACATAAGTGGAGAGTATCTTCTGATATTCTCGATATGCAAGGATCTTTTCGATGATAGGATGTTCTCCTACCAATGAACTTAATACTGCTTCATTGGTACTGTAACCTGTCTTTGTTTTTTTCCCGCCTTTGAGCCCTAACTGTTGGAACAACACTACACCTAGTTGTTGTGTTGACTTAATGTTAAATTCTGACCCGCTGAGTGCATATATCTCTGAAGTTAAGGTAGCCAGATCATTACTTAAGGTTTTTTGTAATGCTTCTAATTTGGAAGGATCTATCTTGATACCTAAGTGTTCCATTCGTATCAGTACATTTATAAATGGATATTCCACATTCTTTGCTTCTTTTAAAAGATGCGTAAGAGAAGAGAGTTCCATTTTCTTTTTGATCGAACCATAAAGAAGAAAAGTCATCCAAGCATCTTCTGCGGCGTAAAAGGTTGCATCTTCTATGTCTACTGCAGAAAAGTCCTCTCCCTTCTTGACCATCTCTTTAAAAGGTTTCATCTCATACTTAAAAAAAGTTTTAGCAAGTGTATCCAACCCTATTTTACTTCCTGGATTTGAAAGCCATGCCATGATCATTGTATCAGCATATGGTATGATCGGTTCAATATCAAACTGATTATAAAGTAATGAAAAATCAAATTTTAAATTTTGTCCCACAATGTTATGTGTAAGCAGTTTTTTTAATGCTAAAATTGCATCATCCAATTCTACCTGCTCTGCAACACCAAGATAATTATGACCTACAGGTACATAGTACGCTTTTTCTTTATCAAAACAGAAACTAAATCCAACCATTTTTGCTGTTTTAGTATCTAAACCTGTTGTCTCTGTATCAAAAGCGACTATCGCATCTTTGTCTATACTCTCTAAGACACTTAACAATTTATCTTTAGTATCTAAAGTGACGGCTTCAAAACTGAGACTTTGGATCTTTGGTTTTTCTACCACGATACGGTCAGTATCCTCAAGTCCTACTTTTGCTTTTTTAATAGCCTGCTTCATCTCATACTTTTCAAAATCCTCAAGTAAACATGAGAGGTAATTTTTATCTTCAAAGACAAAACTTTCAACATCCATATCTTTAAACACATCTGATCTCATTGTGACTAGTTCACGTGATAGAAAAGCTTGTTCCTTACTTTCCAAAAGTAGTTTCTGTATACGTGGAGTACCGCAGTTTTCTATATCTTCATAGATCGCTTCAAGTGTATGATACTGATTTATAAGTTTTGATGCACCTACTTTTCCTATCCCTTTTACGCCTGGGATATTGTCTGAACTATCACCTAATATAGCTTGAAAATTAATAAAATCTTTAGGTCGTACACCAAATTTATCCACACAGGCTTGTTCATCTACTTCTTGTTTTTTTACTGAATCATACATGACCACCACACCATCATCGATCATCTGATACAAATCTTTATCGTGTGAGACAATACGTACTTTTAAACCTTGTTCTCTAGCAAACTTCGTCACTGTAGTAATCACATCATCTGCTTCAAACCCTTCACGTGAAAGATTGGCAAACCCCATTTGTTCTATCCATTCTATAGCAACAGGAAGTTGTTTGAGAAGGTCATCAGGTGCAGCCTCACGGTGGGCTTTATAGTCTGGGTAAAGATCATTACGAAAGGTTCTGCCTTTTGCATCCAGGGCGAAAACAAGATAGTCTGTACTGTGATCACGATGTAAAGAGTCAACAAGGTTAGCAAAACCTGTCAAAAGTCCAGTAGGAAATCCTTCAGAGTTACGTAGAGGGGGAAGTGCAAAATAAGAACGAAAAAAGAAGCCGAAAGTATCTATAATAGTAATGGTTTTCAAAGGAAGTGCCTAGTTTTTTATGTATTCTAGCCTATAAAGAATTAGAAGTCCATCATACTCATATTTGAATTTTCAAAGAATAATATAGTTTGTTAACAAAAAACTGACATTTTTTGATTATAGTACTTGTTAATAAATTGAATAAAGCCAAACTATTTGTGAAAATAGGACGGAAAACTACGGATCTCCAGTTAGAAAGCCGAGTTCTCATCAAAGTGGAATTGAGGAGTAACTAATGCGATCTAGCCACACTATACACACAAGAGTTGCACGCACACCAAATGCAAAGTATAGTAAATCATCCAAAAAGTTTACTCAAAAAGAAGTAGATCTTGCAGAAACACCTCTCTTTTTCCCTGAGGGTTATGAAAAAATATTTCTAGCCATATATTTTGTAACCCTCCCATACCTTGCTGGATTAGTTTTTCTCTTCTTTTATGTTACAAAAGGAAGTTTGGAACTCTTTTTATCTCTCAATGAAAAACAAGCTTTCATCTTAACCTGGGTTATAGGATATGAGATCATAGCAGCACTTATCATACTTTGGATGGTAAAAATGTCAATTAGTTTTGCAAATGAGAGCCGAAAACCGGGTGTAAAGCAGTTTCATAGACCATAAGCCATCGATACTGCTTTGACACTCTTTTACTTTAATTCCTTTGACAGGTATTCACCCGTATAAGACCCTGTTTTTTTATATTCTGAAACCAACTGCTCTGGTGAGCCTGTAGCGATGATAAGTCCTCCTTTATTTCCACCTTCTGGTCCCATATCTATGATGTAATCTGCATTTTTGACCATGTCCAGATTATGTTCTATGACCACTACCGAATTACCAAGTTCAACTAAATGGTGTAACACACCTGTTAGTCTATCAACATCCGCAAAATGAAGACCTGTTGTAGGTTCATCTAATATATAAAGGGTTTGACCTGTATCTTTACGACTCAATTCTTTACTTAGCTTTATACGTTGAGCCTCTCCACCTGAAAGCGTAGTAGCATTTTGTCCTAAGGTGATATAGTCAAGCCCTACATCAGTCAATGTTTTGAGTTTAACTGCTATAGCAGGAATGGCTTTAAAAAACTCCAAGGCTTCGCCCACACTCATACTAAGCACATCTGAAATAGACTTTCCTTTATATAACACTTCACGTGTCTGAGCATTGTAACGAGTCCCGTCGCACGCATCACAGCTCACCAAAACATCGGGTAAGAAGTGCATCTCTATTTTTATCTGTCCATCACCCTGACACTTCTCACAACGACCACCTTTAACATTAAATGAAAAACGTCCTATCTTATATCCTCGGAGTTCTGCTTCCTTAGTTTGTGCAAAAAGTTTACGTATCTCATCCATGATTCCAGTATAGGTTGCAGGGTTGGAACGAGGTGTCCTTCCTATGGGACTTTGATCAAGGTAGATGACCTTATCGAGTTTCTCAAGTCCAGTTATCTCAACACCATCTATCTTATTGACTTTTTTAGCATGGTTTAGTATTTCTCTTGCTACAGGGAGTAAAGTTTGAAGAATAAGTGAACTTTTTCCGCTACCGCTCACTCCTGTAACACATACAAAGTTTTGTAAAGGAATTTTAGCATCAAGATTTTCTATATTATTGAGTGTGACATTCTTGATCTCTATCCATTCATTTTGAGGCTTATCATGGGAATAAGAGATCACTTTTTTTCCATACATATATTCTGCGGTTAAAGTCTTAGCTTTTTGAAGTTTTTTTGCATCACCCGAAAAGACAACTTCCCCACCAAACTCACCTGCTCCAGGACCTATATCTATGATATAGTCAGCTGCCAATATCGTCTCTTTATCATGTTCAACAACAACAACAGAATTTCCTTTGTCACGCAAAGAGTTGAGTGTTCGTATCAGCTTCATGGTATCACGTTCATGAAGGCCTATACTTGGTTCATCCAGTACATACATCACTCCAGTCAATCCAGAACCTATTTGTGAGGCAATACGAATACGTTGTGCTTCACCACCTGAAATACTTCTTGCATCACGACTCAATGTAATGTATCCCAGTCCTACATCATGTAGGAAATAGAGTCTTTCATACAACTCTTTTAGTATAGACTCTGCAATCATCTTTTGCTGCTCAGTTAAGTGAGAAAAACTCTCTTCATCTGCAAAATATGCATACGATTTTTCTATAGGCATATCGATAATATCAGCAATGTTTTTCCCTTCTATCTTCACTGATAAAGAACGAGGTCTGAGTCTATGTCCATTACATTTGTCACAAACTTTTTCTGTCATATATTCAGAAAGGTCTTTTTCTTCTTTAAACATATCATGAGCGAACTTGACCACACCTGGCCATTCACGTTTGAGCTTATGACGTTTCCATAAAAAATCGATAGTTGTGCCATTTCCATAGAGTATAGCTTTTTGTTGATGCGGTTCAAGTTCACCATAAGGGACCTTAATATCTATATCATTCTGTTCACAAAAAGCATTCAGAAACTTAGTATAATAACTTTTATTGAACCCATACATAATCTTCACCGCACCCTTATCAATGGAAAGCTCTGAATCTATGACTTTCTTTAAATCTATAGCATAGCGAATACCAAGACCATCACAAGTAGGACAAGCACCTTTAGGTGAATTGAATGAAAAACTTACAGGTTCTAAAGGTTCGAAGCTCAACTTACAGTCAAAACAGGCTAAATGTTCAGAATAATGGATATGCTGTCTGTCCAATCCCAATTCTTCATAATTGAGTACTTCGATCTCCATCTCACCATAGCTCTCTTTAAGTGCTTTTTCTACATCCTGTCCTATACGGTCACGGCTTTCTTCTTTCACTACTACTCTGTCCACAACCACTTTGATAGTATGTTTTTTTGTTTTAGAAAGTTCTATCTCATCATCAAGACGTACCATCACACCATCTATCATAGCACGTATATACCCTTTATGGCGAAGAGACTCCAACATATCAGCAAAGGTACCTTTTTTCTCTTTGACCAATGGTGCCATGATGACAAGCTTTGCACCATCAGGCAGTTTGAGTACTTCTTCAATGATATCTGAAGCAGACATAGAAGAGATAGGCTTTCCACATTCATGACAATGCTGTTCCCCTACTCGTGCGAAAAGAAGTCTCAAATAATCATAGATCTCAGTGATCGTTCCTACAGTAGAACGAGGATTTTTAGAAGTCGTTTTCTGATCTATCGCAATAGCAGGCGTCAGTCCTTCGATCTTATCTACATCAGGCTTACCTACACGGCCTAAGAACTGACGTGCATAAGAAGAGAGGGACTCTATGTAACGTCTTTGCCCTTCGGCATAAAGTGTTGAGAAGGCTAACGTTGATTTACCAGATCCAGAGATACCAGTCACTACAACCAATTTATTTTTAGGGATGTCTATATTAATATTTTTTAAATTGTTTTCTTTTGCACCATAGACTTTTATCATATCATTTTTCATTTTTTATCCTACTATATCTATTAAAACCACATTTTTTTTATCAAGATAACCAAAGCAAACATATAAAGTGCTAAAAGTGCCATCTTATGATTTTTAGATGTCACATGGTCTTTGAGCCAAATACCCAGTGCAACACCTACGAGTGAAGCAATTGCAACTATCAAGCCATTACTAAAATCTATTGTTCCTGTACTCAGTCGGCTTATCATTCCAGCTACTGAAGAGAAGACCACAAAAAAGAGTCCTGCACTCACTGCTTTTTTGATAGGATAATGCAATAGTCCTACCAAAAGAGGAGTAAGTATGATAGATCCTCCTATACCAAGAGTGATAGAGAAGATACCAATACCCAGTCCAATACCAAAAAGCAATGCTTTATTCAGTGTTTTAGTCTTTTCATTATCCTCATTATGTTTAGAGAAGAAAAGTCTAAAGAGTGCAAATATCAATAACCCTAAAAAAAGAAATTGCAATACAATATCTGAGATGTAGTGTGTGACATACCCACCGATATATCCACCTATGAACCCTCCAAAGCCTACAAATATCCCTTCACCAATAATAAGTGAGCCTTTTTTATAATTTAAAAAAGAACCATAAATAGAACTGAATACCATTTGAACAATAGAAATACCAATAGCATCTTTTGTTTCAAAACCAAGTACCAACAGTATAGGTACAAGGATCATACCGCCACCGATACCAAAAAAGCCTGACATCGTACCGATAAAGATACCAACAAGTATTAGTTCTGCTATCATTTTCACTTCTCCAAAAATTAAGTTGGAATTATAGCATTTTTCTTAAATGTTTACACTAATTTAGCTATACTCATAGTATATAAAACTAAAATTATGAAAATTAACAGGATGTATGAAGAATGGCATTTATTACACAAAACTTTAAAAAACTATTTTCATATTGGTTAATGATCCTGAGTGTTCTTCTACTCTCTTCAATGATTTATATGATAACACTTCTTCTCGACACAGGGAAAGAGACAAAACTTTTAAAAGTAGATTATGAGGAATTGCACAGTTTGCAGTATGGTCTCCTAAACTCAAACGTATGGACAGAGAAAATCTCAGCTGTCTTTAATCAAAAAATTGATGAATTTGATTTTACTTCAACAAGTCGCGAAGAGATCAAAAAATATGTGGAAACCGTTATAGACACATTAATTGTTGAAGCAGATAAAACCGTACGAAAAGACAACGAAAGGAAAAGAGGTTTTTTTAAGAGCCTAATAGGTGATACAAAACAAATGATCACTGATGAGCTTGTAGATATAAGAAACTTAAGAACAAAAGTGCCTATATATACGGATGCAGTGATGACTGAACTGGAAAAACCTGCAAATCAAAAGCTCCTTAAAGCAGTTATGAAAGACAAATTGCATCAATTCATGAAAACCAATCTTGAACCTGTTGATATGAGTGGATACAATCAAATACTCGATTTCTATGAATGTAAAGACTTTGAGACATGCAGTACATTTTTAGACACAGAACTTAAACAAAAATCAGAAGAGATGAACTTCTTTACGATTATTATCTTATCTATCGCTGTTATTCTCATCATACTCATTTTACTTCAAGGAACTGTACTAAAGTCTATTTCACTACTTTTACTTTCTATCACAAGTACCTCCTTGTTAATTGCTGGTCTTTTTCTGCCTATGCTGGATATTGAAGCTAAAATCAATAAACTCTACTTCATCATACTCGACAAACCACTTACTTTTACTGATCAAGTCATATTTTTTAAAAGTAAAAGTATTTCTGACCTGGTTCAGTTATTGCTAGAATCTGATGAGATGAAGATGATATTCGTAGGTGTTTTGTTAGTTATGTTTAGTATTATTTTTCCTACTTTAAAACTTATCTCTACGTATCTATATTTTTATAGCAGAAGTTTTATTGGTAACAATGCTATTGTACGTTTCTTTGCACTGAAATCTACAAAATGGTCCATGGCCGATGTGATGGTTGTTTCTATATTTATGGCATATTTAGGACTTGATAGCATGATAGAAAATGAGTTGAAAAAACTGGTAGAACAAAGTGCACCGGTCAATGTCATTACCTCTAACGGTACTGAACTACAGGTAGGATTTTTTCTCTTTATAGCGTTTGTTTTCAGTAGTTTTGTACTTTCAATACTTGTAGAAAATTCAGGTAAAAATACTTAAGTTTTGAGAGTTTCTAGTTTAATAGCTTAATAAATACAGGATATGCATCAAGTCTCATGCAAAAGGGGTTGAGAAAAAAAGGCTTCTATCACTGCTCTCATTTCAATCGGATCTTCTATACGATTTACATCATTTCTAAATGCAGAGGCTCCTTGATAACCTGCTTTAGAGTATGAATGAAGATTCTTTCTAAAGACAATTGCCCCATACTTGTCATAATGGTGTATCATTTGATCAAAATGTTCTAAAACAACTTCTTTAATGAGTTCAGAGGTTGGCTCTTCCATGCCCTCTTTTATTTGTTTGAATATCCATGGCTTCCCTACAGCTGCACGGCCTATCATTACACCGTCTGCTCCTGTATGTTCCAGTACCCATTTCGCTTTTACAGGAGAATCTATATCACCATTGGCAAAGACAGGTATGGATACAGTTTGCTTTACTTCTGCTATCGCATCATAATCTACAGCTGCTTTGTATCTTCCTGCTCTGGTTCTTCCATGGACAGCGATGTAGTCGGCTCCAGACTCTTGACATATATGTGCTATCTCTTTATGATTTTTTTCGTTAAAACCTAAACGAAACTTCACTGAAGTATATTCTTTGTTTGAATATTTTTTTATGGTTTCTATAACCTTAGCCATTTGAGGTAGATCTGTAAGTAATGATGAACCCTGTAGATTATTCACTACTTTTGGTGCGGGACAGCCACAATTTAGATCTATGGTTGTAATACCATCTCTTTCATTGATAATTTCGACTGCACGCTTAATGACATCCAGATCAGACCCTGCTATTTGAATTGCATATGGGTCTTCTATAGGACTCTTCTCAAGCATACGATACGTTTTCTTAGAGTTATGTACCAAGGCATTTGAACTTATCATCTCTGAAATGGTTAAGTCAACACCAAATTTCTTAACAACAGTACGAAAAGGGAGATCTGTAAAGCCCGCAAGAGGGGCTAAAGCATAAAGGGTATTACTAAAGTCTAGTTTCATTACAAACAGAGTCTATATCGATAATATCTTCTAGTTTATATTTTGTATCTTCTTGCTTAAGCTGCCATAGTGCTCTAAATTTTATAAATTCATGTTCTTCTTGCTCACTCAAGTAGATTGCAACTTGTTCCAATAGCTCATATTCAAACAAAAGATAAAGATAAGCATTTTGTGCCTTAGGATTTTCAAGTTGATAGCCTCTGAAAAGTGTCAAATTGTCTTCTGGATTAAAATATTTCTTAGTTACTGAAACTATTTTTATAAAGTCTTGACAAGTAAGATCAAGAGCATGTACAAAATCTGTAAGTATCTGAGGAGTCAGCCCAAGATCATCTTCTGAAGTCACTCTTTCAAGCATGATCAAAAAGTTTTTAACATCAAATACTTTTGCATATTTATGTGCCTTTGTAAAATTCTCTCTACGTGCAAAAGTCTCAAGTGCTTCTGCTTGTACAATCTCAGAGTATTGTGATGTAGACTTCAATACATCTTCAACAAACTTATCATCAGACTCTAACCGATTCAATCTATTCTGTCTTAATATTGGATTACCATTATTGAAGACTTTAGACATTTTCTCTTCTTTAAAGTCAACATACTCACCATTTTTAATTTTTTGTATGATATTTACAACTCTTGCAAGTCTTGGAGTCAAGCCTTCGACATTATCAGAAACACTAAGAGAGGCTTTCCCTAAAAGTAATGCAGAACTTTCTATTGTATCTATGCCATATTTTTGTTCTTTTGGTTCATTAACTAGTGACCAGTACAATGCATCTTCTAAAGTACTTGCATCTTTTTGCCATTTTTTTAGTATAAAATAGTTCTTTAATCCATACACCAACATATGTATTAATGTGAAGATGAGTAAAAGTACCATAGGCAAAACAATCCAAACGGCTACAGGGAAATTAAAAGTAATCCCCATCAACTCTATCGTATAGTGATCTGGATTGACTGTGTACGTAAATGCAGCAACAATTGCCATCAGAACTAAAGTAGCAAAAATATACAGAGCAAGTCTCATTTTATCCCCTTATAATGTGAACTACGCAAATAGAGTAATATCAAATTTACATGAATTTTCTATTCGCTTAAATAGAGTATTCACATATTTGTGTTGCTTTAAATAGAAAATCTATTTGGTTTCTTTTTCGTTGATCTCTCGGCATGTAATACAAAAACGTGCAAAGTTCTTTACTTTTAGACGCTCTAAAGCTATAGGCTCTTCACACATTTCACAAATACCGAAAGTTCCTACTTTTATTTTATCTAAAGCAAGTTCAATTTCGTTTAATTCTTTACGCTGTTGTACCAAAATTGCACTATCCACAATAGTTTCTGCAGATGCAGCAGCAAAATCCCCTTCATCATTTAGCTCAAGTTCTCTCATTCCCTCTAATTCCAGGGTAGTTCCTCTAAGGTTTTTTTCTATCTGTACTCTTCTGTCTAATAGTTTATCTTGAAACTCATTTAACTCTATTTCTGTTAACATCTAAGGTTTTCCTATTTATGATATGGATGATTATTGTTAATGGTCAAACCTCTAAAGATCTGTTCCATCAATACAACTTTCACAAGTTTATGTGAAAGCGTTATTCTACCAAATGATATTGCTTTATTACATTTAGTCAAGAAATCTCTCTCAAAGCCGTATGCACCGCCAATAAAGAGATTTACCTGAGCGCTATCCTTAAGCAAATTTGCAAATTCATGACTATCTACCTCTTTAGAAGATGGGTCTAATGCTATGTTAAAGCTAGATTCCATATATTTTTCTAAAGCTTTAGTGTATGCTTTCTGAGCAGCCTCAGGCGAAATATCTTGTGCTTTAGCTATCTCTTTATCAAAAACTTCAATGACTTCGACTTTTGCAAAAGGTTTTGATATCTTCTTGTAATGCTCTATTAAACCGGCATACAAGTTATCTTTCCCTTTTTTATCGATAATAATTACATTGATCTTCATATTATTTCTCTTTTAGTTTTATTGCAATTTTTGTTGCCAATTGATGCACAGACATTGCATAATAGGCGCTGTGATTATAACGGGTTATCACAAAAAAGTTTTTTGCACCATACCAAAGTTCATCATAATTTTTTCTATTTAGTTTGATAAGACGCACTTTATCATGGTAATCCCACTTTTCTTTTGGTCTGATACCCTTAAGTTGTGCACGATTATAGGTTTTTCTATATCCTGTTTCATAGGCCTTGAATCGTATCCCCTCATATCCTACTCTCGTTGCAACAGGCTCACCCTTACGCCAACCATTTTGTTTGATGTAATTGGCAACACTAGCAATGGCATCCTCTGCTTTTTGAAGTGTTATTTTTCCATCACCGTTAAAATCAACACCATATGCTTCATAGTTACTTGGCATAAACTGACCTAATCCAATAGCACCTGCATAAGAGCCATAAACATTTTTAGGATTAAATTTTTCTGTTTTAGATAGTTTTATGAATTTCATCAATTCTTTTTGAAAAAATTTATTTCGTCTGTTTTTTTCAAATGCTAAAGTACTAAGCGTATCAAATACTGGATATTTTCCGACATTCTTTCCATATACACTTTCTATACCAATTATGGCTGCAATATATTCCTTGGGTACACCATATTTTTTCTCAACTTTTTCAAATGTCTTTTTATAGCGTCTTATATAATCCACACCTTGCTGAACCCTTGAAGGAGTTATTTTATATTTGACATAACGATCCCATGCACCATATTTTGGATAGCGTTTTTTTAATTCGGCTATCTCTTCAGGAGTTCTTTTTTTCGTCTCTCTTGGGAGAAATGCTCTTAGTGCTGAATCTTGAACTGTTACATTTGAAAAAAGTTTCTCAAGCTCAGATTTTTGAAAGCCTGATTGTTTGACCAACTCTTCTATACATTTTATCGTCTCAGGATTTTGCGTATAATCTTTAGTTGATACCGCACATGTCATTATAATTAATAATATTAGTGTTTTTTTCATCATGACATCCTCTAATTTTTGGTATTGTACACTATAGAAATAAAAGGAAAATTATGAATCGTATTTTGTTCGTCTGCTTAGGAAATATTTGTCGTAGCCCTTTAGCTCATGGTGTAGCAGAACATATTATCAAGAGAAAAAAACTTGAACTTTTTATAGACTCTGCAGGCACAAGTGACTGGCATAAAGGTGAATCCCCTTGCGAATTTTCTATCAAGGTTGCAGATCAGTACAATGTTGATATCAGCCAACAACACTCTCGTCCGATTACAGAAGATGATATCAGATTATTTAAACATGTGGTAGCAATGGATAAACACAACAAGTCAGATCTTGAAGCCTTTGGATTTACTAATGTCCATCTCTTAGGTGACTTTGGAGGTTTTCAAGGAAAAGATGTTCCTGATCCATATTTTTTTGATGGCTTTGAGGGATTTGAGCATGTGTATGAGATGATTAGTGTATGTGTAGAAGATTTTATAGTAAAGGTAGAAAATGGAAGCCTCTGATTATTGTCTTATCATTACAACTACTGATACGAAAGAGAATGCCAATACCATCACGCAATTACTTTTAGAAGAGAAACTTGTTGCCTGTGTACAATCAACAGTGCTACAAAGTACTTATCATTGGAAAAGAAAAATAATAGAGTCTGAAGAGATACAGCTTCAGATGAAAAGCAAAAGGTCGCACTTTAAAAAAGTACAAAAAGCAATTGAGCATCTCCATAACTACGATGTACCAGAGATCATCATGGTACCCATTGAAGATGCAAATCTAAGCTATCTTCAATGGCTAGAAGAGGAAACCATATAGGCTTAATCTCTTTGATAATATGAAATTAAAGATGCTTTCTGAATGGTATGTTGGTTTATCATAAAGCCTACCACGGCACTCTTAGTCTCCTGCTTTACAGGTAGACTTTCAACATCTAATGCATGTACTGTAAAAATATACCGATGTGCCTTGTCACCTTGTGGTGGACATGCTCCACCAAATCCAGCTTGGCCGTAATCAGTCGTTGTTTCGATTGCACCTTTTGGTAGTTTCTTTTTCCCTGAAGCATCGGCAATAATTTTATCTGTATCAGCTGGAATATTAACAATCAGCCAATGCCACCATCCACTACCTGTTGGCGCATCAGGATCATATACTGTGATCGCAAAACTTTTTGTACCTTTAGGTGCATGGCTCCAATGTAGCTCTGGTGAGATATTTTCTCCATTACATCCGAAACCATCAAACTCTTGAGCTTTACTCATCTGTCCTTTAAGTGTATTACTTGCTAAAGTAAAACTTTCTGCCTGTAAAAATGCACCTATTATCATAAATATCAACATATATCGCATAGTATCTCCTTATTTTTTATATATAATAGGATAATTTACATTAGAATTATATGTATATCTCTCAAGATAAATCTTGACATAATACAACATATAAGCTAACCTAACACAACACAACAAAAGGATAAATAATGCAAAATGATTTTAGTAAAGCCATGGACTTTAGACATGCTTGTAAAGTATTTGATGAGAACAAAAAGATAAGTGATGAAGAGATGCACTATATATTGGAGGCAGGAAGAAAATCACCCTCTTCTTTTGGTATGGAAGCATGGAAGTTTCTGGTGATTACAAATGAGGAATTAAAAGCAAAACTGAGACCTTTTTGCTGGGATCAGGTTCAAATCACTTCCTGTTCTCATCTGGTTATTGTTCTTGCAGGTATAGAAAATGCGAAAGTAGAGAGTGGCATGCCTAAAAAAAGATTTACAAGACGTGACATGCCTCAAGAGAGTCTCGACTTTTATATGGATATCTATGCCAAACACTTAGCCAAAACACTTAGCAGTAATGAAAATATCTATGCATGGACAGCCAAGCAAAGCTATATCGCATTAGGCAATATGATGACAGCAGCCGCTTTTATCGGTATAGATTCTTGTCCTATAGAAGGATTTGAAAAAGAAAACGTAGAAGAAGTTTTAGGATTAGATACAACTAAATTTCAGGTAGCTGTTATCCTTCCATTTGGATACAGAATCAATGAACAACCAACGCAATTAAGGCTGCCTTTTGATGACGTAGTTGAGTTTATAAGATAACTAGATTTTAATAGATTTTCAAAAAAGGCAAACGAATGAAAAACCTCTTTTCTATCCGAGGATTTTTTCCTTATCTGATCATACTCCTTTTCAACGCGACAGTGGACATAGGACACAAGATTACTATCCAGAATGTTCTTCTCAAGAGCTATGAAGGCGAAACACTTATCGTCCTCACTGCTCTCATTAATGCAATGATCCTTTTGCCTTTTATCTTACTCTTTTCACCCTCAGGATATCTCTCTGACCGTTATGCTAAGACCAAAGTTATTCGTTACGCTGCACTAAGTAGCATTATATTGGCATTACTTATCACCTTATCTTATGCTCAAGGGTGGTTTATAATCGCTTTTGCCTTAACCTTTCTACTTGCAATCCAAAGTGCTATATACTCTCCAGCAAAGTATGGACTTATTAAAGAACTCGTTGGTATTGAGAACCTTGGTGCAGCCAATGGTATTATCCAGGCACTCACTATCGTAGCGATATTAGTTAGTTCCATTCTCTTTTCAATTATCTTTGAACAATACTATGTTGGTGACAAGACCCCTCATCTTATACTTCAAAATATCGTACCAATAGGATGGGTACTTGTTGTACTAACAATAATAGAAAGTTACCTAGCATTTAAACTCCCTACATTTGAACCTAGTGAACCTAAAGAAAAATTTGAAGTTAAACGATACTTTAATCTAGATTATTTTAAAACTGACCTAAAAATCGTTCAATCCAATAGAAACATTTGGATCAGTATCATTGGATTAAGTATTTTTTGGGGTGTGGGTCAGTTGGTTATTGCCGCTTTTCCTGCCCACTACAAAACTATGACAGGTGATGAAAATGCCATCATTATCCAAGCTATCCTCGCAGTGAGTGCAATTGGTATCGTGATAGGTTCACTTTTAGCAGGGCGTATCTCCAAACTTCATATCGAAGTGGGCATTGTTCCACTTGCAGCGATCGGTCTATTTGCTTCTCTTCTCTCATTTGCTTTTTCTTCTCAAGTCATAACAATGGGAGTTTCAAGTATTCTCTTTGGCTTTTTTGGAGGACTTCTTATTGTACCGCTCAATGCGACTATTCAGTTTTTTGCCCAAGAGTCAGAGATGGGAACTATTCTTGCAGGTAACAATTTTGTCCAAAATTGTGTTATGGTACTTTTTTTACTTCTCTCTATTGCCTTTGTACAGTTTGGGTTTAACAGTATCTCACTTTTTTTAATGGGTGCATTCATAACATTGGTTGGGTCATTTTATGCGATGCGTGAGCTCCCTAACCTTTTTGGACGTATCTTATTATTTCCTTTTTTACGTACTGGATACAAGCTTTCTGTGAAAGGTCTTGCTCATCTGCCTCAGCAGGGAGGTGTGCTTCTTCTGGGAAACCATATCAGCTGGATAGATTGGCTTGTATTACAGATAGCCTCCCCTCGTACTATCAAGTTTGTTATGGATAAGAACATTTATAACCGCTGGTATCTACGATGGTTTCTTCAGTATTTTAACATCATCCCTATCTCAGGTGCATCCAGTCGAGGTGCAATCGCTCAAATAAGAGAACGGCTTGATAATGGTGAAGTTGTTGCTCTTTTTCCTGAGGGAAGCATTAGCTATAACGGGCAGCTTGGTACCTTCAAAAAAGGGTTTGAACTTGCTATACGAGAGAGTGATCACCCCATTATCCCTTTTTATCTTCATGGACTTTGGGGTTCGACCTTTTCACGTGCTGATGAACACTACAAGATCATCAGTAAAGGGGCAAGTAAACGAGAGATTTCTGTCACGTTCGGTCAGCCTCTTACTGCAAATGCTACTGCACTACAGGTCAAACAAGCTGTCGCTACACTTGCATTTGAAACCTGGGAGGAAACAATAAAGAAACTACAACCTCTCCAGTATCAGTGGCTTATGCGTGCCAAATCACAACTACGAAAACGTTCGATCGTTGATATCTCAGGACAAGATCTTAACAGTGCATCGATAATCACTTCAGTACTTCTCTTCATCAAAGCGCTCAAAAGCCCGCTTAAGGAACAAAAAAATATCGGGATATTATTGCCTTCTTCGGCTGTAGGATCAATAGTCAATATGGCACTTCTGATCCTGGGGAAACGTCCTGTAAATCTTAACTATACTCTCAATTCGAATAATATATCGGAAGCTATTACTAAAGCAGACATTCAGACTGTCATTAGTTCAAAGAAATTTATAGAAAAACTTGCTGCGAAAGGACTTGATATAACCCCAATAGATTTTGACAAGCTGATCACAGTAGAGAACATAAAATCCTCTTTTACTAAAAGAGCTAAATTGATCTCACTTTTCCAAGCCTATCTTATGCCTGCATGGCTCATAAAAATGTGCTACTTTAAGTCAGTTACTATAGATGAAACGGCGATCATTCTATTTAGCAATAGAAGTAATAGCACAACTAAGTGTGTTGAACTCACCCACAAAAACATTATGGCAAACATTAAACAGATCTCCGCACTGCTTAATTTCCAAAATCGTGATGTAATTCTCAATTCACTACCGATCTTCCATTCTTTTGGTTTAACAGTCACCATGCTCCTGCCCCTATGTGAGGGAGTCACCATGGTTTGTGCACCTGATCCAACAGATGCAATAGCTATAGGTAGAGCCGCAGCACGTTATAGAACGACGATAATGTTCGGTACTTCAACTTTTTTTAATCTCTATACACAAACCCCAAACCTTCATCCTCTAATGTTTGAAAGTATACGAATGGTTGTTGCAGGCGCGGAAACACTCACTCCAGAAATCAAAGAGGCATTTAAAGAGAAATTTGCATTAGAGATTTTTGAAGGGTATGGAACGACCGAAACCTCTCCGGTTATCTCAGTCAACATGCCAGATCGTCTCGATATGGATACGATGCGTCCTATCATTGGTAATAAACCGGGAAGTGTTGGTCAAGGGATTCCAGGAACTATAGTCAAGATCGTAGATCCCGATACTATGGAAGAGCTCCCTATCGGTACCGATGGTCTTATCATTGTCGGTGGTTCACAAGTAATGCGTGGTTACCTTGATGAACCAGATAAAACAACTGAAGTCATCGTCAAAATAGATGGTGTTCGCTATTATAAAACTGGAGATAAAGGTCATCTCGATGAAGATGGTTTTATTTATATCATTGATAGATACAATCGACTTTCAAAAATCAGTGCGGATAACTTCAGTATTAGAACTACAACATAAAATTGAACACTCAGTTTGTAAGGCAAATATTGGCTACAATATAGCAACACTAAATAATAAGGTTATAGCTTATGGGAAATTTTGAACAATCTTTAGATGTACTACACCTAGAAGACTTGCAAAATAAAATGCATCCATCAATATTTGATGAGAATGATACATACAATATGCTAATTATTCGTCTGCCTATTATAGGTAAAAAGTTAGAAGGCCAATCTTTTGGTTTTATCATAGAAGAAGAAAATAGTTTTCTGTACAATAGAGATAAGAATGAGTTTGAATTACTTGATGACCGTTTTCTTGGACCATACAAAATCATTGATCCTATGACAGATGTACTCCTGAAATCTTTTGAAAAATATCGTAGTATGATCATAGATATGGAAGAACTTTTATATCAAAATAAAAGTACGGATGATTTTATGACAAACTGGATAAATCTTAAGCGAGACATTTTACTCATTGAAAGGATACTCGCGAGAACTTCTGAAATGCTCCTTGTGATGGTACACCACTACAAGGAGACTCCTGATTTTCCAATGAATCACTATATAGATATGCATGAACACATGGATAGAATATTAAATTCAGCAACGCATCAACTATCTAAGCTCGATTATCTCTATAACTTTTATAGTGCCCGTGCCAATGACAAAATGAATAAAATGATTTATATTCTTACGATTATTTCTGCTGTTTTTCTTCCTTTGAATCTTTTGGTTGGTTTTTTTGGGATGAATACAAGTGGATTACCATTCACTTCTCAAGAGCAAAACGGTACATTAAATGTTGTATCACTTATGTTTTCCCTCAGTATTCCAACTTTTTTAGCTATGTTAATATGGCACAAAAAAAACCAAAAACAATGACAGCAAATATCTTTATCATTGTATGTATAAAGAGTATAGAAAGTATTTCTATTTCACTCTCTTAATCTAATGAATGTTATCAGTTAGTCTGCATGATTTTTTAGCTAATTTATTCGCAACTGTGATAAAATTTCAGCGCTACTGAATTGAGCATGATCTAAATAGGATAATTATCCTATTTTGATAAACTTGTCAATTTGAAAAATGATATTTATTAGTGAATCCAGTACAATTTTATGGTACCTATTCAAAGTAAAAATAAGTCTAAAGTCACAAAGGAAGACTATGAACGATGCAACATTAGAAGAAATTGAGACTTTAGAAAAATATCTAAGTGAATATACAGAGGGTGCAAATCTTGATGTACATCCCTATGAAGTTGCCGATCTCCTTCTCAAAGTAAAAAAATCAGATGAAGAAATATTTACGACTATTTTAAATAAACTTCCAAGAGATCTTTTAGCTGCAGTTATCATCGAATTACCAAAATCGGATCAAGAAGAAATATATGAAAGATTTGGTCCAAAAAAACTTGCCAAACTGACCGAAGAACTAAATACAAATGATGCAGCAGATCTTATTCAGCATATTGAAGAGATCGATGAGAAAAAAGCGGGTCAAATTTTATCTAATCTTTCCGAAGAGGACAGAGATACAATTGAAGAACTTATCTCTTATGAAGAAAATGAAGCTGGTGCACATATGCAGGTGGAGATCTTCGAAGCACATATTGATGAAAAGATAGGTGATTCTATCTTGCGTCTTAAAAACATGAAAAAACAGAATGAAATAGATAACGTTCATCATGTATTCGTCGTTTCAAATGGACGTACATTTGTTGGTATGATCCCTCTAGAAGATCTCATCTTGCATGGTCCAAAAGAATTATATAAAGATGTCATCAATGATGAAGGAAAGATAACTGTTTCTGTAGAGCCTCATGATGATATTAAAAAAGTAGTTGAAGCTGTAAGTAATTATGACCTCAGTGTTATCCCTGTAGTCAGCGATAAAGGTAAGCTCGTAGGGCGTATTACCTCCGATGATATTTATGATATTATATCAGAAGAAGCAACAGAACAGATTTATAACCTTGCAGGTGTTAATGATGATGCTGAACAGGAAGAAAACTTTTGGCTGATCAGTAAATCAAGGGCTGTTTGGCTTGGATTAAACTTATTCACTGCAATTGCAGCATCTTTGGTTATTGGTATATTTGATCAGACCATCCAATCTTTAGTCGCACTAGCTATCTTGATGCCTATAGTTGCATCCATGGGTGGAAATGCAGGAACACAAACACTAACTGTTACAGTAAGACAAATGGCATTGGGTGAAATAGCTGGAGATGAGGCTCGACAAACTATAATTAAAGAAGTTTCTATTGCTCTTTTAAATGGATTTCTTTATGGTATTGTAATGGGTATCATCGCCTATTTGTGGTTTGACCTACCGATGCTTGGTCTTGTCATCGCTATGGCAATGGTTGCTAACCTTTTAGCGGCAGGATTTTTTGGTGCAACTATACCTCTGACCCTTAAAAAACTCGGTGTCGATCCTGCGATTGGTTCAACCGTACTTTTGACAACTGTAACAGATGTTGTTGGTTTTTTCAGTTTTCTTGGGCTTGCAACGGTAATATTATTATAAACAAAGGATAAAACATTTTAATGGAAACAGATAATATTGTTGAACAAACTAATAATTTGAAATATTATGTAGAAGACTACTGGGATATAGTTATAGGTATTTTATCTATCATCACAGCAGTTTATATGCATAAAATTGGTCAAGGTGCTATGGCTACAGTATTTGCTGCTATAGCCATAGCGGCATTCTCTTTAACCGTATCTGAAGTGGCAGAAATCCTTTCTGAAAGACTGGTAGAACCTTATGGAAGTATGGTTCTTACTTTCTCTGCCGTTATCGTAGAGATTATTCTTCTCTATATCATTCTGCTTGAAGCAGTACATTCTCCTGAAGTCATTGAAACAGTCAAAGGTGGTATTATTTCTGCAGTTATCGTAGATATGAACGTACTTTTGGGTTTAGCCGTATTTATTGGCGGATTGAAGTTTACAGCACAAGAACATAATAAAGAAACTTCAAGTACTTATACCACTATATTGTTTGTGACAGCACTAGCACTTTTAGTTCCTAGCCTTTTAAGTGAATCACAGCATGGAAAAGCCGTAATACAGGAGACAAGTATTATTATTGCTATAGCATTAATCGTTTTTTACATTATTATCTTTGTTTTTCAAACCAGAACCCATACACATTTTTTTCAGGCAACAGCCAGAAGTAGACTCTTTAGGTTAAAAAGAAAGCTAAAAGAAGAAAATCAAGAGATCGATGAAAATGAACGTAGTGATTATATCTTTGAGAGTTTCAACAACATTGGGAACTTTGTTGTTATCCTTGTTCTCATCGCCATTATTGCTCTCGGTGCAGAAGTATTTGCCACAGATGGTGTGAAACTGGCTAAAGAGTATGGGATTTCTGCAGGACTTTCAGGTTTGATCATCGCTATTATTTCAGTCTCTCCAGAGATTTTCACTGCTATTAAAGCAGCTAGAAATGATCAGATTCAAAGAGTTATCAATATCGCTATGGGTGCTTCTGTGGTATCTATTCTTCTCACAGTACCCATACTGTTAGCACTTGCATATATGAGTGGTATCAATCTTTTACTTGATTTTAATCCACTTCAGGTCGGTGCGTTGATCATGACTGTTATTTTGGCATGGAAAAGTACGGAAGAAGGACAGACGAATTATTTTGAAGGTTTGTCACACTTAATGTTCTTTGTTTGTTATGCCATTATTGCTGCCTATTATTAATAGGCAGTGCAGATCATCACTACACATATTCATTTACTTCTTCTTTAAACTATTAGGTACCTACTATGCTATAATGCTAAAAAAGTAGTCACTTATGAAATCAATCATCTTCATATTTTTTCTCTCCCTCTTTTTAGAAGCTACCGATATAGATACAAAACTCTATGAGGGAAACAATACAATAGCCTATTATGAACAAGTTAGTAAACTTATTGACAAAGAGAACTCTCAAGATCAAGCTGATAGAGAACGTATCACAACAGAACGTATGATTCTAGCGAAACTTAAAGAGATGCACTTTTCCACATCAAAAGTTCATCCTCTACCTGATTCACTTTTGCCTGATAATCAAGATGTCAGCACTGAAAACTATCTTTCTTACCTTAATGCCCTTACTGATACCTATGAAAAGATTGATACGCTGAGAGAAGAACAAACCGTCATGCAAGAAAAACGGCAGTATTTAAGCAAAAGTATCCATGATATTACTACTGAAGATAAAAAAAATTTACTGCTTTACCAACTACAATATGCATTTTATAAACTTAAGGGTAATAATTACGATCTTTTCATAAAGCAATATGAAACTTTAGTAGAAGAAGGAAGTACTCATTTTAATAAAATGCTAAAACATGTAATCTTTAATATTCCAAATTTAGAGAAAAAAATTGATGATATCAATACAAACTTTCCTGATTTAGAGCAAGAGGCCGTTGCGCTTAATCTAGCTAAAGAACGTGAACTTATACATAATGAAAGTATCTCACAAACATTAAGCAAAAAATTTCTTGCCAATTCTATGAATAAAATGGAGGCACTTACTACAAAAATAGATCAAACCTTGCTTCTTTCACTGGCTTATTTACAAATAGACAAAAACCAAAAAGCGCTTGATCTTTTCAATAGTGGGAAAAAAGACCTTGAGAAACTTACTCCCGAACTTATCAAACACTATACATTGAAACGATCCATCCTCAAAGAATTATTTAAAGAAAAAGCAGGCAATATCGTACTGGCACTTTCGGATGTTCAGGAGAGTACAGAAAGCCTTTATGAGTATACTTTCAACAAACTCACTGAATCTCTTTTTGTCTTTAATGAACAAAATATCTCTATCATGGATATTCTCAAAGTTCTTCTAATATTAATTCTCGGATTTATGTTTGCTGCATTCTATAAGCGAAAAATAATGAACCTCGCTATAAGTGAAAAACTTTCTAATTCTTCAGCCAAAATGATTTCTAGTGTAGGTTATTATTTTCTTGTTTTTATTACTTTAATATTTGCACTGAAAAGTATAGGGTTAGACCTTTCCAACCTAGGCCTTGTTGCAGGAGCACTCTCTATAGGTATTGGTTTTGGTTTACAGACTGTGGTCTCTAATCTTGCAGCAGGAATAATTTTAATGTTTGAAAGGACGATCCGTCTAGGAGATTATATAGAAATCTCAGATACAATCAGAGGTACAGTCAGTGACATGAAGATGCGCTCTACTACCGTTACGACCAATGACAATATAGATGTAATTATTCCCAACTCTTCTTTTATTCAGAATAATGTCATTAATTGGACTTTAGAGAATGATATTAGACGAATTCATATCCCTTTTTCTGTTGCTTACGGAACACCTAATGAGAAAGTAGAAGAAGTAATTTTGGAAGAACTAAAGTTATCAAATCTCAATTATGTTTCAAGGCCACAAAAATACACAACGGCTATCTGGATGACTGCCATGGGATCAAGTTCAGTAGATTATGAACTTGTCATCTGGGTGAAAGGACAATCAACTCTTAAACCTACAGGAACAAAATCAGATTTTTTAAAGTTTATCTATAGTGCACTCAATAAACACCATATTGAGATACCTTTTCCTCAATTAGATCTACATGTCAAAAAAACAGAAACAGAAAAAGAGTCCAATAAAACGGAAATCATGTAGTTTTAAACAAATAATATATTCTTTTAACTAATACATCCATATGAGTGTTTATATGCTATAATTCTACATATTGTTTAATGGAGAATTACTTATGATCTTACAAATGAAGTGGAGATATAGCATACTATTTTTGCTTATATTTTCTACTACATCTTTTATACAATCCAAAGAGACTACAACATCCAAAGAGGCTACAACATCTGTAAAAGTACAAAAAAATAGTACTTTTGAAAATCTAAATACAGAGAAGTCAGACACTAAGCGTATTATCGGTGCTATTGAAAATGTACGACTTGTTCCACCCAATGTCATACTTAAAGCACGTATTGACACAGGTGCAAAAACTTCATCCATAGATGCACGAAACATCACACCTTTTGAACGTGATGGAAAACAATGGGTACGGTTCATCTGTGTGGCTGGTGAAAAAGAACATATCATTGAAAGAAAAGTACTTAAAACTGTCTTAATAAAGCGTCATGGTGAAGAATCACAGGACCGTTATGTGGTTAACATGCGTATAATACTTGGGGAAGTTTCACAGCTCATTCCTGTCACTTTAAATGATAGAGATGCTTATATCTATCCAGTTCTTATTGGACGTAATTTTCTACGTGATTACTTCATCGTTGATGTTGCAAAAAAGTATCAATTTAAACCTATGGTCTTACCCAAGTAATAAAGGGGCCTCATGTCTAGAAGATTTCAAGTATTACTCATTACCCTCAGTTTAGCTTTTACAGGGTTTTTTATTGTTTGGTATAAAGTTGGTGTACTTGGAATACCATTCTTACCACATGAAAAACGTTCAGTCTATAAAATTGGTGCAGAAATTTCCTTTGAAGGTAAAAATAAACCTGTTCTCGTCTCCATGGCATTACCAGAGGCTCAAGAGGGAATTCAAATTCTTTCTGAAGATATGGCATCATCAGGCTTTGGTTATGCTGAGGCACAAACCGTAAATGGTAAAAGAGCAGAATGGAGTAAACGAAATGTTGAAGGACCTCAAATACTTTACTATTCTATTGAAGTCTTTATAGAGCCAGGAGAATACAAACCAAAATTACCTATTGTACCGTATGAGCAGGAGACTGAAACACTTAGTGATCTTCCTGACACATTAAGAAATACAGCAAAAATTCTTCTGGATGATGTACGTTCCAGGTCAGCAGATACACACTCATTCGCAGCACAATTAATTCATGATTTCAATGCAAAAGAAGCTTCTCAGACTGTAAAAATACTACTTGCTCAAGGTGGAGAATCTAAACTTGATCTCATCTCTCGTCTTTTACGGTATAGAAAAATATTGGTTCGAAAAATCCATGGTCTTTATCTGGAAAGCGAACGACGCAATATTGCATTGACCTCTATGCTAGAAGTATATGATGGAAAAAAGTGGCAGCTTTATGATCTCAAAAAAGGAAAAGTCCCAAGAGATAAAAACTTTTTTATCTGGCAGCAAGGTGGTGATTCATTAATAGATGTAACAGGTGCAACAAAATCTAAAATTCGCTTTTCGCTCAATGAACGCCAAGTACCGGTAGAATATCTTCTTGAAAAACAACAGCTACTAAAAAAAGCTGCCGTAATGGACTTTTCACTCTTCTCATTGCCAGTTTCAGAGCAGAATGCCTATAGACATATATTACTTGTACCTTTTGGCGCCTTAGTGGTAGTACTACTAAGAATATTAGGTGGATTGAGAACATCAGGAACATTTATGCCAGTTTTGATAGCTTTGGCTTTTATGGAAACAACATTATCTGCCGGTTTGATAATGTTTATTTTGATCGTAGGGACAGGATTAGTTATTCGCTCTTATTTAAGTAGTCTTAATCTCTTACTGGTAGCAAGGATCTCAGCTGTCATGATCGTGGTTATCCTTATTATGTCATTTATGAGTATTTTAAGTTTTAAACTAGGAATCAAAGAGGTACTTACCGTTACTTTCTTCCCTATGATCATCTTAGCTTGGACGATAGAAAGGATGTCTATACTCTGGGAAGAAGAAGGCGCTAAAGAAGTTTTTATTCAAGGTGGAGGTTCTTTGATAGTAGCTGTTTTCGCCTACTTTGCAATGACTCATCCTTTTGTTTCACATATTGCTTTTAACTTTCCTGAATTACTTTTGGTAGTATTGGCAGTCATTATTATGTTGGGACGTTATAGTGGCTATCGTGTAAGTGAACTCATCCGTTTTAGATCTATGGTGGATTGATAGATGTTTGCTAATCCTTTTAAACTTAAAAAACTAGGAATTTTAGGGATGAATAAACGTAATATCCATTATATAGGAGCACAAAATAATCGTAAATATTACCCCTTAGTAGATAACAAACTCAAAACTAAGGTAATTGCTGAAAATGCTGGCATTGCAGTACCTAAACTACTTGTAACAATCGAACGACAATCACAACTTCGCAACTTGGCAGATATGCTAATCGGCCTTGATAAATTCGTTGTCAAGCCTGCCCAAGGTAGTGGGGGAAAAGGTATTTTAGTGATAATGAAACGTGAAGGTGATACGTTTATTAAGCCAAATGGTCAGAGATTGGATATTAGAGATATTCAGCGTGATATTTCTAACATACTGAGTGGTCTTTACTCACTTGGAGGAAAACCTGATGTAGCTATGATTGAAACATTAGTAGAATTTGATCCTATTTTTGAACGTTATAGTTATGAAGGAGTTCCCGATATCAGAGTGATCGTCTATAAAGGTTATCCTGCCATGGCCATGTTACGATGTTCGACAAGTGAAAGTGACGGTAAAGCCAATCTACATCAGGGTGCAGTAGGTGTTGGTATCGATATGCGATCAGGAAAATCACTTTATTCTGTACAAAATGGTATGCCCGTAACTCACCATCCTGACACAGGATATGATTTTTCAGAGCTAGAGATACCCTATTGGGAGCAAATACTTACCTTGGCAGCATCTTGCTATGAAGTGACCCATTTAGGATATTTGGGTGCAGATATTGTTTTGGACAAAAACCTAGGACCATTGATACTGGAACTAAATGCGCGTCCAGGTTTGGCCATACAGATCGCCAACAGAGTAGGTGCAGTTAAAAGATATGATGCCATAGATAAACAACCACAAGGACTTGATGTCTCAGAGAGAGTCAAGTTCTCTATGGATCATTTTTCAACAAAACAAGACAGTTAAGAAAACTTGTCATGTAACTTAATAATTTGCTATCATTCTTCCCAGGCATGTTTATGTTGAATTTTTTCGATAGAGAAGTAATCCTCATCAAAGTCTTCTTCATCCGAATCATCCCAGCCAAAAAAGTCATCTGTAAAAACTTTCATATATCCCATAGTAACTAACATTTCATCAAGTTTTTGAAAATCTTTACCTGACTTTTTGCAATAATTTAAAAGTATTTCACTATCCTCTTTTTCGACACCATTTACTTCCAAAGCAAACCTAATTTCCTCAAAGGTCATCTTTTCCTTCTTGTATAATAAAATCGTGACTCAAAGAGAATTATAGAATAGAATTTGGATTTTTTAGCTAAAAATAAACTTAAATTTAATCAAATATTACTACCGGAACAATTCCTCTTCTACAGAGACTAAAACAGTATCATCAGCCTTTAGTTCTATCTGGCTTTCAGACTCATATGTATACAATTCTCTTAATATAAGTTTCATCGCTTCAATACGTGCTTTATGTTTATCATCAGAACGAATAATATGCCATGGAGACTCTGGTGTATGGGTTTTTTCAAGCATATGTATCTTTTTTTGAGTAAAATCATTCCACATTGCTTGTGCCTGCATATCTATTTCACTGAGTTTCCATTGACGCAAAGGGTCTGTTCGACGTCTTTTAAAACGTTCATTTTGAATATCTTTTGAGACACTCAAATAGATCTTTATAAGATGTGCTCCATGCTTAATAAAAGAATCTTCAAAAGGAATTACTGTATCTAAAAAAAGTTCATACTCATGTTGCGTACAGAATCCAAATACTGGTTCCACCATCGCACGATTATACCAACTCCTGTCAAAAAGTACCATTTCCCCACCACGAGGAAAATGTTTGATATATTTTTGAAAATACCATTGTGATTTCTCTTCATCTGTTGGTCTTCCAAGTGCAACTGTACGACAATGCTTGGGATTAAGATATTGTGCGATACTACCTATCAGGCTTCCTTTACCAGCAGCATCTCTTCCTTCAAAAAGTATAACTACTTTTTCTGATCGCTCCTCTATCTGCACAAGCAACTTGATAAGTTCTGCCTGATACACTTCTAGCTCTTTCATTTTCTCATAATAGACATCTGCCTCAGTATGACGATTACGTAATTGTGTATTTTCTTCACGAAGCTTCATTATCTCTATATCAAAATCTTTTTCCATAATTCGGTCTCTTTTTATTCAATACTTTCTTCATTATTCAATTCATGAAATTCACTTTTCTCAATGGCATCTTCACTAAAATATTCGATTTTATGTACTGCCATTTCAAGATCTGTAAATCTGGCTATATGGAAAACTGCATCTCCAGCTTGGACTAAAGGGATTTCTGATTTACCAATGATGATTCCGTCAAAGGATGCTTTTATCTCAAAACATTCATCATCCAATGGCTCATCTATAAATGCAATAATCTCATCTTTCTGAACCGTATCCCCAAGTGCTTTTATCGTTCTTAGCATACCGCTTTCAATTGCTCTGATCCACTGACTACTCTTTGTAATAATAGGAGTTTTGCGAGGCTTCTTTCGTGATATCTTCGGAAGCATGTTGTTTTCTCTTAATACATTCACAATACCATGTACACCTATTCTAATACTTGTTTCATCAAATCTTAAAGCTTCTCCTGCTTCATAAAGTAAGATTGGGACACCTTCTTCTTGAGCTACTGCACGAAGAGATCCATCCCTTATCTCTGAATGTAATACTACCGGTGCTCCAAATACCTTGGCCAGATTAAAAGTATATTCATTTTCAATGTTGGTTCTCACTTGAGGTAAATTTGACCTGTGTATAGCCCCCGTATGTAGATCTATACCTAAGTCACATTTACTGACAATCTCATCAAAAAATATCCTTGCCACTCTTCCGGCCAAAGAACCTTTTTCGCTTCCTGGGAAACTCCTGTTCAAATCTCTTCTATCTGGCAAATATCGTGATAAAGTCATAATCCCATAAACATTGACAATAGGAACTAAAATTACTGTTCCTTTGAGCCTTTTGAGAATGTTCAACATTCTAAATCTTCTAATGATCTCTATACCGTTCAATTCATCCCCATGAATTGCGGCACTGATAAAAACAACTGGCCCGTCTTTTTTACCTCTAATAACCCTCACAGGTAACTTAGTAGGTGTATTATACATCTTTGGCAATTCAAGACTAACAGTCATATTGATACCTCTTGGTATCTCTATGCCACCTAATACAAATTTTGAATGAGGCACTTTATGCTCCAATATTGTCTTTGCGACGACGACGTTTTTTATTATCAGGTAAAGGTGAAATACTTGATTCAATGTAGTTCATGATTTTGCCTGATATATCAACACCTGTAGCTTTTTCTATCCCCTCAAGTCCAGGTGATGAATTCACTTCCATAACCAATGGTCCACGATCAGAAGGGATCATATCTACCCCACAAACACCGAGTCCCATTGCTTTAGCTGCAGCTAATGCCATAGACTTTTCTTTTCTATTAAGCTTGTATGCTGTAGCACTTCCTCCCTGATGAAGATTGGATCGGAAGTCACCTTCTGCACCCTGACGTTTCATCGCACCAACCACTTCACCATTGACAACAAGCGCCCTTATATCTGCGCCTCCTGCTTCTTTTATGAACTCCTGTACTAAAAGGTTTACCTCCATACCGTAAAAAGCATCTAAAACAGACTGAGCCGCTTTTTGTGTTTCGGCCAATACAACACCAACTCCTTGTGTTCCCTCAAGGATTTTAAGTACCAATGGTGTACCTCCGCTCAGTTTGATAACATCTTTAGCATTGGCTTTATTTGAGGCAAAAATCGTCTTAGGCATATCTACACCATGTTTTGACAAAACTTGTAGACTTCTGAGTTTATCTCTTGATCTGGCAATAGCAAGATTTCCGGCAACACTGAAAGCTCCCATGATCTCAAAATGACGTACCATAGCTGTACCAAAAAATGTACGACTAGCACCTATACGAGGAATAATGGCATCGGGAACAGGAAGAATCTCTCCATCATATACGACTGCCAACTCATCCTTCATGATCTCGATACTGCACATCAAATAATCAATCACGCGGATATTCCACCCTTTAGCTTCACCCGCTTCTACTAATCTTCGTGTTGAGTACAGTTTTGAATTTCTTGAAAGTATGTATACAGTCATCTATTTGTCCTTTTTTGTTATATATTTATGTGAAACATCTATCAGATAATGATGCGAAAGGAATCGTCTTCCTATTAACATAGGATACTTCATGTTTTCACGATTTGTCAACGATATCTCCGCTTTATAGCTTTTACATCCCAACTTTATTAAAGATTTTATAAAAATTCTCTCTTCGCTTTTCCCATTAGAGCTTTTTACTCTTTTGATATTGTGTATGGGCAAGGTTATCTTTTTACCATGATACGCTTCATGCACTTCATCGTGAAGTAAAAAAGTAACCATTTCACCTTCAATCTTTATATCATCACAATGTATCGAACATGAGTCAGCTCCTGTATCGATCTTGGCATCTAACTCAAACAATTCTATCTCTGGTAGATCTACTGATTCAATGTATCCAACTACTTCCATTCTTTTCCTTTATGCTGTTCTTTTTTCTATATAAAGTGTTTCAAGTACCCGTATTGCATCCATAACAGCCGCCATAGAGACAGTTTCACTTGTGGTGTGATAGCCTGTCGTAGGCAATTGAAAGGTTGTACCCTGTATGGATCCTTCGCTTGCATTCACCAAACGTCCCATCTCCGTGCTACCCAATGAATAAGGTCCACGGTCTTGGGCTAGACGCTCTTCGTTCAGCCTTTCTATATATTGATCTTTGTACCCATATTTAATCGACAGTTCATCGCATATATCTGTAATCTTTTGACTTAATGGCGATCTAAACTTCGCATTTGCATCTCTATTGCGCAATACAATATGCTGTGCATCAGCACTTATCCTATCAGTATATGGGCTTGTATCAAGCACTAGAAGTTCATCCGTACATATATCTCGTCCTCTAAACCATTCTAACAAGAAACGCCAGCTTTTTCCTGCTTCTTCTTCTGCGGTGAAGAATGCTCTACCCTGATATCCTCTCTCATATAAAAAAAGTATGATCGCTGCACTCAGTACATTATCAAGCTGTGCAGAAAGATATCCTTCTTCATATGTTAAAGTATCTACAAATGCTACAGGGGTTCCTGCATACAAATGTTCTAAGCCTGCTACATTAAAAAGCAAGTTTGTTCTACGTTCACAAAAATATGCATTGTCAATTTTTCCTAATCCAAGATAAGCTCCAGACCAAGGATCATAGGCCTGAACACGCTGATGAATAAAACGTTCTATAATATCTCTATATGTCTTTTCAGCCACAGAATCTCCCGTAAGATCTCCTCTGTTCTGTGCAGTAAATGCAGCATACTGAAACTCATTTGGACCGGTACAGATCAACCCATGTCGGTCAATATGTGCACTAAGTAATCCACTATCAGGATTACTTCCTTCTGCAACCAGTACGCCTTCATGTAGAGTGGTCTCTATACCTATTTCTTCCAGTTCTCTTTTCAAGGAAAGAAAAAAAGAATGCTCTGCCCCCACTACAGATGGCGTACGAATAAGTTGTTTTAAAATATCTAAAAAACGACTCATTTCTGTTGATGTACCAACAGTTTCTCTTATATGTTTTAAAAAAATTTCTTTGAACATTTGTGTCAATACTTTCTGCTATAAAATAGATACAATATATGCATTATATCTTTTATTAACTATAGATAAGTATATAAATTAGCCTATAATGTCAGAAATCATTATGCTTACTAGACTAAATATTATTAATAGCAATAAAATAAAAAAACCTTGGTCAAGGATTAATAAACTATGGAAAGTAAAGACCTTTTATATATTGAAGATGACAATAAAAGAAAACTCTTTTATCGTTTCAGCCCTGCAACTTTAATTTCAAATTTTGTACCCTTGATCGTTATCTTGGATGAAAAATCCAAAGATGAAATAGCGCATTTTGAACACAAAATGTGGAATGTTCTCAAGCCAATAGATAATTATGGCTATAAAAATAGAGGGTCTTCCTGGCTGGGAGAACATGGAGACTTTTTTGTTAAAGATCTTTTACAGGAACTGATCCATGAAATCTCTGAAGAGTATGAATGTGAAGATCATATTTATTTGTATGGAAATTCCATCCATGGATATGGGGCCATATTACATGGTATATTATGTAAAGCAAATGCGGTCTATGTAGATACACCGTACATAAGACTACCTCCAAAAAACGATGCTAACACCGAAATGAAATCATTTTACGATTTTATATTTTCTAATACTATCTCTAAAGAAAAAGATCTTAGCAACTTTTTAAACCCTACCGATACATTTCCTGTTTTTTACTTATGTAATAATGGATATTATGATACAAGTACTCTTAAAGATGAAATAACCTATTTTACTGATGCATGTAAAAAACATGACATCAAAATTCATCTAGACCGATGTGTAAATTCAGAAGATGAAGAAAATCTATATTTAAAAAAAGTTTTAAGCTTCTTGGAACGTGTAGCTTCTGAAGGATAAAAGAAGGAAACTATTAATTAATATTTATGTAAACTTCTACAAAAAAGGATCTTTATGGATATGAGTATGCACATGGAACCGATAAATTTAGTTAAGTCATTGAAAGGCACGTACAAAAAAGCAGATAAAGAGATGGTATTAGAAGTAGTTAATACGTATAAAGAAAAGAATAACTGTAGTTATAAACATGCTTACGATATGATGGTTGATGGAAATCCATCATACTCTACATACACCTTATGGAGACGTAAATCAAAAAAATATAAGTAATACTAAAACTTACTGCAACATTTAATAATAAAATTGGATCACAAAAGTCAAACCTGATTTAAGCCTACAGACAGGTCTTAGCTATCTCATCACCAAGTCTGTTAGCCATTTGGTGCATCTCCCACCAGTATGCAAGTTCACGTGCTTTGTTTGAGTCTTTGTTGTTGACTATCTTATCGAAAGTATCACTATCTAAACCTTCAATCTCAGCAGATAACTGTGAAACACAGTCAACAAGAAAGTTATAATCATACGAGTCTGCACACTCTTGTATCTCTTCTGGAACTTCTTTACCTTGTGATATCAGTAAATACGAATATAGCTGACAGTTCTTACGTAGTTGTAGCTCTTTATTTGTGGGATTCATGACCTACTATCCTTTTTTAAAGTTTAATATGATGTTTAGAATACTTTACCCTAGTAATGTTAATTTATCTTTAAAAGGAATTGTCATCGGAGTGATAGTGATTTATAAAAAGGGACACGTCATCACCTACTGTACTTCCTATCCTTTCAAGTTCATCCATACACAATATAAGGTTACATACCTCTTTAACCAATAGTATAAAAGCTGCTGCATGAGATGAATTACTTACTTTTCCCTGAGCCACTATTACTTTGTGTGTATAAAAAAAATCTTCAATGTCTAAGTCATTAGTAAAATTGATGAGTGCTTTATACGCTATATAAATGCTGTTTGATTCTAAGGGAATATCATTATAGCCCTCAATCGTAAATGTCTCACATTCACAAGCTACAATACTTACAGTATCATATACGTTTTTGTCTTTTGCATAAGCTTTGATAGTGTACCCTGAATCATTTCTCTCTATACCTGAAGTAAATCCGTTCTTATTCTTTGATGTCTTCTTATTATATTTAACCATCGAGTTAGGAGAAGTATAGATATCCCAGTATCCACCCTCATCTCCACCAGCAAAACCACCCATGACAAAAACCTTTCCTTAAAATGGGGCCACAGCCCCAACATATAATCTAAAAATCTTATAACATATTATATAAATATTCTCTGATTTGATATCGTATCAATAGACAAATTATGGCTACAAATTTACAATTAATTCTAATAATATGTAAAAAAAGGAGTTTACAATGATAAAACAAATAATACTTTCAACTGCCCTAGTCTTAGGAACAGTTCACGGAGCTGAACAGCCTATTTCTTCTGATCATACAATGTTAGCAATGAATGATAAGCCAAAATACAATGCCTGGAATCCTAGTATCGGTAAAAAAGAGTCCGGTGAATCATGTAAAGATGGCAATTGCTTTGAAAAAGATGGAAAAGTTTATAAATTTTTTAGCAAATTTCGTGATAAAGTAAAGAAACAGTGCAGAAAATTATAAATATCAAACAATCACAAAACTATATAAAGCATCTTAGATAGACTTCTTTATAATCTTAAAGGTATTTTTACTGTCTATATACTCATATGATAATTCAAATTTTAACATTTGCATAATATTATGTACAATATAAAGACCCAATCCAAGCCCCTCACCTTTTCCATGGAAAGGCTTGAAGTAGCCATCAATAGACTGAGTAAACTGTGTACCCCTGTTTAATAAAGTAATACCTTCTTTGTTGATGTATATCTCAACACTATGATCTGGTGCATACTTGATGGCATTGTCTATGAGGTTTTTTAAGGCTAATGTAAACAGTGTAAAATCTGTTGATAGTACTAGAGGCGATTCCTCTATGATCTCTACCTGTTTTTCTATGGCTTCTTCATCCATTATCATCAACTCTAAAGCGTGTTCAACAAGATCTTTTGCATTATAATTTGCCTTATGAAGTTCATAGTTGGAACTTAACATCTGCTCGATCTTGGAAAATTCATTAAGTAAAAGTTCTAAACGTCCAAAAACCTCTTCATAACCCTCCTTTAATGTATCATCTTCCAAAAAAGCATTGAGAATCTTCCCTTTTCCTATCGGGGTTTTAAGTTCATGCATAATAGTACGTAAAAAGAGTTGACGTGAGTTTATAAGTGATTCCAGCTTTCTTAGCGCTTCATCAAATGCATTAGAAACTTCGGCTATCTCATCTTTTTTGTTACTTTTGACCGACATAGACAAGTCTCCTTCTCCCACTTTTTGTATCTGCTTTTGTAATGTTTTCAGTGGTTTTAAACTTTTAGTCAGCCAAATATAAAGCATCATCAGAAACAGTAAAGAGAAAAAATACCCAGCAAACAACTGCCAAGGTAGCATTTGCTTCTCTTTATCTAGTAGCATTAATTGAAATCTTGGAGTCCCAAGGGAAAGATAGAATCTGTTTTTTACTCTCAGTATCTTAAACTTTCCACGCAAAACTTTTCTTTTTTTCATTACATCTGCATATTTACGGATATTTTGTATCTTCCTCTCATCTGTGAGCAGTTTGAAATTACTCTCTTGTAAGTACATTTTTACAGTAGCATCAGAAAAATCAACCTCACCACTGTGCCTCATACTTTGTCTAAAGTGTTTATGTAAAAAAAGTGAGGTTTGCATATATCTTTTTTCTATCTGTTGAAGATGTTGTGATCTTTCAATGTAAAAAAAAGAAAGAAAAAATGCTGTGACAAACAAAAGAGACACTAAAAAAATAATTCGGATCTTGTTGTAAATACTCACGATGGTAACCTGTAACCTACACCTCGAACTGTTTTGAGTTCTATCTCTTCACCCAACTTTTTTCTAAGGCGGTTCAGTATCACAGCAAGTGAACCGTCTGAACCAAACTGAAATACTTCAGAGTCATAAAGAATCTGCTCTTTAGAGACTGTTGATCCTCTGTGTTGTATCAAGAGCTTGAGTACTGCATATTCCGCAGGTGTAAGTTCTAATGCAACTTCATCTAAAAGTACAACCTCTTTTTTTTCATCTAACCTGAGACGGTATTTGGGTTCTTCTTCAGTATAGTTTTTTTTATAACGTCGTAACAGGGAGATGATACGCGCATACATCTCTTGCGGATCATAAGGTTTGGGAAGGTAGTCATCTGCACCAAGTTGCAGACCTATGACTTTGTCACTGAGGTCAGAACGTGCTGAAGAGATAATAATGGGAATATCATACTTACTAACCACTTCTTTGCAAACTTCCAGTCCATCTAAACCTGGTAAAGTGAGATCAAGTATAAGCAAGTCATACTTTTCTATCCCTGCACTTAAACCCAGGTACGGATCCTCATAGTTAGTTACTTCAATATTATATTGTTTTAAATATGCAGTAAGAAGCGACGCATATCCTGTATCATCTTCTATCATCAATATCTTTGTCATAGGCTATTATAGCCTTATTTTTGTCTATCTTGAAGAAGTGTAACAAACTTTATACGCTGCTCAGGTGTCAAGATATTCATTGTTTTTTCAAATCTATCTGCACGCATATCTATCATTATTTGTGATTTTTGTGTTGCCATCTCCACAAAGGCCTCTTTATCAAAACCATTAGCACTTACAAACTCACTCATACCAGTCAGACCACGTTTATCATGCATCTGTGATCTTCTATTTTCCTTTTGTTCACGCATTGCATGGCGTGTTTCTTTCAGTGCATTTTTTTGCTCTGCAGTGAGATCCAGATTTTTGAATATCTCCTTCATATCGCCTCTTTGAGCTTTATTTTTTATACACATCTTTTTATTTTCACATTTTTGTTTATTCAATCCATTTGATGGACATGCATGGACTGCAACTGTTCCTGCTAATCCTGTGATAGCTACTATAGTTAATACTTTTAATGTTTTCATTGTTTATACCTTTAGTTTTAATGTAGTCTTTCGACACTGTTAGTATGAGGTATGAATATAAACGAAGTTTTACTGAAATTTTAACGAATCTTAACGAGGTCTACTAATTGTTTCAAGAGATGAAAGATTAAACGGTAATTTGAGAAAGTAGTATGAAGGAAAGTATTTAAAAACGTATATGATCAGAACCTTCTGACCATATACTTAAAGTTGCAGGTATGCTTATACCTTTGCTGAGATAATTCCACAGTTTGCAACAACATCATTTTTATAAGAATCAAATGTAGCTTCATCTTTGTTCTCCACATTATCATACGCTTTAGCAGTTTCAATAGCTGTTTTACAAAGTTCTACATTTTTTATTTTAGCTTCAACGTTCTTCAAAACTATGTTTGCAGCAAACGGATTCATAGGTTGATTTGCAGTAACTGCACCACAATGTGTGACAACTTTGTCCTTGTATACATCTAACGTAGCTTGTGCTAGTTTATCAGATCTCATAGTTTCTTTATAACTATGCGCTTTTTTGATATACGCTTTACAAAGTCTTTTATTTTCACTTTGAGAATTTACACTATTAAAAGTTGTAAAATCACCACTTATCGCAAGTACACTCGTTAGAGCCAATAATATTAATTTTTTCATTTTCAATCCTTGTTCTCATATATTTGGTAAAAAATATATGCTTTTAATTATAATTATTATAAGTTATTTATATAACTCATATTGGCAGTATAGCAAACGAATCTTAAATAAAAATAAAGCTTAACTTATGATTATTATATATTTAACTTATAATAATCATAATTGGGTTGATACATATTAATTCTTTTGAAAAGAGGATAGCCATGAAAGTTCTATAGAAAAATGATTATTTTCTCAATCTAGGCAAACAACAACGTTTATATTTTAAACCGCTGCCACAAATACATTTTTGGTTGTTAGTAAATGATACTTTATCTTCATAGATTTCACCATCGATATATTTGTACATATCGTTTACCTTTAAAAAAGTTGATTTTTCATGATGAACATGCTGTATATGTTCAAAGATATAATAGGCTTTGAACTCAACCATTACGTCACTAAAATCGATGATCTCCAAGTGCTGCCAAAAACTGTTATCTGCCCAATCCTGTATAAACTTTAACTCTTCATCGCTCCATGTATGATCATGGGTCGTAGCCTGCAGATAGTTTACATCACCTAAACAGTAAGCACTATATCTCGATCGCATAAGACTAAGAGCACTGGGAGCTACCTGGTGTACTCTTAAAATAGGTTCACAACATTCTGAAAAATCCAATCCACTTTTGCAATAACATTTATTCATTTTAATTCTCATATCCTATCGATTTTTTTGCATGATACCATAAAAAGCATTTGTATCTTTGAATCTAAAATACAATGCTCATGGATACTTTATGCTAAAATGGTATGAATAATTTATAGAGAAGAGAACACATGGATAGATCAAAGATCATTGAAACACTCAAGACACACTATAATAGAGACTTAAGAAAACAAGTAGTAAAAACCCTATTGAAAAATGAAAAAGAAATAGATACACCTAATTATCAGATCATTAATCAAATATTCTCATACATATTAAAAGAATTAGGTTGGAAAATGACTGACAATATAATAGAGTGGGACAATACTCCCCTAGATATCATGCAAGAAGTTTTTCCTAAGATAGAATCTACAAAATGGTATGAAGCACAAGTAGCTGCTGCTAAAAAAATGATAGATACGATGAAAAAAGACGAAACGACTTAAACAACTTTTGATCATTCATCATAAAAATCAATCATGACATCTAAGGAGACACTAAATGCAGAGTCGTAAAGATTTACCTCTAAACAATATTTTTATCCCTTCTAAAGTACCTTCAAAAAAGTTAATGGTCATTCTTCATGGTCGAGGAGATTCATCACGAGGATTTACCTTTTTACCATCCTACCTCAACATAGAAGAGATGAACTATCTCCTGCTTGATGCTCCCTATTACTATTATGGTGGTTTCTCTTGGTATGATCTTCCACCAAACCAACTAGAAGGCATTGTAAGCTCGAGTGCTATACTCGCAGAAATCTTAGATACTCTCTTTGAGGAAGAGTTCAACGCATATGAGAGCTTTTTGTTTGGATTTTCCCAAGGTGCACTGCTTACTTTTGAGTTTGGTGCTAGGTATGAAAAAGTACTCGCAGGGTATATCGCTGTAAGTGGATATATCTACGATACGAACAATCTTCTAGAAGAGATGAATCCAAATGTAAATAATTCCAACTGGCTGTGCACACATGGAACTTATGACGGTGTATTACCTTACTACAGTTCAAAAGCACAAGTTGAGACACTTCAGAATGGTGGGTTTGATATAGAGTTTAAAAGTTATGATAAAGATCATACCATTGCCGAAGATGAACTACAAATGATCAAAGAGTGGATTACCTCTCAATAAATATTTAATTGCCATTTCTTCTCTAGAGGAAGTATTATACTCCTCTAACCATACTTTACCATTCAAATGTAAATATTGTATCTCTATTTGCTTATCTACACTTACATAAATTTACGTATAAGTATGATTTATCTAATGTTTGAATTGGTTAATGTTACTTTAGTGAGGATTTTATTTATTAATCATATTATTAAATCTATTGATTTACTTGACTTTAAAATTTATTTCAGGTATTATCCCGAAATTTAAAAAAATCAAACTAAATATGTCAGCATTACCAAAAACCATGATATAAATAGTGAATATTAAAAGGAAAAGTTTTGGAAGTAAAATCATTTGCAAATATGATTGCATTTGCACTCATCATTTCAACAACACATGCAAGCACTCAAGAGAGCAAGACAGAAGTAGGATCTATACCTTATAATAACCTATCAGTAACGACAATATATCAGAATATGAGTACATCCCAACTACAAGAAGAGGTAGAAAAACATAGTATTAATGGGAATTTATCTTTTGCATTGGGTCAGGAACTCATAAAAAGATGGACACAAGGCTAACACTCTGTATTACATGTTAAGATAATCACTTTTTAGAGGGTGTAGATTTTAGAGAATGCTCTATTTTTCTTCTCTCTGCAATTTCCATCATCTTTTTCTTTTCTTCAATACTTGCTTTGTTCCATAAACACATATCATTAAATGTACGAAAACATCCAAGACAGATCTCTTCTTCATTAAGAGAGCATTTCTTTATACACGGTTTGTTTATGTCCATTATATTGTTTTCCAATTTACACACATTATCAGCCTTCTAAGTATGTCAATTTTTTCTCTCCATACCACCATAAAAAGAGTGCTGAAGAGAAGATGATCATATCCAGTCCAATCCATAGAGATAAAATGCCTAAACCTAACATCGCCAACACAGAAAATACCACCACCGGTGCGACAAGTTGTCTATAGATACTTATGGGCATGATGACTGCTGGTTTACCTATGCCTTGAAGCATGGCTATATAGATAAAGATAACTACAAACCCATATGAAGCTACCCCACTGACACGTAAGTACAGGGCAGTTTGTTCTATAACAGCAGGGTCAGAAGTGAGCAGTGAGGCAAAATAGTTTGCAAAAAGTAAAAATGAAGTTACGCCTATTGTACTCATAACCCATCCGTAACGTATTGCCAAATGTATCGTTGGCGTAATGCGTTCATACGCTTTCGCACCATTGTTTTGGGAGACTATTGCAAGAGTAGCAATGTTGAGCCCTATGACTGGCATAAGAAAAATTTGCTCAATGCGCATTCCTATACCAAAAGCAGCCACAGCCTCTTTACCAAAAGGTGCAACAAAGTATGTGATAATATACATACCAAATGCCATCATGAACATATTTACACTTGGTGGCAAACCTTGTTTAAATAGTTTTTTTATTACCTGACCGTCATATGTAAACTCTGAAAAACCAGACCATAACTTTGTTTGTCTTACTTTGTATATCAAATAAAACATCGTGATCGCTTCAGCAATAATCGTTGCTAATGCTATACCACTCACGCCCATCTTGAAATGTTCAATCAACAAATAGTCGAAAATAATGTTGAGGAATGCTGTGACGATGAGTACATTTCTAAATGACTTTGTGTCTCCTACAGAGTTAAGAAGTGCATTAAAAAAGAACGCTCCAACAAAAAACACTGCACCATACAAAATGAAGTTGATATAGTCAAGTGTCTCTACCACATACGAAGGATCGCCCAATGCTTCTACCAAATATGGTACAGACAACACACCCAACAAGGACAGTATCAAAGACAATAATACGCCAAAAACTATGGCGTTAAGTGCAATGTGTTGTGCTTTAGATATGTCCTTCTCCCCCAAAGCATTTCCTACTAAAGAAGTCACCGCTTCAGACATCCCGATACCTATGGCGAGTACCATGAAAAATACAGATGCTGACAAAGAAAGTGCCGCGAGTGCTTGAGTAGAGATAAGTCCTGCGAAAAAGGTATCGGTGACATTAAACATCGTATGAAAAAAGTACCCTACCACAGCAGGTACAGCAAGTTTTACGATGTGCTGCTTGATGATACCCTGGGTTAGGTCTATGTGCATTATGCTTCTTAGTGTTGAATTGTTTTGATGGTACTTTATGAGTGCTTTGATTTGGCTAAAGTAGTCCATATCAGGACACTTTTGATATACTGTGCCTACTAAAGCAAAGGAAAAATTGATGAATGAAATGGTTATGGAGAAGATAGCTATCTGCAAAGCAGAACGGATGCCATACCTCGACCTTAGCCATCTGGAACTATTAGAGATACCAACTGAAGTCGGCTCATTAGTTTGGCTAGAACGTCTTTCTCTTTCAGGGAATCACATTTCAGATCTATCTACTTTAGTATCACTCACAAAGATACACAAACTCTCACTTTCAGACAATCAGATATCTGATATTTCCGCCTTGTCATCATTTGAAAGACTAAAGTTTCTTTTCATACAAAATAATACTATCTCTGATATCACAGTATTAAGTCAGATATCCTCACTTAAAAAAATTGTAGCGCATCATAATCATATACAAGACGTTGCAAGTCTTAGTTTACTACCTGAACTTGTGTACTTGGATCTAGAACATAACTCCATTCAAAATCTACAAACATTAAAAAATTTAGCCACACTCCACATTCTTAAAGTTTGATGTCACTTCTGTAGTAAAAAACTTTAGACCTTTTCCTACACTATGTTATCTAAATGTAATACATTTTTATTATCATTCTCTTATCAATAAACAAAAGGAAAAGTAATGAAAGTTAAAATTCTTAAAATACTAGGAAAAATTATCCCGCTTTCACTTATTACTGTAAGTATCATCTATGCTGCTGGGTTGATAAACATTAGTGATTCATCATCTAAAATCGCATACAGCAGCATGAGTACTATAGAGTTGGAAGAAGAAGTAGAGAGACTAAGCCTAAATGGAGATGTCCCTTTTCCAATGGGCATAGAACTTATAAAAAGATGGACGAACAATAACGTAACTATAACAAGTTACTAGCTGAATGCATCGCAGCACTAATCGCACCTTCTAAATATCCACCTTCTCTAAAGGCACTCTCTGTACTGGAAAATATCATTTTTTTATCAAAATGTGTTGCATCAAATCCATAAGAAGGATGTTCTTGTAGAGGCATTGCATCACGAGATGTTGAAGTATATGTCTCTTTTTTCCAGTCAACAAAATAGATCTTTGAAGGGTTGCCAGCCTTTTCACCATGAAGTCGTATAAGTTGTTGAATTACAGCCTCTTCCAAATTATCATACTTTGCATAACTATGAAGAAAACCAAAGAGTGCTGCTTTTTCATCAGTACAGGCATCATGTATCTCGCCTAAAGGTCCTATATGAGAAACGGCAAAGCCACTCAAGCCCTCTTCTCTCCAAAATGCATGAGAGTACTCTATGACACACTTGGCAGAGTATCCCATCCATGTTGGTATATTTTGAAGTTGCGTGTGAACTTCTTCAGGGAGTGAAGGCAAGTACACTATACTTTCTACTGCCAGACGCGGAGGCAAAGTTGAAATAACCTGATCAACTTTATACATATCAACTTCTGTTTTTACTACGATCTCTTCATTGGAATGAGTGAGGGAAATAACCTTTTCATTAAGCTTTACTGCTTTGTTAAGTCGTTTTTCTAAAGCAGCTACAATTTGACGTATACCACCTTTCACACGGTATGAAGGGGCTCCGCTAGGAGCATGGAATCTCTGAACACCATCAGGAGCATCATAGAGAGCATGACCTTCTGTATACTGAGGAAAAAGTTCCAAATCCAATGTTTCTATGAGGCGTAGGATATTTTTTTGATGTGGCCAAACCCATGATGGCCCCATATCATGTCCATCTACAGCCATGATCCTTCCACCTGTACGATCACGTGCTTCTACGATTATCACATCATAACTGTCTTGAACTAATACAGCACTGTAAAGTCCACTGAGTCCTGCTCCAATAATAAGTAATTTATTTTTTTTCATGTTGGCATTGTAACCAATGATTATATAAGAAAGCTAATATATCATTTTTATTGATTTTCGAAAGTTTCTGAAATAAGTTATAATATTAAAAAGGAGACAAAATGAAGCAGATGAAATTTGGGGCTTTGCTCTTTACACTAATTTTTACTGTAGGTTCTCTTCAAGCGGAAACAAAACGTTATGAAGTGGAATCGGGTATCATTGAATATACTGTAAATGGTAGTGGGGATATGATGGGAATACAAACCAAAACAGTTGGAAAAAGTAAAATACTTTTCAAAGCATGGGGAAATGTAGAACTCCGTGAAGATACCGTAAAATCCGTTATTATGGGTAGAGAAGAAGAGACACATCAAACCACAAAGATAGAAAATGGGAAAGTGTTTGTTGTAGATTATGAACATCATATCATCGTAGAATATGATCCGAGCACGCTAATGCAATCTGAACATAAAGACCTTGCTAAAAGTTCTAAAGAAATGATACTTTCCATGGGTGGTAAAAAAGTAGGTGAAGAGACGATTCTAGGCTTTATGTGTGAAATATGGAAAACACCTCAAATAAAAGTTTGGCTTCATAAAGGTATTATGCTCAAATCTGAAGCCAATATAATGGGAATTACACATTTAACAGAAGCCAGCAATATTAGATTGAATACATCCGTATCAGATGAAGATCTCAAATTACCTGATTTTCAGATCCAGACGATGGAAGAACGTATAAAGAACAATAACAGTAATATGCCAAAAATGACACCCGAACAAATACAGCAAATGCAAGAAATGATGAAAAGCTTCACGCAAAAATAAAAGGAATCAGACTATGAAGAATGTACTTATGATAAACGGTCATCAAAGATATGATCAGGTTGCAGAAGGAAAACTAACCAAACTATTTATAGATACAGCCAGTGATTTTTTAACTAAAAATGGATTTAGTGTTAAACATAGTATTGTTGAAAGTACCTACAATGTCAATGATGAGCTTGAAAAACTTGCCTGGGCAGATTATATTTTATTTCAGTATCCTGTTTTTTGGATGGGTGTACCGTGGATCACTAAAAAATACATTGATGAAGTTTTTTCCGCTGGCGTAAATACTGTTACGTATGTAAGTGATGGAAGAAGTAGAGAAGATGCTTCTAAAAAATACGGAAGTGGCGGTCTCATGCAAGGTAAAAAATATATGTTGAGTTTAACGTATAACTGTCCAGAAAGTGAATTCAGCAATAAAGATGGTTTTTTCGATGGACTCTCTTTAGATGAAGCGAATGTTGCCACACATAAGTTATTTCAGTTTTGCGGTGCAGATCCCCTTGATACATATGCTATACATGATGTTTTTAAAGATGATTTGAACATTGAGAATGAATTACAACGCTTTATATCTACACTAGAAAGAAATTTTATTAGCAACAAATAAAAATAGCTTGACCCGCTACATATTTTTTAAGTGTAGCGAGGCAAGAGTATATTTTTCGAACTGTTAATCTCTCTTCATTTCAACCAAGAGTATATGCACATCACATAAAGCCTCTATATGTAAATCTTCATCTTCAATCTTAGCAGCATCACCTTGTTCCATGCAAATATTATTTATATTTGCTCTACCCTCCATAACTTTCACATAAAGTTGTCTATGTTTTTCAAGCTCGAAGTTCAAAGTTCTATTGCTATCTAACTCAGTGACATACATATTAGCATCTTGGTAAATAGGTATAGCAGAAACTTTATCATTAGAACCGACTAAATGTAACCATCTATTATGCCGTGTTTCCATATCAAATATTTGAGACCCATATCTAGGGTTTAAACCCTTTGCCTCAGGGAGTATCCAAGTTTGTATCAGGTGCACTTCTTCATCACCTTCATTTTTTTCAGAATGTGTAATACCCGTACCTGCACTCAAGTACTGCACAGCACCACGCCCTAAAGTCTCTTTATTTCCCATACTGTCTTCATGTGTCAACTCACCACGTATTATGTAGGTGATAATCTCCATATCTTTATGAGGATGTGCATTAAAGCCTGAATGGGATTGGATAATATCATCGTTCATCACACGTAAAACACCATAATGCATATTGGATCTGTCATGATACTCTGCGAAAGAAAAATGAAAGCGACTTTGAAGCCATCCATGGTCAGCCTTATAGAGCTTATTAAAAGGAATATGAGTCATCAAAATGCCAGGTTTCCAAACAATCCCAAAATGATTCACCTTTTATATCATCTTTAACTTCATCAACCGGTATTGTTTCAATGTCATATAGATATTTATCATACACTGTTTCTCTCTCATGTTTAAGTGCAGTATCACACTGACATGTTTGATACCATTCAAGTGTGTTTCCATCTGTTTTTCGTGCTTTTTGCATCGCATTTACAATATATGAACCATCTGGCTCCTGATCAGCAATACTTCCATCTGTTAAAGCAGTAAAAAAAGCTTTCATTTTGAGTTTGTCTATTTTTGCTTTTACTTTATATAACATTTGTAACACCTTTCACATTTATGATTTATGATATCAATACACTGTGTACTGTACATGTAAAAATTGTATAATATATTACATTATAATAAGGCACATGATGAATATCACTTATACACTTACAGAAAATGAATACATCCAAGCTGTAAACCTCCACCATAAAAAAGGCAACAGACCTATAATGCTTGCTATTTATATAGTTTTGGCAACTATAATTGTGATAGTAGGAACTGACTTTTCGAATACCCGTGAAATTATAAGCAACATCATTGCTGCATTTTTTTCTATCTCTTTCTACATGCTTTTTGTGCGTATGCTATCTGTTCATCAAGCTAAAAGCATTTATAAAAAAAGTGCTACTTTACCCTATGAAACCACGTTACGTATTTCCGGGAAAGGTATCAAGTTAAATAAAAATAACGAAAAGTTCTCCATGCCCTGGAGTGTATTTAGCAAATGGAAAAAAGATGGGCTCTTTTACCTTCTTTACACAACGCCTCGTCAGTTCAACGTTATTCCTACCCGTGTATTGAGTGAGACAGAGAAAAAAGAGCTTGATGCGTATCTGGAGAAATATATTTCGCAAGATTAATTTATATCATAGGTATAGCCCATTTCTTATAGTATGCTACCATTCTAAGTACGATACCTGCTGCAAAAACCATCGTCAATGTATAAAAAGACATCATATCATACCCATCTAATACATATAAGATTAAACCAATTAACAGTGCGATTGTTCCATAAAATCCTGTTTTAAGTACAAAGGGAACCTCATTGATGATCACATCTCTGATGATACCTCCTCCTACTGCAGTTAAAAATGCCAAGGCGAGTACACCTGTAAGATTAAGTTCTGCTTCAATCGCTATAAGTGCACCTGTGATACTAAAAGAGATCAGGCCAATAGAGTCACTGAGTATGAACAATGGTTTATTCTCTATACTGTCTCTTTTGTTAAATCGGAAAAGTATCAGTAGGATCATCACAACAAGAATTGTCAGTGCAGGGATACTGTGTGTAAAAGTATAAGGTATATTATCAACTGTAATATCTCTAATGATACCTCCTCCAAGTGCAGTCAGAAAGACAGAGATCAAAGTACCTAAAAAGTCAAGATTATTGCGTACAGCAACGAAAAAACCGGAGATGGAAAACGCAATAATACCAATATACTCTGCAACTTCAAACATAGATAACTACTTTAATGCTGTCATATTTAATTTGAGACACACGCATTACCTCTTGAACCCCATTTAACAATAATATCTTTTCTATTTGTTTCAAAGTAAATTTTACATGTTCGTTGCACTACTTCAGTTTCATAACCATACATACCATAATACCCACGATGATAAGGGCCATAGAAATATCCCATATTCATTGAAGGATAACTGTAAATTCTGGATCTCTCATAAACATAGACTGTGTTTTTGTTTGGCAGTGTATACGTGCTATCAGGATACCCTATTTTTGTTATTAGATTATTGATATTTTGTCCCACCCAAGCGTTATACTTGTTCACAAATTTTTGATGTGTTGCACACCCCTGCATGAACAAAAGAGCAGAAATCACAACAGTTGATTTTTAATAAATTTTTCATAAGTTCAAATCCTTTCATTTAAATAGTCAGTTATTTTTCTCAGTATACAACTTTAGTATAATAAATGTAAAGTTTTATAATGAAGAAAAAAGTAAACTGAAACGCATAGCTATATCAGTACCACCAAATTACTTTTCACGTAATTTCTTCTTTAAAATAATCTTTCCAGCTTCAACACCAGGCTGATCATAAGTATTTACATCGATCAATTCTCCCACAAGTGAAGTGAGTAGTTCATAATAAAAAATAAGAGAACCTATATTGTCTTCTGTCACACTTTGAATGGTAATGGTATCTAAAGGAATATCCCCTTTATCCAGTAAGGCTTCTATCACAGAATCACATTGCATATTGATCAATTTGGAGAAAGGGAGATTGTTTAAACTGTCAAGCATTTCTAAATTCGGTAGAGTTATATCCGGAATAATAATATTCTCATGAAAATCCTCGATCTTGATAAAAGTCACGGACTTGTCCCTAGTCCCCTCCATGATAAGCTGGAGAAAGGAATGTTGATCTTTAGGACCTATAAGACCGATAGGTGTGAGTCCTACATGAAATGCACTGTGTCTTTGATGCTTTCCTAAACTTTCTCCCCAAAGTTGTACATACCATTGACAAAAATACTTGAGTGTTTCCGAATAGGCGAAAATACAGTTGATATTGTAACGTGCATGGTTTTTTGCATAATAGATAGCTTTTTTAAGCAGTATATCCTGAGTAAATCCATGTTCAAAAAAACTCTCTTTGATCGATCTTGCCCCTGACAACAAAGCTTGATATCTATACCGCACATTGCCAAAGGTACCAATCCAACGGTTGAAAGTACCGAGAAACGGCCACCTACATTGTTAGGCAAATAAAGTACTGAAGCATTGATCTCTTTGGCATATTTTTCAAGCGGTGAATCAGGATCTGTAATAAACGTATAGGCAGAAGGGTCACTTTGTAAAGAATAGATATACTTATAGATGGAAAAAGTCTCTACCGTGCTTCCGGATTTGGAGATGACCAGAAAATGGGTTTTTTTTACATCAAATTTAGAAATCAGGTCTGTAATATTGATAGGATCTGTACTTTCAAAGAAATATAGTTTTCTAGGGAGATCCTTCACAGGTTTTATAAATTCATAGACTGCTTTTGCCCCTAATGAACTTCCGCCTATCCCTATAACCGCAATCGTTTCTATTTCTTTTGGAATGGTATTGCAGTATTCTAATATAGGAGCGATATCCTGTTCAGGTAATGCATAGTAGCCGACTGCATTCTTGTTCTTTTTTAATAGCTTGAAAAACACTTTGCTCTTCTCTTCTACTGTTTGAAGTAAAATAGAGTGTATTTTTCATACTCTTCCCTTTTTTATTTGTATTATATCAATTGCCTCATTGCAAAGCCTTGTAATTTTATCAAAATGCACTACCAAAGTGATCTGTTTACTTTGATTCTTCTTTATTATCCTTGTGCTCCACACGAATATCTATAGGTTTACTCGTATCAAAATGTATATCACGTTGAGGAAATGCGATAGAGATTCCTGCTTCATTGAACTTCTCATTTATGGACTCATGTAACTCGGTAATGGTATCAAGACGTTTTTCTAACGAAGGCAGATATGCTCTTAAACTAAGCTGCAATGCATTATCACCAAAGCTTTCGAAGGCTACAAATGATTCAGGAGACTTAAGTATACCGTTGTGTTCTTCTGCAGCCTCTTTCAAAAGTTTCATCGCTTTTGGTACATCGCTACCATAAGCAATCCCCACAGGAATCACAATCCTAACAGTCTGGTCACTCAATGTCCAATTCAGCAATTGCGTAGTAATAAACTCTTTGTTGGGTACTAACAGTTCCTGTCTGTCCCAAGTGGTAATCGTTGTTGCACGAATCTGGATACGGCTCACGATACCTGTCGTAGTACCTACAGTCACTGTATCACCTACCCTGATAGGTCTTTCAAATAAAATGATCAATCCACTGATGAAATTGGCTACAATCTCTTGTAAACCAAATCCTATACCTACACTAAGAGCAGCAGCAAGCCATTGCACCTGAGACCAACTTGCACCAATAATACTGAAAAATGACAAAGTACCGATAGCAAGGATCACATAACGGAATAGTGTAGTTGCTGTATAGCGTCCTCCTACAGTAGTATCTTTACTCTGTAGCAGTATAAATTCCAATAAAGCCGGTAGACCTCGTGATGCAATAACAGTAATAATGATCACAATAGTAGCAAGGATCAAATCTCCCAGTGTTACTGGTATCATTTTATCAACACCATCAACCATCCCTACACTACTCCAAAGTGAGATCTCATTTAAAAAGCTAAAAGCAGGTAGAAGCGGAGACCAAATAAACCATAAAGCTACTGCAGCCGCAGAAAAAAGCATAGTATCGAGTAGTTTTCGGCTTTTAATACTTAGGTCAACAAGATCAACTTCTGACTCATCATACTCTAAGGCAGGTTCATCATAACCTTTACTATTTTCTCCAGTTTTTTCCATAGCTTCTTTAGCCATCCTAGCCTCTTCCCTACGTGTCAAAATGGCTTGGACCTCAAGTCTACGGTTCACTAACAGAAGCCAGCGTGCAATTAGCCCACGCATAAGTACAAAAGCATAAATAATCCATATTGTAATAAACATATTGTGTGCTAACATGCCCGCTGTATGAATATAACCTAGAAGTACCAATAGGGTTATAACTATAATTAATGCAGCAACTAACTTTTCCAAAATAAATCGATTACGTACTATGAAATTATCAGTATTCTCTTCATAATATTTTGCAAGTACACCTCCATTAGGTGTAAATGTACGTAAGAGGAAAAAACCTATTGATACGATGACACACAAGATTCCTAAAAGAGTGAGTACACCACTAATTCCAACACTTTCCAGAGACACACTATACACAACAATAAACAAAGCTGGTAGGATCAATACCATCAACCATGTTAATTCACGGTGTAGTTTTGAGGCAATCTCATCCGACCAACGAAAATGCTTCACGATGATCCCGTTAGGCATTGCGAGGTCAGCAAAGAAAAGGAGATATAAAAAATCAATTGACATACGTAAGATTGCAAGTGCTACTGCATTTGAAAACTCAGTGGGTTCAGGAACTATTGAGAGCTGCCAGCCAGTCAGCATAACCAAAAGAGGTAGAGGCAGTGATGCCAAAGAGGTCCAGAAAAATGCCTCAACAGTGTAACCAATATGATCGGTACGAACGCTTCTAATTTTTTCGTTTGTTGCTATCGCTTTACGTAAAAAAGACCTTCTCATAAAAATGAGCACTACAAGTACAAACAATAAAAAACTGGCCGTCAATTTGGATTTAAACTGTGTGATCAAAAGATTACCAACTTGTATCCAATTGGATGGGGATAACAGTCGTTCTAATTCTCCTGGCAAACTTTTCAATAAAGAAAAACTAACTGGCTTTGTGCTACGGATCCACAGAAGATTTTCAGCTAGGAGTTTATTGTATGAATTTACTACATCTAAAAGTTTACGCAAAGACATGTCAAGTTCTTCTAATGCTTGAGAATAAGAAGATTTCAGTTCTATTACCTGATTTAAGAGTGCTTGTCGGCTCTGCACAAGTTCTTTTAAGTTCTGGACGAATTGAATCCACCTCGTTTTGAGGAATGCCCTTTGTGAAGTCTATCAAATATGCATCTATGTTACGTAGATGCTTATACTCCTCTGCATAGTTGATCTGTTCTAGTCCAGAGTTTGCGATACTTTTTTTTAATCGACTGATCTCACTTTTTATGACAGAGACTTTAGGTAAAGTGTTCTGCTGCTTAATCAAAATTTCACCAAGCTCTTGGTTCATTCCGGCAAACTGAAGTTTTTGATTCATGCTACTTAGATTATCTCCAATACGCTTAGCACTTTCACGATTATGACTCTCCTTATCTGAGATATTCTCCAGATCTAGGGTATATAGTTTCAGTTTCTCTCCAAGGGCTACATTTTGTTCTGCAAGTTTACGTACTAAAGGATGTTTATCTTTGGATTCTTCTTTCGTTGTCTCAACTTGCTGCTGTACAAGTTTCGCTTCTGCAAGTCGGCGCTTATTGAGAAAATCATCTATGAGTGCTATACGTGTTGTAATATTTCTAACTTTACTTTCTGTGAGCTCCTGTTGTAATTTAAGGATTTTTATTCTCTCCTGATGACTTAACAGTTCCTGGTCGAGCATTTTAATTTCAGAATTGAGTACCAATATCCGTGATTCATCCGCCCAGGTTTCAGCCTGCGTCATCAAATCCATATTCCCTTCTAATGAGGATGGTTTAACGGTTGTTGTCCTAGCATCGACTTGTCTCTTTAATTCAATCAATCTCTCTTTAGCAATATTAGGTCTAGAGTTCTGAACTACGATCTGATTGTTAATAGCCGACAATTTGGCTTCAACAGCTGACAGGTCAGCTTTTTCTTTTTCTTGTCTATCAACAAGTTCCAATAGTGTCATCTTCTCTAAGGAATTCAACATTTCTTGAGGTGAAATTTTCACTCTTTCATCAATAGTATTACGTAACTTCTCGATTTCTGCAGATGCAGTTTTTTGGGTTTGTTTAAAAGATTCTGTATCTGCTTCATAAGCTTTTACTTTCTCTATATTTGCTAATGAAACATTATAAAGCTCTATAAGTTTTTTCTTCTCATCATCCTTAAGATCTCTTGTCTCAACTTTCTCGATCTGACTTTTAATAATGTCCGAACTTACCCTAGATATAGTTTGATCATTCTTCTTTTCTGAACCAATTGAGTATTCTGTAGTAAGTAAAAAAAATACTCCTGTTAACAATATGAATCGTAAAAAATCCTGCACAATGCCACTCTTCATACCAATTCCTTTTTTATACAATTTTTGTATCTCTTTTATAGTCTTCATATCAAACTAGGAAGCGTTGGAAATAAAGAAATTTCTTCATTTCCGAATATTACTCTCTTTTATTTATTAATTATAGCCAATTCAGTTTTTCTTCTAACTCAGTATTTTTATTATCTAGAAATCAACCCCAAACATTAAATTAGTTTGGGTTTTATTGTTTCCTATTGAAGGATCAGGGTTACTGTCATTGATCCATTCGATGTCAAGCCTCATAGTAAGAAACTCATACAGGGGAATAGTGAAACCAAGGTTCGCTCGTGAGAGCCATTCTTCACTGGGATCTTGTAAACTTGGATAATAAATGTATCGTCCATCCACTCTTAGTGTTTTTATCACCTTAACATCATTAAACTCGTATTTACCAAATAATCCTAATGCCGCAGCTGTATAATTTGATCTAGGATAAAGATCATCATCTGTATATTTGGTCCATACATATGCTAAGCCTATGATTGGTTTTAGCCATCCATTTTTACCTATTTCAAAATTATGCCCATATCCGGCATGAGGAACAAATCGGTAATCAATATTTCTAGGTCTATCATACTCGCTTAATAATCCTCCAAATAAAAAATTATCAGAATCATAGAAATATCTATTTCCTAAAGTGAGTGATAATTCATCTTTATTTACTGCCTTTTCAGTTGTGGATGTTTCAGTTGTTTCATACGCATAAGCAAAATGAAGGTATGTCTCATTCTGTGCTTTTTTTCTCGTAAAGTTGGCATTGAGATTGGTTTTATTTTTGATGCTGGCCCCATTTTCCAATTCAAGTCCAATATGAAAATTACCTGAAGTAAACGGTACTTTATTACGCACATAGTTTTCAGTCGAATCATCATCTTCTATACTCATAGAAAAATGGTCAATGTCAGCAATCTTGACTATTTTTATTTTACCTTTACTGTTCACTTTTAACGATTTTTGATCGACAATTCCAACTACCCTTCCGCTTACCTTTTCATTTCCATGAAAAATATTATATCTGTATTTTGTATGGATGGAATCAATATCCTTATAAGGAATATGGTTAATGCCATCAATATTTATCAATCGAAATGAGAGATTATTTGGGCCTAAATTTGTGATTTTTCCTTTTAAGACCATACCATGCACATGAATAATATCCATTACAACTTCTTTTTTATCTTCAGCTTTTACAATATCACCACCTGCAAAAACAAAAGAGCCAAAAAGAAATATGAAAAAAATAAATACTATCTTTGAACCTGAACCCATATATCCTCCCTCATTCTAATACCACATCATATATAGCATAGTTACTAAAAACTAAAAACATTATTATAACACGATAAAGACATTATGCTAATGTGTTGATCATACGAATACAAAATATATAGGAAAGTAAACTTGTGGATCGATGAAAACTCTTAAGCATCGAGTCAATCAAGGACATATGAATACTCGTGAAATCTGAATTTAAGTAGTTAACTGTTGGCATAGATTTAAGGTACAAATTAGGCAGGATCTATCAAACAACATATATGCGTTCATTTTTTCATATTTATTTTACCCTGCTTTATCCTTATTTCTTTTCTATCATCTCTACAACTTTATCTACTGGCATAAGGCTTAAGACCCTTGTATCAAAAGCTTCAAAACTTTCTATTTCATGACGTTCATCCCTGTATATTTCCATTAATTTTTTGACTTTATATCTTGCATCTTTGATAGGTAATGCTTTATAGAGTACTCTAGCCTCTTTAGCTTCTTTGGTTGCTTTTCCACCCAAATATATATGTACTCCATTTACATTATTACCTTCTTTATCCTTTGCTTTACATCCTTCAAAACCAATATCTGCAACACCATGAATACCACATCCCTTAGGACAGGCACTCCAATACATTCTCACTTTTCCTCCAGAGATAGGAACTTCTTTTTGAAGAAAATTTGACATGGCAATTGCATCAGGCTTATTAGGGATCACACCAAATGCACAGGTTGCTGTACCCGCACAAGCTATCTGATGGTTAAAATAGGTATTCTGATATCTACTGTAAATATCAAACAACATAGACTCTTTTAACTCTTTGACCTTATCAGCTGTTGTAATGACATAAAGACTTTGCTCTACACTCAGTCTGATTTCACCATCTACTTGTCTGGAAACCTTTGCTATCTCTATCAGACTTTCACCAGTAAAAATCCCACTTGGTATACTTAAATGTACAGCTGTCTTCTTTTTGTCAAGTTCTAACAGTCCACTTTCATCAAGTTGAAACTCTTGGGTTGCTAATATCTTACCACTACCTTTAAGCTCTAATCCACTGTATTTTTTTATCGCATCTACAAATGCTTCCATTCCCACTGCTTCAAGTAGGAAATGTAGTCTATTTTTATTTCTATTATCCCTAAAACCATAAGTTTTAAATAGATTTATCACTGCATTAAAAACACTAACCACCTGATCCTTACTTATAAATAACCCTGTATCTTTAGCCTGTATACCAACCCTTCCTCCAAGATAAAGATTAAATCCAACTTCTTTATCTTTTTTAGCAACAATAAAACAGCAGTCATGCCCGTATATATTACAGTCGTTCATATTGGTTCCCAATATTGCTGTATTAAACTTTCGAGGAAGTGTTCCTATCCACTCCTCTTTTTCTAAAAAAATCGACTGCATTTCATCAATGAGCGGTTTAACTTTGATAATACTTTTATTCCCAAGTCCATCAAAAGAGCTTGTAACGATATTTCTAAAGTTATCTACTCCTGTCTGAAAGGTAGAGATACCTACACTGTCAAGATTCTTAATCACCATAGAGAGGTTTTTAAGTTCAATAAAACGCAATTCTATCTGCTGTCTAGTAGTAATATCTATATAGTCTTCACCATACTTTTTCGATAACTCTCCTATCACAGCAGCTTGTTCTATACTTAACTGTCCAGCAGGTATACGAATACGCAACATAAACTTGCCATCTTTTTTTAGAAAAGCCCCAAAACATTTCAGAAAAAAACTGCTCTCATCATCTTTGAGTGCATCAAGTCCGCTTTCAGATATAAGTTCAAGACGATTATAGACACTCATTGGTGTCCTTATCTCTTTGATCTTTTCTATTTTATTCAATTTTTTATTTCTCTGTTCATAGGCTTGTTCCAATACATCCATTAATAATCCTTTTTTATCTGTTTAATATAAGTAATAAGACAATTATAATTGCTTGAATCAATGCAATGATCTGCCAAAAAGCTATAGGGTTACGTTCGAGAAGCGGAGGCTTCACTTTTTTCAAATACTTTGGATTTGGATGGCGGAGGTCATACATCAACTCTGAGAGCTCACTGTATCTTTTATAAGGGTCAAAATGTACAGCTTTACGAAGCGTTTCATCAACCCATAGAGGTATATCACTATTTTCTGTATACAAAGAAGCGTATTTGAGCTTTCGTTGAGCATTCTTAGTAGTTGCTTTTGCAACATGTATACCATAAGGAAGTTTGCCTGAAAGCATCTGGTACACAATCACACCCAATGAAAAAAGGTCTGACTTATATGTTCCTGCATCACCAAGAAAATACTCAGGTGCGGAGTAGGTCATCGTTCCTAGAATGTCTCCATTGTCCATAAAAGTATTGATCTCGGTAATACCTGCAACCCTTACTGCTCCAAGATCGATGATCTTTACACTACCTGTTTTGTCGATCATGATGTTGGCAGGTCTAAGATCCTGATGAATCATCTCCTGTCTGTGAAAAGCAAGTAGCCCCTTAGATACTTGATCTGCAATATTTCTAACCTCTTCAAGAGACGGGTTTGGATTATCAATCATCCACTGCTCAAGTGTTTGTCCTTCTACATACTCCATCACGGTATAAAGATAGTTACGTTCTCTATCCTGAGGGTATGCTTTTAGTACATGCTGGTTATTGATACGTCTGGCAATCCACTCTTCGAGCAGAAAACGCTCCAGATAAACTTTGTCCTCTTTGTGTTCAGTTGAGGGTATTTTAATGACAGCCGATTGTCCGGTATCATTATCTTTAGCAAGGTAAACGTGGCTACGGCTGCTTTTACTGAGTTCCCTTATAATCGTATAGCCGTCAAACTCCATTCTTGCTTCGAGAATAGGAGGCAGTTTCTTTTGTGGTAGGTTCACATGTAACTCAACAGCATTTTTATCAGGTAGTGTATCTACCCTTAGAACCTGCATACTCAGGTTATCATCACTTCCATCGGCATAGGCTTTTTCCACGATATCTTTTGTTTTTATATCAAATGTATCATCATCTGCATAAAGTCTTTCAATCATCCAATCATGATCCATGAATTCATATACCCCATCTGTCATAAACAGAAATATATCTCCTTCTTCAACATCTAGTGTCTCGTAATCTATACGTACATTTACATCTATTCCCAACGCTCTGGCAAGATAACTTTTTTCTCTAGATATCCATGTTCTATGATCTTCTGTAATCTGTTCGAGAACACCATTTCTGAGCCTGTAGATTCGTATATCTCCAATATGAAAGATATATGCTGTCCTTGATTTGATCACCATAGCACTAAAGGTACAGACATATCCTCTGTCTTTTTCAAGATGGTAAAGATTTTGCCTGTTTTGTGCATAGATCCATGAATTTGTAGCCTGTATCACTCTTTGGGCAGATTTTTTGACCGTCCATGCCTCTGAAGTACTATAATAATCCTCCAAAAAATAAGAAACTGAAACTTGACTTGCTTCCTGACTTACTTTGGAACTGCTGATACCATCTGCCATGGCAATAGCAATACCTTTGGTCGACAGGAGTGGTTCCGAAGGTATACGAACATCATGAAAATCCTGATTTATCTCTTTTCTACCCTTACTGGTATATTGTCCGATCGTAAGTTGCAACTGTGACATGATTGTATTCCTATTCCTTATACTCTTTCAAGTAAAGCCTGAAAGGAGGACACAGCATCAGGCTTTAATTGAAAGAATGTTACTTACCAAGATTTATATGGCAAGAATTTTCCATTCATTTTTATGACTACACGATCACCTTTAGGATCTTCTTCTTTATCGATATCCAAAGAGAAATCAATAGCACTCATGATTCCATCACCAAATTTTTCATGTACGATCTCTTTGATCGTTTCACCATAAACACCTACAACCTCATAAAGTCTATAGATCAATGGATCGGTAGGAACTGTTTGAGCCCATTTTTTATTTGGAAATGTTTGCAGTGCATCAGATACTTCTTGGGATAATTCTAATACTTCACACAATGTATCTGCATACTCTTTTTTTAAGCTATTCATACCAAGAGCTGCAGAAGTTAAAAATACCTCCGATATTCCGACCTTGCTAGATATCTCTTCCCAACTTAATCCCATTTGTTTTTTTGTCGATAGAATTTCTTCTGTCATTTCAATTTTTTTCATTTTTTTCTCCTTAAGCCACCCAGTTAAAACTGGGTAGTAATTATGATTTATTCAAATTTCTTGTAGCTGATGTTTTTGCATGGGTGAAATATATTGGTAAACCAACAAATACCAGACCACCCACCAAGTTACCTAAAGCAACCGGAAGTTCATTCCATAAAAGATAATCAGAAATAGTAAATTCACCACCCATGATCAAAGAGAATGGGAAAAGGAACATATTAACGATCGAGTGTTCAAAGCCCATAAAGAAGAACAGCATTACCGGCATCCACATCGCTAACCATTTACCACTTACGCTTGTAGAGATCATTGCGCCAACTACACCCATAGATACCATCCAGTTACAGAGCATACCTCTGATAAATACAGTTATCCATCCATCTGTACCATGAGCAGCGTAACCTAATGTTCTTGCTTCACCAATACCAGCAACTTTAGATGCGATCGCTCCACCATCTGTGTTGAATCCCATTGTAAAGATATATGCCATCATCACGGCAACTGTAAAGGCACCAAAAAAGTTACCTAATGCAACCAATCCCCAGTTTCTCATCATTTGACCAAATGTAACACCGGGTCTTTTATCGATCCAAGCCAATGGTACTAGAGTAAATACACCAGTAAGAAGGTCAAACTTCATCAAATAAAGCATGATGAAACCAATAGGAAATAATAATGCTCCCACAAGTGGTGATCCTGTTTTTGTTGCAACTGTGATTGCAAAAACGGCAGCTAAAGCTAAAATCGCTCCTGCCATATACGCTCTAATAATCGTGTCTTTCGTTGACATGTAAACTTTTTGCTCACCTGAGTCAACCAATTTGGTAGCAAATTCTGATGGGTCTATATACGCCATACTTAACTCCTTGTTTTGTTTTTTTTGATTTACTCAATTGAATAAATTCACATCAGCATTAAAACAAATAAAATAAGGAAAAAAATGGGAAATAGGCAATGTTATGATTAATATTTAATCACCTTATGATTGTTTATCGTCCCATATTGATATTATAATTTTAGAAAAAGGTCTTACTATTAAAAAGTTATCTATCTACCTATTTATATTCTTTCTATTACTTCTTTTTTATATGACAGGTTCTACTATTAAAAACTCATACAAGTCACAAGAAGAACTCGTGAATGAAATACTGAAAAACAAAGCTATCGCCATTGTTGATCTAGTGGTAGACATGAGACACTGGAATGCACAATTTAATGGAGTCTATGCGAAAACAGATATCATTAAACCTAACCCTTATCTTGAACCAGGATTTATAAAATCAGACAAAAATGAAACATTGATATGGATAAACCCAGCATTCATGACTAGACAAATATCCAATATAGCTTCAAAAAGAGATGGGTTTTCACTTAAAATAACAAGTAATAATCTTATTAATCAACATAATGCTCCTGATGCGTATGAAAAAAAGCTTTTGGATTATTTTGAATCAAATCCAGATGTACCTTATTATTGGGAAATGACAGACAATGAATTTAAATTCATGGGTGCTTTGAAAGTCAAGAAAGAGTGTATGAAGTGTCATCAGAAACAAGGATATAAAATTGGAGATATTAGAGGGGGGATTAGTGTCTCTTTTGATACAGAAAAAGAGTTCAATCAACTTAAAGAAATTAATGATGATAAAGAATATAGTATCTTCTTTTTATTTATCGCTTCGATCGGAACATTGATGACATTCTTTATCTATCAGAGCATTAAGCGTTCAGATGAAAAAAAGATATCAGACCTTAATCATAACCTTGAAATAAAACTCAATGAACTAGATGAGTTAAACCAAACTTTACACAATAAAGTAAAACAAGAAGTTAAAAAACAAAGAGAGAAAGAGAATCTTCTCATACAACAGTCTAAACAAGCTGCCTTAGGAGAAATGATAGGAAATATCGCTCATCAATGGAGACAACCTATTAGTGCTGTGAGTGCTATTATAATGAATATTAAATGGACGGCTATTTCAAATGGTGTAGAAAAAACGTTTTTAGATGAACGTATCAAAGAAGCGAATCAGCAGTTGAATTTTATGTCACAAACCATTGATGACTTTAGAAACTTTTTTAAACCTGATAATGAAAAAGAATATTTTGACCTAGTCGAAGAGGTACAAAAAGCCTATCATCTTTTAGAAGCAGTATTACAATATAATAATATTGAATTAAATATTATTGCTTCTGATAAGATCATGGCTTATGGCTACTCCAACGAATTTTCACAAGTTGTATTTAATATCATCTCTAATGCAAAAGATGTACTTATTCAAAGAGAAATACGAGACCCTAAAATTGACATAAAAATATACCAGGATGATCAGCATATATATTGTGAAATAAGTGACAACGGTGGTGGTATAGATGAAAAATATATGGGTAAAATTTTTGAACCTTACTTTACAACTAAAGATGTTAACGGAACAGGAATAGGACTCTATATCTCAAAAGAAATCATACACAAACATATGAAAGGTTCATTGACAGCAGTCAATACCTCAAAAGGCGCTAAATTCATCATATCAATTCCTGGTAAAAAGGATACATAAATGTATACAAACCAATTTGAACAATTAAAACATAAAACAATTCTTTTAGTAGAAGATGAAAGTATCATCAGAAACAATATCGCATCAATGTTACGATTCTTTTTTAAAGATGTATTTACCGCAATAGATGGGTATGATGGTTTAGATAAATATGAAAAATATATACCAGATATCATCATGACAGACCTTAAAATGCCATATTTTGGAGGATTTGAATTATTAAACGAATTAAAAAAAAGATCATCTAACTCTTATATGATCGTAGTTTCTGCACATACCGATACTGATTTATTGATCAAAGCAGTAAATAATGGCATAGACAGATACATTATAAAACCTGTAACTGAAGATCAACTATTTGATACTTTTGAAGCATATCTTCAAAATGTAGAAAAATGCATACCTAAAGTCTCAGAATTAAGTCCAGGAGTATTCTTTGATTTGGACAAAAGAGAAATAAAGATAAAAGAAAAAAAGATACATTTAAACAATAAGGAGACACTTTTACTCAAACTTCTGATAGAAGACAGAGACAAAACATATACTTATGACGAAATAGAAAGTCGTGTCTGGGGCAATAAGTCTATGAGTCTATCTTCCCTCAGAAGTGTAGTAAGGGATATTCGTAAAAAAGCAGAGACTAAAATCATAAAAAATGTATCAGGTATAGGATATAAATATTCCTTAATTTAATTTATCACTATACGAGATAGATTCAAAAGACATGCATTGTACAAAAAATATTACAGCAGCTATTAGTAAACTCTATCTCTTTCCATCATTTATCCTTTTTGTGAGATTTTCGTTTCTTCACTTTTAATATATGTTGATTGACTAAAAGCATTTATTATTAATAACAGTGCATACATACCTATTGCAGGTACATGATTGATTATTGATGATATAATTTTTGATAATTTTGACATTTTTGCTCCTTTGCTTCAATGTTCATATCAAAATTAACATCTTTTTAAGTGGGGTTTCCACAAATAAGACTATTTTTATCCTATTTAAATATTCTGTTACTATTCTATACACAATATGAAGAATATAAGGCATATCTAGTATGATATTTGCGTATTTACAGCAAGCATGACTTGTGTTATCAGGTAGTTATCTAGAGAATTTCTAAATACTACACCATATCCGTCAATACTAATTATATATAGCGTCAATGATCGCATTAAGAATAGCGGGTGGTCATATAGCTTTAGCATCATATGGGTGGAATTATCCACCAATATCTTCAAGGTCATCCTCAAGACGATGATATTATTTATATATTCTCTGAATTATTCTTTTCTATTTTTCTCGCAATATAATCTGCTGTTGGTCCATCTACTGAATTAACATGCATGACAATCCACTCAGGCGTTTTAAATACAAAGTTGATAATTTTATTGATATCCCCAAACTCTTTCCACTGCTTTGTTGCATACTGAAGATCCATTAAAAACATATCATGGGCCATTTTATGCATCTCAAACGATGGAAAATCATACTCTTGCATCAAGCGCTCTTCATTCCTAAAGTGCTCTTTAACATGAGCAATATATTCATCCAGTTTATTTTCCAATTCATCTTGATTTGCTGTACCTTTTTCACATCCGAAAACAAGCTTTTCAATCTCATTTATAATTTTAATTTCATCCTCATGTGTCTTCTGCATCTGATCGACACTCATATACCCCACCTGTTCTGCATAAATTATTCCCATAGAGGCTCCTTTTTTATCAATTGTAGTATAGAAGTGTTAAAAACGCATTGATATAAATCAATATCTCTTGCTTTTGTTGATAAACACCTAATGAAGATATACATTAAGTGAGCAAAAACAATCGCTATGTTATACTGCATTCAAATATAAAGGACCAACTATGGCATGTATAGATTTAACAACAAAAAACTTTAATGAAACCCTTGATAATAACGAAATAGTAATCGTCGATTTTTGGGCATCATGGTGTGGTCCCTGTATACAGTTTGCTCCCATTTTTGAAAAAGTATCAGAAAATTATCCTGATGTCGTTTTTGCTAAGGTCAATACAGAAGAGCAACAAGCTATATCAGCACAATATGGTATCCAATCTATCCCAACAATTATGGTAGTAAGAGATGGTATCATCCTACTTAATCAAGCAGGTTCTCTACCTGAAGAAGCCTTTGACAAACTTATCGATCATGTTAAGGGACTTGATATGGATCAAATACGTGCAGAGATAGCACAAGAAGAGAATGAGTAAAATACTCACTAAAATAAAGGTGTGACTCTCCTTTATTTTAAATGCTATCAGTAACTAGTCATCATCCTCATCTTCAAAATCACTTGGATCAAACTCAATTTTTACAGGTTCTTCAACCACTTCTTTTAACTCACTAATATCTTCAGCTGGTATATGTATCGCCATTGATACAAATGAGACCAACGCATTGTCATCTATAATTTCTTGACATACTTCAGATGTGTTGTAAATGGTAAGTATTCCATCTTTTATAAGTACATCTCTAGTGCCAATACCTAATTCTGCAGCTATATTATGCAAGTCTGGACGAGTAAGATGGATCCCACTAATTTTCATTGAGAAACCTGTTCTAAGCTTTGAGCCTGGGTACATTTTTTTTCCTATTCTTAAAATTTCTTTGAGTTGATTATTTGCAGATTATAGCACAAAGAAAACTATGTCTGTATTAGTATCTTCTAACCCCTATACAGGAGGGTACTTTATCATCCTATAAATTCATTAAGTAAACTTTCCAGATGCTAGAAAACCTACTATAACAATGATGATGACAATAAAGAACATTGATATCTCCCAGCGAACCAAAGATGATTCTATCTGTCCCATCTTTCTAAAAAAAACTGTTCTAACAGAGTTTATTCGTGCTTCAGTATGCTGATGTAAACCGCTATAGTAATTAGTAAACCCATGCAACTGTTTGGCTAAATTTTTCAAAAAGTTTAAAGTAGATTCAAACACTAGAAGAATATCACCTGCAGGAATGGGTTTTACTCTATGAAATATGTGGAATTTGTATACAGCAATACCAATAAAAATACTTAAAAAAAGTGGCCATAGACTACCTAGTACTTGGTTGTTCATTGAGTATTCAAACGAATAGCCAGGTAACCACGGAACTAAAATAATAATCAGTAGTAATGTGATCCAAGGTAAGATAAGACCAATGAATGGTAATGCTCCATAAGGTTCAGCAGATGGACGCAATAGATACAACAATCGCACCATTAACAATCCAGTCGCAACAGCACTACCCGACAATAAGAGTGGCAACAATGTATCCCAAGGAGCTGGAGCATACAGAGAATAACTTTTAACTAAATCCTTAGCCAGCATACCACTTGTCCATGGAGCACCTGAGATCGCCAAAGCAGGTAACAAAAGCCCCAGCCAAATCCAAATCCGTTGCATGTGCTGTCTGCTTCCACAAAGACCTGCGCCCAAGAAAAGTGCGCCTTTACTAAGTCCATGATGAAGGGCATAGAATGCAATTCCTGGAAGCATAAGAGGCCAAATTTCCGGAACTTTCATCCCCAAGCCAATTGACATTGTAATGATACCGACCTGACTGATACTGGAATAAGCTAAAACCGTTTTAGGATCGCGCTGGGTGAGCCCGATGATCACACCATAAAAAGCTGTAAAAAGTCCTAAAATGATCATAGTAGTACCCCAATCCGGCAAAGTGATTTGACCAAGTGGTAAAAATCGTATCCAACCAAGAATACCTGCTTTTATCATAGTACCTGAAAGTACAGCACTTGCTGGTGCTGGTGCCACTGGATGCGCTAGTGGCAACCATACATGAAGTCCAAAAACACCGGCCTTCAGACCAAAACCGGTTAAGGTAAGAAAAATGATCAGATCATGGTTACGATTAGTGGCTATGTTCTCAATGATAGTTGGAAACAGTGTGTTCTCAGAAGCATTGCTCGCCATTAATAATGCTGTAAATAACATCACTTCACCAAGAATGACTAAGGAAATATATACTGACCCTGCCCTGAAACTAATAGTATCTTTTTTAAACACTACCAAACCGTATGAAGCAAAGCTCATGAGTGTAAAACCAAAATAGAAACTGAGTCGGATCCTGTGCGAGTATCAAAATGAAATTTCCAGCCATAGCTAATAAAAAATAACGATAAAAGCGTACTTGTTCTTCTGTGTTGTTAAAATAACTTTTTGCATATACACCTGATACACTCCATAACAATGCTGCTAACAACATGAATATTTTTCCAGTTGCATCTAAGTGAGAAAGTTCCCCCAACGAGTAACCACGGAAGTTCGACTTGTGTCACAGTACTTGAAGCAAATATCACTGCTGTTAAGGCTGGTAAGGCTGCCCAAGGCATTAGGTAAAGTAGTCTGGAGTGGAAGGTTTTTGAATGTTAACATAAACATCAAGAAGAGTGGCCAAATGACACTGAGTAATAGTAAAAAATTCAATAGAGTTGCATTCATTTAATAAAACTCCCGACTTGCGATCAATTTAACCCACTCTAGTGGACTATACGGTGATGATGCCAAGAGACCAAAGATAAGTGCCAACAGTGCAGTGACCAATGGTGGTATCAATAGCATCAATGAAGTCTCCTTCGAACCAAATTTATGTTCATGAGGCCATTTTTCTGGTGTTGGTAAAAACCATGCACGATATAATATTGGTAGGAAATAGCCTGCATTCAAGAGACTACTACCGATTAGGATTAAAATCACCCAATCTTGGTCTGCCTGAAGTGCCCCAAGACCTAGGTACCATTTGCTGATGAATCCAGCAATAGGCGGTACACCTATCATACCAAGTGCACCGATCGTAAAAGCGGTCATTGTTAATGGCATACGCCGACCAACACCGTTCATCTGACTTACATTATGAATACCTAGAGTCTCTGCGAAATTACCTGCAGAGAAAAAGAGAGTGATCTTCATGACTCCTTGGTGAACGAGATGCACCACTCCTCCTATTGTTGCAATTGGACCAACAATAGCTACACCTAATGCAATGTAAGAGACTTGACTGACTGTAGAATATGCGAGTCTTCGTTTTAGGTCATCTTGAAACAAAGCCATCAAAGAACCGTAAATAATAGTGATGGCCGCTAACACTGCTAATGGCTGAGTAAGACCCATATCTGCTGCTTTCTCTACACCAAAAACTTCGTAGACTACAAGAATAATACCAAATGCACCTGCCTTTACAACTGCTACTGCATGAAGTAGCGCACTTACAGGTGCAGGCGCAACCATAGCAAGTGGAAGCCATCCGTGTAGAGGAACAAGTGCAGCCTTCACTCCAAACCCAGTAATTAATAAGATGAAAATACTCACAAGAGCGAAATAATGCTCTTCTCCTACATTTTCTATGAACCCCCGTGGTGTAAACTCTAGTGTTCCTGTTAAAGTATAAAGCCATACGGTACCCAATAATAGGAGAGCTCCTCCAAAAATTGTATACATAAGATAGCTTTGTCCAGCAAGGCGGGCCTCTTCTGTCCCTCGATGTACTATAAGGGGGTATGCAACAAGTGTCAACATTTCATAAAAGATTAAAAAAGTGATAAGATTGCCTGAGAAGGATACCCCCAGAGTAGCAGTAATACAGAGGCTAAAAAACCCGAAGAATCGGCTACGATGTGGTGAACCTTCCAGATAACCTATAGCATAGATGGTTGTAAGAAACCATAAGACACTTGAAAGTGCAGCAAAAAGCAAAGCTAATGGGCCAGCAAGAAGGACAAGATCTATATTTGGCAGTAATGAAAATCTTGTTTCGTAATGATGACCATGATAGACACCAATAAACATAAAGATAACAAAGGCAAGTGTCAAAAAAACACCGATGAGATTTAACGCAGTACGTAAACTTCGCTTCTCTTCTGAGAGTCCAAAAATCATAAGAGCAGGTAGAAATGAACTCATGATTACCAAAAGAGGAATTAATGTATCTACATTCATGGTTTTACTCCATTAAGTTCAAAAGGAAAGCCAATATCCATTACAGATAAGATCGACGAAGAGAAAAATCCTAAAATGATTGCACCTAGTGCCAGTAACAATGCCGCCCATTCCATGTGAGCGGGAATTATTTTAGCATTATGCGGGGTCGAAGATGGAGTAAAAACATGACTGATAACTTTAAAAATATACGCAGCTGATAATAAACTACCCGTAAGGAGTATTATGACAAACCCCCATTGCTCTTGCACTAATGCAGCTTCAAGCAGAAAGTATTTACCAATAAAACCTCCACTTAGAGGTAACCCTATGATACTAACACCCGCTAGAGCGAATGCAGCTGCAGTCATAGGCAAACGTTGTGCAATTCGATCAAGATGAATGATTTCATCATGACCACCAAAGCGCAATAAATTACCTACCACAAGGAACATGGCACTTTTTGCCAAAGCATGTGAAAAAGCTAAAAAGACAACTGCATTCCATGCTGCAGTGGCTCCACTTATTGCCAGTGAAAAAGCTAAAAAGAGGTATCCTATCTGAGCTACAGTTGAATAGGCTACCAATAACTTTAATCGTTTTTGTCTCAAAGCTTGAAAAGATCCCCATAGTATAGCCATAGTACCCAACAGTCCAAATATATTTTCGACCGTTCCATTACTTAAGGGACCAAAGATACCCAACCAAACACGCAAAAGAATATAAAAAGAAGATTTAATTATCAATGCAGATAAAAAAGCACTGACTGGTGCAGGTGCACTCGAATGCGCAGGAGGAAGCCAGAAATGAAGTGGAAAAAGAGCTGTCTTGAGTACTAATCCAGAAATCATAAGTGCCATTGAGGCCCAAAGTATAGGTGTCGATTCAACACTTCTGGAGAGTGTTAGAATATCAAGACTTCCAAAACCATGATAAAGAAGTCCGATACCAAAAAGATAAAGTAACGACCCCAGAAGCGTGGCAATAAGGTAGCGCATAGCTCCTACATATGCTTCTCGACTTTTTCCTAAAGCAGTCAATGAAACAGCCCCAAGACCAATTAACTCCAGTGTTACATAATAGTTAAAGATATCTGCTGATAAGAACAGTGCATTTAATGCAGCAATAATTAAAAGCCATAATGGCCAAAAATGTATTGATTGTTCTGTAGAAAAATAACCTATAGCATAGACACTGATACCCAAACCTACCAATGCAGTCATAAAGAGCATCAAAAGACTTAATCCATCAGCATATAGATGAATCCCTAATGGGGCATCCCATCCGCCAACAGTGTGATGATAAACGCCCTGTTCAACTATAGACCATGCGAGAAAAATAACTGAAAGGAGTACAAAAGTTACCGTTACAATCCCTATCTTATTGCCTTGTTTTGTCCAGAGAAAACTTATAATTGCACCAGATAAGGGAAGCAAGATCAAAATAATAGCCCAAGGGAGATTCATAATCAACTGCATCAATTATACCTCATCATCTAGTTCAGAATTATTTGTCATTTCAACTACCTTTAACATGAGTACCAGTGCCAATGCAGTAGCTGATACAGCAACTACAATACCAGTGATCACCATTGCATGAGAGACAGGATCTGGAGAGGAATGTCCACTGCGCATTGCCAGGGCGATTATTACTAAAAACACTCCGGTACCCATTATGTTCAATGCCAAGATTTTTCTTAATAAATGAGAATGAATGATTAAGGCATAGAATCCTATAAAAAAAAGTCCAATACCTGTTAAAGCATATATATAAAGTATATTCATTATTTATACTTCTTCGTATATATACTAAAGAACAACAGGGACAGTGTAAGACCAATAGAAACAGTCGCCATTCCCTCAAGTAACAAGATAATACTGCTTGCTTGAGAAAGAGGGAATTTTAACAATTGTCCTGTTGCCATCATACTGAATATTGCAATACTGATAAACAAGGTCGAACTTCCTGCCAGAGCAAAATGAAGTGGTAAACCATGAAAATGTAAAAAAGGCTGTCGTCCAGACAACATGAGTAGTACCAAAGCCGCCCCAAATACAGATCCAGCCTGAAAGGCGCCTCCAGGTGCATGGGCACCCACCCACAAGAGATAAGCGGAAATCAATATCGAAAGGGGTACTAACAAATCAACTAATGTATCAAGTACAGGATTTTTAGCATCAACAATAGTTTGTATAGGCGCTGCTTCAATAGACCGAACACCGAGCAGCGCTACAAACAGTACTACCATTTCTAAAAAGGTATCGTAAGCACGAAAATTGAGTAATACTGCTGTAACTGGGTTACTAACACCGCTTAAATCAATATTTTTTGATACCAATTCCTGCAGAATTAGTGCCGATTCTGGTAAAGATAAAACTGCATATCCCAGCATTGCTGTAAGGAATGATAACAATACAATGAGCATTAAACGGATTATTCGTTTCTCACCTTTTTTTGATTAGCAATCAATGGTTTTTACCTCGTTCGTGTTCAACATTCACAGAAATATCCGAAGTTTTATCCATGGTACTGAGTTTTTGCAACCTTGCTAAAGCAGCCAGAAGTAAAGCGCCGGTTAAACCAGCACCTATGGCAACTTCAGCTATCGCAACATCAATTGCATTTAAACGCACCCAGGCAATTGCCATAACCAGTCCAAAAGAAATAAATAATACAATGGCTTTAAAAAGATCGGTACTCGTTAGCACCTGCCATGCAACTAGCAGTAATACCATGCATAATAATCCATCAAACAGTTGAGTTATAATTTCCATAGGCGGATTCCTTTTTTCAATGCCCTTTTAGCAATTAAATGTGCCACACTAGATCCAGAAAGAAGTACCAGTAACCAAATCAATACCAATTTACCCACTACAACAAATGAATCTGATTGTAGAGAAAGTCCAAGAACTATGAAACCTAATCCCACATTATCAGCTTTGGTTAATGCATGAAGGCGCGAATACACATCGGGAAAACGAAGAAGCCCTATGGTACCTGCTAAGAAGAAAAAACCACCTATAACCAGCAGAAGCAATGATACATACTCAATCAGTGTCATAATCGTTTGTCTCTTTCGACCAGTTTTGACGTACGAAGGCCACTGCCGCAACAGCAGCCAACAGTGCAAAGATCAATGCTACGTCACGCAAACTTGAATTATTCGATGCCTGTGCTAACAATAGCATTATTGCTACGGCTATTGTGCCAAATAATTGAGCAGCCAACATGAGATCAGCAGCAGTTCGCCCACGTAGAATACGCCACATATCCTGCAATAAGATTGATCAGCAAAAAAAAAGCCAGTGAAAGAAGAAAAGTATGCATATGGAACTACTTCTTCAGACTAACTGGTGCAATAAAACCAAACGGCTGCATTAAACATAATATATTTTTAAATCGATGCATTGTTTTTTACTCCAGTATTAAAATTTTCTGGTAACCCAAATATCCTGGCAACATGTTGTTCTAATATAATGAGTTCAGTTTTAAAATCATTTCGAATATCTAGTACATGGATAGTCAACACATTATGCTCCACCTTAACGGTCAATGTTCCAGGTATTAAATTGAGTAAATTTATCATTAAAACTTGTGCTAATCCAGGAGGCAATTGCAATGAATATTTGATGAGACCTGGACGAATCGGAAGACGTGGATGAAACACTCGCCAAGCAACATCTGATGCTCCCTTAAAAGAATAGATAAAAAAAAGTGCTACAAACCATATTACTCTATTAAATACAAGATGTACAGGAGGGAAAAGTAGAATACTTACAAAGAGACTAAGTATCACGGCTGGTAGTCCAATCGACCAGGATGAAGAGTCACCATCAGTAAGCACCCACCAAATAAATGAAAACAACAATCCGCGAAAAACTATAGATAATAGTGTATCCCTTTTGATCAAAACATAAAGAAGATCAGTCACTGTTTTCTTAGTCATCTATAGTACTCTTTCTTTTTTATTGAGTTAAAGCTATACCTATAAGGTTACTGCTAAGACTATACTAAATTAACCCTTAAAGTCAAAGCCAAGAAAATGTACTAAAATTCCATTTCCTCTCTTTGACTACATTAACTGAAATATTTTAAATGTATTATTATATACTCTTAAGAATATATCATCCTATAAATGGTTCTAAGATTTAAAAACGGAAACGAAAGAGACTTAACCTACATATGTGACTTTGATAGAAGAGGACATATCTACGACGGTTATTATCAATATAGATGAAGATAATACTCTTTATAAAGGAGATTCAATGCAATATACTAAAATGCTCATCATGAGTACAGCTACACTCACAGGATTTTTCCTGAGCGCTTGTAGTTCTTCATCGGTCACTCACAAAAATGATTACATATACAAAGGTATAAACTTTGGTCCTGACAGAGATGCAAACTTTAAAAAAGGTGTACAGGATGCTTGTAAAACTGCAGATGGTGACTATACTAAAGACCATCAAATGTTTAAAAATAATATAAGTTATCGTGTGGGATGGGAAGATGGCAGACTAAATTGTAAAGGAGAAGGTGATGAAGTTGTCCAGAAATAAAGGTCTTTTTACAAAAAATATATTTTTAGTTTTACTATCCGCTTGTTTGATGACAAGTTCATCCCAATCAGAAGAAAAAAGACAAGTGCTTGTTTCTACGTTTAGAGAACAACCTGTTGATATTAAGCCCCTGAGCATTACAAAATTTGAAGTAACAGATAAAAAAAGTGGCAAAAAGAAAATTGTGGACTTAAAAGATCAAAAAATCATTGTTGTTTCGGTAAGTGAACCAGGAAGTGAAGGAAAATCATACGCAGTAGATGAAGATGGTACTATCTGGTGGGTTGATGAGATTTCTTCTGGGGCTTATGGTGGACATGAAACTCCATCTGGGATATTTCATGTTCTTCTAAAAAGACGATACCACATGTCTGCAACGCATCCTTCTCCTGACGGTAAAAACAATATGGACTTTGAAATGTTATTCACGCATGATGGGATAGCGTTACATTTGGGTAATACAAGAGCCCTTTCACATGGATGTATCCATGTAGGAAGAAAGGATGTTGAAGCGATGTTTAAATGGGTTGAAGTCGGTACAAAAGTGGTAATTATGAGAGGTGAATACGGACATTCTTAAATAAAGAAATTGAAGCTTTCAAAAGAGATATAAAAGCCTATGACAGGTCACATTAACAAAAAGAACTTTGGTCTGTTGAAAATAATAATCTCATTGTCTATTTGGCTTATGATAGACTCATATAACAGATCTCTAGTTCATTGGAGAAATCATCTGTGCAGATTCCTTGATACACCCTGCCAATAGAATCTTAGGGATAGATCCTGCAGGTTTAATATGAATATGTATCTCACATTTTCATGTTTTATTATATGCATTGTTGGGATAGTTTTTTATCTATCAAGCAAAAGAAATAGTACTAAGGAATGATTTAATGATTACAAAACAGACTAGAAATACCTTACTTATTTTTATATTTTCAACATTCTCTCTTCATGCCTCTCAACCTAGTTTTGACTGTACTCAAGTAGAAAAAGAGAGTTGTGAAGCCATCATCTGTGATTCAGAGACACTTAAGGATCTTGATAGAGAACTCTCAAAAGTCTATAAACAAGCTTTAAAAAAAGCTTCTAAAGATGATAGGCTAAAAGTCTATCAAAGAGGATGGATTAAAGGCCGAAATGAATGCTGGAAAGTAAAAGATGGGCACACCTATATCGCTGACATTTACCGTCAGCGTATCAAAGAGCTGAAGGAGAAGTATCAACTCAATGATGAAACAAAAGAATCTTTAAATGACTCAAAAACATTTGACAAAACGTTTTCACTTCAGGGCATTAGTTTTCATGTTGTAGCTACCAATGAAGGGTCCATTAATCAATTGACGATCACACCTAAAGGACTAACGTACGATAACTCTGTCATGACACAAGAGATAGATGGAACTGTTACAGGTGCGGAGATAGCAGATCTCAATGCTGATGGTTCACCAGAGATCTATGTATACGTAACCTCTTCTGGAAGCGGTTCTTACGGCAGTTTGGTTGCCTATAGTGCCAATAATAGGAAGTCGCTCTCTGAGATATATCTTCCTCCATTTGAATATGACAAAAAAAACAGTGTTGGTTATATGGGACATGATGAGTTTACTATCATAGAAAATTCTCTCGCTAGACGTTTTCCAGTCTATAATGAAGGTGATGCAAATTGTTGTCCCAAAGGGGGAACACGCCAACTGCAGTATAAACTCTTTAAAGGTGAGGCTTCTTGGCAGCTAAATATAGTGAATAGCAATCTAATAGAACCCTAATAGCATTTTTTTATATTCTTAAACAATAATGATTAGAGAGATACAAAAGATTACTATATTCACATAAATAAAATAAATAGGATAAAATATGTCCTATTTAAAGCTATCTTTGATATAACAGTTAATAAACAACACATATTAAAGGACATAATCATGACAAACAATGAAGTAACGTCTCAAAAAGAAAATAAAGCATATGAGGTCATAACCTTCACAGATGACGTAGCGTTTAACTATACTCTACCTGGTGAGGAAGAACCACGAACTACAGAACATGAACTAACCTTCATTTGGGAAGATACGATTGAAAAGTTTGTAGAAGAACATGGTACGGACAAACCTTACAAGGTACATACCTTTAAACGGGAACGTGAACAAAGGTTTTTCATAGAACAGATAGAAGGTAGAACTGAAGACCTCATAGACGAGGTAGAAGAAGAAATTGCCAACAAAATGAAGTTTGGCTTTGAATTTACTGGACAACTGCATAATGACGACTAAATAATGTGCCTTGCTCCCATCGTCTCCGATTGGAGTGTACATCTGTCATTGTCATTGCAATTATAGATTGCTTATTTGTCGTATTGATGTATACCTCCCATCGTTTCGATGGGACACGTTAAAAAAATTATAATGCTGATTATAATCCTTATAAAATTTTATAATGTTAAAAGTGTGCTCAAAAATAACTATTTTTGAAGATATGTAGATTTTGATAGAGTCCAAAGTCCGAGTATATGGTCATTTATGGTTTTTTGTTATTTTGATATAATCTTTTATCTCTATTTTCAAGGAACTTTATTGTGAAAACTTACCTAAAGAACATATTCCAAAATTCCAAAAAATCCCTCTTTACCTTTAATGATGAGCCATTTTCCAGATTCTCAATATTTGTAATTATTCTTCTTGATATCTTTCTTCTTTCAACAATTATGATGGGAATAAGTTCTGAGAAGCAAATGTCCCCTAGTGTATACACCAAGTATCCACAAGAGTGCGCAAAACACTTTGACAAAGAGTATCAATCAAAGATATGGGACACCACCTCTCAAAGATATTTATACACCACAGAAAAAGCTCCTTTCAAAGAATATGACTCATTCCCTCCTCTGCCAAATAATTCTTATTATGGTTCTGTGAAGCTGGAAAAAGATATCAGACTTTCTAAGAGCTGTCAGGATCTCTACTCTAAAATGGGAGTGTTTGTAAACTCTAAAGAGTTCAAGAATAATAGAAAGCTTTTAGCAAAACTCAAAAATGACAAAAGAAACACCCTTTCTGCAATCAACAACATCGAGACGCGTTACAATACTAACTTGTTTGAAAAGGCGGTAAATATCCCTAATGAGGCACTCAAAAAGACAAAGGTGGAGTATTATAAACTTTTAGAAGATGAAAAGGCAATAGACCTGCAGATAAAGCTGGTAAAGAAAGTACCTTCTTATAAAGGGTATAGTGAGTATGTTGCTTTTGTAGAGAAAAATAGAGACTCTTTCCAAGTAGAGAAGAAGAAATATACATTCTGGCAACCATTCATATCCTTTATGTATCTCCTTAAATTCACCTTGCCTCTATTGCTCTTGTCTTATCTGGCATACAGATACTCAGGAAGAATAGGCGCTGCAAAGACCGTTCCTATGAAATTAACCAGACTGATTTCTGGACACATCATTCTTATCAGTGCAGTCCCTATATTCTTCAACAGTTTGTATTTGATATATCATGTGATCCCTCGCAGATTTTTTGAACGTGTCATACAGTTTCTTTATGAGTTTGGGGTTGTATTTCTAGGATACTACTTCTTGATGGGTGCAGGTATTGTATTCTTCGGACTACTTGTATTTTTTATTCAGCGAAATGCCTCACGCAAACAACAAATAAGAAGAGAGGCTGCTAAGAAGAATTTATATGTAAACGCATTTAATGCAAGTAAGTGTCCGGAATGTAACGTCAGAGTTGATTATAGTACCCAATCTTATTGCGGAGTCTGCGCAACTCCTCTTAATAGAGAGTGTGAAGAGTGTAAAAAAATGACACCTTTTGGTTTACGCCATTGTGTTCATTGTGGGAAATAAGGAGTAAAGAGGGAATCATGAAAACTATAACATATCGGAAGTGTTGTCTGCAGCAGACAAATGGAAAATAAAAACCTTATCATTTAACATAGAATATAAGGTTTACTCTAGATTCCATTTTCTAGCAATACTTTTAAGATTGCTTACTTTTTGTCATCGAAGATCACGACGAACAGGTGACATGGGATATGCCGGCAATTTCAAAGAACTCAGAGGGCTTTTCTCTGTAGTATTTCTCCTCTATCTCTTTAGATTGCTCATCATATGGGTTTGTCATAACTTCTTGCAACTCTTTAATAAGTGTATAGTCTCCATTGGTGGCTTGTTGATAGGCAGGAACAAGAAACCACTCTCTCAAAGTGTATTTTGGGTTCAACTCTTTCATTTGCTTTGAAAGCTTTTCACGGGATTCGGGCGAAGTGGCATTGATGTCAGCCGGGTTGGAATGATGAATGAGTGATCTCCATTTTTCTAGCCACTCTGACCAACTTTTTAAGATCTTTTCATCATAAAACGAGTCATTATAAAAGCTTTTTACAAGGGGACTTATATCCTCAGGTACCGTAGAGAGCTCACGAAAGAAGATCGTGTAATCAACAGAGGTTTCTATCATAAGCATTATAAGTTCATTGAACAGTCCGGCATTAAAAGTACGTAGACCCAGCTTAGAAGCCCACATCTTTATCATTTGCCCTTGCATGACTTTAGGAAAGCCATTTCTGATCTCATCCAACTGATCAAGAGCATTCTGATTCGACGCGAGCAGCGGCTTCAACGCCAAACAAAACATATTAAAGTTACGCTCCGCAGCTTGAGGTTGATTTAAAAATGAGAAGTGCACTCCCCCACCCGTCCACGGCTGATATTTTGGGTCAAACATATCTATAAACCCAAATGGTCCGTAATCGAGGGTAAAGCCGCCTGCAGCACAGTTGTCACCATTAAAATTCCCCTGGCAGTAGCCAACACGAATCCAGTTTGCCACCAGCGATGTGAGTCGACTTCGAAACTCGCGTGCCAGTACAAGTACTTTCTCTTCGATTGGTAAATGCTCATCAATGACATCACTGTACTCACGATCAATCAAGTGCAACACCATTTTTTCAAGCTCCTCCATCGCTTTTGGATGCTCATTTTTACGCGCACGACGACCGAAAAGTTCAAGTTGACCCACTCGAATAAATGAGGGTGCAACCCGTGTTGTTATAGCAACGGCCTCATCAATCATGACTTCGGGGTCTTTTGAATACGATCCTCTTGTAAACCATGGCCGCTTTACCGTCTCTGTTTTTGAGGTGTACAGACTCAAAGAGCGTGATGTCGGCACGCCCAGAGCATGCATATGTTCCTGTGCCAAAAACTCACGAATACTTGAACGCAAGACGGCACGACCATCAGCACCCCGGCAGTAAGGTGTTCTACCGCCTCCTTTAAGCTGCATTTCCCAGCGCTGTCCGTTTATCACCCTTCAAAGATGGAAATGGCTCGACCATCACCATATCCGTTACCTGTTTTAAAAGGACACTGTTCATAGTATTCGGACCCGTAAATGGAAAGCGCATACCCTGTTGCCCAGCCAAGACTGTCGTAAGGGCTCCGGCAACTGCGAAGTATCGCCAGAAAACATCCTGCATAAAATCCTCTGATGTTGCCAAACTATCGGAAAAACCCAGCTCACTAAAAAAGTTTTTACTATGCGCAATGTACTTGGGATCTTCGATTGGCGTAGGTTTCACAGGGACAAAATGCCCGCTAAAGACTTGTCGCGGAGCGTGATCAAAACCGTCTGCGGTAGCTTCAGGATCAGGGCTTAGCGTGTCCATGAGTGAATAATCTGCCAACATCGCGAGATCGTTGAGCGTCTCTACTGTTACAGAGGTTTTATTTGTTGATTTCATAGATTTTCCTTATTTTAAAAACGTACATATATTTGAAAATTACAACAACCGTGTCCCTATATAATTGTGCACATAGGAATCTTCATCTTTATTCTGCACTATATCAGAGAAACATAAAACAAATGCACCAATGGTATAGTTACCAGCCTATTCAGCCATATATGTCACTTAGAATTAGATAAATATGGGGTGGATCTTGTTCGGTATGAGAAGTGAGAAAATGAACGTTGTGTAATATGTAAGTGGGAGACATGACCTCCCGCTACCTAAATAATACTTGAGTGCTTTCAAAAATTAGAGATAATTTTGGCAGAGTCCAAAATTAATTAGTCTGAAAGTACGTGTTTTAGGGGCTTAAAGCGGTAGGGTCTGGGGAGACTCGAAATCAATTCCAAACCCTCTGAAAGCCCTATATACGGGCAATCTTAAATTAAATAGTTAGCTGTTGGCATACAATTAACGTACATATTTGGC
>CAWAVD010000028.1:0-39417 GCA_963785375.1 Sulfurovaceae bacterium
TAATATAGATTTCTATCATTTCGATACAAATATATAGTAATTATATACATTGGTTAACATAATATAAATTCTATTAAAAAAGTAAATCTCTCCTCCTTCGTGTATTTGTATCTTAGTTAAGTGAATTTTGAAAATCTGAAAATTGACAAAAATGAAGGCAGATATTGAAAATGCTGTAAAACTATATAAATTGGAGTTTTGTGGTAAAAAACTTGAAAAATACAAAAAACAATAAAATCCGATAAATCTCACTGTTTTGCAAGAAAGTCTATATTAACAAAAAATGGACAGTTAAAAATTTAGTTAGCTCTTGTAAACAGATTTCAAAACTTATTTGTTTTTCTATAAAAATAAATAATATCATTTGTACTTGATCAGTATAGAAAAGAATATTTATTTCAAAAGCAAAATCAACACTTGTGGTTTTGAATGTAGAAAATTTCCTGCATTATATTTTTTATATTGAGTTTTATACGTCATATGTAAGAAAAATAGTCAAAATATAATATTTATTAGTATTAGAGTGTCGTCTTTTTCCCTTATTTGGTTTGGTTTGGCTACATGAAATATCCAAAAAGCTTACAATCCCCTAAAATAAGTACTTTACAGGGCATTATATGAACATATGTTCTTTATAAATATATAATCGTTTAGCTAATAAGTGAACACATGTTCATTTAATGAATGCAATAAATTATAATTAAAGAACAAGTGTTCATAATAATTAAAAAAAGCAACTTGACAAATGAACACTTGTTCACTATAATATTATTAAAGGAGCTACTATGAACGAGCAGAGCGTTACTTCCTCCCTATCCAAAGGAAGTAAAACAAAAGACAAAATACTTAAAATATCCCTTAAACTCTTTGCAACTAAAGGATATAAGGCAACTACAGTAAGAGATATAGCAGGAGCTATGGGTATGAAGCAAAGTGCCCTCTATAACCACTTTAAAAACAAAGATGAGATACTTGAAACACTAGTAAGTGAACTTACCTCTTCGGCAATAGTAACTATATTTGACGATAAAGAGGCCTCAGAGCTTCATAAACAAGGGAAAGTCTCTATTGATGTCCATTGCCACTACTTTCAAGCTTATAGGCTTTGATGGGCAAAATGAGGCACTTTTGAAGCTACTGATGCAGGAGATATACAGAAATGAGCGAATAAGAGAGATCTACAATGAGTATTTCTACCAGGAAAACGTTAAAAAGCTTTCAGGTATCTTCTTTATGATGATGCAGGAGGAGATGATCAAGTCTTCTGACCCTCTATTACTGGCAAATGAGTTCTTTTCTCCCCTATTTTTCTATCAAATGCAGGTTTCTTTGCTAAAATTAGATAAAAAATCGACCTCTTCAGTCGTTTCTATGTTTGAAAAACATGTAGATTTCTTCTGGGATAACATAAAACTAGAGAAACAAGAGACGCTATTTTAGGAACATACTAAATAATATTAAGGAAAATTAATAATATGAGAAACAATGAAAGTAGATCACTTTGCTGAAAAATCAAAATCATGGGACATGAACAGTAAAAGAGTACAAAATGCCAAAGGGATAGCAGAATTAATAGTAAATAATATAAAATTAGATAAATCTATGGAACTTATGGATTTTGGTGCAGGTACAGGGCTTTTAAGCTACTTTATTGCACCTTATGTAGAGAAAATAGTAGCGGTAGATAACTCCCCTTCTATGCTTCGTGAATTTAAAAATAAGTGTGATGAATTCTCATGTGATACGGAAGTGATAGAGAAAGATTTGAGTACTGATACCCTAGACAGAAAGTTTGATGGTATCATTTCATCTATGACGATCCATCATTTAGAAGATATACCTACCCTCTTTTCAAAATTTTATTCTATGCTTGATGAGCATGGGTTTATTGCTATTGCTGATCTAGACAGTGAAGATGGAAGCTTTCCACAGTGACAATAAGGTGTATTTCATTATGGTTTTGATCGACATTTGCTTGCAGAGTATGCAGAAGAAGCTGGTTTTAAGGATGTGACTTTCAGTTTAGCCAATAAGATATCAAAGCCACATGCCGAATTTACGGTTTTTTTGATGACAGCGATAAAATAATATTAGAGAATATTAATATGAAACACTTATGGTTATCCATCTTTATTCCTGTTCTGATATGGTCGGCAGTACTACCTAAAGATCCATTTACATGGTTTTTGGAAGTGCTCCCGGTATTTATAGGATTATTTATTTTGCTTCTTACATATAAAAAATATCCATTAACTCCCCTACTTTATACACTTATCTTGATTCATATGGTTATTTTAATGGTGGGTGGTCATTATACATATGCTGAAGTTCCATTGTTTGATTGGATTAAAGAAGTCTTTGATCACAGTCGTAATAATTATGATAAAGTTGGACATTTTGCACAAGGTTTTATCCCTGCTATACTTGCTAGAGAGATATTAATCCGTAAAGATATCATACAGGGTGCAAAAATATGGCTTAATTTCATTATTTTGAGTGTTGTTTTGGCATTTTCTGCTTTTTATGAACTTGTTGAGTGGTGGGTGGCGATTGCTGTAGGTGAAGATGCGGAAGCCTTTCTTGGCACACAAGGTTATATGTGGGATACACAATCAGATATGGGATATGCACTGTTTGGAGGGGTAATGGCACTACTGTTACTTAGTAAATTACACGATAAACAGCTAAATACTGTACTTGATGGAGATGATACGTAGGATTTACTTGTTTTGGTATAGCCACGATGCAGAAATGATGATAAAAATGAATGTTATGATTATAAATTTCATTTTCCCGATGAAAGTGAGGTCTTCCCCACACCTATAACAAGTTTTGCTTTCTGGTAAGATTTTGGCACCACAGTCGCATCTCTTATGGCTCATTTTATTTCCATCTCTTTACTTGGTTAGTATGACAATAGAAAGGTTTATGATACTCATTATGACCACTGCCAATACAATGGCTTTATCTTCTTTATTCCAATCGAGCACATTCATAAGTTTTGGTAGGATCTTTCTCATTACTTACGCCCCTTTTTGTTTATATCTAACACTATAACATTCTGATGTCACATTTCTGTCACATTTAATTTTTAAATAAATTCGATATTTTTTATAGTAGAAAATAGTATAAGAAATTGTTCACAAATACTTCACACTTCATGTATATAATTGTGTTACAATTAATTAAATCAAAACAAGGATCCAGCATGAAAAAGACAATATTAACATTAGGTACATTGGCACTGATAACTTCTCCTTCATTATTTGCGGCAGAAGCTACACAAACGATTCTCAATACACAACTTCAAACACAACAAAGATTACAAAATGGTACTGGCACTGGAAAGAAACAATATAAACATCAGTACAAATATCAGCATAAATACCAGGGGACTAACGGTAATAAGATGCAAGGTAATGGAAACGAAATTGGTACAGGTCAAGGTAAGGGTCAAGTTAATATGTCAGGAAATGGACAAGGTAAAGGCCAAGGTAATGGTGGCATGAGCGGCGGCGGAATGAAAGGTGGTAAAGGCGGAGGTGGAGGAAAACGATAAATTCATTAGATTCAAAACGTTTTCACCCATAAAAACAATCTTTTATTAAGGGTGTTTGTGTAATAACAAATGCCCTTTTAAATTATTTATCTGTATAGCATCATAAAAGCAATAGAGATGTTAAATACACCCATGAGTACCATGGCTATCACAAATACTTTTTTCAGACTATATCTACAAGTTTTTTTATCATTTGATTCTTTCCAATTAAATTCCATTAGTAAATCTAGTATGATGGATGTCATATTTGTGTAATATATTGTTGGGTTTGTTAGAAAAGAAGAGTATAACCCTATAGAAGGTAGAAGAAAAGATAAATTTTCTTCTGTTAGTTGTTAGTCAGTATGTCATAGTTTTTGCTGACCATCAGCACACGCTTTAGCCCAGAGTTTTTTCGCTTTCGAATAACTCCGCTTTACACCTAGACCCTTGGCATACATAAGCCCGAGATTAGAACATCCCTTAACATATTTTCCATCACATGCTTTGGTATAGAACTGTACAGACTTGGCATAGTTTGGCTTCATACCTTGCCCCTTTTCATACATGATCCCCACATTGTAACAGCCGCCTGCATAACCTTTGTCACAGGATATTTTATAATACTTTAAAGCCTCAGTATAATCCTGTTTTACAGCTTCTCCGCGCTCATAGACAACGCCAACATAAGAACAGCTTGTAGCATCTCCGGCATCACAAGATCTTTTCAAATCGTCAAATTCACTTGCACTCAAACTTGTGTAGTAACATGAGTATTGTTAGTAGTATGTTTCTCATTGCTTCTCTCTTCCCTTGTTCAATAGTAAATTATACTTTTAATTCTTGAAGAGTTTGTGCATAGTTGTTTCTGCCAGGGGTATCATCTTTAAGATTTGGATAGTACCCTATTTATTACTTACTGATTTGATCTCAGCAACTATCACACCTCTTAAGGAACCCTCTTTAAATCCGACAGCTTTATCTTTAGGGTAGTATGTAGTTATCTCACCTTGAATCTCTTTACTTATGTCACTTCCATGACATTTTAGGCAAACTCCCTGGGTTACAAGTGGTTTATAAACTCTTGTCGTATTGCCCTCTTTTAGAACTTTGATCTCTGTAGGTAGAAATGTTTTGTCTACGATACTTGCTTCATAGGTTTTGATCACTTTTATATCAAGTGCATCTGGAAGATTATTCTCATTTCTGGTTTTTAATGCTGTGCGTCTTACCGATGCATATGCTGGAAGTTTACTGTTCACTTCTTTTGTGATGTCACCTGCTTTAGCGGTACAGAAACCCATGGCAGAAAGTCCTGTTTTATTAGCTTTCATATGTGTCTGTAGTTCGCTTTTTAATGCTTCACCTAACATTTTGATGTATTTTATGCCTTCTTGTTTGATGCTCATCTCTGTTACTTTAGTAGTTGCTTCAGATGAATGTGCCATAGATGCGCTTAACAGTGCTGTTAGTAAAAGTGTGTTGAGTTTCATCATTGTCCTAAATTATGATTTATATTTTTAAAGATTATGACAAAGTTAGCTTAAAGTATCTTCGTTGCAGTTAGAAAAATATACTGTTTACCCGTGAGTGTGACTCTGTATTTATGTTGCTGTAGGTACTTTTTACAGAAAATAACATCGTTAAAAAGCAGTGACATCTCAGACATTGCATAATTGGGTGCTTTAGCTCCGTAGATCATCTCACCCCCTACCCATCTACTGTTTGGAAAACCCAAGATGATTGCAGCATCTTTTTCCAGGTAGTTTTGTACCAATGACATAAAAAAGGGTTTAAAGTTGATACTTGGGCTTTGGAGTGTTCCTATACTTATGAGCAGATCAAATCTTCCAAGGTTTAAATCATCCAAGTCATTAATATCATGTGCATAAAACATTACGTTTGCTTCAGGAAAGCTATTCTTTGCGCATGCTATGGCCGTTTTAGAATGGTCAATACCTACCAGGTTTATGCTTTTATATTTATTAAAATCTAAGCTGTCTTTAATAACCTTAAACTCATCACCTGTATTGATACCAAGGTTTAAGATACGTGTTCTTTGGTTTAGTTTGGCATTCTGTAAAGCCTGGCTGTAGTAGTAAAGAAAGGCTGGTTCTTCCATCTTGTTTATTTGTGAAAAGTGAGAGTCTATACCATATTTCTCCTCTATGGAACTCTGAGATTCTGTATGAAAAGAGCTTTGTGTCTCTAGCTTTTTAAAAGTAAGTCTGACCAGTGGGTAGGTGATTTTCTCCGGTGTCAACATTTTACACATTAACAGTTCTGCCAAGTCCACCCATGATTTGTAGCTACGATAAAGATAGGTTGTGCCCTCTATTTCTTTTTTCTTTCCTGCATACCCCTCTCCAAGATCAGGATCAAGTATTTCAAAGCTGATGCACTTCCCTGCTTCACATTCATTGACCTGTACTGTAAGTGACATGATTATATTTTTCATGGATTGGGTAGTAAATAGCAAAAGAGAACTCCGTATTTTCTATAATATTAATTAGTATTAGTATTGATTTGTTAAGTGTTATTTTATCATAGATGTTTAAAATGGGAGTTTGTGGTAGATATTCAGTCTATTCTCTGTATGCTAGTAAGCATTCCCACGATAATGTGGGAATGCATCAGTATTGAACCAATATATCTATACTGGCTATCACTGCTTAGGGACAATTGCCTGATGGGCAATTACCTTTGTTTTGCATTCTCTGAGTTTGGTGTACACGAAACTCTTCTTGACTTATGACACCATCTTTGTTGGTATCAATATCTGTAAATGTAGGTGCATTTCCTGCATTTTTCATCATGCCTTTACCCATGCCCATACCTGGACAATTACCAGTTGCACAGTTACTTTTGTTCCATTTTTTCATCTGCTCTGTTTGATGTAAACGGAATTCTTCCTGGTTTAATGATCCGTCATTATTTTTATCCATGTCGGTGAATGCGGGTGCGTTTCCTGCATTTCTAAGCATTCTACCCTCTTGGGCTTTCTTACTCATACGTGCTGCACGTGCTTCTTCCAATTCACTTTGGGTGATCTTACCGTCATGGTTAAGGTCATATTGCTCAAATGTAGGTAGGTTCTTCATACGATTTTGTCCCCCGCCCATCATGCCTTGACCCTGCCCCATACCTTGACCTTGTCCCATACCTCTCGTATTCATATATTTTTGTCGTTCTTCTGTACTCATGTTTTGCATACGTTTTTGCATCTCTTCACGAAAAGCAGGACGATCATCCGCAGGTACACTTCCCCGCATATTCATCATGTCTTCTGTACTCATCTTAGAAAAATCAGCAGCCCATGTTGCTGAAGCTAATAGTCCTATTATTAATAATCTTTTCATTGTGTTCCTGTAATTAATTGGATTCATTCCTCTATAGAGGAAAGTGGTGTTATTTTACTCTAATTATGTGTAGTTAATGTGTAGAATAAATATCATTATACACCTATATAACTTTTTGATATAATATTAAATATCTTTAGCTGCATGATACGATCCGTGCAACTAAGGAATTATAAAAGGTTTATCATGAAGTTATTAAAAATAATACTTTTTCTCATGCTTACACAGACTCTATTTGCAGAGAGAATGGAAATTACCTCTGCATGTATGGAGGCAGAAGATCAAGCAATACACTTTACAGGTAATACCAAAATAAAAATAGATGAGAGTTGGTTGCACGCAGATAAAGTTGTCGTTTATCTTGATGAGAATAATGATACAAAAATGTATGAGGCTACAGGATCAGTAAGATTTGAAATTAAAAATGGCAAACGTTCTTTCAAAGGGCATGCAAATAAACTGATCTATGATAAGTGGAGATCACTCTATGTATTAAGAGGTAAAGCGATTATACATGATAATGATTTCATGATTAATCGTCGTGTGAAAGGTGATGAGATCACTCTTAATATTATGACAGGTAAAATGAACGTAAAGGGTGGTCCTCTTGACACAAATTTTTTTATAAAAATGCATGATTTCAAGCGCGCGTTTGGATTTTAAATCATATTTCTTATTTCCCTCATTTTATGTATGAATACAATTTCACCTCGATTTAGCTATTATTTCATTCTATAAGACAACTCTATATCGTTACTATATTTGTTATTTTCAACTTAATATGTATAGGTTTATTTTATAATACCCGTTAACATCCAACATGATACTAAGGACAAACTGTGAGTACAACTAAAGAAGATTATATACCTAAAACAATTTCTAGGAAACAACAACTATTTTTAAGATATTTTACAGCAGTGCTAATAGACTTGGCAGTGTTGAATTTCTTTGCTGAATATTGGGATAAAGTGACTATCACCTCTTTTGGTGTTTCTTTGTTTGTGGCTATAGTACTTCAGGTATTATTGAAAATGACTATATCTCTGGAACATCGTATTGCAGAATATTTTAAATCACATCAGAGTTTGAAAATGAAAATATCACGTATATTATCCACTTGGTTCATCTTGTTTGGTTCCAAGTTTGTGATGTTGGGCGTTCTACAATTCATCTTTGCCGATGCCATTATCTTTTCCGGGGCTTATCATGGCGTAGTAGCATTTATCATTGTAGTGTTTGCTATACTCATTACTGAGTATCTTATCACTCGTTTATATGAGTCTTTAGCATAAAACAGTATCAAGTTATTGTCATAGGCTCCGGAGCAGCTGGTATGATGGCAGCTATTACTGCTGCGCGTACAGGCAATTCTGTACTTCTTTTAGAAAAACTTTCCAAAATAGGTGCAAAACTTAAAGCCACAGGTGGTGGTCGCTGTAATCTGACCAATACACTTTCAAATGAAGACTTTATGGCTCGTTTTGGCCGTGATGGACGTTTTATGACTCCTGCGCTAGATGCATTGGATCACAAAGCACTTATGGCATTTTTTAAAGAGATCGGTGTGGAAAGTCATGCGCCAGATGGTTACCGGGTTTTTCCTATTACACACAGCTCTTCAACCATCATCAATGCTATGGAGCAAGAGATGCAAAATCTAGGTGTAAAAGTGTTGTGCTCTCAAAAAGTAGAAACTTTAGAGCATGATGGTGTGAAAGTTACGGGTGTACATACAGAAACTGATACTTTTCATGGTGATGCTGTGGTCATTGCATCTGGTGGTATGGGTTATCCTGTACTTGGCGCTGAAGGTGATGGTTACCCTATGGCAGAGTCTGTAGGACATAAAGTCACAGAGCTCTACCCTGCCATGATGCCATTAAAAACAAAAGAGACTTGGGTAGGGAACTGTAGAGCAGATACCATTGCAAAGGTAGCTATGCATGTTGATATGAAAAAATATAAAAAACTTTCTGCCAAGGGTGATCTTATCTTTACAAAAGATGGGATACGTGGTCCGGTGGTATTGGATTTTTCCAGAGAGATCACCCCACTTTTGAGTAAATTTGACGAAGTTCCTATCCTTATAAATCTTACTAAAGGGATGAATGAAGAGCAGATCAGAGAACATTTTAAAGAAGAACTGGCTAAAGATCCTCATAGGAATACACTACAACTTCTTCAAACGCTGCTTCCCGAATCTGTTAGTCTTGAACTCTGTAAACTCGCAGTTGTGGACCCTTCCCTAGCCTTGAGTAAACAAGTGGGGGCATCAAGAGACAAACTCATCAAACTTCTCGTTTGGACACCGCTTACCATAAACGGACACGACGGCTTCAAAATGGCTATGATCACAAGAGGTGGGATACATCTCAAGGAGATAGACCCCTACACAATGCAAAGTAAAAAAATAAATGGACTTTACTTCTGTGGTGAAGTCATGAACATCGATGGTCCCTGTGGCGGGTATAATTTGCAATGGTCATTTGCCAGCGGCTATCTAGCGGGGAAACTGGGATGACCTATTTTATATCTTCATCTTTTTATTATTCTATATTAGGTACATATTGATCGTACAGTGGGTATTTGGCTAGTATGTTATACTGCACTAAAGTAGAAGTAGCATATACTCCACAAATCATTTAAAAAATAAAATTTACAAATGAGTTTTGCAGAAAAAAGAGGACACTATGAATAAAAAAATCACTCCACTTATTAAAACATTGGCTGTATCGGCTCTTTTTCCAGTATATGGTTTAGCACAAATATCACAATTAGTGGTACCTGCTGTCCCAGAAGAAATGAAGGTACAAAATGTAGTATTTGACTGTTCAAGCGCTGATAAAAAGTACGTTGCTTCCAGGCTATGGCTTATCGATGTGAGCATTAAAGAGTATGTTGACAATGGCACTCCATATAATGTGGTGCTGACCATCCACTCTGGCTGTACAGATATTGTTTCAAAAAATATTGCTGATGATGATAAAATGATGAAGAATGTATATAAAAAACTGGAGATAGTCTCAAAACATGAAAATGTTTCTATAGAAGCCTGTCAGATCGCTGTAGATCGATTTGGCATAGAACATAATGAACTACATCCATTCATTAAACTGGTACCAAATTCTATCACCAGAGTGATATCTCTCCAGAATGACGGTTATGCTTTTATACCGTTTAGTAAATAATAGATAAATACTTCGATCTTCCAATGCTTTAGCGTACAGAAAAGTTCTGTAGCGCTTTGAGCTTCTTCTCATATATTTCACTCTTAGCCGTATCACCTATCGCTTTAGTATAATAGACCAATCCTGAAACAATTTGTATATCTCCTGTATGTTTATGATAGATCTTCTCTAATATCCTGATGGCTTCTTTAGGGTTTTCCTCTCCTATAGATACAGCATAGACATAGCTGAATCGTGCATTGTCTTTATCTAGCTCCACAGACTTTTTAAGTTCTGGTATGGCTTTTGATGTCTCTTTATTACGAACGTACCATAAGCCTAATGCATGATGAAGAATGGCAATGTTTGGAACATTGACTAAGCCTTTTTGCAGTATTTCAAATGCTTTTGTGTTTTCTCCCTGTTGGACTAGAAAATTACTATAGTTAATGTAGGAGGGGACAAATTTTGGTTGAAGACGCATCGCTTCCTCGTATGCAGTTTTTGCTTTTTCATGCATTTTACGATTGACATAGAACATGGCCAATGATAACTGCGATTCAGGACGTTCTGCAGTAAATAAAAGTATTTTCTCGTATTCATCAAATGCTTTATTAATTAGCTCTTTCGTCTCTTTATTTACATCTCCCAAAGAAAAGGTGGCAAGTTGGCGTGCTGCTTCCATTCTTACTGTTTTTACAGGATCAGAAAGCATTTCAAAAGTCTTTTTCATACGCATTTGGGGAGGAAATGCTTCTAAAGATTGCATTGCAGATCTTCGTATCATCGGATCAGAATTTCTAAGCATTTGAAGTGTTGTCGTATAGGTCTGTTTTGAAGGATAATTCCCTAAATACTCAGTCACTGTAGCCTTGGCGATGGCAGGAGCATCACTCATTAGTACATCATAAAGCTGTTTAGGAGCATCTTCACTGTTTGTTCTCAGTGCGGTAAGAGAATGAGCAAAGTTTTGTTTTCCAACAGGTGTTTTTCCATACCACGATTTCATCGCATCTGCTGCCCATTTGGCCTCTTTGTCTGTATGGCAAAGATTACAGGCATTAGGGATCTCCTTCATCTCTACTGAGAGATTTGGTCTTGGTACACGGAAACTGTGATCATTACGACTGTCTACACCCATGTATGTACGTGCAGGCATATGACATGCTATACAAGAACTTCCCGTACTTCCCTCTTTATGTTTATGATGGGTTACTGCAGTATATTTTTCTTCCTGGTGACACTGGGAACATACTTTATCACCTTCAGCTCTTCGGTCAAGTGTATGAGGATTGTGACAGTCTGTACAAGTGACACCTTTTTCATACATTTTACTTTGAAGAAAAGAGTCATAGACATACACTTCATCTTGTATCTTCCCATCCGGGAAGTAAAGACTTTCCTCCAATGTTACAGGTAGGTAATGGTCATGAAAGGCATCACCCGGTACATAGTCGTCATCTAGTTGTGAACGTCTGGAGTGACATTTGGCACACACATTGATCTCATTGTCTGTCAGGAATGACTTGAGTGTAGTAGAGTCTTTGTCCCATACTTTTTGCTTCCGTTTCAAAGAGACGGGAAAACCTTTGTTCGTTACATTTAGCTCCTGATTCTTAGTCCATTTTATATGTTCAGAAGCAGGTCCATGACAGGCTTCACAGGAAACATTGATGATATCCCATGTGGTATGGTAACTTTTTGTCTCCACATCATAATTCTTTTTTAGGTTGGTACTGTGACAGTCTGCACACATATAGTTCCAGTTAAAGTTTTGTCCTGTCCAGTGAAGTACATCGCCTGCGGTAACATTATCATCGACATGTATATGGTACCAGCGCTGACCTCCCTCTTCTTTACTACGGCTATCCCAAGCGATATCCATTACCTGTATGTTTCCTTTTGGAAACTTGATCATATACTGCTGAAGAGGATAGATACCAAAGGTATAGGAGATCTCATAGTCTTTGAGTGTACCGTCTTCACTATCGGTACGTACCATGTATTTCCCATCTTTTTTATAGAAAGTGGTAATGATACCATTGTAGTTAAAGGTTGCATTGTTAAAGTTTCCTTTGACTGATTTCTCATCTGCTACCATCATGGCTAGGTCATGATGTGAACCTTTCCACTCATGCATCTCTGTACTGTGACACTCCGCACATGCTTTTTCGCCAACGTGGGTTAATGGTTCTTCTGCGAAGAGTGCAGAGAGTAAAGTAAGGATTAAAAATATTTTTTTGGTCATGGGTATCACTTTTATGGGATTATAAATTCTATTTTATCAAATACATGATGTGAATCAGCACAATTCTTGTACATAAAGAAGTATTTACTTGAAGTGGATAGAAAAAGATTTTAGAAAACCTTATAAAATATATATTTTATAAGGTTTCTATAGAAGATATTATTCTCTAAAAATCTTTAAAACCTAAAAAGAAGCGCCATGTTAGCCATAGCAATTGTTGTGTCGTAAAAATCAATATCAGAATCATTTTCATAGGCACCGAAAGTTGTCAGAAGAGTGAGTTTTTTCGACCATCCAAATGGATTTTTATATCCAGCAGTTAAGCTAGCACCCATCAAGGTAGTGTCACCCTCTTTAGCATAGAGCGGGTTTTTATTATCATAGTCATCTTGACCAATGATCGCAGTTGCAGCAAAATTCCACTTCTCACTTGTACGTATATAATCCAGCTTCAGAGCAGTACGTTCATGCTGCCTTGCATCTCCATCAAGATCATAATCAGTATATCGAAGTGAGGGTTTAAAATAACTATCCTCATCAACCTTCCAATGATAACTGGCAATTAACATTGTTGAATCACCCTCACGGTCTTTAACTGTAAAGGAGGAATAATATCATCTTGTCCTTCATAAGGAGCATTCAGGCCACTCTTATCTCCGCCATCAATCTCATGTTTATGTAGTCGCACTTCAAGATCAAATTTAGACTCGACAACATCCTCCCATTTAATAGCTATACCATTGGATGTCTTATCAGTAGATTCTCTTGGGTTTGTTGTATCATAAGGATCTTTCCATACATTACTAGGAAGTGCTGTTAGAAGCAGACTTGCTCCAATAATACCTACCCCATTATAATATTTACGTACACCGAACGTTGTACTATTTTCAAAGGTTAGAAGGTCTTCAAGATCCGTACCTAAAAATACTTCGGTTTGTGTATCAGCAAAAGTGTATTTAAGGTTATAATCGAAGCTTGGTATAACTGTACTTTCACGGCTAGCTTTACCATTAATGTTATTGATACGATCATCACTGATCTCTTCATCAAATATATTTCCAGAAACCATATTACTTTTAAACTCCATGCCGGTAACACCCCCGGAGATATAACCGCTCCAACCTGACTCGTTAGCAATAGGGGCTGCACTTAATACACTTCCTAATAGTGATATTATCACTAGACTATACTTTATTTTCATTATCCTGCCCTTTTATTTTGATTCTTTAATATAATAAAAAAACTCAAATGTCTCTCATATTTCCGACAAATCATCTACATTTGTGTATGTTTTTAATCTAGCGAATTAAGATTTATATTTTTCGGTAAACCTTGCTTGCTATTTTTCTGCTCTTTTAGTAGTGCTGCTATCAATTTTTCTCCTATAGATACAGCATAGACATGAATAAACAAAAACATATCGAAAATTGATATAATTATTTAACAATATTTACAAAAAAATTATTATAATGTCCTCTCAAAATTAAGAAGGTTCTATTACAAAAGGTTATTTTTGAAAAAAATTATATTTCTTCTCTTTTTCTTGTTTACTTCGTTTCTTTTCTCAAATGATACATTAGATGATTTTATCAATGAGCAGGTTAAAATAGAAAGTCAATTACTTGATGAAAACCTTTCATTAGAAGAAAAAATTGAGATTAAAAAAGAACAAGGGATTATATATCAGGAATTCCTCATTCAGTATGCTGCGAATAAAGATAAGTATCTACATCAAGATAATCCATATAAACTTGAAATAAACAAACTACAACTTCGTTTAAACAGTAATAAATATAGAGGTTATGCCAATGCAACAATGCGTGATGAACTTCTCATTAAAGAATATAAATTACGAAAAGGTATCAGAGAAGCATTTCATGATGTATTACGCCTGACAGAAAGCGAGTCCAAATCATTATTCAAAGATAAGATCAACGATACACTTGTAAAATATTTTTCAAAATATACTCCTTTGGATCCGAATAAATATCTTACTACTGATCAAGATCAATCAAGTCCGATTATAAAGTCTTTACATACAGTAGTTAAAGATTTAGGTTACTTGGAAAATGTTGCTACTACTTTTAGTTCAGAACTTGTAGAAAACAGTTCTTATATTTATCATACAGGTCGTCTATCAAAGTCACATTTCTTTGCGCTCTTAACGAAAATTAATACATCTTATTATGGAGAAAAAATTAATGCTTTTCTGACTCCCTACCATTTGGATATAGCCCGAATTATATTTGTTGTCTCAATTATTATTATCATATTAATATTCCAATTTCTTCTACGATTCATTATAGATCACAGCTTAAAATATTATGACTTAAATGAAGAAGATATAGATTATATCCACACGCATATTACAAAAATATTTAAGATCATTACTTCTTTATTGGTCATTCATTTCATGATTGTAGTTTATTTAGGTCTTGACATTACTAGTATCAATATCAGTAAACTTTTTTCTATTGTCTATGTGGTACTTTTCACTATCGTACTTTATCGAATCACAAACACTATAGCATACATCAAAATGGAAAGTATTAAGAGTAGTAAAGTACTTAAAAATGAGGTTATTAACCTTGCTATTAAAGTAAATAATAGTCTGATTATCCTTATTTCAGCTATTGCTATTTTAAAAATAGCTGGTGTGAATCTTACTGCATTGCTTTCTGGTCTAGGTATCGCAGGTGCAGCTGTTGCTTTTGCTGCAAAAGACAGTATCGCCAATATATTTGGTTCTGTTTCCATTCTCATTGGTGACGTTTTTGAACAGGGTGACTGGATAGAAACAAATGATCTCAATGGGACTGTCGTTGAGATAGGTTTGCGAGCCTCAACGATACGTACCTTCGATAATGCTCTTATCTCCATTCCAAACTTTGAGCTGGCCAATAAAGGTGTTAAAAATTGGAGTAGAAGGAGTATCGGACGTCGTATTAAGATGAATATTGGGGTTACTTATGAGTCAAATTTTGATGATATACGTCAAGCTATTAAAGATATTAGAGCTATGCTCAAGGATCACCCTGGTATTGCAAACGAGCATACTGACTATAAACACTCACATCGTAAGGCAAAATTGGTCTCTATGGATGATTTCAAAGGGGTAAAACGTACCTCTCTTGTGTATATGGATGAGTTTGCTGATTCTAGTATTAATATCCTAGTCTACTGTTTTAGTCGTTCTGTTGTCTGGAGTGAATGGCTTGAGGTGAAAGAAGATGTGATGTATAAGATAGCAGATATACTTGAGAAGAACAATCTGGAATTTGCATATCCTGCATTAACACTGCATCATGCAGAAAGAGAAAACAGACCTGATATATAAACATATCTACATAATATGAAAGCGGTATTATTAGTATAAACCTCATAAAATGTATAACTTTATAAGGTATTATTTCCCATGAATCAGATTATGTAATTTGCCCTACTTTCTTCTCTCTTCAAATTTTTGTATCTCTTTATCATATTCTTTTTTGAGACGTTCTTGTAAATTTGTTTGCGCTTCTTCTTTTAACCTTGTGTTTTCTTTTAACAATGCTTCGATTTTTGCATCTTTTTCTTTAATGATCTCAATATATTCATCACAATTGGATTCTGTGGTGTTCACATAGGTGTGATAATGTTTACCGTATAATATGGCAGGTCTTACAATCGGTTTGGGTCTTATTGGTGGCTTTTCTTTCTCTATTGGTGATTTGACAATTGGTCTTTGTTCTAGAGATGGGATTAATTCGATACCTGCATCATAAGCATTAAGATTTACATTAATTCCTGCAAGTAATATGGCTACTGAAAATATTTTCTTCATTTTCTCTTCTTCATTTTTTAAAATTTGTTCATACAGCTATAGAGGATTTATATTTTTGGGTAAACTTTGTTTATTGTTTTTCTGCTCTTTCAACAGTGCTTCTCTTAACTTTTTAAGTTCATCCATAAAACCTATTGTATCAAATGTGTTTTGTTTATCTGACAATGCTGCTTCTAATTCACGTAGTGATTCTGAAAATGATGGTTGGGCTTCCTCTATACCTCGAAATCCGAGTCTTGATAATGTTGGAGAAGAAATTTGAAGCCAGGTGTAGAAGTTATGATAAAGTGTATTTATATTATCTTCCTGACATGCATCAAGCAGACTTTTAAAACACCCTTCTTCACTCTGTTTATACGCAAGTTCTTGTCTCTCTCCCCATCTTTTTATGGATGGGTATGTTTTATAGAATGCTATGAGTAGTGTGCAAGCAAGAAGTATAATGAATACCCAAGGTTTATCATCTTGTTTTATTCCATTTACAAACACATTAGAGTCAGTAGGTTGTGAATTGGGCAAAATGATGAAGTGCAGTGCATGAGTCTTTTCTTTATGTAAGAGTTCTCCTGAGGGATCCCACCAAATAAATGTTTGAGAAGGGATGCTTACATTTCCCTCTTTTACAGCCACAAATGTAAAAGAGTCTGTACGTGTAGCAATAGTATCTGATCCTGCTGCTTTGCTCTTAAGTATAGGCTCTTCACTGTAAATTTTAAACTGTACATCTTCGGAAAATCGGATAGGTCGCAAGAGAATATCCGGTACATTCTTTGCTTCTTGCGTAATCTTTAGTTCTATCGCATCACCTACTTTTATTTTGGTCGCATTCCCCTCTGAGAGTTTTGGAGAGATGCCACTTTGTAGACTATAGTGTGGTGTAGAGAGAACAAAATCGTCTTTTTCTACACCTTTTGGTGCACTCACTTCCAATGCTATAGCATCGGACTGAAAAGTGAAATTATTGTCTGGATGACCGTATCCCATCGAGGCATTGAATGATATATCGAAGGGTGGAATACCGATATTTCCAGCATGTAAAGGGTAGAGTTTATACTCGTAGTGTACAACCTGCCATTGCGTACCGTTGATATCTACAGTTTTTAAAGATGACGCACTATTGGGAGCTAGTACCACATAGTCTTGATTATTTTCCAATCCGATCTTTGCATTGGTAATGCTAAAGGCATCAGTTTTCAAATCTATTTTTACGACCACTTCTTCACTGACAAAATGACGTTCTTTCTCTACGAGGTATACAGATACATCACCCTCTATAGCAAATAGTCCCAGAGTTAATGCTAAAAAATATAAAAGAATTTTACTGTGCATCTTGAGCCTTTTGCATCCCATACTGATATGAGAATTTATGTTTTAAGAAGTCCTGTGGTCCGGTTTGGATACGGTCTAGCCAATTGGTATTCTTACTATCAGTATTTTGTTCACCACCCTCCTCAGTCACATCTTGTCCTTTATTCCCCTTGTTATCATAGACGATCTCATCTGCACCTAACATTCCTACACCCTGTTCACCATCATTCTCAACATCAAGCATTGCCTGTCTGGCTTTTGCAAGGTTCATATTGTCTTTTGCCCAGGTAAAGTGAGGATCTATTTTCAATGCTATTTCATATGCTTCTATGGCTTCTTTATATTTACCAAGCATGAGCTGACTGTTACCTAGATTATATACTCCTTCTTTACTGCTGTTCATACTGTAGACTGCTTTAGCTTTTTCAAACTCACCTGCCTTATAGTAAGAAGCGCCTTTGAAAAGTTGATCCTCAAAAGCATTTGCTGCATCAATATACTTACTGGCGAGAAAGAGACTATAGCCTTTCTGGTCATTTGTACTCCAAAGTTCTGACCAGCTTCCTCTAAAAAAGAAAATGCTCCAGATTAGAATTATAAGAACAGCCAAATAAAAAGGTAAAAGAGTACGATGTATTACAAAAAATGTTTTCATGATACCCTCCATGCTTCAGATATGAAACCCTGTCTGAACCATAAGAGCATTAAAAGAAGTATAAACGGTATCAAGAGATAACCGCCGTCTTCATACCGTGCAGCATCCTTCGCACCTGCTGCATGAAATGCTGTATCTACCCATGAAGATATCGTTTGAATGTCTTGATCATCTACTGTTATTTGAGTCCATGAAGCATCAAAGAGTGAAACACTCTGCTCAAACGTTTCAGTATTGAGTAGCTCCGGTGAAGCCACTGCAAGAAAAATTATTTTCCCATCATCTATTAAACCTTTTTGACGAACTGTTTTGAGATGTGTAGGATCAATACTGTCAGCTAAAACAACAACGGTCCCTCCGTTACTGTCAAACTGTTTGGATGCAAGTATTAGAGCATCATATAGGCTATCACCTTTTTTTGGCATGATCTCAGGATTTAGTGCTTGAGAAAAGGTATTAAGAATAGCATGGTCTTTGGTTAGTGGAAGTACAAGATGTGCAGACCCGCTATATGCCACAAGTGCTACCTTTGTATCTGGGCGTAAGTCCATCAAGTCTTTCATTTTAAAGACAGCCCGTTTGAGACGGCTGGGTGTGAGATCTTTGCTCTGCATACTCTCAGTTACTTTCATTACTATGACGATCTGTGCTTCATCTTGAGCAAAAGGTGAAGGTTTTAACTTCCAGGCAGGACCGGAAAGTGCTAAAATCATCACTGTCCATACGATACCCAAATGCCAAGGTGCTTGCATCCTAGATGCTTTTTCTCCAGATCGTACCAGTAAATGTTGTAAAAGTTTCGGATTGACTATGGTTTTCCAGCGAAGCATATCATTTTGTTGACGCAGTAGCCACCAGACAATTACCCATCCCGGTATCAACAAGAGTAATATCCAAGGTCTCAGTAGATGAAAAAGTTCAAAACTACTCATGCTGACCTCCAAAAGCTTTTTTGAACATCGATCCAAAACCATATAAGAACATAAGTAACAAACTTAAGCCTAAAGGATACATATAAAGCTCAGTGACAGGACGGTAACTCAACTCTTCTACTTTTTTAGGTGTTAATTTATCTATCTCATCATAAATTTCGGTTAGCTCCTCAGCATTCCAAGCATAATAGAATTTTCCGCTGGTCTCAGAAGAGATAGATTTAAGTGTTTCTGTATCTATGGGGTGTTCTCCTGCATTCTTTGGGTCACCCATAGCTATAGTATAGATTCGCACATTATTCTGGGCCGCAAGTTTGGCTGCAGTTTTAGGGGGAATTTTTGAACCAGTGTCATCACCATCACTCATTAAGATCAGCATTCTATCAGTGACATTACTTTCACGAAACATCTTAACTCCTAAACCTATGCTGTCACCTATCATGGTTTGTGGTCCGGCCATGCCCACCTGAAGCTCTGAGAGAAGATGGTTTAATGCACTCAGGTCCTGTGTGAAAGGAGACTGAACAAAAGCAGCATTACCAAAGAGTATCAGCCCTATTTTCTCCCCTTTTCTCTTTATGAAAAAGTCAGAAAGTACATGTTTAACAGCTTCCAGACGGTTTAGATTATGACCATCTTCATCTTTAAAATCCTGAGTGGACATTGAACCGGAAAGATCAACAGCGACCAAGATCTCACGTTGCGAAAGCTCTTTAATTATAGGTTCTCCAAAGAATTGTGGTTTTGCCAATGCGATAACCACAAGAAACCAAATCCCATAAAGAATGATTTTTTGGAATAAAGTTGCTCTTGAGACACCTTCACTTTGTTTTCTGTCTCCTTGAGCACTGTTTATATCATCCATAAAGCTAATGCGTAATGAAGAGCGGTTGCTTCTGTACTTTAAGGGTGACAGCACTATGACCAATGGAACAAATAACAAGAGAAATATCAATGGATACAAAAACTCAAACATTGCCATTGCCTTGATGTGTATTGATCCACACTTCTGTTACTTTTGCAACATTACTTAGATCGTCCTGGGTAGTTAGTACATATGTTGTGTAGAGAATCTTTTGGCTGAGTCTACGGATATCTGCACTTACTTTGGCTTTTGAATGTGTTTCTACAAAATTCCACCATTCATCTGCACTTAGTGCTGCTACCTTCTCACGTCCAAAGTGTTGAAGTGCCACACGTTTCATAAGTACCAATAAAGCGCTTATCTCCTTGTTTGAATCTTTTCCTAAATGTATTTGAGCCAAAGAGTTAAGTGCCTCACGACGATAGAGGTTCTTTTGATAGTTAGACCAAAATTTCATGCCTACATGAAGACCATAAGTAAGTACCAATATTCCCAGTACATACCAGCCTGGAGCAAGTGGCCAGTTTGAGACTGCAGGAGGCATGAGTATATCATGCAGTTGATCCAAAGAAGCATTGACAGTAACATTGTTATCCATCAAAATCTCCTTCTGGCTGAAACTGCTGCACCTAACTGCTCCTGTACCTGGTCGAGTACAGGTCGATCTGTTGAAATGGAAAATAGAGGGATCGTATGTTTTTTAGAAAGATGCATCAAACCCTCAGCACGCTCTTCTTGTCTTTTGGAAAAGCGTTTTTGAAAGGCTTGACTGCTACTGTCTACATCTACAGAAACATTACCATCACTCAAAAAAAGTGAACTTGAAGAGTGTAAGGTTTTTTCCATAGGATCATAGACTAATGCAGCCAACACATCATTATGTGTCACTTAAAGTAGTCACATATCTGATACTCTTCTCATCCATCGCACGGCCATCTCCAATGAGAATGATCAAATCATCATGTTTGGCTGCAGCAGAGACTATCTTCAATGCTTCGTTGAATTGATCAATCTTATTGGAGGTATTGGTGCTGTGAAGTTTTTGGTTTTGTTTGACCACTTCAGAGAGTATGTGTACAGCACCTTGTTTACTTCTTTGTGGCTTGAAGAATTTTAGACTCTCATCATTGTATATCACTGCGCCTACACGATCACCTGTATCCAGAACACGAAACGCCGAAAGTGCTGTCAAATGTGCTGCTGATACTGACTTCATCATCATTTTCGTACCAAAAAACATGGAATTTCTTTGAGAAACGACCAACCACACATTTCGGTCACGCTCTTCGTTATATACACGGATATAAGGTTTACCTGTACGACGAGTTGCTTTCCAATCCATAGCACGTGTATCATCGCCTTGAACGTACTGTTTCATTTCAGAAAAGTCCATACCGCGTCCACGTACTTTTGATCCATGACGTCCACTTAAGATGGATTGTACCGGCTGTGAAGGCAAAAAAGAAAAACCTTTCGCCACATAGCCAAATTTTAACAGTTCGTTCAGTGTTACATAAACACCATTCCCGCCTTTAGGTTTCATGCCATACTTCTTAAGCAGGAAGTGCAACCAATTGCAATATCATATCTGTGATTTCATCGTTACTGATACGTTCTGACTGTGCTTCATAGCTCTGCGTAATACGATGACGGAAAACATCATGTATCACGGCTCGGACATCTTCAGGTGTCGTAAAGTCTCTTCCTTGCATCCAAGCATATACACGGGAACATTGGTCCAGTCCCAAGGAAGCTCTTGGACTCACTCCAATGTCTATAAGAGACGCAAGCTTTTCATCATACTTTTCAGGATAACGTGTAGCAAAGACAAGATCTACAATGTACTGCTCTACTGTTTGACTACTCTGTACATCAGCGATCTCATCTCGCGCAGCAAAGATCATCTCTTGAGAAATTTCATCTTCTATACTCTTTTCTGTTTTTCTACTTTTTTCACCACGTACCAGTCTTATGACATCTATCTCAGCTTGTGTATCAGGATAGGTAATGTTGACATGCATCAAAAAACGGTCTTTCTGTGCTTCCGGGAGAGGATAAGTTCCTTCTTGTTCTACAGGATTTTGTGTTGCCATAACGATGAAAAGATTAGGAAGTTCATGTGTCTTACCTGCCACGGTAACCTGACGCTCTTCCATCGCTTCAAGCATAGCCGCCTGGACTTTGGCAGGCGCACGATTGATCTCATCAGCTAATATAATATTTCCAAATATGGGACCCTCTTCAAAACGAAATTTATACACACCATTCTCCTCGTACATGTTTTCAGAACCAGTCACATCAGATGGAAGTAAGTCTGGTGTAAACTGAATACGTGAGAACTTGGAGTCTATTGATTTAGCCATCGCTCTTACTGCTCTGGTCTTTGCAAGTCCCGGAAGACCTTCTACAAGTAGGTTTCCGTTAGCAAGTAATCCTATGATAAGGCGTTCAACAATGTTCTCTTGCCCTATTATGGACGCGTTCATTTTTTTTTGGAGGATTTGTATGGATTCATAGGGAGTCATGTCGTGTTCCTTGAAGTGTTATTGTGCTCAATTATAACATGACAAACTGTTTAGGTTTGTCATTCACTCAGTATCATTACTTTTCTAAAACTTCTTTTAATATCTTACCATTAGCTCCTGATGGAGGCTTTACATCTACATAGGCACTTAATGTTCTGGCTACATCTACGGTTTCTATTTTACGATATACTTTTTGGTGTTTTAGGTTTGTGCCTGCAAAAATTACAGGTACAAATGTATCATAGTTCCAAAGTGAACCATGTGTACATGCTACGGTAAGCCCATCAAAATCATTGATAAACCAATTTGGTTCAAACAAAATAAATATATCTCCTGAACGTTTCAGATTATGGCTATTTAAAATTAGGCGCATATCTTCTGTCTCGGCTACTCTACCTTCCATTAAAGCAGTGCTTGAAATGGCCATATTCACGCCTTTAAACTTCATGATCTCATTTGCAACTACTTCTTCGACCTGAGCTAGCTTAAGGCCTTTTTCTTTGATGATCTCTTTGTTCAAGTAGATATAGGGAGGGTTAAATGCCTGAATCAACTCTTTACCGATACCAAACTCTTTTTTGAGCTTTTCTATACCTGGGGTTTTGTCCCACGTTTCTGGTTCAACATAATGAGCTTCTATGCCATACTCGTTGACTTGAGGTGGTGATTCAGGACCACCATGATCAGAAGAGAGAACAATAAGTGTGTTTTCCAGACCGACATTTTTGTCTACAAATGCAAAAAGATCTTCTAATGTTTTGTCTAGACGAAGTAAATTATCTTCTGCCTCCAAACTGGAAGGACCAAAAACATGTCCTACATAATCTGTAGATGAGAAACTCACAGAGAGATAATCAGTCACACTATCTTTTCCTATATTTTCATTTTCCATCAACTTCTTTGTAAAATCAAGTGTAAGTTGATCTCCTGCAGGACTAAGTGTTAAAAACGTTGTGAAATATTTACCGTCGGCTGTACCATATGCATGGGGGAAGACTCGTCCAAATCCACCTACTGCAGTCTCCCAGGGTTGGTCATCTTTATCTCCAAACATGTACTCAGAAGGCTTATACATGAGTTCCCAACTTTTGTTCTCATATGCAAGGGCTGGTTTTGTGGCATTAAATGCATTTACCCATGCAGGATATTTATCATAATAAAAACTGCTGGTAACGAACTCACCTTTTGCTTTAGAAAACCAAAAAGCTTTACCTGCATGACCCGCCATAGACACTGCACCCCTGTCTTTTACGGAAACCCCAAAAATTTTAGCTTTTTTATCAGTATGAATGGAGAGTTCATCACTAAAAGTACTTACAAGTATTGCTGCAGGTGAACGCCCATCACTTCTTGCTACTCTTTGTGTCGGGTCAACTTCAGTTGCTTTGTCCACATCTGCCCCTGCGGTTAAAAGTGGATATCTTGCATCTTCTATGTTGTAAGTCATATGTCCGGTAGTTCTGTCAAACCAAACATTACCAATGAGCCCATGTCTTGAAGGATATGCACCTGTTGCTAATGTCGTGTGCCCTACTATGGTTTCAGTATTTGAGTGTGCATGATGTGCATCTTCATATACTATACCTTTATTATAAAGGTATTTAAAACCACCCTCACCCATCTTTGACATATATCGTCGCGGAAGGTCAGCGCGAAGTTGATCAACAGTGACCTGTAGTATGAGTTTGGGAGTTTTGTTTGGCTCGGATGCAAAACCTGTACTGGGAATCATACCTGTCAAGGCGATGATAAAAAGGCTTTTTGGAATTATATTTTTCAAATACATGGCAGATACCCCTATGATAATAGATTGAACTGTTTTAAATACACCATGATGCACTTAAGACAATTTTCCAAAGGAAAAATCCTTTGGAAAACAAAACATTACTAATTTTGAACTGCCTGGTCAAGAAGTCTTTGAAGACTACCTTTTGCTTTTTGCATTTCAAGTGTATGATAGCCTATGTTCCCTGCACTCAAAGAACTTCCAGCCTGGAATGGATAGCCAGGAATTGTTTCAAAGAATTTTTGAACAAAACCTTGTGCTGGAACCATCATCCACATATTATCACCATACCATCTTGTATACAATGCTGATTCTCTACTTGCACTCTCAAATGGATCACCTCTAAGATTTGTGATCAAAGGCCATGCAGGAACTTTACGATATGCCTCATTAATTGCACCCTCTTCAAATGCAAATGCAATTTTCCAGTCATCTACACGAATGGCATTAAGCATACCACTTGCTGCAAAGTAATAGATCTCTCTACGTGGTCCTTTTTCAGCTTCACCTTTAAAGTATGGCGCGAAGTTATAACCATCCAGATGCACTCTAAAGTTTTTACCATTGGCTTTATAACCTTCTTTAGACGCTAGTTTATCTTTTACATCAGGTACACCTGCTGCACTTAAAAGTGTAGGCATCCAGTCTTCTTGAGACATAATGTCATTATAAATAGTACCTGGTTTGATAGCCCCTGGCCATTTAACCAATTGTGGTACTCTCATACCACCTTCCCAAGTAGTACCTTTCTCTCCATGGAATGGTGTCGCACCACCATCAGGCCATGTAAATTTCTCAGCACCATTGTCTGTAGAGAATACAACAATAGTATTATCTTCAACACCAAGTTTCTTAAGATGATCAAGAAAACTACCGACCATATCATCAAGCTCTCTCATACCATCTGCATAAAGAGAAATACCGGTAACACCTTGATATTTTTTCTGAAGACGTGTCCAAACATGCATACGGGTAAAGTTCATCCATACAAAGAAAGGTTTATCTGCCTTAACAGAACGTTCCATAAAGTCTTTTGCCGCAGCACCAAACTCATAGTCAACTGTTTCCATACGTTTTCTAGTCAATGGACCTGTGTCTTCTATCTTACCATCCGCTTTAGAGTGGATAACCCCACGTGGTCCAAACTTCTTATGAAATTCCGGATCTTTTGGATAATAGTATGTTTCTGGCTCTTCTTCTGCATTAAGGTGATAAAGATTTCCAAAGAACTCATCAAAACCGTGGGCAGTTGGTAAATGTTTATCTTGATCACCCAAGTGGTTCTTACCAAATTGACCTGTCATATATCCTTGTTCTTTAAGAAGATCACCGATAGTCGGTGTCCAGTCAGGAATACCATGATCAGATCCTGGCATACCGATAGTCAGAAGACCTGTTCTAAAAGGATGCTGTCCCAGTACAAAAGACGCACGTCCTGCTGTACAAGACTGCTGTGCATACATATCTGTAAACAAAGCACCCTCTTTTGCAATACTGTCTATATTAGGCGTTTTATAACCCATCATACCTTGGTTATAGGCACTAGAGTTATAATAGCCTACATCATCCCCCCACATTACTAATATGTTTGGTTTCTTAGCCAAAAGCTGTGTTGGTATCATTGCCGTAACAACACCAAGACTCAAAGCTAATAGTAATTTTGAACTACGCTTTTTCATTTTTTCTCCCTCTTTATTTATCTTTATAATTAGTTTGTAAACTTTTATATTTAATAAAATTAGCTCATAAGAGCACCTTTTCCTTAATTATCTAGGCAAGTATATCTATAATAATTGTAGACATTAGGTCAGTATATATTCTTTTTTTTAAAAGTTAATTAATTTCTATATATAAAAAATATTTTATAATTAGTAGTATTTAGATTTATTTTTAGTAACACTATAAGATGTGTGTATGATGAATATTCTTGTTTAACAGCATACCTATTATTGTAGGTATGCGAAGTGTAATGAAGTAGAGCTGAACACTATTCAACCTATGAGCTATTCAAACTCAGTTTTTATTTTCAAACTCTTTTGCATATCAACCATAGCTTCTTGACCTACTGTTATCATACCTTCTTGGGGTCGATCAAGATCCAAAACAACTTCAGTAAGCGTTGTAAAGGCCAGGATAAGAGGAATGACTGCAGCAAGCCTGCGGGACTTGGAGAGTCTTGCCTGGGCTCCCATTGTCATCATTGTAAGAGCGGAAATAGCCAATAGTACCAACCAAATACTACTTGGGATCCGATTATAAAAGCCTGCTGTAACACGTGCCTGATGTATGTCTATGACATCATTGATCGATTGAAGTACAAGAGAGGCATATAGATTGGGTTCTCTTTTTACTGCTGAAGAAACCTGCTCCCAAAGTAGATCATGGATCTCTAGAGATCTTGCCAACATATCTTTTATTAATTCCTTATCTCCCATTACTATAGCGTATACACGAATATCTACATACTCCTTTAAAAGTTGCTTTACTTTTGTTTCGTCCCGCTCACCAAGCAGATCCGCACGAAGATATGCAGTTCCTATAATATTTGCTTCATTAAGAATATTTTGTTTTCTAATATTATGTTGGGAAGCTGCCATGGCAAAGGTAAATGCAAGTACAAAAGCCAACATGGCCAATAATCCACTTACCATCGGACTTGTGGAGTTAAATCCCTCTCTGTCATTAGGTGAAGTAGTGTATTTACTGATTTGATATCCTATTTCAAATGAAAGTAATAAAGTCAGGAACATGCCTATGTAGATCACCACTATAGGTAAAGGGTCAAATACGCCCATAGGTAAAGCTTCTAGTACTTTTAGATTCATAGGTTAATCCACTATTTTAGCATTTAGGAAACCAGGGTAATCCTGGATGTTCAATTCAGTCATGTTATGTGGCTGCGCAATGATTTTACGTACATTAACCATAGGTATGAGTACGATCTGAGCACCTTCTATAACAAGCTTGAGTAGATCATGTTCAATGATCTCTTTATATCTTTTCATTCCCGTCATAGCGTTTGCAAGATTTGCTGGTTCAATGATATTGTACTGTTCTTGATGGCCGTCAGTATAGACAATTGTGAGTTTTGTCATGAAAGATCCTTGTGAAAATTGAGTTTAATTTTATATCGTCAATTAAATGATACTATCTATTGGCTTTAATTATAAAAGTCCTTTAGAGATACTTATTTTCGCAGTTTCTTTTGTTATAATTCTTTTATTATTTGATGAAGGATTGATTATGGATATTGGACAAAGAGCCGAAAAAGTAAATATCGCGATAGAAATAGCTATTAAATTGGGCCTTTTGGCGATAGTTATTTATTTCTCCTATTTGATCGCTAAACCTTTTTTAGCGATAATTGTTTGGGGGATCATTATCGCTATTGCTCTCTCTCCATTGATCAATAGTTTGGAAAAACGTTTTTCGAACCGTAAGAAGATCATTCTTGGGGTGACTGTAGCTGTAATTGCTGCATTACTCATCCCAACCTTCATGCTTTCTGGAAAGATGATTGAATCGTCCCAAACAATTGTACATGCTATCGAGGATGGAAATATAACGATTCCTCCTCCGACAGAGAAAGTTAAAGAGTGGCCACTCATCGGTGAAAAAGCATATACATTTTGGGATTCAGCATCAAAGGACTTGAAGGACACATTGGAACCGTACAAAGATAAGATCAGAAAACTGGCTGGTTCAATTTTATCTGCAATAGGGAGTGGACTTGGTACCATCTTCATGTTTGTCGGTTCGATGATCATTGCGGCAGCGTTTCTCATAGGCAGTGAAGGAGCCGTAAAGTTTTCCGATCATCTTTACTGTCGTTTGTTAGGAGACAGAGGTTCAGAATGGGCTAACCTTTCTGCATTGACTGTACGCTCTGTTGTTACGGGTGTACTTGGTGTAGCCGTGATACAAGCAGCATTTGCTTTGGTAGGTTTACTACTGATGGGTGTTCCTTTAGCTGGAGTTTGGGCATTAGGTATTATGTTCTTGACGATTATTCAGGTACCTGCCCTGCTTATTATTGCTCCGATCATTGTTTATGTTTTTTCTCAGGGAACAGGGACAGCAGAAGTTGTTTTTACTGTCTACATGCTGATCGTTGGAGCCAGTGATGGTGTTTTGAAACCTTTACTTATGGGTAGAGGTGTTGACATTCCTATGCTTGTGATACTTATAGGTGCAATTGGCGGTATGATACTAATGGGTATGATAGGACTCTTTATAGGGGCTGTTATCTTTGCCTTGGCATACAAGCTATTTGGGCTTTGGATGGATGGAGTAGTAGAAGAGCAAGTTGAAATAAACAAACTTTAGTATTTAGTGTTAGTATTATTATGAAAAAAATTAATCACGAAAACAATTTTATCTATCTCTGTGTTGCATTAATAGCGCTACTTTTTTCTGCAGCCATAATACGTGATTTTCCTAATACGTGGGGAGGAGAATTTTTTTCACTTGTGTCTATTTTAATGCTTATGGTGAGTATTAAGAGTATGAAGACTGAGATAGCATGGAAAAGGATGGTCTATGTTTTGATTGGTCTGCTGGTGGTATTTACTATCATTTCAAGATTTTTTGAATTACTTGCTATGCCGTATCTCATGCTTCTACTCCTTCTTTTCTTTTTTATGGGTTCCTTTAGCTCATCATATAAAAATATACTCCTTGAAGGAAAGGTAGATAAAAACAAAATTATTGGTTCTGTATCTTTGTATCTTCTTTTAGGGTTGATATGGACTATTTTGTATTTATTGTTAATACAGTTGGATCCCAATGCCTTTTCCGGTATAGAAGCAGGCACTTGGCAACAAAACTTTTCTACAGTGGCATATTATAGTTTTGTGACACTCACTACTTTGGGGTATGGCGATATCTTACCTAAGAACCATTTGGCTGAGTTTTTAGCATATATGGAAGCGATCATTGGGGTCTTTTACATGGCTATTATTGTTGCAACTCTCGTTAGTCTTGGGATTGCAAGAATTGATAAAAAAGACTAATATATGGAAGCAAGTCTAGAAAAGAAAGGCACTGTGTGGGACTCAATCACTGATATACTTTTCTTTTCACTTTCTGATAAACTCAAGTTTTCTATTAAAGCATCTTTGAGTATGGCCTTAGCATATTTGATTCCTCTTTCTCAAGGTTGGGCACAAGCGTCCACTGCAGCAATTACCGTAATGCTTATCGCTGCCATGGGTTCTGTCAGCGAATCTGTACTCAAAGGTGCGATGCGTGTACTTGGTACTGTGTTTGGTGCTATTATTGGTATGTCTCTTATCGCTTTTTTTCCACAAGATAGAGTCTTATATCTTATTTCTTTGTCTATTATTGTTGCTATTCCACTCTATTTAGTACGTGCCTATAAAGGTGACCCGAGTATCTTTATGTTAACCGCAATGACCATGATGATGGTGTTTAAAAATGGTGAAGTTGATGATGTTTTTATATATGGTTTAGACAAAACTTATATGACTGTTTTTGGTATTATGATCTATACAGTGGTTGGTGTATTTCTTTGGCCTGTAAATATTGAAGATACCACAACACAAAATGCACAGAAGCTTTCCGAAGTACAGTCTCAACTCTTTTGGGACCGAAATGCCTCTAAAGAAAAAAGAGAGAAATCTTTAGCTTTGCTCCTGGAAAATGATGATCTACTCGAAAAATCCACTATTGACACGGGAACCGCCTCTATAGATATGCAACAGTGGCATAGTATGATTTATAATAATAAAAATATTAATGGTTATCTTACTTTGCTTTCCATGCATGATAAAGAAGAATATACAGACAATTTGGATCTGTATGTCTCAAATTATACTCTTCTAGAGAGTGAAATAACCCTACTCTTTAACGAGATTACACGCTCTTGGGAAAAACAGCAAGAGATCAGTATACCAGAAGAGATATCATTAGAATATCAAGCGGATAAGATAAAAGGTTTATCTCATCTTGAAAGAGCATCGCTTATTACAACTATGCAAGATATGCAGAAATTGCATGCAGAGCTGCGTACACTGGCGACAAAGTTAAATCGTATACACAGTCCCCTACCTACTTTTTTTGAAATTGAACAGCTACCCGAAAACAAACGTTTTCTTTGGGGTGATATAGAACATTTAAAAGGTGTATTGGTGACGTTCATTATCTTTTGGGCAGCTACTTTTTTCTGGATACACATGAACCCAGCTGGAGGCTTTATGATAGTTGCTTTGGCTACAGGGCTAAGTGTTTTAACCACTTTTACACCTATTAAACCATCAATGCTGATTGTGGTTTTTTCTTTATCTTTTATATTTGCCACATTTATGTATGTGGCTGTATTGCCTAACTTACGCTATGGATGGGAGTTGGGAGTTTTCATTTTTGTATATAGTTTTATCTCTTTTCATCTTGTTGATCCCAAGATGACCATCTTCATTTTACTGGGTTTATTTACCTTCGGTATTGCCAACACAATGTATTATGATTTTGGTATGTTTCTTTTGGTACTATTGATGTTTTATCTTTTTCTTACGCTTCTTCATATTTTTTATTATATACCTTTTTCAACGAGACCTGAGCATCTATTTATGATGTTAAAAAAACGTTTTTTCAGACTTTCACAGTTCATGGCACTGAGAGCCCATAATTTGCATAAAAGAAAAAGCTCATTTTGGGTAACATTTGCGGCAAAGTATAGTGAAGTGCATCTTATGAATACAGTAAAACAGATGCAGCTTTGGGCGAGTCAAATAGATGTAGGCTATTTTAATTCTGTTGATAAAGATATCATGATGCATTTTACAAAAGAGTGTGAAAAATTTGCTTATTTGTTGGAACTCTTGTACCATCGCGAGTTAAAAATGAATACGAATCCCCTGCTTGTACAATTAAAAACAGATTATACTTTACCCTCTTTTGCGGATGTGTTAGGTGGATATGCATTAGGTAAAGACGTAGAAGATATTTATCCATTATGGAAAGATGAGAAAAAAATGGCAAAAAAGGCCGAAGAGAGTTTAGTTTATATATTGTCTGATATTGATTTTAATGCATATAGTAAAGAGAAGATAGGTGAATTATATGAAAATATCTCTTTGCGTCGAAATGTTTGGCTTGCTCTTTTCTCTTGCAAGACGTTGATGGAACAGATTGATTTTAAAGTATTACAGAGAAATAGATTTTGAAAAGTATAGATCAATGAAACGAGAAAGAATGATAAAAAGATTAGCGAAACTAGGAACGCCTGCTCTAATAGTCATGCTATTTAGTAATGGATGTGATGCATTGGGTCCAAATTTTACAGGTATGGACAAGGTAAATATCCCAGAGGCATGGAGAAACAAAGGCCAACGTAATGATGCTTACATAGCCCAGTGGTGGAAAATATTTAATGATCCCGTACTGAATACGCTGGTGAGTAAAACCTATGCACAGAACCTTGACCTCAAAAGTGCCGGTTTACGCATCTTACAGTCACGTGCAGCTTTGGGTATCAGTGAAGGTCTTACTTATCCACAACAACAGACACTCTCAGGAAATGCTGCTGCAGTACGTCAAAACAGTAATAATTTTAACTCTGCTGGTATTAATTTTGATCTTGGTTGGGAAATGGATATCTGGGGTAAATATGCCAGAGGTATTGAATCATCTAAAGCTAATCTCTATGCTTCTATCGCTTCTTATGACAATATTATGGTTTCTGTGATAGCAGAAGTGGCACGTAATTATATTAACTATAGAACTGCTCAGGAACGTATCGCTTATGCTCAGCGTAACATTGTTATACAGACACGTGTGACGAGGATGACTGAGATACAATTTAACTCGGGAAGTGTTACTGAACTCGATATGCAGCAATCTCGTGCACAATTATATGCAACACGTTCTTTACTCCCTTCATTAGAACTATCCATGATCAAAGACCGTAATGCTATGGCTGTACTTATGGGCATGAATCCTGACAAAGTTGAACGCATGCTTCATGTTGGACAAAAACAAAGTGACAGTGTAAAGAAATATATCAATACACAAAAAGCATATATACAGATAAAAGAGGGAGATAAAGATAATTTAAATGTCTCAATGGTTCCTACTGCTAAATTTAACCCTCATAATAAAATTGATGCTGCGCTTTTAGCAAACCGTCCGGATGTTAAAGTGGCTGAATACCAGGCACATGCTAAGTCTGCAAATATAGGCAGTACAATGGCACAACTCTATCCTAGTTTTGTTCTTTTTGGTAATGTAGGGATTAACAGCAACGATGCAAGAGGAAGTTGGATCTCTGCAGGAGATGCACTAGGTGTAAGTGTGGGACCGGCCTTCTCATGGAACATCTTCCAATATGACAGGATAAAGAACCAGATACGTATACAGGATGCTATCTTTGAAGAAAGCTTGGTAAACTACAACAAAACGATACTTTCTGCAGTTTCTGAAGTCTCTGATGCTGTACATGGCTATATATTGACAAAAAAACAGCAGAAAGAAAATAAAGAAGCAGTAAAAGCTACTGTACGTGCGTTCAACATTTCAATGACACAATACAATGACGGATTGGTTAGTTATCAGCGTCTTCTTAGTACTGTACAAAGTATGACACAAAACCAAGATCAGTCAGCTCAGATCAAAGGTAGTCTTGCCAACAATGTTATAGCTCTCTATAAAGCACTTGGTGGTGGATGGCAGATGAATAAAGGCAAAGCATATATCTCCAAAGAGATGGCTGCCAAGATGGGTAAACGTACAGATTGGGGTAGATACCTTGATGAAAATATGACACGTCTTCCACAAGGAATGCCTAATGACCAATAACTTTCCTCATGAGCTTTCAGCTGGTGATGTTTACTATTCACCTATGTTACTTGTGATCATCTTAGCTTTCCTAGCAGCTGGAGTCACTGTATTGATCTTAAATAAGTTAAAACTGTCACGTTATATCTACGCACCTTCATATGTATTTATCGGTATCATGGTTCTTTATATGGTTCTTATCGATGCATATTGGATTAAATTTTAAAGGGTAATAATGAAATTATTAAAAATACTGGTAAAACTATTAGTAACCATCGGAATACTTGGCGCGGCAGGCTATTATGGTTATGGTAAATTTAAAGAGTATATAGAAAATCCATGGACACGCGATGGACAAGTTCGTACACAGGTCATACAGGTTACACCACGTGTTAATGGTATGGTAACTAAAATACATATTATAGATAATCAGAAAGTCAAAGTTGGTGATCTTCTTTTTGAGATTGATCCTTCTCAGTATCAAGTAAAGGTTGATCAGGCAAAAGCGAGACTCCAACGTACGCTTGAGGCAGCAAAAGGAACAAAAATAGAGTATGATCGTGTTAAAAATATATATGCTAGAGATAAAGGTGCAGTTTCCCAAAAAGATCTAGTACGCAATGAAACCAACTATTATAAATCTTTAGCAGATATAGACTCTTCCACTGAAGCACTCAATACCGCAAAACTAAACCTCTCTTACACTAAAGTATATGCAGAGGTGGATGGCTATGTTTCAAATATAAACTTTCAGATAGGTTCACAAGCATCAGCAGGACATCCTATTTTAGCATTAGTAGATGAAAATTCATATTGGGTATTTGGTTTTTTTCGTGAAGATGCTATTCCTGAAGTAAATGTGGGTGATAAGGCAATCGTTACACTTTTAGCTTATCCAGATACACCTCTTAGCGGAAAAGTAGAGTCCATTGCATGGGGAATTTCTCATTCTGACGGTAATCCGGGAAATAATCTGCTCCCAAGTGTTAAACCCGTGTTTCAATGGATCCGTCTAGCGCAAAGAATACCTGTACGTATCAAACTGGATAAATTACCTGAAAATGTGAAACTTCGTTTTGGTATGACTGCTTCGGTTATGGTTCTGAAACGTGATAGTGAGAAGAAGTAGCTTGTAAAACTATTATGGTAAAATTCCGACCATAAACAAAGTAAGGAATTGATGTGTTTAACATTCAAAACTATTCGAACCAAAACATTAAAAATGATATTCTCTCTGGAGCACTGGTTGCAGTTGCTCTTGTCCCTGAAGCAATAGCATTTTCATTTATCGCAGGTGTTTCTCCTGTAGTTGGACTGTATGGTGCATTTATCATAGGACTTATTACAGCGTTGCTTGGTGGTAAACCGGGAATGATATCTGGAGCTACAGGTTCTGTAGCTGTTGTATTTGTTTCTCTTGGACTTTCAGTAAAACATTTGTACCCGGATCTTTCTACAGAAGATCTTTCTATGATGATACTGCACTATATTCTTCTTACATCTATCATTGCAGGATTGATTCAGATAGCGATCGGAGCTATGAAGATGGGTAAGTTTATCCGTCTAGTGCCCCAACCTGCCCTTTTTGGATTTGTAAACGGACTTGCCATTGTCATAGCTATAGCTCAGCTTCCCTTCCTTGCACCTTCAAACATAGAACAATATGGCTCATGGATAGAAATCATAAAAGCTCAGTTTTTCTGAGAACTATATTATGTATATTATTATCATAGTCACGATGGCTACAATGCAGTTTTTACCTAAGATAAGCAAGGCTGTTCCTGCAGGTCTTGTGGCGATCATTGTAGTAACTCTAGTGGTGTATTTTGGTAATATTGATACCAAAACGGTTGGTGATCTTGCCGATCTTTCCAATGTATCCATGCCAAGTTTTATACTTCCTGATCTCTCTTTATTCTCATGGGCTTCTATGGCTATCATATTGCCTACAGCTATTATCGTTGCACTGGTTGGGCTTATAGAGTCTTTACTTACACTTTCTGTTCTTGACGAGATGGGTGGAGAACGTGGTTCAGGTAACAAAGAGTGTATCGCTCTGGGTGTAGGGAATACAACATCAGGACTCTTTGGCGGTATGGCAGGTTGTGCGATGATAGGCCAATCTGTTATTAACTTTACTTCTGGTGGTCTGGGTCGTCTTTCATCTTTTACAGCAGCGGTTCTACTCATTATCCTTGTGGTAAGTTTTTCAAATGTTATTGCCACGATTCCTGTGGCTGTCCTTGTTGGGATCATGTTTATGGTAAGTATCGGTACGTTTGAGTTTTCTTCACTTAAACGTATCAAACATATGCCACGCGCAGATGCTTTTGTTTTGGTGGTAGTTACTATCATTACAGTACTTGAAGACCTTGCAGTAGCTGTTATTGCAGGTATTATTATCTCTGCACTGGTATTTGCATGGGAACATGCAAAGATCTTTGCACGTACCTCTATAGACGGTGATGGAAAAAAGATCTATGAACTTGATGGCCCTCTTTTCTTTGCTTCAGTGACTTCGTTCAATGAACAGTTTGATGTAGAAAATGACCCTTCTGATGTGATCATAGACTTTAAAAAAGCAAGAGTAATGGACTCTTCTGGTGCAGAAGCCATTGATGGGCTGACGGAAAAATACAAAAAAGAAGGGAAGAAGCTTACCCTTAGACACCTTTCTAAAGACTGTAAAAGTATGTTAAAAACAGCAGGACCTTTTTGCTCATATGAGGAAGATGATCCTACTTATAAAGTTGCAGCCAACGTATAATGATTATATGGTGCTTATCATCGATCATCCATATGGTCTTTGATAATTGCCATCATGTCATCCATTGCTTCCCCCGCTTTTTTCTGAATGAAATGCTCAAAGTATTCATCAACGTAAGACTTAGGATCAAACTTACTTGCAGTCTTCTTACGTTTTGGATCAATAAGTATGGAGTGTTTAAACTCTTTTGCAATGGGAACAATATCGATCACTGCACCGCTGGTACCGATAGCGATGAAAAGAGTACAATGGCGTATAGCCTCTTGTATCTGACTGTACTCCGGCGCTGCTTCACCAAACATGACGACATTGTGACGTAATCTTTTATTTCCACAATGCGGACAATGTTCATTACCTTCTTGTGGCGCATACTCAACAGAAAACGTCTGGGTGCATGCTTCACAGCGTAGATCAGTGAGTGTACCATGAAGATGTATTAGATCTTTGGCACCCGCTTTCTCCATAAGATTATCAATATTCTGGGTCAGATGGATAATCCTTCCACGATAATCGTGTTCAAGTTGAGCAAGCACCTTATGAGCATGATTAGGCTCTTTAGTCTCAAGGTCACGTCTGCGGTCATTGTAGAAACGGGTTACATATTTTCGATCTGATATCCAGCCTTGCGTAGAGCAGACTTTCATAACATCATGGTTTTCCCAAAGACCGTCATGGTCTCTAAAGGTACGGATGCCACTCTCGGCAGAAAGTCCGGCACCGCTTAATATCATTATTTTTTTCATTGTAACACCTGTGACATATACACCAAATCACTGTTAGAACGTTTAGCTGCTTAAGTGATCGATGTACATTGTTTTATGTTTATACTTACATTTTAGCAGAACTGACATTTAAAATACTAGATTTATCTAGCGTATCTTCTCTACCACTACACATCCTTTCTACACCCTTTATGCTACTATGAACTATTAAAGGAAAGGAATGTTTTATAAATACTTCACTATGGTACTGCTTTTTGCCTCTTATACATTTTGTCAAGAAAGAGGATTTGAGTATGATGGTATACCTGTAAAAACCATTGATGCAAAAGGTCATAATATATATACTGTTGTAAAACGGGATATCCCAAGAGAGTGTGAGAATATACCTATCAATAATACTATATTATGGTCAGGAGATTATGCTCATGTTAAAGTACCTGAATCATGTAAATCTACATATGTAAATACAGTAGGTGGTCATATTTTACCTATGTATATAGATGTGGATATCACAACCTATGGGGAGCTGGAAGTCCTGGCTTTTATAAAGCAGATGCAAACAGATGACTCTCTGATGCTGATAGACGTATGTAGAGAAGAGTTTTATAATTTCCGGACTATACCAAGTGCGGTGAATATGCCTTTTTATCATTTTAAAGAACGTGAAGATTTTGAATTTGAATATGAAAAGAATATGAGAGAACTTGGAGTACATATTAATGCACAAGATGATAGTTTGGACTTTACGAATGCCAAAACTGTTACTATATTTTGTAATGGACCCTGGTGCAGCCTTTCTTGGACAATGATAGAAGCTTTGCTTGACATAGGGTATCCTGCCGAAAAGATAAACTGGTATCGTGGAGGTATGCAAGAGTGGCTGGCCACAGGTATGACTTCTACTAGAAAATGACTCCAGGGAGAGTGTGATCATATTTTAGTACACATACTTTCTACAAATAATATGTTAATATAATGCATAAAGGATGTTTCATGTTTTATAAAACAATCACTACATCATTACTTTTAGCTTCTCTTACATTATCTGCAAAAACAGGTTTCGAATATGATGGTATCACTATTAAGACTATAGATGCAAGTGGTAAGGTTAAACCTATAGTCGTAAAACGAGATATTCCCGAAGAGTGTAATAAAGTGCCCATAAATAATACCATGGTCTGGACAGGAAACTATGCTCATACAAAAGTACCTGAAGCATGCAAGTCGACTTATGTCCATACTACCGGCAAACTCCTTCCTATGTACCTACATGAAGATATCACTACCTATGGAGAACTCGAAGTCCTCGCTTTTATGAAACATATGCAAACTGATGATTCATTGATGCTTATAGATAGTCGTAAGCAGGAGTGGTATGACTATCGTACTATACCAGGTGCGGTGAATATGCCTTTTCATCATTTTAAAGAGCGTGAGAGCTTTGAGTTTGAGTTTGAACATGCATTAAGGGCTCTTGGTGTGGTTATACATGAAGATGAAAAATTGGATTTCACTAAAGCTAAAACCATAACGATCTTCTGTAATGGACCATGGTGTAGCCAGTCAGTAGCTATGATAGAAGTACTACTTGAGATAGGTTACCCACCTGAAAAGATTAACTGGTATCGTGGAGGTATGCAGACCTGGTTGACTGCAGGAATGACTTGTACACGAGATTAGGAGTCAACAGCTGCCTTATTGCTAATCAATAAAAGTAATTATATAAACTAGTACTCATTACACATAACTTGCACGTTCTTCTCTTATACTCAAAAAAAAGGAGCATATGATGTTTAAAGTTATTTTTTTATGTATCATCTTTATTTCTTTTTCTAAAGGAGATAATACTTCACTACACATTAGCAGTGTAAAAACCAATTATATCAACAATTCAGGTGAGATAAAAGATATAACCATAGAGCGTGAGATCGATCCGCTATGTAAGAACATTCATATAACCAATGAAATGTTTTGGCAGGGTAAATATGCCAGCAATGATGTGCCTGAGGTCTGTAAATCCACCTTCATTACAAGTGCAGGTAAAACAATTTATCCTATGCAAATACATAGAGGTGTAGAGACGTATGGAGAAGTAGAAGTGATGGAATTCATCAAAAAGATGCAAGAGGACATAAGCATGCTTTTTATCGATACACGAGATGAAGAGTGGTATGAGTATCGAACTATACCCGGTGCAATAAATATACATTATGTCTATTTGATGATGCCAAAAGTATTTGAAGAGGAATATAAAGTTTCTCTAGTAAAGCTTGGTATTATAGGTAATGAAAAGCCATATGATTTTTCCCATGCTAAAACTCTTTTATTATTTTGTAATGGTGCATGGTGTAGTCAATCTCCCAAAATGGTTAAAGCCCTACTCACTTTGGGTTATCCACCTGAAAAGATAAAGTGGTATAGAGGAGGTATGCAGACATGGTTATCTGCAGGAATGACCTCCACCCGGAGAAATAAGTTTAGTCGACAATAATTCTAGCATCTAGAGGCTGAATTGGTCTATTATTGACACCATGCATAACTTTCTGGAATTTAGCTACTTGTTCTTTAGAGATAGTTAGCCTTTCTTTAAATACAAACCATCTAACTCCCTCTGTACATGGAGGTGTTGTAAGTGAACCATTAAAACGATAATAATGTTTGTCTTTTGGTAACAGTGCATTTGCTATTTTAGAAAGTTCCAATCTTTGAACCTCTCCGGCTTTTGTTGGCATTATGTTCCAAAACTTTTCTAATTCCTTATTTTCTTCACCTTCTTCGAACATGACGGCAATTACGGCAATATTTCCATCTTTGTCTAAATTAACGAAATGTCCTTCAAGTGGAAAAGCTTTACCTTCTATATGATTCTCACTGGGTGAATGGAAGTGAAATTGTTTGAGCTCAAATAGTATGTCATCAATTACTACTG
>CAWAVD010000029.1:0-40266 GCA_963785375.1 Sulfurovaceae bacterium
TTATAAGGTTTTGAAAAAAGGATAATTAATTATTGGACTTGGATGGATATTCTTCCATTAAAGGAGGCTTAAATGTTTATTATTCTTAAGGGACATTTATTTAATTAATAGCTATCATAAAAAATATCAATTAAAAAAAGGAGAAAGATAAAATGAAAAAAGATGCCCTTGAAAATAATTTTGAAAATATAAAGAAGGTTGGTAATGCAGTAGAAAACCGTCGAACATTCTTGAAGACCGTTGCAGGAACTGTAGCGGGTGCGGCAGCGATAGCTATATCACCCACTAAATCACTCGCCAATGATACGGGTCACGCTGTCAATCCCAAGAAATTACCAAAATTTGAGATAAAAGATTACACGAAAATTCCACAACGTACGCAGGAATATCCAGCCTCAGACCGGGCAAAAAAGATCGTACAAAACTCCATGACAATAGATACACTATTCTCTGGCCTTTATCCTTCTCAGTGGTCTTCTCCTGAAGCCCCAGAATTTCACGATGAAATGGATAAATGTAAAGCGGCTGGCTTCAAAGTACTGGCAGCCTGTCCATCTGCGGATTCACTAGATGCTTCTGTTGAGGGTATCATGAAAAGGAGTGGAGTTTTATCTTAAAAAGATGAGAGAACGCCCTGATAACTACATGATTGTTCGTACGACAAAAGATATTGATGAGGCGGTCAAGCAGAACAAGCTTGGCATATATTTTACTCATCAAGGTACACAAATATTTGGTGGTGATGTTGACCGTGTCGCCCTTTGGCGTGAAATGGGATATGGCTACTGCCTATTAGCCTACAACCAGCGTAACGATGTTGGTGATGGTTGTTTTGAAACCGAAAATCGCGGTCTCACTGACTACGGTAAAGAGCTGGTCGACAGCTATAATCGCAATGGGATGCTAGTAGATGTTAGCCATACAGGTGAGCAGACTTCTCTTGATGCTATTGAACGAAGCAGTCAACCTGTCATCTCATCACACTCTGGAGCCTTGGCTATTGCTAATTACCAAAGAAGTCTCTCCGACGCAGTCATCAAAGCAATCGCCAAAAGTGGTGGTGTTTGTTCTATTAATATGGTCGGTGCTTTTATGGACACATCCAACCCTGATATTGTAACAACTGATATGCTTTTCAAGCATATTGATTATATGGTCAAACTCGTAGGGATTGACCATGTTGGTTTTGGTTCGGACTATATTCCAAATATCAATTTTACAGCCTCCATCATTCAAACACCAATGGGTCAGTCCGTGTTCCCTGACGGTGGTTATACTACGAAAGTGGGAGCGAAGGGATTCCCGACACCGGCTCCTTATCAGATCGTAGCTGCCCTGGTGGACAAGATGTTGGAAAATGGTTATTCCGAAGAGGACTGCGGAAAATTCCTCGGGGGCAACATGTACCGTGTCATGAAGCAGGTCTGGGGGTAAACCTCAGTCTGTTTGACTGTAAAGCCATACAGAATTAGAAGCTAAAACGTGCACGAAGCCCGAAAACACCAATAGTATCTTTGTCTGGATTGAGCGCAGGATTGAATACCAGCTGTAAATCTGGTGTAATACTCAACCTTTTCAGTATCTGGAATCGGTAATATAATTCAGCCGTGTACTGGTCGTTTAATCCAGAACCAAAGGTTTCCTCAGATGGACGACTCCAGTTAAGTCCCAATCCCAACATATTGTCGTTGTTTTGAAAATGATGCCCTGTACCTGTACTGATTGAATACTCCCATAGAGAACTGCTTCCTTTAGCAAAACCGGCCCGAAAGAACGGTTCCCAGGTCTCATCAAGCAAACGGGAAAAGGAAAATGCCATTCCCCAACCATCAGGTGTTTGGGCTTTTTCACGTGCATCTTGGTGCCAAGCAGTAAGATGAATATTGTCAGAAAAGCGTCTGTCCCACGAAAGTGCCCATCCCAGTTCAATATGAGAAAAGAATTCTGACTCGCCAAAGAATGAATCAAACGTGTTTTCAGGAGACGTTGGATCTCCATTAGTATCAGCGATTCCGCCAAGAATATAGATGTTTTCAGTGGCCATGATACGTACGGCAACCCCTAGTCCTTGGTCCGGTGCCGGAATAGTAGGATTGGTGGTAAAAGCATAGTTATTGAACTCTGTCCAGATATTGACCAACCCGTAGACATCAACGTAATCAGTGGTGTCAACAATCCCTATTACAAAGCCTAATCGATTGTCGTAGAGGCGCTGAGACCAATGGAGGTTCGTTAAAGCCCATCCAATGTCAGAAAAAGTCACAGCAGTCATTCCCGCATATCCGATCTCAGTACCTAGCCTGCTAGGGGGAATGTCAGTCCCAAGTCTGTGCCTGTTCTCTACTTTATATATAAGCGAACCGCTATTGGCCCTATCAACACTATCTGCGGACCACTCTCCATACATTCTAAAAACACCACCGGCAGCCGTTTTATCATCCAAGCTTTGGGTGGCGGTTTGCATCAATACATTGTAATCAAATCCGAAGTTTAAACCATATTCTTCATCAACCATTTTCTTGAACTTGGAATATCGTACCGACATTGCGGGCAAAATAGAAAAATCTCCTTTTGCTTCACGGTCTTTATCCATTTGCATGCTAACGCTTGCAGGGCCTCCCAAAGGCAGGTCCTCATAGGATGTGTTGTTATCGATGCTGTTCTTCGATTCTAAGGCCAATACCTGTCCTGTCATGACGGTATTGAGCAATAGCAAACACCAAATCTTTTTATTGTAAGACATATCCTTGGACTAACCTTTTGTTTTATAGGGGATTAAAAAGCACCGCTTAAGCGGCGCAAAGTGTTTTAAAATACGGGCAGGTTTCATCTTGTTTCGATTACCATCGATACTTATTTTCCAGATAGGTATTTTGCTGCCCGACGTAGATATCCTGGCATTTTATCTTCACCGTAAGGAGGAATATAACCGTTAGTTGAGAAATAGACACCTACAAAATCACGGGCAGGATCAATGTAAATTCCCTGGCCAACATTACCATGCTTCCATAAGGCTCCATCTTTAAAAACCGCATCAAACTGATAAGAGTTCATCCAAGGCTCCTCTCCAAAATCTTCAATCTCTCCCTTGTATTTAGCCCCTGCTACAAATGCATCACGGCTGCCGGCAGTTTGCAATCGTTCTAGCACTTTTGCGCTAACCACAGGTTCAACTGCCGCTTTATCCCAGCTCGGAGTAAATAACATTCCAAATCGTCCAAAATCCTCCAAAGTAGTAGAAAGTAGTCCATGGGCAACACTGGTTCCATCAGGAGTTAAGTGGTGTAACATGGCCCTGCGTGCAGTCATTTTACCCCAAACGCGCTTTTCAAAAAGCTTAGCCCATGTTTGGTTTTCAATGCGTTCAGCAATCAATACAAAAATTTGCGTAACCGCAGATGAATAGCGAAAACGCTCACCTGGTTTTTCACCTTTTATAGGCTGTGCTTCCTTTAGAATACCTATCCAATTATCAACCTTGCCTGAAGCGGGATTTGGAAAACCAAACTCTGCACTAAAGAAGCGAACGATGATGGAGTTAGGATCTATAATAGCTTCCAAAGTTTCTTCCAACTGTAGTGCTGTAGCCATGTTGGCCGCATCTATCATTTTAATACCATCCCAATGTGTTCCCTTAAACTCAGGGAGATATTCAACAACTTCTTTTTGCATATCAATCTTACCCTCAGCCTCTAATTGTGCAATGATCAATCCTACTGTACTTTTACCGGGTGACATCCATACATGTATATCTTCCGGATTCATACCCGGGTAGGTTTCGTATACTATTTTCCCTTTGTGGATCATGAGTATGCCTTGCACCCTGTGATTGGGATGTACAGCATATTCGTCCATACTTAATTCACCCTCTTTAGGAGTAAACTTCACTTCTGAACCAATTTTAGGATTGATAGCTTTTTCCAATGGCTTATACTCGTGATTGGGTGCTGACACAGCAGTGGGAAGTAATTCACTCAGATGCAGATTATAATAGACTGCATGATCGCCACCTAACTGGTAATGAAAGTTTTCGAACTTTTCACGAGCATCATTTGCAAAGTCAAATGAAAAACCATTTTTAGCTTCGCTTATAGGGAATGTCACTGTTGCACCTGGAACTTCCAAGTATTTTTTCAGTGGGTTTTCATCAGCCAAAATGGCAGAGCTAAACGATAATATCAAAGTGGCTATCGCCACAGGCATAAGAGAGGTTTTCATTTTTATTCCTTTAATTTTTGAAATGTAGTACCGTCATGAGCTTTAAAGGTGATATTTAATAAATCAGCATTAATGTCACGTTTTAATAGACTCGTTTCTGTTGGTGGCATGACCACACGTGTTTTGAAGAAAGCAGGGAGATTCATGTTATAGTAGACTGAATCGTCATTACCTGATTGCCAGTTTCGAAAACTATAGCGCTTTGTCGCGCCAGTAACAAAATCGAGAGACTGAGGTTTTTTCCACTTTGCCATCGGGCTGTTTACTTCGAGAGGCTGGAAGTTGGAGGCACTTGTCATCACTAATTTTTCATCTTTTGCAAATGCTGTTGTTGGAGCAAGTCCGAGACCTATAGTTCCCGTAGCAACGCCTAATAAAGCACTTTTAGTAAGAAAATCACGACGATTTATATCTAATGTATCAGCTTTTTTATCTGAATGTAATCTTGTTTTTTCTGGGTTTTTATGCATAATTGAGATCCTTCTTTCTCTTGTTGGTCACATAGTGACATACTATTAATTCCGCATATAAATATTGTAGCATTTAAAATCTTTCATCATAAAGCAGTAAAAGCCTTATGATGAAAAGTGTTTTTCTTCGGACTATTTGCTGCTCGTTGTTCCTCTAATTGGCTGACCAGGGGCAGCATCGGTAAGCAGTTTACCCTCGGCAATCACAAGTTCACCATTGACAAGAAGTGTCTGCACACCCTCTGCAGGCTGATTAGGTTTTTCATATGTTCCTACATCTCTGATAGTCTCAGGGTCGAAGACTACGATATCTGCATCCATACCTTCTTGCATACGTCCTTTCTTTTTCATCTGCGGTACAAACTTTTCAAGTGTTTGTGCGGGCATCAGGGTCATCTTACGTAGGGCTTCCTGCATATCCATGATTCCTCTTTCCCTGACATACGAGCGCAGTACTTTTGCAAATGTTCCATTTGATCTTGGGTGAGAAAATGAACCCTCAGGCAGTGGCCATGCATCGCCTTCGTAGTTATGAATTTCATTATGTTTATCCATGAACATCCAGAACATCTCATCAGACTCAATAAGTATATTTGGGTGAAGTATAGATGCATCTAGCATTGCCAGATCTTTCTTATCATTCTCATCGAGGAAATGCCAGACGATAAATGTACCCGGTTTATTTTTCTGATAATCATCCAACTGCTCCTGCGTCATACGCTCAAGTCCAAGCTGGAAATTGTGTGCCTTAGAGCCCATACGCTCAGGCCATCCTTCTCCACTGAACATCGCCGCGCCGACTACTGTACTTGCAGCACCCCACGGATAAGCGCCTACTGTGATGTTGATATTGTGTTGGAATGCGTTGTTGATCAGTGATAAAGTAGAATTGATATCTTTCAGAGATGTACTGTTGATGTGGCATACATGCATGTGCGCCCCGGTGATGGCTGCATTTGCAATAACCTCCTGTACAGCTTCAAATGAACTTTTTGGCTCCATGTTGCTGGCATAGCGTACATGGGTATAGGTAGCCACTTCCCTTTTTGCAGCAAGTTCTGCTAGTGCATAGTACTCTTTGCGTCCATAACCCGGTGCATATCCGGCGTTGATACCGATACCAAGCCCGCCTTCATCAAGCCCATTTTCGACAAGCTTGAGTATCTTCTCTTGCTGCTCGGGTGTTGCAACATTCATCTTCCAATCATTCAGCGACTGTGCATCCTGAAAATACTTTGCTGTGGCTTCAGGCTTTGTGTCCGTAAAGGTTGCGATACGTGCATAGGTCCAACCCGCCGCAGCACCGTAGTTGACAGGGAGCTTTTTCTTGGCTTGGACATCATACCATTGAGAGATGGGTAGAACACCTGATTCAAGCTCTAGCATGGTCGTAACTCCCTGCATCGCCTGCATACGGTAGTCGCCGATATTCTGTCCATGTGCATGGATATCGATGAAACCCGGAGAAACTACTTTGCCAGTCGCGTCGATATTCTTTTTACCCGTTATTTTCTCTTTTGTGATCTTGATGATCTTGCCGTTTTTGATACCGACATTTGCAACAGAGTCAAACTTGGTTTCTGGGTCCATTACCCTGCCATTGTTAATGACGAGGTCATAACTTTGTGTAGCACCCCAAAGCATAAGAGGTGCAATCAGTAAAAATAGTACACTTATTATTTTGTTTTTCATCTTTTTCTCCTTCATTGATTTCAAGTATTTACCAAGGCAATGGAACAACAGGGGTCACCGTAAATCGAACTTGATAGTCAGACCCGAAATTGTCAGGCTTCTCAACGAAATACGAATATTGTAGACTGAATTTCCATGGTGTTGAACCAAAAATAGTAGTTTTTGATAGACCAGCAGTCACCGGTAAAGTGAGTCGATTATCTGAGTCAGCTTCATGGTTATAACTCCATGTCGGAGAACCCTGAATTTGCCATCCGTCTTTTAGATTGATCGTATAAAAGTACTGACCACCCGTAATACTGGTATCAAAATCATCATCTCCAGCTACATCCCATTGATGCGTAACCAAAAGGCCAAGTAATCCCCAATCAAACATTTTCGCTATCGCAAATTCAGGTCCAAGCAACCACTGATCCAGACCGACATCATCACTGCTTGCAGTAGGTAAAGTACCCACAATACCTCCGACGAGTACAAGACCCCCAGGAAAGGTCTTCCCCAGTGCTGCATCAAAACCGATATCACCCAGTTCAAAACCCGAACCTTCAAAGTTTTTTGAAGGTACTGGTCTATCAAAAATTATTGGTATATTTGGGCGGACGAAAAGGTTTACTCCATCACCCACGGGATAAGGTAACACCGGTTGAAAGCTCATTGTCTTAGAGTTCGTTCCATTCGCACCCGGCAGATCCCCGTCATAACTAATATAATCAAAGTTAAAATTTAAAGTTCCAAGTGTTGTATTCGGATTGGCAAGCTCTTTTGCCACATCAGATGCCGATAGATTAGTTTGCTTTTCAAGTACAGGCTGAGTATTTTCTTCTGCAAGAATAGGCATTGCAATCATACTACTAAGCAGTGCTATACTCCCTAATGATTTAAGTGTGTTCATATTTCCCCCTTTTCTTTTTACACATAAAGTCAGTATAGCACTTATACTTTAAAAAATATTTCAATTTTAGGTGTAATGAAAAAACTTGGGGCTGAATCATAGATATTTATTATTAACTAAATAGTGGTCTATCATTTTTATCTTCAAACTCTTGTATGGGTATATTACTCTTTTTCAGTGTTAGGGTTGATACTTCCGTCTACCAAAAAGAGATTATTGCTCCTATACTTGTAGAACCTTTTAATCGAGAGTTCTATGAATGATTTTCAAAACCTTATAATCTAACATATTTTATAACCTTTCTCGCTATAGCGACGTTTGCAGGCCATAAATATGTACCTTTCCATAGAAAACGTTATAAAATGTTCTATATAGGAGGTTTTATAAGGTTTTCTGTCATATCTTATGTCTTCTAAACCTGTAGTGTATTTCATTGAATTTTAGTATTTTTTATTGGAACTGACATCATTCAATCTCAAGAGATCCACCAGATAGTCCAAATTAGCTTTCCCTTTCTCTTAGATCTTCTGCTATCCCGATCTTCCACACGATATTTTCATAAAGATCCTTCTCTATCACTTCCCCGAACTCTTTCCATTTCTCAAAATTCCCTAAAAGTCGAATAGGTGTAGAGCCAACATTCTCCTGAAAAAGAGGTAGAAGCAAAGCTAGATCCTTGTAAAACTCAACATCCTCATCGCTTGTACTTATCATTATCGCATTTCCTAAAATAGTAAGTATTTCTTCTTTTGGAAAAGGAAGTGCATCAGTGTCCCAAATGTAATTGAGCATGGATGAGGGAAGGCTGCCTATGAACTTTTCATAACCGTAGATAACTTCATTTGCTCGCGGGCCGTTAAGTTCCTCCATCATCGCTCCTGTAGCTTTTCTTTCTTTTTGGGTTGCGCCTGGGCTTTGACGGCCTGCTTCTGTTTTTTCAGATCCACCTTTTTGATTTCCTCAAAAGCTTTTATGGCTTCTTTGGAGAATCCGTTTTGGTTGAGCCTTGACTGAGCAGCGGGAGCATAGCTTTGAGTCATCAGTGTTTTCATATGGGAAATGTCGGAATTAAATCGTTCCCTTTTTTTGACATTTTGCCCTTTTGCCATAATTGCATACTCTATTGACTTTTCTCGCTCAATATTGAGAGAGAATCTGTCTTCTCTATGATGCCTCATGTCTTTCAGCATTTTGGGTCTATCTACTTGTTTTTGTTTTGCCTTAAGAGCATTTTTCCTTCTTTGCTCTATAAGCTTTTTTGTTTGCTGTCTTATCCTAATGGTATTCTCAAACTGTATTTTCGCAAGCCTCATGCTCTCCTGGATCTGCTGTTGTTCTCTTCGTATATTCTCGGAAATAACCATTTCTTTGGCCATCTGCCCTGCACGAATGAACTCACTACTCTCTGTTTTTTTAGTCATGTTGGCCTCCTATGCTCTTCTTAAAGCATCGTACATTTCATTGACGGCTTCTTCGATCGTAACAGCATCTTGCATGATCACAATATAATCTTCCATATGCCTTTTAAGTTCTTCCGGATAATCCTTCATATTATCGATATCTCTGGATGTGTATTCCATTTCATTAAGCATAATTTCCTTGTCTTTTGCGCCCTCTGTACCATCAAAGAACCCTTTGGCGACAACTGCTCGCTCTACTATGGATTCACCTGTGCTTTGAAGGAGTCCTTTCTCAGAAATATCAATTATCTCATCGCACATTTGATCAATCTTTTTACGATCATTCTCCAGTGCTTTCTCAGCCGCCCTATTCTCTTTTTTTAGAGCTTGAAGCTCTTCTTCGGAAAACTGATTACCTTCACTAACCTTCCCCGAGATAAGGCTCGATATGAGTCTTATCTTTTTCTCTATTCTCTCTACTATATTCATCTCAGTTCCTTTCTTTTTATTCCACAACTTTTGTTGCTTCATCTTCACTCTCTTCATCGAGAGTATCGGTCCATACATCTTCGGATACTTCCGTATCTTCTGGGGACTCATCTACTACTTCTGTTTCCTCTTCTGCTTCTGCACCAGGGAAGAGTGATTCAAGTATTTCATCAAGACCTTTTTCGATCTCGTTGAGATTTTTATCATCCTCATCCAAAGTATCAGTTTTGTCTTGCTCCGGTGAAATAACTTCGGCTTCAATATCATCAAAAGGTATAAAGGCCTTATTTCCGTAGTTTAGAGTTGCTTGAGGCGTGTATGCCAAATACATAGCACCCATTCTATTGTGGAGATAAGGGTTTTCTTCCGCATACTTTCTCATTTCATCCTCATATCCAAGTGCCAAAAGCCTAAATAGTTTTTCACTCTGCTCATCGTCGAAAGACCTCACTTCCGTTTTAGGGAAATACACAAAATGATGATACGGGAGGAGCGATTGAAACTCGCCTGGAGGCATTAATCTTACATTGCTTTGTGCATAAGACAACCTACTTCCCTTTTCTACTGGTTTTAGGTTCTTCAATATACCTAGCGCAGCAACAGGGCTTTGACCATTAACCTGATATGCCGTCCCAGTGTCTTCTTCTCTAGGTGTAGCATTTATCGTAAGTGCCTCCGCGTCTCCGATTACTCCTGAAGCAAAGTCCTTTGTTGTCTCACTATCTGTATTGAAAACATGAAGAGAAAAATAAGAAGAGTTCATTTCCTCTCGTAATTTTTTGTCGCTTTCTGGAACATACTGCGTGGCTACTAAATTACATCCCCCCTTACTTCGCACTGTAGTTAAAAGTGCTTTACGTGTTTTTTCACCCATCTTAATGTTCGCAAACTCATCGAGAATATTTAGTATTAAGTGATCTTCTCCACCATCTTCTCTATCATCTTTTCCTAGCATTGCAGCAACATACGCGCCCCATAATCCTGTTAAATATGGCTCAAGCTTTTTTGCCTTTGCCTCACTGTTGACTAGGAACATTTGAGTGTTTGGGGTGTTTATGAACTCGTTTATTAAAAAGATCTTACACTTTCTGGTAACTACCAATTCTCGCATATCTTCAAAGATACCCATTCCTAGATTGATTGTTTCAAGTAATGAGGCCTTTGTCTTATTGTCCGTCTCTTCTTGCGCTACATCATAGGCTTTATATAGAGAGAAAATCATTTCCCATGCCTCAATGTTTGAACTTGTTTTTTCAAATGAAATTTCCACCCATTCTGTAAGAAGTTGTTTTGCTCTAGCGATCCAAAAATCATCGCCTGATCCAACAAGACTATTAAACAGATTCTCAATGAAGTTTTGTGCAACTTGCTTGTTGTATTTCATTTCAGTGAATATACACCATGCGCTTGCTCTTTCGTCAAACAGGCTAAGAATATGGTCGTGATCTTCTCTGTAAAATCTTTGTACAAAATCTCCCTTCATATCATTGTAAGCGATTGCTTTAAATAAAGTAAAGTCTGATTCAATAACTTGTTGGGCTATATTGTAGATCCATTGAGATTTCCCTGAGCCGACAGAACCATAAGCTAGAACTTGCATACTCATAGCCAAAGGATTTATTTTTGTTTCTACTCCTTCAGTTATGCGCTTAAGAAGCTCAGGGTTTTTACTCAAAATAGAATCATTTTTCATTTGAGGAGAAACAGCGTAACGACTTAATGTTAATAAATTCTCTTTTCCGTATTTTTCTTCCATTCTTAACTGTATATCTTTTACCTCTACTGGCGTAGCGAAAACTTTTCCTGTTGACTGGGAACTGAAGTTTGGATAACTAGCAAGTTTTTCGGGTATTGCGCGCTCTCTTGTGTCTACCTCCTGATGTCTTGCCAAAAGTCTAGTTTCTCTTTGTAGTGCATTATTCATCGTCATTTTTGTAACCATATTGACACCAAACAATAACCATAAGAAAGGAGTAAACCCTGCCAATTCTGTAAAGTTGGAAATGAACCCCAAGAAACTCAAAAGGTATAGAGAATAGTTCCCACCCAAAGATGAATCTTTAAGTAGTTTAAGTGCTTTATAGTAGTCGTGCGATTTACCATTCTGCTTATACATTCCGGCATTGGAAATCATCACCAGGGAGGAAAGTAGGATAAAAAATGCGATTGTCGTACCTGTAGCTGCTACCCAAAATAACCCAAAAAAGAGACCTGATGCCAATAAGACAAATGAAGTTACCCATAGGTTTTCAACAACGATATTCACCTTTGCTGATTTTTCATTTAGCCAGGCAACAACAGTGTCGTTATTGTTTTTAAAATCGAAAATTTTATAGTTCTTCGTGAGGGCCATTTTTCTCTTGATGGTTCTAGCTTCGTATGCAGCATAGCCGATAACAAACAAATACGGGCTCACCAAGGCACTCATGAACGAGCCAAATAGCCATAGGGCATCAAGTGGCGTAGCCCCTACGGTTAGAGCTACTTTGTTGTTTTCGTATATCACATCTTTGTTGTCGTGTTTTGAAATTTCAAGATCATCAAGATAACTACCGCTTCCAGTAATGGAAACAACAATAGCTTTTATTTTATTTCTAAAAAACCACAACCCGAATAATCCTGTTGCTATAGCTATGAATAACGCGATGAGTGCATTTAAGCCAAATTCGCCGCTCATAAAGGTTTGCATTAATTGTTCCATGATATTTCTCCTCTTTTGTTTAGTTCGCCCATAAGAATCGTTAAATTTCCTTCGTGGCTCTCGTAGTTCATTACATCGGTTTGAAGACTCTGAACAAGCCTTACGCCTCTATTTAACTCAGCTATCTGAGCGTGGATACCATTTACTTCAACAGAGACTTTCTTCTCTTTTTCTTTGTAGGTGATATATGCTTTTTGGCGAGCCTCTTCTTTTTCTGCACGTACCAATTCAAACTCATCAAACATCCATTGAGTATTCATTGGTGTGTTGTATGATCCACCTTTTTTGTTAATAAATTCGTATTGTTTTTTGCCAGCAAGCATTGCATTTTTAATTGCATCAAAAGCATTGTCAGGATCCAATTCTAGTTCTTTATAAAAGTTTCGATAGCTTAATCCTAGTCTGTCAAGCTTCTTAATTGCTTTGCTCATTTCACGGATTGTATCTTCACTAACAAACATATTCCATTTTTCTAAGATCCTTACAGAAGGTGCTCGAAGCATTTCAAGTTGCTTATCTTTGTTTCTTTCTGTTCTTAACTTTTTAGAGATATCCGTATAGGTATAGGCAGCATTATTCAGATTAACTGTTTGGTTTTTGTCTTGCACTAAGCGAGAGAGATAAATGTTTACCTGGTACTCTCGAAAGGCCTTATTTCCCCTCATGTGCGGGCCAAAGTTAAGCTCCACTTTTCCCTCTTTTGCGTCTTTCAAGAAGTCATTAAAGCTATATGCTCCACTTATCGGAACAGAACCCAAACCTTTTTGGATCGCTAGATATTCCTCTTGTTTTTCAGCAATAGCAGCTTCAAGTACCTTTTTCTCATCTTCGTGCTTGCTATACATAAAAGTCATAGCCGGATTCACCTTCTTTGTCTCGATAAGATTCGCACGGAATTTATCTTCCTTTATGGCATTTAGTGTGCCATAAAAAGCAAAGGCAGATACAATGACTAGAGTAGTCCAGAATGCAAAACGTCTGATCTTTTTCTTGATAAGAAGAGATTTCATTCCGTCCTCAACGTCTTTTGTGCTGTTGTGGATCTCCAAAGAGTTCCATATTTTTAAAATTTGTTTAATAAAATTCATCTTATCTCCCTTACCAGTATATTTTTTCAGAAGCTTCTACAGCTGTTAGTTCCTTTTTCACAGGAACAGGACTCTTTTCTGGGACAACAGATGTTTTCGCTTCTGCTACTTTTACCTCTGTTGTTTTCGTTTTTGTTGAAGTTACAACCACTTTTTCTACTTTAGCTGTAGTCACTTTTTCTACTTTTTTAGGAGTAGGTTTATTGACTTTTTTCTTTTTTGCAGTAGTTTTTTTCGTGTACTTCTTTTTGTACGTTTTTTTCTTTTTAGCTTTTCTCTCTGCTGCTAATCTCTTTTTCTTTTCTTCTTCTGTTTCAAAAAGGGTTTTGATGCCCGCTCCTCCACTTTGGATCTCTTTTGCCACAACAGTGAGTCCCACTGCCGCAGCGAAATCTCCGAAGTCGCCCGCTTGTGCCGTTACCCCTATTGCCAGGAGTAACGATAGGAGTATCTTTTTCATTAGATTTGCCCTCCATCATTGATTGCCCAAGAGTGATTATCTATAATTGACTGTCTTGCTGGCGCTGCCGCCGCTGTATAAGGTGTGCTTTGTGCATCAAAAGTAATGTTGTCTTGAAGTGCCTGCGTGCTCCAGCTAATAAGTAAGCTGTCATAGTTTGTTGTAGAGAAGCTTGTTGCACTCTCCAAGAAATCAACAAAATCTCCAACATTTTCAACATTGAATCCGCTAATGTCTTGATCAAAATCATAAGCTCTGAAGAACATATCTTCCATTGTTGTTACATTAGCTGTGTTCCAGCTTCCTACATCTTGATTGAACGCATGCGCGTCTCCGAAAGTTGATTGCATCGTCATTACATTTGATGTATCCCAATTCCCGATATCTTGATTAAATACAAAAGCACCATTGAATGCATGACTCATATCTGTCACACTTGATGTGTTCCAACTTCCTATATCTTGATCGAAGCTCTCTGCACCAGCAAAAATTCTGTGCATTGTTGTTACACTCGATGTGTTCCAGCTTCCTACATCTTGATTGAAGATAACTGCATTGAAGAACATCGCTTCCATCGTCATTACATTTGATGTATTCCAGTTCCCAATATTTTGGTTAAATGCGAATGTGTTATAAAGCATGTAACTCATGTCTATAACGCCCGACGTATTCCAATTACTAATGTCCTGGTTAAATACATGAGCGTCTGCAAGCATATTATTCATGCTCATCGCACTTGACGTATTCCAGTTGCTAATATTTCCATTAAAGGCATACGCACCATTAAACATTCTTGTAAAATCAACTACATTTGAGACATCAAAGGTGCTCAAGTCCTGATTGAAAAGTATTGCGTTTCTGAACATGTGCCCCATATCTGTTACGCTAGATGTATTCCAGTTTCCTAAAGAATAGTTGTAGTTTGTATCTGCAAAGAGACTGTTCATGTCAGTAATTGTGCTTACATCCCAGTGACCAATGTCACTATTAAAGTTCAAAGCTCCAATGAACATCCCTCTCATGCTTGTAGCCAAGGAAAGATCTGGAATATCATCTGATGATATTACAAGATTGACACAATTTGCAAATGCGTTTTCCATTGTAGCCCACTGATTGTCGCCCCAGTGATCTACTGAAGTTATTCTTTCTGCAAGATCAGTTTCGATTGCAGGGAAAGTACCGCTTACTTCAATACTATAAGTTCCCGCACTATATGTATGAGAAGCATCTGCATTTACATTTGTGTCTACTGAACCATCACCCCAATCTATTGTATAGTCATACGAATATCCCGATTTTGCAAAAAATGTTACCGTAGGATTCGCACCATCAATATTTACAGACATAATAAGAGGATCTGCTGCAGGTGGTGTTACTACTGGTGGAGTCGTGTTTGTATCGTTTGTGTCCGGTGGTATTACCACAGGTGGCTCAACCACAACAGGAGGTTCTGTTTCTGTTGCAGTAGAGTCAAAATTAGCTCCACCGCCACATCCATTTAGTGCAAAAATTGCTGCAGTTGCTATCGCCGTGTTTAGTAAAAGTTTTTTAAAATTCATAGCTTACTCCTAATATGAAATTGTTCTGATCCTCTTCTTTAAGAGTCTTTGTGTTAATGTCTGTATGTAGGTTATCTCCGGTTATGTATTGGTATTTTCCGTACAAAAATACATCTTCGGCCACGCCTACACTTATCCCAATTTGCCCGCCATAGACAAATCTATCTGCGTCTTTATCTTCTGTCGCCGGATCAGAATCTACAATTGGATTTTTGCTCCACTCTAGAGATTGTCCCCCTGCTAAAGCGCCTACATATAAAGAAAGGTTCTCATTTTTATAGAAATCGTAGTTTATAGAGCCTAGTAAAAAATCCGAATCTGTATAGTCATTGTCTGAAGATATGTATTCAATTTCTACAAATACTCTTTCCGCTAAGCGATACCCTACTCCGACATTTAAGAGAGTGTTGTCTTCGTCTCCATCTTTAAAAGAAACTGCGCCGTCATTAATGTTTGAACTACCGAGCCCTGCTCCAGCGAATACGCTGAATTTGTTATATTCATTCTCTACTACAGGAATGACCTCTGCTTGTGTTGGTACAGGAATAAATGCGCTTCCTGCGAATAATACTGATGATGCCGCCATCGACATTGCTAAAATTGTTTTCTTCACTTTGTTATCCTTTGTTTGAAGTTGGTGTTGGAATTGGTGTGTATAGCGGTTCATTTGGAGTTTTTAAAGCCCCTGAATTTACTATATACATTGCCGCTAATGCCGAAATCGCTGGTACTATTAGTAAGGCGATTATCGTTTTTGTCTTGAAGCTCACCTGCCCTCCTTTTTTAATGATTTGTGGATTCACTTTTTCTCCTTGCTTATTGTGATCATCTCAGCGATTACTGCTGCAATTTTTTCTGGATCTCCGTTTGCGTCAAGCATTTTCTTAATCTTCCTATCATTCATAATAAGCTGACGGACATATAGTGTTGGATTACTTCCCGAATTTCTTGAAACTCGATCCAATGCTTCGTGAAGGTTATCTTCTAGTGTGATATTTACCTGTTGTTTCTTAGCCATTTTTATTCCTTTTTGTATTTAATCTTACAAATTGTATTATATATATTATTATATAATACTTATATAATTCTATATTTCAATAAAATAATAGTTTTGTATTTTTGTATTATATTTAATTGTATAGCTAACTAAGTGTGTTATTTCCCCATAAATACTCGTCTTGCAATAATCTATTACACTAAAGAATATATTTGTCAATTAATATGTTTTTAGATACAATCTATTATTAATAATAATATAGAGGTAAATTATGAAAAAGGTGGAAAAGCAAAAAGTTAGCTTCGACATCCCTGTAAGTGAGTACAATCAAGTTAAAGAAATAGTTGATCGTACACCAGGGATGAAGCTTGCAGATTTTTATAGAGGTGCGGTTCAGGACAAGATTAAAAAAGAGAATAAGTACATGACTATTTTTGTATTTGATTTTGGAATGATAAAAAAGCTTACTGTCCTAACTGCAAACTATGACATAGTAATAAGAGAGGCGAGTGAAGAGATGATAGAAAATGTGGGTGCTGGCAGCGAAGGCACTTTAACCCGAAAAGAAGACAGAAGTGAGATTGAATCTTCTACTGATCCAATCATCGTTTTTGATGATCCGATCATTGAAGCCCTACTCGACAAGAACGGAGAAGTTCGTTTCTTTACTAAAAATAAATATTAATTCCATATATAATATATTAGTACATTAGACGCTCTATCTTAGAGATCGTCTAAAGGTGCTAGGATGGATTGGGTTACTGTCTTTCCATTCTTGTGTTGTTTTTTATTTGATGCTAGGATCTTAATGGTATCGCCATCCATGACACCGATGACTTACCTTCTAAGAAAAAATGCTGTATGCAATATATACCAAGATAGCCAATCCTGACATATTAAAGAACTGCTCTCTATCTTCCATTGCCCCGTAAAGTATCCATCCTGCTACGAAAGAACCAATAAAGGTTAGCAATATATCAAAAATATAACCATTCGGCACAAACCCATGCTCATATACGAATAAAAATTGATCCATTGTTAGACTGACGAACAAAACCGCCATAAAAATTAAACCCAAGACAAAACAAAAATTATCCCAGTAAAGTTCAATCTTTCTTTCATGTTCTTTTTGTGCTTCTTCGCGGGCATATTCCCTCGCACGTTGTTTCCTTTCTGATGCTGATAATAATCTTCCGCTAAATTGTTTTCCATTTATAAAATACAAGGTAAACTCCTTTTTATACCATTATGGCTTGCGCCATTAAATTAAAATAATCCATAACATGTTTTTTAAAATGCATCTTCTCGAGTGTTCTTCTAGCAATCTCTTGATCCTCGTTGTCGCAGGTTTCTAATAATAAAACCAAACTATCCACACTAATTGTTACGGGGCCATCAGAACCATTAACTACAACTATTGTATTTAATTCGATTCTTTTCTTAGATAGGTACTCTTCAAGATATTCTCTCATTGTTAGTTACTCCTCAACTTTCGCATTTTGTATTATAACTTTAATAAAATATTATATTACTTAAATAGTAATATATTTAATATTTGTATTATAGAGATATTTTATAAAAAAATAGTCTAAAAAATATATAAAACATATCTTTTTAATATGTTTTATATTTCAATTTAATATTTTTTTTTGCTATACTAGAATAATTAAAAACCTAAGGATAGCGATATGATAATTGCGGTTTCTCACTCAAAAGGCGGTGTTGGTAAATCTACCATAGCGTTCAACTTGGCTGTTTCTTTACAAAAACACTTTGCTCGCGTAGAACTCATTGATCTCGATTTTCAAAAAACAACAACTTATGCAAATGCGTTTAGAGTGAGAAATGGTATTAAAGCGTTATCTATGCCCTCCTTCGACACCATAGAAAAATATAAAGAGTTTGTTAAGGCGGATGATGACAGCAAAGTATCTGTTATAGATGTTGGAGGATTTGACTCGGAACTAAATAGGATCGTAATACTTACAGCAGATCTTGTGATCACTCCGGTAAGTTCTTCTGGTAGAGAACTTCTAGGTCTAAAAAGATTTGGGGCGATCCTGGAAGAAATGAGTCAGAAAGCAAATACTGATCTTCAAGTAAATGTTTTACTTAATAATATTAACCCGCAAAAATTGAAGTTAGAAAAACTGCAGAATTATATTGACAGCTCTCCGCACTTTAATTTAATGAGTACAATCCTAAGGCGGAGGGTTGATTATGATTACTCAATGGATGAAGGGCAGGGTGTTATTGAATATAATAAGAAGAGTAAGGCAGCATCAGAAATAAAGTCACTTATTAAGGAAATAAAAGTCCTATTAAATAATTAAAGATATACTTTACATATTAAAAACATATTAAATATATATTTATTTAATATTAAAAATAGGAATTAACCTTGAAGAAAAAGACAAACTTATTATTTGCTATAGTGCTGACTTTTACGATCTCTCTACAAGCACAGACTGAAAAACTTCGGTATGTAGTTGATGGAGATACTGTTCGCTTCTCCCAGACGACTTGCAGGCTAGCTTATATAGATACTCCGGAATCCAAGTCTAACAATAAGGCAAAAAAAGACATTAGAAAAGATCCTCGCGTTTCAATCAATGATGTTGTGAAAGCAGGGCGGATCTCTAAAAATTATTTAAAGAGTATCATGAGGAAAGGGAAAGTATATAGTTTTGATGTGACCACTATAGATAGATACGGAAGATCTGTGTGTATTATCTATAAAAACGATCAAAGCGTAAATGACATGATTATCTCTAATGGGTTTGGGGTCCCTTTTTGGAGATATATACCAAAAAGTATGCAGCCAAAATATAGGAATCTCATGACTAAGGCAGATAATGGGGGCAGGGGGCTTTGGAGAACAAACCGTCCTGTTATGGAAATGATGAAATAGGGCAAATATACTTTTAATATCTTTTTAATATCAAATAAATGTTTTTTACATATTGTTTTAATATATTTTTGTGCTACAATATATTAAATATTAAAAAGGAACTACTATGGCTAGAAAAGATTTTTTAGACGATATAGATGAAGTGACAGCAGGTGCGGATCTAAAGTCCGAAAAGAAAGCAAAGTCTCCGACATCTAAACCTTCTAACGAAAAGGAAATGAAAACAATTGAGTTTCCTAAAGGTTGGAGCAAGATGATCAAAGATTTTACAGGATCGCCTGCAACTGGATATATGAGAGAAGCGATTAGAGAGAAGATGACCAGGGACGGAATCCTCTAAATAATAAACTTTTCTTTTTCGTGCTGAACAGCAAAGGCTGTTCTGACCCGCACTCACAAAAACTTCCTCTCCGCTCAAAGTTTGTTTTTGGAAGGCAAAGAGCTTTAGTTGCAAGTTCTTCACCATATCAAATTCTCTTGTAAAAAATATAAAAGTCAATAAACATATCTTTTTAATATGTTTTTAATATGTATAGTATATCTTTATGTATGACAGAGCTATAGTAGCTCTGCTGCTTTTTTAAGCCAATATAGAATTGCGTATGTCGCAGCCTTCTTTATCAGCTTCTTAAAAATCTTCTTAATCATTATATAAGCCTCCTTATTAGTATTTAATGCTGAAGTGTCAAAAATCTCATGGATATATCGTTCTTGCATTAGTGATTTGTTAGGTGTTTTAAACAAACACCTGGAGTAGAACCACGAAATGGAGTCACGAGCACGTCAAACATTTCTTTATTTATATTTTTGCTATGGAGTAGCAATGATGCAAAAGTCCTATTGCTGAAAATGCGATTTAAGCTGTTTTATTATGTTCTTGGAGAAATGGTAAGGATAGAGGTAGGTTTTTGGCTTGAGAGTGGAGCAGGGTACTGGGAGAGAAATTTATATTTATATTTAAAATTGCAGATAGGTATGAAAAAGAAAAGGGTTAGTGTGTGATATGCGGTTGGAATTATTATCTGGATTATATTGTTCATTGGGTATCTATTTTGGAAAGTGCCCTCAGAAGAGGGGATAATCAATATAATGGTGCTGTTAGTAACAGTATTATGATCAATATTTTTATATATGTTGGCATTGCTCCTTCCTCCGTTTTTTTTCTTGTTTTTATTATTACATGATTCTTTCAAATAATCTTATTTTGTGGAATTAAAACAGGAATGGCTAATCTGGTTCAAAATTGCTCTTGCTCTTAACCCTTTCCGTTTTTGCTTCTTTTTTAAAAGAACGGTATTGGATCTATATGGTATTTTTTTGTTAGCGAAGCGTAGAAGCTCTGGCTTTGCTTTCTGCCTCTAAAAAGCAGAAAAAGCGAAGCTCTTTAAAAGACTCTCTTTAATAAGAGTCTTTAATAGTCTTTAAGGCGGTGGGATATGACGGGCAAAACGAGTGAATCTGGTGGGATATGACGGGCAAAAAAATGCAAAGTGGTGGGATATGACGGGCAAAGTGGTGGGATATGACGGGCAAAACGCAATTTGGGCGATGGGATATGACGGGCAAAACGATAAAAAGGTATAAGACCTGATGGGATATGACGGGCAAAATTAAGAAGAAAGTTCCATATTTTTACCATAAATGCCTATTTTCTAATAAAATATTGTTGTATGTTACATATTTTATAGACAATAGACAAGACAAGATAATATTTTTTTGTTACATTTGATTGTATGGATATGACGGGCAAAAGTCAATTGATTATTTCTTTTATTGCAGGAATAAATGAAATATTTTCTGTCCCCCTATATTCCAATATCCGGTCTTTTTTATAATAGTTGACACCAAATTTTCCCAATTCTTTAACATTCTTGTTGATCGCGGTAATTGCCCTACGAACCATCCTATCGTCTGTCTCGTATCCCACCGTCTCAAGTATCTGGATCAGGGAAATACGTTGATATTCTCCTTCTTTGACTTGATGAGTAATAAAGTGCTGTATAATAGCCTTTACTAGAGCACTACCTTCCCCACCGATAGTTGTGATTTCATGAAGTCTTTCAGCATAGTTGATAGTCAATGTCTTTTCAAAAATTGCAGCATATTCAGGGTCAAGAGTAACACCCCACACACCCTCATCACTTTTATATTTGATGCGAGTAAAGAGTTTGTAGGCATACTGATCACCGTTTTTATGTTTTCGTATAATACTCACATCGTACATTTCTTTCACTTTTTCTTCCAGATATTCTTTAGTCCAGCCACCCCATTCAAGGTCAAGCTGATCCGAGATATCCTTCATAGAGAAATAAACTGCCACTGTGGGGATTCCGTCCTCTCCTATTACTTTCTTAAAGTATTTTTTTCTAGCCATCACTGCAGAGAAAACTTCAAAATGCTTTTGGGTAAGAAGTCTTGCTCTGATTTCAACACTTCCCCAAGATGTTTTTCTTATTACTTTATTGTTGTTTTTTACAAAGTTTTGCCAAGTGCGCGACCTTTTTGAAATTTTTTCAATAGGCATAAACGGAGATATTCGCAGATCATCAACAATATGCATAGATCTACCGAATTTGTTTTTTCTTTCCTCGTCTTCAAAACCGAAGAGAGTTTTTACCTGTTTAGGCTTTGGGTTGAATGTTTTTTTAGAATTGCTCATATTTATCCCCTGGCAATAAGTTATTATCTTTCTCTTCGTGGATCACTTCATATCCCTTATTTTGTTCAAATAAAAGAGACTCCCGATTAAAAGATGTCTCAATTTCTCTATGGATACCATTTTGCTTGTTTTTGCCGACCCAAAGCATTCTATTTGTGTTATTTTTATCCATATCATCCTGGAATGAGAGATCTATTTGAATGTCTGCGTAGTGAGCTGCTTTTTTGCTTCCAAAAATTTCAATACCTCGACTTTTATTCGCTGTTGCAGAGAGGTTCTTTGTTGCTATGACTATAACTAGGATATCAAGATCGTTTGCTACTTTGTGCAGCTTACGATAGAAGCTAGTCACTTCCTCTTCCGCAGTATTGAACTTCTTACTGTTGTCGTAAAGCATTATCTGACTATCTATCAGTATAAACCTGGTATCGTTTTTGCGATAGTTCTGCCTGATAATGTGGATCAACTGGTCTATCTCGCCAGAAACCATATCTTGAGTTATTGCATAAAGATTATTAAGGTTATGATTTCTCTTTTTAAGAAGATAATTTCTAAGTTTTCTTTTATTGAACTCTAAAGAAAAGGTTAATGCCTTGTGACCCTCGATAATGTTTAAAAGGATCTGATTAGTCAGTTGTGTTTTTCCTGTCTCCTGTTGCCCTGTAACAGTAATAAGTTGCCCCAGTTCAAAGCCATCAAATATATCATCAAGGAAGTCTATACCGGTTAAATACCTTGGAAGATCCTCAAACTCCATCTCAACAAGTTCTTGCGCGGTGATTGGTGCAACTTCTGTTGAGCTGTTCTCAAACTCTTCAGTTAATGATTTAATGAGTTCGGATTTTTTTGTTGGATCTAGTTCTGTATTTCCTACGATTTGCTTTAATTCAAAATCATAGTTGGTTGACCTAGTGGCATCTTTCATTGCCTTTAAATAAGCATTAACATTTGAAATGGGGTTAGCACTTAGAAGATGTGTCATAGTAATTTCATCAAAAGTACCATTTTTATCCATTTGAACCTTTAAAAACTCATCATCAATTGGTTTTTCTGCAGTCTCCAGTTCCTTCATTGACCTAAAGACATCCTGATGCCCTTTGTGATAAAAGTCCTTAGCATCGATCACTAATGAGTCGAGTAGGGCAGGATCAAAAAGTATTGCTGAAAGAACAGCTCTTTCAATATTCATATTTGGTAATTCACTCATTTCTTCCCTTTAACTAGTTTCTTTAATATTCCCTGGTCTTTTAGAGAACTGCTCTCTTTGTCATCTTTGACTCTCTGCTGCTTCCATCCTCATAATGATATCTAAGGCCTATTCTGTGACCTAATGGTGAGAATATTTGTTCAGTTACGATTGGCTCTTTCATTTTTATTTATCCTGGATCTTTAGCGCAAGCTGAGAATTTTCCGACAAATATTTATCTACAAATTTATTCATTTCTTTTGATGCATCGCTGTGATTATGCTTTGCGACCTTTTTGAAACGCTCCCACTTTTCTTTATCTACCCAAAAATTAACTCTTTTTTTCTCATTTTCTGACACAATAAGCCCTTTTATTTTTTATGTATATTGTATGTATTTTTTATGTAATTGTCAAGTATCTTGGTTGACTAAAATATTAGGAACCAAATACCCAATGAAAACGTATAAAATGACAAAAACACAACACTTTTATGTATCTTTGATTCTACCCACTGGATAATGCCGCCAACACTTTCGCCTGATTTTACTCTTGCTTTGAGACTCACAATAAGATTCTTATTATAAACATAGTGAATTGAACTCACAAATATTCCTACAAGTAATGTAATCATTATCACTTCTTTCATCAACGTTAAGCCCATTTTAGATCCTTTATATATTTAGTTATAATTACGAACAAACTTACTAAAGTTTGCGACGCTTGTGAGTGTCATGCCCTCAGCTACCGCCAAGTTGACGAGGGCTTTAAATCTTTCGTATGTCATATTTTCTCCTTTATCTTTATAATGATTTTATTTTGCTCATACCCGTATACTTCATCTAGAAGTATGTATCCATTCTTTTCTGCCATACCTGCAATTTCTTCAGAGAGTTCATCTTCCCAAAGTAGTATTTTTGCAGAATCAACAGTTGGTAATCCATCTCTTTGAAGAAACTCATTGACTTCACGTTGAGTATCTGAGTCTCCCGCACAAATTACTGCCTCGTCACAACAGCTACTCAGAGTGTCTTCTAGCCATATTTTGTAGTAGTTATCCATTTCCTTCTCTTTGTCTGTCTGAATCGATTCTGCAACAGCAAGAGCCTCTTTGTAAAGAAACTCTGCACCTGAATCCATAAGAGCATCAAGATGAGCCTCTATTTCTGCATTATTGGTCCCATATCCTGCTTCTATAGCCGCATTGAACGCATAGATCCCAGCGACTTCTTCTGAAGATGCTCCTTGAGTGTCCGTAAAGTCATCATTAACAAGTCTTACCACTTCTTCGATCGAGTGAGCATTTTCTAGGGCCGGGATTTTTGTTTCTGTTTTCATTTTAGATCCTTGAGTTTTAGATTGAAGAGAATTAACTCTTTATGTATGTATATTATACATATAATATACATACAAGTCAAGCCCTTTTTCCCAAAAATAGGGCATTTCAGTACATAGAAAAACATAGAAGTAAACACGAAAATCAATTGAGGTATGGCTATAGCGTAGAAGTCGGAGAGGTAAAAATCGTTGAAAATTCTTTTTATTTTTTTTGGGAATAGGGGGATATAGTGTAATTTTTTGAGTTTTGACCAGTTTTATGACACTTGCTGCTTACTTTTTCTCTGAATCCTCAAGAAATTTTGACCACTCATTAGAAATATCAGCTTTTTCTTTTTTAAACTTGGCTGCTTCTTCCTGGGTAAGTTCTTTCTTTTTTACTTCCAGTCCTTGCGTTGTTTTAGTAAAGCGTTCTACTATTTCGTCTAACTCTTTTTCAACATTTTCATCTAATTTCATGCTAGTCCTTTCTTGACAACTTCATCGATCTTTTCAAAATAGTCTGAGTATCCCTGGTCCACAAGGTTGCAGATGTTCTTAAGGGAATCAAAGAGAAGGTTAATGTATTCACTGTCTTCTCTTTCTGCAAGTAGAATTGCGTTTTGCATAGTGACGATCCGGTGAATAATAGATTCTGCTTTATACATTTCTTCGTTGGAGTTTATTGGGAAACTGTTGTTGTCCTGGATCTCTTTGAAATGATCCAGGTAAAATTCGACACCTTTTTCTAATGATCCGACAATCATTGTGGCCCTGTTATAGATCTTCATATCCATGCTGTCCTCCAGATAAGTATTCTGAAGTTTAACATATAATGCCTTACCTTATAAGAGATGCTTTCACATCCTTCTCAGTGGGTTTTACGTACCTTAAGGTCGTTTTGACATCACTGTGACCAATGAAGCTTTGCATTATTTTAGGATTGATAGAACGTGCCCCCATTTCCGTCAAAAGGCCCTGTCGAAACGAGTGAGAGGTGAAACCTTCGCCTAAAACCTTCTTCATGTATCTATTCACTAAATTAATCAAAGATATGTCGTGCAGCTTTGTTTTTGGGTTTGCCCAGGAGCATATCACAAAATCCTCATCGCTGCCATCCAGATCAAAATACTTTTTTAGCTCTTTGATCCCATTTTCTGAAAAATGGATCACTCGTTCGGAGTCTGTTTTATGTGCAACAATGGTGATCTCTCCTTTTGCAAAAAGATCCTTCATTTGCTTGACTTTTAACTGGGAGATCTCATTTATCCGAATACCGGAAAAGTAGAGGAAAGAAAATATCATTAGGAACCGTTTTTGGTTAAATGGCTTTAAAGAATCGTCACCTTTTGTGTGACTCATTAAAATCCTGTATTCTTTCTCTGTTATTGACTTTTTTATTTTTTTCGTGGACATTTTAAATTACCTTACCACTCTATTTCCCATCTGCCATAATCATACATACTAATGTCATAGTTTAAGGCTATGTATCTTGCTAGAGCTACATGAGCTTCACTATCATGTAAACCGTAAGTGTTATCCCCTGTTATCACCTCGTCACAAACTGTCTTCATTGCCTCGCCAAAAAGTATCCCAATTTCTCCTTTTGTAATGGCCGGCTCTTCTTTTACTCTTATGATCGCATTTTCCAACTCTTCATTGAGTCTGCCAACTATTTCTTGTGCTAAACCTTCATCGTCAGTTAATAATTGCCAATCTTTTATGGTAGTGATACCTATGCTTTCGCCCAGATAGTTTTGTTTGCCATTAATTGTTAAAGTCTTTTTCATGTCTTGATCCTTTTCATTTTTTAATGTCTTATATTTGTTTTGTGCTATAAATGCTTTCATTTTCTTCCTTTATTGACTTTTTTCTTTTTTTCGTGAACATTCTGATAAAGCAGCCTGCATGAAATCCTCTAAAGTGAAAACTGTTTTTTCAACTGCATTTTCTTTTTTCAGATAGTTATTGATCTCATCTTCAGAAAGTTTTCTTCTTGTTGTTCTTGAGAATTTTTTCTCTCTGACTAAATATATATTCCAGTCTTCCGTTGTATCTTTTATCTCATCATCTTTTTTAAAATTCTCTCTTGTTCTTAGAACCCAAATAATAGAATCTGATACAACTGCGTCAAACTGAAACCGAAAAATGCTTTTTCTTGTGGTTGTGATATTACTCATCTTTTACTTCCTTAAATGTTAGTTTTTATACCTTAATTAGTATATATTATAATAATTAATCTTAGAGAGATATTAAAAAACCTTAAAAATACACGCTATGGCTTCAAATATTATAAAATGGTATGTTTTATTATATTTAGTATGGCGACAACTCATCCCACGTTTTTTATTAAAGGCGACAAGATGCGACGGTTTTTCAGAAATAGAGCCATTTATCCACAGAAAAAGGTATTTTTTACCGTTTTTGAGGATTAATTACCGTTTTTTGGTATGTAAAGTGGTGATTTAGTGGAAAATTTGCAAGTTGTGACATTATTTTGTGATGTTAAGTTTTTTTGATGGGGCGTTGTGGGCAAAATTGACATTATTTTAGATTGGAAAAAGATGGAAAAACATCATTTAACGTACACCAGGGATGGTTTTGGGTTAAATAAGTTAAAGTTTATTTTAGTTTGGTTTGGTTATTATTAGGTACAGATTAAGACAAAGCGTTTCGTCTACTACGATTTTAAGATGCGGAAACATCTCTGAATCTAGTCTAAGTCTTCAATCCTCTATTATTTTGGCATAGATGCCATTTTAAGCCATTGGTCGGCAACTCTCAGTTTTCAGTCAGATTCACTTCTTTAAGTTTTATTTAAATAGGTGAATCAGAATTTCTATTACAAACTTCAATATCATTATTGCTAAATCTACGTCCATTTTTCATACCTCTTATAATTGGCTCCACTAAGCCTACAAGACACCCAAGGGCGACAAATAGCTACCATTCGCTCCACACCATTTCTGGCTACTTAGCTAATTATAAAAAGGGAAAGTTACTCTCTGTACCTTATAGAACACATTAGAAGCAACTACGATCTAACAATGTAATTATAGCGATTTTAATTAAAGGTACCTAATGCAAGCTCATGAACGTTTTTTTTCTTTCGAAGAAGATTTTAGAGACCCCAAAAGAAGGGATTTGTAGGGATTTATATGCTTTAAGTTTTCTGCGAAAAAATCCATTTCTTAAATGTAAGATTACGGTGAGAGCGTGTTTTAAAAATCCGCTTAAGGTTCGGGAAAATGCTCCGAAACTTAAAGTGCTGCTGTAGCGGGGTTTGGCGATTAACATAATGGCGATTCTTTTAAAAAGAAAACATTTCTGATATACTCTTAATACTAAAATAACTCAATAAGAGGACACTTTGTTCCTTTAATAAATAGTTAGGAGCAAAATGAAATCTATAGAAAAATGGGCGGATCGTATCTATGCCGAAAATGATTTTGGTAGAGGTATCGCTACTTCTTTATCTGGCGCAATTGGATTAATTGTATATCTGGTTACTACTGACTGGGTGATAGCTACTTTTTCTACAATAATTTCATTTCCAATTATTCGCATAATTTCCACAGGAATAAATGAAAAGGTCGAAAGAAAGAAGAAACGAAACATCGATAAAGAAAATGCTCTGCACATCTATGAAAACCTAAGTGATCAAGAGAAGGAAGTAATTAATTTATATGTTAATGCAGGTGGTAGTGTTCTGACTTGGGGGCAAATGAACAATCAGTCTGCGTCTTCGTCTACTGTGGAATCTTTGATACAGAGAGAAATACTCTGGACATCTATGACAGCGGATGGAATGGGAGAGACATTCGTATTAGATTCAAATATATTCGATATTGCCAATGAAAAATGCACCACAAATAAAAGCTCCTGACAAGGCGCTGCACCGGTGGGAGCGCAGCGGAATTGCCACCGATGAGCTTTGTCGTTACATGAATCTATAAGTTTACATAATTCCTTATTCTTTGAAATTTCCTCTGCTTAACATAATGGGCATTCTTTAAAAAAAGTATTTACAGCTATAGTGGATATTTTCGATATTATGTAGCAAGCGCACAAATTAGCTTTTTAAGAAGCTCTTGCTTCTCGTAGTCTTCCAGATTGTCAAACTCATCACCCATAGTAAAACCTCTCTTTTTGTATATGTTCTACAAGGCTAAATGCCTCTTATTTCTATAAAATAATTATACTAAAATCATGACAATATGTCAGTTTTTTAATCATAAATGATGAATTTGTATAAAATATAAGATAGTATAATAAAGGATCACAAATGGCACAACATTTCCTGCTATCAGCAAACGCAAGAACCTTATCTATCGTTAAAATAGCCATGATGAGCGAAGATGAAATCTTTGAAATATTCAAACATGTTAGATGGTCTGAAACCAATGGTGAGCCAATATGCCCTTGTTGTGGCTCTATGAGAAAACCGTATAACATTAAAGCAAGACAGCAGTTCAGATGTAAGGACTGTTTTCACACTTTTAGCGTGACAAGCGGTACTCTGTTTGCAAATCATAAAATGCCTTTAAAAACATATCTCTTAGCTATTGCTATTTTTACCAACTCTGTAAAATCCCTAAGTGCATTACAGCTTTCAAGAGATTTAGATGTGCAATACAAAACAGCATGGATACTTTCTCATAAGATCAGAGAGTCATTACGCGATGATAATGAAAATGAAATGCTTACAGGCGTATGCGAAATTGATGGTGTGTATGTAGGTGGAAAAACCAAACAAATAAATGCTATAGCTGACCGTGTAGATAGAAGAACCATTAGCCACCCGAATAAAAGAGTGGTGATCTCAGTGAGACAAAGAGCAAATATCTGGGATAAAAAAATTGGAGCTGTTAAAACCAAAACTTTTGTACTTAAATCTGAAAATACTTTTGATATTGGGAATATTGTAAAAAGCCATATTGAAAGAGGTTCAGAGCTACACGCTGATGAAGCGACAGCGTATGACGATTTACACGCTCTTTATGATATGAAAAGAGTTAATCACCAAATAGAATACCGTGGTAAGAACGGAGAGAACAATAATCAAAGTGAAAGTTATAACGCTAGATTTAGACGAATGCAATACGGGCAATGTCATAGATTATCACCGCTTTATCTTTCAAATTATGCCAATGAAATCGCATACCGAGAAGATACTCGAAGAAAAAACAACGGAGAAATAGCAAATGATATTCTCACAAGATGTTTAGGTCGTTCAGTCTCTAATGAGTTCTGTGGATATTGGCAAGGAAATAAGAGGGTAGCTGAGAGATTAGGCGCTTAGAATTTTATCTGCCACAAAACAGATAATCCATCTTTGCCGACACGCTTGATTAAGCCACTATTTTCGCATCTTTCAAGTGAAGCAAAGACCATCTTTTTAAAACGCTCTAAGTGAAAATTCTCATTATCGTCAATCCCTTTATTGAAAGCTAGTTTTTTAGCAATATCATTTGTACTTAGTGGCTCTCTAGCTGTCCTTAGCACATCAAGTATCAACACTTTGGCTTCTCCTGTCTTGAAATACCGCTCTTTGTGTACTCTTTTAGCCTTTATAGTTCTCAAATCGTAGCTATCATCAAAGATATGTATGGTCTGGTCTATGGATTGTAAGTTAATTTTGGATTGTTTGAGAAGTTTTTCATAGTGTTTTATCTCCCCTGACACCTCTGATCTTTTCTTTGCAAGTGCCGACAGTACGTGTGTTTCTGCCATTGTTTCCCTTTCTTTTAATATGGGAAAATTTTAGCTGATTTTAGGAAATAAATCTTGTGCGTTTGCTACATAATATCGGATATTTTGTACCCATAGAAAACGTTATAAACTTATATATTTTATAAGGTTTCTATGTATTGGTTAAAGTTCGACTCCAGAAAGCAATTTAATCTCTAAAATATCATGATTAATTTAGTCTTGGAAAATTTTTTACGATATCACAACAGATATAGTTTTTAAGTGTTGGATAATAATGTTGAAGAACACCCAACTCAACCATATAAAAAAGAAAACAAGCAACAAGAAAAAAAACAATATATATAACTGTTTGCGCCCATTTAGGATATGTGTCTGGAATCTTTGGATGTGGTAACTGTAAAAAAATATCTACAAAAGTTTCGATGAGAAAAACTATAGGTACAGATATAATAAAAATTTCTAACCATGATAAAGTATCATACATAAATATACTTATTATCATAAAACATCCAACAACAGCAGGTATGGTAACTTTAAAGAAGATTTTATTGGAAGACTTCCATCTATCCCAATATGTTTCATCATTCCAAATAAATGGCATACTAACTCCCTATATCCCAGTATTCTAAGTAGTCATATTATAACAAAAAGTTAAAATTTAGAGCTCATCATTCTAAGGTCAATACAAATGTTTATTTTGTGCTATCCTCTTCACTTAATATGCTTTTATACCAATCGCAAGATGCTTTATGTCTTAGGTCACATCCTTTATAAAAAAGTGATTTTGCTTTAGATATATTTTCTTCTAACCCTACATCAGTATAGTACAAAAGTGCAAGACCAAAACAACCATTTCCATTTTCACCATCACAAGATTTTCTATAGTACTCATATGATTTTGAATAATCTTGCTTTACCTTCATACCTATGGAATAACTATACCCAAGTAGATTACAACTTTCAAAACCTCCAGCATCGCAGATTTCTTTATGCTGACTAAAACTTAAAGAGGCGAATGAAGTATTGGTAAGAAGTATTATGAAAAAAACAAAAAATAATTTCATGAGATTTCCCTTTTTATAGCATGAAAACAGTATAACTAAAAACCTTATAAAGTTATATATTTTATAAGGTTTTCTAACTCGAACATAATTAAGAATATTTCTTGCTATAATTGTTTACTTAAGATGTATAATACTCCCCCAGAAGGAAGCTTTTTGAAATACCTTATTCTACTTATTTTTACAATGACTCTTTTTGCTGAAACAAAAGAATACACACTTCCACCTGAGCCAGATCCTGCAATCAACAACTCAACACTCCTTGGAATAGACTCTAACAACAACGGTGTTAGGGATGATGTAGAACGATGGATATACAAGACTTATAAAGATAAACACCCTATTCATATAGATATTGCGATGCAAGCAGCGAGAGCGTATAAAAAAGTGTTGGAGAGTCCTGAAAAAGCAAAAGATATTCATGATTTTGTGAGTGCCCCACTTGATTGTGAATTGTTTTATAGAATGTGTAAAGAAGGTAAGAAGTTAAATTTCATAGACAGAAATGAAAAAATAAATAGTGATTATTTTAGAAAACAAATATATTTTAATACCAAGGAGAGAATGGATAAATATTGGCAATATGATACCTTGTTGAGTGGTGATAGCTATACTTTACCTTGGTGTAGTGAGCAAAAAGAACTTTGTGACTTTAACACTTCAAAGTATGAGAAGTAGATTATAAAAACCAAAAACCTTATAATCTAACATATTTTATAACGTTTCTCGCTATAGCGACATGTAGAGACTCATTTTTTTAACCCTCCCATAGAAAACGTTATAAAATGTTCTATATAGGAGATTTTATAACGAAAACTATTTAAAAAGCATCCACTTGAAAGAGTTCAATAAATGTATTTAAATATACCTTTATCTAAATACATTTTTTCTCACAATATCCAGTTGATTAACATAAATGGTATTCTATTGCTTAACATAACACCTTATTCTATTCAAAACCTTATAAAATATGTTAGATTATAAGGTTTTCATTTTTATTATCTGCTCATAATTTCTTTTCTTGTATCACCACTTTCTCCTGGGAACTCTTTAAATAAAGCTCTAATCATAGGGTGCATAACTGGTCCAATTTGATTGGAAGAGCCTTCGCTGATAACAGTTGCTTCATATAAGTGTTTTTTTGTTTTTTTATCCAACATTAAAAGTACAATCTTTCGAGTGTAGAGTTCTGAAGATACTGTTTTTGATCCTGTGATTCCATATTTGGGCCTGTATGTTGTTGTTCCGGAATATGTTCCATAGTTACCATAAGAGCTTACTGTACCATAAGTAGTTGATGAGGATACACCTGTTTGACCATATGTTGGTACTGAAGAGGTATGTACTTTACCATCACCTATAGTGTAATCAAATAGAATAAGCACAGATGCTTCAGATATAGGTGAAATAGTGTATTGATATTTTTTCAATTCTTGAAGAATATAGCTCATATATGTACGGTGTTCTAAACTACCTCTTTGTTTTGGCGTAGGTAAAAATGCATATTTAGTTGGTTTATTTATTTCTGGGAGCGTGTGAAAAGCTGTTACGCTTGATTTAACAGCAACACAACCTGTTAGAAATATAATCATTATTAACGAACCAAAAACTATTTTAATGATATTCATTATTTTTTCCTTTTTTTAATTCAATAGATTATTTATTTGAATATACGAACTATTAAAGTTATTATCCAACCTAATACCAATATGGGGAACATTAAAGGAGCTAAAACTATATCCCAAATGATGTTGTCTACTGGGATGCCAGCTTCATCTATCTCTTTGCTTCTTACTAATGCATTAATAATAATAACAACATAACTTAAGACGATATAACCTATTAATATACTCATTTTCCCCTCTTCATGCATCTATTCTATAACAACACTACAATATATCATACTTAAGTATACTCTTATCGAATGTCAAGGAAGTGACATTTTGTATTTAAAAGGTATTTTTGAATAGAGACCATCTTGCAGGGATCGTATTGTTTTTTTGGGGATTTAAGCAACGGGCGCTATTTCCTGAGGAGGGAAATGAGCCCCCAGTTCTTATTACTGCAAGATAAGTAACATACTGCCGATAACTACGGCAAATGGTATCCAGATCAGAGCATATATTAACAAGTATCGCATAAGGAAAAAACCTACAATGCTCCCCCCGATGAGACCAGGATCTAGTAAGCTTTTTAAATTGCCGCGAAGTTCCAAACTTTCTTGTCCGATTATTACAATAAAAGTAGCAACGACTAGAAAAGAGATCAGTGTAGAGATCTTCTTCCAAATTTTCCAAGATCTTTTTTCAGCGAATGCTTCATCTAATTCTCTGCAACTTTCTACTCCAGCACCGAAGGTATCTTGTGTGTAGAACTTTCCTGCCGTTTCCATTCTTTTTTCAAATCTTCTTCTCATGTCTTTCTCCTTTATCCTATAAGATGCGATAGTTTTTCAACAATTGCTGTACCGACTTCTAAGAAATCAACTTTGCCTAAAGTGATTCCTCCCAAAAGGCCAATCACAACATAAAAGTTGTTGTATGTCCTCTTGTTGACTTTTTCTGTTTTTGCGAGTCGTTTTTCTATGTCTTCTAGTTTTCCATTTGAAAGCAGCTCTTCTATGGCTGTGCTACTCTCTGCTATTTCCGCAGAGCGGTTATTCAGCATTTCCATTTTATGAGTAGCTGTTCTATCCAGAGTATCGATAGCTGTTCTAATCGTTTCTTGAAGATCTTCTACCTTGCTAGATACTATCCCTATTGTCTCTTTTGACTTCATTGCAGTATCGAAGGCCTTTAGAACACTCTTTTCTCCGTCAGTGACAAATTTAATAAGAGGCTTAAGATATATCTCTTTGAATTTGGCTTCAAAGAGCTCTTCCATTTTCTCTGTGTTGACCTCGCCAAGATCAATATCTTTAACTGCTTCCTGAATCACTTCATTCAGCATTTCCTGAAACATTTCCTTTTTACCAAGTATGGCATTGTCTGTGTCTTCAGAAAGATCCTTATATTTATCCTCTAGTTCAGTAACCCTCGCTACCTCTTTACTGAAGTAGTCGCGGATCATCTTGTATATCCCTTTTAGGGACTCTTGGGATTGAGTGATCTTCTCAGTAGCCTCGTCCAGGGACTCTCTTTTCGGAAAAGAGGCTCCGAGTTCCTTCCATTCCACCTTTGCATCGACTAGCGCTTGAAGTAATGCCGTCAGGTCTCCGAAAAGCAGCTGCTCCTGCTCGTCGGTAAGTTTGTATATTTTTTCCCCCATTTCAGACCCCCAGCTTTTTGGCTATTTTTTTCATCATAGGAATAATGAATTCTCGTTCAAAATTCTGCGCAGTTAGCGCAGCAGTTCTAAGTTTAGTGAGAGTTTCTCTCTTGCCCTCATCTTTCTCTTCTCTTTGCCTCTTTGTCAGAATGGCAATATCCTCATCTGCAAGCTCTCTAACCAACTTATTTAGGCGCTTTGCTTTCTTGATAGCCCTACTGTCCTTAATGGCAAAGTAGTTTTCCTCTTTGAGCTCTATTCCGTATACCTTCTTCAATGGCTCCACGTTGTCAAAAAAGATATCGTACTGCTCTGCAATGTCGGCATATTCACCATCGTTGTATCTTGAAAATGCAAACATGAATTTCTCAGGAGGAACCGATCCCTTAAGTGCATTAATGAATTGTAGAGCCACCTCAAAATCTTCATCTCCATCCATCGCTGGAATAATCACTAGATCCAAGAGATCATAGAGATGTGCCGCCTGCATTGAGTCATGAAACTTTTCAAGCATAACAGCACCTATGTCAATAACCCTAACACCTTCCTCTAGAAGAATATTCTGAAAATCGATAAAACCTTCAGAGTTTTCATTTTTGAAATCTACTTGAATTGCCTTGAAGTATTTATTCGCTTTCAGCTTTTTTGTAGATTTGTTAATCTTGTCAATCTGAACAAAGGTACACCCCTCCAAATATGAAGCTGCGGTTATTGAAGTTGTCGTTTTGCCTGCTCCGCCTTTCCCTGTCATTACTAAAATGTTCATAACTTTTCTCCTGTTATTTGTTAAATTCTGAAGTATCTATCTCGTCATCAAGTTTACTTGGATGCTTCCGTTTAGGTATATTAACAACTGTAGATTTTTCGCTATCATTAGAAGTATCATTTTTTGATACTTCCACCTCTTCGGTTGTGTCCTTTTGCGAGTTAGCAACTGAGCCTAAAACATGGTTTTTCTGGGGTGGATTTTTTATTGACTTTTCTTCATTTTTGTCTTCTCCTTTTTTAGTTAATTTTTTCCTGTTGTTTCTCAACCAGGAATACAAAGTCACTTTCTTAATCTCTATGTCGTAGCGATCCTCAAACACCTTCTTAATCTCTCGAGGCTTGAAACCCATTGAAAGCATTTCAGAGATCTCTAATCTTAAAACTTTTAGCAAAGTGCTTTGACTAATTTCACCTTTTCTAAAAAGTCCTATCTGCTGTTCTTTGATGTTAAAATCTCCACTCATTTTTTCACCTTTTATATTATATATTTGAATAATCTACTATTTTTTTATAAAAATAATAGAATAATTGCTAATTCTGCACTAATAATTGATATTAATAGCACAATTATAGCGACAAAACTCCTAATTATAGCGAAATTGTATTATATTTTGATAATATTCTTCTTTTTATTGTAAAATATTACAATTTATGTTATCATACTGATAATTAAGAGCCTCACACAAGACGCAGTTACCCTGCGAATTCTGCGAATTCTTTTAAGAGCAAGAGCAGGGCAAGAGCGAAATCGCCCTTTGTGAGGACTATATATAAGAAAGGAAAAGGCATGGCAACTTCAATGAGCGACGGTGGTTCTGCAGAGCAAGGTGAGGGATATTATCCTAAACAAGCCCAGCATGAAAACTACTATTTAAATAAAAATGAGCTAGGCAAATATGGAGGGAAAGGGTTAGAGCAAATAGGTATCCCACAAGGTTCTATAGTTGATGAAAAAAGCTTTAAAGATCTTCTCCGAGGATACAATCCTGACACTAAAGAAAAGCTAGTTGCAAACGCTGGGAAAGATAGAGAAAGAGCCTTTTTTGACATCACCAATTCGCCTCCTAAATCCTTCTCGATTCTTGTGGCACAATTAAAAGGACGAGGTGATTTTGAGAAGGCAAATGAGCTTATAGAATTACATGAAAAAGCCAACCTTACAGTGATGGAAACCATCCAAGATAAATTCACGAAAACCCGAATTTCAACAGGAAAAAAAGACCCTGTTACGGGTAAAACTATCATGCGTAAAATTCACACAGATGGATTAATGTTTGCTAGTTTTAAACATGATGTCGCTCGCGAAGTTAAAGAAAAAGGAAGTGGATCTGAAGGCAAAATAGACCCACAGGAACACATACATAATGTTATTTTTAATCAAGTTACCTATACAGGTAAAGATGGGAAAATTAAAACTACCGCTATGTCAAACGATGATATTTACACTGGTAGAGTGTCACTGGAACTTGAATACAATACCCTTCTTGCCAACCTATTAAAGTCAAATGGAATTGACGTTGAATTAGCAAATACAAAGAGGGGAGAATTTGAAATTAAAGGTGTTTCTCAGGAGCAAATCGACGAATTTTCATCAAGAAGAAAGCTCATTGAGAAGCTACTTCCGGAGTACCAAAAGAAGTATCCGAATATGCCGGAAGGTGATCTAAAAGACCTAATTGTTAAAAATACAAAGTCCCCAAAAGGGAAAATTGACGGTGAAAAAGTCCTCTCTGATAACCGAAAAAGGATGGAAAATGTAGGGTTCAATGATGCCTTTGCAGACAATCTTTTGAAGGATTTTAAGAAAAAAGACCTTACTTTAAATAAGGATCTGTCAAAAATAAATGACTACCTAGAGGAAGCAGTTCAAAGTATTTCAGAGAGAAGTAGTACCTTTTCACTTGAAGATGTAATGGTGTATTCCATGAAAAAAGCAGCACTAAAAGGGTTCGATTTTACCCGAAAAGATATGGAGAAGAGTTTCCATGAAAAGGTATTAAGCAAGGATGGGCAAAATGAAAACGAGACATTCGAGATAGGGAGCAAAGAAGGCTACAAAGTCTATTCGACCAGAGCCGTAATCGAAGCTGAGCAAGATATTTTAATGGCCACAAAGAGAACTTCACCAGAAAATAAGGTAGAAGCTTATATCAATGATCCGTCCGAAATAAACAACATTATAGATACCCATAACCAATCTGCAAAGTTTCACCTTACCAACTCACAGGAGCGAATGATACGAGGTGTACTGTCGTCTAAATCGCGCTTCTTAGCCATACAGGGTGATGCAGGGGCCGGGAAAACGACTTCTATTAAGGTAGCCGTAGATGAGATTAAAAACCGTAACCCAGATATAGAAGTAATGGGTATCTCATATCAAGGTGCTGCCGTGAAAGAGTTGACGGAAGCGGGAGGAATAGATTCCACCACACTTCATAGCTATCTGGCTACCGAAAACAGAAGAAAAAAAGAAAGAACTCAGCGACTTTTAGTGTTGGATGAAAGTACGATGGCCGGTTCTATCCAAATCTCAGAACTTCTGCGAAGCGCTCACACTAGCGGAGATAGAGTTCTGTTCATAGGTGACACCAAGCAACTTAAATCCATTGCTGCAGGGCAGGTGTTGGACGATATGATTAAGTACGGCATGGAGACTATTTATATGGATGAATCTGTGCGTCAGCAAAATGCCTTCTCTAAAGAATTGGTTAAATCGGTGAAAGATCGAGATTTTGACAAAACTATGGAACTGATGCAAAAGGGAGGCGAAGGAAAGGGCCCCGTTCTTTATTCTGGGACAACTAAAAGTAGTATGATAGACGGAATTATGGAGCAGTATCACCAAGATAAAGAGCAGTACCAGTTTGAAGAAAAGATTGAAAACCGCAGGGCACAACTCATGGCAGCCTTCAACACAGATAGAAGAGAACTAAATGACCGTGTTAGAGAAGTGGAAAAAGGCCAGCATGGTTTTCTTGAAGGAGAAGACCATACATTCCAAACCTACGAAAATCAAAACTTCCAGAATATCGAATCACAATACAATGGTAACTATGCAGAGGGAATGGTCATACACGTTCGTCAGCCTATTCCTGGACTTAGATCCGGCGATAAACTTACTGTCAAGAAACCTATCGAGGGGACTACCACTAAAATTGTAGCAGAGCGCGGCAGGGATGGAAAAATGATGGAGATAGACCTCTCTGAGTTCAAGAGTACCAATGTTCAGGTATATCAACCAGCAGAAAAACCTTTTGCTGTTGGCGAGAAGTTTCTTTATACAAAAAATGACAAAAAAGGATTGGGTGTTCAAAATGGAATGACCGACACTATTGTCAAAATAGGTAAGGACGGAACTATATCAACAAAAAGGGGGAAGAGTTTTAAAACAAAAGATTATCCGTTTATTGACTACTCATATTGTCGAACAATCCACTCAATGCAGGGAGGTACGGGGGCAAGGACAATATCTTTGGCAGGAGCTGATATGACCACCACCAACATCTTCTATGTGGATCTTACGAGACATAAAGATGATGCAAAACTATGGGTAGACGATCTGGAAAAATTCAGAAAAAATATAGAAAAAATACAGAGTGAAGATACTACTTTGGATTTTCTCCATGATAAAAACGTAAAAGAGATCCTCGAAAAAGAGAGGGAAATTCAACCAAAAACAGAAAGGATACAAGATGGAAGAGTTACTGGAAATAGTCAAGAAAAACGAGACAGAGATGAAAGAGCTGTTGGAGATAGTCAAGAAAAACGAGACAGAGACGAGAGAAATAAAACAATTGGGCGTAGAGACGAACAACCAGTTGATAACATTAAGGAAAGAGAATACGGAGACAATAGCCTTGCTACAGGAGTTATTGGCGACGCTGCAAGGCGAAGAATCACAGGAGAATCCAATGCTAGAAGCACTAGAAAAGATACAAAAAGCGTTAGAGCTGTTGTTACAAAAATTGGAGAGCTGATAAAACAGGTATCTGAAAAGATAAATGAACTCAGAAAGAAAAAGGTACTAGAACAGGAAAAAGTCAAGACGGCATTAGTAGGAAAGAAAGCCGAAGCAGTGAAAGTTCTAGCGGCCAAAAAGAAAGAAGCTAAAAAGGCTGTGGCAGAAAAAGCTCCAGCCAAAACTCCAAAGCCAAAGGAACAAGAGAGCCGTATTCCTTCCGTCCTAGAAGATGAAAAGGCGCAACAACCACAACCAAAAGGAAGAGGTCTAGAGAGATAGAATCCTCTAGAACTCCAATCCCCACAAAAAGGAAAATTAATGAAAAAAGAAGTCAAAGAAATAATCCAAAACCTAGAGCAAGCGCGTGCAGAAATTGATAGTATGTGTTATTATCTTATAATGGCAAAACTAGGGAATAGTATATTGTTTGATGATGTAAGAGAATTGAGAGAACGTGTTGCGTATCTACAAGAAAGTGTCTATGGTAAGGATGATGTGGATGAAAAAGACGGGTATCAGTTCGAGGAAGTGCTCTTTTCTATAGAACTGATCTCTGCTAAGGTAAATAGGGAAACTGGGGGAGGAAGTGCTTCACAGGAAGCGCTTTAAGGGTATCAAAAAAATTAGGCAAGGCCTTACTATTCCTTGATTTTAGGGAAATCATTTGTCGATTCCAATAAAATACACTACAAATTTTAGTGACAAAAAGACATGGCAGAAAACCTTATAAAGTTATATATTTTATGAGGTTTTTAAACAAGACAATTCTGATATACTTTTAGTAGTAAAATAACGCAATGGAAGCACTTTGTCCATTTAACAAATACTTAGCAGGGAATAGTAATGTCAGATTACAATAAATACTATCAAACAGCAGACCTCTTTGGTAAACCATATAAAGAATTGATAGAATTTTTTGCTGAATATGAACCCAAAAGTATACTATTAGATGTTGGATGTGGTCAAGGAAGGGATTCAATTCCATTGGCAAAAATGGGTTATAGGGTTACTGGAATTGATAATTCACAAGTTGGGATCGATCAAATGCTTCAGAGGGCGAAGGAAGAAAAGCTCAATGTTTCTGGGTTAGTTACAGATATTTACTCCTTTAAAGAGTACTCGAAATATCCCATTATTCTACTAGATTCAATGATTCATTTTGAAAAAAGGGATAAAGAAAAAGAATATGCATATCTAAAACAAATATGGTCAGATATGCAAGAAAATTCACTGCTAAGTATTTTCATGAGGGTTAATAAAAAAAATGAATCAATACTAAGAAAATTAGTAACCACTGATATGATAGGTGCTGAAATAATCAAAGATACATACTTGGAATATATATATGAAGAAGGAGAACATAAATCCATTTCAAAATATATAATGCTATGTGTGAAAAAATCTGCCTAAAAAGATTTTAGACTGTGATTCTTAGAAAAACTGAAAACCTCATAAAGTTA